>CAVVML010000033.1:0-32362 GCA_963749265.1 uncultured Acidobacteriota bacterium | reverse complement strand
CGCTCCTCGAGTCCTCCGGAGCGAAGGCGAAGCTGTACGAGACGAAGGGGCATCCCATCGTCTCAGGCCGGGTCGCTCGCCGGCAATCCCGAATGGCCGACGGTCACCGTCTACAACCACATGGACGTTCAACCGGCCGAGCGTGACGAGTGGAACACCGACCGTTCCAGTTCACGGCCAGGGTGACACCTACTTCGCGCGCGGGACGACCGACGACAAGGGCCCTGCCCTGACGGCGCTCTTCGGGGCCCGCTACGCGTTCGAGCGCGTCCCCGCGTGAACGTCAACTTCCTCTGGGAGCTCGAGGAGGAGATCGGGAGCCCGCACTTCGAGACGACGATCGCGCAACGCGAAGGATTTCGCGACCGACTCCGTCGTCGTCTCCGACACCGTGTGGGTCTCGCGCGCGCGCCCCGCCTACCCGGCGGGCCTGCGCGGTCTCCAGGGCTTCCGCCTCAGCTCCAGACCGGCGAGACCGACCAGCACTCCGGGACGGCCGGCGGCGCGGCGCGCAACCCGGTCACGGAGCTCTGCCAGCTCATCGCGGAGTGCGTCGACGGCCGGACGGGGCGGGTCAAGATCCCCGGGTTCTACGCGGACGTCGTCCCGCCCACGAAGCGGGAGCTGGAAGACCTGAAGAACTGCGGCTTCACGACGAAGGACTTCAAGCGCGACCACATGTTCCGGTCCCTGCGGGTGGATGATCCGCTGGAGGTCATGAAGCGGGTCTGGATGATGCCGACCTTCGAGGTCCACGGGATCGCGGGTGGATACCAGGGACCGGGCGTCAAGACGATCATCCCGCCCAAGGCGACGGCGATCGTGTCGTGCCGCCTCGTGCCGAACATGAGCCCGAGAAGATCGTCCGGCTCGTCACCGAGTTCGTGAAGGGGAAGAACCCGGACGTGAAGGTCAGCGCGGAGCACGAGCTCCCGGCCTACGAGGGCCAGACGACGGGCCCGTACGCCGACGCGATCCGCGGCGCGATGAAGTTCGCGTTCGGCAAGGAGCCCGTGTTCGTGCGGGAGGGCGGCTCGATCGGCGCGGTGCTCTCGATGGAGAAGGTCCTGAAGGCGCCGGTGTACTTCCTCGGGCTCTCTCTGCCCGAGCACGGCTACCACGCCCCCAACGAGAACTTCGACTGGCGACAGGCCGAGGGCGGGATGGCCGCGTTCGCGGACTACTTCCGCCGACTCGCCGAGATGTAGATACGGGCGGCCGCCTGTGGCCGCCCCGACGACGGGGGACAGCCGATGAAGCATCGCCCGATTTCTCCTGCTCGGACTCTGTCTTCTCTCCCCTGTCGTCCTGCTCGCGCAGCCCCGACTCCGGTTCCGACTCCGGCGCGCGACGCCGTCTCCGCCCAGCTCGACCGGATCTACAACCGGTCCGCCTACAAGGAAAAGAAGTTCGGGCCGTTTCAGTGGCTCGAAGGCGGCAAGGCCTACACCACAGTCGAGCCCTCGGCCGCCACTGCGGGCGGCAAGGACCCTCAGTTCCGCTACGACTCGGCGACCGGCGCGCGGCGCGTCCTGGTGGCGGCCGCGGCGCTCGTGCCCGCGCCCGGCCAGCCGCCGCTCGACCCCGAGGAATACTCCTGGTCCGCGGACGGCCGGAAGCTTCTGCTCTTCACCAACACGCGCAAGGTCTGGCGCCAGAACACCCGCGGCGACTACTGGGTCCTCGACGTCCTACGGGCAAGCTCCGCAAGCTCGGCGGGGCGCGCCCGAATCCACCCTCATGTTCGCGAAGTTTGCGCCCGACGGAACGCGCGTCGCCTACGTCCGGGCCAACGACCTCTAGGTCGAGGACCTAGCGGGCGGAACGATCACGCGGCTGACCAGGACGGCGCCGACGACCGTCAACGGCACGGCCGACTGGGTCTACGAGGAAGAGTTCGACCTCCGCGACGGCTTCCGCTGGAGCCCGGCGGCCGCACATCGCGTTCTGGCACTTCGACGCGAGCGGGGTGGGCGACTTCTCCTGATCAACAACACCGACTCGCTCTACCCGTGTCACGCGCGTCGCGTACCCCAAGGCCGGCACGACGAACTCGGCGGTGAAATCGGCGTGGTGTCCGCGGGCGGCGGCCCGCTCCCGTGGTCAAGCTGCCGGGCGACCCGCGCAACATGTACCTGGCGCGGATGGAGTGGCGGCGAACTCACCGGCGAGATCGTCCTCCAGCAGATCAACCGCCGCCAGAACGCGAACGACGTGTGGCTCGCCGACGCGCACGGGCAAGGCGCGAAGATGCTCCGCGACGAGGACAAGGCGTGGCTCGACGTCGTGGACTCCTGGCAGTGGCTGCCGGGCAAGGAGCTCCTCTGGGTCAGCGAGCGCGACGGCTGGCGCCACGCCTACGCCGCGCCGCGCGACGGCGCGAACTGGCGCCTCCTGACGCCCGGCGATTCGACGTCGAGAGCGTCGAGGCATCGACGAAAAGGGAGAGTTCCTCTACTTCTTCGCCTCGCCCGACGATGCGACGCGGCGCTATCTCTACCGGGCCCGGCTCGACGGGCGCGGCTCGCCGCAGCGGGTCACGCCGGCGAATCAGCCGGGGACCCACACCTACAAGATCTCGCCCGACGGGCGCTACGCGGTGCACACGTTCTCGACGTCGACCGGCCGCCGGTGACCGACCTCGTGCAGCTTCCCGAGCACGAGGCCTGCGCGTGCTCGAGGACGACAAGGAGCTCGCCGCGGCCGCCGCGCCGCTCCTGACGCCGCGACGGAGTTCTTCCGCGTCGACATCGGCGGCGGCGTGAAGCTCGACGGGTGGATGATCAAGCCGCAGGACTTCGATCCGTCGAAGAAGTACCCGCTCCTGATGTACGTCTATGGCGAGCCGCGGGCGTCGAGGTCACGGACAAGTGGCGGGGCGATCCGACTTATCGGATGCTCTTCCACCGGGCGCTCGCCGACGCGGGCTATGTCGTCGCCTGCGTCGACAATCGCGGGACGCCGGCCCTCAAGGGCCGCGAGTGGCGCAAGATCATCTACGGCGAGGTCGGCGTCCTCGCCACGGCCGACCAGACCGCCGCCGTCCGGGCCATGCTCGCGCCGCGCCCGTACCTCGATCCCGAGCGCGTCGCCTTGTGGGGATGGAGCGGCGGAGGCTCGATGACGCTGAACCTCCTGTTCCGCTCACCCGACCTCTACAAGGTCGGCATGTCCGTGGCGCCCGTGCCCGACCAGACGCTCTACGACACGATCTATCAGGAGCGCTACATGGGCCTGCCCGCCCAGAACGCCGAGGGCTACCGGAAGGGCTCGCCCATCTTTTTCGCCGAGGGCCTGCGCGGCAAGCTCCTCCTCGTGCACGGCTCCGGCGACGACAACGTGCACTACCAGGGCACCGAGCGGCTCATCAACCGGCTCGTCGTTCTCGGCAAGCCGTTCGACTTCATGGTGTACCCGAACCGCACGCACGCGATCAACGAGGGCGAGGGCACCTCGTACCACCTGCACGCGCTCCTCGCGCGTCATCTACGCGAGAACCTGCGGGCGGGGACCGAAGTGACCGCGCAGGCGCCGCAGGCCGCCGTAGCGGTCATCCCGAGGCGCGTAGCGCCGAGGGATCCCGGATTAATGAGCTTCGGCGTCAGGGCCTGCCCGTGACGGGATCCCTCGCTTCGCTCGGGATGACGGCGAGGTTAGCGCCCGCCGCCCTTCTTCGCCAGCAGCCGGTAGCCGCTCAGCACTTTCTCGATTTTCCGCCGCGTGTCGTCCCGAACCGGGACGAGCGGGAGCCGCAGAGTCTCACCGCACTTCTTCATCAGCGAGAGCGCGCACTTGACCGGACCGGGGCTGGTTTCGAGATAGTTCATTTCCATCAGGGGCTCGTACTTCCGCTGGAGCTCGAGCGCGCGCTCCCGGTCGTTCGCCAGGGCGGAGCGGACCAGCTCGCCCATCTCCTTCGGAATCTCGTTCGCCGCGGTCGAGATCAAGCCTCGCGCGCCCAGGGCGATCAGGGCGAGCGCCGTCGTGTCGTTGCCTGAGAAGACCGCGAAATCCCGGGGCAGAGTCGCCATGAGCTTCGCGATCTTGCCGAAGTTGGAGGAGGCCTCCTGGAGTCCCGCGACGTTCGGAATCTCGGAGAGCCTCTGGATCGTGGACACGTCGAGGTCCGAGCCCGTCCGGGACGGGTTGTTGTAGACGATCATCGGAAGGTCGGTGGCCTCGGCGATCGCCGAGAAATGGCGGAGCAATCCGTCGGGGCTGGGCTGGTTGTACATGGGCGTGACCGACACGATCCCGTCCGCCCCGGCCGCGGCCGCCTCGCTGGCCCAGAAGACCGCGCGGGCCGTGTGGTTGCCGCCGGCGCCCCCGATCACCGGAACGCGCCCGTTCGCCGCCCTCACGACGGCCGCCGTGACGGCCTTGCGCTCGTCGCGCGAGAGCGTCGGCGACTCGCCGGTTGTGCCGCAGGGCACGAGAAAGTCGATGCCTTGTGCGATCTGCCACTCGACCAGCGCCTGGAGGACGCCGAAGGCGATGCGCCCCTTGTCGTCGAACGGCGTCACGAGTGCGGTGCCGCACCCGCTCCAGTCGACGCGCTTCCCGATGTACTTCACGCGACCTCCTTACAGCGCCGATTTCCGGGGGCCAACCGTATAATCGTTTCGCATCCGGACTCGAGAAAAAAGACCGTGAGCTCCGCGCCCGCCGGCCCCCGCTGCCCGCGCTGCCACCGGCCTCTGGCCGCATGGCGGCTGAATCACTGCGTCTATTGCGGAGAAGCGTTCCCGGCCGACCTCAAGGCGGGCTTTACCGCGCCCGAAGCGTTGAAGTGGGTGGAGCGGCCGGCGCTGCCCGCGGACATTTCGAAGAAGCTCGAGATGATGAAGGTGGTGGTGCCGTCGCAGGCGCCCGGGAAATCCCGCAGCTTCCTGGCCATCGCGGCGATCGTGTCGATCCCGATCTTCGGGGCGATTTTCTGGCTGACGTATCGGATGCTCCAGCAGCTCTCGCCGACGACGAGCCTCCTCGTCCTGGTCGGCGGCGCCGGTGTGCTCGGCTACCTCGGCTGGATCTTCTACCGCGCCCGCAAATAGCCCTAGTCGAACAGGGTCTTCGGCTTCTCCGCCTCGCGGTACGGGATCCCCAGCTCCCGGGCGAGGGCCCGGATCGTCAGCGGCGCGCAGCCCTCCGAGCGGTTGTTGACGAGGATGAACGCGTCCGCGCCGGCCTCGGTGATGTGCCGGACGAGGCGGACGAGGTCGCGGCGCATGTCCTCGCGTGGAGCGAGGATCCGGTCGTAGGGCCGGAAGCGCTCGACCGCCTGCTCGTAGGGAACGCCCGGAGGCACCAGGATTCGCGCGACGGCGAAGTCCGCGGGCAGCGGCTGCGCCGCCGACCACTGCTCGAGCAGGTCCGGCGTCCGCGTCCACCAGTTGAAGACGTGGGCCGCTCGCCGGCGCCGCAGGACGTCGAAGTAATCCGGCGTGAAGTACTGCGGCGTGCGGATCTCGACCGCCCACCGAAGATTCGCCGGCGACGCGCCGAGGAAAACGTCGAGCCTCTCGAGGAACGCGCTCCGGCGCTCGGGCGTGGGCTGCCACTCCGTCGGGAACTCCAGGATGAACGGTCCCGTGTGCCCGCCGAAGCCCTCGAGGTACGGCGGCAGGACCTCCTCGCGAAAGACTTTCGGGTCGAGCCAGCGCGGATTGTCCGCTCCGGCCCGCTCCGCGTGCCGCGGCAGCTCCGGGAACCGCGGCATCGTGAGCTCCTCCCAGACCTTCGAGAACACGGGAAACCCCGGCGGAAGCATCGCGGCGTAACGGGCGAGTTGCCGCGTCGTCGGCGGCCGGTAGAACGTGAAGTCGAACTCGACCGTCCGGAACGGCTCGAAGCGGGCATACTCCCGCAGGCAATCCACCTTGAAGGTCGCTTCGCGGTAGCGCTCGTGGTAGACGATCCCTTTCCAGCCCTCGTATGCGAAGCTCGCCGTGCCGAAAAAGATCTCCGCCACGCTGAGGAGTATGTCGCACGAAAAACCCCCGCCGATCCCCCTGCGCGGACGCGCCGAGATCATGGAACGTCTCGAGATCGCGTCCGCAAAGCGGCTGCTCCTCGCGGATGCCCCGCCGCAGTTCGAGACGCTCCTGGCCGCGGGCCTCGCGCCCGAGCAGTCGCTCACGCCCATCGAGGCCCGCGCGCTCCGCTCGGTCAAGGACTCCTTCGACTGGATGTTGCTCTGGCAGGAGAGCCGGGTCGGCTCGCGCGCCGTCTTCGACACGGCCTTGAAGCGGCTCGAGCCGGCGGGACGCCTCTGGGTCGTGACCGTACTGCGGAAGGTGCAGGGCCCTCGGACGCCGGGGGCGCATCGCCTCGAGCCGGGGGACCTCGTGAAGGCGTTCGAGAAGACCGGCCTGGTCGGAGATCGGGAGGCGCGCCTATCCGCGTGGCACGTCGCTCACCGATTCGCGGCGGACACCGTGAGCGCGCTCGCCGCTCGCCGCGACGTCCGGCTGAACCGGACTATTCGACGTAGGGAAAGAACCGGCCGGTGACGCGGAAGAAGCGGCCGCTCGGCGGCTCCACGGTGAGCTGGCAGCGGGACACCTCGAGGGTCGTCGAGAACGACACGCCCGGCGCCGTGAGGCTGATCGGGTATTTGGTGCCGACCTTCAGGGGCGCGTCGAAGTCGAAACGGACGCCGGTGGGCGAAACGTCGAGAACCTGGCGAGCCTTCTCCCACCGGATCTTCAGCTCGTACTGCTCCGGCTTCAGCTTGCGCGACGGCCGCGAGTCCTCCTGCGGGCTCTTGGCCGGTGGATCGGTTCGTCTCTCTGCCATGGGGCTCCGGGGGAGGTAGCCTACTCCCGTTTTCTGGCTCGTCCAAAAATGCGCCGGCGGGCCACGTTCCGGCCGCCCGCGCGGGTTCCCCCGGTCGGGGGGCGGGCAGTGTACCTCAGGGAGAGGGCCCTGCGGGTCAGGCCAGAACGTCCCGGCGGATGAACACGATGAAGGCCGCCAGCACGGCTGCGGCGGCCCACGCGGCGAGCACGGCGGCGCCGAGATCCACGGTCAGTCCGGGGATCGGCGGCGGCGAGCCGGAGTAGTAGTCGGGCAGCGGAAGATTGGTCACGAACAGGAACTTCTGGGCTTCCCACTGGGACGCGAGCCGCGGCAGGATGGTTCCGGCGATCAGCGCCGCGAGCATGGTGCCCATGGAAGCCGCCGTCGAGCGCAGGAGCACCGACGTCAGAAGCGCGATCGCTCCGACGCACAGCGTGGCGAACCACGCGAGCCCGTAGACGAGGATGGTGTCCTGCCAGAGAGGGACGGCGCGCACGGTCGACGGATCGAAAACGTCGCCGCCGACCCGGAATCCCGTGAGGATCGGCGCGTCCCATCCCGCCCACCCGTAGGCGAGCGCCGCCGAAGAGATAGGCCACGATTCCGCCGAAGACGACCGTGAGCGTGATCGCCAGGGACTGCGCCACGAGCTTGGATGCGAGCACGCGGGCCCGCCCGACCGGCCGCGTCAGCAGCAGCTTGATCGTGCCCTGCTGGAACTCCGCCGACACCACGTCCGAGGCGAAGACGATCGCGAGCAGGGGCAGCAGCAGGTAGCTCGACGCGTTGGCGAAGCCGCGCGCGAAGAGCGGGCCCGACACCGCCTCCGGATCCATGTCGCGCTCGAGGTGGTACTGGAGCCGGCCGAGCTCGAAGCGGGCCCACCGGCGCGAGGAGGCCGGCATGCGGCCGTCGCGGAGCCAGTTCTGGATCCGCGCCATGCGCTCCTGCGTCTCGACGCGCCAGTCCTTCTCCTTGAATCGCTCGCGCGCCGCGCGACTGGGCGAAGACGATGAGGCCGATGAGCGCGACGAGGATGAGCACGACGACGCGGAAGCGCCGCTGCTTCGCGAACTTCAGAAGCTCGTTCTCGACGAGACCCGGGAACCTCATACCGTTTCGCCTCCCGTGATCTCGAGGAAGACCTCCTCGAGCGTGGAGGACGGCCGCTCCACGGTGAAGACTTCGATTCCCTGCCGCGAGAAGCGCTCGAAGCGCTTCGGGCACGCGGTCCGGCGGAATGCGGGCCGTCACGACGCCGTCCGCGACTCCGTCGCCGTCGCCTCCGATGCGAGGCGAACGGGTCGTGGCTTCGACCGCGCCGAATGCCGAGAGCGTCTCCGCGGCCCGCGCCGCGGGGCGCGCGCGCACGCGCACGCGATCCGAGGCCGAGCGGGCGGAGAGCTCGCGCACCGAGCCCGCGGCGAGCGTCCGCCCGCGGTGGATGATCGCCACGCGGTCGCACGTCTGCTCGATCTCGGAGAGCAGGTGGCTCGAGACGAAGACGCGCGATCCCGCGCTCGGCCGCGAGCCGGCGGACGAGCTGCCGGATCTCGCGGATCCCGGCCGGATCGAGGCCGTTCGCCGGCTCGTCGAGGATCAGCACGTCCGGCTCGCCGAGCAGGGCCTGCGCGATCCCGAGCCGCTGCCGCATGCCGAGCGAGTAGGTCGAGACCTTGTCGTCCAGGCGCTCGGAGAGCGCGACCATCGCCCCCAGCTCCGTCGATCCGGCCGCTCGCGCCCGGCGGGCAGCATCCGCGCGAAGTGCTCGAGGTTCTCCCGTCCCGTCAGGTAGCGGTAGAGATCCGGCGACTCGACGATCGCGCCCACGTGCGCCATGGCCTGCGTGAAGTGGCGAGCGAGGTCGAGGCCGCGGATGCGCACGCTGCCCCGGTCGGGCCGGGCGAGGCCCACGAGCATGCGGATCGTGGTCGTCTTGCCGGCTCCGTTCGGGCCCAGGAAACCGAAGACCTCGCCGGCGCGGACGTCGAAGGACACATCCGAGACCGCTTCGCGGTCGCCGAACCGCTTCGTGAGGTTCTCGGCGGAGAGGACGATCTCGGCGGACGCCATCCGGTCCAACGTATCATCGGCGCCCGTATGGCTCGCGCGTCTTCGAAGTCGTCGCGTTTCTGGCTCTGGACGTTTCCCCTCGTCGCGGGGACGGCGGCCGCGCTCGTGCTCGCGGCGGGATTCGTGCTCGCGCTGCGGGGAGCGATCGGAGAGCCGATCGGCGAAGCGCCGCCCCCGCCGGTACAGCCGAAGCCCCAGCCGGCCCGAAACGGCGAGCGCCGCATCCTCGTCCTCGGCGATTCGCTGGCCCGCGGGAACCGGCGACGAGTCCGGGAAGGGATTCGCCGTGGACGTGCTGGAGGCGTACCGCGAAGCGCGGGCCGGCCGAGCTCACGAACCTGGGCGTGGGCGGCTCGGAGTCTCCCGACGTGCGCGCGGTCGCGGAATCGAACACGGTGCGCGCCCGCGCCGCCGAGGCGGACCTGATCCTGCTCTCCGCCGGCGGCAACGACCTCTCGCACGCCGCGTCGGCGCTGACCGAGCGATCGCGCCGACGGGGCTCGCGGACGCGGTGAGCGAGGCGCGCGACCGCTACGTCGCGAACCTGCGCGCGATCCTGCGCGCGCTGCGCGAGGCGAACCCGACGGCGCCGATCCTGGTCGTCGGCCTCTACGATCCCTTCTCGCGGCGAGGCCGGGCCCGGACGCCTCGGCTCCTCCGTGATCCTCCAGTGGAACAACCTCGCGGCCGAGACGGCCCTGGGCTTTCCGGGCGTCACCGTGGTTCCGACCTTCGACATCTTCCAGGGCCGCCCCGATCGCCTGGCCGCCGATCGGTATCACCCCAACCGCGAAGGCTATCGGCTGATCGCCGAGCGGATGCTGCAGGTCGGCGGCTGAGGAGCGGTGCGACCGGTGACCGCGAACCGGTCGCGGCTACCAGAAGCGGCGGGCGGTGCGGACGCCGCGGCCGAGCCCGATCAGGAGCGATGCCGCCGAGGCGATCTTGCCGGCCTTCGCGGCGAGCGAGTTCCGGCCGAAGAGCTTCCACGCCGCGGTGCCCGCCGCGGCCAGGCCCGACGCGGCGAGGCCCGCGTAGCGCCATCGCTGGCGGAACGCGGAGACTTCCATCCGGGTCTCCCAGAGCGCCGACGCGAGCGCCTCCCGCTCGCGCGCGGCGCGGCGGGACAGCTCCTCCAGCCGGTCCTTCGAATCGCTCACTCGGCCCCCGCGCGCAGCCGCGCCTCGAGATCGCTCACGTCCGGTTCCGGATCGGGACGGCCGTCGTTCGGCATGTCGGGATCGGGCCCCTCCTCCGGGTCGGGGTCCTGCGCCAGCGCCGCGCGAATCGCCTCGGCGTCCCGCGCAAGCTCGCGGGAGGTCGCCGGAAACTCGGTCGGCTTGATCCTGGCAGAGCGACTTCCACGCGAAGTAGCCGGCGCCGGCGGCGGCCCGCGGCGTAGAGGACGCATCGCGACCAGGATGCCCAGCGCGACGTTGTGGAAGAGCTGCGAGAAGAGCGCGGCGAGGAGAGCCGCGAGAAGGAGCAGGGCCACGACCGCCAGAGCCGCGGCGGCCGTCACGGCCGCGAGACCCTTTCCGAGCAGAGCGGCCTTGGCGTTGAACTCCTGCTCGAAGATCGCGAAGCGCGTCGCGACGACGGACTGCGCGATCTCCGCCACGCCGGCCAGGCGGTCGCGCCAGGATCGGCCGGGAACCTCCTCGGTTTCCTCCTCGGCCGGAGGAGGCGTCGTGCTCGTAGGTCATGACGGCTCGGCGGCTCAGCCCGGCGGAATGACGACGCCTTCGCGGCGAGTCACCCGCCCCGATTGCAGAGGTGCGATGCGGATGCCGTCGCGCGCGAATCGATCCTGGATCCGCTTCGCGATCGCGACGACGCCGGGAGTGTCTCCGTGGATGCAGAGCGTGTCGGCGCGGACCTCGATCTTCGTTCCGTCGATCGCGACCACCGTGCCGTCCCGCGCCAGCCCGACCGCCTGCTCCGCGGCCTCCTCGGGATCGGTGATCACCGCGCGCGGCTCGCTTCGCGGCACGGTCGAGCCGTCCGGAAGGTAGCGCCGGTCGGCGAACGCTTCCTCGGCCACCGGAAGGTCGGCCTCGCGGCCGGCCTCGACGAGCATCGAGCCCGCCGGGCCCACGAGCACGAGCCCCTCGCGGAAGCGCCGCACGCCTTCGGCGATCGCTCGCGCGACGTCGGGCAGCTCCGCCCCCGCGTGGTAGAGCGCTCCGTGCGGCTTGACGTGCGTGAGCGTGCCTCCGCGCGAGCGCACGAACCCGTCGAGCGCGGCGCACTGGTAGAGAACCAGGGCTTCGACGCCGCCGGCCGGCAGGTGGACCGGGACCCGGCCGAAGTGCTCGCGGTCCGCGTAGCCCGGGTGCGCGCCCACGCGCACGCCCCGCGAGAGCGCGAGCGTGACGGTGGCGTCCATGACCGACGGATCGCCGGCGTGCAGGCCGCAGGCGACGTTCGCCGAGGTCACGAAGGGCAGCAGCGCCGCATCGTCCATCCCCTCGCCGACGTCCGCGTTCAGGTCGATGCTCAAGGGAGGGTAATCGTACTCCGTGCCGAGCGCGTCAGGGCCGCGGCCTCTCGAAAAGTGACTTCCGAGAATCGCAGAGTCGCTCCCGGACGGGCCTGTCCCAGCCGCCACAGATCGGCTCCGATGACCGTCGCGAGCCGCGGATAGCCCCCCGTGACCGGACCGTCCGGACCCAGGACGATCGGGAGCCCGCTGCCCGGAACCTGGACCGTGCCGGGCACCGTTCCGGAGGGAGCGATCTCGGGCGCGCCGAGCGTGCTCGAGCGGGCTCGCCTTCGAGCCGCAGGCCCCGCCGGTCGCTCTCGGGCGTCACGCGCCACGGGCTCGCGAAGAAGCGCCGAACCTGCTCCGGCCGCGAACCCGGCGGCCTCCGGACCGAGGACGACGCGGAGCGGAATCTCGTCGGAGAGCTCGGTGCGGCGCCGTCGGCGGCGAGGGAGACCCGCGGCGCCGGGCTCGGCGAAGCCCGCGTACAGGACGTCGCCGACCTCGAGCCGGCGCGGCGGCTCGCCGGCGGCGTCTCGGATCGACGAAGCCGCCCGGCGACCGCGACGTACTCCCGCGCTCCGCGCTCGACTCGTCCGAACCGGATGCGCTCGCCGGAGCGGACCCGGCCGCGCGCCGGACACGCACGGCGTCTTCGAGAGCCTCGAGCTCCGGACCCGCGAAGGTGATCTCGAGCGCCGGCGCATCCGGCGGATTGCCCACCTCCGCGTTCGCCGAGCGCGAGACCGCGAGGATCCATCGCGCCTCCCGGCGGCACTCCGGAAGAGCCCAGGCCGTGCCGCGGCGCGCCCTGGATCGAAGTGAAGAGGCCCGGCGAGAGGACCCGGAACGCGGCGCGACCCGCCGGAGCGGCCGCGGCGGCGGACGCGGCCGCGCGAGGCGGAGAGCTGCAGTCACCGCCTCGAACTCCACGCGATCTCCCGGGGCGAGCAATGAGGGCGGATCCGCGGCCGCATCGAAGAGGACGGCGGAAGTCCGGCCGATGCAGCCTCCATCCTCCCGGCGAGGCCGACGGATAGACGCCGGTCCAGGCGCCGCCGATCGCAACGCTGCCCGCCGGCACGCGCGGCCGCGGGCGTCGGCCGGCGAGGCGACGCGAGCTCCGCGGGAAGCCCGGACAGATACGCGAAGCCCGGCGCGAAGCCGACGAAGGCGACCCGGTATCGGCCGGCCGCGTGCCGCCGTGCGAGCTCGGCGGGCGGGAAGACCCGCGCGCTGCGCGAGCTCGGCGAGGTCCTCGCCGTCGTAGACGACCGGCAGGCGCAGGAGGCGGGCCCTCTCGTCGTCCGCCGCCGGCCGGCTGCGAGCGCTGAGCGCTCGATCGCCGCGGCGACGAGCTCGCGCTCGGTGCGAACGGGTCATAGACCACCAGGAGCGAGCGCGCCGCCGGGATCGCGTCCTCGACGCTCCCGTTCGCCGCGCACGCGCCCGCCGAGCGCGACGGCGGCGCGATTGGCCTCCTCGTCGGACAGGCCCGGGAACTCGACGAGCATCGCGCCGTCGCGAAGGTCGACGAGGACGCGGTTTCACGACGCCTTCTCTGCGGCCGCCACAGGAAGTACACCGGCACGCCCGAGGCGAGGATCGCGTATCCCGGCCAGGTCCACTGCGGGATTCGCCGATCAGCAGAAGAACGATGAGGACGAGGCCGCGCGCGGCATAGCCGAGCTGCAGCCACGGATAGCCGGGAGCGCGGAACGGCCGCGGCAGGTCCGGCCGCCGCCGGCGGAGCACGGGCACGGCGAGGACGAGCAGGACGTAGAGGAGCAGGTCCGCCGAGACGACGTACTTGAGGAGCTGGCTGTACGTCCCCGTCAGGACGAGCAGCGAGGCCCACGCGGCCTGGAGCCAGAGCGCGTTGCCCGGGACGGCGGCGCGGTTGAGGCGCGCGAAAGCCGCGAAGAAGTGGCCGTCCCGCGCCATGGCGAAGGACACGCGGGCGCCCGAGAGGATCAGGCCGTTGACGCACCCGAAGGTCGAGATCATGATCGCCGCCGCCATCGCCCGCGCGCCCGGCCGGCCCGAAGAGCGCACCTGCGCCGCCGCCGTTCCGACGCGATCCTGCGGCGCCGCCGCGACGCCCGACGAAGCCCAGCGTCTTCAGATAGGCCACGTTGGTGAGCACGTAGGCCACCGTGACGATCAGACAACCGACCACGAGCGCCCGCGGGAGCGTGCGGCCCGGGTCGCGGACCTCCTCGGCGGCGAACGTCACGTTGTTCCAGGCCGACTGCGAAAAGAAGGGGCCCGACCATGGCGGCGGCGGCGGCGAGCGCGAAGCCGAGCGAGCGCCGCGACTCGGCGAGGGCGCGCGAGAAGTCGTCCTCGCGGCGACGGCCAGCGCGTCCGCCGTTCCGAGGAGCAGCCCGCCCAGGGCGAGAGCCAGCAGCGCCGCGAGCTTCGCGGCGGTGAACACGTTCTGCGTCAGGGTGCCCGGCGCGGAGGCCGGTGGCGTTGGTGGCCGTCAGCAGCACGACGACGCCGAGGGCGACGAGCCGCTGGGGCGTCAGGGCGAACGGACCGAGAGCCGCCCACGGCGTATCGGAGACGGCCGGGCGCGAAGACCGCCAGGAACTTCGCGAACGCGGCGGCCACCGCCGCGATCGTGCCGGTCTGGATGACGAGGAGCATCGCCCAGCCGAAGAGGAAGCCCGCGAGCGGCCCGTAGGCCTCGCGGAAGAAGACGTACTGCCCGCCGGCTTTCGGCAGCATGGCCGCGAGCTCCGCGCAGGAGACCGCCGCCGCCATCGTCAGGAGCCCGGCGACCACCCAGACGCCGAGAGGAGGCGCGGCGGAGCAGAGCAGCCGCGCGCTCTCGGCCGAGACGATGAAGATGCCCGAGCCGATCATCGAGCCGACGACCAGCGCGACGGCGTCGAACCGGCCGATGCCGCGCCGCAGCGGCTCGTCTCACCAGCCGAGTCGAAGCGTGCATCGCCGCCGACGCCGGCGGCGCCGCCGGGCTGTGGACCGAATGGACCGCGCCAGCACGAACGCCGCGACGATGCCGGCGCCTCCGGCGAGCAGAAGCGGCGCCGCGGGGACGGCGCGCCGGCGGCGGCGGGATCTTCGCGCGCTCGCCGGCCGTCGCGGCACGGCGGCGCGCGAGCTCCAGCTCGAGGCTCCGCTCCCCCATCCGCATCGCCCAGCGGTGGTTCGCCGCGAGGGCCGAGGCGAAGAGCGGCGCGAGCGCGCGCAGCAGGGGTTTCTCGGCCCGCACCCTCCAGTCGTAGCTCGCGATCGTCCAGGCGCCGGCCTGCTCGAACGTCCACTCGCCCGCGCCCCGCGAGATCCCCCTCGGCTTCGATCACGAAGCCGTGGGGATGGCGGGACTCCGTGACCCGGAGGTCCCAGTGGAGCGTGTACGGCAGCCAGCCCTTCGTCCGGAGGCGCACGCGCTTGCCGACGCCTGCCTTCGTCGCCCGGCTCGAGCTCGTCGACGTCGAGGTAGACGGAGGGCCACCATCGCGCGAACTCGCGAACGTCGCCGAGGACGCCCGCGACGTCGCCGACCGTGCCGAGGACGCCGCCACTGGCTCAGGAAGCGGAACTCGGGGGCGTCCCGCGTCATGACGTCAGCGCCGCCGCGCGCGGGGCTTCCGGCTCGAAGCGCGGAGCCGACCGCGCTTCGGCCATCTCCTCCCGCAGGAGCCCCATGCGCATCACGTCGATGTAGCGGCCGGCCCGGAACGCCTCCTCCCGAAGAACGCCTTCCCGGCGAAATCCGACGCGCTCGTAGGTGCGCACGGCCGCCGCGTTGGAGGCGTAGACGTCGAGACGGATCTTGTGGAGGTTCATCTCCTCGAACGCGAAGCGGCAGAGGACCCGGGTCGCCTCCTCCCCGAGGCCCTTCCCGTGGCAGTCCTTCTCGCCGATCAGGATGCCGAACGTCGCCACGCCGTTGTCGCGCTCGATCGCCTCGAGGCCGCAGTTGCCGATGTGGCGGTCGCCCTCGAAGAGGCAGATCGCGAACGTCAGCTTCGAGACGTCCTGGCCGCGGCTCGTGCGCTCGATCCAGTCGGCCTCCTGCGCGAGGGACATCGGGTAGCGCTGCGCGAGGGTCGCGCGGAGCGACTCGTCGTTCATCCAGTCGTGGCAGCGCTCGAGGTCGTCCCGCTCGACCGCGCGCAGATACAGGCGCTCGCCTCGGATCAAGTGCAACCCCTTCAATTGCAAAGATATCCGATTCGGCGGTAACGTCCCCGCCAGCGGCGCCCGGAGAGGGGTCCGAGCGGGAGCGGAACCTCGGGCCGGCAGGTGCGTAACTCCCAAAGAAAGCGAGGGGTTTCGTGGGCGGAGCGATCCGACGCTTTCTTTCCAGGGAGGACGGTATGTCGAAGCTCTTCAAGACGCTGCTCCTGTTGCTCGTGCTGGCCGCGGCCGCCGTGGGCGTCTACGCCCTCGCGCGGGGCGGGCACGGGGACGACGGCGGCGCAGAAGCCGTCACGGTCGAGAAGGGCTCGATCACCGAGAAGGCCCTGGCCGTCGGGCAGATCCAGCCCCGCCAGAAGTTCTCGGTCAAGTCCAAGATCTCGGGCATCGTCAAGCGCTGCATGGTCAACGTCGGCGACAAGGTGAAGGCCGGCGACCCGCTCTTCGAGATCGCGCCCGATCCGACGCCGCAGGAGCTCACCGACGTCGATCGCCAGCTCGACTCGACGCAAGGCCTCGTTACGAGCGCGCCGAGGGCCGAGTTCGAGCGCGCCCAGGAGCTCTCGCAGAACGGCGTCGCTGCCGAAGTCCGACGTCGACGTCAAGCGGGAAGCCTTCGAGCTCGCCAAAGTCGCCGTCGCCAAGGCGGAGCAGCAGCGCGAGCTCACGCGCGAACGGCCGCATCCAGACCGAAACCGTCTCGATGGAGTCGATCATCCGCGCGCCCGCGGCCGGCACGGTCCTCACCCGCGCCGTCAACCCGGGCGACCCGGTCGTGCCCCTGACCTCGTACCAGCCGGGCACCGAGCTCGCGGCCATCGCCGACATGAGCGACCTCATCTTCAAGGGCACCGTCGACGAGATCGACGTCGGCAAGCTGAAGATGGGGCTGCCGGCGCGCATCAAGGTCGGCGCGCTGCCGACGGACGTCGTCACCGGGCAAAGTCGCCGCGCATCGCGCCCCAGGCCCAGCAGAAGGACGGCGCCACGCTCTTCGACGTCGAGATCGAGCTCGACCCGGCGCACGAACGTCACGCTCCGCGCCGGCTACTCGGCCAACGCCGACCTCATCATCCGCGAGAAGAAGGACGTCCTGCCGATCCCCGAGCGCCTCGTGATCTTCGAGGACGGCGGCAAGAAGACCTTCGTCGAGCTCCCCGGCGCGACCGAGAAGGCGCCGCCGGTGAAGACCGCCGTCAAGCTCGGCGTCTCCGACGGCCTGAACGTCGAGGTCGTCGGAGGGCGTCGCGAACGGCGCGAAGGTCCTCGAGCGGCCGCCCAAGAAGCTGACCTCGGCGGTGGACTAGCCGGGTCCGCGCCGTGCTCTCCGTCCGCGACGCCCTCCGCCAGATGTTGCGGGACGTCCGGAGCCAGAAGCTCCGCACGTTCCTCACGGTCTTCGGGATCGTCTGGGGCACGGTTCCGTCAGCCTGCTGCTGGCCTTCGGCAAGGGGCTCCAGGCCAGATGATCGTGAACAGCTCCGGCATCGGCGACGCGCATCTGCATCGCCTGGCCGGGGCTGACCTCGATCCCCTACGAGGGGCTCGGCAAGGGCCGGCAGATCCGCCTCAACGAGGAAGACGTCGAGGCGATCCGCACGAAGCCCGCGGCGTGAACGCGATCTCGGGCGAGTACTCGAAGACGCTCGAAGCTCAACTACGGCACGAAGACGATCGCCGTCGACATCTCGGGCGTCGTCGCCGGAGTTCGGCGCGATGCGCAATCTCATTCCCGCAGGCGGGCGGCCGCTTCATCAACCCGATCGACATGGCGGAGCAGCGCCGCGTCCTCTTCATCGGCAACAAGCTGGCCGAGGACATCTTCGGCAAGGACGGGACGCCGTCGGCAAGACCGTGATGCTCGACGGCTCGCCGTTCCTGGTCGTCGGCGTGCTCGAGAGCAAGGTCCAGGACTCGAGCTACAGCGGCCGCGACAACGAGAAGGCCTTCATCCCCGGCTCGACCTTCCGCGCGCTCACCGGCGAGAAGTAGGTCGACAACCTCATCTTCCAGGCCGAAGGTCGTCGGCGAGACCGAGCGGGTCAGCGACGACGTCCGGCGCGTCATCGCGCCAGCGGCAGCGCTTCGACCCCGAAGACAAGGAAGCGTTCTCGGTCTGGGACACGACCGAGAACCTCAAGTTCTTCGCGATCTTCTTCCTGTCGTTCCGGCTCTTCCTCGGGATCATCGGCTCCTTCACGCTGATCGTCGGCGGCATCGGCGTCTCGAACATCATGAACGTCGTGGTCGAGGAGCGGACCAGGGAGATCGGCATCAAGATGGCGCTCGGCGCGCGCGACCGCTGGCTCCTGCGCCAGTTCCTGCTCGAGACGCTCCTGATCACCGGCCTCGGCGGCGCGCTCGGCTTCGCGATCTCCTTCGGGATCTGCGCCGTCTTCCCGAAGTTCGGTGTCGGCGAGTACGTCGGCAACCCGGACCTCTCGCTCTCCGTCGCGGCGCTGACGGCCGCGATCCTGGGCATCATCGGCCTCGTCGCGGGCTACTTCCCGGCGCGGGACGCCTCGCGGCTGGATCCTGTCGTGGCGATGAAGCTGTGAAGCTGAAACCGATGAAGCGACGATCTCGCCGTCATCCTGCAGCTCTTCCTCAGCTCCGCGCGGCTGCAGAAGAAGCGCGCCACGCTGACGATCGCCTCGATCGCCTGGGGCACGGTCACGATCCTGCTCCTGCTCGCCTTCGGCGAGGGCCTGAAGCGCCAGATGATGTCCAACGACCAGGCCATGGGGAACAACCTGGCGATCATGTGGCCCGGCGAGACCTCCAAGCCCTACAAGGGCCTGCCCGCGGGGCGGCCGATCCGGCCCAGATGGAGGACATCGACTATGCCCGCGAGCGCCTGCCCGAGCTCGACGCGATCTGGGGCGAGTACACGTCCTGGCGCACGGCGCTGCAGCTACGGACGGAAGACCGTCAACGGCCGCGTCATCGGCACGCGCTGCGACTACGGCGACGCGCGCAAGCACTTCCCGAGGCCGGCGGCCGCTTCCTCAACCCGCACGACGAGGAGCGAGAAGCGCCGCGTCGTCTTCCTCGGCGACGAGATGGCCAAGGACATCTTCGGCCCGGAGGACCCGCTCGGCAAGACGGTCCTGATCAACAACTCGCCGTTCACGGTCATCGGCGTCATGCAGAGCAAGACGCAGTCTCGACGTACGGCGGGCCGGACGCGAACCACGCCGTGATTCCCGCATCGACGTTCAAGGCCGTCTCGGACGCGACCGCGCTGAACGTCGTCGTCTTCCGCGTCCACGAAGCCGGACGACATGGCCGGCGGCGCTCAAGCACTTCAACGAGGTCCTCGGCCCGACGCTACGGCTTCGACCCCGAGGACCGCGCGTCTGGGGACTCTGGGACACGGTCAAGGGCCAGAAGATGCAGGGCAAGATCATGCTCGGCATCCAGATCTTCCTCGGCATCATCGGCGCGCTGACGCTCATCATCGGCGGCGTCGGCGTGGCCAACATCATGTACGCCGTGGTCAAGGAGCGCACCAAGCGAGATCGGCGTCAAGATGGCGCTCGGCGCGCGGCGCGCCTGGATCATCGGGCCGTTCGTCCTCGAGGGCCTGGTCTACACGCTCGTCGGCGGCCTCGTCGGCGCGCTGATCGCGATCCTGATCGTCACCGGGCCTCTCGTTCCTGCCGATCGAGGGCAACGAGGTGCTCGAGTTCCTGGGCCGGCCGACGCTCTCGCCGCCCATCGGCATCGCCACCTCGCGATCCTCGGCACGTGCGGCCTCCTCGCCGGCTACTTCCCCGGCGCGCCGCGCCGCCTCGATCGATCCGGCGTCGCACGCTGCGGTACGAATGAACGGAGAGCCCATGAGCCAGAGCAACGCGATCATCGACATGCAGGCGATCCGCAAGGTCTACGACACCGGCAAGGTCAAGGTCGAGGCGCTCAAGGGCATCGACCTCGACGTCGACCCGGGCGAGTTCGTCGCGATCGTCGGCCCGTCCGGCTCGGGCAAGTCGACGCTGATGAACCTCCTCGGCTGCCTCGACACGCCGACCGACGGCACGTACCAGCTCGGCGGCGAGGACGTCGTCGAAGTTCACCCGCGACCAGCTCGCCGAGATCCGCAACCGCCGCGTCGGCTTCGTCTTCCAGAACTTCAACCTGCTGCCCCAGATCACGGCGCTTCGAGAACGTCGAGCTGCCGCTGCTCTTCGGCGGCGTCGCTCCGAAGAAGCGCCGGGAGCGCGTCGAGGAGCTGCTCGACGCGCGTCGGCCTCGGCGACCGCATGGACCACAAGCCGACGGAGCTCTCGGGCGGCCAGATGCAGCGCGTCGCCATCGCCCGCGCGCTGGCCATGCACCCCGACGTCGTCCTCGCCGACGAGCCCACCGGCAACCTCGACACCTCCTCCGGCGGCGACATCATGGGCCTCTTCAACGAGCTCTGGAAGCAGGGCCGACGCTGGTCGTCATCACCCACGACATGACGCTCGCCCGCCGGGCGAGCCGCATCGTCGAGATCCGCGACGGCCGGATCGTCCGGGATGGCGAAGCGGCGGCCTAGGCGGCGCGGCGTCCCTCCCGGCCTGCTCGCTCCTCTCCGCTCTCCCTTGCTCTGCCGGCGCGGACACCCGAGACTGCGGAGACGCGCGCCTGGCGAGAGGACCTGCGCTTCATGGCGCAGGAGATGCCCCGGCGCCACCAGAACCTCTTTCACACGATGACGCGCGCCCAGTTCGACGGCGGCCGTGGCCGCGCTCGACGCGCGGATCCCGTCCCTCGCAGCGGCACCAGATCATCGTCGAGATGGCGCGCATCGCCGCGATGGTCGGCGACGGCCACACCAACGTCGCCCCCACGCGCGATCCGAAGATTGCGTTTCGCACGTATCCGGTCCGCCTCTATCTCTTCAAGGACGGCCTCTACGTGCGCGCGGCCGACGCCGACCACGCCGATCTCGTCGGCGCCCGCGTGCTCCGCATCGGCAGCGCCTCGGCCGACGAGGCCTACGCCGCGGCCGGGAAGCTCGTCGGGCGCGACAACGAGATGGACGTCAAGTTTTTCGCTCCCCTGCTGCTCTCGATGCCGGAGGTTCTCCACGCGCTCGGCCTCGTCGCCGACATGGAGAAAGCCTCCTTCACCGTCGAGACGGAGGGTCGGAGCCGCGTCGTCGTGCTCTCGCCGGCCGGGCCCGCCGACCTGCTTCCCCCCGACACGGACACGAGCTGGATGCGGAAGGACGGCTGGATCGACGCCCGCGGGCGACGAAGATCCGCTCTGGCTGCGCGACCCGAAGAACAAGTTCTGGTTCGAGTACCTGCCGGAGTCGCGTGCCCTCTATGTCCAGTTCAACCAGGTCGGCAACAAGGACGACGAGACCATCGAGGCATTCTCGAAGCGCCTTTCGGCGTTCATCGACGAGCAACGCCGTCGATCGCGTCATTCTCGACTTGCGGCTCAACCGGGGCGGCAACGGCAGCCTCAACCGCCCGCTCATCGTCGGCTCTCATCCGCGTCCGCGAAGAGTCGACCGGCCGGGAGGCCTCTTCGTCCTCATCGGCCGGAGCACGTGGTCCGCGGCGCAGATGCTCGTGAACGATCTCGAGCAGTACACGGACGCCGTCTTCGTCGGGGAGCCGACGGGGGCAAGATCAATCACTACGGCGACTCCCGAAGGATCACGCTCCCCCACAGCGGCATCACGGTGCGCGTCTCGACGCTCTGGTGGCAGGGCGACGAGCGGGACGAGCGGCCCTGGAAGGCGCCGGACGTCGCGGCCGAGCCGACGTTCGCGGACTATCGCGCGAACCGGCGACCCGGCGCTCGCAGCGGCGCTCGCGCTACCCGCCCGAGAAGACTCTCGCGGACTCGCTCGTCGAAGCGGTCTCGGCGACGGACCCGTCACGCGCGGCCGCGCGTCTTCGCCGCCTGGAAGGCCGACCCTCGCCACGCCTGGATCGATCCGGAGCCGCAGCTCAACCTGGCGGGCTATCGGCTCTTGGCGGAAAAGCGCTGCCCGAGGCGATCCAGATCTTCCGGCTCGCCGCGCGAGGCCTCGCCGCAGTCGGCCAATGCCTTCGACAGCCTCGGCGAGGCCTACGCGGCGGCCGGAGACCGGGAGGCGGCGATCCGCTCCTACGAGAAGGCCCTCTCGCTCGACCCGAAGCTGGATTCGGCCCGCGATGCGCTCGCGAAGCTGCGGGCGCCCGGACCGTCCTAAGGAAAGAAGTTCGCGCCTTCCTGCTTCAGGCCCGCCAGTCCACGAGGTAGAAGCAGGCCGGCGAGGCCTGGTCGACGCGCACGGTGGCCGTGAAGCCCTGGGGCGTGAACTGCCCCGTGATGGTGATCGTGAACCCGCGCCACGTTCTCGGGCTGCATCGTGAAGGAGCCGTCGTCCTCGACCGTGCCTTCGTACGTGATGCCCGCGTGGGTCAGCGTCAGCGCGTGCGATCCGGGCGTCTGCGCGACGGTCGTCGGGTTGTCCATGACCGTGGGGACGGGGGTGCACGTGTTCTGCCCGAGCGTGACGTCCGTCTCGAAGAGCGCCTCCGACCGAGAGAACGGGAGCGACGTCCGCCGCTCCGCTCACGAAGATGGGGTCCGTCGTGTGGTTGTCGATCACGGCGGCGTAGGAAAAGACCGCCGGGCCGTTCGTCTGCACCGTCACGACTCCGTCCGACGTCTCGAGCAGCGGATGGTTGATGCCGTTGGACCCGAAGATGTCGTTGATCTGGATCCCGGAGTGCGCCGGGATCGTGCGCTGCACCTGGCCGACCCAGTGGCCTTCCCAGTACGACCGCGAAGACGACCGTCGCGGCGGTGTCCTGCGGATTGAAGGCGCCGACGTTCGTCCGGAAGCCCTCGCCCGAGCCGCCGTTGGAGATCTGCGTCAGGACCGAGTAGCGGTGCGCGGCGCGAGGCGGACGCCGGGGATGAACATGCCGACCGTCGGCACGGGAGCCGTCGAGTAGAGGCGGCTCGTCACGACGAGGTCCGCGACGCTCCCGCCGGACTCCTCGTCGAACTCGACGCCGCCGGCCGAATTGGGCGCGCCGAACGTGTTCACCACCATGTCGTCGAGGGCGCGCGACTCGCGCGGCGCGAGCTCGAAGCTGGACCACGGCCGCCGTCGCCGGGCAGGCGCCGAGGAAGCACCGGTACGTCGCCTTGACTTGCGAGGGCGCGGAATTCGACGCGTTGAAGACGCGCACGTCCGAAAAGAACGGGGACGCGCCGACGATCGAGGCCACCGCGGGGATCGTGATGCGCTCCTGCGCGGCAGCGCCGATCGGCGCCCCGAGGCAGGAGCGCGAACGCGGCGAGCAGTCTTCATGTCGGCCGCGCCGACTCTAGCATCCGCAGACGGCTCGTGCGCGCCGGACAAGAACTTTCCAAGAATCCCGGACGAGCTACGGAGCCGGCGCGGCGCCGGGCTCGGTGAAGCTCCGAGCTCGTCGATGCCGTCGGTCGCGAAGACCACGACGCGTCGGATCGGGATCCTTCTGCAGCGCCTCGAGCAACGCCCGGTCCTCGGCGCGGTGGAGCTTGCCGATCCCCTGGATCGCCGCCAGCCGCACGGAGCGGTTGCGGTCGGAGGTCAGGGTTGCGGAGATTCGCCGCGAGGTTGGGATCGTTCGGGCGCCGCGGCCAGCCAGCCGTTCAGCGCGGCGATCCGGACGTCCTGCACGTACCCCGGCGCCGTGTACTTCGCGAAGGTCGCGGCGAGCGACGGATCGCCGAGCTTGCCGAGACCGATGAGCGCCCCGAGCCGCACCGAATCCCACCAGCGGGACTCCCGGGCGAGCTGACGCATCAGGTATTCCTTCGTGCCCGGCGCCCGCAGACGCCCGAGCGAGATCTCGGCCGCGGCGACGACGTCTTCCGCGCCGTGTCCGTTTCCACGGCGCGGCGCAGTGCCTCCGAGGCGGATGCCTCGCCCGCGTTCCCGAGCGCCAGCGCGGCCGCCCGCCGGACGCGCGGATCGGAGGCCGCGAGCGCCTTCGTCAGCGCAGGCTGAACCGACGAGCCGCCGATCTTCCCGAGATCGGTGGCCGCCTCCTGCTTGAGTCCCCAGTGGGTCGCCGGATCCGCGAGCAGCTTCGACAGCGCGTCGAGCGAGCGCGGGTCCGTCGGAAAGTCCTCGGCGAGCTGGCGCGCCGCGCGCAGCTTCCCCGCGAGATCGGCCCCGGAGAGCTCCGCGAGGACGTCCTCGATCGGGCGGGGGTACTTGACCTCGCAGACGAGCCAGCCTCCCTTGTCGAACGTGACGCGCGTCGGGCGGTTCGGGGCCGGCAGCGCGACCGTCGTCGACCAGCCCGAGAGCTGGACGCGGTGGGTCTTCGCGCCGTTCGCGTCGGCGATCTCGACGTCCACGGGAATGCGGAAATCGTTCTCGAAGGGCAGATCCGACTGGATCTGCCGGACCGTCAGGTCGACCTGCTTCCGCTCCGGCGCCCACCGGTAAGACACCTCGAACCGGGGATGCCCGCCGCCTCCGACGATCCAGTCTTCGAAGAACCCCGTCAGGTTCCGGCCTGCGGCGCGCTCGATGGCCTCCTTCAAGTCCGCCGAGTCGACGTTCGAGTACTCGTGCTTCGCGAGATACGCCGCGATCATCCGGTCGAAGTCCGCCTCGCCCAGGAAGTGGCGGATCATGTGGAGGACCAGCGCGCCCTTCACGTACGTCGTCTCCTCCTGGTACATCGCGGCCGGATCCTTGTAGCGGAGGTATTCCATCGGCCGGACGCTGCCGGTCGCGCGCACGTAGTCGACGTACCTGTCGAGATACGCCCAGCGCTGATACGTCAGGTCGTCTTCGCCGTGAGCCTTCCCGTTCCACATCGTGTGCCAGAAGGTGGCGAAGGACTCGTTCAGCCAGATCGAGCCGAGCGAGCGGCAGGTCACGAGGTCGCCGAACCAGTGGTGCGCGAGCTCGTGGGCCACGACGTCCTCGTACGTGAAGGTCGGCAAGGCGACTTCGTAGTCCGGAGCGAGATCGGGCGGATCGCCGGCGCGGCGCAGCTCCGACTCCGAGAATCCCGTGGCCGTCGTGGTCTCCATCGCGCCGGAGAACTCGCGGAGCACGACCTGGTCGTACTTGTCCCAGGGATACGGGTAACCCATCTTCGTCGAGAAGTACTCGACCATGTCGGGCGTGTTCCCGAAGACGAACCGCGCGGCGTCTTCCGTGCCGGGCGGCGTCCAGGCGGCGAGCGGCACCGTCTTGTCGCCCACCTTCGCGTCGCGGAGCGGGACCTTCGAGAGCTCCGCCACGTCGACGGTGACCAGGTAGTTCGGGATCGGGCCCTTCTGGATCCAGTGAAACGTGCGCGTGCCGTCGGCGTTGTCGCGAGTCTCGGCGAGGCGGCCGTTGGCCACGGCGGTGAGGCCCTTCGGGACCGTCACGACGAACTCGATCGCGAAGCGGTCGTTCGTGTCGTTGTAGATCGGAAGCCAGCCGCGGTGGAGCCCGCCCTCGCCGTAGTTCCAGGCCTGCGGCAGGAGCTTTCCGGCTCTTCGGGTAGAAGAACATGCCGGTTCGGGGCTTCACCGAGTACGCGATCGCGACGGTCGCCGACTCGCCGATCGCGACCGGAGGATCGAGAGCCACGTCGAGCTTGAAGTTGGCCGTGTCCGTCGAGAACTTCTGCGGCCGTCCTCCGCGCTCGACCTTCGTCACGGCGAGGTCCGCCGCGTCGAGAGAGAGCGTCGCGAGCGGAGCGCGGAGAGCCTGGAACGTGATCGTCGCGGTCCCGGCGATCGTCTCCTTCTCCATGTCGAACGCCAGCTCGGCCTTGTACGACTCGATGTGGTAGCTCCGCTCGCGCACCGGCCGCTCGGGGCCTTCGGGAAGGCGGTGGCCGTACGCGACCTGGGCGGCCAGATTCGTCGCGAGGGCCGGACAGGCGGACAGCGCCAGAGCGGCGAGAATCCGTTTCATTGTTCCTCCTGAAAGTGCGCCGGGATTCTATCGCCGCCCCGAGTCCCATAGCATGGCGTGCGTTTCTCCCGGAGGTAGACATGACGACTCGACTCGCCCGGCGGATCGCCGTGCCGTCCCTGGTCGCGGCGATGTTCTCGCTCATCGCGGCCGGGCACGCCGCGGGCCAGACCGCGCCGGCCGCGACTTCGATCGACCGCATCGCCTCGGAATTCATGCTGCTTCCGAACATCGTCTATCGGACCGCAAACAACGTCCCGCTCAAGCTCGATCTCTACCTGCCTCCCCAACCCCAAGCCGCCGGTCCCCGTCGTCATGGTCATTCACGGAGGAGGCTGGGTCGTGGGCAACAAGGAAGAGATGGGACTCTGGGCTCTTCCTTACCTCGCCATGGGCTGGGCCGTGGTCAACGTGGAGTACCGCCTCGCGGAGAGCTCTCCGGCGCCGGCCGCCGTCGAAGACTGCCGCTGCGCCCTCGGCTGGATCCTGCAGAACGCCGAAGAGCACGGGCTCGACCCCAAGCGGATCGTGACGACCGGAACCTCTGCCGGCGGGCACCTCGCATTGACGACCGGGATGCTGACTCCGGCGGCCGGCTTCGACCGCGGCTGCCAGGGCAAGCGAACGATGGACTACTGGGGCGTCGGAGCGCCGCCGATGCCGAAGGTGGCGGCGATCGTGAACTGGTTCGGGATTACCGACGTCGCCGGAATGCTCGAGGGCGGGCGCGACGCCCGGGGATACGCGATCGAGTGGATCGGCAACGCCTCGAATCCCGTCGCGCTCGCAAAGAGCGTCTCCCCCATCGACCTGGTCACACCCGGCATGCCGCCGGTCCTGACGATCCACGGCGATCAGGACCCGTGGGTCCCCTACAGCGACGGCGTGCGCCTCCACGAGGTGCTCAAAAAGGCGGGCGTGCCGAACGAGCTCCTGACGATCGCCGGCGGCAAGCACGGCGACTTCTCCTCCGCCGAAAACGACCGCATCTGGACCACGATCCGCGCATTCCTTCTGCATTCACGGCCTTCCGGCCTCTTGATGAGGTCCTCGATGAGACGCTTTCCGGCGGCTTCGGCCGCACTCCTCTTCTCTGCTCGCCGCGGGCGCCCTCTCGGCCGACGAGTACGAGGCTCGTCGAGGACCAGTCCAACATCCACTTCTCCGTTCCGCTCATGGCGGTCTCCAAGGTCACCGGCAAGTTCATGAAGTACGACCTGGAGCTGTGGGCCGGCGACAAGCCCGACCTCTCACGCGCCCGCGCGAAAGCCGTCATCGAGATCGCGAGCATCGATACGGGCAACGACTCCTGGGACGCGAAGCTGCGCGCGCCGGCCTGGTTCGACGCCGCGAAGCACCCGAAGATCCGAGTTCGTGAGCTCCCGGGTGCGGAGAGTCGGCGACCGCTGGGAAGCCGACGGCAAGCTCACGATGCACGGCGTCACGAAGGAGATCACGCTGCCCTTCAAGTTCGAGGGGCGCTTCGACGGCCCGAATCCCGACGAGCACATCGGGATCCATGCCACCTTCAAGTTCGACCGGCGGGACTACGGCATGGCCTGGGCGGACAACGCCGAGGCGAAGGCCGTCGGCCACATCGTCACCGTCGAGATCACGATCCTCGCGAAGCGCGTCGCGAAGTAGAGCTGCCCCGACGAGAAGCGATAGCGCCGTCTCCTAGAACGTGACCCGCACGCCACCGCGGAAGGCTCGGGGAGAGAGACGCTCACCCACGACGTTGAACTGCGCGGTGTTGACCTCGAACGTCTGCGTCTCGGTCATCGTAGGTCCCCACGAACCCATCCCGACTCAATACGGTGTGGCTGTCGAGCACGTTCAGACAAGCGACCTGCGGGATCACCATGATGGCCGAACCGATTGCGAAAGGCCTTCAGAGCTGCAATCGAGCTGGTAGACGTTGGGATTTCGATAGCTGCGTCGCCGGCCCGATCAGAAGGTTGAGGTTGCGGTACACCCACGATGGCGTGATGACGTCGACCGCAGTAAAGAATCGGAAAGCCCTGGCGGCCGTAAAGATTTACGGCGGCGGCGATTCCGAAGGGAAGCTCGACCATGCCGCTGACGTTGAACTGCCAGGTCGCGTTGATCCTGCCGTCCACGACCGGCCCGCTCGCGTTGGTCCCGGGCGGCTCGTTGTTCGGGTCGACGATCGCACCGGGACCGATGCTGCTGTTGCCAGTCGTTGTATGCGAAGCTCACGCGCGCCATCCAGCCGTGCGAGAAGGACTTCATGAGCTGGAGCTCGACGCCGCTGTAGGTCTCGCTGGGCGTCCGGCCGGTTCTGGAGCAGAGTCCCGGCGCAGGGATCGGGGCACTCGACCAACCCGTAGTAGGGCTCGCTGAAATTCAAGCACGAACCCGTCGTCGGCCTCGGCGGTCCCCGTCGCGTTGCCGAAATACTGGTAGCTCGCGCGCGTGTCGTCCCGATCAGCGGAGAGAACTCCAGGTTGCGGAAGATGCGATACGTGTATGCGAGAGAACCCGAGAAGCCGGGGCGATCTGCCGCTCGATGCCGACGATGAACTCGTCGGTCGTCGGCGGCTCGAGGCTCTCCGAGATCTGATTGATCGGAACGGCGGAGCCCGGGTTATCCGGGTCGACACCGCCAGAGGAACGGGTAGGCGGACAGATCGATCTCGTCCGGTTCGACGCGGCCGTTCCCGTTCGCGTCGTCCCAGAGATAGTCGAGCTCCGCGATGCCCGGAAATGCGTTGATCGTGCGGACGGTGACGCTGTCCAGCTGGTCGGCAAATCGCGAATACGAGGCGCGCAGCAGAGTGCGGCTGTCGTTCAAGGCATATGTCGCCCCCACTCGCGGCTCGACCTGGTCGCCAGGTGATGGGGTAACCCGAGTCCCCGCCGTACTGCACGGCCGGAAGAAGCTCCGGAAAAACAGGATTGGCCGGAACCGCCGAGGGAAGGTTCTTCCCTTGCTGGTAGTCGAAGCGTGCGCTCCGACATTGACCGTCAGGTTGCCGGCTCGGATCGTGTCTCCCAGATAGACGTCGTAGGGTTGACCTCGGAATTGGCGATCCTGCGCGGCGCGTGATGCGCGGCCTCGTGGGTGGGCGCGTAGCCAACGAGCAGGTCTCCGGGCCAGCTCGACGCCGAGTCGAGCCGAGCATGCCGGTAGCCGAACCCGAACTTGAGCTCGTGCCCCAGGTCGCCCGTGTCGAAGAAGGCCGAGGCGTTCAAGCCGGCCTGGTGCTGCGTATCCTCGAACCGCCAGTGCGAGTAGCTGTAGCGCCAGATCGACTCCTCGTCCAGGTCGGCCTGCTCGTCGAGACCCCCGAGGGGCGTGTTCGTCGACCTGTCGTTCTGACGGAGGAGACGAGAACGACGCGAAGAGCTTCGGCGACAGGACCTGCGAGTCCGTCAGGCTGAACACCTGGCTGTCGAGCGTGTTCCGGTGGACGTCGCGCGGACCGATCGACTCCGGACTGGCCCCAATCCGAGACTGACCCTGTCGAAATCCGTGCAGGAGAGCGTGAGCGTGTTGGCCGGAGACGAGCTCGGCGTTCAGCTTCGCGTTCCAGTGCTTGAGGGTCTCCTGATTGTCGATGGGCTCCGCCGGCTCCCCTGGGTCCCCGGCAGCAAAGAGTGTCCTGCCCAGAAAGTCGTTGTGCGCGAACGCGCCCCAGAGCCAGAGGCGGTCTTTCCAGACCGGGCCGCCGGCCTCGATTCCATACTCCCACCCCGCACCGCCGGTGTAGAAGCCGCGCGCCGAGCCCAGAAGCTGGTTCGTGCCGCGCTTGGTCACGAGGTTGACGCGTCACGCCCGGGCGTCGCCAGCGACGAGATCGGAGCCGCCGGTCGTGACCTCGATGTCTCTCGAACGAATCGAAGTCGAAGAAGATCGGCGATACGCCTCCCAGGCTGATCGCGACGCCGTCGAGGTTGTAGCTGGTTCTGATCCGGGTGCGAGCCCTTGCCGACGAAGGCGGTCTGCCGTGGGCGCCGGCCCCTTCCGACGTTCATGTTGTCGACCAGAACTCCGGGAACCTGCCGAACGAAGGCCCAGGGATCCCGTGTCGTGGGAATGATCTTCGAGCTCCTTCTGGCCGAACGTCGCGCCCGTCTCGACCTCGCGGGTGTCCAGTCGGGCGCGTCGCTGCGGACCGTGACCGCCTCCGTCGACTCCCGCGACCGGCATGGTGATCGAGAGGACCACGTCTGCCAAGCACGACCGTCACGTCCCGACGCGCCGTCTCGAATCCCGCCCGCTCGAGCACTGACGGAGTAGTCGCCGGGCGAAAGGCCCAGGAAATGAAAATCGCCCTTCGCGTCGGTGTCCGCATGTTTGTGCGGCGCCCGGACCGGTGAGCGTCACCGTCACGCCGGGTACGGCGCTTTCCCTGCGAGTCCAGCGCGGTGCCGTACAGATTCCCCGTCGGCGACGGAACCTGGCCCGTGGCCCCCGGAGTTCCCAGCCACGACGCCACAAGGACCACCGCGAGACCCCGCGCGGATCTCATTCTGTCTCCCGAGTGCTCGCACCGGTCTAGTTTCAGAAATCAAGCGACCGGCCCCCGAAGGGGCCGGCCTTCGGTGGTCGATCGAACGCGCTACTCGCCGCCGGTCGTGGTCTTGTAGACCGACTCGGAGGTGCCCGCATACAGGACGTTCGGATCGACGGGATCGATCGCGAGACCCGTCACCCGGACGCCATCGAGGCCCAGGTTGACCGGCAGCCAGGTCTCCCCGCCGTCGGTGCTCTTGAACACGCCGTCGAACTCGGCTCCGACATAGAGGACGTTGTGGTGGGCGGGGTCCACGCGCACGCCGCCGGCGGGCGGCAGGCGCATGGGATCCGGCAGGCCGTTGCTCTTACGGTGAACGACGCGCCGCCGTCGGTGCTCTTGAGCACGCCGACGAACAGAGAACCCACGTAGACGATGCTGGAGTCGGTCGGGTCGACGGTCACGTTCTGCGCCTGGGTTCGTGTCGACGTTGATCCAGCTCGCGCCGGCGTCCTGCGATCGCCAGATGCCGGTGCCGCGGTCGGCGAAGTAGACGGTGGTGTGGTTGTTCGGATCGACCGTGATCCCGCGGCCGCTCAGGTCCAGAAACTCGCCGGGAGGAGCGTCGGGGGCGCGATCGATGCGGGTGAAGGTGTCGCCGAAGTCGGTGCTCTTCCAGATGCCCGTCGGCAAACACGGTCCCCGACGTACACCGAATGGTCGACCGGGTCGACGGCCATGGCAATGATGTATCTGATTGCTCGAACCCGAACGAGCGGCGCACCCAGTGCTTCCCGTGGTCCACGGACTTGAAGAGGCCGCCTCCCGAATGAGCCCGCGTAGACGCGCCGGGGTTGCTGCGGGTCGAACGCCACGACGGCGGGGGCGCCCGCGACGCATGCCATGGCGGTTGCCGTCCTTCCAGCTGCGGCCGCCGTTCTCGGTCTCGAGGAGTCCGCCGTCGGCTGCGAAGAAGACGTGCTCGCGGTCCGAAGGATCGATCGCGACGGCGAGCCCATCCTGGCAGGCGCAGTTCTTGAGCTGCTTCCAGCCGAGGCGCCGCCACTTGCTGTCCTGGCCGCCCTTGGCGCATCGACGTCTTCGGATTGGCCCGAGGCCGTGCGGATGGATCCCCCGGAAGCACGAACGCGCCCTCGAGGTTCGTCCCGAGATAGACCGCGCCGGCGCTGTCGGTGCTGAGCGCGAGACCCCGTCCCTCCGCCGCGCCCGTATTTCTCCAGGTCGCCCCGCCGTCCCGGCTCACCCGACACGCCCCCAGGTCGGTGGCGGCATAGAGCTTGTCGCCGCTCTTGGCGAGCGAGAAGACGATGCCGCGCCTCGGCGATCCGATCCGCACGAAGGAAGCGCCCCCGTCGGTGCTCTTGTACACGCCGTTGCCGTTCGTACCCGCATAGACGATGTTGCCGTTGTCCGGATCGACGAGAAGCGACAGACACGGTCGCATCGATGTCGATCGGGTTCCAGCTGACTCCGCCGTCGACGGACTTGAACGCGCCTTCTCCGTTGGTGCCGGCGTAGAGCACGTCCGTGTCGAACGGATTGATCGCGAGGGAAGACCGGCGCCGGGACGCCCTCCCCCGCCGAGAACCAGGTCGCCCCGGCATCGATGGTCTTCAGGATCTCGCCTTCGAGGCCATAGAGGACGTCCGGATTCGAGGGATCCATGACCAGCGCGATGTCCCCGCCGCCCTCCATGAAGTTCCAGGTTTCGCCGCCGTCGATCGACTTGAACCCCCCGACGTAGACCACGTTGGGATCGCGGGGATCCACGGCCAGGGACGAAGCGCCGCGGATGCTGTTCTCGAGTCCGACGAATGACGAGCCTCCGTTCGTGCTCTTGAAGAGGCCGCCTCCCAGAGTATTGAGGTAGATCGTGCGAAAGGCCGGGAGCGCCGCGATCGGCGCCGCGACCGTCGGCGGAGCCGGGCCGACCGACTTCCAGCCCTTGGCATGGACGGCGGCGCCGACTGCGATTTGCGCGAGCGCGGCCACGACCCGATCAGGCCGCAGGACGAGGATGAGACCAGATCCGCCGAATCATCGATACCGACCAATCTGCGAGCCGTGTGGGATTCATGGTGATGTCCCCTTTCGTATGGCTCGATGCTGGTCCGGCCGCCGCAGCGAGGTCCTTGTCGAATCCTCAGAAATGCCTCAAAAAAGCGCGCGCTAGAATCCGCAGACGGTCATTCGATGACTCTCCCGGTAGGGTCGCGGCTCGGCCCGTACGAAATCCTCGCCCGCTGGGCGCCGGGGGAATGGGTGAGGTGTACCGGGCGCGGGATCCCAGGCTCCACCGCGAGCTCGCGATCAAGGTCCTGCCGCCGGCGATCGCCAAGGACGCCGACTTCCTGCCCGCTTCCAGTCCGAGGCCCGCGCGGCCTCGGCCTTGAACCATCCGAACATCGT
>CAVVML010000032.1:0-164150 GCA_963749265.1 uncultured Acidobacteriota bacterium | reverse complement strand
CGGAGGAAACGTCCGGTCCCGGGCAAGAATCAGGCGGCGGTGACGCGCAGCTTCACGCGAGTCTTCTTCTGCAGGGCGCTGACGATGGAAAAGAAGTTGTCCGTGCTGGGGTTGCCGCGCGGCGCCAGCATGCGGTGCAGGCTCTTGCTGGGTTTCCGGATTTCGAGGGCGAGCTGCTCGAATCCAACGGTGGCGTTCACGAGATCGCGCAGCATCGCCTTCCCCTCGGCAGTTTCCCCCGAAAGGTAGGCGTTAATTGCCTCGGTGAAGAGCGCCTCGCGAAAGCGGGGGTCACGTTGGGCGCGCGCCACAATCTTCTGTTTGAAGTTCCGCGTCAGTGCCATGGTTGGAATAGTAACAGCTACGTTACCATCATCTCAGACCATTGGACCTTCACACACGGGACGAGGTCGGGCCTTAGCGGTTGGACCGCCCAACCCGCCGCGAAGGTGGAACCGCCAACCCGGCTCCGCAGCACCCACCTAGCGAAGGACGCCTGAACCGGCGTCCGGAGGGTACAATCTCAATTCAGCCATGAAGCGTGAGTTCAACGTTGTGGTCGAGCGGGATCGAGATGGCTACTACGTGGCGTCGATCCCTGCTCTCAAAGGCTGCCACACGCAGGCCAAGTCTCTCGACGAGTTGATGGAACGAATTCGCGAGGCCGCGGAGCTTTGCCTCGAGGTTCAAGGTGAGGATACGGAAGGTCTCGAGTTCATCGGAGTCCAGCGCCTCACCCTGGCCTGATGCCGAAGCTGCCGAGCCTCACTGGCAAGCAGCTCATCCGCGCGCTCGCTTCCCTGGGATTTGAGGTCGTTCGAACTCGCGGGAGCCATCACTTCCTGGCCCACTCCGACGGTCGAGCGACAGTCGTTCCCGTGCACGCGGGAGAGACGATTGGTCGGGGATTGATTGCGAAGATTCTTAGCGATTGCGAGATCACTCGAGACGAACTGGGTCGCGTTCTCTAGAGCGCTGGCAATACTCAACGTTTACGGCGGGCAATCCGCTTCCTCAAGCCGCCGGAGGAAACGATCGCATCGTCCTTGCGCTGCAACCGGTCGAGGGCGACCTGGTAGTCGGCGTACTCGGCCAGATACGACTCGCCCAAGATCCGCTGCCGGAACCAGATGGCGAGGCTCTCGGCGTCGATCTCTCCGCGGGCGACGGCCAGAGCGATGTCCTCGAATTCCTCGTCGGTCGCGAGAAGACCTCGCTCGTTGACCTCGATGAACAGTTCCGCCGCCATCGCCCCCACACGTTTGTTACCGTCGACGAACGGATGGTTCATCACGAGCGAATGCATGAGCGCCGCGGCCTTGCTGGCGAGATCGACGTAGAGATCCTCGCCGCCGAAGGTGGCTCGTGGCCTCGCGACGGCTGCCTCCAGCGCGCCGCGATCTCTGAGCCCGCGGCCTCCGCCGAAGCGACCGATCTGGTGCGCGTGGAGTCGAAGGACCTGCTCCACGGACAGATACAGGATCACTCTGCGAGCTTTCGATAGAGGTCTTGGCGGCGCTTCAGGAGGCTCTCGGCACGGGCCTCGAATCTCTTGGTGGGCTTGCCTTCGTCGAACTCGAGGACTCCCGGGCGGATGGTGACCGCACCGGTTCCCGGGTGCACCGACACGTCCACCTCCTGGCCCTTCTTGAGGCGGAACTCCTTGACGACCTCGGATGGAAGAGTCACCGCGAGGGAGCTTCCGATCTGGACGATCTTGCGTTCCATATAAGTATTTAATACTTATATGGGCCCGCGTCAAGAAGGCCGCGCGAGAAGCCTTCCACTCCGCGTCGCGGCGTTTCGGGGAGGGCGCAAGGCCCTCCCCTACGAAGACCGCGCAGATCAATGGCGTGGCAATCGAGTCCGGGATCCTTCGGCGCTTCGCGCCTCAGGATGACAGCGCGAAAGGCGCTCGGGATGACGTGCGACGGACCCCTTACGGGGTCTTCGGCGTCAACTCCGCCTCCAGCTCTTTCGCCTTCTCCGGCTTGCCCCACGCCTTGTACAGATCGACGCGCGCCTGGATCGCTTGCTGGGTTGCGGGGTTGGCGACTCCCCCGCTCTTGCGACCGCTCGCGTCGGCGAGCTGGAGGAGCTGGTCGGCTTCGGGGTAGCGCTTGGCGTCGATCAGGACGCGGCCGATCAGCATGCGCACGCGGGCGACCTGGCTGCTGTCCTCGCCGAAGGCGGCGAGGCGGATCTTGAGGGAGCGGCGCAGTGAAGCCTCCGCTTCGGCGAGCTTGCCGAGGCGGTGGTAGTTGCGGCCCTGTCCGAGGAGGACCTCCGAGACGTCGGGATTGTCGGGCCCGAGGAACTTGACCATCATCGCGTAGGCCTCGCGGTAGAGCGGCTCGGCGGCTGCGGGGTTTCCGCTGATCGAGTTGACCGTCGGCGAGGTTGGCGAGGGTGCGGGAGACGGCCTCGGACTCGTCGCCGAACGCGCGCTTGCGGATGGCCAGCACCTGCTCGAGCATCTTGATCGTTTCGGCCGGGCGGCCGGTCTGGTACATCACGTTGCCGAGGTTCTCCATCGCGCTCGCGACCTCGGGGTGGTCTTCGCCGAAGAGGACGGCGGTGACATCTCGATCGCTTCGTTGTAAATCTTCTCGGCCCCCGCCATGTCTCCCTGCCTCATGCGCGCGACGGCGAGATCGTTCAGCGCGATGGCGACCTGCGGGCTCTCGTTCCCGTACTTCTCGCGCAGGATCCCCAGCCGCTCGCGGGACACCGCCTCCTCGCGCTTGTGCGTCCTCCTTCGCCGAGGCGAGTTGCCCGATGGTCAGGAGACTGGCCGCGACCTCTTCGCTCTTGTCGCCGTAAACGCGCCGGCGGATGCGCAGCGAATCGGCGGTCAGTTTCTCCGCCTCGGGGAACTCGCCCTTGCGCAGCAGCGCGGCGGCGAGGTTGTCCATGGCTCCGGCCGACTTGCCGTCCTCGCCGCCGTGGAGGCGGCGGCGGATGGCGAGCTCCTCGCGGGACATCGCGGCCGCCTCGTCGAACTTGCTCTGGTAGCGCAGGGACTCGGCGAGGAGCGCCATCGTGTCGGCGGCGGCGTCGGTCTGCCGCGCCCCCGAGTCGGTGCGCAGCTTCAGCGCGGAGCGCAGGAGCCTCTCGGAGTCGGCGTACTGGCCGAGCCCCACGTACGTCTTCGCGATCGTCTCGAGCACGTCGGCCTCGGACGGCCGGCTGTCTGGCGAACGCGCCGTGGACCTGTCCCTCGGCCTGCTTCAGAGCATCGACCAGCGAGACGCCGCGGGCTCCGCGCTGCCACGGGTCCGCGGCGCCGAAGGTGCGCTGCAGAAACTGGTTGATCGCCGTCGCCCGCGCGGCTTCCTGCTCCGCGCGGTCGCGCGCACGGCGGACCTTGTCGGCCTGGACCGCCAGCATGACGGCCACGCCGATGAGAAGGACGAGCGACGCCGAGGCTCATCCAGGACGCGAAGCGATGGCGGGCGATGAGCTTGCGCACGTGGTACGCGGTGCTCGGCGGGTGGGCGAGGATCGGCTGGTTCGAGAGGTACCGCTGGACGTCCTCGGCCAGGGCGTCGGCGCTGGCGTAGCGCTGGTCGGGATCCTTCTCGAGCGCCTTGCCTACGATCGTCTGGATGTCGGGATCGAGCCGGAAGCCGCCGGTGAAGGTCAGCGTCAGCGGCTTCGGCGGCTCCTCGCAGATGGCGTGCAGGGCGGAGACGAGGGAGCCCGTCTGCGTCTCGACGGGAAGGCGGCCCGTGAGGATCTCGTAGAGGAGGACGCCGAGCGAGTAGACGTCGCTGCGCAGGTCGATCTCGCGGCTGTCGCCCCGCGCCTGCTCGGGGCTCATGTACGGGAGCGTCCCGCGGATGTCGCCGAGCTCGGTCATGACGCTGGCCTGAGGCTGACTGCCCTCGGTATCCACGATGCGGGCGAGGCCGAAGTCGAGGATCTTGATCTGCGGGAGGCGGCGCGATCCCGACGCCGTGGAGTGCGACGACGAGGAGAAGGAGTGGGCGCCCGAGGCGCTCGAGGTCGGCTCCTGTCGCAGGAACGACGAGGAGGTTCGAGGGCTTCAGGTCGCGGTGGATGACGCCGCGCTGGTGCGCGTAGCTGACGGCGCGGCAGATCGTCTCGAAGAGGCGCAGCCGATCGTGCAGCTGCTCGTGCGTCGGGTGCGCGCCGCCCATGTGCTCGCGCACGTAATCCCCGAGCGGCTGTCCGGCGACCAGCTCCATCGTGAGGAAGTGCTGGCCGTCGTCGGTCCGCCCGGCCTCGTAGAGCGCGGCGATGTTGGGATGGACCAGCCGGGCCAGCGTCTCGGCCTCGCGGCGGAATAGACGGAGGCGGAGCTCGTCCAATCGGGTGCCGCGGGCGACGACCTTGAGGGCGACGCGGCGCTTCGGGTTCGGCTGCTCCGCCTCGTAGACGATCCCCATTCCGCCGCGGCCCAGGACCGACAGGATCCGGAATTCGCCGATCGACGCCGGAAGCGGGATGTCCGTCGGAGTGTCGGGCGGGCCCGGAAACGCGAACGTGGGGATCTGGGTTTCGTCGGGCAAAGTGGTTCTGGCTCCCCTGGGTTGTGGTGCTGCGGCGATCCTACGCCGGTTGGAATCTCATCGAGGCATTGCCAGGTGCGAAAAAGCCGAGCTGACGATGCATCGGTCGCCAGAATCAAAGAATCAGGACTGACCCCGTATCACTTCCCGCATCACTTCGCCCGCTACCAGCCTCTGGAACCGCGGGTTCCCGCGCAAAGGATCGAAGTTGGGATCGATCTTGAGCCAGGCTGGTGAGAGAAAGTACGGAATCTTCAAGAGCGGTTCCAGACTCTCGAGCGCCTTTTCGGGCTCGCCACCGAGGATGTAGATCCGCGCGAGCTGATGCTGCATGTAGGGACCGTTGAAGGCGTCCTTCGACACCGGCATCAGCTCGACGCCTCGCCGGCCCTCGCGGATCGCCTCATCTTTTCGACCGAGGTAGGCGAGAGAAAGCCCGAGGAGGACGTGGCGCTGCGCATCGAGCGGACTCTGACGCAGAACCTCCTCGAAGGCCTTGCGAGACTCCTCGGCGTGTTTACGCACGTTCGCCGTATCGCCCTTGAGAGCGTAGGCCTGAGCGAGGCAAATGCCCCAGGACGCACGGTCTCCATCGAACGCGTCCGGTGTCAGGCGAAGGAGCAATTGCTGTTGCTCCTCGTCGAGGGCCCATCCGAGATCCCAGGCGTTCGCCACGTATGCCACGAGCGCCGCGGGATCGACGATCCTGGCGGCCTGTTGGAAGGAAGTCCGAGCCCCGGAGAGATCTCCCACGCCAAGGGACGTCATCGCCTTCAACTCGTGGACCAGCAGGTTTGACGGCGCGAGAGCGAGGGCCTGGTCCAGAACCTCCCGAGCCTCGCCGTAGCGGCGCACAACGATCAGCACGATGCCCAGCCGTCGGACCGCGACAACCGACCGCGGGTCGAGGCGTTCGGCCTCGCGCGCGTCGTCCAGAGCCTCATCCCAGAGTCCGGCCGTTTGCGCGGCCGCCGCAGCGGCAGAGATCAGAGCCGCGTCGTTCGGAGCGATCCGCAATCCCTTCGCGCACGCTTCGCGGGCGGCGGCACCGTCGCGGGCCACGATGCGCTGGTAGTAGGAAAGCGCGAGGTACCCGTCGGGACGAGACGGAGCGAGCGCAATCGCCCGATCGGCAGCCTGTCGAGCACGGTCGGCAAGCTCGGGCGTTGGAGTCGCGTTCGAATACAGTAGCGAGGCTTCGACCCCGACCCGCGCCCAGGCCTGAGCAAAATTGGGGTCCAAGGCGACTGCCTGGTCGTAGAACGCCAGCGCCTTGCGAAGAGTGGCGGGGTCGTTGGCCGACGAGTCCGTTCGAGGCCTCCTCGCCGCTTGAGAAAGGCCTCGTAGGCGGCGAGATTCTCGGTGGGCTTTTCGGCAAGCCGCTTCTCCTCGCCCGCTCCGAGCGCGCCGCCCAGCGCCTTCGCCACCTTGGTCGCGATCTCGGACTGGACCTGGAAGACGTCGGTCAGCGCCGCGTCGAAAGGCTGCTGCCAGCGCGAGGTGGGGGCGCCGGACTCCCCGATCTCGACGAGCTCGGGACTGACCTGCACGCGATTGCCTCCGGAGCCTTTCTGCCAGCGCACGGTCGCGGTCAAGAGGTAGTGCGCGTCGAGCTCCTTCGCGATCTCCTGGGGCGTCTTGGTGGTCTTCTTGTAGGGCGTCGAGCTGCCGCGCGCGATGACCTGGAGTCCCGGCAGGGACGTGAGCTTGCCGCGGATCGCGTCGGCGATGCCGTCGGCGAAGTAGTCGTCCTCGGCGGCGCCCAGGTTCTCGAATGGCAGGACCGCGACGCGGCGCATGCCGGGCTTGGAAGCGGACGCCGACGCGCCGGGCCTCTGCCGGGTCCAGAGCAGCGCAGCGGCGATCGCCAGGGCGGCGAGGACGCCGGCGGCGATCCCGATCGTCTTGCCGCGGCCGCGCGAAGGCGGAACGACGTAGGTCCCGCTCGTGACCGCGGTCGTGGGCGACGACGCCTCCGAGAGCGCGAACGCGACGTCCTTCGCCGTCTGGAAGCGGTTGTCGCGGTCCTTCTCGAGGCAGTGCCGCACGATGTGGTCCAGCGCGGGCGAGACGTTGCGGCCGGAGTGCGTCAGCTCGGGCGGCTCCTCCCTGATGATCGCGGCGATCGTGTCGCTCGCGGTGTCGCGCTTGAACGCCTTCTTGCCCGAGAGCAACTCGTAGAGGATCGCGCCGAAGGAGAAGATGTCGGAGCGCGCGTCCACCGGCAGGCCCCGGAGCTGCTCTGGCGACATGTAGCCCATCGTTCCCATGACCGTGCCGGGCTCCGTGTGTCCGCCGCCCCCGTGTGCCCCACCCGTTGGCGCGCTCGTCTGCTCCTCCGGAGCCGGCCTCGACTCGCTTCGCCAAGCCGAAGTCGAGGATCTTGACGTGCCCGTCGTCGGTGACGAAGACGTTGTCGGGCTTCAGGTCCCGATGGACGACGCCCTTGCCGTGCGCGGCCGAGAGGCCGCGCGCGATCTGGAGCGCCCAGTCGAGGGCCTGCTTCTGCGACACGGGCGAGCCGTCGACGCTTGCCGCGGAGGGTCTCGCCCCGGAGCAGCTCGGTGACCGCGTAGGAGACCCCGTCGTGCGTGCCGAAGTCGAAGATCGCGAGGATGTTCGGATGCGAGAGCGCGGCCACGGCCTTGGCCTCCCGCTCGAAGCGGGCGAGCGCGTCCGCGTTCGCGGTCAGCTGCGAGGGCAGGACCTTGACGGCCACTTCGCGGTCGAGCTTCGCGTCGCGGGCGCGATAGACCTCGCCCATCCCTCCGGCGCCGAGTGGCGCAGAGGATCTCGTAGGGGCCGAGACGGGTTCCGGCGGAGAGTGTCATGGAGTCAGGCGGGCGGATTCTATGCGAGAGAGCCTCACCTCAGCCCCTTCGCGAGGTAGAGCGTCGACAGCGTCCGCGAATAGCTGTACGCGTAGGCGCTTCCGTCGCGCGTGAGGTGCGGCGCGCGGATGAAGGTGATGCCGGTGGGATCTCCGGGCATGAGCTCCATGAAGGGCTGGCGCGCGCCGGTCTCGACGTCGAGGCGCGAGATGCGGGCGGGCAGCTCGCCTGGACGATAGACGAAGAGGTTCCGGCCAGCCGCGTCCCAGCCGCAGGGCAACTCGTCCGGCTCGAGGCCGGGTATGCGGCGGGGCTCGCCTGCGCCCAGAGGAAAGAGCGAGACGGTGCGGTCGGGGCCGATCGCCGGGACGTGCTTGCCGTCGGGCGAGATCAGATTCGTGTAGGGGATGAGCTGCACGCCTTCGGGGCTGACCGGGCGCGGCGTGCCCCCGTCGACGCCGAGAATGTACAGCCGACGCCGTGGCCGGCTCTCTCCGCCGGAAAGGAGGATGGCTTTTCCGTCGGGCAGCCAGGCCGCCCACACGAGTTCGAACGGCGACTCGGCGAGGAGGCGAGGCTCCCCCGCGCCGACCGGCAGGAGGTTCATGTTCCGGGGTTTGGTCGGAGTGCTCGAAAGCACCAGCCGTCCGTCGGGCGAGAGGCCCATCCCGAATCCCGTGCCCAGGCGCACGGGCGCGGAGCCGTCGATGTCCCTCAGATAGACGGTGCCTTCCTCGCCGCCCGCTTCGCCCGACTCGTCGAAGACGATCTTCCTGCCGTCGCGCCGAGAAGTCGCGCAACGCGGAGAAGTCGAGCCACGAGAGATCCCGCTCCTTCTCCTGCCCCGGCGCGCGGCCGATGAGTCCGACACGGAGCTCCTCCTGGAGGAGGAGCACGTCTCCCGAGCGCGAGATGTCTTCGAGCCGCAGCGATCCGGCCTGACGGAAGACGAGCCGCACTCTCCCGGACCGATCGACCGCGTAGAGCGCTCGACTGCCTCCGACCTTCGTTCCCGTGAACCAGATTTCCTTCCCGTCGGGCCGCCAGGCCAGGCCCTGGACGCTGTTCCATCCCTGGGAGAGCCTCTTCGCCTTTCCGGAGAGGTCCACGAAGACGACGGTGCCCATGTCGCCGACGCGCGCCCAGTGGTCCAGAAATGCGATCGCGTCGCCGCTCGGGGAGAACGCGCGGATGTCCGATCCACCCCGCCGTCTCGTAGAGGACGGTACCGACCGGCGACTCCAGCCGGTTGCGGCCGCCTTCGTCGCGCACGATCGCGAGGCGCTTGCCGTCGGGGGACCAGTCGGCCCACTGCACGCCGTGCAGGCGCTCCCGCGGCGCCTCGCCGCCGGTGAGGTGCGCCTCCGCGAGCGTGCCGGAGGAGACATAGGGCTCGGCCTTGCGCTGCCCCGTCTGGAGGGCGAGAAGTCCCGCAGGGCTGACCGCGAGGATCGAGCCGCTCGGAACGTCGAGCGGGCTGCGACTCGGGGCTTCCCGGCCGCATCGAGAAGACGGCGTACGGCTTCCCTCCCAGGCGGCCGCGTAGAGCATGGTCTGGCCGTCGGGGGCGAAGCGCGCCAGTCCGACGTTGCCCCGCCGGAACGTCAGCTGCTGGAACGTCGGCTCGTTGCGCGGGGCGCGACCGGCGTGCCGCGAGCCAGACGCCCGCGGCGACGAGAGCGAGGAGCGCCGGGCGCGGCTGCGGCGACGAGACCAGTGACCGGCGCTGCGGCCGGGCGCGGGGCGATCACGGCGCGTCCGGCTTGGCGCCCGGATCCGAAAGCGCCTCGAGGTTGAAGGCGACGTCGTGCGCCGAGTGGAAACGCTGGTCGGGACTCTTCTCGAGGCAGTGGCGCACGATCCGGTCGAGCGCGGGCGGAACGTTCTGGTTGGTGACGGAGATCTCCGGCGGATCCTCCCTCAGGATCGCCGACATCGTCTCGGCGGCCGAGTCGCCGCTGGAAGGCGCGGCGGCCGGAGAGCATCTCGTAGAGGATCGCGCCGAAGGAGAAGATGTCCGAGCGCGCGTCGGCGGGCTTGCCCTTGACCTGCTCGGGAGACATGTAGCCGAGCGTTCCCAGGACGACGCCGGGCTCGGTGCACCGCGGTCGCGGTCGGGACGTTCGTGGCCTGGTCCTGCTCTTCGAGGTGCGTCAGCTTCGCCAGACCGAAGTCGAGGATCTTCACGCGGCCGTCGTTGGTGACGAAGATGTTCTCGGGCTTGAGGTCGCGGTGGACGATCCCCTTCCCGTGCGCGGCGGCGAGGCCGTGGACGATCTGGAGCGAGTAGTCGATCGCGCGGCGCGGCGAGAGCCGGCCGCCCGAGAGGACCGCGCGCAGCGTCTCGCCTTCGAGCAGCTCCTGGACGACGTAGGGAGAGCCGTCGCTCGCGTTCGTCCCGATGTCGTGAACGGCGGTGATGTTGGGATGGTTCAGGATCCCGGCGGCGCGCGCCTCCTGCTCGAAGCGGCGCAGGCGGTCGGCATCGGCGGAGAAGGACGCCGGCAGGACCTTGATCGCCACCTCGCGGCCGAGGCGCGGGTCCCGGGCGCGATAGACCTCTCCCATCCCCCCCGCTCCGATCGCCGCGAGGATCTCGTAGGGGCCGAGTCGGGAGCCGGGCTGCAGGGGCATCTGGTGGGCGGATTCTAGCGGGGCGGGTCGAATCCGCCGAGACGGATTCGCGGGCATCTCCCGCCAGAAAGGCTCCCGCGACGCGACCCGGCCGACATAGACTCGGACTCGACCTGGCTCCCAACCTAACCCCCGACAAGTAGGAGTTGCCGATGCGTCCCACCCGCGTGGTCTATCTCTGCCTCGGCCTCGGCCTCGCCTTCGCCTGCGCCGCGGCGCTCTCCGCCACGACGTACACGGTCACGACGACCGCCGACGCCGGCGCGGGATCGCTCCGCCAGGCGCTCACGGACGCCACCGGCGCGGCGGGGCCGCACACGATCGCGTTCAACATCCCCGGCACCGGACCGCACACGATCGCGCTCGCCAGCGACCTTCCCAATGTCAACGTGGACGCGGGCCTGACGATCGACGGGACGACGCAGCCGGGTTTCGCCGGCACACCGCAGATCGAAATCCACCACGACGGGACTTTCAGCTCGCAGTGCCTCCGCTTCATTTTGACGCCCGTCACGATCAAGGCGCTCGCGATCAACCGGTGCGGTACCGCGATCAACAGCACCTCGGGCGGCAGCCTCACGCTGCTGGGTTCCCGCCTGGGCACCGATCCATCGGGCACGGTGGCCCTGGGCAACGCCATCGGAGTCAATTTGAGCAATGGCTCCGCAGCGAACGTCATCGGCGGGCCGAACTCCGGCGACCGCAACATCCTTTCGGCGCACACGTCCAATGCCATCCAGTTCGCTTTCAACTCGGGGGGCACGGTGCGGGGCAACTCCATCGGGGTCGACGCGACGGGCACGGTCGCGATGGGGAACTTCATCGGTGTCAACTGCTCCAGCAGCAACGCCGCCGTCATCGTCGGCGGCGGAGGCGCGGGCCAGGGGAACATCATTTCCGGAAACACCGAGAAGGCCATCCTGCTCCAGACCTGCCAGAACGCCGTGGTCCAGGGAAACCTGATCGGCACGGACGTCACCGGCACTCTTCCGATCCCCAACAACGAAGGGATTGAGGCCAACGGCTCGACCAACCTCGAGATCGGCGGCACCGGCGCCGGCGAGGGCAACGTCATCGCCGCCAGCGTCGAGCAAGGGATTCGCCTGGGGACCGCCGGCGCCACCGTCCAGGGGAACTTCATCGGGACGGACGAATCGGGAACCGCCGCGCTCGGCAACGGAATGGGCATCGAGATCCCCTTCGGCACCACCACGCTCGTAGGCCCGGACACGCCCGGCGGTCCTGGCGCGAACGTCATCGCGTACAACATCCTCGGCGTGGTGGACAAAGGAACCTCCACCACCGTGCGCGGCAATTCGATCCACGACAACAAGTTTCTCGGGCTCGACACCGGAACCCCGCTCGTGAACGCGAACGATGCCGGGGACGCCGACAACGGCCAGCCGAACTTCCCCAACGTCACGTCGGCCGTCGTGGAAGGCGCGGGTGTGCGCATCATCGGGATCCTCGAGTCGAACGCCTCGTCGAGCTTCGACCTCGACTTCTACTCGAATCCCGCCTGCAGCCGCTTTCCGCAGGACTACTTCGAGGGCGAGACGTGGATCGGGACGACGCCGGTGACGACGGACGGCTCGGGCCACGCCGCGTTCAACGTGCTTCTCTCTCCCGTCACCGTCCCTCCGGGCTTCCGCGTGTCCGCGACTTCGACGACCGCCGACGGCAGCACGTCGGAGTTCTCGCAGCAGATCGTGCTCTCGTCGGCCGGGCTCACGGGCAACACGGGCGGCGGTTCGGTGCTCAATATCGGGGGCATGCAGTTCGAGAACGGGGCCACGGTCGCTGTCGGCGGCGTCCCGGCAACGAATGTCCAGTGGCTAGGCGCGACGAACATCACGGCCCTCGCGCCGGCGCTGCCGGCCGGATCGATCAACGCCGTCACGGTGACGAACCCGTCGGGGCTCTCCGGAACGCTCCCGAACGCGTACGTGTCGGCCTTCGCCGACGCCGACATCAGCTGGCTTCCGGCCGTTCATCGGCGGTCTCGTGGCGAACGGCCTGACGGTCGGATGCGGAGGGCCCAACTATTGCCCGCTCAACCCCGTCACGCGCCAGCAGATGGCGGTCTTTCTGCTGCGCGGCAAGAAGGGCCTCTGCTACACGCCGCCGCCGTGCACGGGGACGGTGTTCGACGACGTGCCCTGCACGGGCAACGGCTTCGATCCCTGGATCGAGGCGCTCGCGGGCCTGAACATCACCGGCGGCTGCGCCGGCGGAGCCAACTTCTGCCCGACGGACCCGGTCAATCGGCAGCAGATGGCGGTGTTTCTCCTGAAAGCGCTGGAGGGGTCCACCTACCTGCCGCCGGCGTGCACGGCCGAGACATTCACCGACGTCCCATGCTCCAACCCGTTTTCATCCTGGATCTACGAGATCGCCCAGCGCCAGATCACGGGCGGTTGCGGCGGCAATGCGTACTGTCCGGCGACCGCCGCCAACCGCCAGCAGATGGCGGCGTTTCTGGTCAAGACGTTCGCGCTGCCCTACTGATCGCCCGCGGCGTCGGGCTCAGCAGCAGCCCGGCGCCCCGGCCTCCTTCGCGCCGCCCTTGAGGACGTCGCGGCCGAGCATGTCCCGCGCCCAGCGTTTCCAGGCGTCCGACATCTGCGGGACTTCGAGGAGGCGGCCGCACTCGCTGCGATCCCGCGTGTAGATGCGGAACACGTCGCGAACCGTCAGGTCATGGGCGGGTTTCGAGACGACCTCGATCGAGTCGCCGGCTCCCACGTCGCCCTCGGCGACGATCCGCATGTAGGCGCCGGGCCGCAGCGCCTCGGTGAAGCGGCGGATGAAACCGGGATCGTTCATCCGCACGCCGAGCCGCCAGCACGGAACCCGCGGCTCGGAGATCTCGAAGACGGCGGAGCCGATCGCCCAGCGCTCACCCACGAGAGCGTCGTTGACGTCGATGCCCTCGGTCGTCAGGTTCTCGCCGAATTCGGCGTACGCGAACGGCCGCCCTTCCTGCGACTCCCACCAGCGCGCGTCCTCGACGGCATAGGCGTAGAGGGCCTTGTCGGGGCCGCCGTGGGCCTGCCGGTCGGCCTGGTCGTCGCCGGCGAGATTCACGCCGCGCGCGGCGACGCGGCCGGAGACCGGCGTCTTCCAGATCGCGCTGCGGGCGGTGCGGCCGCGGTAATCGAACTCGCGAGGGCCCCCGACGCTGACGGCGAGAACGCGGGCAGGCATCGCGGTTACTTCACGCCTTTCTCCGGATCCCACGAGCCCTGCTGCTTGCGGATGTAGAGGATCTGCCCCGTGTGGTACGCGTTGTGCGCGCTGACGTGCGCGATGTTGTCGGCCTGCTTGCGCAGGCCCGCCTCGTCGGCGGACTCGATCCACTTCTCCATGTCGGCGAGGACGGCGTCGAGCTGGCGCACGGCGTTCTCCCACGCGGCCTTGTCGAGGTTGTTGCCGAAGGTCTCGTCGTTCTTTCCGGAGTAGGCCGGGGTCTTCTGGCCCTTCCAGGTCGCGAGCTGGGACTGGTTCCAGAAGACGAGGTGCTGGACGAGCTGCGCGATCGAATGGTTCGCGTTGCCGTCCTTCCACGAGGCCTGCTCCGCCGTGAGGCCGGCGACGGACTTGCTCGCCGGGACGAACCAGTCCTGCTGGTCGTGCGTCGTCTTGAGCTGCGAGAGGAGGATGGACTTGAGCGTTGGAGCGGGCTGCGGCGGAGTCTGGGCCCGCGGCGCGGCCGCGGCTTCCACGAGGGCCACGAGCAGGAATGCGGACACGAAGCGATTCATGGTTCCTCCAGTCGGTCGTGCGTCGTTTCTGATACGGCGGGACGGCTTCTCAGTTTTCCCTTCGCGCGCTACGAGTCAGAAGCATTCGACCAGCCCGTCCACCACGCGCGCGGCGTCGGAGCCGTCCTTGTCCTTCTCGGCGTTGAACTCGGTGACGACGATGGCGGCGCAGGCGGGAGATGCGAGGAAGACTTTCAGCGCGGCGAAGGCCGGACCCAGGTCGAGGCCGCGGGGATGATGGACGTCGGCGGCGGAGAGGCTGGTGACGTCGACGTCGAAGTGGAGCAGGAAGGCGGCCCGACCATTCTCCAGATATGCCAGCGCGTCTCTCGCGGCGGCGGCGGGATCCGGGCGAACGCGCGCGAGGGGGTATTTCGCGATGCGCGAGTGCTCGAGGACTTCCAGCTCCGGAGGGTCGAAGGAGCCGGACTCCTCGTCGTAGCCGAAGAGGACGATGTCCTCCTCGGCGAGGAGCGGGGTCCGCGGCCCGAGCCCGGCGAGCTCGGGCACCCCGCGTCCGAGAAGGTGGGCGACGACCATTCCGTCGAAGATCCCGGAGGGCGTGGTGTCCGCCGTGTTGAGGTCGACGTCGCCGTCGAAGTAAAGCAGGCCGAGGCGCGGGTGGCGCCGGCACAGTCCGGCGACGACGCCGAGACCGACGGTGCAGTCGCCGCCGAGCACGACGGGCACGCGGCCGCTGGCTGCCGCGCGCTCGACACGATCCGCGGTCTGGCGCGCGACCTCCGCGACGAGGCTGGCGTTCTGCTGCCGGGGATGCTCGGGGTCGGGGCGGTAGGAGACGGAGGGCGAATCGCCCTCATCCAGGACGTCCCGGCCTCTCGCGCGCAGCTTCTCGAGCAGGCCGGCCGCCCGGTACGCCGCGGGCGCCCCCTCCTGCCCCGTCCGGCGCGCGCCAGCGCTCGAGGGCACCCCGATCAGCGAGACTCTGCGCGACTTCATTCGCACGTACCGAACCCGGCGTCCGGCGAAAAGGTTGCGGCGATTCAGTCGATCGAATCAAAAAATCAGGACTGACCTTACTTCGGCGGGGTCAACGAGTCAGAACCGATCCGCATCTGCGGAGCCGGGAAAACGATGACGGTCGTGGGCCAGCTGCCGTCGAACGACGGGTAGCGGGCGTCATGCAGCTCGACACGGGCGCCGCCGTTCGCCTGGCGCTCCACGAAGAAGAAGGGAAAGCGCGCCCACGAAAGAAACTTCCTCCCCCGATCCGTCGCCGCCGCCGCTTGCGCGAGCGGGTCGTCGGCGTCCTTCGGGTCGACCTTGCGGGAGAGCTCGGTGCTCGGCCAGGGCCGGAACTCGACGGAACCGTAGCGGTACTCCTGCCCGAAGTCGAAAACGAGCTGGCGTCTGTGGGGTTTGAACCACACCGGTCCGACCATGCGCCGCTCGGAGCCCGCGACCGAGTAGTTGGCCGCGATTCTTCCGACGACACCGGACAGCATCATCGTCACGGCGTACGCACCCGTCAGGAGGAGCGCGACGCGCGCGGGGCGATCGGGATTTGCCAGATCGCGGCGGCGGCGCCAGCTCGAGAGGAAGACGCCGGCGGCGAGCGTGGTCCAGACCCACGGATCGATGATGAAGAGCGCGTCCCCGTAGAACCACTCCCAGGAGAAGGGCGCCAGGAATCGCACGCCGTAGGTATTGAGAAAGTCGAGCAGCGGGTGCGACAGCACCGTGAGCGCGGAGAGGATCAGCAGCGGCTTCCACAGCGCGGGCGGCTTCTGCGGGCCGAAGACGTCGGCGTACGAAGCGGTCGAAGGCGAGCATCGCTCCGGCGAGAACGAACGGAAACACCGCCATCGCGAGGATTCCGTGCGTCCAGCCGCGGCGGAACGCCAGCGCATCCACGTTGTCTCCGTAGAAGTACACGAGCCCGTCGACGTCGGGGAGGTTCGCGCCGACCAGGGCGGTCGCCATGGCGAGCGGCGTCCTTCGGAACGGTGAGGCCTGCGCGATGGCCGCGCCCGCGAGCGTGTGGCAGAGGTTATCCAGCGGTTCTCCCCTTTCGGTGCGGCGATTCTAGAGGCGAGAAGCTATGCTTCCGCCCAAATTCATCGTCGAAAGGAGTTTCACAATGCGGACGACGCTCCGGGTCTTCTCTCGTCCTGGTGCTTCTCGGCTCGTCCCTCGCACTTTCAGCCGCCGACTCGAAGGACATCGAGTCGAGCCCTCAGGCGAAGGTGTACCGCGCCTCGGACAAAGCCATCGTCGCCGGAGACTTGAAGGCCTACTCCCAGACGCTGGCGAGCGACGCGAACAAGGAGATGGAAAAGGTGGCCAAGGAGATGGGGAAGACTCCCAAGGACCTGATGGAGCTTCTCCAGATCATGCAGCCGAAGGACGTCAAGCTCAGCGACCTCAAGGTCGACGGCACAAAGGCCACCATGGCCGCGACCGGGAAATCCGACAGCGAAACGATGTACGGAAATATCGAGCTCGTGGACGAGAACGGGCAGTGGAAGGTCCGCAAGCAGAGCTGGTCGAATACGAAGAAGTGACCGCGCAGCGGTCGCTCCGCGCCGGCCGGCGCGGTCATCCCGAGGAGCGAAGCGCCGAGGGATCCCGGAATCGATAGTACGGCTCAGGGCCTGCCGGTGACGGGATCCCTCGCTCCGCTCGGGATGACGGCGTAATGCGCTCGGGATGACAGCGTAGGGGGCGCTCGCGGAAGCGGGTCATCCCGAGGAGCGCAGCGACGAGGGATCCCGACACTCATCGCGGCGCTGCGAGTCCGGGATCCCTCGCTGCGCTCGGGATGACGGCGTAAAGGCGGCCGCGAGGAGGGTCATCCCGAGGAGCGGAGCGACGAGGGATCCCGGGATAGTCGAGGCAGCGGTCGCTACGCGGTCATCCCGAGGCCGAAGGCCGAGGGATCCCGAAATCGATAGTACGGCTCAGGGCCTGCCGGTGACGGGATCCCTCGCTTCGCTCGGGATGACGGCGTAGAGGGCAGGTCGCACGCTTCGAAATCGAGCGCGGTGAGCGGCGACCCCTGCGGAGCGCTCACGGCGGCGATCAGGTTGAGGACGCCGCGAGTGAGGTACCGATAGAAGATGGCGTTCTGGGCCCAGGTGGTTTCGCCTCCGACAGCGCCCATGTCCCGGGCCGAGATCGCGATCGCCTGAACGCCATCGCTTCCGAAGCGCGGGCTCCGATGTTGGGCCTGAAGGGCCGTCGAGCCGCAAACGGTCGCGAGATAGGCGATGCCCAGGATCCGTTGAAACCAGCGCATTCATTCCTCCGGGAAGACGGTTGTGTAGAGAGATTTTAGGGGCAGGGCGCATCGAGAGCGTGTGACGGCCGTCGTCGGAGCCGGCGCAAAAACGCGCGCCGCACCGGTATGCTTCTCTCTGGTGAAGATTTCGGATATCCGCCTCGCGCGGATTCCCGACTCCGCCCGCGTGACGGCGAGGGTGACGTGGGAGCGGTCCGACCGGCCTCCGTTCGAGCTCTTCTTCGAAACGGACGGTGCCGGCCGGGAGGATCTCGTCGCGGCGCCCGAGGCCTTCGCGACGGCGTGCGCGCTCCCGGCGAGGCATCACGGCGAGAGGCGCCTGCTCGTGGAAGGGACGTCTGTGCCCGCGGCTCGCGGAGGGCCTGTCGACGGCGACCGCGCTTCTGCGGAGCTGGTTCGGCGGGCCGCGAAGGCCGCTCGCGATCGAGGCGTCGGAAGGATTCCGAGTCCTGGCGCCGCGGAATCCTCCGCGCTCCGCCGTGTACGTGACCGGCGGCATCGACTCCACGCACCTGGTCCACGCCAACCGGCGCGACTACACGCCGGAGCACCCCGGCTGGTTCGCCGACGGCATCTCGGTGGACGGGAATCTCCTGACCGATCGCGAAGACTCGCCGTGGTACCCGCGCGTCCGCGCCCGTCTCGAGAAGGCCGCCGAGGCAAGGAACCTGACGCTGATCCCGGTGCGGACGAACGTCTGGGATCTGGATCCCGATCTGCCGTTCCTGACGCAGCAGAGGCTCTCGTCCACGCTGGCGTCGGCCGCGCACCTGTTTCCCGGGCGCTGGAGCAGCGTGTCCATCGCGTCGGGCCTCCACGTCGCCGACGAGTTCCCGCGAGGGACGCACCCCCTGCTGGATCCGCTCTACAGCTCGAGCGGCGTCGAGGTCCGGCACGATCCGCTGCCTCTGACACGATTCGACCGGCTGCGCATCCTCGCCCAATCCGGAGGCGACGCGATCGACGAGCTGATCGTCTGTCTCGCCTATCCGAGCGCGCCGCATCTGAATTGCGGCGAGTGCGAGAAGTGCATGCGCACGATGGCGGCGCTCCTGGCGCTCGGACGGCTCGCGGACACGCACAGCTTCCGGCATGCCGACGTGACTCCGGAGATGATCCGGGCCATCCACATACCCCCGAACGAGATCGGGTATTGGGAGGAGATCCGCGAGCAGCTCGCGAAGCGGGACCGGGACGACCTCGTGGGCGCGATCAACGCGAAGCTCGCCGAAACGCGGCGGCTGGAGCGCTGGGCGGGCGACGCCGGATTGAAGGGCCAGCTGCGAAAGCTGGATCGCCGGCTACTCGGGGGACGTCTGCTCGAGATGCGGCGCCGGCTGAAGTAGGTCGGCTCATCGGGGCGGGGGCAAGCCCCGCCCCTACGACGGCTAGTGCGTCAGCACGCCACTGCACGAGACCACGCCATGTCCTGTAGGGGCGCCCCCTGCGGCCAGCCTTCTTCCGATCATCGGGGCTTCCAGCTCATCGGGGCGGGGACAAGCACCGCCCCTACACCGGCAAACGCTTCAGGGACGCCAGCGCACCAGACCACCCCATCTCTTCGTAGGGGCGGCCCTTGCGGCCGCCCCGCTATGGTGGCCAAAGTCCGTCAAGCGGGAATTCGAACGAGCCGGACAGCTGGTATTCGGCTGCGCTCTCAACCAATCCGGCACGAATTGGATTTTCGAGAATGTAGCGTGTGACGACGAGAAGGTCCTCCTCTCGGCGCAATGCATGATCGTAGAAGCTGCGCTGCCAAAACCGTTTCGAAAGGCCCCGTCGTCGTCGCAACAGAGAACATCTTGACTTCCATGCTCCAACGGTCGACATCAGATCGGACAACCCGCCGAGTCCCAGCAACAGATGGACGTGATCCGGCATCAAGCAATACGCGTAGCATCGAACACGACGGTCCGCGCACAGGATGCGTAACTCCGCGATGCACTCCAGGCCAAACTGCATGTCGGCGAAGACTGGAAACCGCGGGGCGGTCCCGATCGTCACGGAGAACGCGCAGCCCGGTTCGCGGTAGATCGGGTGGGGTAGACGAATCGATCGTCGCCGAGGCATCCCAAATACGTCTTGTCGCGAGGGAAGGGTCGGTCTTCGTAGGGACGGATCGCGACCGCCCTCCCGGCTCATCGGGGCGGGGACGGTCCGACCACCAGAGGGCAAGCTCACGGCAGTAGGAGAGGCCGTCCGAAGGACGGCGGCAACCCCCGCCCCTACGAGGGCTAAAGCGTCAGGACGCCACCGCAAGAAGCCACACCAGGTCTTCGTAGGGGCGGCCCTTGCGGCCGCCCTCCCGGCTCATCGGGGCGGGGGCGAGCCCCGCCCCTACGAAGTTCTTTACCGGGTTCGCAGGCCCGCCGCCTACGGGGCGATTCGCGGGCCGAGCCTGGGCCCGCACGGCTGCGAGACGAAGGGCGCGACGTCGTAGTCAGGAGGCTCGTCCACATCCCTCCGTCGGGGATTGAAGTCGAGCACTTCCGCCAGGTTGTTCGCGCCGGCGTCGCGTATCGAGAGCGGCGCCAGCTCGTACCGCCACTCGATCATCCTGAGGATGGAGGTGTGGTCGTAGACACCGTCGGCGACGAAGCCGCGTCGCGCCATCGGCGCGACGACGACGCAGGGTACGCGGAAGCCGCGGAGCTCGAAGAAGGGATCGACGTCATTGGCGAAGGGCGGAACGACGTGGTCGAAGAACCCTCCCCAGTCGTCGAAGTTGATGACGAGGACCGTGTGCTCCCAGTCCGCCCCGGTGGTGACGGCGCGATAGGTCTCGTAAAGCCACGACTCGCCGGCGCGGACGTCGCCGTACGGGTGATAGTCGGAGGAGGTCCCCGTCTCCCTTCCGGCGAAGGGCGGATCGACGAAGGCGACTTCGGGCAGATTTCCCGACGCGCAGTCGGCGACGAACTCGGAGTAGGGGCGCGTGATGTCGGCGTACCTCGTCTCCCCAGAGCGAGAGGAACGGGAGGTCCGAGAAGTAGTAGCGGCCCCGCAGCTCCGCCTTGGCGAGACGGTCCCAGATCGTCGGCAGCGTGCAGAGGTCGGGCAGGTCCTCGAGGCGATCCGTGACGCCGGCGTGCGCATAGATGCGGTTCGGCTGGCTGGGCGCCATGACCGGCGAGAAATATCGGGCGCAGACCGTCCAGTCCGGCGCCGCCTTCCCAGAAACGGAAGGTCCTCCTGGCGGTAGTACCCGATCGAGTAGATGTCGTTCGAGCCGGCGCGCAGCCAGCCGTCGCAGAGGCGCTCGTTGTACTCGGTGCGTCCGCCACGGAACGAATCGTCGGGGACGGGATGGCCGCAGCCCTGGAAATCGGGCGCCAGCGGATACGTCTCGAATGCGGCCCCGTCGCGGTCCGTGTAGATCAGGCCGGCCTGCCGACCGTCGGCCTGAGGCATCCAGCCGAGCAGGTGGTCGAACGAGCGGTTCGCGACCATCGCGACGACGATGTGGTCGATGCCGCTCTTCTTGGGCTTCGGCAGCTTTTTCTCGGGCGCGGCGAGAAGCGGCGAGCCCGCCGAGAAGGCCGCGAGCGAGGCGGCCGACCCGTAGAGAAACTTCCGGCGATTGAAGCGAGACAAGAGACACCTCCGCCCAGGTACCCCTGGTTACTTGATGGTCCCCGGGTTCGGACTCCCGCGACGGACCGAAATCGATCACGCGCCGGTTGCGGCACGCGTCAGGATCGCAAGCCGCGTGCCTTGATGCGAAGTCTGCCACAAGGTGAGGGCCGAGTGGGGGCGGTTAGCGGCTATTTAAGTCCGACGAATCGAGTCCGGACAGACTGTAAATAAAAAGGGCGGCCGCGAGGCCGCCCTTGAAGCTCGGTGGGAGTGTCTTACTGCTTTGTGTACACCGCGACGTTGTTGAACGGCGAGGCCGAGCCGTCGGCGCTCTTCGTCGTGACGGTGCGGGTCTTGCCATCAGCGGAGACGGTGATCCGGCCGGTGCCGATGACCTTGCCGTCCTTCTTGACGATCATGTCCATGTTGTTGGCGTCGACGACCTTGTAGGAACGCATGTCGAAGTTCGGGTCGCCCGTCACCGGATAGTCCACCCCGTCGAACCTGCCCATCCACACGTTGTGCTCGTTCTTGCCGTCCTTGTTGATGCCGTAGACCAGGATCACCCAATCGTGGCCTTCCGAGGCGTAGACCACGGTGTGGTTCTTTTGCGCTCCAGGAGAGAACTTGGACTGGGCCTCGTTCAACTTCCAGGTGCCCATATGGGCGTTGGGCGCGTCCGCTGCGAAGGAAATGGCGACCACTGCACAGAAAACGACCAGGGATCCGAGAATGGTCCGTACCTTCATGTCCCCTCCTCTATAATGTCGAAGCAAGTTCCGGAGGCTTCGAATCGTGACGGGGATTCGTATGCTCGATTCGGGCACCAGTGTCCTGGTGGGATATCCCACTTGACGAGCCTCCGCTCGCGCGTCCGAATCCGAACGACGGCCTTACCGCGTCTCCGGAGCCGCCTGCGCCTGGAAGCGCCAGAGGCTGCTGCGGATCGAGAGGCCGACGGCGAGAAGCGACCCGTCGCGCGCCCAGGCCGGGCGACTGGACGTCGCCGTCGAAGACCAGCGGGAGCCGCTCGATCGAGGCGCTGACGGGATCCAGCAGGCCGACGCCGCGGAAGAGCGAGTCGGGCGAGGTGATGGTGACGGCGATCCGGCCGTCGCGAGCCCACGGCCGCGCCCGAGATCGGCAGGGGCGCGATGCGCAGCGGGCTCACGAAGAGAATCGAGAGCTCGGAGGTCCCCGACAAGCGGCATCGCGGAAGAGCTTCACGCCGTCGTTCTCGTTGACCTGGACGATGAGCGCCGGATCGTGGGCGCGCGGGTCGAGGGCGACGCCGTTGGCGGCGCGCATGCGCTTCGGAATGCCGCCTTCGATGTCGATCGAGAAGAGGGACCCCGCGTTGACGTAGTAGAGCGTCTTGCCGTCGGGAGACGCCACGAGGCTCTGCGGCGCGATGCCGCGAGTCGCTTCGAGGCGTTTGACGATGCGGCCCTCGGGCATCGTGGCGACCGTGAGCATCGGCGGGCTGTCCGACCGCTCCCGAGAGAAACGCGACGTGGTTCGCGCCGACGAGACATCGCCGGCGGAGTCGCCTGCTCGGCGGAATCGAGGAACGGGCGGAGCCTGCCCGTCGGCAGCGCTGATGAGAAGCCGCCGCTTTCCGAGAACCTGGTTCGGGATCAGGAAGCCCGCGTCGCCGAGCTGCACGGGGCTCGTCATCAGGCTGCCCGCCATCGTGACGAGCTGGTCCGGAACGCCGCCCGTCGCCGGGAAGCGGAGGAGCTCGGCGGGGCTGTCCATCGTGCTCACGAAGAGGCTGCCGTCCGGCGCGGCGTCCAGGCCCCAGGGCTTGCCGGTCACCGGAAAGAGGAGCTTGCCCTGCTGGCCGTCGCGCGAGACCGAGATCGCCTGCTGCAGGTCGCCGAAGTTGACGAACGCGAGGACGGAGTTGCCGTCCGCGCCGATCGCGAGCGGCGGCGAGAGCGGAAGCTGCGGCGCGAACGGCGTCGCCTTGCCGGTCTCGACGTCCAGAACGTACACGCGGCGCGCGGGATCCTCCGAGCCCGACGAGGCGGCCCCAGAAGACGACCGCTCTTTCCATCCGGAAACGCCCGCAGGCTCCAGTTCCCCCGCTCCGCGACCACGGCCGGCCCGACCGGTCGAGCTCGCCCGTGTCCGGGCGGAAGCGATGGATCTGGAAGTTGCGCTGCGGCGTCGCGCTTGACGACGAGGAGGCTTCCGTCGGGCAGCGCCTCGGGGCCCTGCGCGTCCTCGAGCACCGCGTGCTCCTCGCCGCCGAGCGGCGAAACGCTGTAGATGCCGACGGGGCACGTCGCTCACGCGGTCGAAGAAGAGGCGGTCGCCGTCTCGCGACCAGCAGACCTTGTAAACGGACCCGGAGTCCGCCTGCTTTCGTCAGCACGGTCCAGTCGCCCGAGGAGGGCTTCATGACGGCGACCTGCGAGCGGCCGCCGACGAGCGTCAGGAACGCGAGCGTCTTGCCGTCGGGCGAGCTGCGCGGCGACATCACGCGCGTCATGGGCCCGACGAGGAGGTTGCCCTTCCAGGTCGGCGGCGGCGCGTCGATCTGCTTGCCGCGGAACCAGTGGCCCAGGAACGCGCCGCCGGCGAAGAAGGCGAGGCCGAGAGCGAGGACGAGCGCGAACTCGCGGACGCGGCGCGCCTTCGCGGCGCGCGTCGCGGCCGGCGTCCCGACGGGCGTGCCGACCGAGATGGGAAGCGCGGCGCTCAGCAGCGCCGGCATCGGCGACTTCGTGGTCGGCAGCGGCGGCGGGGCATCCGACGGGCTGCAGGGTCGGCGCGCGCGTGGCTCGGCGTCGGCCCGCGGCTCGCCGGGCGTGCCGGGAAACTCGGCGAGCTTCTCGCGGATCTGCCTGAGGTCGCGCACGAGCTCCGCCGTCGTGGCGTAGCGCTCCTCGGGATCCTTCGCGAGGCAGCGCTCGATCGCCCAGCGCAACGGCTGCGGCACGCGGGCATTCAGGCCCTCGAGCGGCAGCGGCTCGTCCTGGATGATCGCCGAAAGCGTCTGCACGGGCGTCGCGCGGTGGAAGAGGCGGCGCCGCGTCAGCATCTCGTAGAAGACGAGGCCCGCGGAGAACTGGTCGGAGCGGAAATCGAGCGAGCGGCCGGCCGCCTGCTCGGGCGACATGTAGTCGGGCGTGCCGATGATGAGACCGGCCTGCGTCAGCGAGACGCCGGACATCCGTCGGAATCGCCGCCGGCGAACTCCCTCCGCCGGGGCGTCCTCTGCAGCTTCGCGAGGCCGAAGTCCAGGATCTTCACGAAGCCGTCCTGCGTGACCATGATGTTCTCGGGCTTCAGGTCCCGGTGCACGATGCCGACCTGGTGCGCCTTGGCGAGACCGCCGGCGATCTGCATCGCGAGATCGAGCGTCTTCTTGACGGGCAGCGGCCCGCTGTCGATGAGGTGGCGCAGCGTCCAGCCGTCGATGAGCTCCATCGCGAGGTACGGCGAGGAGCCCGCCTGGCCGACCTCGAAGATCGTGACGATGTTCGGATGATTCAGCGCGGACGCGGAGCGCGCTTCGAGCGCGAAGCGCGCGAGGCCTTCCTGATTCGAGAGGAACTCCTTCGGGAGGACCTTCAGCGCGACCTTGCGGCCGAGCCGCGTGTCCAGCGCGCGGTAGACCTCGCCCATCCCGCCGGCGCCGAGCCGGTCGATGATCTGGAACGCGCCGACCATCGCGCCGGGCTCGAGGTGGATCGTCGGCTTCGGGGCCACGCGGCGTCGATCTCGTCCGCTTCGGGGAACGGCGAAACGAGATGCCGCCCGCCGGAGAATCCTGCTTCAGCCCCGCGGCCAGCCGAGGGAGGCCGCGTTGCCGACCCCCGCGTCGCCGGGGCAGGCCCCTGCCCCGGACCACCGCCGCGCATGGAGCTCACGGCGACCGTAGAATCGCAAAGTCGCAGCCAGCTCGCGGGCAACGCTAAGTGGCTGAAACTAAATGGAGTGATCGCGTCGCGAGTCGCCCGGAGTGCAAAAAAACGTCAGCCGACCGGTTGGAAGACTGCCCGTCTACTGCTTGTTGTAGACCGCGCTGCTCGAGATGTCCTGCCCGCTCGCATCCTTGCCCGACGTGGTCGTCGTGCGCGTCTTGCCGTCCTCCGAGAGCACCATCTGCCCGGTCAGGACGACCTTGCCGGCCTTCTTGATCGTGATGTCGAGCGTCCTCTCGCCGACCGGAGTGTACGAGCGCGTGTCGGAGAACGGATCGCCCGTGACCGGGTAGTCCTTGCCGTCGAACTTGCCGGTCCACTCGTTGCGCACGGGCTTCCCCGCCCCGTCGACGCCTTCGAGCGTGACCTTCACCATGCCGTTCGCCGCGGGCGCGTAGACGACGTGGATGTACTTCGGCGCGCTCTGGCTCGCGTTAACTTCCAGACTTCGCGTCATTGAGCTGCCAGGTGCCCATCTCGCGAGCGTCGGCACTCGGCTCCGGCAGGTATTTCTTCGGGATCTTCGCCACGATGCCGGCGTTGCGGTCGGCGACCTCGGAGACCTCGTACTCGACCGTGACGCCGACGAGCATCGCGGTTTCGGGCCCGGTCAGCCCGTAGTCGGATTCGAGCCAGGACAGAAGTGACGAGGTCGCCTCCTTGAACGCATCGTCGAGCGAACCGGCGAGGCCCATCGCCATGATGTACTCGGAGTTCTCGACGCGCGGGCCCTGATCGATTTGGCGCGGATCAGCTCCACCGAGAACTCGACGTCCATGGAAGTTTCGAGCGCGTTGCCGTTGAGCTCGCCGTCGCCCTGGATCGCGTGGCCGTCGCCGACGTAGAGGAGCGCACCGGGCTGGCCGACGGGCAGATAGACGGTCGAGCCCTCGACGATCTCGTTGAAGTCCATGTTGCCGCCGATACGCCCGTTGTCGGTCGTTCCCATGGCCGGGCGGGAGTAGCCGGGCGCGACGCCGACGCAGCCGAGCATCGGACGCGTCGGGACGGCGAGATACGCGAGACGCTCGGTGGGTTTCGCGAGCTTCGCCATGCCGGTCTGCAGGTCCAGGCTCCAGGCGACGTCGTTCCACTCCTGCTTGTGCTCGGACGCCCAGTCGGAGGTCACGGCGCGTTCGACGAGGCCGTCGTCGCTGATGGCGGAGGGACGGTTGAGCCGGAGCTTCTTCACGTGGACGACCAGGACGTCGCCCGGCATCGCGCCTTCGACGTAGAAGGGACCGGTCTGGGTTGCCGCCGATGATGCGTGTCTGCCCTTCGCGTCGACGCCACCGGCGTCCACCGTCCATGTGCGCACGGTGTCGCCGGGCCAGATGCGGAGCACGGGCTCGATCGTGCTCGAGAAGACGCGGTGGAACTCCTTCGGCTCGAAGTCCAGCGTGCGCGGCGTCACGGGCTTGTCCGACGCGGCCCGTCGCGCCCGCCAGGGCATGGGCGGAGTGAGGCCGGGGGACTCGCCCGAGAAGCTGGCCGTTCCCGAGAGCTCCCCTTTCTCGAGGCGGCCCTCGAGCTGGTTGAGCGTGCCCCACGGATCCTTCCACTCGAAGCGGACCCGATCGCCGTCGCCCTGGATCGTCCCCGTGATCGGCGTCGGCTTGCCGCGGCTCACAGAGCCGGTCAGCTTGCCGCCATCGACTTTCACCTCCATCCGGTATGCGAGCGGGTTGCCGAAGAGGGTGATCATCAGCTCCCATTCGCCGGAGAGGTCTGTTGCGGGAGCGGCGGACAGCGGGGCGGTGACGAGAAAGACCAGCGCCGTGCGGGCGAGGGCTCTGAACGACATGCGGCCTCCTGCCAGCACGATACGCCGCCCGAGGATCCGAGGTTACGCTCAGCGCGGCGGGACGGAGCGCGGGCGTCGCAGGTCCCTCAGGTAAACGCCGGCGCTGGTCGACGCGTAGATCCGGCTTCCATCGTCGGGCAGCGCGATCGTGCCGAGCCGTCGGTCGCGGGTCCTCCCAGGTCGATCCAGGTTTCGCCGCCGTCCCTCGTCGCCAGCACGCGGCCCGGCGCCACCGACGGCTCCGGTCTGCCCGGTCGCCGCGTAGAGAAGACCCGGGTGGGCGCGATCCGTCGCGAGATCGTTGATCGGGCCGCCGGGGTCCGCTGCCCGGATCCACGACGCCCCGCCATCTTCGGTGCGAGCCAGCTCGCCGCACGGGAACAGCTCCTGACCGCTCCCGACATACCAGCGGTTTGCGTCGACGGGATCCGCCGCGACGGCCCGGATCGGACACAGCACCGGCGGCGGCGCCGCCGGCGTCCACCTCTCACCGCGGTCGCGGCTGAAATAGACCGTCGTGCCCACCGTCGCGATCAACGTCGCCGTCGGCGGCGGACGCGAGCAGCGCGCCGGAAAACGGCGACGGAAAGCCGGTGAAAGTCTCTCCCCCGTCCTCGCTGCGATCGATCGACGGAATGCCCCCGTAGGACGCGTAAACGATGCCGGGCTCGACGGCATCGAACGCGACCTCGCAGGACTGCGGCCCGCTCACCGGCCCGATCAGCTGCTGGCGCTGGGTCCAGCTCGCTCCGCCGTCGAGCGACCGGTACAACGTCGTCCAGAACCCGGAGAAGCCGGCGAATAGAGTGGCGGCGAAGAGGCGGTCCGGATCGTGCGGGTCGGTCTCGCAGCTCGATGAACGGGCCGACGAGCCCGGGGGCGCGCTCCCAGCTCGAGCCGCCATCCTCGCTCCGGTAGATGCCGATGCCATCGACGGCGTTGTAGGAGACCGCGAAAATCCGGGGATGCGACCCGGCGGCGACCGCCACGTCGCTCGTGAAGACGTCCCGCGGGCCGTTCGTCGACCAGCGGGCGAGCTCGACGGCGAGCAGGAGCGCGAGCATCATCGGCAGCCTCCGTGTCTCTTACGGAGCCTGCGCGGTCCGCGTCCTCCCCGGGCCGGAACTTGCGATAGATTCCACGCCAAACGACATCGACATCTATTGGAGATCCCATGCCAACGAGCAAGCCTCCCAAGCCGGACCCGAACCATGGAGCTGAGCGGACGACGGATCGCGGAGTTCGCGGTCGAGGAGTCCCGCCTGTCGAACGTGGCGTATCGCTTCCAGCTCGTTCCCCGCGAACGCGTCTGGAAGAACTGGGACCGGACCGAGTTCGAGCAGAACCACTTCCAGGTGATGGGCCTCGCGGGCGTGTGCCTGATGAAGGACGAGATCGAGAAGGCGCACCGCATCGCGTCGCGGGCGCTCGAAGAGATCGACGGGATCCTCTTCGTCGTCGAGGACCCGCGTGGACTCGATCGTCGTGCGCGGCGCGTCGGGGACCTCGGAGTTCGTGCGCACGCCCACGCTCTGCGCGGAAGTCATGGCGGGCAGCGCGGCGGCGTTCGACCGCGCGCTCGCGGCGCTGGACGCGGCGTTCCCGGGCGATCGCGTGGCCGGCAAGATCCTCTCCGACGGCAAATGACGAAAGAGGGCGGGGGCGAGCCCCGCCCCTACGACGTGATCGAGCGGCAGCCGTACTGGAGTAGGGGCGGCCCTCGCGGCCGCCCGCTGAACGAGGAGTTGGAATGACTTTCGTCGATCATCTCGCCTCGCAGATGGCGGGGCTGAAACAGGCGGGCACGTACAAGGAAGAGCTGGTCCTGCAGTCGGCGCAGGGGCCGCGCGTGAAGGTCGGCGGACGCGAGGTCGTGATGCTGACCTCCAACAACTACCTGGGCTTCGCGAACCACCCGCGCATCCGGGAAGCCCAGAAGAAGGCGGTCGACCGCTGGGGCGCGGGGCTCGGGTCGGTGCGCTTCATCTGCGGGACGCAGGAGCTGCACAAGGAGCTCGAGGCCGAGATCGCGTCCTTCTTCGGCTGCGACGACGCGATCCTGTACATGACGTGCTGGGCGGCGAACGAGGGCCTCTTCGCCGCGGTGCTGGACGAGCCCGACGGGCTCTACTCGGACGAGCTCAACCACGCCTCGATCATCGACGGCGTGCGGCTTTCCAAGGCGAAGCGGTACCGCGCGCCGCACGGGGACCTCGCGGCCCTCGATCGGATGCTCGGCGAAGACAAGACCTCGCGCTTCAAGCTCTACATCACGGACGGCGTCTTCTCGATGGAGGGCGAGGAGCAGGACCTGCGCGAGTGCGTGCGGATCTGCGAGAAGCACGGTGCCATGCTCGCGGTGGACGACTCGCACGCGACGGGGGTCCTCGGGAAGACGGGACGCGGCACCGCCGAGGAGCAGGGCGTCTTCGGGAAGGTTCCGGTGACGACGGGAACGCTCGGCAAGGCGATGGGCTCCGCGGCGGGCGGCTTCGTCACGGGGCCGAAGGCTCTCGTCGAGACGCTGCGGCAGCGCAGCCGGACGTATCTCTTCTCGAACTCGCTGCCGCCCGCGGTGGCCGCCGGGGCGCTCGAGTCGTTTCGGCTCCTAAGAGAGGATCCGGCTCCCGTCGCCAGGCTTCGCGACAACGCGATGTACTACCGGAAGGCGATCTCGGAGGCGGGGTTCAAGATCCCGCACGGAACGCATCCGATCGTGCCGGTCATCGTGGGCGACACGGCGAAGGCGCTCGCCATGGGCAAGGCGCTCTTCGAGGAAGGCGTCTACGTCTCGGGCTTCGGTTTCCCGGTCGTGCCGCAGGGCCACGCGCGCCTGCGCTGCCAGGTCTCGGCGGCGCACGAGCGGGCCGACCTGGACCGGGCGGTCGAGGCGTTCAAGAAGGTCGGGAAGAAGTTCGACGTCATCTGAAACCATGGCGGCCACGGCCGCCATGACGACCCCACGGGCCCGCCTCCGCCTCTCGGTTTTCGTCCTCCTCGTCGGCGCGGAGGAGACCGCGAAGGCGCTCCGCGCCTCGGGATGACGGCTCACGACGTCCCGGGATCCCTCGGGCCTGCGGCCCTCGGGATGGAAGCTAGCGGCCGCGAAGCGGCCGCTACGCTTCCAGCTTCTTCTGCGCGTTCCGGACCAGGGTAAAGCAGAGGAACGCGAACACGACGCCGGCGAGGATGCTGCCGCCGACGACGCTGTCGCGGAGCCCGCCGTAGAGCTTGTGGCCGAAGTCCAGCGCCTCGATGAGCGTCGGCGACTCCATCTTGAGGATCTTGTCGCCGGTGAACGCGAGGAAGGCGATGAGGACGCCGCCGATCGAGCCGCCGGCGACGAGGCCGGTCGCGTAGAGCATGCCCGGAGGAGAGCTCCGACTCTTCCTTGCCGTCGCCCTCTTCTCTTCCGCCATCGAGTCGACGAGCGCCTTCATCATGCCGCCGACCCAGATCGGCGCCGTGGTCGAGACCGGCAGGTACGCGCCGACCGCCCACGAGAGCGCGTGCGCTCCGGCGAGCTGGGCCATGAAGGCCAGGAACACGCCGACGAGCACGGGCGCCCACGGCAGGTTCTGCGCGAGGAGGCCCTTGATCATCGTGGCCATGAGCGTCGCCTGCGGCGCCGCGAGCTTGGGCGAGCCGATGGCGTGCAGCGTCCGTGGGGTCGTCCTTGTAGGTCGGCGTGGAGTCGAGGAGGAAGAGCGTGCCGGCGATGAAGAGGGCCGACACGAGGACTCCGATGACCAGGCCGTACTGCTGGCGAATCGGCGTCGCGCCGACGAGGAAACCGGTCTTCAGATCCTGCGACGTCGCGCCGGCGTTCGCGGCCGCGATGCAGACGATCGCGCCGACCGAAAGCGCGACGGCCTGGTAGACGTCGCCCTTCCAGCCGACGAGCACGAAGATGACGCAGGTCGCCATGATCGTCGCGATCGTCATGCCGGAGATGGGGTTGGACGAGGTCCCGATGATGCCGACGATGCGCGAGGAGACGGTGACGAAGAAGAAACCGAAGAGGACGATCAGGACCGACATCAAGAGCGAGCCCGGGAACGGCCCGTGCGGGAAGCCCGGCAGGATCGCGAGGATGATGACGATCGCGAGCGACCCGAAGATGACCGGTCCCATGCTCATGTCGCGCTCGGTGCGCTTGACGGCCACGGCCTTCGCGCGCTCGCCGAAACTCTTGAGCGACTCGCGGAAGGCCGAAACGATCGTCGGCATCGTCTTGATGAGCGTCATGACGCCGGCGCAGGCCACGGCGCCCGCGCCGATGTAGCGGATGTAGGCCCGGTAGATCCAGTTGGCGTAGGAGTTGTTCGCGCGCCAGACCTCGGAGAAGCCGAGGGCCTCGAGGTCCGCGATCAGGCGCGGCTCGGGCACGAAGATCGCGATGAGCGGGATCAGGGCCATCCAGGAGAGGAGGCCGCCCGAGAAGAGCTCGCCGGCGATGCGCGGGCCGATGATGTAGCCGAGGCCCAGGTACTCGGGCGTGACGTCGACGTTGAGGGTCGAGCTCGGATAGACGGACTCCTTCTTCGTCCGGAAGAAGGTCGCCGTCTCGCGCCAGAGGCCGAAGACGCCGTAGAGGATCTTGTAGCCGAGGGCGATCCAGAAGCCCGCGAAGACCATCTTCGCGAGGTTGCCGCCCTTCTCGCCGGCGATCAGGACGTCGGCGCAGGCGACGCCCTCGGGATAGCGGAGCTTGCCGTGCTCCTTGACGATCAGCGCCCGGCGCAGCGGGATCATGAAGAGGACGCCGAGGATGCCGCCGAAGATCGCGAGGATCGTGATCTGGATGTACTTGAAGTACTGGTCGCCGCCCGCCAGGAAGATGAGGGCCGGCGTCGTGAAGACGACGCCCGCGGCGACCGACTCGCCGGCCGAGCCGATCGTCTGGACGATGTTGTTCTCGAGGATCGTGGACTTGCCGAACTTCTTGAAGAACGCGATCGAGAGGACCGCGATGGGAACGGAGGCCGAGACGGTCAGGCCGGCGCGGAGCGCGAGGTACACGGTCGCGGCGCCGAAGAGGATGCCGAAGAACGCGCCGAGGATGATCGCCTTGGGTGTGAACTCCGGGATGTCCTGTTCCGCGGGAACGTAAGGACGAAAATCCGATCCCGAAGCGGCGTCGTGCGCCATGCGACCTCCACCGTCTAGAGTCAAAGTTGAATCGTTGGGCCGGGATTATATGCGGCGATGCCGCAGGTCGAGCCCCGATGACCGTGCTGCGCCCCTCCGGGGCGCTCAGACGCCTCAGGTGCCGCCGAAGCCGACGGTGACGCGGCCGTCCTCGAGGATCACCGGAACCTCGCGGCCTCCGGAAATCCGGATCATCCGCTCGAGCTCCGTCTTGTCGGATTTGACGTTGATGTACCGGACCGAGTACTTGCGCTTCGCGTAGTCCTCACGGGCCGCGGTCGTGTAGGGTCAGGTGTCCTTTCCGAAGATCTCGACGCGTTTCTCGGTCGTCGCCATGCGGCCTCCCTTGTCCCTCATCCGAATGATGCCCGATGCTATGATTTTTCCCAAGGAATCATGGGTAAGCGCGGCGCCGCCGTACTCCTGGCCCTCCTCGTCGCGGCGTCCGCCGCCGGGGGCACGGTCTCGGGCAAAGTGATCCTGGTCAAGGACGGGAAAGAGCTGTCCGACGCCTCGAACGTCGTGGTCTGGGTCGAGGGGACGCGGAAGCCCGGGGCGCCCGCGCCGGGGACGGCCGAGCGCCGTATCCGGAGAAATGAAGTCGGCCTCCAAGCGCTTCCAGCCGCGCGTCGTGGCCGTCCCGAAGAACACGACGGTCGAGTTCCCCAACGCCGACCCGATCTACCACAACGTCTTCTCGGTCTCGGGCGCGAACCGGTTCGACCTCGGCCTCTACCGGAGCGGCGCCTCGAAGCCCAAGACCTTCGAGGAGGCCGGCCTGGTGCGCGTCTACTGCAACATCCACCCGCAGATGGTCGGGCTTCGTGATGGTCGTGGACTCGGACTACGTGGCCGTGACGCCGCCGAGCGGCGACGTTCGCGCTTCCCGAACGTGCCCGCCGGAGCGCGCGTCCTGAAGGTCTGGCACGAAGAGGCGGCGGCGAGCTCAGCATCCCCATCACCGTGACGGGCGCCGGGGACGACGACCCGCGGGCGCCGCCGATCCGCATCGACGTCTCGGCTTTCAAGCCGGAGCCGCACAAGAACAAGTACGGCAAGGACTACAAGCCGCCCCCGGCCGACGAGGATGAGCGTTACTAACACGCAGTCGGCGACGCCGGGCCCCGGCACGACCTCGGGCGAGGTCCGGCCGAAGGGGCTGAAGCTTCCTCCTCCCGAGCCGCCCCGGTTCTCGCTGACGCTCAAGATTTTCCTGGCGATGGCGCTCCTGATCCTGATCGCCGTGGGCGGCGCCGTCGCCGTCGCGGCCTATCGCGCGCGGCAGGTCGCCGACGCCAAGATCGACGAGGACCTGAAGAAGGCCGGCCCCGGCTGGGAGTCCTTCCAGCAGAACCGCTACGACGAGCTGCACCGCGCGCTCGCCGTCGTCGTCAACAACGCCGGCACGATCTCGATGATGTCGACGCTCGTGCCCGAGACGGGCGAGCCCGACCCCGCGACGGTCTTCGACACGCTGAAGCGCGAGCAGGCCTCGGGCGCCCGCGCGGACTTCATGATCGCGACGAACCCGCGGGGCGTGGCCCTCGCGCGCACCGACCGGCCCGCTCCCCTACTCGGCGGATCTCTCGAGCGTGCCGACGATCGCGGGCGCGCTCCAGGGCGCGCAGACCGAGGGGATCTGGCTCTCGGGCGGCAAGCTCTACCAGGTCGTCGCGATGCCGGTCCTCGAGGGCGGCTCGCGGCTGACGGGCGTGATCGCCGCGGCCTTCCAGATCAACGACGAGGTGGCGTCGAGCCTCGAGCGGCTGCTCAACACGCAGGTCGTGTTCCTCGCCGACGCGGCGCAAGCCCTCCGAGCCGGCGAAGGCGTCGCTCGCCGCGTCGACGATGGGGGCCGCGACCGGGCCCGGCCATGGCGGCGATCGAGGGGCGGCAACGATCTCGTGCAGGCGGTTCTGCGGCAGGGGAAGACGATCGGGCCGCTCGCGCTGCGATCTCTCGGGCGACACGTACCTCGCGTACTTCCTGCCCATCCGCTCCTCGACCGACCAGCTCGTCGGCTCCGCCGTCGCGCTGCGGAGCCGGGACCGCGAGCTCGCGGCCTTCCGCCAGATCCAGACGATCCTGATCGCGGTCGGCCTCGCGGCGCTCGTCATCGCGTTCATCGTCTCGTTCTTCCTGGCGCGGAAGATCACGGGCGGCGTGGGGCGGCTCGTCCGCGCCACCGAGCAGGTGCGCGTCGGCAACCTCGACGCCGCGGATCTGCCGGTCGAGTCCAAGGACGAGATCGGGATCCTCGCGCGCTCCTTCCGCGCGATGCTCGAGGAGCTCCGCGAGAAGGCGGCGCTCGAGCAGTACGTGGCGTCTCTGACGATGACGATGGGGGCGAGGAGCGATGCCGAGACGGTCGTGGCCGCGGCGCATTCCGCTGCGCCGGCGGCGAGCCGACGGTCGGCCAGACGTTCGCCGGCCGCTACGAGATCCAGGGCGTGCTGGGGCGCGGCGGCATGGGCGTCGTCTACCGCGCGCACGACCGCGACCTCGACGACGCCGTGGCGATCAAGACGCTCCGGAGCGAGGCCCTCTCGGCGGACCCGTCGCTGCTCGACCGGTTCAAGCAGGAGATCCGTCTCGCCCGGCGCATCACGCATCCGAACATCCTGCGCACGCACGACCTCGGCGAGACGGGCGGCCTGCGCTACCTCTCGATGGAGTTCGTGAAGGGTCTGACGCTCAAGCAGCTCGTGGAGGCCGGCGACATCCTGCCGACGCCCGTCGGGCTGCGCATCGCCAAGCAGATCTGCGCGGGGCTCGCGGCGGCGCACGAGGTCGGCGTGATCCACCGCGACATCAAGCCGCAGAACATCATCATCGAGGCGACCGGCGGCCTGAAGATCATGGACTTCGGCATCGCGCGCCTGAAAGAGGAGCGCGGCATGACCGCCGAGGGCACCGTCGTCGGCACGCCCGACTACATGTCGCCCGAGCAGGCCCGCGGGCAGCAGCTCGACTTCCGCTCCGACATCTACTCGACGGGCGTCGTGCTGTACGAGGTCTTCACCGGCACGATCCCCTTCGAGGGCGAGACGCCGCTCGCCGTCGTGCTCAAGCACATCCAGGAGGCGCCGCCCTCGCCGCAGACGCGAAACCCGAGGATCGATCCGCGGATCTCGCAGATCATCCTGAAGTGCATGCAGAAGGACCCGAAGGACCGCTACCAGACCGTCAACGACCTCTACGAGGCGCTGACCCGGGCGACGGCGCAGGCGGCGTGAGCGTCCGGAGGGCGCTCGCGCTCGCCGGGGGCGTACTCCTGGCGGGGTGCGCCTTCGCGCAGGAGAAGCCGCCGACTCCCCCGGCGCCGGACGGAGCAGTACTTCGAGGAGCCGACGGTCAAGCCGAAGTTCTCGTTCCGCTGGGATTTTCTGGCGCGCTACGACAACGTCCAGCACTTCTCTACGGCTACGAGGAGATCAGCCGCGGACGCTTCGAGCTGCGTCCCGAGATCGATTTCGATCCGTGGAGCGACTTCCGGATCGGCGTGCGCGGCATCTTCGACTACGGCACCGAGCAAGTACGCCTATCCCGAGCAGGACAACTACATCTCGCGCTGGGCCTCGGCGGACCGGTGGTACGTCCTGTGGACTCCCGGGCACCTTCTCGCTGCGCGCCGGCCGGTTCGGCATGCCGCTCGCGGCGAGCGAGCTCTTCTGGGACCGCGACATCCAGACGCCCGGGATCGCGGCGTCCTACACGACTCCGGACGGCGCATGGACGCTCTGGGGCGCCGGCTTCTACGGACCGCAGCACTACAGCGACCAGACGCGCATCGCGGCCGGCCAGCTGCAGTGGCAGAACGGCGATCCGACGCAGTTCCAGATCCAGGCGTCTTTCGCGTTCTGGTGGTTCCAGCCGCGCGAGCTCTTCGAGCCCTACTTCCGGGAGAACACGTTCGTCGACGTGGACGGCGAGCTCGCAGTTCACGTCCAAGTTCAACGTCGGCGACCTCTTTCTGCGTCTCCGCTTCCCGATCGGGACGGTGCCCATCCTCGTCTCGCTCGACGGCTTCATGAACTTCTCGGCCAACAACAACCAGAAGCTCGCCTACGAGGCCGCCGTCGTCGCCGGCCAGGTCGGCACGCCCGGGAGAGTTTCGGGGCTTTTACGCCTACCAGTACATCGAGCGGAACGCCACGATGGGGGCCTACAACACCGACGACTGGTGGTACCACACCTGGTACGAGGGACACCGGGTGGGGGTCGCCTGGACGTTCCTGCCCCGCCTGTACCTGCAGGCCTCCTTCAGCACCCAGAGGCGCCTCGACGTCCACGACTGGGTCAACCGGGTCCTGGTCGACCTGGTCAAGATGTTCTGAGAAATCGCACAGGGTTTCGGCAGTAGAATCGAACGGCCCATGACCAAGTCGATCGTCGCCTGCGTGGACGACCTCTTCTTCCGTTCGAAGATCGAGGCGACCGCGCGTCATCTGAACGTGCCGGTGACCTTCGTCGCGTGCAAGGACCTTTCGAAGGCGAGCGCCGGCGCGGCCGCGGTGCTCATGGAGCTGTCGTCGAACGGCGACGCGGTCGCCGCGGTCGAGCAGCTCCGCAAGGGAAAATCCGCGAGCGACGTGCCCGTCATCGGCTTTCTGTCCCACGTCGACAAGGAGCTCGCCCGCAAGGCCGAGGCCGCCGGCGTCACGCAGGTGATGCCGCGCAGCCAGTTCTCCGAAGGGCTGCCCGATCTCCTCATGGATCTGCTCGCGCCGGGCACGAAGCGCGAGATGCAGGAAGAGCCCGAGCTGCCGGACGAGTAGGTACGAGGCCCACACGCAGCCTCTCCAACTGGTTCGTCCGGCGGCTCACCCGAAGGCGCAAGCGCTACTACCGGTTCGTCTACAACGAGCCCGGCCGACTGAAATCGACCATCCGCCCGGGCGACGTGCTGCTCGTCGAGGGCGATCAGCGCGTCTCGCAGGCGATCAAGTACCTGACGATGTCGTCGTGGTCGCACAGCGCGCTCTACATCGGTGACGCGCTCCTGAAGCGGGATGCGGATCCGGCCGCGCGCGCCGAGATCCAGCGGCGCTTCGGCCGCGAGGCGAAGCACCTGATCGTCGAGGCGCTCGTGGACCGCGGCGTCGTGGTCTCGCCCCTCGTCAAGTACATCGACCTCAACGTGCGGATCTGCCGGCCGGTGGGGCTGAAGCCGGACGATCTGCAGGTGGTGCTCGACCACGTCATCTCGCGCATCGGCTGGAAGTACGACCGGCGCAACTTCTGGGACCTGACGCGGTACTTCCTGCCGTTTCAGATGATTCCGCCGGACCTCCGCGAGGACGCGCTCCACTTCGGAAGCGGCGTGGAGACCGAGACGATCTGCTCCTCGGTCATCGCCGAGGCCTTCGCGAAGGTGAAGTTCCCGATCCTGCCCGTGTCCATCCGGCAGAAGCCCCGCACCGCCCTGGGAGCGCGTCCGCCAGCAGCTCCTCGGCCGCCCGACCCGGCGCGCCTACAGCGGCCTGTTGCGCGCGCGGCACCCCACCCTCTGCGTCCCGCGCGACTTCGACCTCTCGCCCTACTTCGACATCGTCAAGTTCAACGCCCGCGAGAGCCGCGGAGTTCGACTACCGCTCCCTGCTGTGGGAGGACGGTCAGCCTTCAGGCTGAACGGGTCCCGCTCAGACCCGACGGCGCAGGACCGGAGCGAGCTTGGATTCCGGGGTTCCGTGCTTGATGAGGTCGTTGCGGATGCCGTCGTCGCGAGAGGTCGATGGGCTTGGAGTTCTCCCAGTCGGACTGGAAGACCTCCTTCAGGCGCTTGACGATGTGCTTGTCGTCGATCTCGATCGCGAGCTCGCGGCGCGAGTCGAAGCTGCCGGGCGCGATGTTCATCGAGCCCACGATGGCCCGCTTGCCGTCCGCCAGAAGCATCTTGGCGTGGAGATGCAGCCCCTTGAGCTTGTGGACCTTGATGCCGACGTCGTGCATGACGCGCAGGCCCGCGACGCCCTCGAGGACCTTCTTCTCCTTGAGCGCGTGCGGCGGCAGCGACATGAGGTGGACCTTGACGCCGCGGGAGTGGGCCGCCACGAGCCGTTCGACGATCGTGGGGTCCTGGTAGCGCTCGTTCTGGAGCAGGAGCTCCTTCTTCGCGCCGTCGATGAAACGGGCGATGCGGGCGCGGCCGTTGCCGCGGCACCAGATGAGCAGCCGCTCCTCGGGATCGAATTTCTCCCGCTTCCAGTCGGCCTCGAAACCCTCCACGACCTCGGCGACCTCGTCCGGATCACGCGTGATGACCGCGTAGTCCCGGGTGCCGCCGAAGTTCTTGGGGGCCCAGTTGTGCGACTTGACGAAGGCCACCTCGCCGTCGATGACCATGGACTTCTCGTGCGAGACGTCGAACTCGGGGTGCGTGTCGCGGGCCACGATCCCGCCGGCCTTGAGCTTCCGGCGCGCCTCGCGGTTCTCCGACTTGCCCGACCGGCGCGCGGGGTTGAGCATGACGCGCACCTTGACGCCGCGCTTGTGCGCCGCGATGAGCGCGCGGACGAGCCGCGGCTCGGAGAAGAGGAACATCTTCACGAGGATCGACGTCTTCGCGCGCGGCGATCGGCGCGAGGACGGGGCGGATCCCGTCGTCGGGAAGCACGATGAGCGTGCGGGTCTGTGTCCGGCTCATGGAGTGGGGGATCTTAACTCTCCCGTCGCTCGGTCTCACGCCTCCGGGGCGGGGGCGGCGGGCTTCGTCTGCGGGTCGAACTGGAGCTTGTAGAGCTCGGCGTACTCGCCGCCGCGGGCGAGGAGCTCCTCGTGGGTCCCCTGCTCGGCGATCCGGCCGTCCTTCAACACCATGATCTGGTCGGCCTGCTTGATCGTGCCGAGCCGGTGGGCGATGACGAGCGAGGTCTTGCCCTTCATCAGACGGTCGAGCGCCTCGACGATCAACGCCTCGGAGTGCGCGTCGAGCCCCGAGGTCGCTTCGTCGAGGATCAGGATCGGCGAGTTGCGGATGATCGCGCGGGCGATCCCGATGCGCTGGCGCTGCCCGCCCGAGAGCGCCGCGCCCCGCTCGCCGACCAGGGTGTCGTAGCCCTTGGGGAGCTTCCGGATGAACTCGTCCGCGTTCGCGAGCCTGGCCGCCTCTTCGATCTCGGCGCGCGTGGCGTCGGGCTTGCCGTAGGCGATGTTCTTCCAGATCGGCTCGTCGAAGAGGACCGTCTCCTGCTGGACGTAGCTGATCTGGTCGCGGAGCGACTTCAGGGTGTACGTCCGCAGGTCCTTCCCGTCGATCCTGATCGTGCCCTTGGCGGGATCGTAGAGGCGCGGGATGAGGTTGATCAGCGTCGACTTGCCCTCGCCGGTCGGGCCGATGATCGCGCCCATCTTGCCGGCCGGGATCTCGAAGTGGACGTCCTGGAGGATGAGCTTGTCCGGCTCATAGCCAAAGGCGACATGGTCGAAGGAGACGTGGCCGGAGAGGCTCGGCGCGGGCTTCGCGTCCGGCGACTCCGGAAGGAGGGCGTCACTGTCCAGGATCTCCTGGATGCGGTCCATGCCGACGGCCGCCTTGGAGGCCGCGTTCGTCATCTTCGCGAGGTCCTGCATCGGCTTGAACATCTTGCCGAGGTAGAGGAGGAAGACGACCAGCGAGCCTGCCGTCATCTCGTTCCCGATGACGAGGCTCGCGCCGTACCAGAGGACGAGCGCGGTGCCGATCGCGGCCACGACGTCCATCACGGGAGAGAGGAGCGCCTTGATGCGCCGCGCCTGCAGAGCCGCATCGACCGACTCCTGGCTCCGCTGGGTGAGCTTCTCCTCCTCGATGTCGCCCTGGGCGAAGGCCTGGATCACCCGGATGGCGCCGAGCGACTCCTCGACCGTCGAGACGATCTCGCTCTGCTTGGCGCGGACCTGTTTCGTCGACTGCTTGACGAGGCGCGTGAAACGCTGGACGAAGAGAAACAGGAAGGGCGTCACGGCCATCGCGATGAGCGTGAACTTCCAGTCGATGTAGAGCATCACGACGAACATGCCGACGATCGTGAAGACGTCGATGGCGATCGACAGGATCGAGCCCGAGAAGAACGCCTGGACGTTGTCGATGTCGTCGGTGATCGTCGAGAGGATGTTCCCGAGCTTGTGGTGGTCGTAGTAGGAGAGCGAGAGACGCTGGAGATGGTGGTAGACCTTCCGCCGCAGGTCGTGCGCGAGGTACTGGCCGACGCTCGTCGTCAGGTACGAGTCGAAGTACGAGGCGACGGCGTCGACGAGCGCGATCGCGACCGTGGCGAAGGCGGCCACTGCGATCGTCCCGCCCTTGTGCGCGCCGAGCAGGTCCTTGAGCGCCGACAGGAAGTGCGGCAGCGGGTGATGCCCGATGACGTTGTCGAGGACGACCTTCAACGGCCACGGCGAGGCGAGATCCGCCGCCGTCTCGACGAGCATCGCGACGAAAGCGAGGAGGAGCGGCCCCTTGTAGGGCTTGAGGACGTGCTCGACGAGAAAGCGGCGGTTCACGGGGTGGGCCTCGGCTTCCCGGACCTTCCGCCGAACGCGCTAGGGCTCGACGGCGCGGCCGCCCGAGAGGATGTGGTTGACGGCCTGGATGCGCTGCTCCAGCACGCGGCGGAGGCGGCCGACCTCGGCGTCGCCCGCGGCGACCAGGACCGAGGCTCCCTGCCACTCGAAGCGCAACACGGCGTCGCGATCCTCGGGCAGCAGGCCCAGGAGACCCGCGCGATACGCGCGCATCCACTCCGGCGACGGCTCATTGTCCAGGCGGATCCGGAAGAAGGAGCGTCCGTCGGTCGCCGGGCCCTCGCGATACGGCTGCTCTTGCGAGAGCCAGACCCGGTGGGTCGGCGGGGCTTCGCCCGGGCGGCGGCGCATCGGGCGGCGGTGCTGGGGGCGTCTCATTCGGGGCGCGATTCTTTCACGTTCGCATGGGCACTTCCAGCGCTTTCCGTGGAGCCGGAAAGGTCCCGGCGGAGACGATCGTGAAGTCGGCGGGCCGGACGCGCCGCGCGAAGGCGGCGTCGGCCTCCTCGCGCGTGACGGCGGCGACCTTCGCCGGGAACTCGTCGAGGTACGACACGCCGAAGCCGTAGTAGACGGCGGCGTCCAGGGCGTCGGCGATGCCGCTGTTCGAGCCGAGGTCGACCTTGAAGCGGCCGATCCGGGAGCTCTTCTCTTCGACGAGCTCTTTCTCCGTCATGCCCGCCGCGAAGGAACTTGTCGATCTCGTCGAGCGCGGAGGCGACCGCGGCGTCGCGGCTGTCGGGCTTGACCGTCAGGCTCACGGCGAACGGCCCCGCGATGTGCGTCGCCGAGATGCTCGAGTGGATCCCGTAGGTCAGCCCCTCGGTGTCGCGCACGCGGACGCCGAGGCGGGAGGTCAGCGAGGACTGGCCGAGGGCCGCGTTGGCCAGCGAAGCAGGCGAGGTAGTCCTCGTCCATGCGCCGCAGGTCCGCGGGCGAGGCGATCACGACGTCGGCGCTGGCCTTGTCGGCCATCGAGACGATCTCGGTTCCGGGCGAGACCGGCGGAACCGCGGGCGCGGCGATCGGCGTCGGCGGGCCGGGCGCCCAGTCGCCGAAGTCGGCCTCGAGGCGGTCGAGGATCCGCTCGGCATCGACGTCGCCGACGACCACGAGAGCGAGCGAGCCCGCGCCGTAGCGCTCGGCGTAGAACGCGGCGAGGTCTTCGCGCTTCAGGGCCTCCGCGCGGTCGATGCGCTCCTGGCCGGTCAGCCGGTGCAGCGGGTGCGCCGGCGGATAGATGCGCGCGAGCGCGCGCTCGTAGGCGCGGACCGAAGTCTGATCCTGCTGCTGGCGGATCGAGCCGACGAGGCGCTTCTTCTCCTTCTCGAGCTCGTCCTCCGGAAACGTCGGCGTCCGCAGGACCTCGGCCAGCGCGTCGAAGAGCACGTCGGTCTCGCGCGAAAGCGCCGCGCCCGAGACGTCGACGCCGACCGGATCCGACGCGTCGGACGTGAACGAGAGGCTCACGGCGCGGCTCTCGAGGTCCTCGGCGAGCTGGAGCTTCGTCCGGCGCGCCGTGCCCTTCAGGAGCTCGCCCGCCGTCATCGAAGCGATCATGCGGCGGTCCGGCGGCGCGTAGAGGCGGCCGGCGCGCAGCGAGCCCGAGATCGCGAGCGTCGGATTGAAGTGGTTCTCGAGGACGAAGAAGCGGGCGCCGTTCGCGAGCGTGCGCTGGCGCACGGCTTCGGCGAAGGGAGCCCGCCGGGCGGGAGCGGACACGCTCATGCCGCCTCTCCTTCGCCTTCGCTCCGCTTCGCCTTCCGTCGCCTTCCTGCGCCGGCGTCCGCCGGTCTTCGGGCAGGAAGAGCCCGACCGTCAGGCCGTCGTCGTGGAGATGCGCGAGGACGACGCGCCGCACGTCCTCCGGCGTCACCGCCTGGATCGCGTCGGGATAGTCCGCGTACCACTCCCAGTCGGCGACGGCGATGGCCTCCGAGAGCGACGCGGCGATCTGATCGCTCGAGTCGCGGTCGAAGATCACCTCGGCCTCGATCTGCGTGCGCGCCTTCGCGCACTCGGCCTCGGTCACGCCGTCGGCGGCGATCCGGGCGATCTCGCGGCGGATGACCGACTCGACCTCGGAGGGCTCGACGCCCGGCCGCACCGGAGCGAACACCGAGAAGAGCGCCGGATCGTGGAGCTGCCAGGGGACGACCGTGACCGAGAGCGCGAGGCGTCTTCTCGACGAGGGCCTGGTGCAGGCGCGACGTGATGCCGCCGCCGAGGATGTTGCCGAGCACGGCGAGCGCGCGGCGTGTCGGCATGCACGCGCCTCGACGGTCCTCCAGGAGAGCCCGACCCAGGCCACCTGGCCCGACGCGGCGCACGACGAAGCGGCGCTCGCCTTCCTGCGGAGGCTCGACCGTGTAGACCTGCGGGATCGGCAGCGTGGAGGCCGGGATCTTTCCGAACTCGCGGGCGAGCAGCGCGAGGGTCTCGGCCTCGTCGAAGTCGCCGATGACCATCGCCGTCGCGTTGTTCGGGTGGTAGAACGTGTCGTAGAACTCGCGCAGCCGCGCCGTCGAGACCTCCTCGATGTCGCTCCGCCAGCCGATCGTCGGGTGGTGGTACGGGTGCTCGCGGAACGCCGTGGCGAACGTGTGCTTGTAGAGCACCTGGAAGGGCGAGTTCTCGCCCCGCTCGAACTCGTTGCGCACGACCGTCATCTCGGGCACGCGGTCCTCGTCGCGCAGCAGCGCGCGGCGCATGCGCGAGGACTCGATCCGGACGGCGACCTCGAGCTTGTCGGAGGGAATCGTCTCGTAGTAGTTCGTCCGGTCGAACCACGTCGTCGCGTTGAACCGCGCGCCGAGCGCGTCGAGCACCGCGGCCACGGCGGTGCCCTTGCGCGCGGTCGAACTCGGGCGTGCCCTTGAACATGAGGTGCTCGAGCAGGTGCGTCGCGCCCGTGTGGCCCACGGCCTCGTTGCGGCTGCCGACGTGGTAGACGACGGCGAAGGTCACGACCGGGGCGACCCGGTTCTGGAGCAGGAGAACGGAGAGGCCGTTGGAGCGGAGACGGAACTCGCGAAACCCGGCCTTCTCCCGGACGAGCTCGAAGGGACCCTCGGACAAACGCTCTACCTTCCGCCGGCGATGTCTTCGGCGCCGTCGACGCCGATGACGTTGCCGCGAGACCCACGCGCCGCCCGCGCCGCAGAGGGACACGAGCGCCCGCGCGACGTCGGCCGGCGTCGTCAGGCGGCCGGCCGGGATGGAGGGCGAGCGTCCGTTCGATCATGCCGGCGTTGCCCGGGATCTTGCGCAGGGCCGGCGTGTCCGTGACGCCGGCGCGCAGCGCGTTGACGGCGACGCCCTTGCGGCGCGAGCTCCACGGCGAGCTGCCGCACGTAGGACTCGAGGGCGCACTTGGCCGCGGAGACGGCGCCGTACGCGGGCCACACGATGTGATCGCCGGCCGAGGTCATCGCGAAGACGCGCCCGCCCGGAGCGAGCAGGTCCGCGAAGTGGAGGTCCTGCACCCAGTAGACGAGCGAGTTCGCCATGACGTCCAGCGTCATCTCGAGCTGCGCCTTGGTCAGATCGCGTTCTCCCGGGGCTCGGCGAAGAAGGGCTTCAGCGTCCCGAAGGCCAGCGAGTGCAGGACGACCGAGACGCGCGACTCCGGCGGCTCGGCGCCGCAGATCCCCTGGATCGCGGCGATCACCTCCGCGCGCTTCTCGTCGTCGGCGGCGTTGACGTTGAAGAACTCGGCCCGCCGGCCGGCCGCGCGGATCTCGCCGGCGATCCGGTCGGCGTTCGGCTGCGTCCCCTTGCGGTCGAGGTGGACGCCGAAGACGTTCCAGCCGGAGCGGCCGAGCTCGATCGCGCAGGCCTCGCCGAATCCGGAGGAAGCGCCCAGGACGAGAGCCCAGCGGTCGGGAGAATGCAGCCGTCAAAGCGCCGGACGATCTTAGCAGAGGGCACGTACACTGCCGGCGCAGCCGATGGAGGAGCGTTCCGGCCAGACCCCCGGATCCCGCAGCCTTCTCGGCCGCGCTCCTTTTCCTCCTCGCCGTGGTCTGGCTCGAGCCGGCCGGCTCCGGCCTCGCCGAGCCCGACGAGACCCGCTACGCCGAGATCCCGCGGGAGATGCTCGCGGCCGGGGACCTCCTCGTCCCGCGCCTGAACGGCGTGCCGTACTTCGAGAAGCCGCCGCTGCTCTACTGGGCTGAACGCCGCGTCCCTGCGTGTCTTCGGCGAGACGCCGTGGGCGGCGCGATTTCCGACGCGGCTCGCGGGTCTGGGCACGCTGCTCTCTGATCCTCGCGGCCGCGCGCGGAATCGGGGCCGGCGGCCTGCTCGGCGGCCGTCCTGTTCCTCGCCGCGCCGATGGGCTTCCTCTTCTCGCGCACCAACCTGACCGACGGCCTCCTGACGTTCTTCTTCACGGCGACGCTTCTCGCCGGACGCGCGGCCGTGCTCCGCCGCGAAGAGAAGCGACCCTGGCTCGGCATGGCGGCGCTCTTCGGGGCGGCGTGCGCGGCGGCGTTTCTGACGAAGGGGCTCATCGCGCTCGTTCTGCCGGCCGTCGATCTTCTTCATCTGGGCGGTCTCGACGGGACGCCTCGTCGCGACGCTCCGCACGCTCGTGCTCTCCCCCGCGCCGCTCGTGTTCCTTCGTTCTGGCGCTGCCGTGGTTTCTCGCCGTCGAACGGCGGCACCCCGGATTCCTCGACTTCTTCTTCATCCGCGAGCACTTCCAGCGGTTCGCGACGAAGGCGGCGAAGCGGACCGGGCCCGTCTACTACTTCGTTCCGGTCCTGCTGCTCGGCTTCATGCCCGGCGTCGCGTTCTTCGTCCGCGGTTTCTGGAAAGCCCTGCGCGGGAGCGACCCGGCGTTCTTCTTCTTCGTCTGGTTCTCGGTCGTCTTCGTCTTCTTCTCGACGTCGAGCAGCAAGCTGCCGCCGTATCTCTTCCCCGCGATTCCGGCCGCCGCCGTGCTCGCCGCGCGCGGCATGCCGGACGCCGGAGCCCGCGGACGACGGCTGTGGATCGTCCAGGCGATCCTCGCGACCGCCCTCGCCGTCGGCCTCCTCGTCCACCCGGAGCTGCGGGCCGCGGCGCGCGAGCTCCGCCTGGAAGGCATCATCGCGCCGGCCCTCGCCATCCTCGTCCTCGGGTCCTGGTTCGCGGTCCTCTTCGCCGGAAACGCTCCGAAGCTGGCCCTGACGTCTCTCGGCTTCGGGTGGGGAGCGTTCCTGCTCGCGGTCGTCCTCGGCTGGCCGAAGACGCCGCAGGCCCGCTTCACGGCCGAGCTCGCCGACGCCGCGCGCCGGGCCGCGGCGCCCTGGCAAGGGACAGGCCACGATCGTGGGCTACAAGGACTACCTGAACGGGATTTCATGGGAGCTGAAGACGCCCATCCCGGTGGCGGCCTATCGGGGCGAGCTCGAGCCCGAGTTCGAGGCGCGCGCGGAGGTTCGGGAGAGCCTGTTCTGGAGCGCCGAGCGGTTCTGGGCGGCCTGGAAGGGCGGGCGCCCGGTCGTGGCCCTCGTGCGCATGAAGGACCTCGTCGAGATGATGACCGCGGCGCCTCCGGCCCGCGTGGTGCGCTGGAGCGGCCGCCACGCCATTGTGGTCAACTTCCCCCGCTAGACGGAAGCGGTAAGGTCCGGCCCGGGCTGCCGGAACGCCTTTTGCATCTCCCGGGAGACTTCGCCTGATTTTGGGGGTACCCATGAGCCACAAGCACGCTCGGATTCTTCTCTGGCTCTTCGTCGTCGGCCTCGGGATCGCCGCCGGCGCCGGCCTCTACGAGACGAAGACCCAGATGCCCCGATGGGTCAGAAGCGCGCGCGCGAACGGCCTTCCCAGCCAGGTGGCGAGCTCCGCCAACACCGGCATGCAGTTCTGGCTCTACACGACGGCGCTGCCGCTGACCCTGCTCACGCTCGCGAGCTTCTTCGCGATCCGGTTCGTCGATCCCGAGACGCGGAAGTGGTGGCTCATTGCGGCCTGGGCGTCGCTCGGAAGCCAGATCCTCACGCTCGCCTATTTCATCCCGACCTTGCTTCAGCTCTCAGGCGGGCACGGAGACGAATGCCCGGGCGGTCGCCTTCCAGTGGGCTCAGGTCAACTGGCTTCGCCACGCCCTGTCGTTCGGGCCTGGCTCGCGGCTCTGCAGGCGTTCGCGTTCTTCGCGCGCCCGCGGCGCCGACGGGCATCGCGCAGCACCGTGGCAGCCGAGAGGTCGTCCCGGCGTATCGGAAGTGGAGCTGAGGGCCTAGAAGTTGGAGTTGAGAGTTCGAAGTGTTGAAGCGTTGGAGCGTGGACTGTCGCACCTTCCTTTCAACACTTCAACTTTCAACGCTCGAACCACTCCGTCAGGGGATGTATCCCTTGATCGTCCTCGCCGTCACTCCCGGCTTGTCCACCGCCACGGTGACCGCGCGGTACTCGCCGTCGGGCTTCTGCGAGTCGGTGCGGAACGCCACGATGTACTGAGACCGCAGCTCCTCCTCGATCCGCTTCACGATCTCGCGAACCTTGTCGGGGCTCGAGGTGTGGAACACCTCGCCGCCGGACTCGCGCGCGATCTCGTTGATCTGGCCGCGGATGCCGAAGTCGATGACCGAGATGTTCACGGCGATGAAGTAGATCGGCGCGCCGGCCGTCCGCGCGTAGCGCAGGAGCGTCTCGTAGTCGACGTGGGAGTGGTTGTCCGCGCCGTCCGTCACGACGACGAGCGCCTTGCGGCCCTGGAGCGCGCGGAACTGGTAGAGGCCCAGCACGACCGAGTCGAAGAGGGCCGTCGCGCCGCGGGCCGAGGGCTCCCGGGCCGCGCGCTGGAGCTCCGCCGAGTCGCCCGTCAGGTTCTGGATCAGGCGCGGCTGCTCGCGGAACTCGATCACGAAGCCCCTGTCCTTCTCGCGGATGAGGCCCCGGAAGAGCTCGGCCGACGCCTCGTGGACGAAGGGCATCGCCTTCTCCATGGAGCCGGAGCCGTCGACGACGAGGCCGATCGTGAGCGGCAGCTTCTCGGCGATCTCGAAGCCCGTGACCTCCTGCGGCCGGCCGTCCTCCTGGATCTTGAAGTCGCTCTCGGCGAGGCCCGTGACGAAATGGTTGCTCTTGTCGACCGCGGAGATGTGGAGCTGCACGACGTCGACGCGCACGCTCTCCATCGTCGTGTTCGGGCCCTTCAGCATCCGGAGGTCGTTGGCCTCCTTGCCGTCGTCGCCGATCGCCGTGGCGCGCAGGTAGTCGCCGCGCGAGTACTCGGACATCGGGATCGTGACCTCGTAGGGACCGTCGTTCGCCCAGGCCTTGAGCTTCTTGTCGTTGAGGTAGAGCTCGACCTGCTTCGCGACGCCGCCCGCGATCGACTGCACGGCGACCTTGATGCGGACCTTGCCGGCCGCGGGATCGGGCTGCGGCAGGATCTTGACGGCGAGCCGCGCGCTCCCCTGGTTGATCGCCCAGGCGTCCTCGTCGATGAGCTTGCCGGAGTCGTCGTAGCCGACCGCGCGGATCGTCTGCTTGCGCGGGACTTCGCCGAGATCGATCTCGACGGTGTAGGGCGGCCGCGAGCGCGAGAGGATGAGCTTGTCCTCGAGGTAGAACTCGACCTTCGTGATCGGGGGCTCGACCTCCGCCTCGAGGCGCAGGATGCCGATCGGCGCCTCGCGGGCCGGCGGCAGGATCTTCAGCTTCGAGCCCGTCCGCCGGGCGCCGTCGGCGAGGTCCCGGCCTCGTCGGCGATGACGATCGCCTCGGCCGCGGGAAGCGTCGAGGACTCGCCCGGAGCGAGGTCGGCCGTGAACGGGTTGCCGACTTCGGGCACCGAGATCTCGGTCTTCGCCTCGCCGACCTGCTTGCCGCCCGGCGCCGACAGCACGAGCCGGAGCTCGTAGTCGCCGGGCTCCACGGCGCGCAGGAACGCGTACGTGAACGTCGTGCGCTCGTCGACCGAGCCGCGACACGGGGTACTTGAAGGCCTGGACGATGTTGCCGTCCTTCAGGAAAGATCCCTGGAGCTCTCCCGAGAAGCTCTTCAGGCCCGCGCTTGGCGGCCGCCATGGAAAGCTCGGGCGCCCGCAGGCGGACGCGGACGACGGTCTTCACGCCCGCCATTCCCGAGGTACTCGACGGTGACGTAGAGCGGGAAGTTGCCGCCCTCGGTCGAGAGCTGCGTCTCGCGCGTCTGCGGCGCCGGCGAGACCGCCGCGGAGGACAGCATGAGCACGGAAAAGGCCAGCGCGGCCAGGGATTTGAATCGCGGATTTCATCGCAATTCCCGAACCGCGGACGGCCGGCCCGGAATTCCCGGTATGCGCGCCGAGGGGCGCAGCCGAGGATCAGGCGGCGGCCGCCCCCTGCTCGAGGTCCCGGAAGAACTCCACGACGGCCTCCCGGAAGTCCGAGGGCGTGGCCAGCTCGGAAATCCGGACCCGCAGCGCCCGGCCGTGCGGCAGGCCGTTGGTGTACCAGCCCGTCATCGTCCGAAGCTTGTGGAGCGCTTCCTTGGGATCGTGGGCCGTCCCCTCGATCGCCGAAAAGTGCGCCAGCATCAGGTCCCGCCGCTCGGCGAGCGTCGCCTCGCGCGCGGCGTCGCTCGCCCCGCCATCGCGTCCGCGATCTGCCGGAAGATCCAGGGATTCTTCATCGTGGCGCGGCCGATCATGATCGCGTCGCAGCCGGTCTCGCTCGAAGAGGACGCGGGCGTCCTCGGGCGTCGTCGACGTCGCCGTTGCCGATGACCGGGATCGAGACGCGGCCCTTCAGCTCCGCGATGCGCGAGTAGTCGGCGCGGCCCGTGTACATCTGCCGCGCGGTGCGGGCGTGCATCGCGACGGCGGCCACGCCCTCGTCCTCGCACATCGCGGCGAGGTCGAGGAAGTTGACGCGCCGCTCGTCGAGGCCGAGCCGGAACTTCACCGTCAGCGGGATCGAGAGCCTCTCGCGCACCGCGCGCACGATGCGCCGCGCCAGCGGCAGGTCGCCCATGAGCGCCGCGCCGGCGCAGCCCTTCAGCACCTTGTTCGCCGGGCAGCCCATGTTGATGTCGCAGACGTCGGGCCCGAGCTCCTCGACGATGTCCGCCGCCGCGGCCATGCGCTCGGGGTCCGAGCCGTAGATCTGGATCGAGAGCGGCCGCTCCTCGTCCGAAAAGACCATCTTGCGCAGCTGGCGCGCGTTGCCGCGGCGTGATCGCCTCGGAGGAGATGAACTCCATCGTCACGAGGCCGACGCCCCCGATCCGGCGGAGCATCAGCCGGTAGACGTGGTCCGTGATGCCCGCCATGGGGGCGAGCACCAGAGGGGGATCGATCCGGACGTGTCCCAGGGTCAGCATGGAGCTGATAATCTTACGGCGACGTCCCCCGGCCCCCGGGTGGGTCTTGCGTAGGATTGCGTCTCGGTCGGTTCAGTTTCAGCTCGGAGGTTGGAATGTCGTCCACGGCCATGGCGGCCCCGCGGGAGGGCACGCTCTGGATCCGCGACAAGCGGTTCGATCTGCTTTTCCTGACTCTGTCGGGGGTCCTGGTCTTCCTTCCCTACCTCTCGTACGGATTCCTGAAGAAGATCGGGGCGTCTCGGAAGGGACGTCGAGCCTGATCGTGGGCCTCTCGGTGACCATCCTCGTCGGCGGCCCCCACATGTACTCGACCTACCTGCGGACGGCGCTCGAGCCGCGTTTCCGCAAGCGCTGGGGAATCCTGGCCTACCTGCCGCTCGTCCTGATTCCGACGCTCGTCATCATCGGCTCGGTCTACTCGTTCATCCTGCTGCTGACGGGGTTCTTCCTCTGGGCGTCGCTCCACGTCACGCACCAGGCGCAGTTCATCTCGGAGACCTACCGCATGCGGAAGGGCGGCCCGATCCGCGCCATCGACCGCTGGCTCGACGGCGCCGTCATCCTCGGCGCCCTCTACCTGATGGCGATGTACAAGTTCGTCGAGGACCGCTTCGCGCTGGGCGACGCCGTGCTCTTCTTCCCGCACTTCCTGAAGCACGGGCCGTCGCCGTGGCCTTCACCGTCGGCTACGCGGCGTTCTTCGTCTTCTACGTGGCGCGCACGTTCCGGGAGATCCGCCGCGGCGAGTCGTCCTGGCCGCGCCTGCTCTTCATGACGATCACCGTCGCGATGGCCTTCGTCGTGCCGGTCTTCGACAACCTGGACATGTCGTTCCAGGGCTTCAACACCTGGCACTCGCTCCAGTACCTCGCGCTGACCTGGTTCATGCTCGGACGCGAGGCCGACACGGGCCGGATCGGGAGCAACCTGACGCGCGCGCTCGCCGGGCAGCGAGAACACCAAGAAGTTCTACATGTCGATGATCGGCGCGACCGTTCTCGGCCGGCGTCATCTACCTGATCCTCTGGAAGGGCCTCGGCTTCCCGCAGGACAAGAGCTACTACGTGGTCGTGCTGTCCTTCCTGCTGGTCCACTACTTCTACGACCACATCCTCTTCCGCGACTTCGAGCCGCTGCAGCCGATTCGGGGACGGGAGCGGCTGGCGGCGTAGCGATCGCCGCGCGTTCGCGGAGCGGCCATCAGACGGCGAGGCCGAAGCCTCGCCCGACGACGGGATCTCCGCCGACCTTCAAGGCCGGCGGTCCATCCCGGGTCGGCTCGGGGTCGGCTCGCCCCGCTGAGCCGACGCTACTTCATCAGCTCCTCGTAGCTCTTCACTACCGTATACCCCTTCGGCTCTCGAAGAGCTCGGGCTTCGTGCCGATCCGGACGTCCAGGAGCTCGGTCGTCGTGAAGGGCTGGGACTCGTCGTTCTGGTCCTTCTTCGCGTGCTCGATCTTGACGACGAGCCTCTCGAGGTCGCGCGCCGCCCAGATCGTGACGCTGTCGCCCGAGGGCAGCGTCATGCGGCAGCGCTCGCAGGGATGGAGCCCGTGGGTGTCGTCGTCGATGCGCTCGATCTTCCCGCCGAATCGGTCGGCGTACGCCGCCGGGTCGAAACCCGGCTCGAGGGGATAGCCCGGCACGATCTCGTCGGTCGCGGACCACGGCGAGGTGTAGATCTTCTTCGTCCCGGGACGAATCTGCCACACCGCCCTGAGATCCGGCCGCGCGATCTTGATGAGCGGACCGCCGTCGGTCTCGCCCTCGACGCGGCGCCACTCTCCGCGCACCGCGACTTTGTACCGCTCCTCGGGGAGTACGCGAGCGTCGCGGTGTACCCATCCTTGGAGATCGTCTTCAGGCCGCCGCCGCCGCAGCGCCGCCACGACGAGGACCGCGAGCAGGATGCCGCGATCTGCGCAATTTCACGGCGCGCTCGGTATCAGGATCAGCGTCTCCTGCGGCGCGCCGAGGGGCTCGCTCCCCTTCTCGGTCACGACGTAGTCCTCTTCGAGCCCGAAGCCCACTCTCTCGCCCATCAGCCACGGAAGCTCGGTGGTCAGGCTGGGCTCCACGGCGAAGGTCTGGTCGCGCTCGATGACGTAGCTCGCCGAGCTTGCCGTACCGCTCGGGCCAGTTCGGCGCGAGCAGCGGGCCGAGGTCGTGCGTGTAGAAGCCGATCGGGTGCCCCGTGGCGTGGATGAACTCCTCGTAGCCCGCCTCGGTGATGACGCGCCGGCCGGCGGTGTCGACCTCGGTTCCCTTCACGCCGGGCTTGAGCGCCGCGGCCGCCGCGCGGTTCGCCGCCTTGACCGTGTCGAAGGCCTTCTGGACCTCCGGCGGCGCGGACGTCTCCCCCGGCCGCAGGACGTAGGCGAGGCGCTGGACGTCGGTCTTGTAGCCGGCGTCGTCGACCCCGGCGTCGATGTGGACGACCGCTCCCGAGTGGATCACGGCATCGGTCGCCGCGGAGTGCCCGCGGGCCCGTCCCGCCGTGACGTTGGGATCGTGCTCGTCGCCCCAGGACGCGCCGAGCCCCATCTCGCGGCGGCGCTTGCGGATGAAGTCCGCGACGTCTTTCTCGGTCGTCTTGCCCGCGACGATCACGGAGGGTGTGAGCGCCTCGGCGAGGATCGCCTCGGTCTTCTTCACGGCCTCGCGCATCTTCGCGATCTCGGCCGGCGTCTTGCGGCTGCGATAGGAGACGAGGAGGGCCTCGGCCGAGACGAGGCGTTTCGAGAAGTCCGGGCCGAGGGAGTCGCGCAGCCACTGGAGGTTGCCGGCCGTCAGGCCGTCGGCGAGCGGCACGTCCTTCGACTGGTCGACGGCGATCGTCTTCGGGCCGTACTTCGCGATCGTGTCGAGGAGGACGCCTCCGGGGCCTTCCTTGCCGTACGGGATGACCTGGTTGTAGATGCCGGACTTCTCGAAGGCGTCGGTGTCGAAGCTCGCGACGATCGCCACGCTGCTCCAGGTTCTCGCCGCGGTCCACGAAGAGACAGATCGCGCGGCCGACGGCGTGCTCGGCGGCGACGTCGAACGCGATCGGGTCCGAAGAGTTTTCGCGCGTGAGCACGAGCCAGGCGTTGACGCCCGAGCGCCGCATCGCCGCGAGCAGGTAGCGATCGACGCGTTCCTTGCGCGCAACGACTCGCAGGGGCAGCGTCGGCCCGGGCGTCGGCGCCGGAGTCGGCGTCGCGCGCGACCGCCGGACCTGCGCCGACGACGGCGTCCGACACGGCCATTCCGACGCACGAAAAAGACCAGAAGGAGCGCCATGTGCTTCATCGCGCGCAACTCTAACGCCTCCGACCCCTCTGCCATAATCGCGCGCCATGACCTGGTGGGAATCCTGGTTCGGCGAGGAATACCTGGACCTCTACCCCCACCGGGACGTCGATTCGGCGCGTCGGGAGGTCGCCTTCGCCCTCGCGCACCTGCCCGGCACGCGGGCGCCGCTGCTGGACCTCTGCTGCGGCTCGGGCCGCCACTCGGTCCCCTTTGCCGAGGCGGGAGTCCCCCCGGTTGGCCTCGACTATTCGGCGCCGCTCCTGGACCTGGCGCGGCGCCGCCATACCGGCCTGGGACTGGTGCGCGGGGACATGCGGTCCCTGCCCTTTCCGGACGGCACCTTCGCCGCCGTCGTCAACTTCTTCACGAGCTTCGGCTACTTCGTCCGCGAGTCGGAGAACGTCGCCGTCGTCGCCGAGATCGAGCGGGTGCTCCGGCCGGCGGAGGCGCGTTTCTCTGCGACACGTTCGCCCGCGACTGGGTCCTCGAGAGGCTCGTCCCCGAGGAGCATCGATGTTGCGGCGAGAAGGAGTACACGATCCGCCGCTTCTGGAACCCGGACACGCAGCGGATCGAGAAAGAGATCGAGGTCCGCCGCGAGGGCTCGACCGAGATCTTTCGCGAGAGCGTCCGCGCCTACGACCGGGACGAGCTGGTCGAGCTCTTCTGCCGCGCCGGCCTGCCGGTGGAAGCGACGTGGGGCGACTTCGACGGATCGCCCGCCGGCCCGGACTCTCCCCGGCTGATCGTTCTCGCGCGCCGGCCCGGATCGACGCCGGCAAAGGGCCCTCCGTGATCCCTTTCACGAAGTACCCCGGGCTCTCGCCGCTCTTCCACGACTTCCTCGCGGGGCTTCCGGAGTTTTTTCCGGATCCGCCGACGCTCGACGCGGCGGCCGACCGCGGCCGCGAGCTTCTCGCCGCGGGCGCCCGGGCGCGCGTCCCTGCGTCGGCGTTCCGCCACCGGGGAGAGAAAGCGGCGCGCATGGCCGAGGACCTGGCCGCCGGACGAGCCGTGGCGATCTCGGCCGGCCATCAGGTCGGCCTCTTCACGGGACCGGCCTTCACGCTCATGAAGGCTCTCGACGCGATCCGCATCGCGGAGCGAGCTCTCGCGCCGCGGTGTGCCGGCCGTGCCGGTCTTCTGGGCGCTGACCGACGACCACGATCTCCAGGAGATCGCCCGCACGGCGCGTCCCACGCACGACGGACCGCAGGAGCTCGTGCTCGAGGGCGCGGACCGACAGAACCGCCAGCCCGTCGGCCGTCTGCGGATCCCCGAGCGCGTCCGCGAAATCGTCGACGCCTTCCGCGAGGACTCCGCGCACGCGCACGCCGACGCCGACCGGATCCTCGAAGCCTTCGCCGCGCGCAGCGCTCCGGGCGTTCCCTACGGGGAAGCCTTCATCGAGACGCTCCTCGATCTGGTCGAGCCCGAGCCGCTTCTCGTGATCGAGCCCCTCGACGCCGGAGGTCCGGCCGGCGACCGTCGCGTTCTTTCTCGAAGCCGCGCGAGAAGGCGGACGCGCTCTCGGCCGTGCTTCGCGACACCGTCGCCCGTCTCGAGCGCGCCGGCAAGCCGGTGCCGGCGCCGCTGCCGGAGGGGTTCTCGTTCTTCCTGATCGACGCCGAGGGCCGGCGGCGCGTGACGGATCTGGCCGTTCGGCGGTCGAGCGCGTGAAGGCCGGAGAGGCGCTTCCGTCCGCCGACGTCATAACCCGGCCGGTCCTGAAGTCGTACCTCTTCCCCATGGCGGCGAGTGTGCTCGGAGCGGCGGAGATCGCGTACCACGCCCAGAGTCTCCCGATATTTCCCCTCTTCGGGGTGACGCCGCCGGTGCTCATCCCCCGCACGCACCTGGTGGCCCGCGGACCGGCCGAACGCCGCCTCGCCCAGCAGCTGCAGATCCCCGAAGAAGACCTGCTGCAGCCGTTCGTCGCGGGACGCCGCGCCGGTGCCGCAGGCCGAGGCCGTCACGCGCCTCTCCGAGACGACGTCGCGCGAGCTCGCCGCGCTCGCCCCGGAGCTCGAGGGAATCGACCCCACGCTGTCCGGAGCCCTCGAGAACGCGGCGAAGAAGATCGCGTACCAGTTCGAGCAGCTGGCCGAGCGCGCCCGCAAGGCCGCCGAGCGCAAGGGCGACGTCGAGTCGAACCGGCGCAAGAAGCTTGCGCGGGCCCTGCTTCCCTCTCTGGATTCGGTTCCCGCGGAACGGATCTACACGCCGCTCTCGGCGATGCTCGCGTACGGACGGGACGGCGTCCTCGACCCGCTCCGCCGGGTCGCGGGCACGGGCGCGGCCGGCGCGTGACCGGTCGTCGAGCTGGGACTCTCGCCGAAGGAGAAGCGCATGCCGGTTGACGTCCTCGCGATCGCGGCCCACCCCGACGACGTCGAGCTGACGTGCGGGGGCACGCTCCACAAGCTGAAGCAGCGCGGCTATCGCTTCGGGATCGTGGACCTCACGCGGGGCGAGATGGGCACGCGGGGCTCGCCGGAGATCCGCGCCCGCGAGGCGAAGCGCGCCGCGGAGATCCTCGGCGCCGAGTTCCGCGTGGCCCTCGACCTCGGCGACGGAGGCCTGCGGCGGGGACGGGAGGAAGAGCTCGCGGTCATCGACGTGATCCGCCGCGAGACGCCGCGCATCGTCTTCACGCCCTACCCCGACGACCGCCATCCCGACCACCGCCGCGCGGGCCAGCTCGTGACCGACGCCTGCTACTACGCCGGCACCCGCAAGATCGAGACGAAGCACCCGGCGCACCGGCCGCAGCAGACGATCTACTTTTCGACGTTCGTCTCGCAGAAGCCGCAGTTTCTGGTGGACGTCACCGACGTCATCGACGTGCGGCGCGCGGCGATGCGGGCCTTCGAGAGCCAGTTCCACAAGGAGGGCTCGACGGAGCCGCCGACCATGCTCGCGCAGAAGTCGTTTCTCGAGATGATCGAGGCGCGCGCCCGCGAGTACGGCGCGATGATCAACGTCGAGTTCGCCGAGGGCTTTCTGGCCCAGCGGCCGCCCCGGATCGACGACCTCGTGAAAGCCTTCGAAGGAAACGAGCCCGGCTTCTAGCCGCAGGCCGACCTGCTCAGCCCCATGAAAATCGGAATCACCTGCTATCCGACCTTCGGCGGAAGCGGCGTCGTGGCGACGGAGCTCGGCATCGCCCTCGCCGAGCGCGGCGACGAAGTCCACTTCATCTCCTACGCGCTGCCCTCGCGCCTGGAGCTGCCGCGCGAGCGGGTCCACTTCCACGAGGTCGTGGCGCCCTCCTATCCCCTCTTCGTCTCGCCGCCCTACACGCTCGCCCTCGCGACGAAGATGGCCGAGGTCGCCCGGCACGCGCACCTCGACCTGCTGCACGTCCACTACGCCCTGCCCCACGCGGTCTCGGCGATCCTCGCCCGCGAGATGGGCAACGGCAACGGCGTCCGGCTGAAAGTCGTCACGACGCTCCACGGCACCGACGTCACGATCGTCGGCCAGGACCGCTCCTACCTGCCGATCACGCGCTGGTCGATCGACCAGAGCGACGCCGTGACGGCGGTCTCGCAATACCTCAAGGACGTCACGGTCCGGGAGTTCGGCGTGCAGCGCGAGATCGAGGTCGTGCCCAACTTCGTGGACACGCGCCTCTACCGGCCCGGCGGGCTCGTCGGCCTTCGCGCAGACGCTCGCCCGGCCGGGAGAAGCCCTGCTCGTGCACGTGTCCAACTTCCGGCCGGTCAAGCGGGTTCGCGACGTGCTCGGGATCTTCGAGCGCGTGCAGCGCCGGATGCCGGCGCGCCTGCTCCTGATCGGGGACGGTCCGGACCGCTCGCTCGCCGAGCGCCTGGCCCGGGAGGGGGGATTCGCGGACCGGACGACGTTTCTCGGCAACGTCGCGGCGATCGAGACGATCCTTCCCGCCGCGCGCCTCATGCTCCTGCCCTTCGGACGCGGAGTCGTTCGGCCTCGCGGCCCTCGAGGCGATGGCCTGCGGCGTGCCGGTCATCGGCACGGCCGCCGGAGGACTGCCCGAGGTCGTCGAGGACGGCGTCGAGGGGTTTCTGCGGCCGGTCGGCGACGTCGAGGGCATGGCCGCCGGCGCGCTCCGGCTCCTCGAGGACTCGGCGCGTCTGGCAGACCTTCTCCGCCGCGGCCCGGCGGCGCGCCGAGAACGACTTCCCGACCGACGGCCTCGTCTCCCGCTACCGCGCCCTCTACGAGAAGACGCTCACGGGGTGAGCTCTGGACGCCGCGGAGGACTCCCGCCGCGTTCCGGCTCGCGAGGGCCGGGGCGAGGTGCGCGAGAAGGCTTCGCGCTTCTTCGGTTTCGCCGCTCCCGCCGCCACGCCGGAGGCCGCCGAGGGGTGGATCGAGAAGCTCCGCCGCGAGTATCACGACGCGACGCACGTGGCGTTCGCCTGGAAGGTCACATGCGGAGCCGCCGGCGCCGACGCTCAAGTCCTCCGACGATGGCGAGCCCTCGGGAACGGCGGGCCGGCCGATCGCCGCGGCCATCGCGTCCTCGGGCCTGACCGACGTCGCCGTCGCGGTCGTGCGCTACTACGGAGGGACGCAGCTCGGCACCGGCGGCCTCGCGCGCGCCTATCGCGAGGCCGCGGAGCTCGCCCTCGCGGCCAGCGGCGCCGTCACGGTCTACGACACGTTGCGGATCGAAACGCGCCCCTCGCACGCGCGCATCGGCGTCGTCCGCCGGCTCCTCGATCCGCCGCACGTGCGCCTCGCGGCGGAGCGATTCGACCCCGAGCCGGTGCTGGAGCTCGAGGTCCGGCGGTCGATGGTGGATGCGGTGCGGAGGAAACTGACCGAGGAGCGAATCCCCTACGAGCTGCGACCTACCACCTGAGACCTTCGACTCCCCGCAGTCCCGCGTCCCGCTCCTCGCGCGAACAGAACGCGGCGTGGAAGGCGTTGCCCGCGAGCTTGTGCAGCGTGTCCTCTTCGAGCCCGAGCTTCTCGCGCGCGAAGCGGTACTCCCCGGCCGTCGTCGTGGAGAAGAGGGCGGGATCGTCGGCGGACAGAGCGACGCGCACGCCGGCGTCGAGCAGCGTTTTCAGCGGATGCGCCGAGACGTGGGCGACCGCGCCGGTGGCGAGGTTCGAGCTCGGCGAGACACAGAGGATCGTGTCCTCGCCGGCGAGGCGCGCCATGAGGTCGGGATCCGCCGCGGCCGCGATTCCGTGGTCGATCCGGTCCGGGCGCAGCGCGTCGAGCGCCTCGCGCACCGAGTCGGGCCCGGCCCACTCGCCCGCGTGCACCGACGTCCGAAGCTTCAGCGCCCGCGCGCGCAGGTAGACGCCGCCGAACGCGGCCGCCGGCACGGAGTTCTCGTCGCCGCCGAGCCCGAAGCCGACGATCGAGGGCAGCGGCATCCGCTCGTAGAGGTCCAGGACTCGGTCGGCCGACTCCGGCCCCCAGTGGCGAACGCCGTCGAGGAGGATCCGGCAGAGGATGCCGTGCGTCTCGAGCGCCTCGCGGAAGCCGACGTCGATCGCCTCGAGGCAGGCCGCCGGGTCCAGCCCGAACCTTGCCGAAATCTCGGGAGACACGTAGATCTCGGCGTACCGCAGGCCGTCGTCGGCGAGCGACTGGGCGACCGCCAGCGCGGCGCCGACGTAGTCTTCGGGCCGCCGGAACAGCCGACACACTTCGGCGAAGAGCAGGAGGAAGCCCGGCGCGTCGCGGGCGTCGCGCCGCGCGGACTCGAAGGCCGCGGCGTCGGCGAACGAATGCCCGGCGAGGCGGGCGAGCCGCTGGATCTCCGCCGGAGGCAGGCTTCCCTCGAAGTGAAGGTGACAGTCCGCGAGGACGCCGCGGGGACGCCGGGTGGGAGAGGATTCGGGCGAATCGGGCTTTTCTGGCTTTTCGGGCTTCACAGGCGCAAGACCGGGATTCAGAATCGACCAAGCCCAACTATATGCGTCGGATGCGAATGCTGGCTTTCTTTCTCGACGTTCTCGTCTGCGCCCTCGCGGCCGACGCGGCCGGCCTGGCTTTGACGTTCGTCATCTGGCGCTACTTCCCCGGGGCACTCGCCGCGGTTCCGTGGATCTGGGCGGCGTGCGGCCTCGGCGCGGTCCCGGCCTTCCTCCTGCGGGACCGGCAGGGCGGGCGGGCCCGCCGCTGGCTGGCCCTCGAGGCCCGGCGCCCCGACGGCCGGCCCCCCGGAGCCTGGGGGTCCATCCGGCGCAACCTGCCGCTCCTCGTGCCCTTCTGGAACCTCTACGACGCCTGGCCCATCCGGGCCGACGGCGAGGCTCCCCGGCGCTCCGACCGGCACACGGGAATCCGTATCTCGCGGTCCACATGAGGGTTGGAGGCGCCTGGCCCGGGAGTCCCATCCGATGAACCTTTTGTCCGCGTTTCCGTTAGTTAAGATCCAGATGAGCCATGCGTAAAGTCTTCCTCGCCGCCGCCTTTCTCGCCCTCGCCGCTCCCGTACTCGCGGGCGGCAGAGGAGGTCTTCGAGAAGACGTACTCGATGGAGGGCGTCGCGCGGGTCTCGATCGAGAACGTCAACGGCCACATCGAGGCCACCGCCTGGGACAAGACCGTCTTCAAGGTCCGCGCCGTCAAGAAGGCCACGGGCGGCCGCGCCGAGGAGACTCTTCGCCTGACCGAGATCCGCGTGACGAAGGTCGGCGACGAGATCCGGGTCGAGACCATCAATCCCAAGCGGCGACGTCTCTTCGGGTTCCTCGACTTCGGAGGCTCGAACGCCGACGTCGACTACACGCTCCAGATTCCCGCCCGGACGGAGGTGCGCTTCGAGACCTGCAACGGGAAGCTCCTCGCGTCGGGGTTTCTGGGCTCGCTCTCCGGCGACGCCGTGAACGGCTCGATCGAGCTCGCGAACGTCGAAGGGCCGACGAGCGCCTCGACGGTCAACGGATCGGTCCGTCTGAGCTTCCGCGGGCCCTTCAAGAAGAGCCGCGTCGAGACGGTCAACGGCTCGATCGACATCGCGTTCGACAAGGCCTCGCCGATCAGCTACGAGCTCGAGACCGTGAACGGGAGAATCGAGGGCGACTTCGCTCTGGCGGTCGAGGGCAAGTTCGGGCCCAAGGAAGCCCGCGGCAAGCTCAATGGCGGCGGCGAAGCCCTTCGCTGCGAAACCGTCAACGGCACGATCCGGCTGCTCGCGAAGTAGCCCGCCCGGCATATCCTCGGCTCCGGATGAGCTCCGAGAGCCTCCCGACTCCCGACACCGCGCTCGGGCCTGGCTCATGCCGGTCTGCTACGCGGGCTTTCTGGGAGTCCTTCCCCTCTTCTTCGCCGAGGCGCGACGCGGAGGTGCGGTGGCACGCGAGAAACGGGCTCGCGCTCTTCCTCGCGCTCGCAGCGGTGGGACGGTCGCCACGCTCGTCGGCATCCTCGTGCCGTCGCTCTCGTGTGTCTACGGCGTCACGATGGCGATCGCCGGCCTGCTCTACGTGATGATCGCTCTGCTCGCGACCGTCAAGGCGATGAGCGGGCAGCGGCTGATCATCCCCGGCGTGTCGCGCTATGCCAATCGCGCCGAGCGCTGAGGCGCCGCCGCGGCCGGCGCCGCGCGCCTCGCTCGCGCCGATGATCCTCGCCGCCGTCCTGGGTCTCCTCGTCGGCGACGCTCTCCGTCCCCCGGAGCGACAAGCGATCTCCCGCCTCGCCGTCGCTTCCATCGACGTCTATCGCCGCGCGCTCTCGCCCGGGCTCGCCTCGAGCGGCCTCGTGCGCTGCCGTTTCACGCCGAGCTGCTCGGCCTACGGCCGCGAGGCGATCGCGCGCTACGGCAGCCCGAGAGGTTTCGCGCTCGCGGCCGGCCGGATCCTGCGCTGCCACCCGTGGGCGGAGGGCGGCGCGGACCCGGTCCCCTAGGAGCTAGGCTCTGCCGCTGCCCGACGAACGCGAAGGCGTCCTGGGTGCGGTTGTCGAGCGTGTAGGCGGCGGCGAGAATGCCTCCCGAGGGCACCGCGGTCCCCGCGGCGATCGCGACCGTGACGCGGAGCCCGTCCTCGAGCGGCGCCCCCACGGCCTCGAAGATCTGCCCCAGGCGAAGCAGTGAGCCCGCAGCGACGCTGTAGGTCTGCGTGCCGCCGAGGATCTGCGACGTCCCGTCGATCACGCGGACCTCGATCGGGAGCGTCACGCTCGACGTATTCGTGACGTCGAGGTTCGTCCGGAAGTTCTCATCGCCCGAGTTGGTGCCGTAGATCTGGAGCGCGTGCGCGAGATCGCCCGTCGCTCGTCTTGGCCGTCATCGACTCCGAGAGCGGGAGCGCGGGAAGGAAGAACCCGTAGGTGCCGGTCGGCGTGAACGTGTAGATGCGGGCCGCCGCCATGAGCGGCCGGTCGGACCGCCACTCGAGCGCCCCCACGACGCCGTCTCCCGCCGGCACGGTGTCGAGCGTGACATCCGCGAAGAAGCGCGTCTCGCGCGGCGCGAGCGTGATCGGATCCGAGGAGACCTCCGCCGCCGCCGCCTGGCCGCTCGTCACCGCCGGATGCAGCACCAGCGTCGCCGTGGCCGTCTCCGCCTCGTCGGGATTGAAGAGCCACACGTCCGTGCGGAAGAGAGAGCCGCCGGCGCCTGCCACGCGGCCGGACGTGACGAGCCAGCCGTTCGTGGTCGACGGGGAGTACGCGGCGAAACCGTTCGCGGTGAGGAAGCAGGAGCGCAGACAGCGACAGCAGCACGCGGCGCATCAGGACCTCCTGCAGATCCGACGCGCGGGGGGAGGCGAGGGATTACTCCCCCGCTTCAACCCTTCAACACTTTCAACTTCTGGAAAGTGGTGCCGTCGGCCGGACTCGAACCGGCATGGGTTACCCCATACGCCCCTCAAACGTACGTGTCTACCAATTCCACCACGACGGCACGGGGGGACGATTTTATGGCTTCGCGGGCTCCGTGAGGCGCCGACGGCGCCGCGCCCTGCGACGGGCTGGGCGCTGTCCGGAGCCGGCGCGGCCGGAGCCGGAGCGCCCGCGGGAGCCGCCGGCGCAGGCGCCGGGGCCTTCTCGCGCGGCCGCCGCCGGAAGCGTCTGGATGACCGACTTTTTCGGGCCGCGCTTCCATGATCGACAGGACGAGCGAAAGCACGATGAAGCCGACGAAGGCGCCCGTCGTCAGCTTGTGCAGGAAGGTCGTCGCGCCGCGGGCGCCGAAAGCCGTCTGGCTTCCTCCGCCGCCGAAGGCGCCGGCGATGTCGGCTCCCTTGCCCTGCTGGAGCAGGACCACCAGGATCAGGAAGAAGCAGATGATGACGTACATGACGACCAGGGCGATGTACAGCACGAGGCCTCCATAGCGTGCCAAAGAAGGGCGGGAAGTTTACGCGCCGGGGCGGGGGCCGTCAAGCGCGGGCGATCGCCGCAATGCCGCGGCCGAAAGGCTCGCTCCTCCGATCAGAAAGCCGTCCATGCCGGCTCCGGAGGCGAGCGCGGCCGCGTTCTCGGGCGTCACGGATCCCCCGTAGAGGATGCGCACGGAGCGGCGCGCGGACAGCAGCGACGCCGAGGTGCGCGCGCGGCCGCTCGGCGTCCGCCGGGCGTCGCCGCCCGGCCGGTGCCGATCGCCCAGACCGGCTCGTAGGCCACGACGAGCGGCAGATCCGCGCGGATCGCCCGCGAGCGTGTCGACCTGCCGCACGAGCGTCGACGCGGTCAGGCCCGCGTCGCGCTCCTCGGCCGTCTCGCCGAGGCAGTAGATCGGCGTCAGCCCGGCCTCGCGGCAGCGCGCGAGCTTCTTCGCGAGCATCGGACCGTCCTCGCCGAAGATCCGTCGCCGCTCCGAGTGGCCGACGATCGCGTAGCGGCATCCGGCGTCGGCGACCTGCCCGCCGAGACCTCGCCGGTGAACGCGCCCTCGGATTCCGCCGCGACGTTCTGGCAGGCGAGAGACCAGCGCCCGCGGGGGTCCCGCGCCTCGTCGAGCGCGGTGAAGGTCGGCGCCAGAACGAGCTCGCGCCCGGAGACGCCGTCGCCGATCCGCCCGGAGAGCTCCGACGCAAACGCCGCCGCCTCGGCGCGCGTCTTGTGCATCTTCCAGTTGGCGACGATGAGGCGCATGCTCAGGCGAGCGCGTCGACTCCCGGCAGCTCGCCCTCCGCCAGAAACTCCAGCGACGCGCCCCCGCCCGTCGACACGTGCGTGAACTTCTCGGCGACGCCGGACTCCTTGGCGGCCTGGACGCTCTCGCCGCCGCCGACGACGGTGACGGCCTCCGAGCCCGCGACGAGCTCCGCCAGCGCGCGCGTGCCCTTGTCGAAGGGCGGCTTCTCGAAGACGCCCATCGGGCCGTTCCAGAAAATCGTGCGCGCGGGACCGAGCAGCCGCCGGAACTGCTCGAGCGTCTCGCGGCCCGACGTCCAGCGCCATCGCGTCCGCGGGAATCTTGTCGATCGCCGACCGTCTTCGCCCGCGCGCCGTCGTCGGGCGACTTCGCCACGACGAAGTCCGACGGCAGCGCGATCATCTTGCCGGCCTCCTTGCAGAAGTCCAGGATCTCGCGCGCCAGCGGGACCTTGTCCTCCTCGAGCAGGGACTTGCCGACCGGCAGGCCGATCGCCCGCACGAAGTGGTTCGCCATCCCGCCGCCGACGAGCAGCAGGTCCGCCCGCCGCGACAGCACGCGCAGCGTGTCGATCTTGCCCGAGATCTTGGCGCCGCCGAGGATCGCGGCGAACGGCCGCTCGGGCTCGAGCAGCCGCGACAGCTCGCGGACCTCTTTCTCGAGCAGCAGGCCCGCGCCCTTCTCGGCGACGAGCTTCGGCACGCCGACGACCGAGGCGTGCGCCCGGTGCGCGGCGCCGAAAGCGTCGTCGACGTAGACCTCGGCGAGAGCCGCGAGGGCCTTCGCGAACGCCGGGTCGTTCGCCTCTTCTCCGGCATGGAAGCGGAGGTTCTCGAGCAGGAGCACTTCGCCGTCCGCGAGGGCGGCCGCCGCGCGCTCCGCCTCCGGACCGACGCAGTCGTCGACGAACCGCACCGGCCGTCCGCAGACGCTCGGCGAACCGCACGGCGACCGGCGCGAGCGAAAGCTCGGGCTTCGGCTTGCCCTTGGCTTTCCCGAGGTGCGACGCGCAGATGACCCGCGCTCCGCGCTCGAGCGCGAAGCGCACCGTGGGCAGAGTTTCGACGATGCGCGTGTCGTCCTCGATCCGGCCGCCGTCGAGCGGAACGTTGAAGTCGACGCGGAGAAAGAGCCGGCGGCCCGAGAGCGCCAGGTCGCGGATGGACTTCATCGGGCCGGTAGAATAGCGCAGTGAAAAGACGCCTCGCGGCCCTCCTCGCCCTCGCTCTGTCGCTCGCTCTCGCGCTTCGGCGGCGCTCGCGCGGTCCGCGCCGCCGGCGCCGCAGTCCGCGCGCGGCACGGCGGCGCCGTCGCGGCCGCGGAAGAGAACGCGGCCCGGGTCGGGATCCAGATCCTGGAGCAGGGCGGCAACGCGGCGGACGCCGCCGTCGCCGTGGCCTTCGCCCTCGCCGTGACGTGGCCGGAAGCCGGCAACATCGGCGGCGGCGGATTCTGGATCTCGCGCGACGCGAAGGGGCACCGTGACGCTCGATCGACTTCCGCGAGGCGGCTCCGCGCGCGGCCCGGCGCGACCTCTTCATCGCGCCGCGCAAGGGCGGCGGAGCCGCCCCCTCCTCGAGCGAAGGGCCGCTCGCCTCGGGCGTGCCGGGCTCGGTCGCCGGCCTGGCGCTCGCCCACCGCCGGACCGGGCGGCTTCCGTGGAAACGCGTCGTGGATCCCGCCGTGCGCCTCGCACGCGACGGGTTCGTCATGACGCAGACCGTCTCCGCCTCGATCGCGGGCGAAGCCGAGCGCCTCTCCGCCGATCCCGAGGCGGCCCGCATCTTCCTGCCCGGCGGCCAGCCGCCGCCGGTCCCGGGCACGCTCTTCCAGCAGCCCGAGCTCGCCCGCACCCTCGAGGCGATCCGCGACCGCGCGGAGGACGGTTTCTATCGAGGCCGCGTCGCGCGGACGATCGAAGACGAGCAGAAGCGCTCGGGCGGCCTCATCACGCGCGGCGACCTCGCGCTCTACGCCGCCAAGCTGCGCAAGCCGTTCCGCTTCCGCTTCCAGGGCGTCGACGTCCTCACGACGGCGGCGCCGTCCTCGGGGCCCGTGCTGGCCGAGATGGCGCATGATGGTCGAGATCGCCGGCGACCGGCCGCTTCCGCGCGCCCGGCGTCGAGTCGATGCACTGGCTGGCCGAGATCGAGAAGCGCGCGTTTTACGATCGCAACCGCTGGCTCGGCGATCCCGCCTTCGCCGGCGTGCGCCAGAGCCCCTTCCGCGACCGCCCGCGCCTGCACGTCGCTCGTGGCGACGATCAATCCGCGCCGCGCGACCCCGACGGCCGCCCTCTCGTCTTTGCCCGGCGAGAAGCCGACGACGACGCACTTCTCGGTCGTCGACGGCGCGGGGATGGCCGTGTCGGTGACGACGACGCTCAACGATTCCTTCGGCAGCGCCCGCGTCGCGCCGGGCCTGGGATTCCTGTGGAACAACGAGATGGACGACTTCGCGACGCGGCCCGGCGAGCCCAACCTCTACGGCCTCGTGCAGGGAGAAGTGAACGCGGTCGCCCCCGGCAAACGGATGCTCTCCTCGATGTGCCCTTCGATCGCCACGGCCGGCGGAAAGCTCGTCCTCGTCTGGGGCACACCCGGAGGCTCGACGATCCCGACGACGAACCTGCAGGTCCTTCTCCACACCCGCTGCGCGGCCAGTCGCTCGAGGAAGCCGTCGCCGCCCCGCGCTTCCACCAGCAGGACCTGCCCGACGCGATCCAGATCGAGCGCGGCCGCTTCGACGACGGCGTGGATCGCGGCAGCTGCGGAAGATGGGCCACGAGATCCGGGAGCGCGAGAAGATCGGGCGCGTCCACGCGATCGGCGTCGAGACCGACGGCACGCTGCGTGCCGGTGGCCGACCCGCGCGGCGGCGGCGCGGCGCTCGTCGTCCGCGCCGCGCGGCGTCGACCGCCGGACCGCGCGCGAGGGCCCGGATGACGGCCGATGACGTCTTCCGGCCGCTCTACCGCGACGGACGCCGCCTCGCCCTCCTCGACCAGCGCCTCCTCCCCGGCGAGCGAAGTCTGGCTTTCGCTCGAGACGGCTCCGGAGATCGCGCTGGCCATCCGCGACATGGCGGTCCGAGGCGCGCCGGCGATCGGCGTCGCCGCGGCCTACGGCGCGGCGTTCTCGATGCGCAGCGGCGCCTCGACGCCGCCGGCCGAACGGTTCGCGACGGCGCGGCGGCTGCTCGCCTCGACGCGGCCGACGGCCGTGAACCTCTTCGCCGCGCTCGAGCGCATGGAGCGGGCCTTCGAGCGCGTCGCCGCCCGGCCGCCCGAGGCGATCGAGGACGCCCTGATCCGCGGAGGCCGACGCGTCGCCGCCGAGGACATCGAGGCCTGCCGGCGCATCGGCCGCCTCGGCGCGGAGCTGCTCCGGGGCGAGAAGGCGGTCATGACGCACTGCAACGCCGGCGCGCTCGCGACGGCGGGCTACGGCACCGCCCTGGGCGTCATCCGCGGCGCCATCGAGGCCGGCAAGCCGATCCGCGTTCTCTCCTGCGAGACGCGGCCGTTCCTCCAGGGCGCGCGCCTGACGGCCTGGGAGCTCGTCGCGCGACGGGATCCCCGTCGAGCTCATCACCGACTCGATGGCCGGGCATTTTCTCTCCCGCGGCGAGGTCGAGGCCGTCGTCGTCGGCGCCGACCGGATCGCCGCCAACGGCGACGTGGCGAACAAGATCGGCACGTATTCGCTGGCCGTCCTCGCGAAGGAGAACGGCATCCCGTTCTACGTCGCGGCGCCCACGACGACCGTCGACCTCGCATGCCCGGATGGCGGATCGATCCCGATCGAGGAGCGCGCGGGCGGCAGAGGTCCTGTCGTTCGCGGGACAGTCCATCGCCCCGCCGGGCGTCGGCGCGCGGTACGCCGCCTTCGACGTGACGCCCGCCCGCTACGTCACGGCCATCGTGACCGACCGCGCGATCTGCCGGCCGCCGTACGCGAGCAGCCTGCGCGCGGCGGTGATCGCGGCTCGGGGCGCCTGGGCCACCACTCTGGCCCCGACGCGGCAGCCGCTCGGCCCTGCCTGATCGTTCTCGGCATCGAGACCTCGTGCGACGAGACGTCCGTCGCCGTCCTCGACGGCGAGGGCCGCGTCCTCTCCAACGTGATCTCCTCGCAGCTCGCGGCCCACGCGCGCTACGGCGGCGTCGTTCCCGAGTGGCCGCGCGCGCGCATCTCGAGAACCTTCCGGCGTCCTCGAGCAGGCCCTCGAAGCCGCGGGCGCCCGGCTCGAGGACGTCGGCCTGGTCGCGGCGACGGCCGGGCCCGGGTTGATCGGGGCGCTGCTCGTCGGCCTATCGGCGGGCAAGGCGCTCGCCTGGGCGCGCGGCATCCCGCTCGTCGGCGTCAACCATCTCGAGGGCCACCTCTTCTCGGCGTTCCTGCGACCGAACGGCGAGGCGCCGCTCCCGATTGCCGTATCCGCTTCCACGGCCTCGTCGTCTCCGGCGGCCACGCCGAGCTCGTGCGCGTCGAGGCCGAACGCATCGGATCATCCCGCTCGCGCGCACGCGGGACGACGCGCCCGGCGAAGCCTTCGACAAGATCGCCCGGCGCGCCGGCCTGGGCTACCCGGGAGGGCCCGTCATCGATCGCATCGCGACGCGCGGCCGCGGCGACCGCTTCCCGTTTCCCGTTCGGACGCGTGCGACGGCTCGCGCGACTTCTCGTTCTCGGGCCTGAAGACGGCGATGCTCCGCGAGCTCCAGCGGCGCCGGATCGACGGCTCGCCGCTCGACCCGGAGAAGCTGACGAGCCGGAGCTCGTGGACCTGCTCGCGTCCTTCCAGCGCGCCATCGTGACGGCGCTCGTCTCCCGGGTGGACGAAGTCCACGCCGCGGAGGGCATCCGCGCGCTCGCCCTCTCCGGCGGCGTCGCCGCCAACACGGAGCTGCGCGCCACGCTCGCGGCCTGGGGCACCGAGCATGGCGTCCCGGTCCACCTGCCCGAGCGGTCGCTACACGACGGACAACGCCGCCATGATCGCGTGGGCCGGGCTCCTGCGGCACCGGCACGGCGCCGGGACCGCCGGTCGAGGCCGTCCAGGCGCGGTCGCGCTGGCCGCTGGGGAGCTGACGGCTCGGCCCTCAGGTAAGATCCCCCGTTCGCCGCATGACCGACCCCAAGTTCATCCGCAACTTCTCGATCGTCGCCCACATCGACCACGGGAAGACGACGCTGTCGGACCGCATCCTGCAGGCCTGCGGCGCCGTGAGCCGCGCGCGAGATGCACGCGCAGATGCTCGACGACATGGAGCTCGAGAAGGAGCGCGGCATCACGATCAAGGCCCGCGCCGTGACCCTCCACTACAAGGCGAAGGACGGGCACGACCTACGTCCTCAACCTGATCGACACGCCGGGCCACGTCGACTTCTCCTACGAGGTCTCGCGCTCGCTCGCGGCCTGCGAGGGCGCCATCCTCGTCGTCGATGCGACCCAGGGCGTCGAGGCCCAGACGCTCGCCAACGCCTACCTGGCGACGCACCACAACCTGACGATCATTCCGGTCATCAACAAGATCGACCTGCCAGTCCGCCGAGCCCGAAAAGGCGCGCGAGCAGATCGAGCAGGTCGTCGGCATTCCCGCGGACGACGCCGTCCTGACCTCCGCGAAGATGGGCATCGGCATCGACGAGCTGCTCGAGCGGATCGTCCGCGACATCCCGCCGCCGAAAGGCGACCCGAACGCTCCGCTCAAGGCGCTGCTCTTCGATTCCTGGTACGACCCCTACCGGGGCGTGACCTCGCTCGTGCGGATCGTCGACGGCAAGCTCGAGCGGCGGATGAAGATCCGCGCGATGGGCACCGGCCTCGAGACCGACGTCGAGGCGCTGGGCGTCTTCCGCCCGCAGCCCGAGGACGTGCCGAGCTCTCGGTCGGCGAGGTCGGCTCCTTCTGGGGCAACATCAAGGACCTTCACTCGACCCGCATCGGCGACACGATCACCGAGATCCGCCGTCCGACCGCGGAGCCGCTCGAGGGCTTCGCCGAGGCCAAGCCCATGGTCTTCGCCGGCCTCTTCCCGACCGATGCCGACGAGTACGCGAACCTCCGCGACGCCATGGAGAAGCTCCGCCTCAACGACGCGTCGTTCTCCTTCGAGCCCGAGAACTCGACCGCCCTCGGGCTTCGGGTTCCGCTGCGGCTTCCTCGGCCTCCTCCACATGGAGATCATCCAGGAGCGGCTGGAGCGGGAGTTCGACCTCGACCTCATCACGACGGCGCCCGGCGTGAACTACCGCGTCACGACCACGAAGGGCGAGATCCTCGAGATCGTCAACCCGAACCACCTGCCCGCGCCCAACTACATCGTGCGGATCGAGGAGCCCTACATCACGGCCACGATCATCACGCGCGACGATTTCCTGGGCGGGCTGCTCAAGCTCTGCGAGGATCGCTCGGGCACGCAGAAGTCGCTGGAGTACCTCGCGGCCAACCGCGTCGTCCTGACCTACGACTTCCCGCTGAACGAGGTCGTCCTCGACTTCTACGACAAGCTCAAGTCGATCTCGAAGGGCTACGCGTCCTTCGACTACGAGTTCCAGGGCTACCGGGAGGGCGACCTCGTCAAGCTCGACCTGCTGGTCAACGGGGACCCGGTCGACGCGCTGTCCCTGATCGTCCACCGGGAACAGTCCGTCCTGAAGGGCCGCTTCCTGACCGCGAAGATGAAAGAAATCATCCCCCGGCAGATGTTCGAGGTGGTGATCCAGGCGGCGATCGGCTCCAAGATCATCGCCCGGGAGCAGGTCTCGGCGATCCGGAAGAACGTGCTCGCGAAGTGCTACGGCGGCGACATCACGCGGAAGCGAAAGCTGCTCGAGAAGCAGAAGGAGGGCAAGAAGCGCATGAAGCGGGTGGGCCGCGTGGACATCCCGCAGGAGGCGTTCCTCGCCGTGCTGAAAGTCGAATGAAGAGAAAAAAGACAGGAAAGACAAAGAGAAGGCCGGGACCGGCGACGCGGAGGAGGACGGGAAGCGCCACTCGACCGCGCGCGAGTGGTACGAGTCGCTGCTGGTCGCCGGAGTCTTCGTCCTCTTCGTCCGGACCTTCGTCGTCCAGACCTACCAGGTCCCGACGGGCTCGATGGAGCGGACGATCCTGGTCGGCGACCACCTGCTCGTCAACAAGTTCGCCTACGCGCCGCGCCTGCCGGCGCTCGCGAAGTTCCTCCCGTACCGCGACGTGAAGCCCGGCGACATCATCGTCTTCAAGAAACCGGGCGACGACATGAATCCCGGCAACGTGCTCGTCAAGCGGGCCGTCGCCGCAGGGCGGCGACACGGTCCAGGTGCGGGACAAGCGCCTCTTCGTCAACGGAAAGCCGTCCGACGACGCGCCCATCCAGCACATCGATCCCGAGACCTACCCGGACGACCCGACCGTGCCGGACATGGCGCGCCGCCGCGACCAGTTCGGCCCGTTCCAGGTGCCGCCGGACTCCTTCTTCGGCATGGGCGACAACCGCGACAACTCGCTCGACTCGCGCTACTGGGGAGCGATCCCGCGGGGCAACATCTTCGGCCGGCCCTCGGTCCTCTACTGGTCCTACGAGGCGGAGCCGAACTCCCACATCTGGAAAGGACCGGTCGCCAAGATTCGCCAGCTCTTCGACGTGGCGATCCACTTCTTCTCGCGGACGCGATGGGACCGGATGTTCACGGTGGTGCGCTAGTCGCCGACGCGAGGCGGTCCTCCGGGCGGCCGCTCCGCGATCGGGCGGACCCGCTCGTGGCGGCGGTCGTCTTCGCGCTCTTCGCGCGGACGTTCCTCTTCCAGGCGTTCGCGGTCCCGACCCCGTCGATGGAGAAGAACGTGCTCACGGGCGACCGCCTGCTCGTCAACAAGTTCCTCTACGCGCCGCTCGCGGAGCCGCTCGCGCGGGTCGCTGCCGGCCCGGACGGTGCGGCGGGGCGACGTCGTCGTCTTCCGGTTCCCGCAGGACCCGTCGCGCGACTTCATCAAGCGCGTCGTCGGGCTTCCCGGGGAGACCGTGGCGATCCGCGACCGGATCGTCTCGTCGACGGCCGGGCTCTGAGCGAGCCCTACGTGTTCCACGCCGACGACCGCGTCTGGCCGGACGACGCGGACGTCCCGGAGGAGAAGCGGCGGCGGGACCAGCTCGCGCCGACGCGGATCCCGGAGGGCGCCTACTTCGTGATGGGCGACAACCGCGACGACTCGAGCGACAGCCGGGAGTGGGGACCGGTCCCGGAGCGAAACCTCGTCGGCCGCGCGCTCTTCGTCTACTGGTCGCTCGCCCCCGCCTCCCCCGACTCGCCCGGCGGGGCCGCGATCCTCGCCGCCGTACGCGACCTTTCGCGCGGACGCGGTGGGATCGGACGTTTCTGCCGGTGCGATAGCGGGCCAGGACAGGTTAAAATCGCCTCAGATCTCCGGAGGAAATGCATGGAACGGTCACGGCTACGGAGCGTACGCGGCGGGGCCAACTTCGGATGCATCGTATGGCTCGTCCTCCTCGGGGTCGTCGGCGTACCTGATGTGGAAGGTCGTCCCGGTCAAGATCGCGACCTCCGAGTTCTACGACACGATGCAGGAGCAGGCCGCGTTCGGCTCGATCAAGGACCCGAAGTTCATCGAGTTCGAGATCCTGAGGAAGGCCGAGCAGCTCCAGCTCCCGGTCAAGAAGGAAAACCTCAAGATCACGAAGTCCCGCGAGGCCATCACGGTCGAAGCGCACTACGTGATCACGATCGACTTCTTCAACGGCGCGTACAAGTACGTCTGGAAGTTCGATCCGGTGGTGCAGCGACCGCTGTTCGCGGTGTAAAGAAGCTTTCAGCCGTCGGCTCCCGCTCTCAGCCGGAGGCGGCGGGCGTGGGCTGTCTGGCGGACAGCGGATCGCTGATCGGCGGACAGCTCATGGCGGATCCGCCGCCGACCTTCTCGATCTCCGCCGTATCCCGGCGGACGGACATTCCCGTCTCGACGCTCCGCTTCTACGAGCGGGAGCTTCCGGGCCTCTTCCACATCCGCAAGACCGCCGGCGGGCATCGCCGCTACGGCGAGACGACGTGGCGCGTTTTGTCACGGTGCGCCGGCTGACCGAATCGGAAGGGCTCGGGCTGTCCGAGGTGCGCCGCGTTCTGATGTCCCGCGGCGACGCGGAGGCTCTCCGCGACGAGGTCGATCGCGTCCGCGCGACCGGCGCCGCCGACGGCCAGGCTCTGCGCGATCTGGAGCGCCGGGTCGCGGCGCTCGAAGCCCGGATCGCGGCCATCGAGGCTGCCCCGGCGAGAAGGGCTGGCTGCGGCCGAAGCCCTGAGCCGCCGTCCTGGCGGGAATTTTCGAGCCGGCCCGCGGAATTTCGGGCCCGTTAAGGAGGAAGGAGTCACCCGATGAAAAACCTGCGCATTGCCCTGTGTCTCGCCGCGATCCTGGCCTTCGCGTCGCCGGAACCGCTCTGGCCGACGCGCCCGCGATCGGCGCCGCCGCGCCGAACTTCCAGCTCACGACGGTCGACGGAAAGACCTTCTCGCTCGCCGACGCCGAGAAGGCCAACAAGGCCGTCGTCCTGATGTTCATCGCGACCAAATGCCCCTACTCGAACGCGTACAACGACCGGCATGCGGCAGATGGCCGCCGACTACTCGAAGAAGGGCATCCTCTTCGTCGGCATCAACAGCAACAAGCACCGAGCCCGAGGCCGAGGTCAAGTCGCACGCCGCGAAGAACAAGTGGGACTTCACGATCGTGAAGGATCCGGGCAACAAGGTCGCCGATCTCTACGACGCCAAGCGGACCCCCGAGGTCTACGTCGTCGGACACGGACGGCAAGCTCCTGTACCACGGCCGCATCGACGAGAACTACGAGGAGCCCTCGAAGGTCACCTCGCCCGACCTGAAGAACGCGCTGGACCAGATCCTCGCCGGCCAGCCCGTCGCGAAGACCGAGACCAAGGCGTTCGGCTGCACGATCAAGCGTGCCTAGGAGCTCAGTCGGATCGTGCCGAGTCCCGCCTCGACGCCGGCGGCTCGTCGGGGCGGCCCTCGTCGGCCGCCCTCTTCTTGCTTCTTCGGTCTGCCGCGGCGCCCGAAGCCCCGAAGCTCGCGGGCGAGCTCGACGCCAAGGGCTACGCCGCCGCGGTCGCGAAGCAGAAGGGCCAGGTCGTCCTCGTGAACTTCTGGGCGACCTGGTGCGTGCCCTGCCGCGAGGAGTATCCCGACCTCACCCGGCTCGAGAAGGCGTATCGGGGCAAGGGTCTCGCGGTCCTCGGCGTCTCGATCGACTCGGCCAAGGACCTCCCGGCCGTCGACAAGTTCCTCGCGAAGATGAAGCCAGACTTTCCCAATTACCGCAAGGCGAGCGGCGGCGACGACCAGGTCTTCATCGAGTCCGTCGACAAGGACTGGGGCGGCGAGCTCCCCTTCACGGTTCTCTACGCCCGCGACGGGAAGAAGGCGAAGGTCCTCTCGGGAAAGCAGTCCTACGGCGATTTCGAGACCGCGGTGAAGGCGCTGCTCCGGTAGGGTCCCCGCTTCTCGCCCGGCATCCCATTTTCAGGACAGGCCGTCCCGCGGATCGGACGTCCGCTCAGAGATCCGTAAAAAGGCCGTACACCCGACCTGGACCGGGATTTGCTAATGTTCGTTCCGGGTCGAGAAAACGTCCGCAAACAGGAGATAAACGATGAAGCGACTGAGCACCTGGATCCTCGCGTCCGTGGCCCTGGCCCTGGCGCCGTCCCCGCTCTGGCGGAGCGGCAGCCGGGCGGCAGACGCGGGTCGTGACCCGGTTCCTCGACCGGCGAGGCCCGACCCGCGTCGAGCGCAAGGCGACGGCCGCCGCCTACTCCGCCCAGGTCAACATCGTCACCCGCGTCCAGGGCACCTCGCTCTTCAAGACGGCCATCGACATCACGAACAACACCGACACCGACGGCGTCATCGCTCGTTCCAGTACTGCTACAACCGGGGAGCGGGGTTCCAGGGCTGCACGCGCCCCGACGGACATCGCTCTCCTGTCCTTCGACAACTTCCACACCGACGACATGGTCGCAGTACCTGGGCACCCTCGGCGTCATCCCGCCCGGACGCGCAGGCCTCTCCTTCGGCACGCTTCTCGTGACGTTCGAGAACCTTCCCTCCGAACTTCGGCTGGGAGGGCACCGTCACGGCGCGGACCTACAGCCCCTAACCAGCGAACCCGGCGCCGGGACCGTCGCGATCGCCTATCCCGGCTCGCTCTTCTTCGAATCGGCGAACACCACGCTGGTCGCCACGATCCGAGACACCCAGCGGCGCGCCGACCGACGCCGGCGCGCTGCGGACGAACCTCGGCATCCGAACACGGACCTCGAACGGTGTCGGCCAGCGTCGACGTCGAGCTCTCCTTCTACGACGTCACCGCGGGACGCCGACCAACGGCCAGCGCGTGGGCAACATCCTCGACGCTCGACGGCCTTCAGCCCGGAGAGGTCCAGCAGATCAACAACATCTTGGGTCGCGGCCGCGATCCCCGCCGACGTGGAGTCCGTGCATCGCCTTCGTCGACGTCGTGAACGCCGACGGCGAGCTTCCCGACGATCGAGGGCTACGTCAACATCCTCGACGGCGGCACCCAGGACGGCGCGTACTTCGAGATGAAGTGCGCCACGGATCTGCGCGACGTGACAAGCGCGTGCGAATCCGACATCCGCGAGGAGCGCGCTAGGACCCGGCATAGCGAGCGGGATCCCTCGGGCTTCGGCCTCAGGATGACGATCTGAAACGACGCCGTCACGACGGCGTCATTTCATATCCGGCTCGGCCGGACTCCCCCGGCGGCGATGTCGCGCCGGACGTGCTTGCCCTCGAACTGGATCCGGTCGGCCGCCTCGTAGGCGCGCACGGCGGCCTCCGTCATCGACGGCGCGGTCGCGGTCACGACGAGGACGCGGCCGCCCGCCGTGACCAGCCGGTCGCCGTCGCGGGCCGTGCCGGCGTGGAAGAGCTCGACGCCCGGCATCCGCGCCGCGTCGGCCAGGCCGGTGATGGGCTTGCCGCGCTCGTAGTTGCCGGGGTACCCGCCCGCGCAGAGCACGACGCCGACGCACGCCTCGTTCTTGACCTCGAGCGGCAGGAACCGCTCGAGGCCTCCCGCGCGCCGTCGCGAGCAGGACCTCCGCCATGTCGGAGGTCACGCGCGGCAGGATCACCTCGGTCTCGGGGTCGCCGAACCGCGCGTTGTACTCGAGGACCTTGGGGCCCGACTCCGTGACCATCAGCCCGGCGTAGAGAACGCCCCGGAAGCCGCGGCCCTCCGCCTGGAGCCCGCGGAAGGTCGGCCAGAGGATCTCCCGGAGGACCTGGGAGGCCGTCTCGGCGTTCAGGACGCCGGCCGGCGAGTGCGCGCCCATCCCGCCGGTGTTCGGCCCGCGGTCGCCGTCGTAGACCTTCTTGTAGTCGCGCGCGGTCGGCAGCGGAACGCAGACCTCCCCGTCGAAGAGGGCCAGGAAGGACGACTCCTGGCCGCGCAGGAACTCCTCGACGAGGACGCGGTCGCCCGCGGCGCCGAAGACGCGCTCCTGGAAGAAGAGGCGGAGCGCGCGCTCGGCCTCCTCCTCGGAATCGAGGATGAGGACGCCCTTCCCGCCGGCCAGGCCGTCGGCCTTGAGCACCACCGGGAAGCCGTACTCCTTGATCGCCCGCCGGGCCTCGTCGGCGGACTGGCAGACCGTCGCCTCGGCGGTCGGAATCTGGTGGCGCCAGAAGAACTCCTTCGAGAAGACCTTGGAGGACTCGATCTGCGCCGCGAGCCGGGTCGGCCCGAAGATCGGGAGCTCGCGCTTGATGAATTCGTCCGCGATTCCGAGCGAGAGCGGGAGCTCCGGTCCGACGACCGTCAGATCGACGTGGAGCTTCTCGGCGAGCTCCGCGATCTCGACGATGTCGGAGACCGCGACCGGCAGGCAGTCGGCGACCTCGGCGATGCCCGGGTTGCCGGGCGCGCAGAAGATCTCCTCGACGAGCGGGCTTCGGTGGAGCGACCAGCACAGCGCGTGCTCGCGCCCGCCTCCGCCGATCACGAGAATTTTCATTGGCCGGCATTGTATCGCCTGACTCAGGAGCGCGGCCGCTTGCGCTTCTTCGAACCGGAACCGGCCCGACTTGCGCGGCCTCCGTTCGCGCGCTCGTCGTCGCCCGGAGCGATCGGACCCACCTCGACGAAGTCGTGGCGGCCCGGAAGCGAGATCAGCGTTTCGAGCGAACCGTACGGCGCAAGCTCCAGGCCGAAACGGCCGCGCTCGCGCACGGTGACGCCGCCCCCGCGCGCGCGGGCCTCGAAGGCGAGCGAGCGGCCCGGCCAGCGGCGGCTGCCGTGGTTGACGGCGCGCACGCGGCAGAGCGTCACCTGGTCGCTCGAGGAGTAGGGGTCGCGCGTGATCGTGAGGCGGACCTCGACCCAGGGGTCTCGGACGGGAGGGATCGGGGGCGAGAAACAGCGAGGCAGAGAGCGAAGATCGGATGCATTTTCGGCTCCTTTCGAGGAGCCGACGGGACGCGCGCCGGGCGAGCGGGCGATGAGGACCGGGCATTCGGTAGCGGAAGCCCCGCCCCGGACCGTTTCTGCGTGCTAGGCTATTCGTCGGCTCTTTGACGTCATCGAGAGTGGGCGAGGGACCGGCCCGAAACCCGCTCCGCCGATCGAGCGTCGCGCGGCAGCGAGCGGAGACCCCACGGCAACCGGACCGCGCGTCGCGGCGCGGATCGACAGGTGCCAAATCCGGATTCTCCGCGGAGCGAAGAAGAAGATGAGGGCGCCGCGAACCGATCCGAAGGGACCGGGCGCCTCTCGTCGAGAGGCTTTTTGTTTTTGCGGCCGGAAAATGAAGAAAGACTTTCGCAAGGCGATCGCCGAGGAGGTGCTGCTCGCCGACGGGGCGATCGGCACCCTGCTCATCTCGCGCGGCGCCTCGCCCGAGCAGGCGCGCTCGCCGCTGAACCTGTCCGACCCGGAGTCCGTGCGGGAGGTCCACGAGGACTACCTCGACGCCGGCGCCCGGATCCTGACGACGAACACGTGGGACGCCAATCGCGTGAAGCTGACGTCCCACGAGTGGGCCGACTCGCTCGAGAAGATCAACCGGGAAGGCGTGCGCCTCGCGCGCGAGGCCGCGGCCGGCGAGCTCGTGTTCGTCGCCGGATCGATCGGGCCGCTCGGCGCGCTGGTCAAGCCCTACGGTTCCCTCCGGCTCACGCAGGTGCGCGAGATCTTCGAGGAGCAGGCGCGGCTGCTCCTGGAATCGGGCGTCGACCTCGTGCTGCTCGAGACCTTCGGCAGCCTGCTCGAGGCCGCCGAAGCCGTCCGCGCGGTGCGCGCCCTCTCGGCGGAGATCCCGCTCGTCGCCGAGATGACGTTTCTCGCGGACGGCCGAACGGCCTTCGGCGAGTCGGCGTCGCACGCCCTCTCGACCCTCGCGCTCGCGGGCGCCGACGCCGTCGGCATGAACTGCACGCTCGGACCCCAGGAGACCCACGATCTCTTCGTCAAGCTCGCGGCCTCGGTGTCCGCGCCGCTCTGCGTGATGCCGAACGCGGGCTACCCGAGCGTCGTCCACGGCCGCAACGTCTACCTCTCCTCGCCCGACTACCTCCGCGAGTACGCCGCGGCGTTCGTCGAGGCGGGCGCCGCCATCGTCGGCGGCTGCTGCGGAACGACGCCCGAGCACATCCGCGCCATGGCCCGGGAGGTCTCGGGCCGCAAGCGCACGAACGCCGCGCGGCCGGTCTCGGTCGTCCTCGAGGCCGAGATCGAGCACACCGCCGCGCCGGAGATCGAGACCTCCCGACTCAAGCGCAAGCTCGCCGAACGGACGAGTTCGTCGTGACCGCCGAGGTCGAGCCCCCGAAGGGCGCCGACTGCGCGACGGCGATCGAGGGCGCACGCCTCCTGAAGGCCGGCGGCGTCGACGCCGTCAACGTGACCGACAACCCCATGGCGCGGCTGCGCATGTCCTCGATCGCGGTGGCCGCCCTCATCCAGCGGGAGACCGGGCTCGACGCCGTCGTGCAGATCACGACGCGCGACCGCAACGTGCTGGGCCTGCAGTCGGACCTGCTCGGCGCGGCCGGCCTCGGGCTTGAAGGCCATCCTCTGCCTGGGCGGCGATCCGCTCAAGATCGGCGACTATCCGCAGGCCAAGCAGGTCTCGGAGGTCGACGTGCTCGGCCTGCTTCGGATGGCGAAGGGCCTGAACTCGGGCGCCGACCTCGCGGGCAACGCGATCGGTGTCCCGACGCGCTTCGCCATCGCCTGCGCCGCGAATCCCGCCGCCAAGGACCAGGAAGTCGAGTTCTCGAAGCTGCGCGCCAAGATCGAGGCCGGCGCGACCTTCGCGCAGACGCAGCCCGTCTACGACCTCGAGGCCCTGGCGCGCTTCCTGGAGCGGCCGGAAGCGCGGGCGATCCCGATCCTCATCGGCCTGATCCCCCTGCTCTCGCTCAAGCAGACGCTCTTCTTCGCGAACGAGGTCCCGGGCGTCGTCGTGCCCCCAGGCCATCCAGGACCGCATGCGCCGCGCCGCGGAGCGCGGCGCGGAGCACGAAAAGGCCGAGGGCCTCGCCATCGCCCGGGAGCTCGCCGCCGGGATCGCCGGTCTCGCCCGCGGCATCCACGTCATGCCCATGGGCAAGTACCGGACGGCGAGCGAGATCCTCCAGGCGATTCCCCGCCAGAGCGCGCCGGAGCCCCGGACGCCGCTAGCGCGTAGCCGCGTAGCGGCCTGACGGCGTCGCCGCAACGCGCGGCCGGAATCCCCCGGAATCCCCAGTTCCCGCGGCTCGTTTCCCAGTGCGGGCCGGACTTCAATAGAATCCGGCCCAGGGGCGGCGGACCGGCCGGACGGCGGATGGCGCCGCCCGAAGGAGAACCATGAACACGACCAAGCGCTTGGCGATGGCGCTCGGCGCGCTCCTTTCGCGCCGGCTACCTGCAGGCCGGCGCCCAGTGCCGGATCAACGGCGTGGTCACCGACACCACGGGGCGCCCGTGGCCGACGCGACGATCACGGTCACGACGCCCAACCTGACAACCTTCAACCTCACGGTCAAGGTCGGACGCGAAGGGCAAGTACGGCAAGCTCCTGCCCGACTGCACCATGCCGTATCACTTCAAGTTCGAAAAGGACGGCTACGCTCACCTACGAGCTCGACAAGAAGATCCCGATCGGCGAAATCGCGACGATCGACGCGAAGCTGACGAGCAAAACCGAAGCGCAGGCCAAGGCCCCGGCCGCCGCCGCGCCGAAGATGTCTGACGAACGAGCAGGCCGTCACCTCCTTCAACTCGGGCGTCGAGCGCTCCAGGCCGGCGACAAGGCCGCGGCGGAGACGAAGTTCCTCGAGGCCGTGAAGAAGAACCCGGACCTTCCGGCGGGCTGGCAGGCCCTCGCGCAGCTCGCGTACGAGAAAAAGGACTGGGCGAAGACGATCGAGTACGGCCAGAAGGCCACGGACCTCGACCCCTCGCTCACCAGCCTCTACCAGATGATGGCCGACGCCGCGCGGCAGATGGGCGACAAGGCGAAGGCCGCCGAGTTCTCCGCGGCGTACGCCGACGCCAATCCCGACTCTCCCGAGATCCTCTACAACAAGGGCGTCGAGGCCTACAACAAGGGCAAGATGAAGGACGCCGAGGCCACGCTCGAAAAGGCCGTCGCCGCGAAGCCCGACTTCGCGAACGCGCACTACCTGCTCGGCATGGCATGCTTCAACCAGAACAAGAAGGCGCCGGCGAAGGAGCACTTCGAGAAGTACCTGGAGCTCGACCCGAACGGAAAGGAAGCCGCGACGGTGAAGGAGCTTCTGCCGCTCCTGAAGTGAGTCGCCGGGGCGCCGCAGCGCTACGGAGTCGGCCCGGGGCCCGTCCGCGCCGCACGTCCGCGAGCGGTCTACGACTTACCGGGACCGGGTCGAGCCGCGAGATCACGCCGTGGACCCAGCGGAGCAGCGCGTCGAACACGTCGCCTTCCGGCCGAGCGTGGCTCGCGAGCGGCCGAAGGGGTACGTTTCGTCCATCGCGACCGCCCTCACCTGGACGGTGGGCCGATTCTCGACGAACTCCAGGTCGTAGGGGATTTGCATGATGCCCGATACGAGGTGCAAGCCACGAGCCACGGCGGAAGCCCTCCAAACGACTGATACGGAGCGCTGTTTACGCGTCCGGCCGGCCGCGGCATGACAGTGAAAGATGTGCCGGAAGCCACATCCCGGACAATTTCTGACAGGCGTCCGGCGGCCGCCGGCCGCGGGAGAGAATCCGCTCCGTGGGCCGCGAGGGTGCATTCAAGGACCGGCCGCTCTGGCGGCGCCTCCAGACGATCCACCATGAGATCAAAGAGGGCCGCTTTCCCAACACGAGCTCGCTCGCCGCAGAGCTCTCGGTCTCGACCAAGACCGTTCAGCGCGACCTCGACTATCTGCGCGACGAGCTCGAAGCGCCGATCGAGTTCCGCCGCGAGGAGAACGGCTACGCGTACTCGCGCGACGACTACGTGCTCCCGTTCCTTCCGGTCGACGGCGCCGACCTCTTCGCGATCGGCGTCGCCGCGCAGGTGCTGCAGCTTCTCGGCGGCACGCCGCTCGCGCGGACGCTCTCCTCCTGCTACGAGCGGCTCGCCCGGCTGATGCCGCCGAGCGTGCGCCTGCGCCCCGAGATCGTCCGGGAGATGCTGACGCTGCGCGCGGCGGCGTTCCGGCCGGTGCCCGAAGAAACCTGGCTCGCCGTGTCCGAGGCCCTGCAGAAGGGCGTGGCGCTCTCGATCCGCTACCGGCATCCGGGCGAGAGCCCCGGCGAGCCGCGCACGATCCGTCCCTACGCGCTCGTGCTCGCCGGCCGCGACTGGATGATGCTCGCCGAGGACCAGTCCCAGATCAAGAACTTCTACCTCGGGCGCATCGCGAGCGCGCGCGTGACGAGCGAGCGCTACGCGATCCCGAAGGACTTCGACGCCGACGCGTTCTTCCGCAACACGTTCGGACTCTTCGTCGGAAAGGGGAACCGCGCGTTCCGCTTCCGCGTCCGCTTCTCACCCGAGGTCTCGGGCGAGATCCGGGAGATGGTCTGGCACCCGAAGCAGAAGATCGAGACGGACGCCGCAGGGCCGGGCGATCCTGGAGCTGCCGGCGGAGGCGCTGCGCGAAGCCCGGCGTTTCATCCTCGCATACGGCCGCCACGCCGAGGTGCTCTCGCCGCCGGAGCTCGTCGAGGAGATGCGGGCGGAGGCCGAGCGCGCTGGCCGAGACCTAGCGTCGCTCGGCGGGTCGGCCCCGCGCCGCGGCCACCGCGGGCGGAAACCGGAAGAAGTCCGGCGCCGGCCGGCGTTCTTGAGGCAGCGATGAAGTCGACGACGGTGTCCTTGTCCTGGTTTGTCTCGCCGGGCGGGTCTCGGCGCGACCGGATGCGGGCCCGCGCCCATACGGCCGCAGTCCTTTCCCGATCCCGAGGTCTGCTGCCCGGGCGGACTGATCTCGTGGAATCTCGACATCCAGGATCGCCGGGCGAACCCGGAGGAGAGCGAGAAGATGGTCGCGTCCGTCCGCGACGGCGTCCAGAGCTCCTTCCCGGGATGCCGCTGGACGGCGGGCGCGGCGCCCGAGGGCAGCGGCGCCGCGACGATCACGATCATCGTCCACCGGCTCGGCGTCGAGGAGCACGACCGCTATCAGTACGCGGCGGCGGAGTGGACGGTGACGGCGTCCACCGCCAGCGGAAGCACGCTGACGGAGTTCGAGGCGGACGAAGAAGAGTCGCGCCCCGCCTACAGCGGCGCCGACGAGGAAGCCCTCAACGAGGCGTTTCGAAAGGCGCTGCAGCGCACTGTCCGAGGGCCTGGCGGCGATGCAGCGTCTCGGGTCAACCCGTCCCCCGGAGGGGACGTTCCTGGCGAGGCGAGACCGCCGAGGCCGCGCGCGATGCGCCGGCCGTAAACCGATGAGGGGCAGGCCGCTTCTCCGAGCGCCGCGCCCGGCGCGGGCCTCCGCGCGGCGCTGGAACGGATCTCGCAACTCATGCCTGCCGGAGGAATCATGAGAACGTCCTTGGCAACACGAGGTTTCATCCGGGCGCTCGGCCTCGCCCTCGCGCTTCCCCTGACCTTCGCCGCGGGCGCGCCGCTCTCCGCCGCGACGCCCGACAAGATCTACGAGATCGCGTCCATCCTGCAGGGACGCTTCGAGGGATCGACGCCGGGCAACAAGCTCGTCCTCAACATGAGCACGATCACGATCGATCCGGCGCATCCCTGGGACATCTTCGTCCAGGTCACCGGCCACTACGAGAACGACATCGTGCGCCAGCAGGGAGTCATCCGTCTCGAGTCGCAGGGCCAGGACATCTACTTCACGTACATCCCGCACTTCGATCCCGCGGTGACGGTGCTCTCGAACGACGTCGGCAGCTTCACCGAGCGGGAGCTCACCTCCGCGTGCAGCTTCACCATGAAGCCCGCGGGCGACGGTTTCGCCGGCGACACGCTCGGCATTACGGCCTGCGCGCTGGCGATGCGCGGCGCCATCGGCAAGTGGTCCGTGGAGCTCGAGCCCGGAAGCATCCGCCTGCGCAGCGTCAAGACGGGAGAGACGCTGCGGTTCACGCAGACGCAGAAGGGAAGAAGAGTTGAGGTAGCGTTGAGCGTCAGGGTGAAGCGGGTGTTGACCCGGTCGGAGATCGAGTCAATCCGACCGCTCAACTCTCGACGCTCGACTCTCGCTCCTCCGGCAGGTACTTCCTCGCGATCTGCTTCACGGGCTCCGAAAAGTCGCCCTTGATGATCCAGCGCAGGAAGCCCGGCTCCTCGCGGCTGATGTCCTTGAGCAGGCGGCCGCGGTTCTTGCCGAAGTTGACGGTGGGCTCGCCGTTGACGAGGCGGAACCGGCCCTCGGGATCGAGGTCCTGGTCGATGCCGGCGCAGAACATGCTCGTGCAGCTCGCCACCGACCGCGGCAGCTCCGCGTAGCGGGCGAGCTGCCCGGCGAAGACCCGCAGCGTCATCTCGGCGTCGGCGAGCGCGCCGTGCGCTCCGTCGTGGTCGGTCTGGCAGTAGAAGCGGGCGGCGGCCGAGAGGTGACGCGGCTCCCGCGAGAAGAAGATGCGCTGGGCGTCGACGAGGCGCCGGTCCGTCACCTCGAACGGCACGCCCGCGCGCAGAAACTCGGCGCGCAGCACCGGCAGGTCGAACCCGGCGATGTTGTAGCCGGCGAGATCGCAGCCCTCCAGAAACGCCGCGAGCTCGGCGGCGGCGTCGCGAAACCGGGGCGCGTTCGCCACGTCCGCGTCGGTGATCCCGTGGATCGCGGTCGAGGCCGGCGGGATCGGAATTCCCGGGCTGAAACCGCCGCACCCAGTCCTCGCGCCGGCCGTCGGGATGGATCTTCAGGCAGGCGATCTCGATGATGCGGTCCGAGCGCGAATTCGTCCCGGTCGTCTCGGTGTCGAAGACGACGAGCGGCCGCTCGAGCGGCAGGAGGCCCTGAAGCATTGGCGGGATCCTAACCGGAGGCAGGAAGCAGACCCGGACGCCTCCTGCCGTCGTGGTGGCTTGTCGTCCTGGCTCAGTAGTTCTCGGAGAACAGCCAGAAGAACGTCTCGCCGATCCGCGGGAGCAGGCCCCGCCTCTTCCACTCGCGCAGCGTCAGGACGTCGCAGCGCGCGAGGTCCACGTCGATCATGGCCTCCACCTCCGCCGCGAAGCGCCGGTCGTAAATCGCGATGTTGACCTCGGCGTTCTTCTTCATCGAGCGGTTGACGAAGTTGATCGAGCCCACCGTCGACCAGATCGTGTCGACGACCATGACCTTGTTGTGCATCATGGTCGGCCGGTACTCGTAGATCCCGATGCCGGCCTCGAGAAGCTCGCCGTAGTGGTAGCGGGAGGCGGCCCGCACGTTGGGGCTGTCGGTCTTCGCGCCCGGCACGATGATCTTCACGTCCACGCCGCGTCGGGCGGCGGCCACGAGGGCCTGGCGGATCTGCCGGTCCGGAACGAAGTAGGCGTTCTCGATCCAGATGCGCGTCCGCGACGCCTGGATGGCCATGTAGAGAACGAGCTTCGACATCGAGATGGAATCGGCGCGCGAGGCCGCGATCACCTGAGCCTCCATGTCGCCCGCCGGCGCGATCCCCGGATACTGGCGATCGCCGTTGAGGACCTCGCCGGTCGTGTGCACCCAGTCCTGGGCGAAGACCTGCTGCAGCTGGGCGACGACCGGCCCCTCGACCTCGATCATCGTCTCGCGCCATTCCTTCCAGCGGTCGTCGAGCCCGACGCCGCCGCAGAACCCGATGCGCCCGTCGATCGTCAGGATGCGGCGGTGCGTGCGGTTTCCGATCGTGTCGATGGAGTAGATCCGGAGGGGCTTGTAGATGCGGACCCGAGCGCCCGCCTTCTCGAGCTCCGCCGCGAGCTCCCCGAGCGAGCTTCCGAATCCGTCGACGAGGATGCGCACCTCGACGCCCGCCCGCGCCCGCTCGGCGAGCGCCCGGGCGAATCGCGCTCCGGTCTCGTCGTCCCGGAAAATGTACATCTCGAGGTTGATCGAGGATCGGGCGGAGCCGATCGCCTCGAGCATCCGCGGAAAGATCCCGCCGGCATCCTGCAGCAGAGCGGTCCGATTGCCCGGCACCATCTCCGTTCCGAGAGCGTCGAGCGAGCGCCGGAACTCGGGGCTGTCGACGCCGTAGTTCGGCTCGTACTGATAGACGGTCCGCTTTTCCGAAAAGATGTACATGCAGCCGCTCGAGGCCAGGGCGGCGGAAAAAGCCAGCAGCGGCCGGGAGCGCGGCGCGCGAAATTGAGGCAGAAACCTGTACTAACGCCGTGACAATTCTCGTCAGGCCGGCCGAGCGAGACTTTGCTAAGTGTTTTGAAAACAATCGCTTAGCTATGCGCACCTGGATTGGCCGCGCGATTGCTATTCCGAATCGCGAGCAAAGGAACCTCAACCTCCTCCTTTCGCCCCCCGGGCGGCCCCACCCCGACCCGGGGCTTTTTTTTGCCCGCGAAAGGCCCCCTCCCGGCGCGGCACGCGGACTCTAAGCCACATCCGTGCCGTCCGCATGAAGCCGCGGGCCGGCCGAAACGACTCTGCTAGCGTTGCCGCCGATGCGAATCCTCGCGGGTGACATCGGCGGAACGAAGACCAGTCTCGCGATCTTCGAAATCGGCGCAGGCCGGCGCTCGCTCGTGCGCAGCGAACGCTATCCGAGCGGCGCGTACCCGGGCCTGGAATCGATCGTGGAGATCTTCCTGCGCGGGGAGCCCGTTCCGTCGGCCGCGGGATTCGGCGTCGCGGGTCCGGTGCGCGACGGCGCGGCCAAGGTCACGAACCTTCCGTGGCGCATCGAGGAGTCGCGGCTCGAGCGCGCGACCGGAATCCCCCGCGTCGTGCTGCTCAACGACTTCGTCTCGAACGCCCGGGGTCTCCCCTACCTGACGTCCCGCCAGGTCGTGACGCTGGCCCGCGGCCGGCCGGAGCCGCTGGGTCCCATCGGCATCCTCGGCGCGGGCACGGGCCTCGGCCAGGCGTGCCTGGTCCCTTCCGGAGACCACCACGACGTCGTGCCCTCCGAAAGCGGCCACGCGGATCTCGCGGCGCGCGACCCGCTGGAGGATCGCCTCATCGTGTTCCTTCGGCGCCAGTGCGGACGCGCCACGCGCGAGAAAGTGCTTTCGGGCCGGGGGCTCGTGTATCTCTACGAGTTCTTCAAATCCGAGCGCGTCGCGCGCGAGAGCCGCCGCGTGCTCCAGGAGTTCGAGAAAGCGGACGATCGGGCGGCCGTGATCAGCCGCTTCGGCCTCTCCCGGCGGGACGCGCTCTGCCGGCGTGCGCTCGATCTCTTCGTGTCCATCTATGGCTCGGAGGCCGGCAACACCGCGCTCGCCTACCGCGCGACCGGAGGCGTCTACCTCGCCGGCGGCATCGCGCCGAAAATCCTGCCCGCGCTGCGGCGGCCCGCGTTTCTCCGCTCGTTTCGGAACAAGCCCCCGATGGACGGGCTGCTCGAGAAGATTCCGGTGCGCGTGGTGACGGAGCCGGGACTGGGCCTGATCGGCGCGGCGGCGGCCGCCTACCGCATGACGGCGATGGAGACGAGCCGTTCCTCCTGAAACGTCAGGAGGCGGTGAGCGCGGGCGTACGTCCACTTCACGCTTCGACGCCGTCGACGACTTCCTTCTCCCTGGAATCCGGCTCGCCCAGCAGCTCGACCACCTCTCTCGACGTCATCCCTTCGCGAAGCGACCCGACCGGCAGCTCGGTCTGCTCGCTGATCGCGGCCGAGGCGTCGCCCACGACCCGGTTTCGCTCCGAGCTCTTGACCGCGGCGCGGGAGCCCAGCAACGGATCCGTGATCGTGTCGACGATCCCGGAGACCGTCGGCCGATCCTTGTAGATCCAGTACGCCACCCCGGCCACGAGGGCGACGAGGACGAGGTTCCGGACCTTTCGACTGCTCATCGAGAAGATTGTACGGTGACCCGCTGCCGCCGCTCGCGCGTCACTTGCGGACGGGCAGCTCGACGCGGGCGCGGTTGGCCCTCTCGACGAGCTCCTCGAGCTTGGAGCGCGAGGCGCCGACCGCGGAGGCCGGGACCGACCAGCTCACTTCGAAGGCCGTGAACACCGCGTCCTCGAGCGAGGGCTCGTCCTCGTCGACGCCGCGCGTCCACTCTTCGCGGAGCATCGCCCGCCGGGCGTAGCGAAGCGCTTCGAGGCTGTCCTGATCGGTCGTCAGGAGCCGGCAGCGGAGCGTCACGGTCGGCTCGGCGAGGCGCGGGGCCGTCGGAGTCCCCGTTGAAGGACACCGGGTCGGTGGCCTCCTCGATCTCCGAGAATCGAATTGTCCGGACATTTGCCCGGAAAAGTAGCGAACCGTGCGCCAAGCGGACGCCCTCGGCGTAAAGGGCTCGAAACAGTGCGATTTCGGAGGGCTTGCGAACGGAGGGCGGAAACGGCGGCGGCCGAAACTGTTACCGCCGGTAACGCCCTCGGCCGGCGCGGATCTCGGTCAGGGCCCGGTTGGCCCTCTCGACCAGCTCCGCCAGCTTGGTCCGGCAGGCCGAGCCACCTGCGACGCCAGCGGGAACCAGCGGATCTCGGTGTTCGTGAGCGTCGGATCCTCCATCGAGGGCTCGTCCCAGTCGAGGCCCCGGGTCCGCTCCTCCCGGATCATCGCGCGGCGGGCGTAGCGGAGGGCTTCGAGAGCGTCCTCGTCGGGAACCTCGAGGGCGAACCTCAGCCGGACTCGGCGGGAGGGATCGACGCGGAGCGCCAGCGAATCTTGCGGCTCTCCCGACGCGGGCGTGGTCCCGGTCGTTTCCCGGAGGCGGATCAGAGGCGCGTCGTCGATGCGCCGGATCTTAGCAGGTCCGCCGCTGGCCGGTCACCCGTTCGAACGCAAATTGCCGGTCGTCGGATCGAAGACGGCGCCGGCGCGGGACGCGAGCGCCACGGGCCGGAGGATGTAGTCGTCGCGGCGGGCGTTGTGCTCGCACATGGAGACCGGTCCCTCGGACGTCATGATCATGAAGGCGCAGTTGCGAATCCGCTCCGGATCCAGGGCCGCGGCGTCCATGAAGGCGTGGACGAAGAACGTGATCTTGCCGATGCGCTCGCGCCTCCAGAGCTCCCGGCGGACCGACCAGAGCTTGCGCGCGAGAAAGACGCTCCCGCGCGCCAGCCAGTAGGGATGGCGAAACGCGGAGAGGACGACGCGGCGCGCGGTCCGGAGGACGTGGCGGCGGTCGAAGGCGACGTGGCGGAACTCCTGGAGAAAACGCTCGTACAGCGGCGGATCCGAGAGCACGTCGATCGCTCGGCCGCCGACCGTCGCGAGCATCGTGCCGCGGTTGCAGCTCGGGTGGCCCACGAGGGCCGTGTCCCATGCCAGCTTCGGCAGGCCCACGCCCTCGCGGATGCGCTCCCGGATGGCTTCGGAGGTGACGTGCGCCGCGCGCTCGCGCCACTCGCCGCGGCCGGTCGCCGCCTGGAGCTGGAAGGACGCCATCCCGACGACGTCCGAGTGCTCGAGGAAGAACCGCACGAGCATCGGAACCTCGTCGAGGTTGCCGGCGTGGATCGTCGTGTTGAAGATGACCGCGATCGGCAGGCCGCGCGCCCGCTCGATGTACTCGCGCCGCACGGCGTTCAGCGATTCTTCGCTCGGGTACTTCTTGAAGCGCTGCGTCGTGTCGACGTGGAACGCGACGTCGAAGAGGCCGGCGCCCGCGAGCTCCGCGAGGAGGTCGCGCGTCGCCCGGATGCCGTTGGTGAACAGCGAGGGGCGCAGACCGCGCTCGGAGAGGCGGCGGACGATCGCGACGAGCTCCTCCCGCGGACGCAGCGTCGGGTCGCCGCCCGTGACCTGCACGCCGATGCCGGGGCCGTAGGTCTCGCGGATCCTGTCGATGCGCTCGAAGACCGCTTCCAGCGGAAGGTCCTTGACCGACTCCGAGCTCTCGGACAGATAACAGAGCGTGCAGTCGAGGTTGCAGCGCTGCGTGATCTCGAGCGCCACGCAGCCGATCGTCGAGCGCCGCCCCAGGACCTGGTTCGGCGTGCGGAACTGAGGATCGAGCCTTTCCCAGGTCCGCCGCAGGAGCTCTTCGCGCTCCTCGAGGTTCTCGGCGTACACCGGCAGGCGATTCCCCATGGACCGATTCTCCCCTCTCCTCCGATCCTCCCGATGAGGTTTACGTTTCCCGCAGGAGAGCGGATCTCCACAGATCTACCGGGCGACCTCGAAGAGCCTCGCGGGTCCGTGCTCCGCGGCCGGGGTGAGCCGGTCGCCGAGATGCTCGAGGACGGCAAATGGGCCCGGTCGGTGCGCCAGACGACGGCGGTGATGCCGAGCGCGTCGAGCCCGCGCCGCCAGCGCTCGGGATCGTCCTCTCCATCCGGCCACCGGCGAGAACTCGCGCCCGCCAGACGGTTCCCGCGGGGCAGTGGAAGCGGTCGTTCTCGCCGACGAACACGACCCGGTCCTCCGGCCCGAGTCGATCCGGCGAATGCCAGGGAAGGAAGCCGCGCCGCAAGGACCTCTTCTCGAGTCGCGCGGCCCGAATGCGGCCTTCCACTCGAGCCCGCTCGAGCCGAAGTGCACCGGAAACGCCGCGGCCGCCGCGAGCACGGCCAGCACCGGCGGCCCGGCCCGAGGCGCCCGACGAAACGCCCGGTGAGCCGGCGGAGCCCCTCGGCCGTGAAGACCGCGTAGAGCGGATAGACCGGAAAGAGAAAGCGGATCGACGGCAGATAGAGAAGCGACCAGGGCACGAGGAAGGGCAGCGCCGCCGCGAGAAACAGGAGATTGCGCCGCGCGTCCCACCCGGCGAGGCCCAGGAGGAGCAGCAGCGGCAGCAGCCCGTTGTAGCCGTCGCCGTTGGCCTCGAAGCGGCTCGAGTGGAAGACCAGATCGTACGGAAGGCGGAGGAACTCGCCGGGCGCAGCGAGCGGACCGGGGCTCGGCGCGCGCCACTCCCGACGCCGGCGAGCGCGTGAAGTAGTGCCCGCGCGCGACGCGTTCGAGAAGCTCGCCCGGAGACGACGCGTAGGGCGCCGCGACCGAGCCGGCCCGCGCGTGGCTCCAGGCGAGCCACGGCGCGAGCGGCACGACACGCGCAGAGCGCCGCGGCCGCGATGTCGCCGGGCCGCGCCGGGCCGGGCACGCAGCGCGAGCACGCAGAAGCGCCGGAGCGGCGAAGAGCGCGAAGACCTTGACCGCGACCGCGCCGCCGAAGAGAAAGCCGGCCAGCGCGCAGGCGTCCCGGCGCTCGCCGGCACGGCACGCGAGCTGCGCCGCCGCCGCCGTGACCAGCGAGCGCGGCCGGCCAGTCCACGTACGCCGAGCGGAGCTGCAGCATCGCCGTCGGGAACGCCGCGAGCGCCAGAACGATCAGAGCCGACGCCCCGCCGGCCCCGAGCCGGCGCGCGAGAGCGAGCGCCGCGCCGAAGACGAAGAGGCCCGTCCCGCACTGGAGGAACTGGACGACTCTTTCCGCCCGCCCGCCCGAAGAGGAAACCCAGCGCGAGATACGCGTCGTGGCCGCGCCAGAGAAGCGATTGCGGCTGCAGGTCCGGCAGCGGACGGACGCGCCCGGACGCGGCGATGTCGCGCGCTTCGGGCAGGTGATAGGCGAGCCCGTCCCAGGACAGGTCCGGGCGCCAGGACTCCCGCCCACGTCGCCAGAAGCAAGAGCGCCGGCGAGGGCGAGCCAGGCCGGCTTCGAGCGCCGGCGGCGCGTCGCCGCGAGGCAGGCGCACGGCCCGGCGCGCGAGACCCGCAGACGCGCCGATATCCGGCGCCGGCGCAGAAGCAGGACGAGCGCCGCGAGAACCGCGAGCGCCGGGGCGCCGAGCACGCCCGGCCTCGCCGAGCAGAAGAACGAGCGTGCCCGCCGACACGGCGCCCGCGGCGAAGACCGCGTGGAGGTCGCCGTCGCCGGCCTCCGCGCCCGCGAGCAGCCGAAACACCGCGTCGCCGAGAAGCGCCGTCGCGCCCGAGGATCGCGGCCGCGGCCAGCGCGGCCGGAGCGTTCCCGGAGAGGACCACCATCGCCAGAGCCGACGGCGGCGAGGCGAGGCCGCGGCGCCGCGGGCCGCCGGCGCATGCCGAGCCAGAGAAGAGGAGCACGGCCAGGCCGCCGAGCGCGGCCGCGGCGAGCGACGGACGGCGGATGCGGCGCGGAGAGCTTGTCGGCGTAGGCGCGCATGAGGGGCAGCGCCCGAAGCAGGAGGAGCGCCGGCCGCGAGGGCGACGAGCACGCCACCGGCCTTCGGTGGCTTCGCGCGCTGTAAACCCGACGCCATGGCGATCGTCGAAAGTTCCGGAGGCAAGATACATGAAGAGAAAATCGAGTTTCGCATTCGCCCTCGGATCCGCCGCGGTCCTGTCGCTGGCCTTCGCGGCGCCCGCCGAAGCCGGACGCATCGGCAACCGCCAGGAACGCCAGCAGCAGCGCATCGCGCGGCGGAGTCGCGAGCGGCGCGCTGACCGCGCGCGAGACGGCGCGCCTCGAACGCCGCGAGGCGGGCCTCAACCGCTCCATCGCGACGCATGCGGAGCGACGGCGAGCTGACCCGCGGCGAGCGGTCCCGCATCGAGAAGCGGCAGGACCGCATCTCCCGCGGCATCTACCACCAGAAGCACGACGGGCAGGCGCGATAGGAGACACGGACGCAGACGTCCGCCTCGGTCCCCTCCCCGGCCCCGCCTCGCGCGGGGCCTTTTTTTTGCCGCGGCGCGAGAGTGATTCAATGGCGCCGTGCCGCCGTCCGAGGATCGCACGCCTGGAGCTGACGGGAGACGCGCTCCGGCGTCTCATCGACGAGGCGGCGGCCCGCGTCGTCGCCCACGTCGACTCGCTTCCCCGTCAGCCCTCGGCGGACGTCGAAGGCGGCGCCGCCCTCGCGCGATCCCTCGTCGAGCCCCTGCCCGAAACGGGCCGGCCGGCCGAGGAGCTCCTCGATCTCCTCTTCGAGCGCGTCATCCCGAAGAGCTTCAACACCGCGGGGCCGGGCTACCTCGCCTACATCCCGGGCGGCGGACTTCCGCAGTCGGCGGTCGCGGACCTCGTCGCCGACGCCACCAACCGCTACGTCGGCGTCTTCGCCGCGGCCCCCGGGCCTCGCCCAGCTCGAGTCCAACGTCGTGCGCTGGTTCTGCGACATCGCGGGACTTCCGCGCCGAGGCCCGCGGGATCCTGACGAGCGGCGGATCGCTCGCGACCTTCTCCGCCCTCGTCGCGGCCCGGCGCGACCGGCTGCCGGAGAACTTCCTCTCGGGAACGATCTACGTCTCCGACCAGACGCACCACGCCGTCCAGAAGGCCGCGATCCTCGCCGGGTTTCCCCGAGGACCGCGTCCGCGAGATCGCGACGGACGCGCGCTTCCGGATCCGCCTCGACGCGCTCGCGTCCGCGATCGCCGCGGATCGCGCCGCGGGCCGGACGCCGTTTCTCCTCGTCGGCAACGCCGGAACGACGAACACGGGCGCGGTCGACGACCTGCCCGGCGCTCGCGGACCTCGCCGCGCGCGAGCGGCTCTGGTTCCACGTCGACGCGGCCTACGGCGGCTTCTTCCTGCTGACCGAGGAGGGCCGGCGGATCTCTCGCGGGGATCGAGCGCGCGGACTCGATCGTCCTCGACCCGCACAAGGGACTCTTCCTGCCGTACGGCACCGGAGCGCTCCTCGTCCGCGACGGCGAGACGCTGAAGCGCGCCCACGCGCTCTCGGCCGAGTACATGCCCTCGATGCAGGAGGACGCGGACCTGACCGACTTCAACCTCCTCTCGCCGGAGCTCTCCCGCGACTTTCGCGGGCTGCGGATCTGGCTGCCGATCCGCATGCACGGCATCGGGCCGTTCCGGCGCAACCTCGAGGAGAAGCTGGAGCTCGCCCGGTGGGCCGCGGAGCGGCTGCGCGAGATCCCCGGAATCGAGATCGTGGCCGAGCCCCAGCTGTCGATCCTGGCCTTCCGGAGGACCCGGCCCGGAGCCGACGAGCGCCGCGCTCGAGCGCGAGAACCGGCGCATCCTCGAGAGGATCAACGCGCGCAAGCGCGTCTACCTGACCGGCACCGTCGTCGGCGGCCGCTTCGCGATCCGGATCTGCGTCCTCTCGTTTCGGACGCACCGCGAACGCATGGAGCAGGCGTCTCGAGGACATCCGCGCCGCCGTCGTCGAGGAAGCCGAAGGAGATCGTCCATGACACCCGCTCCCGTCAAGCCGCTCATCCCTTCTCGCGCGCTCGAAGCCGTCGACGTCCGCGTCGGCACGATCGTCGCGGTCGAGGACGTCCCGAAGTCCGACAAGCTGCTCCGCCTCATCGTCGACTTCGGGGACCACACGCGGCGGATCCTCGCCGGAATGAAGCAGGAGAGGACGAACCCCTCGGAGATCGTCGGCCGCCAGGCCCTCTTCGTCGTCAACCTCGAGCCGCGCCGCATGATGGGCGAGGTCTCCGAGGGCATGCTCTTCGATCTCGGTTACGCCGACGGCGTCACCCCGGCCCTCGCCGTCCCCGAACGGCCGGTTCCCAACGGCACGCGCGCCGGATAGGCTTCCGCACGGAGGATCTCCATGATCGCTTCGGACCGTCGACTCGCCGCCGCTCTGCTCTTCGTCAGCGGCAGCCGCGGCGGCCGCCGCCTGCCCGCGGCCACTCCCGCGAAGCGCCCCTCGAAGGAGTACACGATCGAGCAGTTCCTGGCCGACGACGGCGATCACCCAGGCTTCGTTCTCCTTCGACGGCTCGAAGCTCCTCTTCTCCTCGAATGCCACGCGGCATCGCAACGTCTACTCCGTCCCGACGGCCGGCGGCGAGGCCGTCGCCCCTGACGAAATCGGACACCGACACGACGACGTCGGTGTCCTACTTCCCGACGACGACCGCTTCCTGTTCACGCGCGACCAGGGCGGCAACGAGCTCAACCATCTCTTCGTCCAGACGCCGGCGGGCGAGACGAAGGACCTGACGCCGGGCGAGAAGCTCAAGGCGGCCTTCGAGAAGTGGACGCGCGACGGCGGCGCCTTCTACGTCAACTCCAACGAGCGGGACGCGCGCTTCTTCGACGTCTATCGCTACGACGCGAAGACCTATGCGCGGACGATGTTCTACAAGGACGAGGTCGGCTACGACTTCGGCGACATCTCCGACGACGGGAAGTGGATCGCCTTCGAGAAGACAACACCACCGCCGACAGCGACATCTATCTCTGGAGCGCGGCTCGAACGACCATGACCCTCATCTCGAAACACGCGGGCACGGCGACGTACGAGCCGGCGAGCCTTCGACGTCGACTCGAAGTGGCTCTACTACCTGACGAACGACGGCTCCGAGTTCATGCGGGTCCGCCGCTACGAGCTCGCGACCGGCAAGTCCGAGGACGTCGAGAAGGCCGACTGGGACATCGCCTGGACGTTCTTCTCGAAGAAACGGCAAGTACCGGCTCTCCGCGGTCAATCAGGACGGGCGCACGTCCTGAAGGTCTGGAACGGCCGGACCGGCGCGCCCGATCGCGCTGCCGGCGTTTCCGGCCGGGGAGGTCTCGTCGGTCCGCGTGTCGAACGACGAGACGAAGCTGGCCTTCCAGCTCGACTCGGACCGCGGTCCCAACAATCTCTACGTCTACGCCTTCGGGGCGAAGGCGCCCGCGCCGGCTGACCGACACGATGTCGAAGGCGATCGATCCGGCGGACCTCGTCGAGGCGCAGGTCGTGCGCTTTCCCGTCCTTCGACGGATGGCGATCCCGAACATCTTCTACAAGCCCTGGCAGGCGACGTCCTCAGGCCAAGGCTCCGGCGCTCGTCTGGGTGCACGGCGGGCCCGGCGGACAGACGCGGCAGCAGTACAGCCCGTACATCCAGTACCTCGTGAACCACGGCTACGTCGTCCTCGGCATCAACAACCGCGGCAGCTCGGGCTACGGCAAGACGTTCTACACGGCCGACGACAAGAAGCACGGGCGCGAGCCGCTCTGGGACTGCGTCGCCGGCAAGAAGTACCTCCAGAGCCTGCCGTACGTGGATCCCGCCCGCATCGGCATCATCGGCGGAAGCTACGGCGGCTACATGGTCCTCGCGGCGCTCGCCTTCCAGCCGGAGGAGTTCGCGGTCGGCGTCGACATCTTCGGCGTCTCGAACTGGCTGCGCACGCTCGAGTCGATGCCGAAGTGGTGGGAAGCCCAGCGCGCCGCGCTCTACAAGGAGGTCGGCGATCCGCAGGCGGATCGGGCCTTCCTCGAGGAGACCTCGCCGCTCTTCCACGCCGACAAGATCCGCAAGCCGCTCTTCGTCATCCAGGGCGCGAACGACCCGCGGGTGATCCGCAGCGAGTCCGACGACATCGTCGCGGCGGTCAAGAAGAACGGCGTGCCCGTCGAGTACGTCGTGTTCGACGACGAGGGCCACGGCTTCACGAAGAAGAAGAACCAGATCGAGGGCTGGAGCGCGATCCTCAAGTTCCTGGACAGGTACCTGAGGGGCGCGGACAAGGGCTAGTCCGCCCGCGAGACCTACACCGAGAACTCCCGCGGCGCGCCGGCGCTTCGACTCGCCGCCGGCGTAGGCGTCCCAGGCGCGGGCGAGGCGCTCGACGCCCTCGCGCATCGGGCCGGCCTCGAGCACGTAAGGCACGCGGAGGCGGTCGCCGCAGCCGCCGCCGGGCGACGCGAGGGCGCCGGGCACGACGGCGACGCCGTGGCGCAGGGCCACCTGGGCGAACGTGCTCGCGTCTCCGCGCGGCAGCTTGACCCAGAGCGAGAGCCCTCCCGCCGGCTCGATCCAGGTCCACTCCGGCAGATGCTTCGAGAGCAGGCCCGTCAGCCGCTCGAGCCGCTCGCGCATCTCGCGCCGCCGCATGGCCCGCACGCGCTCGGCCTCGGCGAGAAGCCGCACGGCGACGAGCTGGCCGATGAGCGAGCCGCCGAGGTCCGCCATGATCTTCAGGCGCGTCATGCGCAGCAGGATCTCCTCGGAGGCCCGGATCCAGCCGATGCGCAGGCCGCCCCAGAAGAGCTTCGAGAGCGAGCCGATCGTCAGGATCGGCGCCTCGCGGTCGAAGGCCGCGATGGGCGCCGGCGGACGACCCGGCCCGTCAGCGCCAGGTCGGCGAGCGTGTTGTCCTCGACGATCGGCAGCCGCAGCTCGCGCGACATCTTCGCGAGCGCCCGCCGGCAGGCTCTCGGGCATCACGGCGCCGGTCGGATTCTGGAACGTGGGCATCAGGTACACCAGCCGCGGCGAGGTCCGCGCCACGGTCTCGCGCAGCCGGGTCGACCCACGCCGCGTCGCCCCCGACGGGCACGGTCACCAGGCGCGCGCCCTGCCCGGCGAAGATGTCGATCGAGCCCATGTACGTCGGGTCTTCCACGACGACCGTTTCGCCGCGCTCGACGAGCAGCGCGCCCGCGAGGCCGATCGCCTGCTGCGCGCCGTGCGTCACGAGGACCTGGTCCTCGGTCGTCTCGAGCCCCGACGCCGAGAGATGCTTCGCGATCGCCTGCCGCAGCGCCGGAAGCCCCATCGGGAGATAGCCGGGGCTCCGCGCGAGCTCGCGCAGCGCCTTCTCGTCGATGCGCGCGGCCTCCCGCGCGAGCATGTCGGGCGCGGGCAGGTGCGCGCCGAGAAACTCGATCGTCCCGCCCGGCCCCTCGGTGAAGCTGCGCCAGACCGGGTGGCGGCGGAAGGAGCCCGACGGGTCCTCGCGAAGCAGCAGCGCGGGCGGACGCGGCGCGCGCCCCGCGACCCGCGTCCCGCTGCCGCGGCGGCTCTCGATCGTGCGGTCCCGGCGCAGCTCCTCGTAGGCCGAGACGACCGTCGTGCGGGAGATCGGCGAGTTTCGCCGCGAGGGCGCGCTCGGACGGGAAGCCGCTCGCCCGCGCGGACTTCGCCGCGCTCGATCGCCGCCCGGATCGCCCCGGCGAGCCGGCGGTACACGGGGCCCGGGCCTCCGGCGCCGTCCGACCAGCGCCCGAGGCTCGCCACGAACGCCTGCGGCGTCAGACGGCCCTGCCAGTCCACTTGCGCGACCGGGTGGCTATTGATTCGCGGCGTCGCTCCGGTCCATCTTGATGTCCACTTGGAGCATACACCCGAGATGGACTCTAAAAGTGGACTGGCGCCGACTGAACCCGCGCCGAGCGTTCCGAGGAGGTCTCCCATGCCTCTTCCTCGCCACGCTTTCTTCCGCGGGCAGCATCGTTCCCTACTCCGAGGCGCGCGTCGGCGTCCTGACGCACGCTCTGAACTACGGGACCGGCTGCTTCGCCGGCATCCGCGGCTACTGGAACGACGGAGGAGCAGGAGCTCTTCGTCTTCCGGCCGCAGGACCACTTCCGCCGCTTCCTCGAGTCCGCGCGGCTGCTCGACATGACGCTGCCCTACTCGGTCGCGGATCTGACCGAGGCGCTCCTGGCGCTTCTCCGCACCGAGCTCTTTCGCGAGGACTGCTACGCGCGGCCGCTCGCCTTCTACGCGCGACGAGTCGATCGGCGTGCGCCTGCACAACCTGACGCCCGAAGTGTCCATCGTCGCGATGCCCTACGGCCGCTACGTCGAGAACGAGGAGGGCGTGCACGCCACGATCTCCTCCTGGCGCCGCGTCGACGACAACATGATCCCGGCGCGCGGCAAGATCACGGGCTCCTACGTCAACTCCGCCTTCGCCAAGACCGACGCGCAGCGCGCCGGCTTCGACGAAGCGATCGTGCTCAACCAGGACGGCCACGTCGCCGAGGGCTCGGCGGAGAACTTCTTCCTCGTCAAGAACGGCGCGGCGATCACGCCGCCCGTCACGGACAACGTCCTCGAGGGCATCACGCGCCGCTCCGATCCTCGATCTGCTCGCGAAGGAGCTCGGCGTGCCCGTCGTCGAGAGATCCATCGATCGCACCGAGATCACGCTCGCCGACGAGGCCTTCTTCTGCGGCACCGGCGTGCAGATCGCCGCCGTCACGCGCGTCGACCACCGGCCGATCGGCACGGGCCGCCTGGGTCCCGCCGTCGCCGCGCTGCGCGATCTCTACTTCGACGTCGTGCGCGGAAAACGGCCCGAGTACCGGAACTGGTGCCACCCCGTTTACGCCGACGCGACGCCCATTCCGGCGCGCGAGGAGAACCGCCGGTCAGAGGCCGCCGGGTAGACCTGGAATGAGGACAACCCCTCGAAATTTAGGGGTTGCCCTCGGCAACGACTATCCGTTACCCTCCGAATTAGTGACTGTCCCTCGTTCGATCGCCTGTTGGTCTGTACTGGTTCCATCCGCTGGTCCTGCCGGAGTTCGAGCGTGCTCGTGTCGGATGGCGGTCTCCGCCTGGTCGCCCGCCGCCTCGAGGCCGAACCGGATTCCGGACTTCGAGAACGTGGTGGTCCCGCGGGCCTCGGCCTACGTCGTCGAAGCCCACCCCCAGCTCCCTGTGACCGAGGCCGTCGTGACGGGCATCCACGCCCGCCAGCCGACGGCCCGGATCCTCGTGCTCGCGGAGCGGTTCGCCGACCAGACGGCCTTCGCCCTGCTGAGGCTCGGGATCAAGGGCCTGCTGACCTACGCCGAGACGGCCCGGTCCCTGATGGCCGCCTCTCCAGACCGTGACGACCGGCGGCCTCTGGGTGGGCCGCGCCCTGCTGTCGCGGTTCGTCGACTCGGCCCTCTGCACCGTTCCCGCTGCGCGTCTACGCCACCGGCTTCGAGGGCCTGACCCGGCGGGAGCGCCAGGTCCTCGAGGCGGTGCTCGACAACCTCTCCAACAAGGAGATCGCCCGCCGCCTCCACATGTCCGAGAGAACGGCGAAGTTCCACGTCTCGAACCTCCTCGTCAAGCACGGCGTCCGCCGCCGCGCCGATCTTCTCTTCTGCGCCCTGCGGAACGGTCCGGCCAGCCGGACTCAGGACGGCGACAGCCACGACTCGGTCCCCGGCGCCAGCGCGGCCTGAAGATTCCCCGATAAACCCCCGCCTCCCTTCCGCCGTAAGGACCTCCAGAGCTCGAAGGAGGTCATATGAAGAGGTTTGTCTTTGTCGCTCGCCCTGGCGGGGCTGGTTCTGTGCCGGAGGGGCGGCCCTCGCGCAGCTGCCGCCGCTGGATCTTCCCCAGGCCAGCCCGGCCGCGTCCGTCAAGCAGGAGATCGGCCTGACCGACATCACGATCGAGTACCACCGGCCCGCCGTCGCCAAACGGAAGGTCTGGGGCGATCTCGTTCCCTATGGACAGGTCTGGCGCGCCGGCGCCAACGAGAACACGACGATCACGTTCTCCTCGCCGGCCACCGTCGGCGGCAAGACGCTGCCCGGCCGGCACCTACGGCCTGCACATGCTGCCGACCGAGAAGGACTGGACCGTGATGCTCTCGCAGCGTCGCCTCGGCGTGGGGCAGCTTCAGCTACGACGAGAAAGAGGACGCTGGTCCGCGTTTACGGTCGACGCCGAAGCCCGCGGAGTTCGAGGAGCGGCTCGAGTACCGCTTCGAGAACCCGACGGAGACCTCGGTCGACGTCGTGATGCAGTGGGACAAGCTCGCGGTCTCGTTTCCGATCACCGTCGACACCAACGCCGTCGTCATGGCGAGCCTGAAGGCGCAGCTCCGCGGCCTCCCGCGTTTCGGCTGGCAGGCGTGGAACACCGCCGCGAACTGGGCGCTGACGCACGACCACGGACCTCGACCAGGCGCTGAAGTGGGCCGACCAGTCGGTCACGACGCCAGACCACGTTCGGGAACCTCCGCACGAAGGCCGCGATCCTCGAGAAGAAGGGCGACACCGAAGCAGGCCGAAGAGCTGCGCGCCCAGGCGATGAAGATCGCGACCGAGGCCGACATCAACGTCTACGGGTACCAGCTGCTCGGCCAGAAGAAGTACGACGAAGCGATCGCGGTCTTCCGCAAGAACATCAAGGACTATCCCAACTCCTGGAACTGCTACGACAGCCTCGGCGAGGCGCTCGCCGCCAAGGGGGACACGAAGGCCTCGGTCGAGAGCTATCGCAAGGCCCTCTCCATGACGACGGACCCGGCCCAGAAGAAGCGGATCGAGGACATCCTCGCGAAGATGAAGGCCTAGCGCATCCCGCGTAACCTCGCGAGGGCGGGGGCGTAGAAAGGGGCATGAAGCCTCGCTACGCGTCCGCCCTCGCGCTGTTTCTTAGCCTGGCGACTCTCCTGCGGGCCGCGGGCCCCGAGCCTCCCGACACTCCGCAGGGCGCCCGCATGAAGGCCCTCCTGGCGGCGTTCGCAGGCGGGCACGCCCGACGCGGTCCGATCGTTCATCTCGGCCAACTTCGCCCCGAGCGCCCTCCAGCAGATGCCGCTCGAGCAGCGCGTCCAGCGGCTTTCGGGCATCGTGGCGCAGACAGGGCCCCTCGAGTTCCACTCGTCCTCCGGCCAGAGCGACACGAGCCGGTGTACCTGGTCCGTTCGCGCGACGGCTGGATGGAGCTCGGCATGATGCTCGACGCCTCGGCGGGCTACGGCGTCCGGGGCCTGCGCTTCGACGAGAGCGAGGGGCCCGGCGCCGTGCAGGAAGCCCGAATGGGGTCCGACGCGGAGGCCGCCGCCGCGGCCGACGCGCTCCTCGCAGAAGCTTGCGGCGTCGGGCGAATTCTCCGGGGTCGTCCTGATGGCGAAGGATGGGACAACCGTTCTTCCACCAGGCGCTACGGCCTCGCGGACCGCGGTCTCGGCGCGCCCAATCGGCCGGACACGAAATTCAACCTCGGCTCGATCAACAAGATCTTCACGCAGACGGCGATCGCCCAGCTCGCCGAGAAGGGCAAGCTGTCGTTCACCGACACGATCCGCAAGCACCTGCCGGAGTACCCGCTCGCGGCCGCGGACAGGATCACGATCCAGCAGCTCGTGTCGATGACGTCGGGCCTCGGCGATTTCTTCGGCGAGAAGTTCAACGCGACGCCCAAGGCGCGGATCCGCACGCTCGAGGACTACTTCCGGTCTCTTCGCGACGGACCCGCTGCTCTACGAGCCGGGAACCAGCCGCCGGTACTCCAACGCCGGCTACATCGTGCTCGGGCTCATCATCGAAAAGGTGTCGGGGCAGAGCTACTACGACTACGTCCGCGAGAACATCTACGGGCCCGGCCGGCATGACGAGCTCGGACTCCTATCTGCAGGACGCCGTCGTGCCCAACCGCGCCACCGGCTATACGTCCGAGGATGAGAACGAGAAGCGGCTCTCCGAGCCGCGCACCAACATTTACGAGCTGCCCGGCCGCGGCAGCTCGGCCGGAGGCGGCTACTCGACGGCCCAGGATCTGCTGCGCTTCGACCTCGCGATGCGGGCCGGCAAGCTCCTCTCCCCCGCGTGGACCGCGTGGTTCTACTCCGATCGCACCGCGCCGCCGTCGGGACCGCAACCTGCGTCGGCGAAGCCGCCGAAACTCGTCGGGCGGGCGGGGCGCGGCCGGTGGCACCTCGGGCGTGAACGCCGTGCTCGAGATGGATCTCGACACGGGCTACACCGTCGTCGTGCTTTCGAATCTCGACCCGCCGTCCGCGGAGAAGGTCAGCCGGGCGCTCCGGCAGTGGCTCGGCCTGAGGTGAGCGCTCGGCCTCACCCCGCCAGCGCGATCCCCGACATGTAGATGCCGTAGGCGGCGAGCCCGGCCGCGGCCACGGCCATGAACGCCGGCCCGAGAGGCGTGTGGGCGAAGGCGTCCAGAACGCCGCCGACCGTCCGCACCGCCGAAGGATCGAGCTCCTCCGCCGCGCGGATCAGGAAGTAGCCGAGAGCCGCGAGCGTCGCGCCTCTCGCCACCAGTCCGAACCGCGAGATCGCCGGCGAACAGCCTCGCGAGCGCCGCGGCAGCGCGCTCCGCCGCGAAACGGCAGCCGCCCGGCGAGACCCTGGCCGATCTCCCAGAGGCCGCCGAGGACGACGGCCACGCCGGCGAGCTCGAGAGCGGCGGCTCCCCACGACTCGGACAGGAGCCACGAGACGCCCTCGCGCTCGAGCGAGGCGCCGCCGCTCGCCGGACCGACGCGCACGTGGAGAAGCAGCCGGGTCGCCGTCCAGCGCGAGGACCGCGTAGCCGAACCCGTTGACGAAGAGCCCGATCCGCTTCACGACGCCCGCCGGGTCCCCGGATCGACTGCACGAGGTGGGCGCCCGCGATCGCGGCGAGGCCGGCCACGACGGCGCCGAGCACCCAGGCGCCGTGCGGCCGGTCGAGCAGAAACCGCAGCGCGCCGAGCACGCCGTGGTCCCGGATCGCGCGCGCCGAGAACGGCGATCCGCGCCGACACGAAGCCCATGGCGACGTAGATCAGGCCGATCGCGAAGTAGCCGGCGCGTTCCGGTGCCGAGCGCACGCCGGGAATCTCTCACAGGGCCCGCGGAGGCCGTGGCCCTGCGATAAGCTTCCGCCTCCCGGTCGCGACGGACTTTCACCAGAAAGGACATACAAAGATGAAACGGATCCACGGATTCCTCCCGGCGGCGCTCGCGGCGGCCCTGGCCGTCGCTCCGGCGATTGCCCAGGAACCCCGCAGGAAAAGAAAAGCGAGATGAAGATGAACACGACCCGAGCGGCCTCCAGTGGACGGACACGAAAGAAGGCACGGGCCCCTCGCCCAAGCCCGGCCAGACCTGCGTCATGGACTACACGGGCTGGCTCTGGGTCGACGGCGCGAAGGGCAAGAAGTTCGACAGCTCGGTCGATCGCGGGACGCCGTTCGAGTTCCCGATCGGCCAGGGCCGCGTCATCAAGGGCTGGGACGAGGGCGTCTCGACGATGAAGGTCGGCGGCAAGCGGACGCTCCTCATCCCGCCGCAGCTCGGCTACGGGTCCCGCGGGGCCGGCGGCGTCATCCCGCCGAACGCCACGCTGCTCTTCGAAGTCGAGCTGATCGCGGTCAAGTAGCTCCGAATCCGAATTGGACAAACAGGCGGAGGCGCCACCGGCGCTTCCGCCTTTTTTTGTCAGCGAGCGAGCACGGGCGCGCGCGCGCGCCTGCTGCTCGCCCTTGTGATTTCAAGTCGGTTAGCCGACGCGGCCTCTTCGCCGGGCCGACGGCATGGAAGCTGCTAAACTCTTTTGAACCAAGGCGAAACACAGCACAGACGATGGCCAATCACGACATCCGGCGTGAGCCTTCACTCCGTTCCTTCGGCGAAGCCGCTCTGCGGAGCGGCGGACGCCATGACTTCGCCGGCCCCGTTTCTTTCTCGCCACTTCGGCGACTACCTGCTCGTCGCGCAGCTCTCCGAGGACTCGCTCGGCACCGTCTACCGCGCGCTCTACGCCGCCGACGAGCGCCGTTTCGTGCGGCTGCGGATCTTCCATCCCGACGCGGCTGTCCGAGGCCGCGATCGCGCGGGCCATCCACGAGCACACCGAGCTCGCGCCGATTCTCGTGCACGACGCCGATCGTTTCGCGTCCGCAGCTCGACATGGTCGACGGCGTCCCTTCATGACCTGGGACGAGACCGCGGGCTGGACGCTCGACACGCATGCTCGCGCGCGTGCGCGCTCTCGGCATCCGCATTCCCGCCGAGTACGCCCTCCTCGTTGCCGAGCGCATCGCGGCGTGCCTCGAACACGCGTTTCGCGCCGCGCCCGACGGCCGGCCGACGCCGCACGGCCTGCTCTGGCCCGGGTTCGTCTCGATCTCCCACGACGCGGCGGTGCGCGTCGGCGGCTTCGGCGTCGCGGACGCCGTTCTTCCCTCTCTGCACACCCCGAAGCTCCTGGCCGAGATCGGCCCGTACATCGCTCCCGAGGTCCGCGGCGTCGGGATCGCGGGCGAGAACTCCGACGTCTACTCGCTCGGCGCGATCCTGATGGAGCTTCTGACCGGGCGGAGGCCCTCGCTCGACACGCCGAGCGCGGAGCTGCGCGCCGGAGATCCCCGCTCCGACGATCTCGAGTCCTTCCTGAAGAAATGCCTGGCTTCGGCCGAGACGCGTTTCGCTTCCGCGGTCGACGCGCACCGCGCGCTCCAGCAGCTGGTCACGGCGAATCCGTTCTCGCTCTACACGGCGAACCTCGCTCTGTTTCTCTACAAGCTGCTCAATCCCGAGAGCCAGGCGATCGGGGCAGCCCAGACGTCGGACCTGGAGTCGACGAACCCGGTGGTCGTGCACGGGGCATTGCCTGTGCCGCCGGCTGCCGAGGCCGCTCCGCCGCCCCTGCCGGGAACGCCCCGCCGCCGGCGGGGGGACGCGGCCGCCGATTCGGACGAGGTCTTCCCGGAGAAGCTCCGCAGGACGTCGCGGTCGCGATGGCAGCTGCGGCGCTCGGCCTCGAGGAGTCGCCCGCGCGCCGGGCCGGAGCGGACGGCCCGCTCTCGGAAGCCCGCCGCCACGCCCTGCCGCCGCTGCCGCCTCTCACCCGGGCCTGGGCGCGGCCGGCTGCGACTCTCGCGGCGGCCGCGACCGTGGCCGTCGGAGCGTTCCTCGTCGCGAGCCAGATCCACTCGATCCGCGGCGCCGCCGCGTCCGAGCAGCTCGCCGCGGCGTCGGGACGTCTCGCCGTCGAGGCCGCGGCGACGACCGCGCGCACTCCCGATCCCGTGCAGCCCGTGCGGATCGCTTCCGAGGCGGCGCCCGCGAACGGCCGTTCGCGATCGCCGCCACGGGCGCCGCGCCTCCGCGCGGCCGGGAAGCCTCGGCGGCGCCCGGCCGGCGGCGACAAGCCCGCCCCGAAAGTCCGCAAGGAGCTCCGCCAGCCGGCCGAGGACCTGCGCCTGCGCGCCGCGCTCGCCCGCATCGAGGCCGATCGTTTGAATGCGCGCGAGACCGCGGGCGCCATCTTCGTCCAGGGCCGGACGAGCGAGGAGGAAGGCGAGCGCCTCCTTCGAGAGCGCGACTACCAGGCCGCGCAGCTCGCCTTCAGCCGCGCCGCGCGTCTCTTCCAGCAGGCGCAGGAGCTGAGCTGGGAAGAGCGCGTGCGCCAGGCCGACATCAGCCCGGCCAAGTAGCCACGGAAACGGACCGCACCGCCGGGCACGGTAGGATTACCGCCCGGTGAAAAAACACACCCTCGAGCCGGCGCGATTGAAGCCGGGCGTCCGCCTCGAAGACCTCCCCGGACCCAGACCCTCCGACACGCCGTCCCATGCGGGCGCGCCGCGCCGCGTCCGCGGCCGCGCGCTGATCTTCTGGGATCCGGCCCGGCCCGGGCAGGAAGCGCGACGCGATCGACACCGACCAGATCACGCCGGCCGCCGACTGCGTCTCCGAGAGCCTCGACACGCTCGACGAGCGCTGGAAGGCGGGCTCCTTCCGCCACCTCATGCCGGACTTCCGCCAGCGCGTCCACGCCGGCGAGACGTTCCTGATCGCCGGCGAGCGCTTCGCGATCGGCTCCTCGCGGGAGATGAGCCCGGCGGGGCTGAAGGGCGTCGCCGAGGAGAAGGGCCTCGAGCTCGTCGTCGTCTGCAGCCACAACATGGGGGACATCTTCCGGCGCAACGCGTTCAACCTCGGGCTCCACGTCGTCCAGTCGCCCGAGGCCGTCGAGGACGCGAAGGACGGCGACGCGTTCGCGTTCGATCCCGCGACGCGGCGGCTGACCAACGAGACGCAGGGCAAGACGTACGAGCCCGTTCCGCTCTCGCCGAAGGAGGAGGAGATCCGGGTCTCCGGCGGCATCTTCGCCGTGGGCCGCCGGGAGTTCCGCGACTCCGTCCGCGTCCGTCCCGAGGTCCGCTTCCCGGACCCCGACACCGCGCGGCGGATGACGACGACCGAGCAGATCGTGTGGGCGCACCGCGTCGACAAGGACGCCGCCGTCGCGCCGGGCGCGACGCTGCGCGTCTACGCGGACCTGCTCCCGGCCTCCGACGGCACGGCGCCCTTCGCGATCCACACGTTCAACCAGATCACGGGCGGCCAGTCGATCGATCCCCGCCAGGCCGCGATCGCGAACGACCACTTCGTCTTCACCGGACGCGAGGACGACGCGCGCCAGACGGCGATCGGCCGCGAGTTCGCGAGGGTGCACGGCCTCGAGAAGCCGTACTACGCGACTCCGGGCGACGGGATCTTCCACTTCTACTTCCCCGAGCAGGGGCTCGTCCTCCCGGGGCAGTTCATCCCCGGCGCCGACTCGCACAGCCGGGCCTACGGCGCCTACGGCGCGGTCGGGTTCGGCGTGGGCTCGACGACGCTCGGCTTCGGCTGGTCGACCGGCTACATCTACTTCACGCTCGCCCGGCAGCGGCGCGTCGTCTTCCGGGGCAAGCTCCGGCCCTGGGTCTCGGGCAAGGACATCGTCCTCGAGCTCCTGCGGCGCTGGGGCGCGAAGCAGTCGCAGGGGATGTCGGTCGAGTTCGTCGACGCCGAAAAGCAGCTGCCGATCGCGTATCGCAACACGATCGCCAACATGATGGCGGAGGCCGAGGCGCTCAACGGCATCTTCGCGCAGGACGAGATCACCGAGGCCTGGTACCGCGAGAAGGGGATCCTCGAGCTCCCCTATCCCCGCGTCGCGCCCGGAGGCGGACGCGCGCTACGAGATCGACGAGACGCTCGCGCTGCCCGACGTGCAGCCGATGATCGCGAAGCCTTTCTCGCCCGGCAACGCCTTCCCCGCCGACGAGGTCGCCCGCGAGCGGCTCACGTTCGACAAGGCGATGATCGGCTCGTGCACGAACGGCAGCTACGACGACCTGCTCTCGGCGGCGCTCGTCCTCCGCGCGGCGCGCGAGACCGGGATTCCGGAAGGTCTCGAAGCCGTTCGCGATCTTTCCCGGCTCGGGCGGCGTCGGCCGCCAGATCGAGAAGCCCGATCCCCGCCTCTCGGGCGAGTCGATCGCCGAAGTCTTCCGCTCCGTCGGAGGCGAGATCCGGCAGTCCTGGTGCGGCCCGTGCTTCGGCCAGGGGCCCGACGCGCTGACGCCGGGCCAGCGCGCGATCACGTCCTTCAACCGGAACTGGCAGAACCGCATGGGCGTGGGCGGCGAGGGCTACCTCGCGAGCCCGTCCGTCGTGGCGGCCTCGGCCCTCGCCGGCTACATGGCCCCGCCCTCCGAGCTCGGCCTGGCCTGGGACCCCGAAACCTTCGGGGTCTAGGCCTAGCGCGCTCGTTTCTCTCGAGCCGCGTGGCCTCGGTCCTCTCGCATCCCGCCGTCCCGCTCGCGCTCGCCCCGGCGCTCGGACCGGCGCGCGCGGCCGTGGCCGCGGGAGCGCTTCTCTCGATCCTTCCCGATGCCGACGCCATCGGATTCTGGCTGGGCATCCCCTACGGCGCTCCGCTCGGGCATCGCGGACTGACGCACTCGTTCGCCTTCGCGGCGGCGCTCGCGCTCTTCGCGCTCTGGCTGCTGCGGCGGACCGCCCACGCGACGCGCGCGCTCGCGCCGGGCCTTCTCTTCCTCTACCTGTTTCTGTGCGCCGCCTCGCACGGCGTGCTCGACGGGATGACGGACGGCGGGCTCGGCGTGGCCTACTTCGCGCCCTTCTCGAACGCGCGGTACTTCCTCCCGTGGCGGCCGATCCTCGTTTCGCCGATCTCGGTCGCCGGGTTCTTCGACGCGCGCGGCCTGCGCGTGCTCGCGAGCGAGGTCGTCTGGATCTGGCTGCCCTGCGCCGTCCTCGCCGTCGCCGCGAAGCTCGCCCTCCGCCGACGGTCGGTTCCCTCCTCGCGACAATGAGTATCTAGAGGACAGCGCGCCCGGGCGCCTGACCAAGAGGAGGAAAAGATGCTCCGCTTCCGGAAAGACCCGGCCCGACTGCTTCTCCTGGTGATCGTCTCGATGACCGCCTTCGCCAAAGGCCCTGCCGCCGCCGAGCCGGAGGATCGGCCGCGGCTCATTCGCGCCGACCCTTCAGACCGAATTCCCGGCCAGTACATCGTGATCCTGAACGACGACACGCTTCCCGGCGACTCGGTACCCACGGTCGCGGACGACCTGCTTGCGACACACGGCGGCCGTCCGCGCGTTCTATCTCCAGAATGCCGTGCGCGGCTTCTCGGCGAATCTGACGGAGGACCAGGCGACGCGGCTCTCGCGCGATCCGCGGGTGCGGCTCGTCGAGGAGAATGCGCGGGCGTATCTCTCGAGCGAGCAGGCATTGCCTGTCGACGACAGCCTGTGGCACCTCGACCGCGTGGATCAGCGCACGGCCGTCGGCTCGGGCGACGACAAGTACCGCTATTGCGAGACCGGCAGCAACGCCATCGTCTACGTCCTCGACACGGGCATCAACAAGAAGCACCAGGAATTCCTGCTGCCGAACGGGCAGTCGCGGGTCCTCAACGGCGTCAAGTTCGCTTCGGATCACCACGTCTGGCCGGGCGAGGCCGACGACTACGGGACGTATCCCTGTGGCGGGTGGACGGACCAATATCTCGGCGGACACGGGTCGTCGGTCGCATCCCTGATCGCCGGGAAGACGCTCGGCGTCGCGAAGAGGGCGCGGCTCGTGCCTCTGCGCGTCTACACCTGTACCGGCACGAACGGCAGCATCGAACATCTCTGCTGGGCGCTGGACTGGATCAAGAGCCCGTCCAATCCGAACCGGAACCACCGCCCGGCCCTCGTGAACATCAGCCTCCGCGTCGCCACGAGTCTGCCCTTCGTCTCGGCTCTCGAGAGCGTGATCAACGGACTCGTACTCGAGTCCACGGGCTGGACCGGCATCACCGTCGTCGCCTCCGCCAACAACCAGAACACGAGCCAGGCTTGCTCGACGCCGGCGCGCATGGCCTACCGAAACACGGCGTTTGCGAGCCCCGGCCGCGTGATCTCGGTGGGCGCCACGAACGCCTCCGACACGCGCTGGCAGTGCACCGGAAACGAGTGCTACCCGGAGACGGGATGCAGCGGATCCGTATCTGCCGGCTCCAACTTCGGCCCGATCGTCGACATCTGGGCGCCGGGACACAATCTGAAATCGGCTCATATCAAGTGTTCCAACTGCATCCGCACGCACCCGACGACGAAGTCGGGCACGTCCTTCTCCGCCGCGGTCGTTTCGGGAGTCGTCGCCCGGATTCTCCATGCGAGTCCTTCCCTCACCCCCACGCAGGTCTGGAACCGTCTTCAGACCGATGCGACCCTCGTTTCGCCGCCGATCGACCCACCGAACGGCAGCTCCATGCTCGTCTTTCGTGTCGGAGCCGCCGCGTGCAATCCGGAGCTGCCTTAGACTTTGACACCGTTTCCAGAGGAGGTCGCTATGGCCATCCCTTCCCGTCCTGCCGTCGTCCTTGCGTTCGCCTTCGTCGCCGCGGCTTCGAGCGCAGAGACTCCACCGGCACAGCGGATCCTCATTCCCGTATTCACCGCGGAGCCGATCGCCGGCGTCAACGGATCCTCGTGGATTACGGACCTCCGACTCTCCAACTCCGGCGATGCAGAGGTGCTGGTGAACGGTGTGGTGTGGGAATGCGCCATTCCGGAGTGCGGATTTCTCCCGGCGCCGCTTCAACCGGGCGTCACGATGGACGCGGATCTCGAAACGCTCGACGGGGGACTTCGAGGATTCCTCATCGACGTCGACGATGCGGGCGCCGAATCTCTTGGCCTCGGGTTGCGCTTCCGGGATCTCTCGCGACAGGCCACCACTTGGGGCACCGAGCTCCCGACCCCGCGCGAATCGGAGTTCCGCGCCTCGAAATTCTCTCTCGTCGACGTTCCGGTGAGCGAAGGCTTCCGCCGTACTCTTCGCATCTACGAGCTGGACGGAACGCCACGAGAGGCGGCGGTCCGGATCCGAATCTACGCCATCGACACCGCGAACGACCAGCCGTCGGGTTCTCCGGATGTTCTTCTCGGCGAAACGGAGCGCGCGCTTTCCTTCTTCGATTCTCCGGTCGATCCGTCGGGCTACCCCGGTTACGCCGAGGTCACCGATCTTTCGACCATCGCTCCCCTCGGCGACGCGGAGAGCCTTCGCATCGAGATCGAGCCCGCGACCGAGGGGCTGAAGCTGTGGGCGTTCGTCACCGTCATCCACAACGAGAGCCAGCACGCCACGGTGATTTCGCCGCAGTGAGGCCTCGCGGCGGCTCAGGATCTCCGAGGACCCGGAGCGCAGACTCCGGGAAGATTCAGCTCGCGCGGATCACGAGAAGGGTGATGTCGTCGTCGTGTCCCTCGCCCGGCGGCCGCGCGGTCCACTCGTTCAGAGTGTCGAGAACCTTGTCGGCAAAGGGATCCGCCGGCTGGTCGAGGGAAGCCTCGAGCAGGGTCTGGATCCGGTCGGTCCCGAATTCTTCGCCGGCCCGGTTGCGGGCTTCCGACACGCCGTCCGTGTAGACCGCGCAGCGGTCGCCCGGAGCGATCGCGACCTGGACCGCGGAGTATTTGGCGTGCGGGAACATGCCGAGGAAGAGACCGTTCTGCTGGACGGCCCGGGCGCTCCCGGCCGCCTTCCCGCAGAGCACGAGGGGGGGATGCCCTGCGCCGGCATAGTCGATCGTCCCCTTCTCCGTGTCGACGAAGAGATACGCCGCGGTCACGAAGTGGGTTGCGAACTTCCCGCAAAGCGCCTGGTTCAGGCCCGCCAGAACCCGCGCCGGGTCCGAGGCGTGCGGGCTCTGGGCGGCGAGCGCGATCTTGAGCATCGAGGCGACGAGCGCGGCGGGCACGCCGTGCCCCGACACGTCGGCCACGAGAGCTCCGAAGCGCTTCTCGTCCACCGGAATGAAATCGTAGAAGTCGCCGGCGACGGACGTCATCGGGACGTAACGCGCCGCGATCTCGACTCCCTCGACGCGCGGGACCTCGCGCGGCAGGATCGAAAGCTGGATCTTGCGCGCCATCTCGAGCTCGTGCTGGATCGCCGAGAGCTGGCGAGCGAGCTGTTCGCGCGTCTCGCGCAACGCCAGGTGCGTCTGCACGCGGGCCTTCACGACGGAAGGCGAGAACGGCTTGTGGATGTAGTCCACCGCTCCCACGGAGAAGCCGCGAGTCTCGTCCTCGGCTTCCGTCTTTCCCGTCAGGAAGATCACGGGAATCTCGCGCGTCTCGGGATCCGTCTTCAGGCGCCGGCACACCTCGTAGCCGTCCATCTCCGGCATTTCGACGTCGAGGAGGATCAGGTCGGGCGCCGGCTTCGCCTTCACGAGCTCCAGCGCCTTCGCCCCGCTGGTGGCAACGCGGACCCGGTAGTCGTCCTTCAGGATGGCGTTGGCGATCTGGATGTTGGCGGGCGCGTCGTCCACCAGCAGCAGGGTTTTCCGGTCTTCGCTCTCGCTCATGCGGACTCCTCGGCCGCGCCGCACTCTCCGGCGATCGCGTCCAGCTTCGACAGCGCCCCCTCGAAATCGAACTCCTGGATGGCCTCGCCCAGAGCCTCGAGACGGGGCCTGGCGACCGCGCCCGCGAGCGCGCCGGACACCTCGTCGAAGACGTCGGCGGCGCCACCGTCGCTCGACGCGAGCAGCTTCCGGAGCCGGCCGATCGCCGCGCGGCCCGCCGCGGCGTCCCAGGGCTTCGCCGCGATCGTGTCCGGGGCGGCGCCCGAACCGCCCGGACCGCTTGAACGGAAAGCCCGGCGGATGGCCTCGATCTGCGGACCGAGCAGGGACGCGAACTCCGACAGCGCCGCCGGCGACGCCGCGTCTCCGTCGCGAAGCGCCCGCTCGAGCTTCTCGGCCGACGCCTGGATCCGCCGGATTCCCAGGTTGCCGGCCACCCCCTTGAGCGTGTGCGCGACGCGCTCGGCGGCCTTGCGATCGCCGCGTGCGAGCGCTCCGGCGATCTCATCGGCGGCGCCCGCCTGCTTGCCCGCGAACTGCTCGAGCAGGCTCCGGAAGAGCCGCGCGTTGCCCGCCACGCGCACGAGTCCGTCGGCCACATCGACGCCCTCGATCGTCGGAAGATCCGCCGGCGGGCTCGTCGAATCGGGCGCGGGCCTGGCCGGAGGGGTCTCCGCGGACTCGACGTCCACACGCACACGCGGCTTCACCCAGCGCTCGAGCGTCGCGTAGAGAGCGTCCGGGTCGATGGGCTTGGACACGTGATCGTTCATTCCGGCGTCCAGGCAGCGCTGGCGTTCTTCCATCGTCGCGTGGGCGGTCATGGCGACGATCGGGAGCTTTGCGAAGCGCGGATCCGAGCGGATCTTCGCCGTCGCCTGAAAGCCGTCCATTTCGGGCATCTGGAGATCCATCAGGACGAGGTCGTACGGAGGCGGGAACGCGACGCCCTGGAGCATCCGGACGGCCTCCCCTCCGTGGTTGGCGACCTCGACCCGGGCCCCGACCCCCTCGAGCAGCTCGACGCCGATCTGCTGGTTGATGAGGTTGTCCTCGGTCAGCAGGATCCGGACGCCCCCGAGCCGGTTCGATGGCGCGGATTCGCCGCCCGGGCGCCCGGCGACTCCCTCCTGGGACTTCGGCGCGAAGATCGAGACGAGCGCGTCGACCAGCATCGACTTCGTGACGGGCTTCAAGAGAAAGCCCGCGACGTCGAGCTTCTCGGCCTCCTCGCGCACCTCTTCCCGGCCGAACGCCGTCACCATGACGACGGCCGGCGGCTTGCGGAGGGCCGTATCGCTCTTGATCAGGCGCGTCGCCTCCAGCCCGTCGACGCCGGGCATCCGCCAGTCCATGAAAACGACGTCGTACGGACCGGAGGCGTCGTGCTGCTTCACGGCCGCGACCGCCTCCTCGCCCGAAGCGACGACGTCCACGCGATCGCTGACGTCCCTCAACGCGTCTGCCAGGATCTCGCGGGCGGCGGGGTTGTCGTCGGCGACGAGCATGGTCAGATGCTGCAGCTCGCTCGGGTAGAACCGGCCGCGCGGCGCCTCGGTGCCGAGGCCCAGCCAGGCGGTGAAGAAAAACGTGCTCCCCACGCCGGGCTCGCTCTCGAGCCAGATCTGGCCGCCCATCAACTCCACGAGCCGCTTGCAGATCGTCAGCCCGAGACCCGTGCCCCCGTGCTTGCGGGTCGTCGACATGTCGGCCTGGGTGAAGGGCTGGAAGAGGCGCGCGGCCTGCTCCGGCGTCATGCCGGCGCCCGTGTCCGTGACCGAAAAGCGCAGCTTGACCCGCTCGCCGGTCTGCTCGAGCAGCTCCGCCCTCAGCCGGATCTCTCCCCGTTCGGTGAACTTCACGGCGTTGTTGACGAGGTTCGTCAGGATCTGGCCGAGGCGCAGGGGGTCGCCCCGCAGGCCCTGCGGCACCGAGGCCGGGGCGTCGGCCAGGAACTCGAGGCCCTTCTCGTGCGCCTTCTGTCCGGTCACGGTCGTGACCGTCGAGATCACCTCGTCGAGCTGGAACGGCGTCGTCTCGAGGTCGAGCTTTCCCGCCTCGATCTTCGAGAAATCCAGGATGTCGTTGATGATCCCGAGCAGCGATGTCCCGGCGTTGTGGACCTTGCCGATGTAGTCCCGCTGCTTGGGAGTCATCGAGGTCTTCAGCGCGAGGTGCGAGAGGCCGATGATCGCGTTCATCGGAGTCCGGATCTCGTGGCTCATGTTGGCGAGAAACATGGACTTCAGCTGCGTGGCTTCCTCGGCCTTCTCCCGCGCGGCCGCGAGCTCCACCTGCTGCGCCTCGAGCTGCCGTGCCTGTTCCTGCGTCTGGCCGAGGAGCTCCTGCGTCCGGAGGTTGCGGGCCAGAATCTCGAGGCTCATCCCGACGACCGGCAACAGCTCGTCGAGCAGGGCCTTCTCGTTTCCGGCGAGCGGGCGAAACGACGCGAACTCGAGGACCGCGAGGAGCTCGTCCTGGGATGTCACCGGCCAGGCCGTCGCCTGGGCCGGAGCCGCCTCGCCGACGCCCGACACGATGCGCAGAGCGTCCGCGGGGATGCCCGCGAGGCTCGCCGGCTTGCGCTCCCGCGCGCACTGACCCGCGAGCCCTTCCCCCGGTCGCAACCGTTCCGCAGCCCCCGGAGCCAACCCGTAGCCCGCGATGCGGCGCAGCCCCTGCTCCGTCGCCCTCGCCCTCGAAGAGATAGAAGGCCGCCACGCCTCCCCCGAGGACCGGGACGAGCGTCGAGACGAGGCGGGACCCGAACTCGTCGAGTGTCGCGGCGCCCTGGAGCTCTCCGGTGATCCGGGCGGCATGCGTCTTGACCCAGCGCTGCTCGTCCATGGCCATCGCGCCCCGCTTGAGCACGTCGACCGAGCGCGCGAGGTCGCCGAGCTCGTCCGGCGGCATTCGGCGAAGGGCACGTCCTCTCGAATAGTCGCCGCCCGCGATGGTCTCGACCGTCGTCTTCAGGGACGGATCGGCGGGGCGATCCTGCGGAAGGTCCAGTAGCCGAGGAGGCCCGACAGAAGGACGCCGACGCCGACCGCGATGAGCGTGTCGCGTCGCGCGTCGGCGATCGATGCCATGGAGGCCTCTCCGGCGGTCGTGGCGAGGCTCTCGTTGTACACGATCCACTCGTGCGACGCCTCGCCGAGCCGCTCCCCCTGCCCCAGCGTGCTCATCAGCAGGGCGACGGCCTCCTCGCGTCGTCCGGCTTCGGCGAGCGAGATGAACCTGCGCCGCGGCGGCGATCCAGTCCGAGCTGAGCGCGCGGTACTCGTCCAGCAACCGCCGGTCCCGGTCGTCCGAGACGAACGCGATCGGCATATCGGCCGAGCTGGAGCGCCAGCTCGGCGCGGCTCGCCTCGAAATCGGCGCGGACTTTCGCCTGCCCCGCCGCGTCCGCCTGGAGCAGGTGGCTGCGGACGTCGACCCGCAGCCTCTCGAGGCTGCGGGAGATGTTCCCGAGCGCCGCGAGGCTCCGCACCTGTTTCTCGACCAAAGCGGCCGCGGGACTCGATCCGGTCGAGCTGCCGAACCATGAAGATGCCGAGGCCGAGAGCACGAGCAGCGGCACCGCCAGAAGAAGGATGAGGCGCCGGGCGATCGTCACGGCTTCCCTTCCAGGCGCCGGGTCCGGTCGAATGTGTTCGTTCGTCAGCATCAGCGACGTTGGTTCGGGTGGAGGCCTCCGCCCGGCCGTCCATCATAGTGAACTTCCGAACTTCTCGACTTCTACTCAGCGGCCGCCGAGGACCGGCGCGTAGAGCCCGCGGAGCTCGCGCTTCCACCAGGCGCCGGTGCGGCGGCGCTCCTCGGCGTTCGGTGAACCGGTAGTCGTAGAGGACGGCGCGGACGAAGCGCGGCGGCTGCTCGGGGAAAGGGATTCGCCGCGAGAAGGCCGAGCACCTCCGGCGAGCCTTCGACGCAGCCGCGCCATCGTGCTCACGAGCCAGGGATTCGCGCGGTAGTCGCCGAGCGCGGCGAACCACATCTGCCAGTCGAGGCGAGGCTGGTGGGGCGCGACGAAGCGCGGCCGGCGCAGCGGATCTCCCGGCTTCCACCGGAACTCGTAGGGTTTCCACGTCGCGCCGTCCTCGCTCCCTTCCAGCACGATCTCCGGCCGCGACGTCGTCATCACCGCGAAGAGGCCGTAGCCGTTGGCGCTGCGGAGCGGCGCCACCGCGCGATAGACGGCGACGAGCGGCCGCGGGATCGCGCCGCGCAACCCGACGCGAGGCGAGAAACGGCACCGCGGACGCGGCGAGGAGGACCGCCGCCGCCGGGCACGAGGATCCAGCGCGGCCAGCGGCCTCGACCCGCGCTCGCGACGGCGGCGGTGGCCGAAGCACGCCAGCGCTTCGGGAAGGCCGCGTCGTCCAGAAGGAGCACGGCGAGCGAGATCGTCAGCAGGTTGAAGAAGGCGTAGTTGCCGGTGGCCGCGATGAGGACCTGCAGAAGGATCGTCATGCCGCAGGCGAAGAGGCGCAGGCGGCGCGGAGCGAAGAAGAGAAACGGCACCGCGAGCTCGACGAAGAACAGAAACACGCACGACGACCGTCTGGAACGCGGCCGGGAGCTGGTGCACGAACCACGCGGTCCACGGAGGCAGCGGCTGCGTCTCGTAGTGAACGCGGAGGGCCGTGAGGCTCCGCCATGCGGCGTCGCCGCTTCGCGAGCTTGACGGCGCCCGAGGAGAGCATCAGGCGAAAGAGCAGCCAGACGAGGAGGAATCGCGCGAGCCGGGGCGAGGAGAGGCCGGCGCGGAGCCGCAAGCCTGGAGGGCGGCGCCAGGAAGATCGCGAGGAGCCCGGTCTCGGTCAGAAGAAAGTCCCACTGGAACTCGAGGAACGTCTGGCCGGCGACGGAGAGGGAGAGATAGAGCAGCCACGCCGCGGCGGCGCTCCACGCGGGCGCGAGCCCGGCGAGGAGCAGGAGCGCCGCGCCGCGTTCCGGCCGCGCACTGCAGGTGGAGGGCGGCGTCGCTCGACGAGATCCAGGACAAGCGTCGGAAGGAGCCAGTACCGTCCGGCGCCCGTCTGGGCGCGCACCCAGTCCAGGAGCGGCGCGATCGGCAGGACTCCGTTCGCGCCGATGAGCCCGTCGACCTGGACCCAGAGCGATACGAAGGCGGCGAGATAGCAGAGGCCGAGGCAGGCGCAGAAAGAGCGCGGTCGCGGCGGAGTACGTCGGCTTCAGGACGGATGCGCCCCCAGAGCAGACGCGTGACCGCCATCGCGGCGGGCCGGTGGCTCCGCGATGAGGCGGTACGCCAGCTCGGCCAGCGGAGCGGCGCCGGGCACGCGGCGATAGAGAGCGAGCCAGGGCCCGCGTCCGGCCTCGCGGCCGGCCAGCGCGGCGACGGCTTCCGCTCCGCCGAGCACCTCGCCGTCGGGAAGGATGAGCTGGAATGCGCGAGCGAAGCGCTCCTTCGGAATCTCCGGAAATCGCTCGGCGACCTCCTGCGAGGGCGCATAGTCCACTTTCGGACCTGTCCGCGCTTTCCAGCGCGCGATCCAGAGCCGGCAGAAACCGCAATCTCCGTCGAAAATCGCGAGCGGACGCTCCGGCGGGCTGCGCGACGCGCGTGATCTCGCTCACTTGGCGAGAGTTTACGGCTGCTCCAAATCGGGCAGGGTCTTTGCACTACTGTCCGCACGAAGGGGGACAACGATGTCCACAGCTGACGAACGAAGGCGGCTCTCGCCGCTCTCCTGGTCGCGCTCGCCGGCGCCGTGTGCGGCGCGCGCGCAGTACACTACGACGACGACAACTGGCTACGGCTATTCCGATCCAGACATCCGGCAGACGGTGGCGCGGCTGGCGTACGTCTCGGGCGACGTCTCGTTCGCCCGCGGCGACGATCCCGACGACTGGCAGCCCGCCGAATCCCAACATCCCGATGACTCTCGGCGACCGGACCTGGACGGCCGGCGGCCGGCTCGAGCTCCAGGTCCACGGCGGCAACCTGATCCGGCTCGCGCCAGTCGACGGATCTGGCCGCGCTCAACCTGACCGAAGACACCAAGCAGTTCTCGCTTTCGGCCGGGCGTGGCCTCCTTCCGGATCCGCCGCCTCGGAGACGACGAAGTCTTCGAGGTCGACACGCCCAACGCCGCGATCACGTTCGAGCGCACGGGCGACTACCGCATCGACGTGCGGCCCGGACGGCGACACGCGCGTGCAGGTCCGCCGCGGCCGGGCCATCGTGGCCTCCGGCGGCGGCCAGGTCCCGCTGGGCTCGGGCGACGCCATGCTCATCGAGGGCTACGAGCCTCCGCGCTACGACATGATCGGCAATGGCGCGCGCCGGACGGCTGGGATGGCTGGGTCGCGGATCGCGACGCGCGCTACGCCAACGTCCGCTCCTACGACTACGTCTCGGCGGACATCGCCGGCGTCGAGGATCTCGACCAGTACGGCCGGCTGGCAGCAGGTTCCGAACTACGGCTACTGCTGGACTCCGGCCACGGTCGCCGTCGGCTGGCAGCCGTACCGCGTCGGCCGCTGGATCTGGCAGGACCCCTGGGGATGGACGTGGGTGTCTTCCGAGCCCTGGGGCTGGGCGCCGTATCACTACGGCCGCTGGGTCACCTGGAGCTCGCGCTGGTACTGGGTGCCCGTCGCGCCGCGCGTCGCGGTCGTGACTTACAGCCCGGCGCTCGTCGCGTTCGTCGGCGGCGGGCCGGGCTTCTCGGTCTCCGTCGGCGTCGGCACGGACTACATCGGCTGGTTCCCGCTCGCGCCGCGCGACCCGCTGATTCCCTGGTGGGGCCGGCCGGCCACGACGGTCGTGAACGTCACGAACATCACGTACGTCAACCGGACCTACGTCACGGTGGTCAACCAGAACACGTTCGTATCGAGCCGGGCAGTCGACGACGAACTACGTCCGCGACAAGCGCATCGTCAATCGCGTCGAGCAGGCGCCCGTGGTCCGCGGCGCGATCCCGATCGCTCCGACGCGCGAGTCGATCCGCGTCGCAACGCGTCAAGCGGCGGCCCCGACGGCCGCCGGCCGCGGTGGCGTCGCGAGCCGTCGTGACGCGGATGGCGCCTCCCCCGGCGCCCCCGCGGTTCGACAACAAGGCCGCCGTGATCCGGGAAAACCGGGGACGCCCGGTGACGACGGTCGAGGCCGAGCGCATCGCCACGCGGGAGGGCCGCGCGGCCGCGCAGCCGGCCCGAGCGGTCCGCCCGGCCGCGCAGGAATCGGGACGCGTCACCCTCGCGCCGAAGACCGAGAGCGCGAAGGCGCCCAAGCCCGAGCCGGTGGCGCCCTCGCGCGGGCGCCAGCTCGCGACCAAGGAGCAGCCGGTCGCGCCGTCGCAGGAGACTTCGGCCCAGCGTGGCCGGAGCGCCGCCCCGCAGCGCGAGACCCAGCCGGAAGGCGCTCCAAAGGACCAGGAGCAGGAACAGCGCGACCAGGCCGCGCGACAGGCCCGCGAGAAGGCGCAAGACCAGACGCAGAGCGAGCGGATTCAGCGCGAGCAGGTCGAAAGACAGCAGGACCAGCGCCAGCCCGCACAGCGGGAGCCGGCGGAGAAGCCAGGCTCAGGCGATCAGGACCAGCGTGAGCAAGCCGACAAGCAACAGGCCCAGCGGGAGCAGGCGCAGAAGCAGCAGGCCGAGAGACAGCAGGCCCAGCGCGAACAGGCGCAGAAACAGCAGGCTCAGCGCGAGCAGGCCGAGAAGCAGCAGGCGCAACGCGAGCAGGCGCAGAGACAGCAAGCGCAGCGCGAACAGGCCGAGAAACAGCAGGCCCAGCGCGAGCAGGCCGAGAAGCAGCAGGCGCAAAAGCAGCAAGCCGAAAAGCCGCCGCAGGCTCAGGAACCGCAGCGCGCGCGCCCGACACCCCGGCCAGCGCCCGAAAGCCAGGAGCGGGCCCAGCCGCAGAGCGACGAGAAAGAGAAGCCGGCGGCGTCGTCTCGTCTTCTTCAGCACGCGGGAAGGGACGGCCGACGCCCAAGCCCGACCCCCGACAAGAAGGGCGACTGAGCCGGATTCGACGTCCCGTCCGATCGAGCTCCAGAGCGCCCGCACTCGGCGGGCGCTCTTTTTAGTGCCTTTGGAATCAGAGACTTAGAGCCAGCCTCATAGTTGACTTTCTTGTACAGATTCTAATATGCTGCCCCTCTGATGGTTACCGAGAACGCCTCGATCCTGGAGCTCACCAACCGGGAGTACAAGGCCGGCTTCGTCACCGACATCGAGTCGGAGTCGGTCCCGCCGGGCCTCAACGAGGACGTCGTCCGCCTGATCTCCGCCAAGAAGAACGAGCCGGAGTGGCTCCTCGAGTGGCGGCTCAAGGCCTACCGCCACTGGCTCACGATGAAGGAGCCGACCTGGCAGAACGTCCACTACCCGCCGATCGACTACCAGTCGATCGTCTACTACTCGGCGCCCAAGGCAGAAGAAGGACGGCGCCGAAGAGCCTCGACGAGGTCGATCCCGAAGCTGCTCGAGACCTACGAGAAGCTCGGGCATCCCGCTGCGCGAGCGGGCGAAGCTCGCCGGCGTGGCCGTGGACGCCGTCTTCGACAGCGTCTCCGTCGCGACCACCTTCCGCGAGCAGCTCGCGAAGGTCGGCGATCATCTTCTGCTCGTTCTCGGAGGCGGTGCAGAACCACCCCGAGCTGGTGAAGAAGTAGCTCGGCTCGGTCGTCCCGTACACCGACAACTTCTTCGCGACGCTCAACTCCGCCGTCTTCTCCGACGGCTCCTTCTGCTACATCCCGAAGGGCGTGCGCTGCCCGATGGAGCTGTCGACCTACTTCCGCATCAACGCCGCCAACACCGGGCAGTTCGAGCGGACGCTGATCGTCGCCGAGGAGGGCGCCTACGTCAGCTACCTCGAGGGCTGCACGGCGCCCGATCCGCGACGAGAACCAGCTCCACGCCGCCGTCGTCGAGCTGGTCGCCCTCGACGAACGCCGAGATCAAGTACTCGACGGTCCAGAACTGGTACCCCGGCGACAAGGACGGCAAGGGCGGCATCTACAACTTCGTGACCAAGCGCGGGAAGCTGCCGGGGACGCCGCTCGAAGATCTCCTGGACGCAGGTCGAGACGGGCTCGGCCATCACCTGGAAGTACCCGAGCTGCATCCTCCAGGGCGACGACTCGGTCGGCGAGTTCTACTCGGTGGCGGTGACCAACAACCGCCAGCAGGCCGACACCGGCACCAAGATGATCCACATCGGGAAGAACACGAAGTCGACGATCGTCTCCAAGGGCATCTCGGCCGGCCACGGCCAGAACACCTACCGCGGCCTGGTCAAGATCCTGGGCAAGGCCGACGGCGCGCGCAACTACTCGCAGTGCGACTCGCTGCTCCTCGGCGACAAGTGCGGCGCGCACACGTTCCCGTACATCGAGGTCAACAACTCGACCGCGCAGATGGAGCACGAGGCCTCGACCTCCAAGATCGGCGAGGACCAGATCTTCTACTTCCAGCAGCGCGGCATCTCGCCCGAGGACGCCGTCAACATGATCGTCAACGGCTTCTGCAAGGACGTCTTCAAGGAGCTGCCGATGGAGTTCGCGGTCGAGGCGCAGAAGCTGCTCGGCGTGAGCCTGGAAGGCAGCGTCGGATAACTGACGGCACCCTTGCTCGAGATCCAGAACCTCCACGCCTCGCGTCGGCGGCAACGAGATCCTGCGCGGCGTCGACCTGACGGTGAACGCCGGCGAGGTCCACGCGATCATGGGCCCGAACGGCTCGGGCAAGTGCACGCTCGCCCACGTGCTCGCCGGCCGGCCCGGCTACGCGGTCACGCGAGGGCGAGGTCCTCTACAAGGGCCGGGACCTCCTGGCGATGGCGCCCGAGGAGCGGGCCCGCGAGGGCGTCTTCCTCGCGTTCCAGTACCCGGTCGAGATCCCGGGCGTCAGCAACGTCTACTTCCTGAAGGCCGCGGTCAACGCCATCCGCAAGCACCGCGGCCTGCCGGAGCTCGACGCGATGGAGTTCCTGGCGCTCGTCAAGGAGAAGGCGAAGCTCGTCGAGATCGACGAGGACCTCGTCAAGCGGCCGGTCAACGAGGGCTTCTCGGGCGGCGAGAAGAAGCGCAACGAGATCTTCCAGATGGCGTCCTCGACCCGGCGCTCGCGATCCTGGACGAGACGGACTCCGGCCTCGACATCGACGCGCTGCGGATCGTGGCGGGCGGCGTCAACCAGCTCCGCTCGCCCGAGCGGTCGATGATCGTGGTCACGCACTACCAGCGGCTGCTCAACTACATCGTCCCCGACTTTGTCCACGTGCTCGTCGACGGCCGCATCGTCGCGCTCCGGCGGCAAGGAGCTGGCGCTCGAGCTCGAGGAGAAGGGCTACGCGTGGCTCGAGAAGGAGCCGCCGCGCGTCCGTGCCGTGCCGCGCCGGCGCGCACTGAGGCCCGATGGAAGCGATCGCCGTCGAGAAGGCCGGGCGCCGCGAGCGGCGAAGTTCGTTCCCGAGCCCGCCGGCATTCCCGGGCGAGCCCGGCTGGCTCGGCGGCGCTGCGCCGCGAGGCCTTCGGCCGCTTCGAGGCGCTCGGGCTTCCCGACGCCGAAGGACGAGGCCTGGCGGCTACACGGGACTCGCAGCCCATCACCGAGATCGTCGTGGACGCCGCGGCGCCCGCGGCTCCTCGCCTCGCGAAGCCGCCTTCCCGACCGGCGCACGCGCTTCTCGGCCCCGGCCGGCGGCCGAGGGCCGCCTCGGCCGGCATCGCCGGCGTTCGAGAAGAACGCCTTCGCCGCGCTGAACACGGCGCTCTTCGAGGACGGCGCGCTGATTCTCGAGATCGCGCCCGGGCGCCGTCCTCGCCGAGCCGATCCAGCTCGTCATCGACGCCGGCGACTCCGGACGCGCCCGAGGCGGCCTATCCGCGCGTGCTCATGTCTGGCGGGCGAGCGCTCCGAGGCCACGGTCGTCGAGAGCTACGTCGGATCGCGGCGCGGACCTTCACGAACGCGGTCACCGAGATCGTCCTCGCGGCCGGCGCCATCCTCGAGCACTACAAGCTCCAGGAGCGAGAGCCTCGAGGCGCGGCCACGTGCACACGCTCGCGGTCCAGCAGGCTCGCGGCAGCCGGTTCACCTCGCACAACGTCGCCCTCGGTTCCGCGCTCGCGCGCACCGACCTCGCGGCCGTCCTCGGCGGGCGAGGGCGCGGAGTGCGCGCTCAACGGCCTCTTCGTCGGCCGCGGCCGGCAGCACCTCGACAACCACACCGTCATCGACCACGCCACGCCGCACTGCACGAGCCGCGAGCTCTACAAGGGCTCATGGACGGCGCCTCGCGCGGCGTCTTCCACGGCACGATCGTCGTCCGGCCGGACGCGCAGAAGACCGACGCCGTGCAGACCAACAAGAACCTGCTGCTCTCGCGCGAGGCCCTGGTCAACTCGCACGCCCGCGCTCGAGATCTTCGCCGACGACGTCAAGTGCAAGCACGGCTCGACCACCGGCCAGCTCGACGCGGCGGCGCTCTTCTACCTGCGCTCGCGCGGGATCGGCGAGGCGGAGGCCCGGGCGCTGCTGACGTACGCCTTCGCGGCCGACGTCGTCGAGAAGATCCGCGTGCCGTCGATCCGGCGCCGCGTCGAGCGCGAGCTCGGCCTGCGTCTGCCGGGCGCGGCGTCGACGTCCGGGGAGGCGGCATGAGCGCGACGCGCCACGCACGAGCACCGTCGCCCCGAGCCGCGCGCCGCCGGCCTTCGACGTCGAGGCCGATCCGCGCGCGACTTCCCGATCCTCTCGACCCGCGTCCACGGCAAGCCGCTCGTCTACCTCGACAACGCCGCCTCGGCGCAGAAGCCGCTGGCGGTGATCGAGGCCGAGCAGAAGGTCTACGAGTCGCTCTACGCGAACATCCACCGCGGCGTGCACTACGCTCTCCGTGCAGGCGACCGACGCCTACGAGGCGGCGCGGGAGAAGGTCCAGCGCTTCCTGAACGCGGCCGATCGGCGCGCGAGATCATCTTCATGCGCGGCACGACCGAGGCCATCAACCTCGTGGCCCAGACCTACGGCCGCCAGCACGTCGGACGCGGGCGACGAGGTCCTGATCACCGGCCTCGAGCACCACTCCAACATCGTGCCCTGGCAGCTCCTCTGCGAGGAGAAGGGCGCCCGGCTCGCGCGTCGCGCCGATCGACGACGCGGGCGAGTCTGGATCTGGACGGCGTTCGAGAAGCTGCTCTCGCCGCAGACGCGGATCGTCTCGGTGGCCCACGTCTCGAACGCGCTCGGCACCGTCAACCCCGTGCGCCGGATCGTCGAGCTGGCGCACGCGCGCGGCGTCCCGGTCCTCGTCGACGGCGCGCAGGCGGCGCCGCACATGCCGGTGGACGTGCGGGCGCTGGACTGCGACTTCTACGCGTTCTCGGGCCACAAGATCTACGGCCCGACGGGCGTCGGCGTCCTCTACGGCAAGGCCGCGCTCCTCGAGGCGATGCCGCCGTACCAGGGCGGCGGCGACATGATCCTCTCGGTCACCTTCGAGAAGACGACCTACAACGAGCTGCCCTACAAGTTCGAGGCGGGCACGCCGAACATCGCGGGCGGGATCGCCCTCGGCGCGGCGCTCGACTACCTGAACGGGCTCGGCCTGACCGCCATCGCGCGCCCACGAGCACGACCTGCTCGCCTACGCGCACGGCGGCGCTCTCCGAGATCGCCGGGCTGCGCATCATCGGCACCGCGCGCGAGAAGGCCGGCGTGCTCTCCTTCGTGCTCGAGGGCGTCCACCCCCACGACATCGGCACGGTCCTCGACCGCGAGGGGATCGCCGATCCGCACCGGCCACCACTGCGCCCAGCCGGTCATGGACCGCTTCGGCGTGCCCGCGACCGCGCGGGCCTCGTTCGGCCTCTACAACACGCGCGAGGAGATCGACGCCCTGGTCGCGGGGCTCCACAAGGTCATCGAGATGTTCCGCTGATGTCCGACCTCCGCGACCTCTACCAGGAAGTGATCCTCGACCACAGCAAGCGGCCGCAGGAACTTCCGCGCCATCGCCGACGCGAGCCGCAAGGCCGAGGGCTACAACCCGCTCTGCGGCGACCGCGTGACCGTCTATCGTCGTCCTCGAGGGCGACCGCGTCCAGGACGTCGCGCTTCCAGGGCGCGGGCTGCGCGATCTCGACCGCCTCGGCGTCGATGATGACCGAGAGCGTCAAGGGCAAGACGCGCGCCGAGGCCGAGGCGCTCTTCGACCGCTTCCACGAGCTCATCACCGGCAAGAACGGCGACGGCGGCCGACGCGAAGGCACGGCCCGGAGCTCGGCAAGCTCGCGGTGTTCTCGGGCGTGCGCGAGTTCCCGTGCGCGTGAAGTGCGCGACGCTCCCCTGGCACACGCTGAAGGCCGCGCTGGAGTCCGAGGGCGCGCCCGCGGTGTCTCGACGGAGTCGGAAGGTCCCAACGCCGAGTCCGGAGGAGCCTGAGATGCAGATGAAGAAGGAAGCGACGGTCGCGCGCGACGTCGAGGCGCGCGAGATCCCGAGCGGAACCCCGATCACCCTGCGGGCCGGCGACCCGGTGATCATCACCCAGTCGCTCGGCGGCAGCTACACCGTCGTGACCCCGGTCGGGTTCCTGGCCCGGATCGACGGCAAGGACGCCGACGCGATCGGCGAGCCCGTGGCCACGGTCGACGCCGCCGCGCAGGAAGGCAAGACGACCGGAGGAGCTGGCCTGGGACCAGCTCCGGACCTGCTACGACCCCGAGATCCCGGTCAACATCGTGGACCTCGGCCTCGTCTACGCGCTGGCGCTGACGCCGGTCGAGGGCGGCGGAAACAAGGTCGACGTGCAAGTTCACGCTGACGGCGCCGGGCTGCGGCATGGGCGACGTCCTGCGCGAGGACATCAAGGGCAAGCTCCTCACGCTCCCGGGCGTCAACGAGGCCGACGTGCAGGTCGTCTTCGACCCGCCGTGGAGCCGCAGATGATGTCGGACGCGGCCAAGCTCCAGCTCGGGATGATGTGAGCGGGGAGAAGACGCCATGAAGCTGACGTCGCAGGAAGAGTACGGGCTGCGCTGCCTGCTGCGCGTCGGGCGCGAGGGCGCCGGCGGAAGCCTCACGATCCCCGAGCTCGCGCGCGCCGAGGGCATCTCGGAGCCCAACGTCGCCAAGATGATGCGCATCCTGCGCCGCGCCGGCTTCGTGACGCCGACGCGCGGCCAGTCCGGCGGCTACGCGCTGTCCCGGCCGGCCGAGGAGATCGGGTCGGCCAGGTGCTCGCCACGCTCGGCGGCCGCCTCTACGAGCCCGCGTTCTGCGACGGCCACTCCGGCCTCGAGCGGCTGCTGCACGCACATGCCCGACTGCTCGATCCGCTCGGTCTGGCGGATGGTCCAGCAGGCGGTCGACCAGCTCCTCGGAAAGCTCACGCTCAAGGACCTCCTCAAGACCGAGCCCGAGATGAACGCCTGGCGAGCGGGCGACGGTCCGGTCCTTCCCGCGTACTCCCCGCAGCTTCCCTACGCCGCGCCCGCCCTGATCGGATCCGCGGCGAAGCCCGACTCGAAGAAGCCTCGTCGCAAGCTGGTCGCCCGCGGCGCCGAAGGGAGCCGGGCTGCGGGCGCGAGGCATCGCCGTTCGAGCTCGGCGCCGCCGGGCGCGACGGTCTACGTGCACCGGGCGCTCGACTCCGGCGCAGCGCGTCGGAGATGAACCGGCCCGAGACGATCGAAGAGACCGCCGACGCTCGTCGACGCGGCCGGCGGCCGCGGGATCGCGGTCCGCATCGACCACCTCGTACCCGAAGCAGGTGCGCGCCCTCGTCGCAGCGCATCGACGCGCGAGCAAGGCGCGCTGCACGTTCTCGTCAACGACATCTGGGGCGCCACGCGGATGGAGTGGGGCAAGACGGTCTGGGAATCCGATCTGGACTACGGGCTGCGCACGCTGCGCCTCGGCCGTGGATACGCACGCCATCACCAGCCACTTCGCGATCCCGCTTCTCATCCGAGACGCCCGGGAGGCCTCGTCGTCGAAGTCACCGACGGCACTGCCGCGTACAACGCGGACCACTACCGGGTCTCCTTCTTCTACGACCTGGCCAAGGCGGCGAACCTGCGCATGGCGTTCGCGCTGGCGCACGAGCTCGAGCCCCATGGGGCCACGGCGGTCTCTCTGACGCCCGGCTGGCTGCGCTCCGAGGCGATGCTCGACGCCTACGGCGTCACCGAGGCGAACTGGCGCGACGCGACGCAGGTAGCAGCCGCACTTCGCGATCTCCGAGAGCCCGGCCTTCGTCGGCCGGGCCGTGGCCGCGCCTCGCCGCGGATCCCGACCGGGCGCGCTGGAACGGGCAGTCCCTGTCGAGCGGGCAGCTGGCGAAGGTCTACGGCTTCACCGACCTCGACGGCAGCCGGCCCGACGCCTGGCGCTACGTCGTCGAGGTCCAGGACCCCGGCAAACCGGCCGACGTCACCGGCTACCGCTAGACAGAACTGCCCGGAACTTCCCGGGCCCCACCGGTGTCCCTCCCATACAAAGGGGCGGGGGCGCGACGCCCCCCGATCCCCGGGGAGGGCCCCCATGCGTTACGCGCTCCGGGCCGACATCAACGTCACGCCTCTCGTCGACGTCTGCATGGTGCTTCTCATCATCTTCATGGTGGTGACCCCGATGGCCAACGGGGAGGTGGAGCTACCGAAGGCCACTCAGCCCGAAGCCTGGCCGGCCGAGCCCACCCGCTCGAAGATCACGCTCGAGTTCGGCGATCCGCCGAGGATCTCGCTCGACAACGACCCCGGCCCGCTCTCCGTTGCCGCGCTCGAGGCGCTGCTCCGGGCGATCCGCGCCGGTTATCCCCGTCGCGAGATCGTCCTGCGCGCCGACCGCCGGCTTCCCTACGCCGAGGTCAAGCGGGTGATCCAGACCGTACAGGACGCGGGCTTCCCCGCCGTCGGCCTCGTCGCGGAACGCTCGGCGGTAAGGGTCGACCGGCCTCAGGCCGCCTCGCCCGGGATCTGCGCCATCAGACGCAGGGCCTCGCGCCAGTGGCGGCGCGCATCGGCGAGGTGGCTGCGGTACGCCTTCCAGTCCCGCCGGCGCTTCTCCTGAAGCTCCTGCCAGTGGGCGGCGGCATGCTCGAGCGAGACGTGCGCCGCATCCAGCCGGCGCCGGATCGCGGCGTGCAGAGGCGACGGGGCCTCGGCCTGCCGGCTCTCGGCGCGAGCGACCGCCGTCTGCAGGCGCGAGCGCTCGATGACGAGCTGCGGCGTGCGGCGCAGCCGCCACGACAGGCCCGTGGCCGCGAGCGCGCGGATCCACCACTTGCTCGGGTCCCACTGGTACCAGCGGATGCCGTTGCGGAAGTCGGTCGGGAAGCGGTGGTGAAAGTTGTGGTACCCCTCGCCGTTGGTCACGAGCGCGACCCAGGCGTTGTCCCGCGCCGAAATCCCTTCGGAGTACGGCCGAGTGCCGTACATGTGCGCGATCGAGTTGACGAAGAAGGTCGTGTGGTGGATGACGACCAGGCGGAGAAACCCTCCCCAGAGCAGCCCGCCGAGCGGGTCGCCGAAGGCCCAGCCGATCGCCGTCGGTATTCCGAGCCCGCCCACGATGCCGAGCACGCTCGAGAAGCGGTGCTGGAGACGGACGAGCGGGTTCTTCAGGAGGTCGGGGACGTCGTCGTACCGGCGATCCGGATCGCTCTTGTAGAAGATCCAGAGGATGTGCGCCCACCAGCCGCCCCGCTGGATGTTGTAAGGGTCCCAGTCGCGGTCGACGTAGCGGTGATGGATGCGGTGGTCCGAGGCCCACGCGAGGATCGAGTTCTGGAGAGCCATCGCGCCGAAGAAGAGATAGAAGGCCTGGACCGCGGGGTGGCACTCGTAGCTGCGATGCGCGAAGAGGCGGTGATATCCGGCGGTGACCGATACCCCGATCGCCGCATAGAGAATCAGAAACAGCGCCGGCTGCCACCAACTCACGCCGAACGCCAAGGCGTAGGCGGCCGTGCCGAGGATCCCGATGACCGGCGAGAGGACGAAGAAGGCGATCCGAACCCAGTCTTTTTTCCTGGTGGTCAAGCGCGGCCCATACCCCGGCCGCGGACGCCGCGCGCCAGAACTTCCATGGCTTCTTCGGTCACGTCGACGTCGATCTCCGCGCTCGGGGTCTTCTGCAGCGTCTCGATCAGAAGGCAGATCTCGGAGACGCGGCGCCCAGATCCTCGAGAAGCACGGCGAGATCGCCGTCCCCGTAGAGGTACCGTGAGTCGAGCGCGCGCTCGTCGTCGTCCGTCGCGCGCGTCACGAACGTCGCCTTGAAGGCGAACGGCGTGACGTTCGCGGGTTGGACCCGAATCTTCCAATCGTGGCTCATGGGAGCTCCCTGTAAAGGCTTCCGTCTGCTCGGCGACGCTCGGACGTGGGGGCGCGCCGAAGCACCCTCACGCCTTCTCGCTTCAACCGTTCGGAATTCGCAGGACGAAGCCCCACTGGGGCGAGCGGACGAGAACCACATAAGGATATCACGCGCAAGGACCGCCCCCGCGGGGCCCGGGACGTCTAACGGGGGAGGTCGATCTTGAGGATTACGACGGGCCTGCGCTTCTCGGGATCCTTCACGCCCTCCGGCCCCAGGGCGCGGAGCTGCGAGTTCGCGATGACGTAGTAAGAGTCGCCGGCCACCGCGCCCGTCGTCGGGATCTCGAAATCCGGTTTCCGCGCTCGAGACGCGCTCGCCCGTCACGCGGTCGAGGGAAGGCGCCGAGCGGAAAGTACGCTACGCGGTTGGGCTCCATGCCGTTCTGGATCGCCACGAGGCCGCCGCGGTGGAACGACAGGCCGTCGATCCCGACGAGGGTCACGTCGTCGGGGAGCCGGCAGGTCGAAGCGAGCCGTCCGATCGACGCGAGCTCCCATGCGGCGACACCGAGAACGTGGGCGACATAGAGGATAGCGTTCGTCGTCGGAGAGCGCGATGCCGTTGGGATAGAAGAGGCGGCCCGGCGCCTGGAAGACCTCGAGTCGTGTCCCCGCCCGGCGCGCAGACGGTATACCGTGCCCTCTTCGCTGTCGGTCAGGAAGAGCCCGCCGTCCTTCGCGATCGCGATGTCGTTGAAGAGATGTTTGCCTCCCGGCGGCGACGCGATTCTTCTGGAGCGTCTTCCCGCTCGCGAGGTCGAAACGGAAGAGCGTCGACGCGCGCGTCGCGTTGCCGCCCGGCGACGCGAGTCGGCCTCGGCGCTGCAAACCCAGAGACTCTTCCGCGAGCGCGTCGACCTTCAGTCCGAGGACCCGCCGCAGGCCGTCGCGGCCCGAGGGCACGAAGTCGCGAGACGCGGCCGTCCGGACGAGATCGCGACGATCTTGTTCTTCGCGAGGCTGCCGACGAAGAGCGTCCGGCTTCCGGGGTCCCAGGCGATGCCCTCCGGAATCAGGTCCGCTTTCGGTGAGCGTGAAGGCCGACCCGGGCGTTTGCCGACGCGGCCGTCCGTTCGCGACGATCTTCGGCAACAGCGCGCGAAACGCCGGACGCTCCCGAGAGCGACGCGAAGGCCGGATCGGTGTCGGCGCCGGCGCCGTAACCGCAGAGCGACCGCGCGGGAGAGCGCGGCGATCGCGCCGTCGGCGTCGCCCGAGAGCGCCTTCGCCTTCGCGAGGGCGTAGAGGACGTCGGGATCCCGGCGGAAGACGCGAGCCGCCGCCTCGAAGTCGGGCACCGCGCGCGCCGGATCCTTCGCCTCGAGCGCGGCCATCCCGCGCTGGTAGCGCTCATAAGGATCCGAGCTCTCCTGCCCGCAGCCGACCGGCGTGTGGAGGGCGATCGCAGCGGCCGGCACGAGAACGTATCGAACGCGTGATCGCGCGCGTCACGGGACGGATTCTCGCGGATGCCCGCGCGGGCGTCAAAGTCGGGCAGGCAGGAACCGCGGGCGGGAATCCCTGCGCCATAATGCCCCGCCATGCGGATCCTGATGCTCGCGGCCGAGGCGGCTCCGCTCGCCAAGGTCGGGGGCCTCGCGGACGTCGTGGGCTCGCTGCCCCGCGCGCTCGCGGATCTGGGCCACGACGTCCGCGTCGTCATTCCGGGCTACGGCTCGATCGACTGGCCGAGGTACGCGCCCGCTGCGCGTCGCGCAGTTTCCCGTCCACACGCTCGGCGGCGAACAGCTCGCCGAGGTCTGGCAGACCGAGTCCGGACGGCACTCCCGTTTATCTCGTCACCGGCCCGCCGATCCCTCAGGACCGCTGGATCTACGGCCGCACCATCGACGGAGGACGGCCCGAAGTTCGTGTTCTTCTCGCTCGCGGCCCTCTGGTCGGCGGAGGCGCTCTCCTGGAAGCCCGACGTGGTCCACGCGCACGACTCGCACACGGGAGCGGCCGCCTGGTGGCTCGCGACCGAAGGCCGCGAGAACCCGTACTTCCGCGACGTCGCGTCGGTCTTCACGATCCACAACCTGCCCTACGCGGCGCAGGGCGCGGGCGACGCCCTGGGCGACTACAAGATCCGGCGCCCCGACGCGGTCCAGGCCCTCCCGGAGCCGTTCCGCGACTCGCTCATGGGCCTCGGCATCCTCGGCGCGGACTATCTCTCGACGGTCTCGCCGACGTATGCCCGCGAGATCCTCACGCGCCGAGGGCGGCCAGGGTCTCGACGGCATCCTGCGGCTGCGGGCCGACCATCTCGCCGGCATCCTGAACGGCATCGACGTCGCGTCCTGGGATCCGTCGACGGACGGCGAGCTCGCCGCGACCTTCGACGCCGCGACGCTGGACGCAGCGCGCCGAACAACAAGACCGCGCTCCAGCAGGAGGCCGGGCTCGAGCCGGACGCGCGCATGCCGCTGCTCGCCGTGGTCTCGCGCCTCGTCAAGGAGAAGGGCTTCGACATCGCGGCGCCGGCCGTGCGCCGCTGGCTGGAGCGGGGCGGGCAGTTCGTGCTGCTCGGCACCGGCGACCCCGCCCTCGAGCACGAGTACGCCCAGTTCGAGATGCGCTATCCCCACCGGGCCAGCGTGCGGCTGCGCTTCGACGGGCGTTACGCCCGCCGGATCTACGGCGGCGCCGACGCCCTCCTGCTCCCCTCCCGCTACGAGCCCTGCGGCCTCGCGCAGATGATCGGGATGCGCTACGGCTGCGTCCCGGTCGCGCGCCGGACGGGCGGCTTCGCGGACACCATCACCGACGCCGGCGACCCCGGGGGCACCGGCCTCATGTTCGACGAGTTCAACCCCTGGGCCCTGTGGGACGCCCTGGAACGGTGCCTCAAGGTATACGCTCAACCCGCCAAATGGCGTCAGCTTCAGGACAACGGCATGGCGCGCGACTTCTCCTGGTCGCGGTCGGCGCGGGAGTATGCCGATCTCTACGAGCGCGCGCGAGCGGCGCGCTCAGCCGCGTAGGGCAGCGCCCGTGAGGGCCCGCGCCGTCATCCTGGCCGGCGGCGAAGGTTCGCGCCTGGGCGTGCTGACGGAGAAGCGCGCCAAGCCCGCCGTCCCCTTCGCCGGCAAGTACCGGATCATCGACTTCACGCTCTCGAACTGCGTGAACTCCGGGATCTCCGACGTCATGATCCTGACCCAGTACCGGCCGCACTCGCTGAACGAGCACATCGCGTCCGGACGGCCCTGGGACCTCGACCGCACTTTCACGCGGAGGCGTCCAGATCTACCAGCCCTTCCGGGGCCGCTCCGTCACCGACTGGTACAAGGGCACGGCCGACGCGATCTCCCAGAACCTGTCGTTCGTCGAGCGCGGATCGCCCGACATCGTGCTCGTCCTCTCGGGCGACCACATCTACAAGATGAACTACGGCTGGCTCATCGCGTTCCATCTCGACAAGCAGGCGGACTGCACGATCGCCACGCTCAACGTGACGCGCGACGAGGCCACGCGGATGGGGATCCTCGCGACCGACGAGAACCAGCGCGTCACGGAGTTCGTCGAGAAGCCGGCGGATCCGCCGGGGACGCTGGCGTCCATGGGGATCTACGTCTTCGGCCGGCCGATGCTCTCGCAGGTTCTCACCGAGGACTCGCGCCGACGCGACTCCTCGCACGATTTCGGCAAGGACATCATCCCGCGCATGCTGGCGAACGGGCTGCGCGTCTTCGCGTACCCGTTCCAGGGCTACTGGGTCGACGTCGGGACGACCGAGGCCTACTGGGAGACGCAGATGGCGCTGCTGAAGACGCCATCGCCGATCGACCTGAACGACCGGGCCTGGATCGTCCACACGCGCTCGGAAGAGCGGCCGCCGGTCGCCATCCATGACGGCGCCATCGTGCGCGACAGCATGATCACCGACGGCTGCGTCATTTCCTCCGGGGCGCGCGTCGACCGCAGCATCCTCTCGCCCGGCGTCTTCGTCGGGCCCGGCGCCTGGATCCGCGAGTCCATCATCCTGACCGACACCTGGATCGATGCGGGAGCGCGCGTCGAGCGCGCGATCGTCGACAAGTCCGTGCGCATCGGCCGGCGGGCGCGGATCGGCAAGGCCACGCGCGGCGAGAAGTCCGCCGACGGCGCCGGCATCACGACGATCGGGAAAAACGCCGAGATCCCCGATGGCGCCACGGTGCGCCGCGGGACCGTGATTCACACCGACGTCACCGCCGAGCAGTTTCCCGCTCCGCGCCGCAAGCGAAAGACCGCCGCCGCAACCTCCTGAAACGCCCGGAGCCGCGCGTGTGGCGAATGGTGTGGCGAGATGGCCCATTCGCGCAGTGTTCTTTTTTTGCGCGGTGGCGCGTCGTTTGCAGCTCTTGTGGATCGGGCAGAGGGTGGCCTTCTGGTGAGGACACCCGGCTTAGGAAAAAAGGAGGTTTCATGAAGAGACTCATTTTGTCCGCGGCGATCGCGGCCGCCCTCGCGGCGACCACGGCGATTGCTCAGGAGAAGCCGCAGGAGCCGCTCAGCAGCCGGAGGCCAGTCAGTCTTCGTCGCAGTCCCAGGCTCCGGCGTCCACGATCCGCGGGACCGTGGCGTCGGTCGATCAGTCCGGGAAGAGCTTCGTCGTCAAGGACGAGGCCAGCGGCAAGGAAGTCACGGTGTTCTGGGATTCGAGCACGAAGGTCAACGGGGATCTGAAGCCGGGATCGATGGTGTCCCTCCAGACCACCGACCAGGGTGGCAAGATGATGGCCACCTCGATCGACATCAAGAGCGCGAAGAAGCCCTACTGAGCGGGGCTCATCCCCCTTCCCGATAGGACTTATTCGCGCAAACCTTCCACCGAGCCGGGAGAGCGGTCCGCCGCTCCCCGGCTCATTTCTTTTTCGAGCGGAGGTCGTAAGGTCGAAAATGTCGAAGGGTCGGAAGGCATCGCCGATCAGCCCTTTGACGCTTCGACCCTTGACCCTTGGACTTTTCGTCCAGCCAATCCACCGCAAACGTCTCGGCCCAGTAGCTCGGTCGCCACGGCTCCAGCCGCCGACGAATCCGATGTGACCGCCGCGCGCCGTGACGATGAACTCGACGCTCGGCGACGCGGCGGCGCGAGCGCGGTCCAGCGTCTCGGGCGGAAGGAAGGGGTCGTCTTCCGCGGAGAGGCAGAGCGTCGGTGTCGCGATGCCGCCGAGATACGCGAGCGAGCTCGCCCTCCTGTAGTAGTCGTCCGCTCCGGCGAAGCCGTGCAGCGGGGCGTTCGCCGCATCGTCGAATTCCCGGAAGGTCCGCGACGCGAGCGTCCGCGGCAGGTCGATCCGGCCGGCCGCCTCGGGAAAACGGCGCGTCGCTTCGGCGGCTTTCCGCTTGAGCGTCACGAGGAAGCGCTGGGTGTAGAGGCGTCCGAGCGTCGTATCGAGATAGCCGGCGCTGGCCGCGAGGTCATACGGCGTCGAGATCGCGACGGCCGCGTCGACGGGAGCGTTCGCGCCCTGCTCGCCGAGCCACTTGAGCAGGACGTTTCCGCCGAGAGAAACGCCGATGGCGAACAGCCGGGATCCCGGCTCGCGCTCCGCCAGCGTGCGGGCGAGGAAGTCGAGGTCGCCCGTTTCCCCCGAGTGGTACATGCGCGGCCGCCGATTCGGCAGCATGCGCGCGAGGTCCGCCGGGTCGCGGGCGCACGAGCGAAAGTTCATCGCCGCGCCTCGCCAGCCCTGGCGCCGGATCTCGAAGAGCAGCCCCTGCGCATACACCGAGTTCGAGCTCCCCTCGAGGCCGTGAAGGACGATGACGCGGGGGCTGCCCGGGGGCCCCTCGCTGTGATCGATCAGAAGCTCGTCGCCGTCGGGAGTCGTCAGAGCCTCGCGGCGCATGGGCACGAGGCGGCGGGAGCGGACCAGGCGCCCCCAGACCGTCTGGAGGTGGGGGCCCGGAAGCCAGCCGGCCGGACGAAAACCGCTCGGATCGGGAATGCGGGCAGCCAGGAGAACCTTCACCCCTTTCTAACGTAAGCTCTGCCGTCCGAAACGAGGAGGATGACATGAACCACTCCCCGCGCCGGCCGGTCCGAACGGGCCTCGGCGCCGTTTTTTGCGCACTCGCTCTCCTGGCATCGTCCGGGACCGCCCGGGGAGCCGCCGCAACGGCCGCGGCGCCGCCCCGATGCAGATCCCGGTCGAGTATTTCAAGCTCCCGAACGGCCTGAAGGTGGTCCTCTCGCGGGACACCACGGCGCCCGTCGCGGTCGTCGCGGTCTACTTCAACATCGGCTTCCGCATCGAGCCGAAGGACCGCACCGGCTTCGCCCACCTCTTCGAGCACATGATGTTCCAGGGCTCCGAGAACCTCGGAAAGATGGAGTTCATCAAGCTCGTGCAGTCGAACGGCGGAGTGCTCAACGGCTCGACGCGCTTCGACTTCACGAACTACTTCGAGGTCGTCCCGGCGCACACCCTCGAGACCGCGCTGTGGGCCGAGGCCGACCGGATGAAGGGTCTCGCGATCACCGCCGACAACCTGAAGAACCAGCAGGAGGTCGTCAAGAACGAGGTCAAGGTCAACGTCCTGAACCAGCCCTACGGCGGATTTCCCTGGCTGGACCTGCCGCAGTACGCCAACACGAACTGGTACAACTCCCACAACTTCTACGGCGACCTGAAGGACCTCGACGCCGCGACGCTCGAGGACGTCGCGAGCTTCTTCAAGACGTTCTACGCGCCGGGAAACGCCGTCCTCGTCATCGTCGGCGATTTCGATCCGGCGCAGACGAAGACGTGGGTCGAAAAGTACTTCGCTCCGATTCCCTCGGCCGCATTGCCGGCCAAGGCCGACATCTCGGAGCCGCGGCAGGAGAAGGAGAAGCGCGCGACCAAGGAAGACAAGCTCGCCACGCGGCCGGCCATCGCGATCGCCTACCACGCTCCCCCGCGCAACACTCCCGAGTACTACGCGATGGGCCTGCTCGACCAGGTGCTCGTCCAGGGCAAGGACAGCCGGCTCTACCAGGCTCTCGTCCAGCAGAGCGGTCTGACGGGCGAGGTGACCGGCGGCATCAACTCCGGCCTCGGCGACATGTACAACATCAACGGGCCGACGCTCTGGGACGTCTCGCTCTTCTACGACAAAGACAAGACGACCGACCAGATCCTCAAGGTCTTCGACGTCGAGATCCAGAAGGTGAAGACGACTCCGGTCGACCAGGCGACGCTCGACCGCGCGCTCGTCAAGGTGCGCTCGCAGCTCTACGACAAGATGGAGCAGTTCGGCGGGTTCGGCAAGGCGGACCTGCTCGCCTCGTTTGCCCTCTTCGACGATGACCCGAGCCGGATCAACCGCATCGAAGAAGAGTTCCGGAAGGTCACGCCGGCCCTCATGCAGAAGACGGCGCAGGAATACCTGCGCGACGGAAACCGCACGATCCTCGTGATCGATCCGAAGGCCGCCGCGCCGACGGCAAGAGCGGGTCGTAGGAGGCGCGCCATGAATGGAATACGCACACGAAGATTTCGGTGGTCCTCGCCGCCGCCCTCGCCGCGGCGCCCGTCCTCCCGCCGCTCAAGGGCAGAGAAGCCGGAAAAGCAGACGCCCCCGGCCCCCGGCACGCCCAAGGGCTTCTCGCTTCCGAAGCCGGCGACGTTCACCCTCGAGAACGGCCTCGGCGTCACGCTCGTCCAGTACGGAACGGTTCCCAAGGCCACGGTCAACCTGGGAGTGCGGACCGGCAACGTCGATGAGAAGGCCAACGAGGTCTGGCTCGCCGACCTGACGGGCGAAATGCTTTCCGAAGGCACGACGACGCGGCCCGCATCGAAGATCGCCGAGGACGCCGCCCGCATGGGCGGTTCGCTCGACATCGCCGTCGGCGAGAACCGCATCGACATCGGGGGCGACGTCCTCGGAGAGTTCGCGCCCGAGATGGTGGCTCTCGTCGCCGACGTGGCGCAGAACCCCAAGTTCCCGGAGGCCGAGCTGTCGCGGCTCAAGGCCGACAAGGCCCGCGAGCTCTCGATCGCGAGGACCCAGCCTCAGCCGCTCGCCCAGGAGAAGTTCCGCGCGGTCCTTTACGGCGACCATCCCTATGGCCGTCTCTTCCCGACCGAAGCGATGCTCTCGAGCTACACGATCGCCCAGGTCAAGGGTTTCTACGACCGGAACTTCGGCGCCGCCCGCTCCCACGTTTACGTCGTCGGCCGCTTCGATGCCGCCGCGGTGGAAGCCGCGATCCGCAAGGCCTTCGCGGGCTGGAAGAAAGGGGCCGCCCCGAACACGACGAAGCCGTCGCCGAAGAGCGAGCGGGCCGTCTACCTGATCGACCGGCCCGGAGCGCCCCAGTCGACGATCAACATCGGCATGCCCGTCATCGATCCTTCGAATCCGGACTGGGACCGGCTCTATCTCATGAACGTCCTGCTCGGCGGCTCGTTCGCCTCCCGCATCACCTCGAACATCCGCGAGCAGAAGGGCTACACGTACTCGCCGCAGGGCCAGCTCTCCAGCCGTTACCGGGACGCCTACTGGATCGAGATCGCCGACGTCACGACGACCGCGACCGGCCCCGCGCTCAAGGAGATCATCGGCGAGGTTGACCGGCTGCAGGGGGAGGCGCCCTCGGAGAAGGAGCTCAAGGCCTTCCAGAACTATCGGGCGGGTGTCTTCGTCCTCCAGAACTCCTCGCGGCCGGGGATCATCGGGCAGCTCGAGTTCGTCGACCTCCATGGTCTGCCGGCGGACTACCTCAACGGCTACGTCGGACGGATCTACGCCGTCACGCCGGCGCAGGTCCAGGAGATGGCCAAGAAGTACCTGGCCGACGACAAGGCGACCATCGTGATCGTCGGCGACCGGAAAGTCATCGACGAGCAGGTCAAGCCGTTCGGGCCGGTCAAGTGACCCGCGCCCGCGCTTACGCGCGACGCGGGTCATCCCGAGTCGCGTGAGCGACGAGGGATCCCGGACTTCCTAAGCCGGGCGATTCGAGGCGGGTATCCTTCCGTCCGGAGCCTCCCGACTTCGGGATCCCTCGTCTCGCTCGGGATGCACGGCTTAACCGATCGGCGTCGCGCCCCGAGACTGACCGCGCTTTGCGGCTCCGCCGCCTCGCGGTCGTCCACGCCGGCTTCTTCTTCGCCGCCTTCGCGTAGACCGGGCAGCTCGGCACGTGCGCGCCGCGCAGGTATCCGGTGGAGAGCAGAAACGAGCGGACGATCTCTCCGCCGGTGAACACGAACGTCTCTTTGAAGAGCTTGCGCCACTGCTCGGCGCTCCGGGGGTGATGGGCGTCGAGCCACTTCGCGAACGAGCCGTGGGTCTTGCGGATCGCGAGAAGGCGGCGGGCGTTCTCGATCGCCGCGTCGATCTTGAGACGGTTGCGGATGATTCCCGCGTCGGCGAGAAGACGGCGGCGTTCCCGCGGGCCGTAGGCGGCCACCGTCTCGACGTCGAAGCCCGAATAGGCGCGGCGGAATCCCTTCCGCTTCTGGAGCATCGTCAGCCACGACAGGCCGGCCTGGTTGATCTCGAGCACCAGCCGCTCGAAGAGAGCGCGCTCGGAGCGGATCGGGAAGCCGTATTCGCGATCGTGATACGGGCCATGGAGCGGGTGCCCCTTCGCGAACCGGCAGTAGCTCACGGGGGCGGGAGCGTATCATCCGAACGATGAAGAGACTGCTGCTGCTCCTCATCGCTGTCGGTGTCGTCCTCTACCTCGTGAAGACCCAGGGGCTCCTGACGAAATCCGCGGCGGCAGATCCTCGCGGCTCCCCGGTCGATCGCGCGCGCGCGGCGGCGGCCGCGAGCGATTCGCGCACGACTGCGGGAGACGCCGTGGCACGCGAGGCCGACCAGCCTCTCGCCGGCACGGTGCCCGAGAACATGACGCCCGACCAGGTGCGCGCCCTCCTCGGCACGCCCGACGATGTCGCCAGCGAGACCACGAGCGCGGGCGGCACGCGCGAGACCTGGACCTACCGGAACGTCGGCAAGACCGTCGTCTTCGAGAATGGCGTCGCGGTCTCGGTGAGGTAGCCCAAACAAGGGTCGGGAGTCGCTCTGCGCTACGCGCCTTCGGGTGCCGGGAAGATGTCACCGGGTCGCCTCGGCGTCGCACGCCTCGGGACGACCGCTACGGCCGGCGAAGCCCGCCTACGCCGTCGTCTTCTTGAACCGCACTACCGCCAGCGCGATGATCACGAACGTGTAGAGGCGAGCCAGGCCCCGGCTGCCAGAGCTCGGCGAGCGCCGCGCCGCGCAGGACGATGCCGCGCATCACTTCGATGAAGTACCGCGCCGGAATCACGTTGCGAGAGCCAGCTGGAAGATCCAGCGGCATGCCGTCGATCGGGAAGACGTAGCCGGACAGGAACACGAACGGCAGCAGGAAGAACATCGACATCTGCGTGGCCTGCATCTGCGTCTGCGCGATGGTCGAGAGCAGCATGCCCAGGCCGAGCACCGCGGCCATGAACAGGAACCCGACCAGGTAGAGCTGCAGCACGCTGCCCATGATCGCGATGTCGAAGAGGAAGCGCATCAGCAGCATCGTCAGCGTCAGCTGGAAGTAGCCGATGACGATGAACGGCAGGATCTTGCCGAGGATCAGCTCGCATGCGCGTGGCCGGCGTGACCTGCAGCTGTTCGAGCGTGCCGCGCTCGCGCTCGCGCACGATGGCGCTGGCGGTGAACTGGATCAGCGTGAAGGTCAGGATGATGGCGATCAGGCCGGGAATGATGAAGCTCGAGGTCCGCAGATCGGGGTTGTACCAGGGCCGCACGCGCAGGTCGATCGGCAGTTGCCGTCTGCGTCCATCCGGCGCGCTGGCGCCAGCGTCTGGATCGACAGTCCGTCTGCGCGATGCCGGCCACGATCGACATCGCCTGCGATCGAGGTCGTCGTGTCCGACGCGTTGACGATGAGGAACGCCTCGGCCGGCTTGCCGCGATGGCGGTTCTTGCCGAAATCGCGATCGATGACGAGGCCCACCGACGGCCTTGCCGAGTCGAGCTCCGTGCGCATCTCGTCGAGCGAGTCGACGCGCCCGACGACGTCGAAGTAGTCGGTGGCGGTCATCTTGGCCACGAGCTCGCGGCTCTCGTAGGAGCGGCTCTCGTCGAGCACGACGGTCTTCAGGTGCTTGACGTCGTAGTTGATGGCGTAGCCGAAGACGAGCGTCTGCATGAGCGGCACCAGCACGATCATGCGCAGCGTCATCCGGTCGCGCTTGAGCTGCAGGAACTCTTTCCACGTCAGGGCGAGCAGGCGTTTCATGCGGTCACCACTTCCTTCGTGCTGACGCGCTTGCGGCGCCAGCGAGACGAACACGTCTTCGAGCGACGGCTCGGCCGGTTCCGGCGTGCCGATGCGCCGCGAGCGGCTGCGGCCTCGGCTGTCGCGTGCCCGTCCTGCGCCGACCGCGCGGAGCGTGACGCCGAAGAGATACACGTCCTCGAGCGCCGGATCGCGCCGTAGCTCGCTGCAGCGACGGCGAACGGATCGCCGTCCGGCGCGCACCTCGAAGATGCCGGCCCGCGCAGGTCGCGCTTCAACTCGCGCGGCGAGCCCTCGGCGATGAGCGCGCCGTCGAGGATGAAGGCCAGCCGATCGCACTGCTCGGCCTCGTCCATGTAGTGCGTGGTGACGAGCACGGTCATGCCGCGGTCGGCGGCCAGCTCGTAGATCAGTCCCAGAACATGCGCCGCCCGCGCGGATCGACGCCGCCGGTCGGCTCGTCGAGGAACAGCAGCTCCGGCTCGTGCAGCAGCGCCGCCGCGAGCGCGACGCGCTGCCGCAGTCCGGTCGACAGCGCCGTCGGTGAGCTGACCGCGCAGCGCTCGAACCGCAGCCGCTCGGCGAGCGCGTCGATGCGCTCGCGCAGAGCCTTCGCCGGCTCGAGGCCGTAGATCGATGCCGAAGAAGCGCAGGTTCTCCTCGACGGTCAGATCGAGGTAGAGCGAGAACTTCTGGCTCATGTAGCCGAGGCGCGGCTTCCAGCGCTCGGTGTCTGCACGACGTCGAGGCCGTCGAAGCCGGTGACGCGTCCCGCAGGTCGGCGCGAGCAGGCCGGCCAGCATGCGGATCGTCGTGGACTTGCCGGAGCCGTTCGGGCCCGAGGAAGCCGAAGACCTTGCCGCGCGGCAGGTCGAAGCTGACGTCGATCGACGGCGATGAACGTGCCGAAGCGGCGCGTGACGTGCTTCGCACTCGAGGAAGATCTCGGCGCGCTCGGCCGTTCGACGCGGCTCGGAGCGCCGCGTCACGCCGCCTTCTCGCTCTTCGCCGTGCAGGACGAACACGTCTTCGAGCGACGGCGCAGTCGGCTGCACGTCGTCGGCGGCGACGACGCCGCGCAGAGCCGCGCGCACGCGTCCGCAGCAGCTCGGTCGCCGTCGCCGGCGGCGCCGCGCACGTGCAGCACGGTTGCCGAACAGCGAGACGTCGTCGATCTCGGGCATCGGCTGCGAGCCGCTCGCGCACCTGCAGGCGGTCGGCGGTGCGCATCTCGAACAGCGGCCGCGGGTAGTACGCGGCCAGGATCTCCTCGCGCGTGCCGACGCGGAGAGCCGTCCCTCGTCGAGGAAGCCGATGCGCGTGGCGTACTCGGCTTCGTCCATGTACGGCGTGGAGACGACGATGGTCAGCCCTTCGTGATGGAGCTGGTTCAGCAGCATCCAGAACTCGCGCCGCGACACCGGATCGACGCCGGTCGTCGGCTCGTCGAGCAGCAGCAGTCGCGGCTGCGTCAGCAGCGCCGCGACGAGCGCCAGCTTCTGCTTCATGCCGCCCGACAGCGCGCCGGCCAGCCGCGTGCGGAAGCGGTCCATGCCGACGCGCTCGAGCAGGTCCGCGCGCGCGTGCTTCGGCGCTCCGTGTCGGGACGTCGTAGAGCTTCGCGCGCAGCTGCAGGTTCTCGTCGACCGACAGATCCTCGTACAGCGCGAACCGCTGCGGCACGAACCCGAACGTCGGCGTCGCGGCTCGACGCGCCACCGTGCCCGAGGTCGGCTCGAGCAGGCCCGCGACGATGCGGAAGAACGTCGTCTTGCCCGCGCCGTCCGGACCGATGAGCCCGAACAGCTCGCCCGGCTCGATGCGCAGCGATCGATGTCGCTCGAGCGCGGTCTTCGTGCCGAAGCGGCGGGTGAGGTGGGTGGGCGGTGATCATGGCAGTGCTGGCACTTCGGCCTGCGCTCACGCTGATGACGGTCGTCGCTACGTTCCGACCGTCACCTCCGCCGGCTGGCCCGGCACGAGCGGCTCGTTCCATCCGCGATCGAGATCGACCTTCGCGCCGTAGACGAGATTCACGCGCTCGGTCTCGGTCTCCACCGGCCTTCGGCGTGAACTCGGCGTCGGGCGAGATCTCGGTGATGTCGCGCCGGGAAGGTCCGGCCCGGAAACGCATCGACGGTCACGCGCGCCGTCATGCCCATCTTCACCCGGCCGAGCTTCGTCTCGGGGATGAACGTGCGCACGTACAGGCGATTGGCGAAGGCCATCGTCAGCGCCGGCTGGCCGGCGCCGACCAGCTGTCCCGGCTCGGCCAGGCGGTGCACGATGACGCCGTCGGCGGGCGCGCGGATCTCGGTCTCGCGCGCCACGACCACCGACTGCTTGAGCTGCGCCTGCGCGCGCTCGGTCCGCTTCGTAGCGGCCTGCCGGTCTGCTTCACGGCGCGAGCCTTCGCGCGCAGCTGCCAGCCGCTCCTGGCTCGCCTTCAACGCGGCCCGGCGCGCTCGAGATCCGTCCGCGCGCGGTCGTAGTCGCGCTGCGTGCCGACCTTGCGCTCGAGCAGGAATCGCTCTGCCGCTCAGTCTCTTTCGTCGCGAGCGCGACCGCCGCGCGGCGATCGGCGACCTCGGCTTCGGCCGCGGCGATCTCCGCGCGCGGCTTCCCGACGGCGAGATCCTCGGCGCGCGCCTGCGCGGAGCGGACGCCGGCCGCTCGCGCTCCACGGCGATCGACGTTTCGCCGAGGTCGAGCCGCACCAGCAGGTCGCCGGCCTTCACGCGATCGCCCTCGCGCACCAGCACCTCGACGACGCGGCCCGGGACCTTCGGCGCGAGGTCCACGGTCGGCGCTTCGATGCGCCCGTTGAAGTGAACGATCCGTCGTCGTCTTTGTCGCGGCAGCCGGACAAGCCGCGGCCGCCAGCGCGACCGAGACGCGCAGAAGCATGGATGGGACGGCGTCCTATCGAGTCCTTCCTGCGGGAGGCACGTGCGCGCGCCAGCAGGGCGAATCGATCGACTCGGCCGACGACATGTGCGCCATCGAGCGGCGCAGAAGCTCAGCCGCGCCAAGCCATCTGGTGACGGCAGAAAGCAGAGCCACGTTCATAGCTCCTCCCGCGCGGCCGGACGTTCGCCCACGATGACGCCCCACGTCCAGACGTCGAGCACCGTGTCGAGGTAGTCGTCGAGCGCCATCGGTTTCTCGAGGGCCTGGACGACGTGCTGCAGGAACACGAACGAATGCACGGTGGCGAGGAACGCGAACGCCGCGGCCGTGGGTCCTCCAGGCGCAGCCGGCCTGCGCCGGCGCGGCGGAAATAGCTTTCGAGGGAGCGGAGTTTCGCTGGGGCGGCGTGGGTCGGGCTTGCGGATCGAAGGGCAGCGGAAGCGGCCGACTCCCGGGACCTGCTTGAAATAGACCCAGAGGGCGACGACCTCGCGGATCCTGGACTCGAGGAAAGGAACCATGGTCTCGCCGACCCGGCGAAGCACCTCGCGCGGATCCTCGGAGCCGTCGAGCTTCTCGAGGAACGCGAGGGGTTCCATGTCGACGGCGCTCGGCCGCATGCTCGCGGCGAAGAGCTCGCGCTTGGTCGGCGCGTGGCGGAGCACCGCCGCAGGCGAGATCCCGAGCTTGGCTCCGATCGCGGAGAGGGTGGCGCCCTCGAAGCCGCGCGTCACGAATTCCTCGCGCGCCGCCGTCAACACCTGTTCGCGAGTCACCCGGGCCGTTCGCCCCATAGTTAGTAAATTACTACTTATTTACTTTTATATGCAAGTGGTAAGAATCGCTCTGGCAGGACGACCTATTGACAGTATGTAACTCTTGAAACCTTTTGTGTCCGGTTAGCATTATTCACGAGCATGGAGCTCCTCTCCGTCCAGACGGGCCGGCCCCGCGACATCGCGCATCGCGGCCGCACCGTCCGCACCGCGATCTTCAAAGAGCCCGTCCTCTTTCGCGTCCGCGTCGCGCCGGCTCAACCTCGAGGGCGACGGGCAGGCGGACCTTCGCGTGCATGGCGGCCCGGACAAGGCGGTCTACGCCTACGACCTCTCCGGCTACGCGCACTGGCGCAGCGGAGCTCGGGGTGGAGTTCCCTTACGGCCAGTTCGGCGAGAACCTGACCGTGGAGGGCATGCCCGAGACCGAGGTCCGCATCGGCGACGTCTACCGTGTGGGCGGCGCGCTTCTCCAGGTCACCCAGCCCCGCTCCCCCTGCTACAAGCTCGCGCTCAAGATGGAGCGGCCGACCTTTCCGAAGGCTTTTCTCCGCAGCGGCCGGACGGGCTTCTACCTGCGCGTGCTCGAGGAGGGCGAGCTCGGCGCCGGCGATCCGATCGAGCTCGTGTCACGCGAGCCCGGCGGCGTCACGGTCGCGAAGATGGTCCGCCTGACCTACGGCGGCTAGACGCGGCGCGCTTACAGAGTCGAGAGGAACTGGAAGTAGTCCTCGGGCGTGTCGGAGAGCCGGATCGAGAAACCGCTCGGAATCAGGCGCGAGAGCGCGGGAGGTACGCGGAAAGACCGGACGACTCGCCCGCGGACAGCGATGCGCTTGCCCTCGGCCAGGTGCAGGTTGGCGGTCAGGTTCGTCCCGGGATTGGGCAGACGTATCGAGCGCACGAAGATCCCGGTCGGCGATACGTCGTAGGTAAACCCGTTGCAGGCGGCACCCTGGAGACCGAACTCCACCAGGAACCGCCGTTTCTTGCGAGCGTACGCGCGCCGTTCGGCCATCGTCGGCTCGATTCTCCGTCCGCGCCGCGGCCCGTGCAAGGGGGTCGACGCGCAAGGAGGAGCGCTCCCGATCTTTTCCGGAGCCCGCGCGAAGACCATGCCGCGGACGCGTCCCGCGTCGAGCGTGAATCCCGTGGCCTTCCCGCCCGCTCCTCTGCGGAAGACCAGGTTCATCCCGTCGAGCGTGAAGGCGTCCCGCACGGTCGGCGTCAGCGCCTTGGCGGAGATGCCGCGGTGGCGGATGAAGAGCTTGCCCTTCTCGACGGCCAGCCGCCAGGTCGTGTCGAGCTCCCGGCTCGCGTAGGTTCCCGCAAGTGCCGAGAGCTCCGCCGCCGTCGGCGTCCACCGCTCCACCGGCTCAAAGGTCTCCTTCTCGACCTCGCCGTCCTCGTCCATCCTCGTGACCCGCAGCCGCGGACGAGCGCCTCCCGCGCCGGCCTCGAATACGATCTCGCTGCGGGTCCCGGACGGACCCGTCAGCCCGGAAGCGGTTCGGCCGCCGGCGACGACAGTTGCAGCCCGTCGCCGTCGCACGTCGGCGACCAGATCGCCGTCCGACGAAGCGTGATCAGCGATCTCGCCGTCGGCCGGGTTCCGGTAGGCCCCGGCCAGGCCGAGGCTTCCGGCGGAGCCGGCGCCGGACCGCCTGTCCGCGGCTTTCTTCTCGTCCGCCGGCGCCATGAGCTCGCCCAGGTAGATCTCCGCGACCTTCTGGGCGAGCCGGCTGGGATTCGCCGTGCCGCCGTTGTTGCACAGGCACGCGACCGAAAAATGCTGTTTGGGGAAGCGCATGAGCTGCGCGCGGTAGCCGGCCCACGCGCCGCCGTGGCTGACGCCGGCAGGCCGCGGTACGTGTCGACGTAGAGCGCCGCCGCGTAGTCGATCTCCTTGCCGTTGTCGAGGACGCCGACCGCGTGCAGGGCCTCGATGAGCGTCGCGCCGCCGACCTTCGCGTCGTAGAAGTTCTGGTCCCACCGCGCGAGGTCCTCGACGGTCGTCAGGACGGCGCCGTCGCCGGTCTGCTCCCAGTCGGACATGTCGATGCCGAAGCCGCCGTCCTTCGGCCGGCTGTAGCCGGTCGCGCGGTTCGGGATGATCAGCGTGTGGGAGTCGTTGAACTGCGTGTGCGTCATGCCGAGCGGCCCGAAGATGCGCTCCTCCGCGAAGTCCCGCAGCGACTTGCCGCTCGCGCGCTTCACGATCACGGAGAGCAGGAAGTAGCCGGAGTTGCTGTAGAGGTGCTCCTCGCCGGGGGGGAAGTTGAGCGCCTTCTGGCGCGCCATGATGGCGAGGGCCTCCGCGTCGCCGGTCAGGTCCTCCGCATCACGCCCGCAGGCTCATGAGCTCGATGTAGTCCCGCAGGCCGCTGGTGTGGTGGAGGAGGTGGCGGAGCGTGATCGTCTTGCCGTAGGCCGGGATCTCCGGCACCCACTTGCGGACGTCGTCGTCGAGCGAGAGCTTGCCGTCCTGCGCGAGCAGCCGGATCGCGAAGGCGGTGAACTGCTTGCGCGGTCGAGCCGATGTCGAAGACGGTCTGGGGCGTGTTCGCGACGCCGTGCTCCAGGTTCGCCATGCCGTAGCCGCGCGCGTAGGCGATCTTGCCGTCGCGGAAGACGCCGAGCGCGCAGCCGGGCGAGTCGGAGCGGTCGTACTCGCGGAACAGCTCGTCGACCTTCGTTCGCGGGTCGACCGGGGCTTCGGCCGCCGGACCGGGGCGGCGCCGCGAGCGCGGCCAGAGCGAGGAACACGCGAGACAGCCGACGCATGCGTGCACCTCCTGAACCGCCGCGGATCTTACTGCGGCCCGGCCTCGAAGGCCTCGATCTCGCGCCGGCGCTCCTCGGTGAGCAGCACCTTGCTCCGCGCGCGCCAGTCGAAGCAGACCTGCGTCGTCGTCGCCTCGGCCACCAGCCGCCCGTCGGCGCCGGTGACCCGGTAGCGAGAAGTCGAAGGACGACGTCCCATGCGCGAGACGCGGATCTCGATCTCGAGCACCTCGCCCATGTAGGACGGAGGATCGGTAGTCGATCTCGCAGCGCGCGACGACGAAGTCGATGTCCAGGAAGTCGATCGAGCCGCGCATGCCGAGCCAGTACTTCTGGCGCGCCCACTCCAGGTACCGCAGGTAGGCGACGTTGTTCAGGTGTCCCATGGCGTCGATGTCGCCGTAGGGAACTTCGACCGAGAGCTTCAATTGGGGCTTCGCTCGCCGGAAGGTGAACTCCTGCGTCCGGCCGTCCTTCTCGAGTGTCGAGGTCAGCGTGTCTTCCGACGGCCGCCGGTAGTGAGACGGACGATCCCGGGGCGCCGACGGCCGGCCCTTCGAACGCGGCCTCCCGCGGCTTCCAGCCCACGAGCGCCAGCTCGACCGGCGTCCCCTTGTCCTCGCGCGCGGCGAGCTCCGGATCGAAGTGCCGGAGCCGCATGACGATGCCCGTCGGGCTCGACGGAAACCGCGAGCAGCTCGAAGATGCGGACCTGCCCGCCCGACACGTAGCGCCACATCCCCATCATCGAGTCCCCCGACGGCGCGCTCCAGATCTCCTCGGAAAGATTGCCGCCGAATCGTCGATCCATCGGCCCGCCATCCAGGACAGATCGGAGAGGACCGCGCGGGAGGGGGCGGGCGCCGTGGTCTGGGCGAAAACGGCGGCCGATAGCAGGAATGCGGCGGCGGGCACGAACGCGCGCACGGACTTCATGACTGCTCAACGATAGCCCGAGACGGGCGACCAGACATTTGGATATCATTGGCACTCAGGAGATTCATTCGCCAATGAAGTCGCGTTTCCGGGGATTTTCCTGGTCCTCCGGGGTCCTCGTCAGCCTTTTCGTGTACATGTTCACGCCGGCGCCAATCCTCGCGGAGGCGGACGCCGCCTGTCGGCCCATTTTCATCACCTGGTCGACATATCCGATGCCATCGGCTCCCACCGGGCTCTTCGCTAAGGACCTGAACGGCGACGACCGCACCGACGCCATCTCCACGAGCGCCAGCGATGACAGCGCGGTTTCCGTGCGGCTGGGCCAGCCCGACGGCTCTCTGGGTCCGCCGATCGTCAGCGACATCGGAACCCTGTCCTTCCAGGCCGTGCTCGGAGCGTTCGATGCGGATTCGAACCTCGACCTGGTCGTGAACGGCGTCTTCCCACTCGGGTTCGCCAAGGGCAACGGCGACGGCACCTTCGAACCGATCACCGATGCCGGTCCCGGCGGAGCGGGCTATCTTCGGGCCGCCGACTTCGACGGGGACGGCCATCTCGATCTCGTCGGAACGTACGCCCAGGGGTTTCCCGCTGAGTTCGGGATCGCCGTCATGCTGGGCAACGGGGACGGGACTTTCCAGGATCCGATCTTCACTCCGACGATCGCGGGCGTGACCGGGCTCGTCGTCGGAAGCCTCGACGCCGGCGGAGCGCCCGACGTCGTGCTGGCGTCGGGCGAGGATTTCGTGGCGATCTATCTGGGAGACGGTCATGGCGGGTTCACGGACGGCGGCACGATCACGCTCGGCGATTCATCAAGGGCATGACGCTGTCGGAACTCGACGGAGACGGCGACCTCGACATGGTGGTGTCCGCGGGATTCGAGGTGAAGGTCCTGCTCGGAAACGGAGACGGCACCTTCGGCGATCCGGCGAGCTACGACCTCGGCGTCCCCGCCGGATTCCAGGTCGGCGACTTCGACGGGGATGGCGGTACCGACATCGCGGTCGACAACTTCAGCGGCGGGTCCTCCTTTCTCAACACTCTGTGGCTCCTGCACGGGGAGGGCGGAGGCGCGTTCACGATTTCGCCGGACACCTTCCTCATCGATTCCTTCATCGAGTGGAACTCTCAGGATCCTCTTTTCGCTTCGGGCGATTTCGGCGGCGACGGGCACCTCGACGTCGCCTCGGTCAACGCGGCCCAGAACGGCGTGATGGTGCTCACGGGCAACGGCGACGGCACCTTCCGAGGGGTTCGCACCTTCGAGATGCCTTCCCTGCCGCGGACGCTGCTCGGCGCCGGCGATTTCGACGAGGACGGCTTGCCCGACCTGGCGACCGGCTATCCCGAGCCCATCCAGATCCTCCTCAACGAGGGCGGGGCCCGATTCGCGAGGGGTCAAACGATCTCGTTCGGCCTGCAAGGAGTGCCGCCCATCCTGGTCCAAGACTTCAACGGCGACGGCCACCTGGATCTGATGACGCCCGGCAACTACGGCACCGCAGGGGCTTTCGGACTGCTTGGCCGCGGCGACGGGACGTTCGACCCGCCCTATTTCGTCCCGCTTCCCGGTCCTGCGGGAGGCTTCGTGACCGGGGGCTTTGTCACCGGCGATTTCGACGGGAACGGATCGCCCGACGTCGCGACATTCAAGGTGACCGACGCCGGCAACGACGTATACGTGCTTCTCAACCGCGGCGACGGCACCTTCGAGGATCCGATCCTGACGACGACGATCTACCAGACCTTCAGTGCGATCGCCGCCGATCTCGACGGAGACGGCCTCACGGACCTGGCGATGGGGGCGGCCAACTTCCCCAACCTCGTCGTGTTGATCTCGGCCGGCGGCGGCACGTTCCAGGAGCCCGTCGCGTATCCCCTCCCGCCCCAGTCATACCAGCTCGCCGCGGGCCGTCTCCGCGATAGGGGCGCCCTGGACATCGTCGTCGGAGCCAACGGGAAGACGCTGATGATCTTTCCCGGAAACGGAGACGGGACCTTCGGCGAGCCCGAGACGATTGGCCTCGGTTTCCCCGCGAGCGCTCTGCGCATCGCCGACATCGACGGCGACAGCCATCCGGACGTGCTCGCCACGGCGTACAACTTCCTCGTCCTGATGCGCGGCCTCGGCAACGGAGCCTTTCAGTCGCCGCAGACGTACGTGGCCGGTTCTCCCTGGGACCTCGCCGTGGACGACTTCGACGGCAACGGCTCGCTCGACGTGGTCGCGAACAACAGCGACTCGGTGATGGGCGGGCTGACGCTGCTCATCAACGGAAACCTCGCCGCGGCGGTCCCGAATACGAGCGCGCTCGTCGGGGCGGCGGCGGTCCTGACGGCGCGGGCGGCGGGCGCGGGCACGCTGACCTTCCAGTGGCGCAGGGACGGAGTGCCGCCTCTCCGACGGCGGCCCGATCTCGGGCGCGACCACGGCCACGCTCACGATCGATCCGGTCGCCTTCACGGACTCCGCGGCCTACGACGTCGTCGTGACCGACGTGTGCGGCGAGATCACATCGACGGGCGGCGTCCTGTCCGTCGAGTTCGCCGACGTCCCCGTCACCTCGATCTTCCATGACGACATCATCGCGATCGCGACCGCCGGGATCACCGGCGGCTGCGGCGGCAGCGACTACTGCCCGACCAACCCGGTCCGCCGCGATCAGATGGCTGTGTTCCTCCTGAAGTCCGAGCACGGCTCCGCGTACGTGCCGCCCGACTGCACGGGCGTCTTCACCGACGTTCCCTGCCCGGGCGCCGTTCACCGACTGGATCGAACAGCTCGCCGCCGAGGGAGTCACCGGCGGCTGCGGCGTCGACGTGTACTGTCCGGCGCAGTCGGTCACGCGAGCGCAGATGGCCATCTTCCTGCTCAAGACCAAGAGGGCTCCGCGTACGTCCCGCCTGGCGCAACGGGGATATTCGGGGACGTTCCGTCGGGCTCTTTCGGCGCCGACTTCATCGAGGAGCTCTACCACCGGGGCATTACGGGTGGCTGCTCGGTCTCGCCGCTTCTCTACTGTCCCGGGACATCGGTTCTGCGACAACAGATGGCGACCTTCCTCACGAGGACTTTCCTGCCATGAGCCGTCTGAAAAAGATCTTCGCCGTTCTGCTTTTCGTCTCTTCGGCCGCCGCGCGGGGCCAGGACGGGACCCCGCGTGCCGGCCGACCTTCCTGGCAGCCACGGATTACGACATGCCGACGTTTCCCGCCACGCTCGATACGTCGGACGTCAACCTGGACGGCTACCCCGACCTGCTCGTCACGGCCTTCGACTCCCAGGCGGCCATCGCCGTCCGGCTCGGCCTACCGGACGGAAGCTTCGGTTCGCCCATCCTTACGAGCGGGAGCGTCGATCCGTACTACGCGACCGTCGGGGCCTTCGACGCGGGGTCGACTCCGGACGTCGTCACCGGCGGCTTCGGCGGACCCCGTTCTTCTCGGGAACGGGGACGGAACTTCGATCCGGGGGTCGCGATCCCCGACGCCGGGCCGCTGAGCATACTCCGATCCGCGGATCTGAACGGCGACGGCGACCTCGACTTCGTGGGCGTGACGTTCTTTCAGCCGCCGCCCGTCCAGGTCCGCGTCTATCTCGGCAACGGCAACGGAACGTTCGATGCGCCGCAGGACCTCACCCCGGTCGCTCCGGTGATCTCCCTGGCCATCGGCGAGGTCACGGGAGATGACATCCCGGACCTGGTCGCTCCCGACGGCTCCAATACCGTCTGGATCTATCCGGGCCTCGGCAACGGAACATTCGGCCTCCCCTCGAGCGTGATCGCCGGCACCGACCTCGGCAAGGTCCTGCTCCAGGACGTCAACGCCGACGGCGATCTGGACATGATCCTGGCCTCCAACACCTTCGTCGCGGTCCTCTTTTCGAACGGAGACGGCACGTTCCAGGCCGCGCGCAACTATTCGACGCCGATCCGGCCGACCTGGTTCGCGTCGGGCGACTTCGACGGCGATGGCGACATCGACATCGTGGCCACGACGAACAACCCGTACCCCGATGATCTCGACGGCGCCGTCACGCTGCTCGTGAACGACGGAAGCGGCGTTTTCCGCATCGATCCGACCGTGGCGGTCGGTCGAGGACCGGCCTCGTTGCGCGCCGCCGATTTCGGCGCCGATGGACGGCTGGACTTCGCGGTCCTGAGCACCAGAGACTCGCAGGTCAACGTCGTCTATGGCAACGGCGACGGCACGTTCCAGGCCGTGCGCCTCTCGGTCTTCGTGCCGGCGGCGCCCTACTCGCCCGCCGCGAAGGGCGACTTCGACGAGGACGGACGGCTGGACCTCGCCGCGAGCTACGGCGGAGGTTTCGGGGTCCTGAGCTCCATCGGCGGCGGCGCGTTCGCGCAGGGTCCGATCTATCCGTCGGCGGTCTCGGCCCCTACTCGATGGTGGCCGGATATTTCGACGCCGATGCACATCTCGACGTCGCCATGGCGTGGTCGTACTCGATGAGCGTGGCTCTCGGGAACGGGGACGGGACCTTCCAGGACCCGACAGCGATCGACCTGCCCGAGTACGCCCCTGCGGTTTCGCTCGCGTCGGGCGACTTCGACGGCGACGGCGCGGGGGACCTGGCGCTGGCGGCCACGAGTTACCCGATGGCACGCAAGGCGTCCTTCGCGTGTACCTCGGCCACGGCGACGGGACCTTCGCCGCGCCGATCAACACGCTGCTTCCGGACCCGGGGTTTGGATATGCCGTCCTGACGGGCCGATTCATGGCGACGTCTTCGACGATCTGGCCGTCCGCACGGGCACCACAACTCCCACCGCCACTGTATTCCTGAGCAACGGCGACGGCACGTTCGACGCCTCGACGCCATCGGTGCTGCCCTCCAATTCGACCGACATCGCGGCGGCCGACCTGCGGCAGTCGGGCCATCTCGACCTGCTGTTCGGGGGCGAAGGGGTGATCACGATTCTGCCCGGAAACGGCGACGGGACGTTCGGCGCCCCGGACAACATCGTCACCGGGGCGACGGTCGCGGCGCTCGACACGGCGGACTTCGACGGCGACGGGAAGGCGGACGTCGTCACGTCCAACTACCAGTTTCCCGGCCCGAGCAGCGCCACGGTCCTCTTCGGAACGGGCGGCGGCGAGTTCGCCACGCCGCAGACGTACAAACCCGGGACCTCGTTTTCCGTCCACGCCGGCGATTTCGACGGAAACGGCCGGCCCGACGCCGCCTTCATCGACACGAGCGACACGAGCGGCGTCTCCGTACTGCTCAACGCCGACCTCGCGGCCCGCGTGCCGAACGTGCCCGTCGTCGTCGGAGAGGCGGCGACCCTGTCCGTGTGGGCGGCGGGATTCGGCCCCCTCGTCTACCAGGGTGGCACGACGGCACGCCGATCCCGGGCGCGACTGCGGCGGCGCTGACGATCGATCTTGCCGACTTCGACGACGCGGGCCCTACGACGTCGTCGTCACCGACGCTTGCGGCTCGACGACCTCCCAGGCGGGCGTACTGTCGGTCGAGTTCGCGGACGTGCCCCTCGCCTCACCGTTCCACGGCGACATCCAGGCCATCGCGACGGCCGGCATCACCGGGGGCTGCGGCGGCGGCAACTACTGCCCGACCTTCCCGGTCCGCCGCGACCAGATGGCCGTGTTCCTCCTGAAGTCCGAGCACGGCTCGGCCTACACGCCTCCGGCCTGCACGGGAGTATTCGACGACGTCCCATGTCCGGGCCAATTCACCGACTGGGTCGAGCAGCTCGCGGCCGAGGGCGTCACCGGCGGCTGCGGAGTCGACGATCTACTGCCCGGCGCAGTCGGTCACCCGCGCCCAGATGGCGATCTTCCTTCTGAAGACCAAAGAGGGCTCCGCCTACGCGCCGCCTTAGGCCACCGGCATCTTCGGAGACGTGCCGGCGGGATCCTTCGGCGCCGACTTCATCGAGGAGCTGTACCACCGCGGCATCACCGGCGGCTGCTCGGTCCCGCCGCTGCTTTATTGCCCGTCCAGCGCCGTCCTGAGACAACAGATGGCCACGTTCCTGGTGAGGACGTTCTTCCCATGACCGGCATACGAGTAAACGCCGGCCTCGCGGCCGGCGTTGCCTACAGCCGGGGGCTTGCCTCCGGTGGTCGGCTCATCCCGTAAGGCATCGCAAGGAGAGAAGATGGTGATTCGCCGCGTTGTCCTCGGTGTCCTGGCACTCTCGGCGGCGAGGCTCCTGGCCGCAGCCGAGTGCAGTCCCACGCTGTTCGTGGAAGCGCCGGACTATCCCGTGGGAGCCTCGCCGCAAGCCGTGGCCGTGGCGGATTTCAACGGCGATACGTTCCCCGACCTCGCAACTGCGAGCTCCAACGGCTCCGTCTCGGTGATCCTCAACGACGGCGACGGCACGTTTGCGCCGCCGATCGAATCGGATTCCGACCCCTACGGCTACGCGATCACGGCCGCCGATTTCGACGACGACGGCCACGTCGACCTCGCCGTGGGCTCCTACTCCAAAATCGCCGTGCTCCTGGGTGACGGCAGCGGAAGCTTCGCCGATCCGGTCGCATATCCGGCCGGAAACGGCCTCGTTCTGTCGATCGCCGCCGTAAATCTGGATCCGGGTGGAGCGCTCGATCTCGCCGTCACTACGGAGTATGGAACGGGAGTCTCCGTGCTCCTCGGTGAGGGGGACGGAACGTTCGGCCCGGCGGCGACCATCCCGGCGGGGGGATCGGCCTGGTACGTCGTGACCGGCGATTTCGACTCCAACGACGTGCCGGACCTCGTGGTTTCCAACTCGCAGTCCAACACGGTCACGCTCCTGCTCGGCTTCGGGGACGGGACGTTCGCGCCGCCCGTTTCGTTCGTCGCGGGATCGAGCCCACGGTACCTGGCGGCCGCCGACTTCGACGGAGACGGGGACGACGACGTCGCCGTCGGCGCGGGCGCGTACCTGTCCGTTCTGAAGGGCAACGGTTCGGGAGGATTCGGGGCGGCGCACCAGTATCCCTCCGGGAGCCTCGGCGATCTCGCGGTCGGCGATTTCACGGGCGACGGGATCCTGGATCTCGCATCGCTCGGAAGCGACAACGGCAGCGCGATCCGGGTGGTCGTGCTCGCCGGCGACGGCGCCGGGCGCTTCGATCTCCTGCCCTCCGGCTTTGTCGCCGGTCCTTCGGCGGCGGGTCTCGCGGCCGGCGACCTCGACGGAGACGGTCGGCTCGACGTCGCTGTGGCCGATTACGGGAGAGCGTCGGTTTCGCTGCTGTTCGGCACGGGAGGCGGCGCGTTCAACGCGGCACGGAGCATCGTGTCCGACACGCAGGGCCAGACTCTGACCGTGGGGGACTACGACGGCGACGGCATTCTCGATTTCGCCGTCGGCGGCTACTACGAAGTCGTGGTCCAGCTCGGAGACGGCGCCGGCGGATTCTCTACCTCCTTCGAGCATTACCTCGGATACCAGACCATCGCCCTGGCGTCCGGCGATTTCACGCGGGACGGAATTCTCGATCTCATCGTCATGTCCAGGTATTACCAAATCCAGTTCCTCGAGGGCCGCGGCGACGGCACGTTCGAGGCGCCGATCTCGATCGAGAACGGCAACTCCTATTTGAACGGCCTGACCACCGGCGATTTCAACGGCGACGGCGACCTCGATCTCGCGGTCGCGCGAGGCTGCTGCGGCAACGGCTCCGGCTCCATCGGCCTGCTGCCGGGACACGGCGACGGCACCTTCGGCCCTTCCGCCGACACGCCGACGCCCGGAGAGGTCATGGCGATCGAGTCCGGGGACTTCGACGCCGACGGCGCGCCGGATCTCGCCCTAACCATCCAGCAGCCCGACAACGAGATGCTCGTGCTGCTCAATACCGGGGACGGGACGTTCCTGCCGCCCGTGCCTTACGAGACGGAGTCGGCGGCCTTCTCCGTCGCGGCCGGAGACGTCACGGGCGACGGCATCGTGGATCTCGTGACCGCGAACTACGACGCCCAGAACCTCTCGATCTTCGCCGGCGCGGGTGACGGAACTTTCGGCCCGGCCCTCACTCTTGCTCTGGGCCATCGCCCCTTCTTCGTGGCCGCCGCCGACGTCGACGGAGACGGGATCGACGATCTCGCGACGGCCGACGGGGACGACGCCGCGATGACGGTGTTCCTGGCCCAGGGAGACGGAGACTTCGCCCCGCCGCACTCGTACGCGACCGATTCGTCGCCGCGCTTCATCGAGTCCGGCGACTTCGTCCTCAACGGCCATACGGACCTGATCGTGGCCACTTCCGGCACGGTCGATCTGTTCGCGAACAGCAAGCTCGGAGCCGCCACGCTGCCGCCGGCCGGCGCCTGCATCGGCGGGGGTGGCATGTTGCATGCCTTCGCCTCGGGGTTCGGCCCGCTGTCCTATCAGTGGCGCAAGGACGGCGTGGACCTGACCGACGGCGGCCACGTCTCGGGAGCGACGACTTCGACGTTGATGATTCAGCCCGCCGACGCGACCGACGAAGGCGACTACGACGTCCTCGTCACCGATCTCTGCACGACCGTCCCGTCCAACGCGACCACGTTCTCCGTCTCGAACCCGCCCGCGCCGCCCGTCATCGTCATCGACGCTCCTCCGGCCCCGGGAGTCGCGGGAACGGCTTCCGTGGCTGCGACTCCGGGTCACACGTACGCATGGACGATCGGCGGCGACGCCGAGGCCATCATCACCTCGGGCCAGGGCACGGCACAGATCACGTTCCTGGCCGCGCTTCCAGGCCTCGTGACCCTCGACGTCACGGACTTCGGCGTCCCGGGTTGCGGCACGGCGTCCGGAGTTTCCGCGGTGCCCGTCGACTTCTTCGACGTTCCCGCCGCACATCCGTTCCACGCCGACATCGTGAAGATCGCGCGCGCCGGCATCACCGCGGGATGCGGCAGCGGCCAGTACTGTCCGGACTCACCGGTCACGCGGGCCCAAATGTCGATCTTCCTGCTGAAAGGCCGATACGGTTCCGACTGGTTCCCGGACGTCAACGCGGACTACTTCATCGATGTGCCGCCGGGCAGTTTCGCCTTCGAGTGGATCAACTATCTCGCGTACCGGGGCATCACGGGCGGCTGCGGCATCGCCATCTATTGCCCGGACAATTCGGTCACGCGCGCCCAGATGGCCGTCTTCCTGCTGAAGACGAAGGAAGGCTACTACCCGCCCCTCTCGCCGCAGATCTTCGGCGACGTGCCGGTAGGGGCCTTCGCCTGCGGACTTCATCGACGAGCTCTACAACCAGGGCATCACCGGCGGCTGCCGTCGATCCCCCGCTCTACTGCCCGAACGGCTCGTCATCCGGCCAGATGGCGACGTTCATCGTCCGCACGTTCCTGAGCCGGCTCCCTAACGAACCCGCCTCACCGCCGCCCCTGCGCGATCTGCGCCGCCTCGGGAAGGCGGCGCAGGCGCTGCATGGCGAGGATCCCGAGAAAGGGGCCGGGGGCGAGCGCGGCGAACGCCCAGCGCCAGCCGACGGCGGGACGAGCCGGGGAACGAGCTCGATCGACGCCATCGTCAGGAGGAACCCGATGCAGGTCTGGACCGTGAGGGCCGTGCCGACGTAGGGGGGATCCGCGAGCTCCGTGACGCACGCCGAGAACTGCGCCGAGTCGGCGACGATGGAGGCGCCCCACACGGCGGCCACCGCGAGCAGGAGCCAGGGATTTCCGCCGAAGAGGAACCCGATCAGCGAGACAGCAGGCGCCGGAAACGGCCATCGCCACCGAGGTCACGGCGGTGCGGCCGACGCGATCGGCGGCGAGACCCGCGAGGATGCAGCCGACGAACCCCGCGCCGATCACGAGGAAGGCGATCATCTCGGCGAGCGCCGGACGCGCCAGCCCCCGGGCGGCGAAGCTCTCGCGGGCGAAGACGGGGAACCACGTCCACATCGCGTAGAGCTCCCACATGTGCCCGAAGTAGCCGAAGTCGGCCAGCCGCACTCCCCGGTTCCCGAAGACCTTCGCGATCTGACCGAAGTCGAATCGGGCCGCCGGCGCCGCGAACGGGCCGTCCTCGACGAAGAAGAGAACGAGCGCGCCTCCGAGGACCGCGAACCCCGAGACGGCGAGCACGTTCACCCGCCAGCGCTCGCTTCCCAGGGCATTCACGAGGTAGGGAAAGGCCTTCCCGAGCGAGATGCCGCCGACGAGGATCCCGAGGGCGAGCCCGCGGCCGCGCCGGAACCAGCTCGCCATGATCTTCATCCCGGGCGGGTAGACGCCCGCGAGGAAGAACCCGGTCGCGAAGCGCAGGGCCATGCCGCTCGCGGGGCCGCGCGCGGCGAAAGCGACGCCGGCGTTCGCGATCGCGCCGAGGAGGGCCGAAGCGGCGAACAGCCGCCGCGCGGAGAAAACGTCGGGCAGGTTGCCGAGCGCGGACACGAGCGTCCCGACGACGAAACCGAGCTGGACGGCGAGCGTGAGCCAGGCGCCGCCGGATTCCGAGAGGCCCCACTCGGCGCGGAGCGCCGGTGCGACGGCCGAGCCCGAGAACCAGAGCGACATCGCCAGAAGCTCGGCCGAGGCGATGAGGACGAGCGCGCGCCAGCGTCGGGGCGACTTCGGGCAGGATCTGCGACGCCGACGCCGTCATCGCGGTGAGCTTGTCCACAAGGAGGAGGCCGCGGCCGGGCGACGGCCTTCTCCGGCCGCGTGCCGTCACGCGAGGTCGAAGGCGAGAAGCTCGGCGGGAGCGGAGCCGGCGGCGAACCGGAAGCCGGTCTCGTTCGAGGCGGCGAGGCCGTCGCCGGCGGCGAGAGCGCGGCCGTTGACGTCGACGTCGCCCCGGAGGACCTGCGTCCAGAGGTGCCGGCCTTCCGGAAGCGTCAGAGTCGCCGTCTGGCCGGGGTCGAGCCGCGAGGCGTAGACGTTCACGTCCTGGCGGATCGCGATGGACCCGTCCGCGCCCGAGCCCGAAGCCACCAGGCGCAGACGGTCCCGCCGTCGACTCCGGATCGAAGCGCTTCTGGTCGTACCGCGGCGGCTGGCCTTCGGCGTTCGGGAGGATCCAGATCTGCATGAAATGCACGGGCTCCGTCTCCGAGGCGTTGAACTCGCTGTGCCGCACGCCGTTGCCCGCGCTCATGTACTGGAGGTCGCCGGGCACGATCACGGAGCCGTTGCCCATGCTGTCCTTGTGCGCGAGACCGCCCTCGAGCACGTACGAGAGGATCTCCATGTCCCGGTGGCCGTGCGTGCCGAAGCCCTGGCCGGGCCGCACGCGGTCCTCGTTGATCACGCGCAGGTCGCGGAAACCCATGAATCGGCGGTCGTTGTAGTCGCCGAAGGAGAAGGTGTGGCGGGTGTCGAGCCACCCGTGGTCGAAGTGGCCCCGCTCGTCGGAACGCCGAATCTGAAACATGGTGCCTCGCTTTCCAGCGCAAATACGCGCCGAGCCGCCTCTCGGATGCGGGCCCCGACCCGGGCTTGACAGGGCCCAACTATATATCTATATTTATCGATCTATGACCGGCGGCAAGCTTCCGATCGCAGGCCGCGCGCGGCGCGCGTCCCCTTCGTCGGCGGATCTCGTTCTGGCCTTCAAGGCCCTCGGCGATCCCACCCGCCTGAAGATCCTGGACCTCCTGCGCGCCCGCGGGAAGTCCTGCTGCGAGCTCGTGGCCATCGACGAGCGGGGCCTCTGCGCGTGCGACATCGAAACGGCCATCGGGCTCTCCCAGGCCGCGACCTCGCACCACATGGGACTGCTCCGCCGCGCCGGCCTCGTCGAGGCCGACAAGCGGGGCCGCTGGATCTTCTATCGACGCAACGAGTCGGCGATCGCGCGCGTTTCGGAAGCCGTCGCGAAAGCCGTGTGAGACCGGGTTTTTTTCCCTGCATAGATCGAAATCTCTCGATCTATCGATTGGAGGTCATCATGTCGAACGCCGTTCACATCTCCCTGAACGTTTCGGACCTTTCCCGCTCGGCCGACTTCTACCGCCGTTTCTTCGGCGAGCCCCGGAAGCTCAAGAGCGACTACGCGAAGTTCGTCACCGAGGACCCGGTCATCCACCTCGTCGCTCATGCCGGCCCCCGTGCGGATCGGCGAGGGCGCCCTGTCGCACCTCGGGATCCGCGTCGAGACCTCCGACGCCGTGCGCGCCTGGAGGAAGACTCTCGTGGAGCGCGGCTTCCCGCCGAGGCCGAGAAGCGCGAGGACTGCTGCTACGCGCTGCAGGACAAGTTCTGGGTCTCGGACCCCGACGGCAACCGCTGGGAGGTCTACAACGTGATCGAGGACGCCCCGGAGACGGCCGAGGCCGCATGCGCGCCGAACGCCTGCTGCGCCGCGCCTGGCCGCGAGCGCTTGACGTGAAGACGCTGCGACAGCGACGCGGCGGCGAGATCGCCTAGGGCTCCCTCCACCACTCCTCGAGCCCGGAGTCCGGGTCGACGGCGCGCGGGCTCGAGCATCTGTCCCGGGCGCGGGATCAGGAGACGCACACCCCGCTCCCGCGCCGCAGCCGCCGCCCGCGCCGCCGGCTCGTTCCAGTCGTGGAAGGCGAGGTTGAACGTGGCCCAGTGCACCGGCACGAGCGCTCCTCCGCGCAGCTCGACGTGCGCGAGGACCAGCTCTTCGGGAGTCATGTGGACGTCCGGCCACGTCGGACCGTAGGACGCGAGGCTCATGAGCGTCGCGTCGAAGGGCCCGTGGGTCTTCCCGATCTCGCGAAACCCGTCGAAATACCCCGAGTCGCCGCTGTAGTAGACGCGGTGCGTCGGGCCCGCCAGGACCCAGGAGCCCCATAGCGTTTCGTCGCGGTCGGCGAGGCCGCGGCCCGAAAAGTGGCGCGCCGGCGTGAGCGTGAGCGTCAGTGGACCGGCGGAGCGCGACTCCTGCCAGTCGAGCTCCTCGATCCGCGAGGCCGGCACGCCCCATCGCTCCAGGTGCGCCCCGACGCCCAGCGGAACGAAGAAGCGCGTGCCGCGGGCCGCGAGCTCGACGACCGCCGGCATGTCGAGATGGTCGTAGTGATCGTGAGACACGACGACCGCGTCGAGCTCCGGAAGATCCGACAACGCCACCGGCGGTGCGAAGAATCTTCGCGGGCCGATCCAGCCGGACGGCGACACGCGCTGGCTCCAGACCGGATCCGTGAGAACGCGCGCCCCGTCGATGTCCACGAGGGCCGTCGCATGGCCGAGCCACGTGATTCGCAGGCCCGAGGCCGGCCGGGAGGCGAGCTCGGCGGCCGAGGAGCGCACCACCGGCATCGGCCGCGACGGGTACCGGGTGTCGGCCGCGGCCAACTGGAGCCGGAGGGTTTCCAGGATCCGGCTCGGCGCGACGGTGATCGTCGGAACGGTGTTCTGGAAACGGCCGTCTTTCCACTGCGGCGACGCCCGCAGGCGCGCCAGGCGCTTCCCCTCCGAGCGGGCGCCGAAGGCACGGAACCACTCCGTCGACTTCGCGAACGCGAGCGTCGCCGCTCCCGCCGCGGCCAGCGCGGCGGCGGCGATCACACGCCCGCGGCGACGCCGAGGCTTCCGCTTTTTCATCGAATGGCTCCCCCCGAGAACGGCCGCACATACTACACGGTTCGAAAGAAGCGACGCGTGACGCGCGACCCGTATGTCGACAGACGGTCTCCATACGCAATACGCCGCTTCCTGGCACTATGATGCGTTTCGAAAGGACACAACGTGAGAACAAAGACCAAGAAAGCCCTCAGACTCTCGGCACACCATGCCTCGCTGGCCCTGCAGATGCTCATGGACGACGGAAAGATCGCGGCCAAGGACGTCACGGCCGCTTTGAAGCGACGGGAGAAGACGATCCGCGAGCTCCGCGCCCGCCTCTCCGCTCTCGGCGAAGACGTGGCGGCGACGGTCGCGAAAACCGCGGCGCGCGAGGGACCGCGGGCGCGGCGCGCCATCACGGCCGCCCAGCGGCGGGCGCGTCAGGCCCAGGGACGCTACCTGGCGTCGATCCGGAAGCTTTCCCGCCAGGCCCGCCTCCAGGTCCGCGCCATCCGGCTGAAGTCCGGAGTCGACGCGGCGATCCGCGCGGCCATGAGAATGGCGAAGTAGGCCCTCCCCGCCCGCCCGAAAAGGCGGGATCGCTGTTAAAATTGGCTGTCAGAACCCTGACAGCTTGCCATGAGTATCCCCGGAGGTAGCGGAACCCCGGTACCGCCGCGCGTCGCGCGGCCGGACGGAGCACTGCCCGCCGCGGTTACGACGCCGGTCGATCTGCGGCCCGCCCGCGCGGACACGCTGCCCCGGGAGCTCATCGCCAGCTCGGGCGACGGCGTCGTCGCGTTCGACCGTGACCTCCGGCACACGGTGTGGAACCCGAGGATGGAGGAGCTGACCGGCGTCTCTCCCGACGCGGCCCTGGGCCGCGGCGTTCTCGAGATCCTTCCGCCGTCCCGCCACCTCGAGATCTCGGCGCTGCTCGAGCGCGCTCTCGCCGGCGAGACCGTGACCTCCGACGACTTCGTGTGGTCCTCGCCCGAGGCGGTCGTCGAGCGCTGGCTGTCCGCGGTCTTCGCTCCCCATCGGGATGCGAACGGCGGGATTCGCGGCGTCGTGGGCGTCTTCCGCGACGTCACCGCGCGGCGGCTCGTCGCCGAAGCCTCGGCGCCCGTGGAGCCGGAGTACCGCCGGCTCGTCGAGCAGTCGGTCGTCGGAATGTACGTGCTCCAGGACGGCCGTTACCGCTACGCCAATCCCCGTCTGGCCGCGACGCTCGGTTACACGCAGGCCGAGATCCTGGCGCTCGATTCGATCGCCGAGCATCGTGGCGCTCGACGACCACGCGCTCGTCTTCTCCCGGGTGCGGCAGACCCTCGAAGGCAACGAGGACGGCGTGCCCTACACGTTCCATGCGATCCACAAGAGCGGGCGCCCCGTCGAGGTCGAGGCGCTCGAGGCCGCGATCGAGCTCGACGGCCACCCGGCGATCGTCGGCACGCTCACGGACGTCACCGAGCGCCGCCGCATCGAGGCCCAGATCGTGGCGCAGGCCTACAACGACCCGCTCACGAAGCTGCCCAACCGCGCCCGACTCCTGGACCGCCTCGACGTCGACCTCGCCCAGGCCAAGCGCCACGACCGCAAGCTCGCGGTGGTCTACCTCGACATCGATTTCTTCAAGTACGTCAACGACAGCTGGGGCCACAGTCTCGGCGACAGTCTTCTCCAGTCGCTCGCGCTCCGCCTCAAGCGCTCGGTGCGCGAGGCCGACACGGTGGCGCGGATGGGCGGCGACGAGTTCGTGATCCTCGTGCCCGAGCTCCGTCAGAGCGAGGATCTCGCGAGCATCGCGCAGAAGCTCCTCGGGCTGATCGGCCGGCCGTTCTCCCTGGAGGGGCGCACGATCCAGATTGCCGCATCCATCGGCATCGCGAGCTTTCCCGAAGACGGCACGGAGCCGGAGGAGCTGCTCCGCAACGCCGACGCGGCCATGTACCGGGCGAAGGAGCTCGGCCGCAACAATTTCCAGCTCTGCACGCGCGAGCTCACCGTGCGGGCGGCCGAGCACCTCGAGCTCCAGAAGGGCCTCCGCCTGGCTCTCGAAAACGAGGAGTTTCTCCTCCACTTCCAGCCGATCACGAGCATCGTCTCGGGACGCACCGTCGGGCTCGAGGCGCTCGTCCGCTGGGAGCACCCGCAGAAGGGCATGGTCGGCCCGACCATCTTCATCCCCGTCGCCGAACAGACCGGGCTGATCCTGCCCCTCGGCGAATGGGTCCTGCGCTCCGCGTGCACCGAGCTCCGGCGCTGGCAGAAGGATTGGCTCCCGGACCTGAGGGTGTCGGTCAACTTCTCGGCGCGCCAGTTCCGCGAGCGCAACCTCGCGACTCATGGTCGAGCGCGCGCTCGCCGACGCGTGCTCTCGAGCCGCGCCACCTGGAGGTCGAGATCACCGAATCGATCGCGATGGAAGGCGCGGAGATCGTCGTCGCGAATCTCAACGTCCTCCGGAACATGGGCGTCGGGATCGCGATCGACGACTTCGGCACGGGCTATTCCTCGATGAGCTACCTCAAGCGCTACCCCGTCACGTCGCTCAAGATCGATCGCTCCTTCGTGACGGACGCCCCGATCAATCCGGCCGACGCGGGCATCGTCCGCGCGATCATCGAGATGGCCCACGGCTCGCGCCTCAACGTGATCGCCGAGGGCGTCGAGACGAAAGAGCAGTTCCAGCTCCTGCAGCAATACGGGTGCAACGAGATGCAGGGCTACTGGATCAGCCGGCCGCAGTCCGCCGCCGGGGATCGACGACCACCTGAAGGCCGAAATCGATCTCTGGGGCCCGCCGGCACCCCGCCAGTCTTCCTGAGCGAGTCGTCTCCGGGACTCCAGCCACGTCGAGTCCGGACTGGCGCGCCGACCGGCGATCGCGATCCCTCGACTCGCTCGTGCCGGAAAAAAAAGAGGCGGGCTGAGCCCGCCTCGGCGAAAGATATGGCGTTAGGTGCTTAGGGATGGTGGGCGATCGGCGGGCGCGGCGCGCGGGGCGCGGGCGACCGATCGAAGATCGAGATGTCCTCTTCCTTGCGGCGGCGCATGGTCAGCCGCACGACGATGCCGACGCCGATGGCGAGGGCACCGATCAGGGCGATCGTCCCGATGGGCGAGGACTTCTTGGCCGGAACCTCTCCTCCGCTCTCCTTGTTGGTGTTCAGGCTGCTGGCGCCGGTCGTATCGATCGGCGCCGGAGGCGCGGCCGACTCGGCGGGCGCCGAAGGCGGAGCCGCTCCATCGCCGCTCGACGGCGGATTCGCGCCGGCGACCGGAGCCAGCAGCAGCCGCGTCGGCGGGCTTCGTTTCGGCCTGTGATTTCCTTGTTTTCCTCGACGGCCGGCTTCACCGGCTTCTTCTCGCGCGCGCTTTTTCGCAGACCGGCTTCTCCGCCGGCTTCTCGGCCGGCGGCTGCGCCTGGGGCTCGGGCGCCGACGCACGGGCGCGGGAGCGGGAGCGACGGGAGCGGCCTCGACGGGCGCGGGAGCCGGAGCCGGAGCGGCGTCCGACCGGCGGCGGCGCGTCCTGCGGAGGCTGCGCGTCCTGAACGGGCTTCTCCTCGCCTTCGACGGGCTGCGGAGGAGCGGCCTCTGTGCTTGTCTCGGGATTCGGAACCGCGGTCGGCACGACTTCGGGAGCCGCAGTAGGCTCAGTCGCGGGATCGGGCTGTTGCGCCCGAGCCACACCCGCCGCGATTGCGAACGCTGCAGCGGTTGCCAGTAGGAATCGACTCATGGATCGCATCGCTTTCTCCTTTCGTTTCGTGGTGGGCGCTTTTCGCGTCCACACCCCATGAGAGAGCAGGATCCATGCCACGATCGGGCCCGCATATTCCCCTCAAAAGAGGCCGTATTTCCGGGGCTTCTCGCATGCCGCGCGACGACGCTGCTCCGATTTGGAGCAAGGCCCGAGTTAACATGCGCCGCAGATGGGTTTCGTAGGGCGAGGAACGCCGCTTCGCTCGCTGGGTGTGCGCGGATTGCCGATCGCCGCGCTTCGCGCCGATTCCTCGCGACGGGCGCCTCAAGTGCCCGATCTGCTACGAGGCGGTCCCGTTCGATGCCCGCAAGCACGCGCGCCGCGATCCCGGAGATCGCGGCAAGCGGCCGGAAGAGATCCCGCCCCGGGCCTGAGCCGCTACCTGGGCCAGAGCCAGCCGAACGTGCCGGCCGTCAGCAGCGCGTAGAGCAGGCCGTCGAAGGTGGCCTTGATCGTGGTGCTCACCTTCGTGCCCTTCCAGATCGGGCTCTGCCAGAGCGCGAGCGCGTAACCCGCGAAGGCGGTCAGCGCGACTGTATGGAAGACCATCTTGTACGGCGTTCC
>CAVVML010000031.1:0-266326 GCA_963749265.1 uncultured Acidobacteriota bacterium | reverse complement strand
CCCAATCCGACCTGCAACTTCATCGAAGATCTCTACAACCAGCAGGTCACCGGCGGCTGCCAGGCGACTCCCCTCTTGTACTGCCAGGCCAGCTCCGTGCTCCGGCAGCAGATGGTAGTCTTCCTGGTCAAGACCTTCCTGCTCCAGCTCTACGGAAACTGACCGACCGAAAGTCCTGACCCGCGTCACCGGCTTTTCTCGCTTTTTTCATTGGGGGAGTCTTTGACACAGGGTCGGCGCGTGTAATGATCCGCCCTGCCGCCTCAAGGACCAGTTCGATTGCCAGGAGGATTCATGAGACGGCTTCTGCTCGGCTCGTTCGCACGTCGTCGCGCTCGCCGTCATGTCGCCCGGGCCCAGGCGCCCGTCTTCGGTCCGTGAATTCCTGGTGAACACGTTCACCACCGACGCGCAGTACGGCGCGACCGTAGGCGAACCTGGGGCCGGCCGGAAATTTCGTCGTGACTTGGAACGACGCAAACGGAGCCGACGGCGACGCCTACGGCGTGCGGGGCCGGATGTTCGATGTCACGGGCACTCCGCTGGCCGGCGAGTTCACCGTACCCGAGTCCGGCACGAACAACCAGGGATACGCACGCGTCGGCTCCAACGCGACCGGCGACTTCGTCGTGACCTGGACCGACGGGGGCACCCTGCCTGGCGGCAGCTATCAGATCTATGCGCGGCGGTTCAATTCGGCCCTGGAACGCCCCAGGGCGGCAACATTTCGGTGAACACGTATACGACGAACATTCAGGCCTTCTCGAGCGTGGCACTCGACTCGACGGACAACTTCGTCGTGGTCTGGTAGAGCTTGGGCCAGGACGGCGCGGATTTCGGGGTGTTTGGCCGGCGCTTCGACAGCGCTGGTGCCCCGCTCGGAGCCGAGTTCCAGGTCAACCAGCAGACGACGGGCGCCCAGCGGGACGCGCGCGTCGCGAGGCGCCCGAGCGGCGAGTTCCTGGTCGTCTGGCGCAGTCCCCAGGACGGTCAGGGCGGCGCGGTGATGGCGCGGCGCTACGCGGCGAACGGGACTCCCGTGGCCGGCGAATTCCAGGTCAACACGCGGGTGATCGGGTACCAGTACCAGCCCGACCCGGCGTACTTCAGCGACGGCAGCGCGATCATCGCCTGGACGAGCTACAACCAGGACGGATCCAACGGCGGCGTCTACGGACAGCGCCTCGACGCGTCGGGAGCCAGCTCGGGCCCGAGTTCAACATCAACACGTACACGCCCGACTTTCAGGGGCGCCCCGCGGTGGCGGTCGCGCCCGATGACAGCTTTGCCGTCATCTGGCAGAGTGACCTGCAGGACGGCGACAACCTCGGGGTCCGGGCGCAGCAGTTCGACGCGACCGGCAAGCGGCTGGGTGTCGAGCTTCCGGTCAACAACGTCACGACCGGTCTCCAGGGCGCGCCGCACGTGACGGCCCAGCCGAACGGCCAGTACGTCGCGGTCTGGGACAGCCCGATCGACGGTAGCAACAGCAGCATCGCCGCCCGGCTCGCCGGTTTCCCTCGGTCGGACCGATGCTGGTCGACGTGCCTCACGACACCGTGGTCGAAGGCGGGGCCAACCTGAACGGCGTCCTCGAGCCGGACGAAGCCGCCAGCGTGGAGCCGTCGTTCACGAATCACTCGGACGACTCGCTTCCACTTTCTGGAACAGCGTCGAATCTCCGAGGCCTTCCGGGCCCGACCTACTCGCTGATCGACACGTCGGCCGACTACGGCACGATCACCTCCGGCGCGACGTTCGATTGCTTCCTGTCGACCGCCGACTGCTATTCGGTGATGGTCTCCGGCACCCGCCCCGCCCCGCACTGGGATGCGGCATTCGACGAGACGATCTCGTACGAAGGCTTCACTCGGACGGCGGGTCTGCACATCGGAGGCAGTTTCCCCGACGTGCCGCAGAACGCCTTCTATCCCTTTATCGAAAACCTCTTTCACAACGGCGTGACCGGCGGCTGCGCCGGCGGCGGATACTGCCCCGGCAACAGCGTCACGCGGGCCCAGATGGCGGTCTTCCTGCTTAAGGCTCGATGGGGATCGCTGTTCGTTCCGGCGCCGGCGACGGGGACGGCTTTCCCCGACGTTCCGGCGAGCAACCCCTTCGCGCCCTGGATCGAGGAGCTGGTGCGCGAAGGCATCACGGCGGGCTGCGGCAGCGGCCTCTACTGCCCCGACAATCCCGTCACACGCCAGCAGATGGCGGTCTTCCTTCTCAAGACGCTCGAAGGCTCGACCTACGTGCCCCCCGGGGGGGCCGGCATTTTCGGGGATGTCTCCCCTTTCCCGGCGTGACCTGCAACTTCATCGAAGAGCTCTACAACCGGGGCATCACGGGCGGGTGCCAGACGACGCCGCTCCTGTACTGCCCGACCAACGCGGTGCTTCGCCAGCAGATGGCCGTCTTTCTCGTGAAGACGTTCGGACTCCTGCTGTACGGGCCCTGATCCGGGTATCGACAGCTGCTCGAGGGGCCGCTTCGGCGGCCCCTTTTTCATGGCCCGGCCGTCGCTCCTCTTCGTTTCCGCGCCCACCGGGATCGAGTATCGCCCGCGGGCTCGTGAAATGATCCGCCCAACTCCAGCGGACGGCTTTGATACGGAGGACCGATGAGAAGCAAGCGCGTTTGGGCGTCGCTGGCGGGCTTCGCGATCGCCGCTCTCGCCCGCGGCCAGGCCCCCGTCTTCGGCCCCGAATTCCAGGTCAACACGACGACGACGAGCTATCAGTACGCCCCCCTCGGTCGCCAACGTCGGTCCCTCCTCCAATTTCGTTGTCGTCTGGAGCTCCGACGGGCAGGACGGCGACCACACCGGGGCGGTCGGCCGCCTCTTCAATGCGGCGGGGACGCCTCTCGGCGGGGAGTTCGCGGTCAACGTGTCGACGACCGGGTACCAGGATCGCGCGCTCGCCGGCTCCAACGCCGCCGGAAACTTCGTCGTGGCGTGGACCGAGTTCGTCTCCTATGACGCGTCGTACGAGCTTCGCGCGCGGCGGTTCGACTCCTCGGGGACACCGCAGGGCGGAGACATCGTCGTCAACACGTACACGACCGGAACCCAGGCGGGGTCGCCCGTGGCGCTTGACTCGGCCGGCAACTTCGTCGTCGTCTGGACCAGCGCCCCCGACTTCCTGACCACCCAGCCCCCCCAGGACGGCAGCAGTTCCGGCATCTTTGCCCGGCGATACGACGCGAGCGGCAACCCGCTCTCCGCCGAGTTCCAGGTCAACCAGTACACGACAGGCAGTCAGTACAGCCCGCGGATCGCGATGAACCCGGACGGCGACTTCATCGTCGTATGGACCAGCGAGCATCAGGACGCCCAGTCTTCGTCGATCATGGCGAGGCGCTACGACAACGCCGGGGCGCCCCTCGGCGGAGAGTTCCGGGTCAACACGACCGAAGCGAACTTCCAGTACGGGGCCGACGTGGCGCTCGATCCGGCCGGGAAGGCGATCGTCGTCTGGCAGAGCAACGAGCAGGACGGTTCGGACATGGGCGTCTACGGACAGCGATTCGACGCTTCCGGAACAGGCTCGGGCCGGAGTTCAACGTGAACGCCTTCACCGTGAGCGATCAGAGTCGGCCCCGGGTCGTCGCTGGTTTCGGCGGCTTCGACCCCGGCGAGTTCGCTGTCCTCTGGCATAGCTCGCAGGAGGATGGGAGCGATGCGGGCGTGTACGCTCAGCACTTCGACACGACTGGCCGGCGCTCCGGCGTGGAGCTTCGGGTGAACAACTTCACCGCGGGCTTCCAGGGCTATCCCGCGCTCGCCGCGCAGCCCAACGGGCAGTTCGTCGCGGTGTGGCAGAGCGAAGGCAGCGACGGCTCGGACCTGGGGGTCGCGGCTCGGCTGGCCGGCGTTCCGCGCGTGGAAGGCATGGCGGCCGACCACCTGCACTCCGGGGCGCGGGCGGGCAACTCCAATCTGAACGACGTGTTCGAGGTCGGTGAGGAGGTCAACGTCGAGGCCGGCTTCCGCAACTGGACTCTGGGCGACGTGGCGTTGACCGGAACGGCCTCGAATTTCCGCGGGCCGGTGGGGATGACCTATTTCATCCCCGACGCGTCGGCCGACTGGGGAACGATCGCCGCCGGGGGCGGCATCAAGGATTGCTTCCAGGAGACCGGAGACTGCTATCGGTTCGCCCTGACCGGCACGCGCCCGGCCGTCCAGCACGTGGACACGGCCTTCGACGAGACGCTTTCGTACAACGGCTTTACGCGCACGGCGGCGCTGCATATCGGCGGGAGCTTCCCCGACGTCCCGACCAACAGCCTCTTCTATCCCTTCGTCGAGAACCTCCTCCACAACGGCGTCACGAGCGGCTGCGCGGGCGGGGGTACTGCCCCGGCAGCAACGTGACGCGGGCGCAGATGGCCGTCTTCCTGCTGAAAGCGCGCTGGGGAGCCGTTTTCCTGCCGCCTCCGGCAACGGGCACGGTTTTTCCGGACGTTCCCGCCTCGAATCCCTTTGCGCGCTGGATCGAAGAGCTCTCCCGCGAGGGGGTCACCGGAGGATGCGGCGGCGGGCTCTATTGCCCGGATAACCCGGTCACGCGGCAGCAGATGGCCGTGTTCCTGCTCAAGACGAAGCTCGGTTCGACGTACGTGCCCGACCCGTGTGCGGGAGACTTCGACGACGTGCCTTGCCCCGGACAGTTCACCGACTGGATCGAGGACCTCGCAGGCCAGGGCATCACCGGCGGCTGCTCGGTCTCTCCCCCGCTCTACTGCCCGCTGAATTCCGTGCTCCGGCAGCAGATGGCCGCCTTCCTCGTGAAGACGTTCGGACTCGCGCTCTACTGACGCTCCGCCTTGGAGATTGGTTAAGGGGCCGCTCCGGCGGCCCTTTTCATTACAATCCGACCAACACACGACAGACGAACCGACACAGGGGGTTGATGATGCGTTTCCGACCGCCGGCCCTCGCATTTGCCGCGCTTCTCGCCGCGAGCCCTGCATTTGCCGCGTTCCACTTCATTCACGTCAAGGAAGTCTTCGCAGGAAGCCAGGCGCACCCAACTGCGCAGTACGTCCTTCTTCAGGCCTACGACGACTTCCAGAATGCCGTCACCGGACACAGCGTGACGACGTTCGACGCCCTGGGCGCGCCGACCGGGACGTTCACGTTCGCCGCCCCGGTCGGCAACGGCGACAACCAGATGACGATCTTCGTCGCCACCCCGGACGCCGCGACGATCTTCAACATCACGGCAGACCTTGCGATGACGGCCGTTCTCGATCCCAACGGCGGCAAGGTTTGCTGGGACGGCTCGACGCCGGACTCCTGCTTCGCCTGGGGAAACTACACGGGCGTCGATGTCGGAACGCCCTACAACGTGTCCGGCGGATTGATCTCGGGCTATGCCGCTCAGCGCCGTCTCGACATCTGCGGAGGCATCGCAAGCCTCGAGGCCTGCGACGACACGGACGACAGCGCCAACGACTGGATCACGGTGATTCCGCATCCGATCAAGAACGGCGGGACGCCCGGGCAGACGCCGCCGGCGACCTGCGGCAACGGCACGCTCGAAGGACTCGAAGGCTGCGACGACAGCGACACGGAGGACGGCGACGGTTGCTCGGCGGTCTGCAAGATCGAGCCCATCGACCTCACGCCGTCGGACCTGCTCGTGGACGTCACGGCCCTCGCGCCTCCGGATTCGAACGTCAACGGCGTCTTCGAGCCGGGTGAGACGGTCCAGATCGAACCGACCTGGAACTTTTTCGGCACGGCCGACGTCGTCCTCACGGGCCAGCTCACGAACTTCACCGGGCCCACGAGCGCCGCGCCCCCGTTCCCGAGCTACCGGCTGACGGACGGGGCTGCGGGATATGGCACCCTCACGCCGCCGGACAGCGCCGACTGCGAGACCAACACGGACTGCTACCGGCTCACCGCCGAGACGGCCGGGGCGCGCCCGGCCCAGCACTGGGACGCGACGGTCGACGAGATCCTCGAGGCAACGGGATTCGCGCTCGCCTTCGGCGGACCCGGCTACGATGGCGTGCAGACCTGGACGCTGCACCTGGGCAACAGCTTCCCGGACGTGACGACGGCGCACAGCTTCTACGGGTTCATCGAGAACCTTTTCCACAACGGCGTCACGGGCGGCTGCGCCGCAGGCAACTACTGCCCGGGCGACGCGGTGACCCGAGCGCAGATGGCCGTCTTTCTTCTGAAGGCGAGCATGGGCTCGGACCACGTTCCGCCGCCGTGCACCGGAACGGTCTTCGACGACGTGCCCTGCACCGGCGGTATCTTCGATCCGTGGATCGAGGAGCTCGCCGATCTGGGCATCACCGGCGGTTGCGGCGGCGGCCTCTACTGCCCCGGCAACACGGTCACGCGCGGCCAGATGGCGGTCTTCCTCCTGAAAGCGCTGGAGGGCCCCGCATACGACCCGGACGACTGCACGGGCGTCTTCGACGACGTGGCGTGCACTCCGGGAACGGGCTTCTCGGACTTCATCGAAGAGCTCTTCGCGCGGCAGATCACCGGCGGCTGCTCGGTCACGCCGCCGCTGTACTGCCCGAGCAACCCGAACAACCGCGGGCAGATGGCCGTCTTCCTCGTGAAGACGTTCAACCTCCTGCTCTACGGGTTCCCGATCGTGGTCTTCTGAGACCGCTCAGGAGAGCCGAGTGAGCGGCATCGCGATCGCGGCCGCGGTTCTCGCGGCCGCCGTCGTTCTGGCTCTGCTCCTGTTCGTCCCGCGCGTGCTCCTGCGCCGCGCGCAGGATCGGCTCGCCTCGCGGCTCCTGGCCGAGTCCGGCGGAACCTTCCAACTCCTGACGCGGGCCGAAATGGTCGTCGGATTGCACCGGCGGATCCCCGGCGTTCTCGGCCTCACCGAGAACGCGATCTCCTTCGCCGGCCTCTTCGGTGAAACCGAGGTCCTGCCGACGTCCCGCATCCAGAAGATCGCCACGGGCCGGATGCTCGCGAGCGGGAGAAAGCTCCTGAGGCTCGAGGTCGTTCGGCTTTCCCGCACCGGAGGGGACGAGCTGGAGTTCGTCCTCGCGCCGGCGTCGGCCGGAGCCTGGCGCAGCCACCTCGGCCTCTGGGCCGTCGCCGAGCGGAAGTCGACGATGGATCGCGTGACGCCGGGCCGCTGATTCGCCACGCTCTCGTCTATAGTCCCCGGGAATGACGAAACGCTCCGCCGCGCTGGGCCTCGCCGCGGCGATGCTCGCGTCGGCCGCCCCGGCTCAGACATCGACCCCCCGCCTCCTCGCTCCCGGCATTGTCTCCACCGGGGACATCGAGTTCAGCCCCGCTCTCACACCCGACGGCCGGACGCTCTACTTCAGCAAGGGCAGCCCGGGAATGAAGCGCGCCATGTGGATCGTCGTCTCGCGACTCCAGAACGGTTCGTGGACGACACCTGAGATCGCGCCGTTCTCGGGACGCTACAACGACATCGACCCGACGATCTCTCCCGACGGGAAGCGACTCTTCTTCGCGTCGACGCGGCCGACGGAAGGGACGGCGCCGAAGAAGGATTTCGATCTCTGGGTCATGGACCGGACGGCCGCGGGCTGGAGCGAGCCTCGAAACCTCGGCGCCCCCGTCAACAGCGCCGGCTCGGAGACCACGACCTCGGTCACCTCCGACGGCACGCTCTACATCGGGGCGTCAGGACGCGAGGGCGGGCCGCGCACAGGGCGGCGGCTCTACCGGTCGCGCTTCGTCGACGGCCGTTACGAGGCTCCCGAGCCCCTGCCCGCGCCCGTCGACGCCGGAGAAGAGGATTCCAATCAATACGTCTCTCCCGACGGCCGCTTCATGATCTTCATGTCCAGACGGGGCGGCGCCGAGGCCGGCCTCTACATTACGTACATGGAGAACGGCGCCTGGGGGAACCCGGCGCCCCTCGACGCGAAGCTGAACGCCGCCTACTCGCCCTACACTCCGCTGATCTCGCCGGACGGGAAGACGTTCTACTTCACGAGCGTCAAGGGCGCCTTCGACGATCCCCCGATCGCCCCGATGTCCTACGCGAGGTTCGTGGAAGCGATCCGCGCTCCGGGCAACGGACTCGCCGACATCTACGAGCTCGCGATCGAGGCCCTCTCTCTCCGGCCCGCGCGCTGAAGCGGAGATCCGATGCACGAAGAGACGGCGCTCATTGCGACGATCGCCGGCGGGCTCGGCCTCGCGTTCCTGCTCGGCCTTCTCGCCGTCCGCCTCCGGATGCCGCCCCTCGTCGGCTACCTCCTGGCCGGCGTCGCGGTCGGACCATTCACGCCCGGTTTCGTGGCCGATGCCGGGCTCGCCTCCCAGCTCGCCGAAATCGGCGTCATCCTGCTCATGTTCGGTGTCGGAATCCACTTCTCGCCCGAGGACCTCTTCGCCGTCCGCAAGATCGCCGTCCCCGGAGCGCTCGTCCAGATCGCGGCCGCGACGGTGCTCGGCATGCTCGTCTCGCACCTCTGGGGATGGCCCTGGGGATCCGGGATCGTCTTCGGCCTCTGTCTCTCGGTCGCGAGTACGGTCGTGCTCCTCCGGGCGCTCGAGGACCGCGGCGCGCTCGAGACCGGCGAGGGGCGCATCGCGGTCGGCTGGCTCATCGTCGAGGACCTCGTCACCGTACTCGTCCTCGTGCTGCTGCCCGCCCTGGCGATCCCGCTGGGCGGCGATCCGGGAGAGGCCGCCCCGACCGGATCCCTGGGCGTGGCAATCGCATGGACTCTGGTCAAAGTCGCGGCCTTCGTCGCCTTCATGTTCGTCGTGGGCCGCCGGGCGGTCCCGTGGCTCCTCGAGCGCGTGGCCCGGACGGGATCGCGCGAGCTCTTCACGCTCGGCGTCCTCGCCGTCGCCCTCGGCATCGCCGTCGGGGCCGCTTCCCTCTTTGGAGTCTCGTTCGCCCTCGGAGCCTTCTTCGCGGGCGTCGTGATCAGCGAGTCGGATCTCTCGACGAAAGCCGCATCCGACGCGCTCCCTCTTCAGGACGCATTCGCCGTGCTCTTCTTCGTGGCCGTCGGAATGCTCTTCGATCCGATGGTCCTCGTGCGCCAGCCGGCGAAGGTGGTCGCCGTCGTGCTCATCATCATGATCGGCAAGTCCCTCGCGGCCCTCGGCATCGTGCTCGCGTTCCGGCGCCCCCTCCACACGGCCCTCACGATCTCCGCGAGCCTCGCGCAGATCGGAGAGTTCTCATTCATCCTCGCGGCCCTCGGCCTGTCCCTCGGCCTGCTGCCTCCGGAGGCGCAGAGCCTGATCGTCGCCGGCGCGCTGATCTCGATCACGCTCAACCCCTTGATGTTCGGCGTCATCGCGTCGATCGAGTCGCGGCTGAAGCCTCCGCGTCTGACCTCCGAGGCGGAAGACCTCGTGCTGCCGAGGCACCTCCGCGGGCACACGGTGCTCATCGGCCACGGTCGTGTCGGAGGTCGGGTCGCGGCCGCGCTCGCCGCCCGCAAGCTGCCGTACGTCGTCGTCGAGGCCGATCTCGACAGCGCGGCCAGCCTCCTCAAGCAGGGGATTCCGGTCGTCTACGGCGACGCGGCCCGACCCGGCGTGCTCGAGCATGCCGGCGTCAAGGACGCCCGCCTCCTCGTGGTCACGGCCCCGGACGCCTTCCAGGCCCGGGCCGCCATCGAGCTCGCGCGGCGCGTCCAGCCCGAGATCGACATCGTCGTCCGAACCCACAGCGACGCCGAGCGCGAGTATCTCGAGGGCAAGAACGTCGGCAAGGCCGTCATGGGCGAGCAGGAGCTCGCCGAGGCCATGGCGCGTTACGCCGTCGAGAGGCTCGCGCCGGCATAGACTCTACACAGAATCAAGAAACCGGAGGGCCGACATGGCAGCGCTTCGCATTTCGCAACGGTTTCGCCTCGCCGTCTTTCTCGTAGTCCCGTTCCTGACCGCATCCGCAGTACCGGGCCAGAACTACGGACTCGAGGAACAGATCCTGACTCTCGGTCCCGCGGCGTTTCAGCCATTCAACAGCGACTACGCGTTCGGCCGAGGCGCGGACGGTTACCTTGGGGGACCCGGTTCCTTCACCGCCCCTCTCTCTCTCCCGAACGGAGCCGAGATTCTCGAGTTGTGCCTCTACGGAAACGTCCAGGAGTTCACGTTCGTGGAGGCCAGGATCCGGACGATCCGGCTGGTTTCCAGCGGACAAGTGCCGGAGGTCGCGGACATTTGGGAGTCCGACGTCGTAGTCCTCGGCAGCGACCTCTTCACCGGCTATGTAAGGGCGTGTACGGCCCCGTTTTCGTACGTGCTTTCCGACTCGACCGGAAGCGGTGAGCACATCAGCCACGAGATCTTCGTCGCGATAAGTGTTGGCAGCTCCCTGGGCGGCCTCCGGATCGCGTGGCGCCGGCAGGTGTCCCCGCCGCCCGGGACGCCGACGTTCGGCGACGTTCCGCCGTCGGATGCTGCGTTTCCGTTCATCGAGGCGCTCGTGGCGTCGGGTATCACGGCCGGCTGCGGCAGCGGGAACTACTGCCCGGACAACCCGATCACGCGCCGGCAGATGGCGGTCTTCCTGGCGAAGGCGCTCGGCCTCCACTGGCCGAACTGATGACTTAGAGCGTCGGCTGCCAGGGAGGCAGGATCGGGGCGGGCTGAAGATCTTCGCTGTTCAGCGAATGCTCGGTCGCGCAGTGCGGGCACTTCCGGTTCCAGCCCTTGACACGACACGGCGAGTCCGCGTCGGTCTCGATCCCGGTCGAGAACCGCCGACCGCACTTGCGGCAAACCGCCATCAGAACCACGCGCCGACTTGCCATCACACTCCAGAAGATGCAAGCAGAAGGCCAACCCCACACGCACGAGTCTCGTCTTGTTTGCTGCGCGACCCGACCGTTCGAGGGAGAGGGTTCCGGACGACATCCCCTCTCTCGTCGGTTGGCCCGCGCAGCGGGCCGCCAAGAGTCTGAGTCTATGGCTGTGGGGGGTGGACTCGAACCACCGACCTTCCGGTTAACAGCCGGACGTTGTACCAGCTCAACTACCCCACAACACCGGAACCATCATACCGGCGGAAGAAACGCGATCACCCTCGAGGCCAGGGGCTCGGGGATCCGGCGTAGAGCCTGGCGGATTTCCTCGGGCCGGTAGCGCTGCGAGAAGTGCGTGAGCACCAGCGCCTCGTTCTCGAACCGGTCGGCGCGGTCGAGGATGTCGTCGAGGTGGATGTGCGCGTACTCGCGGGCGCGCGGAACGTCCTCGGGGAGAACGAAGGAGCACTCGAGGAGCAGCACCTTCGCGCGCAGGATCTGCGGCGCGGCGTCGAAAATCTCCTGTCCGCAATCTCCCGGGTAGGCGAAGAGCGGAATCTCCTCGCGCCGAGTCACCGTGGCGCCCTCGCGGCGCAACCTGGCGATCTCCGCTCCCGGCCGGCCCGCGAGCTCGTCGAGGAGCTTGTGCCTCACCTCGGAGAAGAGATACCCGACCGTCGGGACGCGGTGGCAACCTGGGAAGACGCTCAGCTCGAGATCGTTCCGCAGCGCGAAGCGATCGCCGGGCTCGACTCCGACGACTTCGGTCTCGTAGCGAATGTGCTCGAGACGCTCGCACGCCGCGATCCAGGCGCCGACGTCCCCCGCCGCTGCCGCCGGCACGAGGACGCGCGCCGGGGGAGCCCGGCGAGCTTGCGGCGCGAGGCGTGATGCGCGAGGCCGGCCATGTGATCGAGATGTCCGTGCGAGACGCAGACGTTGGCCAAGCCGACGGTGTCTTCGGGCGCGCGGCCGAACTCGAGCAGCGTGCGGAAGGTCGGCAGCTTGTAGAAGGATTCGTGGCCCGCGATGGAAACGCCCTCGACCGGGATCCCGGCCGCCTCGATCGAGACACGGCCCCGGCCGCTGGGAAAGTCGGAATGGTCAGCCGCCACGCGGGCAGGCTATTTCAGGCGCGAGTCGAGCGCTAGAACGCGAGCCTCAAAGTCGAGCGCGAGAACGCGAGCCTCAAGGTCGAGCGCGAGAACGCGAGCGTGAAGTCGAACGCTAGAAAGCGAGCGTAAAAGAGACGAGAGCCACGACGAGGACGAGCATCGCAGATACGGAGCGGAAGAGGCGTTCGGTCATTTGTTGGTTCCTTTCGCAGCCTACTCATTCCAACTCTCGTGCCACGAGCCGGCGCCGACACATGAAGTCTTTGAGGCTGAAAGACTTGCGCCTCGCCGTCGCACACGTTGCCGGAGCCTCACGTCCGGCCCGCCGTTACCGCAGGTAACGCCCCGATACGCTACCGCCCGTGCGCGTCGACCTCTTCGACTACGAGCTGCCCGCGGAGCGGATCGCTCAGGCGGCGCGGCCGCGGGGCACGAGCCGGCTCCTGGTGCTCGAACGCGGGAACGGCGCGGTGGAGCATCGGCGGTTCGAAGAGTTGCCGGGTCTCCTCCGCGCCGGCGATCTGCTCGTGCGCAACGACGTGGCCGTTCGCCCGGCCCGCCTCTACGGGCGGGATTCGGCGGGGCGCCTGGTCGAGATCTTCCTCCTCTCGCCGCAGGAAGCCGGCTCCCGTCTCTGGAGCGCGCTCGCGAAGCCGGGCCGCCGAGCGAAGTCGGGCGCGCGGATCGAGTTCGACGAGGGCCTCTCGGCGGAAATCGTTGAAGTGCGCGACGACGGCGGGCGCTCGGTGCGATTCGATCGCCCGCTCGACGCGGGGCTGCTCGGCCGCATCGGCCGGACTCCGCTTCCTCCCTACATCCGACGCGAGCCAGGCGCTCCGGATCGGCCGGAGGACCGCGCCGCCTACCAGACCGTCTTCGCGCGGGAGCCGCTCGCGGTCGCGGCGCCCACCGCCGGCCTCCACTTCACGGAGCCGATCCTCGCCGCGCTGCGCGAGGGCGGCGTGGAGATTGTCGACCTCACGCTGGCGGTCGGCGCCGGAACTTTCAAGCCGGTCACGGTCGACGACACCGACGCCCACACGCTTCCCCCCGAAGACGTGCACATCCCGTCGAAGGCACGCGCCGCGATCGCGCGGGCGAAGAGCGAGGGGCGGCGTGTCGTGGCCGTGGGTACGACCGTGGCGCGATCGCTGGAAGCCGCCGCGCGCCTCGTCGACGCGCCGCTGGACGGCGACCTGCGCTTCGCCACCGACCTCTTCATCACGCCCGGCTTCGAATTCCGAACCGTCGACGCGCTCCTGACCAACTTCCACCTCCCCCGCTCGACTCTCGTCATGCTGGTTTCGGCCTTCGCGGGCCGGGAACGAGTGCTCGCTGCCTACGCGGAAGCCGTCGCCCGTGGCTATCTCTTCTACTCCTTCGGCGACGCGATGCTGATTGCATGACGCCCGCGCCATAGAATGTCCGCGCGATGAAGTGGGCGCCGCGGTGGATCGGATATCCGGCTTCGGTCCTGGTCGTCGCCGCAACGATCGCGCTCCTCAAGCTCTTTCCGGCGCTCACGGACTCCTCGATCGCCCTCCTCCTGCTTCTGGCCGTCTTTCTCTGCGCCTCGGTGTGGCAGAGCGGGCCGGGGGTCGTCGCCGCCCTCCTGGCGACCGCCGGCTTCAACTTCTTCTTCCTCCCTCCGCTCTACACGTTCACGATCCAGGACCCCCGCAACGTCGCTGCTCTTTTCGTGTTCCTGGTATCGGGCCTCCTCATCGGGCGGCTGTCCGCGCTCTCGCGCCGCAGGCTGCGGCTCCTCGAGGCGGAGCGCCGCGACCTCATCGCACTGACGCAGCTCTCCCAGGGTTTCCTCTCCGACACGAATCGCGAGACGCTGCTGGGCGTCGCGGCCGACCGGCTCCGCCAGGCCCTCGACTGCGCGCAGGTCGGCATCCTGCTCGCCGACGAAAAGGGCAATCTCTCTCAGAGGATCGAAACGGCAGCCATCGCCTACCGCGACGACATCGCGGATCTCGCGTTTCGGCAGGGCAATTCGGCGTCGTATCCGTCCGAGCTCGGCGGCACCGACATCTATCTCCCTATCCCGGTGGGGTTGCACCGCGCGGGGTCCTCGTGGCGCGCGGCCTCCGCTCGAGCGAGCGCATGGCCGAGGCCTGCGCGCTGCTGATCGGCCTCGCCGTCGAGCGCGAGCGCTTCCTGCGTCTCGCGCGAGAGGCCGAGGCGACCCGGACGAGCGAGCAGATGAAGTCGACGCTCCTGGCCCAGCTCGCCCACGACCTGAAGACTCCGGTCGCGGCCGCCCGCGGCGCCGTCGAGAACTGGGAGGCCGTCAGCGGCGCCTCCGAGGCCGCGCAGCTGGCACGAAGCCAGCTCACCGCCCTCGACCGGCGCGTGACGGAGCTCATGGACGTCGTCCGACTGGACTCCGGGGCCGCACGCCCCCGGCCCCAGCGCGTCGGCTGCGGAGAGATCGTCGAGGCGGCCGTGGCGCGGTTCGGCGACGCCCTCTCGGGCAACACTCTCTTCGTCGATCCGCCTCCGCCCGATCTGACCGTGGAGGTCGACCCCTTTCAGCTGACGGAGGCCCTCGGCCACGGCCTCGAGAACGCGGCGCGCTATTCGCCCGCCAGGCTCGACGATCCGGGTCGCCGCCGGCGCCCACGAGACGAAGTCCTACTTCCGCGTCGCGGACGAGGGCCGGGGCATCCCGGCCGCCGACCGGGATCGCGTGTTCGAGCGCTTCGTCCGCCTCGACGGCGCGCGCGACGTTCCCGGGAGCGGCCTCGGCCTCTTCATCGCGAAGAGCCTCGTCGCACTGAACGGCGGCCGCCTCCGCCTCGCCGAGGCCGAGGGCGGCGGGACGCTCTTCGAGATCGCTCTTCCGCGGAGTGCCGCATGAGCCGGCATCCTCGTCGCCGACGACGAGCCCGCCATCCGCAAGGTCGTGCGAGACGCCTTCGAGCGTGAGGGCCACGAGGTCGACGCCGCGATCGACGGCCGGGAGGCGCTCGAGCGCTTCGAGGAAGGCGGCTTCGACCTCGTCGTCACGGATCTCGCGATGCCGAACCTCGGCGGTCTCGAGGTGGTCCAGGAGATCCGGCGGCGCAACATTCCGCGACCCCGATCCTCGTGCTGACGGTCAAAAACGAGGAGCGCGACAAGGTTCGCCTTCTCGACGCGGGCGCCGACGACTTCGTGACGAAGCCCTTCGGCGTGGCCGAGCTCCTGGCCCGGGCCCGGGCGCTCCTGCGGCGCCGGGAGACGGGATCCGCGCCGTCGAAGGCGCACTGGGGAGACGTCGAAGTGGATCTCGACGCGCGCTCGGTCCGCAAGCGCGGCCGCCCGGTCCATCTCACGCCCCTGGAGTATTCGATCCTGAAGACCATGATCGCCAAGCCGGGCGCCGTCTGGACCCACCGGCAGCTCCTTGCGGCGGTGTGGGGAACGACGGCGGGCGTCACGAACGACACGCTGCGGGTCCACGTCGGGAGCCTGCGCCGAAAGCTCGAGGACGATCCGAACCGGCCGCGCTGGTTCCGGACGGAGCCCTGGGTCGGCTATCGATTCGCCCCCGAAGACTGACGCGCCAGCCGACAAGCTCTGAGTTTTCAGAGACTTCCGTCCTTCGGAATTCTTTCGGACTTCATCCGGACTTCTTTCCCGATCGCGTCGCATTCTGGCGCCGTCATGGACGCCAAACGAAAGAAAGCCTCCCGGATCTACGCGGGTCTCGCGGTCGTGAGCCTGCTCGCCGGAGCTCTCGCGGACGCTCTTTTCCCGCGTGTCGGACTCCCGTTTCTGATCGCGGGGTTCATCGGGTACCTCGTCTGCGGCGGGAGGGCGATGGCTCTCTGGCCCGTCCGAGTCGGGGAGACCGTCGCACGGGGCTCGAGCCCGCACCGCCCGACGCCGACGCACCGGATCGCCGCGGCCGCGGTCTTCCTGGCCTTCGCTCTCCCGGTGGCGTCGATGTCGGCGCAGCAGACGATCTTCAACGTCCCGTCGGCCGACGTGCTCGATCCGGGCAAGGTCTACCTCGAGGTCGACGAGCTCTTTCGACCGACTGATCCCAAGTTCTCTTCGACGACGGTGCGCGGCGTCGTGGGCTCCTTCCGCGGGTCGAAGGGGGAGTCAATTTCGGAGGCCTGAACGCTCCGGGACCGGTGATCCCCACCGCGAAGGTCGCCCTCAAGATCCAGCCCGTACGCATCGGCGACTTCGCGCTCACTGCCGGCGGGAACGGCCTCTTCTTCCTCAAAGGAAGCGAGGACGGCGACCCGGCCGGCTTCGGCTACGGTTTCGCGTCCTACCGCATTCCGAAGCTCGGGACGCGGATCGAGTTCGGAGGCTGGTACTCCTCGGCGGGCTACGCGTTGCCGAGGAGCACCGGCGGCGCGCTCGCGACGTTCGAGCAGCCGATTCCCTGCGTCCCGGGACTGACCGTCGCCGCCGACTGGTTGAGCGGCGAGAACTCGATCGGCTACGTCAGCCCCGGCCTCATCTACGCATTCGGGCACTGGACCGCGTACGCGGCCTATTCGATCAAGAACGGCAATTCGCAGGGCAACGGCGGCCTGATCGAGCTCGGCTACCTCTTTTGAGAACGGCTTTCTGAGGAGATTGCGATGCTGGACCTGCTCTTCCTGGCCGCGACGGTCTTCCTCTTCTGGTTGTCCGTCGTGTACGTGCGCCGCTGCGACCGCATCTGACACTCGAGGGAGACGACGACATGGGATGGGAAGACGTTCTCGGGCTCGTCGTGAGCCTCGCCCTGCTGTGGTACCTGCTCTGGGCCATGGTCCGGGCGGAAAAGGTTTGACGCCGTGACGACCATCAACATCGTCGAGATCCTGGTCTACCTCGCGATCATCGTCGCCATCACGCCGATGCTGGGGCGCTACATGGCGAAGGTCTTCTCGGGAGAACGGACCCTCCTCGACCCGGTGCTCCGGCCGCTCGAGCGCGGCATCTACCGACTCTGCCGCGTCGACGCCGCGAAGGACCAGACCTGGATCGAGTGGACCGTGGTGATGCTGATCGTCAACGCGGCCTCGCTCGTCATCCTCTACGCGATGCAGCGGCTCCAGAAGTTCCTGCCGCTGAACCCGAACGGTTTCGGCGCCGTCTCCGCCGACTCCTCCTGGAACACGGCCGTGTCGTTCACGACCAACACGAACTGGCAGGGCTACTCGGGCGAGTCGACGATGTCCCACTTCACGCAGATGGCGGGGCTCGCCCTCCACAATTTCCTCTCGGCGGCGACGGGCATCGCGATCGCGGTCGCGGTCATCCGCGGCGTCGCGCGGGAGAAGTCGAAGGGAATCGGGAACTTCTGGTCCGACTGCACGCGGGCGATCCTGTGGGTGCTGCTGCCGTTCTCGTTTCTCGCGGCGCTCTTCTTCGTCTCCCGCGGCGTGGTGCAGAACTTCCAGGCCGGACGTGGCCGTGAAGACCCTCGAGGGCGCGGACCAGAAGATCCCCCAGGGCCCCGTCGCCTCGCAGGAAGCGATCAAGGAGCTCGGGACCAACGGCGGCGGCTTCTTCAACGCCAACTCGGCCCATCCCTACGAGAACCCGACGCCGGGGACCAACTTCCTGCAGCTCGTCCTGATCTTCGCGATCGGCGCGGGACTGACCAACACGCTGGGCCGGATGACCGGCTCGGTCCGCCACGGCTGGGCGGTGTTCGCCGCGATGGCCGTGCTCTTCCTGGTGGGCGTGACGATCGCCGGCGTCTACGAGCAGCGCGGCAACCCGATTCATCAGGCGGCCGGCGTCGCGGCCGCGCCGAGCGCCGGCGGCACGGGCGGCAACATGGAGGGCAAGGAGGTCCGCTTCGGGATCGGCGACTCCGTGCTCTTCGCGACCGTGACCACGGACGCCTCCTGCGGCGCGGTCAACTCCATGCACGACTCCTACACGCCCATCGGCGGTCTCGTGCCGCTCGCCAACATCGCCTCGGGCGAGATCATCTTCGGCGGCGTCGGGGCGGGTCTTTACGGCATGTTCCTCTTCATCGTCCTGTCGGTGTTCATCGCCGGCCTGATGGTCGGCCGCACTCCCGAGTATCTCGGCAAGAAGATCGAGTCGCACGAGGTCAAGCTCGCGATGCTCTCGGTCCTGATCCTGACACTCTGCATCCTCGGGTTCACCGCCGCGGCCGTCCGTCCTGCCGGCCGGGCTCGCGGGACGCGCCAACATGGGGCCTCACGGCTTCTCGGAGATTCTCTACGCCTACACCTCGGGCGCCGGCAACAACGGCTCGGCCTTCGCCGGGATCAGCGCGAACACGCCCTTCTACAACACGACGCTCGGCGTCGACATGTTCTTCGGCCGCTTCTTCATGCTGATTCCGATCCTGGGCATCGCCGGATCGCTCGCCGCGAAGAAGAAGGTTCCCGCGTCCGCCGGCACCTTCCCCGTGACGGGGCCGGTCTTCACCGTGCTGCTCGTCGGCGTGATCCTGATCGTCGGGGCGCTGACGTTTTTCCCCGCCTTCGCGCTCGGCCCCATCGTCGAGCAGTTCCTGATGAAGGCCGGGACGCTTTTCTAGAGGAGACACCGTGGCTCAACACCGACGCCGACCCCTCTTCGACCGGGCGATCGTCCGCACGGCGATCGTGGACTCGTTCCGCAAGCTCGATCCGCGACTGCAGGCCAGGAACCCGGTCATGTTCGTCGTCCTCGTGGGCGCGGTGATCGTGACCGTGCTCCTCGTGCGCGACGTCGCCGTCGCCGACGGCCAAGACGCGTTCTTCAACCTGCAGATCGCCCTCTGGCTCTGGTTCACGCTCCTCTTCGCCAACTTCGCCGAGGCGATGGCCGAGGGGCGGGGCAAGGCCCAGGCCGCGGCGCTGCGGCGAGGCCGGACCGAGACCATGGCCCGCCGCCAGACGAAGAAAGGCGAGGAAACCGTGCCGGCGACGGCGCTCCGCAAGGGCGACCGGGTGATCGTCCAGGCCGGCGAGCCCATCCCGGGCGACGGCACGGTCGTCGAGGGCATCGCTTCGGTGGACGAGTCGGCGATCACCGGCGAGTCGGCGCCGGTCATCCGGGAGGCCGGCGGCGACCGGTCCGCGGTGACCGGAGGAACCCGGGTCCTCTCGGACCGGATCGTCGTCGAGATCACGTCGAATCCGGGCGAGACGTTCCTCGATCGCATGATCGCGCTGGTCGAAGGCGCCTCCCGCCAGAAGACGCCCAACGAGATCGCGCTCTCGATCCTGCTCGCCGGCCTGACGATCGTGTTCCTGATCGCCACGGCCACGCTGCGGCCGTTCGCGGTCTACGCCGGAGGATCGGCGACGACGCGCGGTCCTGATCGCCCTCCTCGTCTGTCTCATTCCCACGACGATCGGCGGCCTGCTGTCGGCCATCGGGATCGCCGGCATGGACCGCGTCCTGCAGCACAACGTGCTCGCGATGTCCGGCCGGGCCGTCGAGGCGGCCGGGGACGTCAACGTCCTGCTGCTCGACAAGACCGGAACGATCACGCTCGGGCAACCGCCAGGCGACCGACTTTCACCCGGCGCCCGGGATCCTTCCCGGAGATCTCGCCGAAGCGGCGCAGCTCTCGTCGCTCTCGGACGAGACGCCGGAGGGCCGCTCCATCGTCATCCTCGCCAAGGACAAGTTCAGCCTGCGCGCCCGGCGCGTCGAAGGGATGAGGTTCATCGCCTTCTCGGCGCAGACGCGCATGTCCGGCGTCGACTTCAACGGCCGGCAGATCCGGAAGGGCGCCGGGGACTCGGTGGCGGAGTGGGTCCGGAGCCAGGGCGGCTCGATCCACGTCGTCGTCTCGGATCTTCTCAACCAGATCTCGGCGGAAGGGGCGACTCCCCTGCTCGTCGCCGACGGCCCGCGGGTCCTCGGCGTCGTGGCGCTCCGCGACGTCGTCAAAGCCGGGATGCGCGACCGCTTCGACCGCCTGCGCGCCATGGGGATCCGGACGATCATGATCACCGGCGACAACCCGCTGACCGCCGCGGCCATCGCGCGCGAGGCCGGCGTCGACGACTTTCTGGCCCAGGCCACGCCCGAGCAGAAGCTCGCGTTGATCCGCAAGGAACAGGAGGGCGGCAACCTCGTCGCCATGACGGGCGACGGCACGAACGACGCGCCCGCGCTCGCCCAGGCGGACGTCGGCGTGGCGATGAACACGGGCACGCAGGCGGCGCGCGAGGCCGGAAACATGGTCGACCTCGACTCGAACCCCACGAAGCTGATCGAGATCGTCGAGATCGGCAAGCAGCTCCTGATGACGCGCGGCTCGCTCACGACGTTCTCGATCGCCAACGACGTGGCCAAGTACTTCGCGATCCTGCCGGCGATGTTCGCCGCGACCTATCCGGCGCTCAACGCCCTGAACATCATGAAGCTCGGCAACCCGCAGTCGGCCATCCTCTCGGCCGTCATCTTCAACGCCCTCATCATCATCGCGTTGATCCCGCTGGCGCTGCGGGGCGTCAAGTACCGCCCGATCGGGGCGGCCCGCATCCTCGCGCGCAATCTCTGGATCTACGGGGTCGGAGGGGTCGTCGTGCCATTCGTCGGAATCAAGTTGATCGACTGGATCGTCCTGGCCCTGCACCTGGCGTGAGCGGCCCGGAGGAAATATGAAGCTCTTGCTCCGTTCGACTCTCTACGTCGTCGTCCTGACCGTCCTTCTGGGTGGTCTCTATCCCGCCGCCGTCACGGCCGTCGGCCAGCTCTTCTGGAAGGACCGGGCGAACGGCTCCTTCGTGACGTCCGAAGGCCGCGTCGTCGGCTCCTCCCTCATCGGACAGAACTTCAAGGACCCCCGCTACCTGCGGCCGCGTCCGTCGGGCGCGGGCAAGGAGGGCTACGACGGGACGGCCTCCGCCGGCCGCAACAAGGGCCCGACCGACAAGAGCCTGGCCGAAGCGATCACGGAGGCCGTCGCCGCCGCCCGGGCCGATCGGCCCGGAGACACGGGTCCCGTGCCCGCGGACCTCGTCACCGCCTCGGCCTCGGGTCTCGACCCGCACCTCTCGCCCGACGCGGCGCTCTGGCAGGCGGCGCGCATCGCCCGGGCCCGCGGCGTCACCGAAGCCCAGGTGACGGAGGTCATCCGCAAACGCATCGAGCCGCGTACGCTGTGGATCCTGGGCGAGCCGCGCGTCAATGTCCTGCTGGCGAACCTCGATCTGGACCGCGCATTTCCGCGGCGCCCATAGAATCGCTCATGCCGCAGACCGAAGAAATCCGGCGCAGCTCGCCGGACGTCTTCCTCCGGCTCCTCGAGAAATCGCGGCGCGGCAAGCTCAAGATCTACATCGGCCACGCCGCCGGCGTCGGAAAGTCCTACCAGATGCTGGAAGACGCCCATCTGCTCCAAAAGCAGGGCGTCGACGTCGTCGTCGGCCTCATCGAGACGCACGGCCGCGCCGAGACCGCCGAACGGATCGGCGACCTCGACGCTGATTCCGCGGCGCAAGATCGTCTACAAGGGCAGAGAACTGGAAGAGATGGACCTGCCGGCCATCCTGGCGCGCAAGCCCGAGGTCGTGATCGTCGACGAGCTCGCGCACACCAACGTCCCGGGCGCCGAGAACGTCAAGCGCTACCAGGACGTGGATGACCTGATCGACGCCGGCATCTCGGTCATGACCGCGGTCAACATCCAGCATTTCGAGTCCCTGCAGGACATCGTGTCTCGCGTCACCGGGGTCGACGTCCAGGAGCGCGTGCCGGACCGCGTGCTCCGCCAGGCAGACGCGATCGTGAACGTGGACCTCCCCTCGGCCGAGCTGCAGGAGCGTCTGCGCGCCGGCAAGATCTACCCCGCCGAACGGATCGGCCCGGCCCTCGAGAATTTCTTCACCGAGAAAAACCTCGCCTCGCTCCGCGAGCTCGCGATGCGGCAGATCGCGGATCGCCTCGAAGCCGAGCGCCGGGGCCCGCACCGGGCGACCTCGACCGAGCCCGTCGCGACGAAGGTCATGGTCGCGATGTCCTCCAACGCCGAGACCACGCGCCGGCTGCTCCGCCGCGCTTCGGCGCTCGCGGGCAAGCTCAACACGAACTGGTTCGCGGTCTACGTGCGCACGCCCCGCGACGGGCCGCAGGAGATGTCGGCGCGCGAGCATCGGCTCCTCTCCGAGAACGTGACGCTCGCCATGGAGCTGGGCGCCAAGGTCGTCTGGCTCTCGGCGGAGCACGTCGCCCGGGAGCTCCTGCGCTTCGCCCGCGAGCACGGCGTCACGCTCGCGATTTTCGGCAAGTCCCGGCGGCCGGCCTGGCGGCGGCTGATCCAGAGCGGCCCGATCGAACAGTTCGCGCGGAGCGGCTCGGGGATCGACGTGTACGAGATCGAGACGGAGGACTGACGGCGAAGCGTCCGAAGGACGCCGTTGCCGTCATCCCGAGCGAAGCGAGGGATCCCGGGATTCTTCGGACCTTCGGCGCTCTAGCCCGCCGGCTCGGAGCCGGCCGCCTCGCTCGCGTCCGCGTCGAGGCGTTTCCGCAGCGCGCGCGTGTGCTCGGCCCTCGTTCCGCAGCAGCCGCCGACGATGCGGGCGCCGAGGGCGAGCCAGCGGCCGGCGTGCTGCGCGTAGTCGTCGGGCGAGAGCTCCTCGGTGAAGGCCCAGCCCTTCTCGTCGGCAGGAAGCCCGAGATTGCCGTAGGCCGCGAGCGGCACGCCGGGAGCCGCCGCCGCCAGACGCTCGAGGTCCGCCGCGAGGCGCGCGGCCGATACGCAGTTGATGCCGAGCGCGTCCGGCGCGAGCGGCAGGAGCGCCCGGGCCGCGTCCTCGATCGTCTCGCCCGAGAGGAGACGGCCCTCCCCGTCCGTGACGAGCGACAGGATCGCGGGCACGCCGGAAGCCTTCGCGGCCGACAGCGCGGCGGCGGCTTCGCGAATCGTGTTGTGGGTCTCCGCGAGGATCAGATCCACGCCGGAGTCCGCCAGGAAGCGCGCCTGGGCGCCGTGCTCGCGCGCGAGCGCCGCGTCGTCGGGCACGAGCTCGGGCCGGTAGCAGTCCTCGAGCGGCGAGAGCGAGCCCGCGACGAAGACTTCCCGCCCGGGAGCCGCCGCCGCCTGATGGGCGAGCTGGACGGCCCGCGCGGTGAGCTCTCCGGAGCGTTCGGCGAGCACCGGCCTTCGCGAGGGAGCGGGCGTGCGTCCGGAACGTGTTGGCGGTCAGGATGTCGGCGCCGGCCGCGACCTCGTCGCCATGGACGGTCCAGACCAGCTCCGGATCCCGCAGGAGGGGCCGCGCGCTCCAGAGCGGCAGCGTCGTGTCCGCGTCGCGGCGCTGCAGCTCGGTGCCCATGGCCGCATCGAGCAAGAGCGGACGGCCGGAGGCCAGCCGATCGCGAAAGCGCTGAGAGAGAACTCCCATCGATTCAGAGAATAGCGAACTCGATCATGGCTAAAAAAATAAGGCCAGAGTTGCCTCTGGCCTTAAATTATTCGGAAGTCGGTGATCAGTAGGTTTCCAGGTACTTCTCGGTCTCCCAGGGCTGGACCATCGAGATGTACTCGGCCCACTCGCCGCGCTTGGCCTCGAGGTAGTGCGTGAGGATGTGCTCGCCGAGCGCGTCGGTGACGACAGGATCCTTCTCGAGGCTGTCGCATGCCTCCGAGAGATTCGCCGGGAGCTGGTCGATCCGCAGGCGCCGCTTCTCGCGCTCGCTCATCTTGAAGATGTTGCGGTCCACCGGCTCGCCCGGATCCATGCGGTTCTTCACTCCGTCGAGACCCGACGCGAGCATGACCGCGAAGGCCAGGTAGGGGTTGCAGGACGGATCGGGCATGCGGACTTCGATGCGGGTCCCCATGCCGCGGCGTGCGGGAACGCGGACGAGCGGCGAACGGTTCCGCATGGACCACGCCACGTTGATCGGGGCTTCGTAGCCCGGGACCAGGCGCTTGTACGAGTTCACGAGCGGGTTGGTGACCGCCGCGAATCCGCGGGCGTGGCGCAGGATGCCGCCGGTGTAGTTCAGAGCGGTCTTGGAAAGCTGGTACTTGGCCTTGGCGTCGTAGAAGACGTTGTTGCCCTTCTTGTCCAGGAAGGACTGGTGGACGTGCATGCCCGACCCGTTGATCCCGTAGATCGGCTTCGGCATGAACGTCGCGTGGAGGCCGTGGTCCAGAGCCACCTTCTTGACGACGAAGCGGAAGGTCGACACGCGGTCGGCCGTCGTGATGGCATCGGCGTACTTGAAGTCGATCTCGTGCTGGCCGGCGGCAACCTCGTGGTGGGCGGCCTCGACCTCGAAGCCCATCTGCTCGAGGGCAAGGACGATGTCGCGGCGGGCCTCTTCGCCCCGGTCCACCGGGGTCAGGTCGAAGTACGCGCCCTCGTCGTGCGTGTCGATGATGGGAACGCCGCTCGCGTCACGGCGGAACAGGAAGAATTCGGCCTCGGGCCCGGTGACCAGCGTGTAGCCAAGCGCCGACGCTTTGTCCATCTGCTTGCGCAGGCTCATGCGCGGACAACCGGCGAAGGGCGCGCCGTCGGGCGTGTAGACGTCGCAGATCAGGCGGCCGACCTTCTCGCCGTTCTTGTGCGCCCAGGGGTAGATCGCGAAGGAATTGAGATCCGGAACGAGGTTCATGTCGGACTCTTCGATCCGCGTGAACCCCTCGATCGAGGAGCCGTCGAACTGGATCTCGCCGTCCAGTGCCTTGCCGAACTGCGAGCTCGGAAGCTCGACGTTCTTGATGACACCGAAGATGTCGGTGAACTGCAGGCGCATGAAGCGGACGTTCTCCGCCTCGCACACCTTGAGAATCTCGGTCTTCGACAGACCCGGGCCTGCCGCGTCGAACTTGAGGACCTTCGCCTTCAGCGCCTTCGCCATTCCGCCTCCCTTTTTTTGACGTGTCGGCAGGATTTTAGTGTCAATCTCGCCAAAAGCAACCCCAAAGCTCAGAAATGACGCCTGAAATCTGCTAAACATGCACATTTTAGTGTGCAGTTCGCTCGAAACGACGCATTCCGCGGCTCCCGATAGAATCGCCCCATGACCGCGGGACGCTGGCCCACACGCGAGGAGGCCCGAGGCCTCCTCTTCGAGTTCACCCAGTCCGACGCCTTGCGCAAGCACGGCCGGGCCGTCGAAGAGGCGATGCGCGCCTGCGCGCGCCGGGCGGGCGTGACCGACGAGACCGAAATCGAGCGCTGGGGCATCGTCGGAATGCTCCACGACTTCGACTACGAGCAGAACCCGACCGAGGACACCCATCTTCACGTCGGCGGCCGCATCCTGCGGGAGCGGGGCTATGCCGAGGAGATGGTCGAGACCATCCAGTCGCATGCCGACTACATGAAGATCCCCCGCGACACGCCCATGAAGAAGGCGATCTACGCGTGCGACGAGCTCGTGGGTTTCATCGGGGCCTGCGTGAAGGTCCGCCCGACGAAGAAGATCGCGGACCTGCCGGCCTCCTCGGTCGTGAAACGCCTGAAGGACAAGGCTTTCGCCCGCTCGGTGGACCGCTCCTACGTTTACGGCGGCGCCGAGGCGGTCGGGGTTCCGCTCGAGGAGCACATCTCGTTTCTCATCGAATCGCTCAAGCCCATCGCCGACGAGATCGGCCTCTGAACCGAAAGGCACGGAATCTGCTATAAATATGGGTTCCCGAGGGAATTGAAATCTCTGTCGCAAAAGGACTTGCATTCATGAGCACCGTCGAGGCCGTCACAGCACGCACGATCCGGGCGCGCTCGATCCTCAAGGACCTTTCGGGAGAAGAGCTCCGCGCGCTGGCCCGCTCCGGGGAGAAGACGACCGCGTATGGGTCGCCCGTCTACGCGACGCGCATCAAGAACCGCTCGGCGAAGAAGACCTACGTCGTCTCCGACGGCGTCCAGGTCGGCATCATGCAGCAGGCCATCGACGGCGGCCGCGCGGCGGAGAAGATCCGCGAGGTCCAGGACGCTCTCTCGAAGATGGACCTGATCCAGGTCGACCGGCGCATGGGCATGAGCCCCGAGGCTCCGATCCATTGCCGCCTGTACGTTCCCAAGGATTACGCCCGCATCGCCTACATGTGGCACAACATGCTGTTTCCGTCGGACTCCTCGAAGGAGCCCGACTTCATCTCCGTCTACGTGCCCGACTGGCCGGAGACCCTCATCTTCCTGGACGTCAACCAGGGCTACACGTACATCCTCGGAACCGACTACCCCGGCGAGGCCAAGAAGTCGATGCTCCGGCAGGCGATGTACTGGATCAAGCGGCGGGGAGGGCTCGGGCTGCACGCCGGGTCGAAGTTCCTGCGCGTCACGGGACCCGACGGGAAGCTGCGCGACGTCGGCTTCCTGCTCTTCGGGCTCTCGGGGACCGGGAAGACGACGCTGACGCTGCACGACCACGGCCTCAAGGAGCCCGAGAAGGCGATCATCAAGCAGGACGACGTCGTCCTTTTGACCCGGGAGGGCCGGGCGTTCGGGACCGAGGACGGCTTCTACATCAAGACCGAGGGCCTCGAGCCCTCGCAGACGGTGCTGTGGGGAGCGGCGACGCACCCGACGGCGGCCTACGAGAACATCGCGGTCGGCGAGAACGGCAAGGTGGACTTCCTCGACACCTCGATCACGTCCAACGGACGGGGCGTCGTTCTGCGCCGGTTCATCCACGGCACGGGCGACGGCATCGACCTCGACAAAGCCAACAAGATCGTCTTCATCACGCGCCGAAACGACGTCGTTCCCGGTCTGCGCACGGCTGACCTCGGAGCAGGCCGCGGCGTACTTCATGCTCGGCGAGTCGATCGAGACCTCGGCGGGCGATCCGACGAAGGCGGGTCAGGCCAAGCGCGAGGTCGGCACGAATCCGTTCATCGTGGGGCCCGAGGCCGACGAGGGAAACCGGCTCCTCCAGATCCTCCGCGAGAATCCGGACATGCAGGCCTACATCCTGAACACCGGCTCGATCGGGGCGAAGTCCGGGGCTTCCGCTTCCGCGGGCGAGAAGATCACGATCAAGATCTCGACCGAGCTCATGAAACAGATCGCCAAGGAAGGCATCCGCTGGGCGAAAGACCCGGACTGGGGCTATGAGATCCCGGTCGAGGTCCCGGGCGTCGATCTCGCGAAGTACGATCCGCGCCGCCACTACTCGCCCGAGGAGTACGCCTCCCTCGTCGACAAGCTCCGAGGCGAGCGGCGCGAGTGGCTGGCGAAGTTTCCGGCGCTGGATGGGGCGATACCGAAGGCGGTTGAGAAGTTGAGAGTTGAGCGTTAAGCGTCGAGAGGTTGTCCGGCGGAAACGCTGAGCGAGCCAGTCTTCACGCTCAACACTAAACGCTCAACGCTCAACGCCCCTCACTCTCCCAGATAGGCCTCTTTCACCTTCGGATTCGCCGCGACTTCGGCCGAGGTCCCCTCCAGCGCGACCTGGCCCGTCTCGAGCACGTAGGCGCGGTTGGAGTGCCGGAGCGCGGCGTTCGCGTTCTGCTCGACGAGGAGGACGGGCGTGCCGGTCCTGTGGATCTCCTCGATCGCCTCGAAGATCGCGTGGACGACGAGCGGCGCGAGCCCGAGCGACGGCTCGTCGAGCAGGAGCACCTTCGGCTTCGACATCAGCGCCCGGCCGATCGCCAGCATCTGCTGCTCGCCGCCGGAAAGCGTGCCCGCCGTCTGCTTGAGCCGCTCCTTCAGCCGCGGAAAGAGCGTGTAGACCTTCTCGTAGTCCGCCGCGATACCCGCCGGTCCCGGCGCGCATAGGCGCCCATCTCGAGGTTCTCGCGGACGCTCAGGTTCGCGAAGACGATGCGGCCCTCGGGCACGAGCACGAGCCCGTCTCGCACGAGCTGGTGGGTGGCGGCTCGCGCGCGTCGGCCGGCCGTTGTAACGGACCTCGCCGCCGGAGGGGGGAACGAGCCCCATGATGGCCCGCAGGGTCGTCGACTTCCCCGCCCCGTTGGCGCCGATGAGCGTCACGATCTCGCCCTGACCGAGCGTCAGCGAGACACCCTTGAGCGCCTGGATCGCCCCGTACGAAACGGAGAGGTCGTGGACCTCGAGGATCGCGGACGCCGGCGCCACTAAGCGCCCCCCAGGTAGGCCTCGATGACCTTGGGGTTGCTCTGGATCTCGGCGGGCGGCCCGATCGCGATGGTGGAGCCGTAGTCGAGCACGTGCACGCGTCTCGCAGACGCCCATCACGACCTTCATGTTGTGCTCGACGAGCAGGATCGCCATGCCGAAGTGGTCCCGGATCCAGCGGATCAGGTCCATCAGCTCGTTGGACTCGTGAGGGTTCATGCCCGCCGCGGGCTCGTCGAGCAGAAGCAGACGCGGGGCCGTCGCCATGGCCCGGGCGATCTCGAGGCGCCGCTGGCTGCCGTACGGAAGGTTCTTCGCCTTTTCGTCCGCGAGGTGGTCGAGCTTGAAGATCTTCAGCAGCTCGCGGCTCTCGCTGTCGACCCGATCCTCCTCGGCCTTGTGGGAGCGGGTCCGCAGGACGGCGGTCGTCAGCGTCGTCGCCTGCCGGCAATCGAAGGCGACCTTGACGTTGTCGAGCACCGTCATCTCCGAGAACAGACGGATGTTCTGGAACGTGCGGGCGACTCCTTGCCGCGTGATGCGCCCGCAGCGCTGGCCGCCGATCGACTTGCCTTCGAACGTGATGTCGCCCTCGGTCGGCGTGTAGACCCCCGTGATGACGTTGAAGACGGTGGTCTTTCCCGCGCCGTTCGGCCCGATGAGGCCGTAGAGCTGCCTCGGCGCGATCTCCATTTCGAGCTCGTTCACCGCCACGAGACCGCCGAATCGCATGGTCACGCGTGAGAGTCGGAGGATCGACATCGGGACGACTCGTGACCTCAGTTCGCCCCGGTCGGCCGGGGGCCGCCCCGATCGAGCGTCGGCGCCGCGTCAGGAAGGTCACGAACTCCTGTGGCCCAGGATCCCCTGCGGCCGGAAGATCATGATCACGATCAGCAGCAGCGAGAACAGGATCATCCGGTACTGGGCGAACTCGCGCAGGCCCTCGGTCAGCCCGATGAAGAGCACGGCTCCCAGCACGGAGCCCGAGATCGACCCCAGGCCGCCGATCACGATCATGATGATGATCTCGAACGACTTGATGAAGGTGAAGGAGTTCGTGTGCAGGTACATGATGTAGTGGGCGAACAGGCCGCCCGCCATGCCCGCCATGGCCGACGACACGACGAACGAGATGACCTTGGCCCGCGTCGTGTTCACGCCCATGGCTTCGGCGGCGATCTCGTCTTCGCGGATCGCCACGAGCGTGCGGCCGAACGAGGAGTGCACGATGCGGTAGACCACGAGGATGGTCGCGGCCGCGAAGAGGTAGACCCAGAAGAAGTTCGAGAGCTTCGGGATGCCGGAGAAGCCCCGCGCGCCGCCGACCGCGTCGATGTTGAGGATGAAGACGCGGATGATCTCGCCGAAGCCGAGGGTCACGATGGCCAGGTAGTCGCCGCGCAGGCGCAGCGAGGGCACGCCCACGATGAAGCCCGCGATGGCCGCGAGCAGCGCCGCAATCGAGAGGCCCACGAGCAGGAGCAAGCTCTCGCGCCCGAAGCCCGGCAGGAAGCCCAGCGCCTTCTGGATCCTGTCGCCGAAGGTCACCGTGAAGTACGCCGAGGCGTAGGCCCCGATCGCCATGAAGCCCGCGTGGCCGATCGAGAACTGGCCGGTGAAGCCGTTGATCAGGTTCAGGCTCACGGCCAGGATGATGTTGATGCCGGCCAGGCAAATCACCTGCAGGAAGTAGGGCGAGATCGAGACACCCGGGACCAGCGACCCCGAGAAGAGTCCGTCGACGACGAACAGCCCCGCGACGATTCCGAGAGCGGTGAGAAGGCCCTTCACACCTTCTCCTTCTGGACGCGCCCGAGCAGGCCCTGGGGCCGCAGGATCAGGACGAGGATCAGGATCCCGAACGCGATCGCGTCGCGGTAGGTCGAGGAGAGGTAGCCCACGACCATGACCTCCGAGAGGCCGATCAGCAGCCCGCCGAGGACCGCGCCCGGGATGTTGCCGATGCCGCCGAGCACCGCCGCCACGAAGGCCTTCAGGCCGTACATGATCCCCATGAGCGGGTCGATCTTCGGGATCTGCATGCCGATCAGCACGCCGGCCGCCGCCGCGAGCGCCGAGCCCAGGGCGAAGGTGATGGCGATGATCCGGTCGGTGGAGATGCCCATCAGCCGCGCCGCGTCGAGGGTGAACGAGACCGCGCGCATGGCCTTGCCCGTCCGCGTGCTGAGGATGAAGTAGCGCAGCAGGAGCATCAGGAGCATCGCGACGACGATGACCGTGATCTGCTCGCTCGTCAGGCGCACGCCCGCGACGATGAAGTCGGTCCGCGGGGCGAGCGAGGGAAAGAACTTCGGATCCGGACCGAAGACGAGCTGGGCCCCGTTCTCGATGAAGAGCGAGACGCCGATCGCCGTGATCAGGAGCGTCAGCCGCGCCTCGCGGCGCACGGGCCGATAGGCCAGCCGTTCGATGAGCATGCCGAGCAGGGCGCAGACGATCATGGAGCCGAGCATCACGAGCAGGGCCGAGACGATCGAGGGCTCCTCTCCCTGCAGCTTCCGCGAGAGGTAGTAGCCGACGTACGCGCCCACCATGTAGACGTCGCCGTGGGCGAAGTTGATGAGACGCAGGACGCCGTAGACCATCGTGTAGCCCAGGGCGATCAGGGCGTAGATCGACCCCAGCGACAGACCGTTGACGAGCTGCTGGAGAAACGTGGTCATGCGGAGGATCGCACCGCGCGCTCCGCCCCGGCGCGCCTCCCTACTTCACGTCCTCGGGCTTGATGGTCTCCGTCAGGAGGTACTTGCCGTCCTCGACTTTCACGACGACGGCGGGCTTGACCGCGTTGCGCTCTTCGTCGATCGTGATCTGGCCGGTCACGCCCGGGAAGTCCTTGGTCGCCGCGATCGCGTCGCGCACCTTTTCGCCGTCGGTGGACCCGGCGCGCTTCATCGCGTCCGCGAGGATGCGGGCCGCGTCGTAGGCCAGCGCGGCCAGGGCGTCCGGAAGCTGGTTGTACTTGGCCTTGTAGTCGTTGACGAACTTCTGGACGACCGGGTTCGGGTCGTCGGTCGAGTAGTGGTTCGAGAAGTAGCAGCCGTTGAGGGCCTTGCCGCCGATCTCCCAGAGCTTGGGCGAATCCCAGCCGTCGCCGCCCAGGAGAGGCACCGTGATGCCGAGCTCCCGCGCCTGGTGGGCGATGGTCCCGACTTCCGTGTAGTAGCCGGGGACGTAGATGGCTTCGGGATTCGAGGCCTTGATCGCCGTCAGCTGCGCGCGGAAGTCCGAGTCGCCCTGGCTGTAGGACTGCTCGGCCACGATCTCGCCGCCGAGCTTCTTGAAGGTCTGCCCGAAGAACGTCTGGAGGCCCACGGAGTAGTCGCTGCGCACGTCCACGAGGATCGCGACCTTCTTGACCTTGAGCGTGTCCCAGGCGAACTTGGCCATGACCGCGCCCTGGAAGGGGTCGATGAAGCAGACACGGAAGATGTAGTCGCCCACCTGCGTCACACGCGGGTTCGTCGAGGCGGGAGAGATCATGGGGACCTTCTCCGCCTGGCAGATCGGCGCCGCGGCCAGAGAGTGCGAGGAGGCCACCTCGCCGATCATGGCGACCGCGTGGTCCTGGTTGATGAGCTTGGTGACGACGGTGCCGGCTTCCTCGGGCTTGGACTGGTCGTCCTCGACGATGAGCTTGATCTTCTGGCCCAGAACGCCGCCTTTGGCGTTGATGTCGTCGAACGCGAGCTGGGACCCGTCCCGGGTCGAGATGCCGAAGGTCGCGATCCCGCCCGTCAGCGAGCCGTACTCGCCGACCAGGATCTCTTTCTGCGAGCCCTCTTTTCCGCAGGACAGTGTGACGGCGCCAATCGCCGCCAGACAGACTGCGGCAAGCACTCGGAATCTCATGACATCGACCTCCTCGTCATATCCATGTCAGCGCGTTCGCCCGGGGGATCGCGAAAGACGGCGTATTCTTTCGCACCGGACGGGGGAAGTCAAAACATCCTTTCTGTCAATGGCTTGCGATAGAATTGGGCTCGTCGACGAACTGTACTTAGAGAGGCCCAACTTCATTAGAGACACCCGCTCCCCCGTTTCCGAAACGGAAACCCCCACCGCCCGCGACGACGAGTCAGCCGAGTCTGGCGAGTCCGCCGAGCCCGCCCCTCGCATCCGGCCCCGCGCCGAGCACCCGATCTCCCGCTCGCGCATCGATCCGGACGCGCTGAAGGTCCTCTACCGCCTCCACGGGGCGGGGATGAAGGCCTACCTCGTGGGCGGCAGCGTGCGGGACCTGCTCCTGGGCCGCGTGCCCAAGGACTTCGACATCGGCACCGATGCGGCCCCCCAGGCCGTGCGCCGGCTTTTCCGCAACTGCCGCCTCATCGGGAGGCGGTTCCGGCTCGCCCACATCCTGTTCGCGGACGGCAAGGTCGTCGAGGTGGCGACGTTCCGCCGGCGGCCGGAGCCCGCGGCCGGCGAGGAGGGCGGCTCCGAAGCCGAGCTGCTCCAGCTTTCCGAGAATACGTTCGGGACGCCTCGCGAGGATGCGTTCCGGCGCGACTTCACGATCAACGGCCTCTTCTACGACATCTCCGACTACTCGGTCATCGATCACGTCGGCGGGCTCGAGGATCTCGAAGCCGGGCTGATCCGCACGATCGGGGATCCCGACGTCCGCTTCCGGGAGGATCCCGTCCGGATGATGCGGGCCGTCGAGTTCGCGAGCCGCCTCGGCTTCGCGATCACTCCGGACGCGTACGAAGCGATCCTCCGCCACCGGCGGGAGATCGTGAAGTCGGCGCCTCCACGCGTGACCGAGGAGCTCGCCCAGGCTCTGCGCGGCGGCCACGCGCTGCCGACGCTCCTGCTGATGCGGGAGGTCGGGCTGCTGGACGCGCTGTTGCCGGAGCTCGCTTCGGTCCTGCGCCAGATCGACCCCGATCACTCCCGCGGGACGGGCCACCTGTTCTGGGCGCTCCTCGAGGTCCTCGACGCGGAGCGCCGCCGCGGCCGCAAGTACGAGGACGCGCTCCTCTTCTCGCTCCTGTTCGTGCCCATCGTGCGCGCCCGGGTGCGCGACGCGGTGCCCGAGGGCGAGCCGGATCCGGGGCAGCTCTCGGTGATCATCGAGGACGTGGTGTCCCCGCTGGCTTTCCGCATGTCCCTCCCCCGCGCCACCACCGACCGGATCAAGCAGGCGCTGTCGATCGTCGGCAAACTCTCGCACCGGCCCGATGCCCGGGTCGCCACGCGACGTGTGGCGTTCCGCGAAGCCTTCCCCATGGCGCTCGACCTCTTCGAGCTCACGGCGATGGCCACCGGCATCGGCCAGGAGCTCGTCCGCGACTGGCGTGCCCTGCAGGCCCGCATCGAGCGGGGCCGCGCGAGCGGCGAGATCCCGACCCTGCCGGCCCCTCCGCCCCGGAAACGCCGCCGCCGCGGCGGACGGAAGCCGAGAGCTTCGTAGGAATGTCACGAATGCACGGACGGGGTTTCCTGGGAGAGGAGACTGAAGCGACTTCCCCTCTCATTTCCACGGTCCGCGAAGCGGACCGCTAGAGGTCTGAGTCCATGTTGCTCCACGACAACTTCCTCGGCATTCCGCCCGAAGACAGCTCGCTCGAGAAAAGCCGCGTCCTGATCCTTCCGGTGCCCTACGAGCGCACCGTCTCGTACGGGCCGGGCACGCGCAACGGTCCGGGCGCGATCCTCGAGGCGTCGCACTACGTGGAGCTCTACGACGACGAGCTCGACGAAGAGGTCTATCGGATCGGCATCCACACGCTGCCGGGCTGGCTGCCCGACGACATGGAGCCCGCCTCCGCCGTCGCGGAGCTCGAGAAGGTGGTCGCCGGCCTGCTCTCGCCGAAGCGGTTCATCCTGACGCTCGGCGGCGAGCATTCGATCGCTCCGGCCCCGATCCGCGCCCACCACGCGAAGCATCCCGGGATGTCGGTGCTTCACTTCGATGCGCACGGGGACCTGCGCGACGAATACGAGGGGCAGAAGAATTCGCACGCCTGCGCCGCCCACCGCTGGGTCGAGCTCGGGATCCCCTCGGTCCACGTCGGCATCCGGTCGATCTCCCGGGAAGAGGTCGACTACGTCCGCAAGACGGGAACGCTCATCGTCTCCAACCGCGAGATGCACAAGTCCGACGCGTGGATGGAGAAGGCCCTCGCCAAGCTGACCGGAGAGGTCTACGTGACCTTCGACGTCGACTTCTTCGATGGCTCGCTCGTTCCCGGAACCGGCACGCCCGAGCCGGGGGGAGGCACCTACGACCAGGCCCTCTCGATCCTGCGCCGGGTCGCGTCCGAGAGGCGGATCATCGGGGCCGACGTCGTCGAGCACGCCCCGCTGGCCGGGAACAGGGCCCCCGATTTCATGATCGCGAAGCTCTGCTACAAGCTGCTGGGGTATGCCCATTTTCCCGAAAAGGCGCGGAAACCGATCCTTTCGCCGGGTTGATGCAAAGTTGAGAGTTGAGTGGTTGAACGTAAACCTAGACATATGAGGCACTTGCGGCCAATGGCCAGACCCACGCTCGACTCTCAACCCTCAACCCTCAACTCCTCCAGCGAACATTCCTTAAGAATCTGCGTCTCGTCCTAGTGAGGCAAGCGTGAGCGGCACCGAAGACACAGATCTGGTCGCCCGCTGCCGGGAAGGCAATGACGAAGCCTGGAGGGAGCTGGTGGACCGGTTCGGACCGAGGGTGTACGCCATCGCGTACCACTTCACGATGAAGCGCGAGGACGCCGAGGAGCTGTCCCAGGAGATCTTCCTGAAGGTCTTCGAGAACCTCCACCGCTACGACGGCGGCTTCCCCCTGGTGGCCTGGATCCTGTCGGTCTCGCGCAACCTCTGCATCGACCGATATCGGCGGCGCAAGCGCGAGAAGTCCTTCCGTTTCGTGTCCGATGAAGCCGTGACGACGCTCCTGAAATCCGAGGACGACCCGGCGAGCATGGCCCTGAAGAAGGAGCGCACGAAGCTTCTCTTCGCGGCGCTCTCCGAGATCCCCGAGGACCTCGCCGAGATCCTCGTTCTCCGGGACCTCAACGGCCTGGCGTACGAGGAGATCGGCAAGGCCCTCGACCTTCCGGACGGCACGGTGAAGTCGCGGCTCTTCCGCGCCCGCGCCGAAGTCGCCCGGAAAATCCGCGAGCGTCACGAGTCCCGCGGCGCGGCCTCCACGTTCGCTTCCATCGCGGTCGCCGATCGTATGAGCTGCCGCGAGATCGAGCGCCTCTTCGTCGCCGGATCCGAGGCCGAGATCGCGGCCCACCGGAAAACGTGCGCCGCCTGCGCGCGCATCGGCGCCGACGCCGACGACACGCTGGCGATGACGAGCGTCCTCACGGCCCCGGACATCTCTCCCGAGCTCCGCCGTTCGCTCCTCGAGATCCCGCGCATGACCGTCTCCTGCGAAGGCGCCGAGCCGCTGCTCGCGGCGGCCCTGGACGGAGACGGCGAGGACGGAATGACGGCGGACGATCGGCGCCGCCTGGACAGCCATCTCTCCCGTTGCGGCGCCTGTACGGCCGCGGCGAACGTGCTGCTTTCGATGCGCGACCTCGCGCTGCCCGAGCCTGCCCCCTGGCTCGCGACGCGGCTCGCCGCGGTGCGGCCCGCGAAGGCGTCCTCGCGGTGGCGCGGTTTCTTCTCCGGACGCGCGGTCGTGGCCTATGCCTACGCCGCCGCGATCCTGGTCATGGTCCTCGGCTGGAACCCGACCACGGTCGTGCGGAAGGCGAGCTTCGCGAGCCTCGGCGTCAGCACGCAGAAAGCCGTGACCGTCGCGCAGAGCTCGCTCACCGACCGGCTCGGCGCTCTCCAGGAACGCGCCGCGCGCACGCTCGCGGTCTGGAAGGGCCACATCGGCGGCTATGGCCGCGCCGCCGTGTCGAATGCGATCGCGATCGTCTCCCGTCCGGAAACGAAGAAGACGCCGGCGCGTCCGCGTCTTTCCCGGGAGGGCGGCATCTCCGTGGGCCCCGGCGACTTCACGACGGCGGGCCACGCGGCGAGAACCTTTTGCCCCCCGATTTCGTGTCTAAGAGCGACGACAGAACGTCGACGAGGAGATTTATCAGATGAACGAAAACTACAACCCGCAACCCTCGGCCCCGCAGCCGCCGCCCGCCGCGCCGGTCTACGCTCCGCCGCCCGCGAGCGTGCCGCCGCCGGTCATCATCGAGCGGAAGTCGCCGGGCCTCGCGGGATTCCTGTCCTTCTTCCCCGGAGTCGGCCACGTGTATCTCGGGCTGTACCAGCGCGCCTTCGCGATCGGCGGCGCGTTCATCCTCGCGATCGCAATGACCTCCCACGGCGGGCCGGGCGAGTTCCTCGGACCGGTGATCGCCTTCATCTGGTTCTTCGGCGTCATCGACGCCGTCCGCCAGGCGCGCGCGATCAACCGCGGACAGCTCGCCGAAGCGGGATTCGCCGGGGAGCAGCAGCTCAAAGCCGCCGCCGGCACGGGCGGGCTGACGTGGGGCGTGATCCTCGTCGGGCTCGGCAGCCTCTGGTTGATCGACCGCTATCTCGAGATCGACTGGTCCTTCATGGAGACCTGGGGCGGACCGGCCGCGTTCATCCTCCTGGGCCTGATCCTGATCGTGAGCCACATCCGCAAGCGCCGCGCCGAGAACGACGCCCAGGTCGGGATGCCGCCCCGGAGCCGGTAGCTCGAAAAAAGTCGAGAGTCTAGGGTCGAGCGTCGAGAGCGGGAGGCGAGCCTCCCGCTCTTTTCATTGGCCGATCGTGGCGAGCGCCGAAAGGTACGCCGCGAACGAGCGGGTGGCTCCTGCGTAACCCGCGATCTTCGGATCCGTCGACTCGAGCACATAGAACTCGTCGGGGGCGTGCGCGCCGCCGCCGTGGCCGAGGCCGAAGTGGCCCGCGGCCAGCTTCAGCGGCTCGCCCGTGAAGACGAAGCCCGGCCAGGAGCCGGCGCTGCGGGGCCACATCAGGGCATCGAGGCCGGCGTTCTTGTAGACGACGGTCTGGGCACGGATGAGCGCCGCGTCGGCCGCGGTCGAGTTCGGGTCGTAGCCTCCGGTCATGTTCACGTCCACGTCGCCGAATCCCTTCTTGGCGAGGTGCGCTTTCAGCGACGCGAGGGCCTCGGCCGCCTTCATGTCGGGCACCAGGCGCAGATCCATCTTCGCGACCGCCTTGTGCGGCAACACCGTCTTCCCGCCGGGGCCCGTGTATCCGCCGACGAGCCCCTCGATGTTGACGGTGGGCCGCGACGCGAGCATCTCGAGCGCCTCGGGCCAGGACGCATCGCCGATCCACCGGGAGACGCCGAGCTGCTTCTTCGCGGCGGCCTCGTCGAGGTGCCGCGAGGCTTCCGCGACCATGGCCTTCTCGGCGGCCGAGATCGGCCGGGCCTTGTCCGCGAACCCCTCGATCGCCGGCGTGTTCCCGTCCGGGCCCACGAGCGTGTGGAGCGCCTGGACGAGGTGCCACGCCGGGCTGTCCACGCGCGCCTTGTTGCTGGAGTGGATGTCCTTGTCCGGGCCCCGGCCCCACTTCTCCCCGGTCACGGTGAGCTCGCATTCGATGACGCCCTTGGCGCCGAGCGCGATCGTGACGACGCCGTCGGGCCCCTGGGCGGCGGAGGGCATGAAGACGCCGGTGCACCGGGACAGCGCCTTCGCGACGTCCGCCTGGCGGACGATCTGCGCAAAGTGCGGAGAGCCGATCTCCTCCTCGCCTTCGGCGACGAGGACGAGGTTGACCGGGAGCTTCACGCCCGCGCCGCGGTAGGCGTGGATGGCGGCGAGGAGCGCCGACTCGGGGCCCTTCTGGTTCACGGCGCCGCGGCCCACGAGGATCTTCCCGAGCCCGGCCTTGTCGACGATCGCCGCGTCGAAGGGCGGCGAGGTCCATTCCGCGGGATCGACCTGCTTGACGTCGTACATGAAGTAGACGCCGACGGTTCGAGGCGCCCCGGCGTCGAGCGTCGCGAACACCCCGGGCTGTCCGTCCGTCGGGACGCGCACCGCGCGCTGGAAGCCGGCGTCCGTGAGCATCCGGATGAGGAGGTCGCAGCCCTCGTTCATCCCCCGGTTTTCGGAGGCGATCGAAGGCTGCCGCACCCAGGCCTGGAGCCGCGCGACGGAATCCGCGTAGCGCTTGTCGATCTCGGCGTTCACGCGCGCGAGGTCTCCGGTCGCGGCGGCTGCTCCCGCGCCCGCTGGCCACGCCAGCGTCGCCGCCGTCGGCGCCCACGCCCTGCACGAATTCCCGTCGATCCATTCGTCCTCCTATCCAGGGCGGGGACAAGCCCGCCCCTACGCCACCGCGTCGTGGCGTCCCTTGCGGCCGCCTCTTCAGCGCCGCTTGAAGTACTTCTCGAGCTCTTCCTCGCTCATGGAGAGGACCACCGGCCGCCCGTGCGGGCAGGTGAAACGGTCCTGCGTCCGCGACCAGTCGGCGATCAGACGCCGGATCTCCTCCGGGGCGAGGTGGTAGCGGATCGTGACGGCCGACCGGCAGGCGATGCTCGCCGCCAGTTTGTCGCGCCGCAGCGGCTCGTCGGCGCTGCCCGCGTCGGCGAGAGAGGCGAGCGCCATGCGCAGCGTCTCCGCGGGATCGCGGTCCGTCGACTCCGCCGGCAGGGCGGCGATCGCGTACGAGCGGCCGGACATGGGCTCGATCTCGAAGCCCGCCGCCGCGAGATCCGCGAAGCGCGCGGCCAGCGTCTCGACCTCTTCGGGAGTCGCCTCGAAGAGGACGCGCAGCAGCAGCCTCTGCGAGAGCATCCGGCCCGAGGCGATCCGGTCCCGGATGCGCTCGTACAGCGTGCGCTCGTGCGCGGCGTGCTGGTCGATGATGAGCAGGCCTTCCTCCCCCGACGCCAGGATGAAGGACTCGCGATGCTGCCCGATCGGCTGGATGTCGGGCGGCCGTTTTGCCTCTTGCGGCGGCGGAACAGCTCCCGCCGGCGGCGCGGTGTCATTCGGGGCCTCGGGCGGAGGCGTCGGCAGGCCGACGGGAGCTCCGGGCGGCACGGCGAAGGGGTCCCGGTACGGCGCGGAGCTTTCGGCGACGACGTCTCCGCTCGGGACGGACCGGAGCTTCCGCTCCTCCTTGCCCGCGACGAGCGCCGAGTTCAGCGCGTGGTACACGAGTCGGAACGCCGTCGCCGAGTCGGCGAAGCGGACCTGCGTCTTCGCCGGCGAGACGTTGACGTCGACGGCTCCGGGCTCGGCGGTCAGGTACAGAAATACCGCCGGGTGGCGGTCGACGCGGATCGCATCTCTCGAAGCCTGGGAGATGGCCTTCGCCAGGGCTCGATCCTCGACGGGCCGCCCGTTCACGAAGAGGTACTGGTAGCGGCGGTTCGGAAAGGTCACCGAGCCGCGGGTCGCGTAGCCCGCAACGCGGAGCGCCCCGGATCGCGCCTCGAACGTCTCGAGCTCGCCCAGCGTCGAGCGGCCGAAGACCTGCAGGATGCGCGACCCCCGGTCCACGGCGGCCGGAGCGTCCATGGTCTCGCGGCCGTTGGAACGAAGCGTAAAGGCCACCGAAGGATTCGAGAGCGCCGCCTTCGTGACGACCACGGCGACGGCGCGCGCCTCCGCCTCGGGCGATGCGAGGAACTTGCGCCGGGCCGGCGTCGTCTCGAAGAGACTCTCGATGAGCACGTCCGTCCCGCGCGGCCGCCCGGCGATCTCCTTGGAGAGCTTGCCCCCGTAGTCGCTTCGAATGCGCACGGCGGCCGCGTCGGGGCTCGAGCCGTCCGAGGTCGTCAGCGTCAGCTTCGAGACCGCGGCGATCGAGGGCAGCGCCTCCCCTCGGAATCCGTACGTGGCGACGCGCGCGAGATCGTCGTCGGTCGAGATCTTGGAGGTCGCGTGGCGCTCCAGGGCGAGCCGGGCGTCCTCCGGCGTCATGCCCGAGCCGTCGTCGCGGACGAGGATCCGATCGACTCCCCCGCCGTCGATCTCGATGTCGATCCGCGACGCCCCCGCGTCGAGGGCGTTCTCCACGAGCTCCTTGACCGCCGAAGCGGGCCGCTCGACGACTTCGCCGGCGGCGATCCGGTCGATCACGGCGCTCGAGAGTTTGTGGATCCGCGGCATGGAGGCCGAGTCTAACAAGTGCTCCGGACACGCAAGTGCTCCGGACACGGCTGGTCGCGCCGGGCCACCGGTTCGTCGAAAACGAGCCCGCGCGCTCCGCGACGCCGCCTACGCTCGGGTCCATGACGCACTTGCTCGTCCTCTCCGCCGCGTTTCTCGCCGCCATGCCCGCGCAGGCTCCGCTGCGGGCGCCCTCGGGCACGAGCCTCTCGCAGCGGGCGAACTCGGACGCTCTCCGCATCCTCGACGCCGCCGTGACGGCGTTCGGCGGTCCCGCGGGGCTTCGGGCGGCGCGGCGGTTCCGGGTCGTGCAGTCCGGCCTGCGCTATCAGCTCTTCCAGAACGAGGATCCGGAGCTTCCCTGGGACGGCTGGGAGCTCTCACGCACGGCGGCGGTCGACCTCGACGCCGGGAAGCTCTACGGCGAGTACCGCGTCAAGAAGCCCGCCTCGGACTACGTCTGGTGGACGCGCGAGTTCGTCGACGGCGACCAGGGCTGGGAGCTCATCCTGACGAAGAAGTGGGCCGTTCCGATGCTGGAGCCCGGCGTGGAATCCATGCGGGACTTCGTCCGCCTGCTCCCGCAGTCGCTTCTGATCGAGGCCCTCGCCGCCGGCGCCGAGCCTCCGTGCCATGGGGACCGATCCGCTCGACGGACGCGTCCAGGACGTCGTCGGCTTCACCGCGGAGAGCGGCCAGCGACTCGCCCTGTACTTCGACCGCGAGACCCATCTGCTCACGAAGTACGAGTCCCTCTACACGCGCAACACCGTGGGCGACACCGTCAACGAGACCCGGTTCTCGGACTATCGCTCCGGGAAGCCCGGCGGCTTCCCCGTGCCCGGCCGGCTCGTCCAGTACAGCGCGGGCTACCTCGCGACCGACGCCAGGTACGACGAGGTCGAGCTGGACCGGGCGCCCGAGGCGACGCTGTTTCAGGTCCCGAGCACGTTCGCAAAGCTGCGCGTCTTCGACGCGAAGCCGGAGCTCCTGAAGCTCGCGCCCGACGTCTACCTCGTGCACGGCCTGCCCGGCGGCTTCAACACGATGTTCGTCGTCTTCAAAGAGTTCATCGTGGCCGTCGAGGCGCCGGAGGAGAACTCGTTCCGAGGCATCTCCGAGCGGGCGATCGCCATGATCAAAAAGGCCGTGCCCGGGAAGCCCATCCGCTACCTCGTCGAGACGCACCATCACGGAGACCACAGCAGCGGCGCCCGGGCCTACATCGCCGAGGGCGCCACGGTCGTGACCACATCCGGCAACAGGGCTTACCTCGAGCGGGTGGCCGCGGCCCCGTACCGCATGCGCCCGGACGCCCTGGCCCGGAACCCCCGGCCCGCGACGATCGAGACGATCTCGAACGGCAAGCGGGTGATCGGCGACGGCGACCGGACGATCGAGCTCTACGAGGTCGGCCCCCTCCACACCAGGGAGATGGTGATCGCCTATCTCCCGGAGGAAAAGATCCTCTTCCAGAGCGACCTCTTCAATCCCATCAGCGTGAACGGACCCGAGCCCATCGAGCACGACGCCCCGTTCCACGGCGTCTACGACGACAACCCGGCCAGGCTCTACGCCAAGATCCGCGAGCTCGGCCTCGACGTCCGCACGATCGCCGGCTCCCACGGCCGCGTCGCCACGATCGAGGAGCTCGCAGCCGCCGCGCGCTGACTCGTGACGCCTGCGGCGCGAGCGCCAGCTCGCGCCGTCTCAGGCACAGCGTCGGCTCGCGACTGCGAGCGGACGCTCGTGACAACTAAGTAGTCGAAGAGATCGCCGGCGAGCTCCTGTGAAAAGGAGTGGCGATCATGACAAGGAAACTTTCACGGACGCTCGGTCTCTGCGCGCTGCTGCTCGCGCCCCGCAGCCTCGCCGCGCAGAACGGTCCCGACAACGACGCGGACGCCGCGCCCGGATACACGAACAGCGTGTTCCATCACGAGGAGATCGATTCGATCAACCTCTACAACGGGCAGCTCACCTTGCCGATTGCTCTCGGCCCGTCCTACCCCATCGGCCCGAAGCTGCGCCTGCAGCTGTCCCTGGTCTACAACTCGCGCGTCGACGATTTCGGAGCTCCGAAGGCGGGACAGACCCCGCCCCCTCAGGAGACCTTCGCCTACCGGCCGCTGGTCGGAAACTCCTCGCTCGGGATCGGCTGGGAGCTCTCGCTCGGAGCGATCAAGAACTGCCGGCACGGGATCTCGATCGGCCGGTGCTACGTGGCCCCGGACGGCAGCCAGCACATGTTCAACCGCACGCTCGGGAACGGGAAGGTCACGGGCGACGGCAGCCAGTTCTATCTGAAAGGCACGGGCCCCTACGAGATGTGGGACGGCCTCGGCAACCGCTACTTCTTCGACAAGCAGGTCTCGGGCTTCGACGACCTGGAGACCGATGGCTACACGCACGACTTCGGCCGCGGCCGCGACGGCTGGTACCTGGGTTCTCTGACCGATCCGCACGGCAACGGCTACACCGTCACCTACTGGACGGGATCGCATCCGCAGTGGACCTACGGCGCCTCGACGTGCAGCCCCGCGATCACCGCGTGGATGCAGATGCGCCCTCCCGCGGGCACCGGCGGCTGGGTGCCGAAGGAGATCACTCTCCCTTCGGGCCAGGTCGTACGCATCCAGCGAGGCTTCAACGGCTACCTCGACGGGATGGTGACTGCGATCGACTTCCCGGTTTTCGTGAACGGCTCGCTGACGACGCGAACCTGGACGCTGGCTTACGACGCGCCGTACGCGAGCTACCCGCACAGCTGCGCGGTCGGCGCGGTCAACGTAAATCTCCAGAGACTCAAGGAGATTCGGTTTCCCTCGGACCTCACGGGCGCTCCGAAGTACCAGTTCGAGCAGGCGAGCCTTCTGACGAAGGTGACTCTCCCGACGGGCGGGAGCGTCGAGTACTGCTACGGCGGATACACGTTCTTTCACGGACGCGCCGGCGCCCTTCGGCCGGGCTGCGCGGGCCTCCCGCCGCCCTCGGAGGCCTACACGACGGTGTCGGCCAACGCCTTCTACTGCTCCGGGAGCGTCTCCGAAGAACCCGACTCGCAGCCCACGACCGCCGAATGCACCGAGGACAACGAAGCCCGCTGGGTGGATTCGGTGCGGGGAGTGCTGAAGCGCACGCTCACCGAACCCCTTCGAGGCCGGGTCTCCACGACGAGCTACACGCAGTACGCGTTCCCGTTCGGCGAGGCGGGATCGCCGTCGGCTCCCGGTGAGCCGCAGACGCTGACCGTCGTGCTCATGCCGCCGACGGACCAGAACCAGGCCGGCAGCCCCGGCGTCCGCCGCGCGCGCGCGACGCTCTTTCAATCGAGCCCCCGGGTCGCGCAAGCGCCTCCCGGCACCACTCGGCCGAGCGTTCCGGGAGATCGGGTCGGCGCCGACATCGAGGAGCGCCTCTTCGAAGCCGACCCCAACGTCGTTTCTCCCGGCACGCCCGCCTGCCCGGGCACGACCGCCGACGCGCCGTTCTGCTCGAGCAAGTCCCTCCGCACGCTCAAGCGCGTGTTCGACTACGACGATCCCGACGTCCAGGAGGGCAACCGCCGGGTCGCGAGTGAACGCACGATCCACGGCGCCGGGACCTGCGCTGCCTGCCCCTACCATCTCGTCGCCTTCACCAACTCCACCGGCGACTGGGAGTCCAACGGCCGCCACTACGAGAACGAAATCCACAGCGGCACGCTCGGCGGAGACTCCCGGACGACTTACACCGACTGGGCTCCCGCGAACTGGACGACCGGGCCCCCTTCCGGAGGCCGCGTGCTCCCCAACCTCTTCCACGAGCGCCGGGTCAGCGAAGGCGCCTCCGTCCGCGACGAGCTCTTCGAGTTCGACACGTCGAACGGCTTTCTCAGAGGGTCCTTCATCTACGACGCCGGGCGCGACCTCGCGTTCCTGCGATGCCGCTACGACGACGGCGACGGCAACGTCGACAAGGAGTTCACCAGGACGTTCTCGTCGGGAACGACGCCGCCGAGGACGTACTGCTCCAGCAACCATCCGAGCTTTCCGCCGTCCGTCGGCCTGGATGGCGATCTTTTCGGCAAGGACTTCACCTGGCAGAACGGCGAGCTGCTGTCGGCGCGATTCGTGAAGGGGTCGGTGGGCACACCCACGTTCCCCGCGCGAAGCTACGTTCGCGACGCCACGACGGGCTGGGTCAGCTCTTCGAGCGACGGCGCGGGCCTCGCGACGGGATTCACGTACGACAGTCTCGGCCGCGTCACCCAGATCACACCTCCGGCGGCGGGCGAGCATCGAACGTTCGTCTGCTACGAGGGACCGAACGCGACGACCGCCTACCGCGCCGCAGCGTCCCAGGCGTGTCCGGTCCCGCCCGCCAACGCGAGCGCGAAGACCTGGGAGCACTTCGACTACGACGGGCTCGGGCGCAACGCGCGAGAGAAGACGGCTCCTCCCCGGCGCGGGCGTGTCGAAGCGGTTTCGGCTCTACGACGCCGCCGGAAACGCGCACTTCCTGTCGGAATGGATCGCCGATTCGGCTTCCGAAGCCGTGACGCCCGACCTCGCCACGGCCTGCATCTTCTCCGGAGGCAACTTCGCGACGACAGCGCCCGTCGTCCGCGCCCGGCACCTACAGCATGTGCTTCGACCCATTCGGCCGGCCGCAGCAGATCGTGGGGCCCAAGCATTCCGGACTCCAGACGGCGGACCGAAAGGACGGATCGGTCTGGTACAGCCAGACGCTCGAGGCGACGCTGACCTATTGCGTCAACGGGACCTTCACGAACCTTCAAACAGCGACCTGCTCCTCCGGAGGCCTCAACGCCCTGACGACCGTGCGGAGAGACGCCTTCGGCCGTGACGACGAGCGTCACGGAGCCCACGGGCGACATCACCACGCATCAGTACGACGTCAACGCGAAGCTGACGAAGGTCACCCAGGGCGTGCAGGTCCGCACGTTCGCGTTCGACTCCGCCGGGCTGCTCCGCTCCGAATCGACACCCGAAGGCGGCGCCGTGACGTACGACTCGATCGGAAGCCTCGGCAACGTGCGCCAGGAGACGCGGCCGGGCGGGCTGATCGTCACGCGCCAGTTCGACTTCGCGGGACGGATCACCCGGGAAGACGCGGGAGGCGCCGAAGTACGCGGTGCACTGCTACGACGGAACCGGCGCCTGCGCCGACGGAAGCCCCAACTCCTCGGGCGGCGCGCATCCCGGGGGAAGCTGACGCGCCGCTACGGCTACAACTACCTGCCGACGATCGGTCCCGTCGTCGACGAATCGTTCGAGTACGGCGACGCCGGCGGCCGGCTCTCGAAGCTCACGACGTCGGCCGGCAACGGCGACCTGTCGGCCACGGTTTCACAGACCTGGAACTACGACGCGCTGGGCCTGCCCTCGATCCACAATCATCCGCGGCCCGCGGGAACCGCGAGCTTTCCCGTCGCCGCCACCTACGTCAACGGCCTCCCGACCGCGCTCACCGGCAACGGCCAGACCGTCGTCGCGGCCGCGGCATACGGGCCGTCCGCGGCCCTGGCGTCGTGGACGGCGGGAAACGCCGGCGCACCGGTCGTCACGACCATCGCTCCGGACCCGAGCCTCCTGCCGCGCCCCGCGAGCATCTCGAACGCCCTCTGGAGCTCCGGCAGCTACGTGTACGACGGCGCGGGCGACATCCTGAGCATGGGGTCGTCGGACAACTTCGCGTACGACTCGCGCGCGCGGCTCATCTCCGCGAAGTACGGGACCGTCGACGCGCGGCTTCGCCTACGACCGCTGGGGCAACCTGACGCAGAACGGAGCGGTGAGCTTCTCGATCGATCCCTCGACCAACCGCGTCACCTCCGGCAGCCCGCAATACGACTCGCCGCGGCAACATGACCGCGTTCAACGGCGACGCCATGAGCTACGACCTCCTCGACCGGCAATACCGGAACACCAACGCCGGCGCCGACTGGGTCTACCTCTTCGCCGGGTCCGGCGAGCGGATCGCGAAGTTCCCGGCGAAGGCGACGGTGCTCCGGCGGGAGATGGCCCGATACATCGCCGAAGCGAACGCTCTGGCCAAGGGCTGGACCGTTCCCGGCTGCACGACGCCGATCTTCGCCGACGTTCCATGCTCCGATCCCGACTCGAAGTACGTCAATTTCGTCTACCAGAAGGGCGTCACGGCCGGCTGCAATGCGAGTCCGCTGCAGTACTGCCCCGACTCCACGCTGACCCGCGCACAGATGTCGGTTTTCCTGGTCAAGGGATACAAGGCCGACGGCTTCGCGCCGCCTCCCTGCCAGGGCACGTTCCAGGACGTGACGTGCACCGGGCCGTTCGCGGCGTTCGCCCCGTGGATCGAGCAGCTCCATCGGGACGGCGTCACCGCGGGCTGCGGGACGAGCCCGCTGCGCTTCTGCCCCGCCAACGCGGTCGGCGAGTGGGAAATGCTCGTCTGGCTCGCCAGGGCGCCCGGCGCCGCGCCGGGCTCGTCCTTCTGGGCGTCCTACCACCCCGTGCCGCGGGGAGCGATCTATACTCTTCGTGACGACTCGAACCGCATCGTGACGGAGATGGCGGGAGGCTCCAGCGGCGCCTCGACGGCCACCCTATCGGTGACCCGGGACAACGTCTTCCTCGGCAACCTCCTCGTCGCCTCCTGGGTCGCTTCCCCCGCCGGATGGCAGTACGCCACGTCGGATCACCTCGGCAGCCCGAGGCTCATCTTCAACCAGGCGCGCCAGATCGTCGAGACGCACAAGTACTGGCCTTACGGCGAAGACACGACCGCGACTCCGCCGGGTCAGCGCCTCGCCTACGCCCTGATGGAGCGCGACACCGAAGGGACGCGGTTCTACGACCACGCCCGCAACCACGACCACGTCCTCGGCCGGTTCCTGACGCCCGACCGCGTGGGCGGCGCGCCGGAGAGCCCTCAATCGTGGAACCGCTATGCGTACACGCGGAACAACCCGCTGCGCTTCGTCGATCCGAATGGCCTCTACGAGGTCGACGTTCATCGGCATCTCACGACGACTCTCGCGCTCGCCGCCGGAATCAGCGCGCCGGTCGCGGCGCGCATCGGCAGTGCGGATCAGGGCGTCGACGAGGACCCGAACACGGCGCCGACCGCCGGCAGCACCGAGGAGACGAGACGTCTGTACCACTTCACCACCGCCGAGCGGCGGGAAGAGCTCTGGAATTCCTTCGAACGCAGCGGTTCGCCGTGGGCGCTCGGGGTCTACTTTCATGCCCAGCAGGATTCGTTTTCTCATGAGGGGTTCGGACCCGGTGTGGGCCATCTCTTCGCCGGTCACGCCCCGGACAAGACGTACAACGATCCCACCAAGGCCTACGCGATGGCGAAGGACACCTACACGAAACTGGCGGCCGCCGCGCCGCTTCTGCCCGGCCAGAGCAGCTCGCTCGTGGCCTGGAGCGTCCTCGAGCCCTACGTGCGGGCCTTCGCTGCGGCGAAAACCGCCGAAGAGAAGGACAACATCCTCGGGCTGCTTCGCAGACGAATCGAGCAGGAGCGAAAGAATCCGCAGCCACGGAACTAGGCGGATGGAACGGTCAGGCGGTTGACGGAGCGAAGAGGGAGGGCGATGGCAGTGCTGAGTTCACATGTGGAAGGTCAAGCCCCTGCGAAGGATGAGCGCAGCGTCCGACGGCTCACGGCCGCAGCCGTCGCGGCGGGGATACTTCTCGTCGGCACGATCGGAGCGTTTCTTGCTTTCAAGGCGGCCGCCGGAGGACATGGATCGTTTCTCGCAGCCAAGGTTTTCTTCCCCTTCGCCATGCTCTCGGGCCTCATGGCGGGCACGATCTCTGCGGGTGGGCTCACGCTGGCGGCGGTTCAGTTTCCGCTCTATGCCGGCGCGGCGGCCGCCGCGGTCTTGCGGGGGCGAGGATCCCGCGCCGCGGCGGCCATCCTGGCGCTTCATGGGATCGCCGTCGCCGCATGTCTGGTCGTCTTGAGAAGCGACACCTTCACACCGTAGGGAACGGCGCGCCCGCGTTGCCGACTCGACAGCATGCGGCTGTCCGATCAGCCGATTAGCCGATCAGCCGCTGCACGAACCAGAACAGTCCCACCGCCGCGATGGCGATGGAGCCGGGGATGACGATGCGGCGGCGGTACCAGGGCTTGTTGCGGAACGGCAGGCCGATCAGGAGGAAGGCGATCGAGATGACGGCGAGCTGGCCGAGCTCGACGCCGGCGTTGAAGGACAGGAGCGCCGGGAGGAACTCCGAGCGCGGCAGGCCGAGCTGGGCGAGGACGCCGGCGAAGCCCATGCCGTGGAGGAGGCCGAAGGCGAAGACGACGGCGACGCGCCAGGGCGAGAGCTTCGGCGTGAGGATGTTCTCGACGGCCACGTAGACGATCGAGAGGGCGATCAACGGCTCGACGATCCTCGGCGAGAGCGAGACGACGCCGTAGATCGTGAGGGCGAGCGTGATCGTGTGGGCGATCGTGAAAGCCGTGACCTGCATGAGGATCGGCCTGAGGTGGATCGAGAGAAGGAAGATCCCGAGCACGAAAAGGATGTGGTCGGTGCCCTTGGGCAGGATGTGCGTGAAGCCGAGCTCGAGGTACGTCCGGACGACCTGGCCGCGCGTCATCGGGAGCACGTCCGCGCCGAGCGTGTAGGGCTCGCTCTCGGCCGGGCCCTCGAGCCACTGGCGCGAGGCCTCGGCGTCGCCCTCGGACTGGATCGTCAGCATGTAGGCGCCCGGGGCGCCGGCGTTCTGGAAGGTGAACGTTTTCGCGCCCGGCGGGATGTCGCCGGAGAGCCGCAGCGTCAGCTCGGGCGCGTCCGGAAGGGCCCCGGCCCCGCCGGGCGGAAGGACGAGCTCGACTTTCTCAGGCCGGACCGTTTTTCCGTCGAACCGGAGCTGCGCTCCGTTGATCGCCCCGGCGACGAGCGCGTCGATCCGCGGATCGAGCTGCGGCGTCAGGTTCTCGATCTTCTCGTACGGCCGAGCCGACAGCGTCGTCCCGAAACCGGGCGGCAGGTGCTGCCGGTCCACGACGGCGTCGACGACGTAGCCGCCGCCCTTCTCGAAGCGGACGAAGACGCGGATCGTTCCGAGCTCGTGGGCGGCAAGACTCCGGCGCGCCAGCGCGAGGCCGAGGACGGCGAGCGCGAGGAACGGCGCTTAACGCGAATAGACGACGCGGCCGCCGACGACCGTCTGGTCGATCTGGATCTTGTCGATCGCCTGGGGAGCCACGGACAGCACGTCATCCGAGAGGATTACGAAATCCGCGAGCTTCCCGATCTCGAGCGAGCCCTTTTCTTTCTCCTCGAACGCGGCGTAGGCGGCCGTGACGGTGTAGGCGCGCAGGGCCTCCTCGGCCGTGATCTTCTGCTCGGGCACCCAGCCTCCCGGCTGCTTGCCGTCGATCGTGGCCCGCGTGACCGCCGCGGCGATCCCCAGGATCGGCGAGAGCGGCGCGACGTCCCAGTCCGAGCCGAAGGCGAGCGTCGCCTTCGCGTCGAGGAGCCAGCGGAACGCGTACGTCGCCGAGGCGCCGCTCCGGTGCCCAGCCGCCGGTCGGCCCACCGGCCGTCGTCCACGGCGTGGTACGGCTGCATCGAGGCGATGACGCTGCTGCTCGCGCGAAGCGCGGGACCTCGTCGTGCGCAGGTGCTGCGCGTGCTCGATGCGGAAGCGGCGGTCCTTCGGCCCGTTCTTCTTCGCGACGCGGGCGAAGATGTCGAGGAGCTCGGCGATGGCCTTGTCGCCGATCGCGTGGACCTCGACCTGGAGGCCCGCGGCGTCGGCGCCGGCGATGCGCTCCTCGATCTTCGAGAGCGGGATGGCCTCGGCCGCGTAGACTTGCCGGTGTTGCCGGGATCGTCCGAGAACGCCTCGAACATGACGGCCGTCCCGGCGCCGAGAGCGCCGTCCATGAATCCCTTCACGCCGCCGACTCTTGAGCCAGTCGTCCTGCTTGATACGTCGTCTGCGCCTTCTTGGCCGCGGGCCAGTCGGTGAGCGAGCGGCCGGTAGTTCACGCGGACGGTCAGCCCGCCGGCGTTGCGGATCTCGTCCCAGGCCGGCGAGGTCCAGCGGGCCGCCCGGCAGATCCTGCACGGAGGTCACGCCGTTCTTCGCGGCGTGCGCGACGGCCGCCTTCAGGCCCGCGACGATCTCTGCCTGCGTCGCGCGCCGGGCGGACCTTCCAGACGAGGCTCATCGCCTCGTCCTTGAGGACGCCGGTCGGATTGCCCGCCGCAGTCGCGCGACGATGACGCCGCCCGGCGGATCCGGCGTGTTCCTGTCGATGCCGCCGAGCTTCAGCGCGAGGCTGTTGCAGACCATCATGTGTCCGTCCTGCCGCTGGAGGCAGGTCGGATGGTCGCCCGTGGCCGGGTCGAGCAGCGCCTTCGTCGGCAGCGTCGGAGGCGTCCACTGCTCGTGGTCCCAGGCGCCGTCGGTCAGCCAGATGCCCGCGGGCTGCTTCTTCGCGTAGGCGGCCACCATGCTCGTGAACTCGGCGGGGTCCTTCGTCTTGCGCAGGTCCATCGCGAGCAGATCGAGACCGCCCATGGACATGTGCGTGTGGCAGTCGATGAAGCCCGGCACGACGCGGCGGCCTTTTCCGTCGATGACCGTCGTCTTCGCGCCCTTCCACTTCTCGATCTCGGCGTTCGTTCCGACGGCGACGATCCGCCCGCCCTGGACGGCGAGCGCCTGGGCCTCGGGCCGCGCCGGGTCTCCCGTCCAGACCTTCGCCGACACGAGGACGAGGTCCGCCGGCGGAGCTGCCGTCGCCGGCCAGCATCGCCATCCAGGAGCAGCCACGAGCGTCGTCATGCGCTATGCCGTCGACGAGACGCCCACGCTCTGCTCGGCGAGCGAGGCGCGGGCGGCGGCCAGGCGCGCCACGGGCACGCGGAAGGGCGAGCAGGAGACGTAGTCGAGACCGACGTGATTGAAGAACTCGATCGAGCGCGGATCGCCGCCGTGCTCGCCGCAGACGCCCACTTTCAGCTTCGGCTTGACCTCCCGGCCGCGGCGCGTGCCGATCGCGACGAGCTCGCCCACCCCGTACTGGTCGAGGCTCGCGAACGGATCCTCGGGCAGGATCCCCTCGGCGATGTAGACCGGAAGGAACGTGCCCATGTCGTCGCGCGAGTAGCCGTAGGTCATCTGCGTCAGGTCGTTCGTTCCGAAGGAGAAGAAGTCGCAGTTGAGCGCGATCCGGTTGGCGCGCAGCGCCGCGCGCGGCACCTCGATCATGGTGCCGATCTTGTACGGGATGTCGAGCTTGCTCTCGGCGATGACCTGCTTCGCCGCCGCCTCGACGACGAGCCGCAGCCGCTCGAACTCGCCGCGCGCGCCGACGAGCGGGATCATGATCTCGGGCTGGGCCTTGCCGCCTCCCGAGATCACCTGGCTCGCGGCCTCGAAGACCGCCCGCACCTGCATCTCGTAGATCTCGGGGTTCGTGATCCCGAGGCGGCAGCCGCGGTGGCCCAGCATCGGGTTCGCTTCCTTCAATGCGTGCGTGCGCTCGCGGACCTTTTCGGCCGGGACGTTCAGCTCCTTCGCCGTGCGCTCGATCGTTTCGTCGTCGTGCGGCAGGAACTCGTGGAGAGGCGGATCGAGGAGGCGGATCGTCACCGGGCGCCCGGCCATCTCGCGGAAGATGCCGGCGAAGTCCTCGCGCTGCATCGGCAGGATCTTCGCGAGGGCCCGGCGGCGCTCCTCGGGCGTCTCGGCGAGGATCATCTCGCGCACCGCGACGATGCGCTTCTCCTCGAAGAACATGTGCTCGGTCCGGCAGAGGCCGATTCCCTCGGCCCCGAAGAGACGCGCGACGCGGGCGTCCTTCGGCGTGTCGGCGTTGGCGCGCACGCCGAGACGCCGGCGCTCGTCGGCCCACTTGAGGATCCGCGTGAACGCGCGCGTCACGGCCGAGTCCTCAGGCTTCATCGTGCCTTCGATCAGGACCTGGAGGACCTCGGAGGGCTGCGTCGGGAGCTGGCCCATGATGACCTCGCCGGCCGTTCCGTCGATCGAGATCCAGTCGCCCTCCTTCACCTTCAGGCGAGCCGAGCGGACCTCGCCGTGAGGATGGTCGACCGTGATGTCGCCGGCGCCGACGATGCAGGTCTTGCCCATGCCGCGCGCGACGACGGCCGCGTGCGAGGTCATGCCTCCGCGCGTCGTCAGGACCCCGACCGCGGCGTTCATCCCGGCGATGTCCTCCGGGGACGTCTCCTCGCGCACCAGAACCACGGTCTCACCCTTCGCGGCCATCGCCACGGCGCGTCGGCGCCGTGAGCGCGACGCGGCCGCAGGCCGCTCCCGGCCCCGCGGGCAGGCCGTGGCCGAGAAGCCGGCCCTCCTTGATCGCGGCCGCCTTCTCCTTCGTCGGAAAGATCGGGGCGAGGAGCTGCACGAGCTGCTCCGGCTCGACCCGCGCCACGGCCTCGTCGGCGTTGATGAGGCCCTCGTCGACCATGTCGGTCGCGATGCGCACCGCGGCGAAGCCGGTGCGCTTGCCGTTGCGCGTCTGGAGGAGATAGAGCTTCGTCGTCTTCGATCGTGAACTCGAGGTCCTGCATGTCGCGGAACCGCTTCTCGAGGACGTCGCGGACGCGCAGGAGCTCTTCGTATGCCTGCGGCATCGTCTCCTGGAGCGACACGCCCGAGCCGTCCGAGTTCAGGGGCCGCGGCGTGCGGATGCCCGCGACGACGTCCTCGCCCTGGGCGTTCGGCAGGAACTCGCCGTAGAAGCACCTTCGCGCCCGAGGCCGGGTCCCGCGTGAACGCGACGCCCGTGGCCGAGGTCTCGCCCCGGTTGCCGAAGACCATGGCCTGGACGTTGACGGCCGTGCCCCAGTCGTCGGGGATGTGATGGAGCTTGCGGTAGGTCTTGGCGCGCTCGTTGTCCCAGGAGCGGAACACCGCCCCGATCGCGCCCCAGAGCTGCTCGCGCGGATCGTCCGGGAAGTCGTGGCCCGTCCGCTGGCGGACGATCTGCTCGCCGCGCCGGACGATCTCCGCCAGGTCCGCCGCCGCCAGGTCCGTGTCGGCCGTGACGCCGCGGGCCTGCTTGATCTCCTTCATGACCTTCTCGAACTCGTGGCGCGGCACGCGCAGGACCACGTCCGAGTACATCTCGAGGAACCGCCGGCGGCAGTCGAGCGCGAACCGCTCGCCCGAAAGGCCCGCGAGGGCCTGGCACGGTCCGCGAGGTCAGGCCGAGGTTCAGGATCGTGTCCATCATCCCGGGCATCGAGGACCGCGCGCCGGAGCGAACGGAGACGAGGAGCGGATTCTCGGGATCGCCGAAGCGCCGGTCGGTGTCGTGCTCGAGTTTCATCAGGGCGGACTCGACCTCCGACCGGATGCCGTCGAGCGAGGCGCCGCGGGAGTAGTCGGCGCACACCGAAGTCTCGATCGTGAATCCCGGCGGCACCGGGATCCCGAGGGCCGTCATCTCGGCGAGGCCCGCGCCCTTGCCGCCGAGCGTTTCCTTGCCGAGGCCGGCTCCCTCCGCCGCGCCGTTGCCGAACGAAAAGACGCGCTTCATTTTTCGACTTCATTTTTCGACTTATTTTTATTATTTTCCACCACGATTTCCGAAAAGTCCGCGAGGCGCGTGAATTCTTGCTGAATCGAGGCCAGCAGCGCCAGCCGATTCGTGCGGAGGTCCGGCTCCGGGCAATTGACGAGGACGTCGACGAAGAAGCGGTCGAGGGAGGGGGCGATGGATGCGATCGTCTCCATGGCCTCCCGGTACTCCCGCGCCGCGCGTGAAGACCTCGATGGCCTGCTTGGCCTGCAGGACGTCGCCGGCGAGGGCGCGCTCCGCGGGCTCGCGGTAAAGATCGGGCGAAGGCGGGCCGGGCCGCTCGTCGCCGACGATGTTGCGGATCCGCTTGAAAGCCTGGATGAGCGAGCGGAAGTCCATGTGCCGGCGGGCGTCGGAGAGCGCGCGGGCCCGGTCGGCCGCGTCGGCGAAATCCCAGACTCCGACGTTGAGAACCGCCGAGATTTCGTCGTAGCTCGAGCCGCGCCGCTCGAGGAGGCTGCGCAGCCGGTCCGCGAAGAAGCGGCCGAGCTCCTCGATGACCGCATCCGCCTCCAGGCCCTTCAGCTCCGCCGGGTAGAGGGAGAGCGCCTTCTGGACGACCGGGCGCCAGTCGGTCCGCCAGTTGCGGCCGATCGCGATCGAGACGATGCCCAGCGCCGCGCGGCGCAGGCCGTACGGATCCTTCGAGCCCGTCGGCACGAGGCCGAGGCGGAAGAAGCCCGCGAGCGAGTCGAAACGGTCGGCGAGCGAGAGCACCGCTCCGGACGCCTCGCGCGGCGGCTCTTCGGAGCCCGAAGACGGGCGGTACTGGTCGTAGATGGCCTTCCAGACGGAGTCCGGGTGCCGCTCTCGCCGGGCGTAGATCCCGCCCACGATGCCCTGCAGGTCCGTGAACTCCTTGACGACGTGGCTGACGAGGTCCGTCTTCGAGAGAAGCGCCGCGGTCCGCACCTGCCTCCACGAGATCCGCGCGGCCGACCTCGCGGACGATCGCCTCGGCGAGCTCCTGGATCCGCGACGTCTTCTGCCGATAGTCGCCGAGCTTCTCCTGGAACGTCAGGCGCGAGAGCTCGGGCAGCCTCGTCTCGAGCGACTTCTTCGCGTCCTCGTCGAAGAAGAACCGGGCGTCCGCGAGCCGGGCGTTCAGCACCCACTCGCAGCCCTTGGCGATGAAGCCCTTGCGGTCGGCGTCGTTGTCCATGACGGCGATGAAGTGCGGCAGCAGGCCGCCGGGACCGCGCACCGGAAGGAACTTCTGGTGCGTGCGCATGACGGTCACCGTGATCTCTTCGGGGAGGTCGAGAAACTCGGCCGCGAACGAGCCGCGCACGAGCCCCGGCCACTCGACGAGGTCCGAGAGCGTGGCGGCGAGATCCGCGTGGGCCTCGACCTGGCCGCGCACCTCGCCGGCGAGGGCGCGCGCGCCCTCGAGGATCGCGATCCGGCGCGCCTCGGAGTCCGGCTCGACGTAGGCGTTGCGGAGCTTCGCGAGGTAGTCGTCCGGCCCGGTCACCGCGAATTCGCCGTCGGAGAGCACGCGGTGCCCCACGGTGCGATCGCTCGCGGCGACGCCGTAGAGCGAGAGCGGAACGATCTTCCCGCCGTAGAGCGCCAGGACGCCGCGCACCGGGCGCACGAAGCTGCGCGAGCCTTCGCCCCAGCGCATCGTCTTCGGAAACGTCAGCCCTGCGACGATTTTCGGCAGGATCTCCGCGAGGACCTCCGCGGCGTCGCGCCCGGGGATCGTCTTGCGGGCGGCGACGGTCTTGCCGCGCGGCGAGTCGACGACGACGAGGTCCGCGACGTCGACCTTCTGCGCCTTCGCGAATCCGACGGCGGCCTTGGTGGGCTTGCCGTCCTTGCCGAAGGCGCTGGACTCGGGAGGCCCGAGGACCTCGGCCGCGCGGTCGGCCTGCTTCTCGGGAAGTCCGCGGAGAACGAGCGCGAGGCGGCGGAGCGTTCCGTAGGATTCGATCTTCTGCGGCGCGAGGCCTTCTTCCCCGAGCGCCTCGCCCGTCGCGCGGGCGAGCTCCAACCGCGCCGGGAGCAGCGCCGGCGCCGGGATCTCCTCCGTTCGGATTTCCAGTAAGAAGTCTTGGTCTTTCAAGTCCGCCGATTACCGCCGCGAGGGCGAAGCCGGATGTACGGTAGAACGCTGCGAGACTCTCCGCTCACTCGTCGGGCGCGCCGAGCGCCCTCAAACGGCCGCTGGTTCCGGCTCGGAGGCCGGCGACCGCTGTCCTTCCTTTCCCGAAACGTAGGCCCGCGCGCAGGCGCAGGCGAGATCGCGAATCCGCCGGATGATGCCGACGCGGTCGGTCGCCGAGACGGCTCCGCGCGCGTCGAGCACGTTGAACTGGTGCGAGCAGACGAGCGTCGCCTCGTAAGCCGGGATGACGAGGCCGGCGTCGAGGCAGCGCCTGGCCTCGCGCTCGTGGCGATCCAGCATGAGCTGCGCGAGCTCCGCGTCCGCGACCTCGAAGTCGTACTTCGACAGCTCGACCTCCTCGCGCCGGCGCACCTGGCCGTAGGAGAGCGTCTCGTTCCACATGACGTCGTAGATCGAGTCGAGCTTCGAGAGGAACATCGCGATGCGCTCGAGGCCGTACGTGATCTCGGCCGTGATCGGGGCGAGGTCGATGCCCCCGGCCTGCTGGAAGTACGTGAACTGCGTGATCTCCATGCCGTCCATCACGACCTGCCAGCCGACGCCCCAGGCGCCCAGCGTCGGCGACTCCCAGTTGTCCTCCTCGAAGCGGACGTCGTGGTCGGCCAGGACGATGCCCAGCCGCTCGAGGCTGCGCAGGTACGTCCGCTGGACGTCCTCGGGAGAGGGCTTCAGGACGACCTGGAACTGGAGGTGCTTGCCGAGGCGGAAGGGGTTCTCCCCGTAGCGGCCGTCGGCCGGCCGGCGCGAGGGCTGGACGTACGCGCAGCGCCAGGGCTCGGGCCCGAGCACCCGGAGGAAGGTCGCGGGATGCATCGTCCCGGCGCCGACGGGCAGGTCGTAGGGCTGCTCGATGAGGCATCCCTCGCCCTCCCAGAAGGCCGGTCAGCTCGGCGATCAAACGCTGCAAGGTGAACACTGGGGCGAGTTTAACGCACGACGAGGGCTCGTCTTTGGGACGTAGGGGCGCCCCTTGTGGGCGCCCCTCTTCGCGGGCGATCGAGCTGCGGCGCGCGTTCGCAGCAACGTGAGGGGGCTCCTCGCGCCGCGACGGGAACTACCCGAGCACATCGTTCATGACCCGCTGGGACTTCAGCTCGTGGCCGAGGAAGTGGCGGCGCGCGAGGCGCGTGACGCGGGCGATTTCGTTCAGGCCGCGCGGACGATCGGCGGGATCCATGGGGCCGGAGAGAAAGCGCCCGAGCGTCGCACGCGCGTCGGGCGACAGACGCAGGACCTCGCCCCGGCGGCATTCGGCCCCGACGAAGCCCGGCCGCGCCTCGTCGAAGAGCAGCACTTCCCCGGGATCGAGCGCGCGGCCGCAGCCGGCGCATTCGCCGGGCGAGGGAAAGAGTCCCGAGAGCTTCAGGATCCAGACGTCGAAATAGGCGGCCACCAGATCCACGGGGGCGCCGGCGAACATGCCGTCCATCGCGTGCCGCGCGAGCCTGTAGAAGGGCTCCGCGGGTCGGACTCGGAGACGAACGTCTCGAGCGATTCGGCGAGCGCGGAAAGCAGGAGCGCGCGATCGAGCTCCTTCGAGAGACCGAACGAGGGTCGGATCGGGTCGACGGCGTTGAGCGACACGAGCTCGCGGCCCTCCTTCTCGAAGTAGACGATGCGCGCTTCCGTCATGGGCTCGAGCGCTCCGGAAAAGGCGCTCCTCGGCCGGCGCGCGCCCCGGGCGACTCCGCGCTTCTTCCCGGCATCTCGCGTCAGGAACGAGACGATTCGGTCGGTCTCGCGAAGCGCGTAGGTCGCGAGAACGAACGACTCGGATGTCTGGAGGCGCACGGCGCGATTATGATGACGAGGCCGACGGCGCGCATGGCTAATAAAATTAGTCAAAATTGCCTAAAACGCCGAATATTTTATGCCTGCCGATTCGAAGCCCCGAACGGAACGAGGTGTCTGGATCCTGGGCTGGGTCTCGTTCCTGACCGACGTCTCGTCGGACATGATCTATCCCCTTCTCCCGGATTTCCTGACCCGCACGCTGAAAGCCGGCCCCGCGGCGCTGGGGATCATCGAAGGCGTCGCCGAAGCGACGGCCTCGCTCATGAAGATGGTCTCGGGGTGGTGGTCGGATCGCCGCGGCCGCCGCAAGCCCCTCGTCCTCGCGGGCTACGGCATCGCCTCCGCCGTCCGTCCGCTCGTGGGCCTCGCTTCGAACTGGGGCCAGGTGCTCGCGATCCGTTTCACCGACCGCGTGGGCAAGGGGATCCGCACCTCGCCGCGGGACGCGCTGCTCGCCGACATGGTGCCTCCCGAGCGGCGCGGCCGCGCCTTCGGCCTGCAGCGCGCGATGGACAACGCCGGAGCGGTCGCGGGCCCGCTCCTCGCCGCGTTTCTCCTGAAGTACGTTCTCGAAGACGAACGCTCGGTGTTCCTGCTCGCGGCGATCCCCGGGCTCGCGGCGGTGCTCCTCCTCATCTTCGGCGTGAAGGAGGCGCCACGCAGCCGCCCCGAGGCGTCGCGAGCCGCCGCGGCCGCGTCCTCCGGGCCGCTCCCTCGCCGTCTCAAGATCGCGGTCGGGATCTTCGCCCTCTTCGCGCTCGCGAGCTCGACCGACGCCTTCCTGCTCCTGCGCGCGCGCGACGTCGGGATCGAGATCTGGCAGCTGCCGCTCCTCTGGGCCTTCTTCCACGCGGTCAAGGCCGCGGCCGGAGTCCCGGGGGGCGCGCTCGCGGACCGCATCGGACGGACGCGCACGATCCTCCTCGGGTGGGCCGTCTATTCCGCGGCCTACCTCGGCTTCGCCTTCGTCTCCGGAGCCGCCGCGATGTGGGGGCTCTTCGCCTTCTATGCCCTCTTCTACGCGCTGACGGAGGGGGCGGAGCGGGCGCTCGTCGCCGACCTGGCGCCTGCCCATCTCCGCGGCAAGGCGTTCGGGGCGTTCCACGCCTCGGTGGGGCTCGCCGCGCTGCCGGCCTCCGTCCTCTTCGGCGTCTGGTGGAAGATCCTGGGGCCGCGCGCGGCCTTTCTCATCGGGGCGGCCATCGCGCTTCTCGCGACAGCGTGCCTCTTCGTGTTCCGGGCCCGCTTCGTAGCGGCGACGCCGGAGCTCGAGCCCTGATAGCATTTCCTCGGGGGTGACGGCATGGGTCCGGTCTGGCGGCTCATGAAGGGACAGAAGGACATGTGCCACCGCTGCGGCCGGGAGATCGTGGACTACCCCGCGGTCGGCCGGGTCGTCGACTTCACGTTCCTCCCGAAGAAAAGTACTGCTGGGAGTGCTACCGCTACTCACGCCCTTCGTCGACGACATCGCGCCGGTGTCCTCCGACCCCTTCCAGCCGGTCACGAAGCCGGCGATCCCGTGACGGACCTCCTCTCGAGCTTCCGCGACTCCGACCTCCTTCCGATCGCCGAGAAGACGCTCGAAGGCGAGCGGCTCTCCTTCGAGGACGGCGTGAAGCTCTTCGCGACCCGCGACTTCCTGGGGCTGGGCCGGCTCGCCAACCACGTGCGGGAGGCGAAGCACGGCAACCTCGCCTTCTACAACGTCAACCGCTACCTGAACCCGACCAACCTCTGCTGGGTCGACTGCGCGCTCTGCGCCTGGGCCAAGAAGGTCAACGAGCCCGGCGGATACGAGATGGCGATCGAGGAGTGCGTCGCCGAGGCCGGCAAGGGCTACAGCGAGGCCGTCACCGAGTTCCACATCGTGGGCGGGCTCCACCCGACCTGGCCGTTCGAGTACTACACGGGGCTCCTGTCGGCCCTGAAGAAGGCCTTTCCCGGCGTGCACCTGAAGGCCTGGACCATGGTCGAGGTCGACTGGATCGCGAAGGTCGGCCACCGCGAGCTCCCCGACGCGATCCGGGAGCTCGCAGGCCGCCGGCATGGATTCCTGCCCGGGAGGCGGCGCCGAGATTTTCGCGAAGCGGGTCCGCGACATCATCTGCACGAACAAGATCTCGGGCGAGCGCTGGCTCGAAGTCGCGCGCGAGTGCCACCGCCAGGGCGTCAAGACCAACGCGACGATGCTCTACGGCCACGTCGAGACGGCCGAGGAGCGCGTCGATCACCTGCTGCGGCTGCGCGCGCTCCAGGACGAGACCGGCGGCATCCCGGGCCTGATCCCCCTCGCGTTCCACCCGGAGAACACTCCGCTGGCGCACCTGCCGTCGTCGACCGGCCAGCTCGACCTGCGCGTCATCGCGGCGTCGCGCCTGCTTCTCGACAACGTCCCGCACATCAAGGCCTACTGGATCCAGATCGGCACCAAGCTCGCGCAGGTCGCGCTCTTCTTCGGCGCGGACGACCTCGTCGGCACCGTCGTCGACGAGACCATCACGCACGCCGCGGGCGCGACGACCGCCTCGGGCATGACGCGGACCGACTTCGAGCGCATCATCCGGGAGTCGGGCCGGGAGCCCTACGAGAGGGATTCGGAGTATCGGCGCGTCGTGCGGCAGCGGCCCGCGGGCCGAACCGGTGACGGCGCCTGGCGTGAGCCGGACGGCGCTCGGAGCCGCGGCGCGCTCGGAGCCGCCGCGCTCCTCGCCTCCGCCGGCTGCTTTTCGCACGACTACAAGACCGAAGCCCCGGGTCGCGGTCGTCGACGGAGACCCCATCGTGCAGATGGCGCCCGAGGCAAGTTTCCGAGCCTCAACGACCCGCAGCTCGTCCCGCTGAAGCAGCACACCGACCCGCCGCTTCCGGAACGAAAGGGTGCGTCGGCGTGACGCTCGCCGAGCCCGTCGCGGATGTACCCGATCGGCCTGCTCGACGACTTCGAGGTCGTCAACGACGAAGCGCGGCGGCACGCCCTACGTCGTGGCCCGCTGCGCCCTCACCGACCTCTCGACCGTCCTCGACCGGCGGGTCGCGGGCCGGACCCTGACTTTCGAGAACTCGGGCGCGCTCTGGAAGCGACATGCTCGTCCTGCGCGACAAGGAAACCGGCACGTACTGGACGCCGGCGACCGGCCGCGCGCTCTCCGGACCGCTCGCCGGAGAATCGCTCACGGTCCTCCCCTCGACGATGACCACGGCGGAAGCCTGGCGGGAGCTGTATCCCGGCGACCGTCTGCCTCGACACGGGCGAGCTCTCGGCCGTGCCGCTCCGCCTGCGGGCTCTACGCGATGTCCTCCTGGGAGGGAGTCTCGGGCGAGAAGACGAAAGACACGCGCGTTCCCGCCCAAGGAGGAGGTCTTCTTCGTGGCCGGCGCGGAACGAGGCCCTGGCCTTCACGGCCGCGGAGATCCGCGAAAAGAAGACCGTGGCCGCCACGCTCGACGGCCTCGCGCTGACGATCGAGTGGGACGGCGCCGCGCGGGCGCCCCGGGCCTGGAGGCAGATCGTCGCCGCGAAGCAGGAGCTCCCCGTCGTCCCGATCTACTGGTTCGCGCTGCTCGAGCAGTTCCCGACGGTCCGCACGCTCAAAGATTCGGCCTCAGCGGCTGAGGGCCGGGTCGCTAGTTCCCCGGCGACGGCGGCCCGACCTCGGTCTCGGGCGTGACCTCTTCCTGGGTGCCGACGGAGAACTTCCGGTAGTCGAAGTACCGGGACGTGACGTCGAGCCCGCCGCCGAACACGAGCAGGACCTTGGCCCGGCCCGTGAATCGGGCCTCGGTGGGCAGCCAGATCTCGTCGTTGACCTTCCGGCGCACGAAGTAGGCCGACGCCCCCTTCTGGAGGCGCGCGATCCGGACCGGACCGACGCCCAGGTTCTCGAGGAGCTGCGCTTCGAGCCGGACGAGCTGGCGGTCGGCCTCGTCGATCCAGGCGCGTGCCCGAGAGCTTCTGGATGAGCTTTCCGCCCTCGGTCACGGGCTTGTAGCCCGGCTTCGGCGAGAACTCGACGACGATCGTCGGCCTGCCCTCGACGATCTCGCGGCCGGTGATCTGGAAGTCGTCCATGAGGAAGACCTCGTCGATGACCGCGCGCTCCTCGCGGCGCTTCTCCTCTTCGCGGCGCGCGCGCTCGGCCTCGCTCCGGGCGGCCCGCCTCGCCTCGCGGCGCGCCATCTTCTCCTCGTGCTCCTTGTCCTGATCGGCGAGCTGCTTCTCGGAGATCGGCCGGCCGTCGCGGGCCACGAGCCGCCGGTACATCTTCCGCGGCTCGACCGAGGGATAGACCTCGTACGTCTCGACCTTCGTCTTCTTGACGGCGCCGCCGCCGTCGAGCTTCCGCTCGGTGTAGGTCTCGGTGAACGTGTACTGCTCGAGCAGGGCGCCGTCGCTCTGGAGGTTCTGGCGGACTTCCTCGAGAAAAGCCCGGGTGTCGGCGACGACGGGGGCGGGGGCTTCATCGCTCCGCGGCGAACGCGCCCCATGGAAGGAAAACCACGAGGAGCGCCGCCAAAAGCGCGCGCTTCTTCCTCATCAATCGGCCCAACGGGACACGCATGAACCGAATTCCCAGCGACACATATAATTGGTTATCGGATGGTAGAAGGGCGGGCATACCTACGGTCATCGATCGGCCGCAAGGTCATCATGGCCGTGACCGGCGCCATCCTCCTCGGTTTCGTCCTGGGCCACATGATCGGCAACCTGCACGGTCTACCTCGGGCCCGGAGGCCATCAACGGCTACGCGGTGTTCCTGCGCGAGTTCCTGCACGGCTGGGCGCTCTGGATCGCGCGGATCGGGCTGCTCGTGGCGGTGATCCTCCACATCTGGTCGGCGACGTCCCTGACGCTCGACGAGCCGGAGGGCCCGGCCCGTGGCCTACGCGCGAGCAGAAGTGGCGGGAGTCGACCTACGCCTCGCGGACGATGCGCTGGAGCGGCGTCCTCATCCTCGTCTTCGTCGTGTACCACCTGATGCACTTCACGTTCGGCAACGCGCACCCGAGCTTCATCGAGGGCGACGTCTACCACAACTTCATCGCCGGCTTCCGGAGCTGGCCCGGTCTCGATCGCTACATCGTCGCGATGATCCTGCTCGGGCTCCACCTCCGGCACGGCTTCTGGAGCATGTTCCAGACGCTCGGCGTCTCGCACCCGCGCCACATCGCGATGGCGAAGACGGGCGCGTGGATCTTCGCGGCCGTCATCGTCCTCGGCAACATTTCCTTCCCGCTGGCGGTGCTCGCGGGAGTCCTGAGGTGAGCCGGTGAAGCTCGAGCCCAACGTCCCCTCCGGCCCGCTCGAGAAGAAGTGGGACAAGCACCGCTTCGACATGAAGCTGGTGAACCCCGCGAACAAGCGGAAGTACAACGTCATCGTGGTCGGCTCGGGCCTCGCCGGCGGCGGCGGCGCCGCGGCGCTGGCCGAGCTCGGCTACAACGTCAAGTGCTTCTGCTACCAGGACTGCCCGCGGCGCGCGCACTCGATCGCCGCGCAGGGCGGCATCAACGCCGCGAAGAACTACCAGAACGACGGCGACAGCATCTGGCGCCTCTTCTACGACACGGTGAAGGGCGGCGACTTCCGCGCGCGCGAGGCCAACGTCTACCGGCTGGCCGCAGATCTCGCGTCAACATCATCGACCAGTGCGTGGCGCAGGGCGTGCCGTTCGCCCGCGAGTACGGCGGCCTGCTCGACAACCGCTCCTTCGGCGGCGCGCAGGTCTCGCGCACCTTCTACGCCCGCGGCCAGACGGGCCAGCAGCTCCTGCTCGGCGCCTACCAGGCGCTCGAGCGGCAGATCGGCCTCGGCAAGGTCGAGATGTACGCGCGCCACGAGATGCTCGAGCTCGTCGTCGTCGACGGCCGGGCGCGCGGCATCGTCGTGCGCGACCTGGTCACGGGCGAGATCGAGTCGCACCTCGCCGACGCGGTCGTGCTCGCGACCGGCGGCTACGGCAACGTCTTCTACCTCTCGACCAACGCCAAGGGCTGCAACGCCACGGCGATCTGGCGCGCGTACAAGAAGGGCGCCGCGTTCGCGAACCCCTGCTTCACGCAGATCCATCCGACCTGCATCCCGGTCACCGGCGACTACCAGTCCAAGCTCACGCTCATGTCGCGAGTCGCTCCGCAACGACGGCCGCATCTGGGTGCCCAAGGCCAAGGGCGACAAGCGGCCGCCGAACCAGATCCCCGAGGAGGAGCGCGACTACTACCTCGAGCGCATGTACCCGAGCTTCGGCAACCTCGCGCCGCGCGACATCGCCTCGCGCGCCGCCAAGAAGGTCTGCGACGAGGGCCGCGGCGTCGGGCCCGACGGGCTTCGGCGTCTACCTCGACTTCACCGACGCGATCGCGCGCCTCGGCGAGAAGAAGATCGAGGAGAAGTACGGCAACCTCTTCGAGATGTACGAGCGCATCACCGGCGAGAACCCCTACGAGGTCCCGATGCGCATCTACCCCGCCATCCACTACACGATGGGCGGCCTCTGGGTGGACTACAACCTCATGAGCACGATCCCCGGCCTGTTCGTCCTCGGCGAGGCCAACTTCTCCGACCACGGCGCGAACCGGCTGGGCGCTTCAGCGCGCTGATGCAGGGCCTGGCCGACGGCTACTTCATCATCCCCTACACGATCGGCAACTACCTCGCGCGGCAGAAGTTCGAGAAGGTCGCCGACGATCACCCGCGATGTCGTCGCGGCGGAGGAGGCGGTGGCGGCCCGCGACGAAGCGGCTCCTCGGCGTCAAGGGCAAGCGAACGGTCGACGTCCTTCCACCGCGAGCTCGGCAAGATCATGTGGGACCACTGCGGCATGGCCCGCGACAAGAAGGGCCTCGAGCACGCGCTCGGCAAGATCCCGGGCCTGCGCGAGGAGTTCTGGAAGAACGTGCAGCGTCCCGGGCTCGCGGCGAGGAGCTGAACCAGTCGCTCGAGAACGCCGGCCGCGTGGCCGACTTCCTCGAGCTCGGCGAGCTGATGTGCCTCGACGCGCTCGAGCGCGACGAGTCCTGCGGCGGCCACTTCCGCGACGAGTATCAGACGGCCGACGGCGAGGCGAGGCGCGACGACGAGAAGTTCTGCCACGTCGCGGCCTGGGAGTACGCCGGCGACGAGCACGAAGCCCATCCGCCACGTCGAGCCGCTGACGTTCGAGAACGTGCGACCTCGCCGATCCGGAGCTACAAGTGAAGATCACGCTGAACGTCTGGCGGCAGAAGGATCGCGAAGGCCGAGGGCCGCTTCGTCACCTACGAGGCGCCGGACGTCAGTCCCGACATGTCCTTCCTCGAGATGCTCGACGTCGTCAACGAGGAGCTGATCGCTGAAGGGCGAGGACCCGATCGCCTTCGACCACGACTGCCGCGAGGGCATCTGCGGCACCTGCGGCTTCGTCATCAACGGCCGGGCCCACGGCCCGCAGCCGAGCGCACGACCGTCTGCCAGCTCCACATGCGCAGCTTCACGGACGGCGACGTCGCTCACGCTCGAGCCCTGGCGCGCCGCGGCCTTCCCGGTCGTCAAGGACCTCGTCGTCGACCGCGGCGCGTTCGACCGCATCATCGCCGCGGGCGGCTTCATCTCCGCGCACGACCGGCAGCGCGCCGGACGGCAACGCGATCCCGATCCGCAAGGAGAACGCCGACCTCGCCATGGACGCCGCCGCCTGCATCGGCTGCGGCGCCTGCGTGGCCGCCTGCCCGAACGCCTCGGCGATGCTCTTCACCGCGGCCAAGATCTCCCACCTCGGCGCTCCTGCCGCAGGGCCAGCCCGAGCGCCGCGAGCGCGCGCGCCGGATGGTCGCGAAGATGGACGCCGAGGGCTTCGGCACCTGCACCAACCACGGCGAGTGCGAGGCGGCCTGCCCGAAGGCGATCCGCGATGCAGTTCATCGGCATGATGAACGCGGACTTCACGAAGGCGGCGATCGCCGAGGGCCGCCGGCCGAGCGGCTCGCCGGAGGGCGGCGCGGGCTAGCCGCGAGCCATGGCCGACACGAAAAAGACCCGCACCGAGTCGGACACGATGGGGCCGGTCGAGGTGCCCGCCGACCGGTACTGGGGCGCCCAGACGCAACGCTCGCTCCACCACTTCGCGATCGGCGGCGAGCGGGAGCGCTTCCCGCGCGAACTGATCCGCGCGTTCGGCCTCCTCAAGAAGGCCGCCGCCGTCGTCAACCGTGACCGCGGCGCGCTCGATCCGAAGAAGGCGGACGCGATCATCCGGGCGGCCGACGAGGTCATCGAAGAAAAGCTCGACGACCACTTTCCGCTCTCGGTCTGGCAGACCGGCAGCGGCACGCAGACCAACATGAACGCCAACGAGGTCATCGCGAACCGCGCGATCGAGCTCATGGGCGGCGCGCTCGGCTCGAAGACGCCCGTCCACCCGAACGACGACGTCAACAAGAGCCAGTCCTCGAACGACACGTTTCCGACCGCGATGCACATCGCGGCCGTCGAGCAGATCCGCTACCGGCTGATCCCCGCCGTGCGGAAGCTGCGCGACACGCTCGATCGGAAGGCCAAAGAGTTCGCGAGCATCGTCAAGATCGGCCGCACGCACCTGCAGGACGCCGTGCCGATGACGCTCGGCCAGGAGATCTCGGGCTGGGTCTCCCAGCTCGACCACAGCCTCGCGCACATCGAGGCCACGCTGCCCCACCTCCAGGAGCTCGCTCTCGGCGGCACCGCGGTCGGCACGGGCCTCAACGCTCCGGCGGACTTCGGGCACAAGGTCGCCGCCGAGATCGCGCGGGAGACCGGCATCCCCTTCGTCACGGCGCCCAACAAGTTCGAGGCGCTCGCGGCGCATGACGCTCTCGTCGCGGCCCACGGCGCCGTCAAGACGCTCGCGGCCGCGCTCATGAAGATCGCCAACGACGTGCGCTGGCTGGCCTCCGGGCCGCGCTCGGGCCTCGCCGAGATCCGGATCCCCGAGAACGAGCCGGGCTCCTCGATCATGCCGGGCAAGGTGAACCCGACGCAGTCCGAGGCGCTGACCATGGTCTGCGCCCAGGTCTTCGGCAACGACGTGGCGCTGACCGTCGGGGGCTCCTCGGGGAACTTCCAGCTCAACGTCTACAAGCCGCTCATCGTCTCGAACTTCCTGCGCTCGGTGCGCCTGCTGGCCGACGCCTGCGAGTCCTTCGAGGAGTTCTGCGCCCGCGGCATCGAGCCCGACCACGAAAAGATCCGCGAGCACGTCGACCGCTCGCTCATGCTCGTGACGGCCCTCGCGCCCCGGATCGGCTACGACAAGGCCGCCGCCATCGCCAAGAAGGCCCACAAGGAAGGCACGACGCTCAAGGAGGCCGCGCTGGCTCTGGGCTACCTGACCGCGGAGGAGTTCGACCGGGACGTGAAGCCCGAGAAGATGGTGGGACCGGGGGACTGAGGTGTCCGACGCCGAGCCGATCTTCCTCCCCGTCAGCTCGGCGCACGTTCTCCTCTTCGCCGCGCGCCTCGGCCTCGCCGTCGTTCTCGGCGCCATCCTCGGGTTCGACCGGGAACGGGTCCACAGCGCGGCCGGCCTCCGCACGCACATGCTCGTCTGCCTCGGCGCCGCGGTCATGGTGCTCGGCGGCAGCGTCGCGGGCTTCAGCCACGATGCCGAAAGCCGGGTCATCCAGGGCATCGTCGCCGGCATCGGGTTCCTCGGCGCCGGAACGATCCTGAAGGTCAGCGAAAAGGTCGAGGTCCACGGCCTGACGACCGCGGCCAGCATCTGGGTGACCGCCTCCGTGGGCATCGCCGCGGGGCTCGGCCACCTCTGGCTCTCGGTGGTCGCGACGGCCGTCGGATGGCTGGTTCTCGGGCCCCTCAAGCGCTTAGAGAGAAGGCAGATCCCTCCGCCCAAGGGCTAGCCGCGTCCTCCTCTCCGAGCCTCTCCTAGAACGGGCTCTTCGCGACGAAGTCCTTCCAGTCGAGCTTCGACTCGTACTGGTACTCGCGCCAGTGGGAGATCTTCCCGCCGCGGATCTTCACCACGACGATGCCGTGGTACCGGCGGTTCATCTGGAAGGTGTACTCGCCGAAACCGACCTGCGCGGCCTCGTCGAACGCGAGGTGGTGCCAGGTCATCTTCATGGGCGGCTCGGGCTTCGTGCGCGCCGCCGAAGAATTCGTACAGGGCGCGGCCGCCCGGCGTAGAACTGCTTGTCCGGCGGCTCGAGGTAGAGCGCGTCTTCCGTGAAGCCGTCGGCGGCCTTCCGGGCGTCGCCCGCGTTCCAGCCCGCCGCGACCGTCTCCATGAGCCCGCCGGAATTGGGCCGCGGTGAGCGTCTGCGCCGGGGCGGCCGAGGCCGCGATCGACAGCGCGAGGACGAAGAACATGCGCGCCTCCCGCGCGGGAGGTTAGCGCAGGAGGGCGGCGAGCTTCGTTTCGGCGTCGCGCGTGGAGCGTCGGCGGCGCGCCGAAGAACGCTCCGGCCGCCTTTCCGCTTTCGTCGAAGACCAGCAGCGTCGGCACGGCGCTGACGTCGCCGAAAGCCCGGATGACGTCGGGCTTTCCGATCACCCAGGTGAGCGGGAGATTCAGCTCCGTCACGAGCTTCCGGACCTTGTCCTCGGGAGACTCGACGGAAATGGCCACGACCGCCAGCCGATCCCCGAAGCGCTGCTTCAGGCTCCCGAGCCAGCCGAGCGTGCTCCGGCAGGGCGGGCACCAGGTCGCCCAGAGCTCGACGAGAACGACGCGGCCCTTCAGATCCTCGGGGCGGATCGTCTTGCCGTCGAGGTCCGTGAGCGCGACCGCGGGATAGACGGGGGCCCCCGCCGATTTGGCCGGCGAGGCGACGGCGCGCGCGTCCGCCTTCCGGCCGGCGAGCAGGAGCTCGATCATCCGCGTCAGATCGCCGCGGAAGCGGTCGTGCGCGGCGGCGCTCTTGAGCGGGGCGTAGCGGCCGCCCTCGCCCTTTTCGTCCTTGCCGTAGAAGCCGAAGTCGTTGGGCGTCGCGACGAGGACGTCGTCCACGAAGATCGCGGGATAGCGCGTGACGCCGAAACGCTTCGCGAGCTCGGAGTCGCCGTAGTTCTCGGACACGAACCGGGCGCGGCCGCCGAAGCCCTGGACCACGCTCTGCGCCAGCAAACTTGCCGGATCGGAGAGGTTTCAGGTGTACGGCCACCGGACGAGCGTGACGGTGACCTCGGCGGCGGGGCTCGGCCGGGCGGCCTTCGCGGGCTCGAGCGCTGCGAAGTAGCGCGGGAGCACGCTCGTGAGCACGGCCGAGGCCTGTGCCGGCGGCTCGCCCGACGCCGTCGACGCGGCGACGTCCGCCTGGGCCGCCTCCAGGAAGATCCGGCCGAGGCTCTGGTCGACGGCGCCCTCGCGGTCCGCCAGGCGCGGCTCGACTTCGGCGAGCTTCCGCGCGGCCTCGTCCTTCGTCATGGCGGGCGCCTGGCCGGTCAGCGGCGCGCAGCGCAGCGCGGCCTGCAGATACCGGAGCGTGGCCCCGTAGCGGAGCGCGGCCGCGTCGAGCTCGCGGGCTTCTTTCAGGGCCGCGCTCGCCGCGATGAAGTCGGAGTGCCGGTCGATGGAGGCGGGAGGGCGGTAGGCCGCGAGGAGCTCGCCTTCCAGAGCGTCCAGCTCGGGAGCCAGGGAACGCAGCGGCGGCGGGCGGCGGCCCGCCGGCTTCGAAAGCGTGCGGCAGAATCCGGCGAAGTCGCTCTGCGCCCTGGCCAGCCCCAGGTAGAAGTAGCCCGCGTCCGGCATCGTGTTGCGCTCGTACTCGAGGCTCGCGTCGTAGAACACGCGCACCTGCGCGAGGCTGGCCTCACCGACTCCGCGGACGGCCGCCGGCGCGACGCCGTCGAAGGCCGAGGGCGACGGAGCCGCGAGCTCGGCTCCGAGCTCCCGGCCGGCGCGCTTCCAGGCGGCCTCGAAATCCGCGTCGCTCTTGCGCTGCTCGGCCGTGAGCGACGCGAGGTACTCGGAGGAGGCGAGGTTCGGGCCCGACCGCGGCCAGCCTCTGCAGCGCGAGCAGGCGGCGCCCGTCCTTCATCGCCGACTCGACCCGGGCCATGGCCGCGTCGCTCCCCTCCTTGATCTGGAGCCACATCTCGTCTTTCGACGTGTTGGTCTTCAGGTACTGCGACCAGCGCGTGATTTCGGCCTCGAGAGGATCGGCCGACCGGGTGCTCGCGGCGAGTGTGCCGAGCGCGCCCAGCAGCACCGAGACGAACACCAGCTGGGACGGGCGGCGCATCGCGGCGAGCATCGCACGAACGCTTTCCCGGCCGCGACGAGCAAGAACTCTTGGATTCTCAACGGCGACTCATCGGGCCGTCGCGCCCGCGGCGAACCGGCGAAGCGCTCTTTCTTCGAGCGCGCGCACGTCCGCGGGGCTCAGCGCGGCGAGCTCCTCCAGCGTGCGCGTGTGGCCCGCCTCTTCCGCGATCCGGTAACCCACGTAGTAGCCGGAGCGCGCCGGAATGTCGAGGTCCTGCCCGCCGAGGAAGTACCGGCGCATAGATCTTCCGGTCCTTGCTGTCGAGGTTGTCGAGCAGCTCGGCCGAGATCCGACGAAGCTCGTCTTTCACCGGATCGATCTTCGGAAGGCAGCAGACGTCCTTCTCGGCGACTTTCAGATTCAGCTGGCGGCTCACGTAGGTGGCGAGCCCCTCCTGCCACAGTCCCCAGGCGATCGTCTCCGGGTCCTCCGGGACGACGTCGTCGTGGTACACGTGGAAGAGCTCGTGGACGACGAGCGGCGAGAGCTCCTCGTTCCGCCGGGCGATGACGTCGAGGCCGAAGAGGAGCGCCGTCTTTCCCGAGACGTCGCGGGTCGCGCCGTCGAAGGCGCCGCCGGAGAAGAGGAAGTACACGGGCACCGCGCATCGAAACTTCGGAAACGCCTTCCGAAACGCGTCGAGCTCGGCGGGGAGATCGGCCGCGAGCTTCCCCGAGAGCTCCCGCATCCGCGTCTCGAGCTCGGGCACCTGCGCCAGCGTTTTCGGCACGAACTCGGAAGGCGGCTTCGGGGCGCCGTGAAAGGCGCCCTCGTACACGGCGGCGTTCGGCTTCTGCACCATCTCCTCGAAAAGGCGGAACTGCTCGGCGACGGCGAGGCTCTTCGCCCGCTCCCAGTACGCCCAGAATCCGGGCATCAGGTCGGTCGTCGCGCAGGCGGCCGGCGGCGCTCCGCCCAGAACGGCCGCGAGGAGCACCGGCGCGAGGCTCACGCCCTCAATTACGGGATGGCATCGCCAAAGTTCGCCCGACCGTGTCGCCGACCGCCTCCTGGAGGACCCGCGCTTCCGCCTCGGGGATCGCGATCGTCTCGCCGCCCGGAAGCGTCAGGGAGGCCGGGAGCCCGACCGGAGACTGCTTGTAGAGCACCTGGAAGAACGTGACCGCCGCGGCGTACGTCCCCGCCGGAGTCGGGTGCAGGCCGTCGGGCGAGTAGAGCGCGAGCTTCGGATCTCGTTTCCAGGCCGCGCGCCAGGTCTCCCCGGCGGGACAGAGGAGGCCTCCGACGTCGCGCGCGGCGTCGCGGTAGGAGAGGGCCACGCCGTCGAAGTCCTGCGAGCGCGAGGTCGACGGCCAGACCATGTACAGCACGGGCCGTCCTCCCCTCGGCGCGGATGAGCTCGGTGAAGCGCCGCGAGTAGGTGCGCAGGAGCAGACGTCCCCTCCGGCGAGGCGGAGGGCCCCTGCTGCAGGACGACGAAGTCCCACCCCCCGACCGCGATCGCCTTCTGCGCCTCGCCGAGGTCCCACTGGTCCTGGAGGCTCAGGCCCGGGCCCGTCACCGCGCGCACGAAGGGGCGCGGCCTGCCCGCCGCGTCGGCGAGCTCCGTGAACATCGCCGGGAGGTCGTTCGTGTAGGTGAGGCTGTTCCCGATGAAGAGAACGTGCAGCGGCGGAGCGACCTCGTCGTCGGAGGGCTCCTGGGCGAGCACCCGGACGCCGCCGAGGCCGCGAGACACAGGAGCGCGATGGCGAGCCGGCGGCGCGTCAGCCGGGAGGGCTTCGTCGTGACGACGACGGGAATCGAGACGTGCGAGCCCTGCGCTTTCGAGCGGTGGACGCGATGGGTCGCCGGGCGGAAGTCCTCCGGCCCGCGCCTCGAAGATGTTCGGCACGAACGTCTGCGGGTTGCGGTCGATGACCGGAAACCAGGTGCTCTGGACCTGGACCATGATCCGGTGCCCCTTGCGGAACGTGTAGTTCTGGGTGTGGAGGCTCCAGGCGTACTCGAGGACCGTGTTCGGCGGGATCGCCTCGGGCTTCTCGAAGGACTTGCGGTAGCGCCCCCGGAACACCTCGTTCGAAACCATGAGCTGGTAGCCGGCGAGGTCCCAGTTCTCGGGGTGGCGCTCGGGATAGACGTCGATCAGCTTCACGATCCAGTCGGCGTCGGAGCCGGTCGTCGACGCGAAGAGGTGCGCGACGACCTCGCCGGCGATCGTGACGTCCTCCTCGAGCGGCGGCGTCTCGAAGCTCAGGACGTCGGGGCGGTCGTCGACGAACCGCTGGTCCTCGACGAGCCAGGTCGACCACTTCGAGCCGCCGGGAAAGTAGGTCGTCTGGATCGGCCGCTTCCGATACGGCACCGGATGCGCGGGATCGGAGACGTAGGCGTCGAACGCGTCCGGCCCCGGCTCCGTCGGGCGCCTCGAAGGAGAGCGTGCCGCCGGGACCGAAATACAGGTTCCGCGCCTCGGTGCGGCGGGCGGGCGGCCAGGCCTCCCAGTTCCGCCAGCGGTTCGAGCCCGCTTCGAACGTGACGGCTTCGGGCAGCGTCATCTGCGCCGCGGCCCTTGAGGTAGTGGGCGAACCAGGGCGTCTGGATCTCTTCGCGGAAGTACTTCGCCGTCGCGCTGTCGAAGGGGATCGCCCCGAGCTTGTCGCCGTCGCCCCGGGTCCATCCGCCGTGATTCCACGGGCCGACCACGAGCCGGTTCACGTTGCGCGGGTCGTTCTTCTCGAGCGCCGCGTAGATCCGGAGCGGCCCGTAGAAGTCCTCCTGGTCCCACCAGCCCGCCACGTTGAGGGTCGGGACCTTGACCTCGCGGAGGTACGGAATCATCGTCTGGCGCTTCCAGAACGCGTCGTAGTCGGGGTGAGCGACGAAGTCGTTCCAGGTCGGGATCTTCCCGTGGAAGAACCGCGCGTTCACGTTCGAGAGCGGCCCGAGGGCGAGGTACCACGGATAGGTGTCGTAGCGGTCGAAGCCGAACTGCTTGAGGTTCTTTTCGCTCTCGAGCTCGAAGGCGTACTCGAGGCCGTAGCTCAGGCGGAAGGCGCCGTTGTGATGGAAATCGTCGCCGAGCCACATGTCGGCCGGAGAGGCCTGGGGCGAGATCGCCGCGAGCGCCGGGTGAGGCTCGAGCGCGGCCATGATCGTCGTCCAGCCATCGTAGGAAACGCCGAGCATCCCGACGCGCCCGTTGTTGCCGGGCACGTTCGCGAGCAGCCAGGAGATCGTGTCGTACGTGTCGGTCCCCTCGTCGAGCGCCTTCGTGTCCCCGGGAGCGCGCGCCGGCCGCTGCATCACGAAGACGCCCTCCGAGCCGAACTTCCCGCGCAGGTCCTGGAACACGAAGACGTAGCCGTCCTCGGCGAGCGAGGCGAGGCTTCCGTCGAGCCGCTTTTCGGCGTTCCCCGATGCCGTAGGGAGTGCGCTGGAGAAGGATCGGCAGCGGACCGTGCTTTCCGCGCGGAGCGAGGATCTTGGTGTGGAGCTTCACGCCGTCGCGCATCGGGATCATGACTTCGGTCGCGGCGTACGGCTCCTCGGCGGTGCCCGCCTGCGGGCGGGCGGCGAGGCGAACCGTGAAGCCGACCCCGACGAGGAGACCGAGCGCGCCGAGCGTCAGGCGGAATGCCGCGGCGCGCTTCTTCACGCGGCGCATTCTAGCGCCGCGCGGATGCCGGCGGCGAACCTACGGCGCCCGCCGCTCGAAGAAGAGCGGAGGCAGGCCGCTCGGGAGCGTTTCCGGAATCAACTTCTCCAGTTGCGCGGGCTCCGCCCGCGGATCCAGCAGGCCCTCGCGGAGGAAGGCCAGCAGGTCCGAGAACTCCTCGTCGGAGAGGTGCACCGGGACCTGCAGCAGCGGATCCAGCCGCTCGAGGACGTCGTCGATCGGACAGCTCCGCACGGCGAGATCGAGAGCCAGCCCGCCGCGAACGGATCGTAGAGCACGGGCCGTGGTTTGCGGATCCAGGTGATGCCGCAGCGCGTCCTCGAGGCGCGTGTACGCGCCGTTGTGGAAGAACGCCGGCTGGAGCGCGAGATTTCGCAGCGGCGAGGTCCGGAACTTGTAACGGTCGGCGGGATCGGCCGTGATGTCCTCGAGGCCGAAGTCCTCGTCGGTGCCGTCGCCCAGGAACTGGAAATTGCCCGTGCCCGGGCCGAAGACCGGCGCGATCTGGGGAACGCCGGCGACGTGGCTCTCGAAGTCGCTGAACATCTCGTTGGACCCGCCGGAGACGGCGTGGCAGCGCACGCAGCCGGCCCGGCCGAAGAAGAGCATCGCCCCCCGCTTCTGCGAATCCGTCATCGCCGCGGCCTCCCCGCGCGCGAACCGATCGATCGGCGCGTCGGCGAAAGTCAGCGTGAACTCGAACTCCGCGATGGCCTGGCCCAGCATGACGAAGTCGATGAGGCCGCCCTGCGCGACCTCCGGAAAGAGCGCGCCGAACTCCGAGCGGTAGACCGGAGACGCGTTCAGCAGCCCCAGGACCTGCTGGCGGATCGGCTCGTTGCGGAAACCGCTCGCGTCGGGCTCCGGGACGGGATGGCCGAGGCCGTCGTCGAACGGACCGCCGGCGCCCGTGAAGCCCGGCGACCTCGATCTGCTCGGTCGGCGGAATGTGCGCCTGGGCGACGAGCAGATGCGGCACCCGGGGGTCCGACGGGTTGGAACTTCTCGGTCCCCTCCGGAAGCGGGAACGTGAAGCCCTGCGAGTTGTCGAACGGATCTCCCGAGGGGCTGCGGAAGCGGCCGTTCCACATGAGCTTCGGGAAAAACGCGTTGTTGAGGACCATCGGCGTGCGGCGCTGGTTGCGCGGGCCGGTGCGGTGCGGGCCGACGACCTCGTTGCTCTGGATGCCGATGGCCATCGACTGGGTGTCGCCGAAACCGTTGGACGGCGAGTGGCAGCCCGCGCAGGCGTTGTCGCCGTGCAGACCCAGGATCCGGTCGAAGAAGAGCAGGTTGCCGAGCCGCGCCAGCTCCGGGTCGATCGGACGCCCGAGCCGCTTCTCGAGGGACGATCCGACTCGTCCGGTGAAGGACGCGTGGTGAAGCACGCGGGCGAGCTTGGCGTCGAGCGACAGAGGCTCGACGATCCGGGGCGCGCCGGGCGATCCGCCGGCCAGAGCCGCGAGAAACGCGCCGGCTCCGAACAGGAACGCGATGAGCGTGACGATTCTCGGAAGTCTCATGTGGCATGCCTCGGGCCGATGGCCTGCAAAACATCCGCCTATTCTGTTCGATTCTTCGCGGGGTTTTTGGGGTGCCGGGACGCGGGTTCCTGTCGTCCCCAGACGCCGGTGGCAGTACGAGGTCGTGGCGACCGCCCTCGTCTCATGGCCGAGGCGTCCGCCGCTCGGCTGCGCGGTAGGGCCGGCATGAGCGCCAGGATGCCGGGGACGTCTCCGGCCCGGGCCTTCCGGATCCGGGCGCTCAGCTTTTCGGGTTGGCCGTCAGGGCGCAGGCCGCGATCCGCCACTGGCCGTCGGCCTCCTTCCGCCAGACGATCAGGAACTTGCTCGTCGAGCTCGCCGGCGGCCCGCCGTTGGCGCCCGGGACCGTGACGAAGGTCGTTCCGGTCTCCCAGGCCATCTTCCCGCCCGGGGCGACCTCGACCGAGTTCGTCTCGGCGCGGAAAGTCTCCAGGCGCGGCAGACGCTGGCGATACATCGCGCCGATCGCCTCCCGCCCTTTCAGCGGCGCCTCGCCGTTGAAGTGCACGACCGCGTCCTCGGTCCAGAACGGCATGACGGCGTCGGCGTCCTTCTTCGCCTCGGCCTCGGCCACGCCGCGGCTTCGCGCCCGGACTTCGGCCTCCGCGTCCGCGGGCCTCGCGGTGCTCGCCCGCCGCAACGCTGGCCGCGAAACCGAGAATCACTCCCGCCCAGAGACACGATGCCCATCGCCGCTCGCCGCATGTCTCCCCTCCGCTTCACTCAGTGCTTCATCACTTTCTCGACTTTGCCCGTGTTCGCGTCGACGATCACGATGAGAGCCTGCCGCTCTTGTTGTCCTTCTCGTAGTTGATGTACCAGGTGGCGTGCCGGTCGCTGGGCGCGGCCGCCGTGCCGAGCGAGACCGTGTAGCCCTGCTTCAGGAGAGCCTCGCCGTGCTGTTTCGCGAGGGCGTAGAGCGCGGCGCCGTCCCGGAAGAAGTCCGGCTTCAAGTCGGGGATGCGGCCGGCAGCCCCCGACTGGGCCCAGCAGGTCAGCGAGCCGCGGAAGGTGTTGATCGCGACGAACGCATTGGCCTGTTTCGAAACGAAGTTCAGGTTCCAGGCCTCCGACGAACCGTCGGGCTGCAGCGGCCCCATGCTCGTGTTCGTGATCCGCTCCGGAATCGCGTCGGGCTTCCAGGCCTTCGCGAGCTTGTCGGCCATCGCGTAGACCTCGGCCAGGGGAACCGCGGCCTTCTTCAGCGTCACGGTCTTGCAGGCTTCCTGCGCCCGGGCGGGCGCGACGAGACATGCCGCGGCCGCGGCGAGGATCCAGACGAGTCGTTGTTTCATGGGCGAATTTCCTCCTTCTCTTTCATCTCGGCGCTCGAGCTCGTTTTGGGGCCAGGTCCTGTCGGATCGGACGCCAGCGGAAGACGCGGAGCGGAATCGCGCCGCCGTCGCCGAAGCGCACGCCCTCTTTCTCGAGAAGGTATCGCTGGATGCGGTCCATCGGACGATCCGAACCCGAACCATCCGCACCGCCCGAGCGCAGGCTGATGCGCCCCGCCGCGTTCACGATGCGATGCCAGGGCACTCGGCTTCCCTCCGGAAGCGCCGAGAGCGCGTAGCCGACCATCCGCGCGTGTCCCGGAAGGCCCGCTTCCCCGGCGATCTGGCCGTACGTCGCCACGCGGCCGCGAGGAACGCGGGCGATCACGGCGTAGATGCGGGCGTAGGAGGTCCGGGCGGTGTCTTTCAAGCGGCGGCTGGGGATACCGCCCTCTTCGCCGCGAGAGCGATCGGCAGACCAATGAGGAACATGTGCGCGAGCACGCCCGTGATCCAGACGACGGGAGCGGGCGGCCTCGTGCGGGGCGGGAACGCCGAGAGCGGGAGAACGACGTAGTTCATGACGAGATAGACGCCGATGCCGTAGAGCGGCCCGAAGAGCGTCGCCCGGCGCGCGAGCACGGGCCACATCGCGGCTCGCGCCGACGAAGATCGCGGCGATCACCAGGGCGTTGAAGAAGTGGAGGAACGCGCCGAGGATCGCCGTCCCGGCGCCGCCGTCGTACGAGGCCTTTCCGAGGAGTCCCGCCGCGACCGATTGCAGGATCTGCATCGGCGTGACCTGGGCGCGGAACCACCAGAGGATGAAGGCATAGGTGATGTCGAGGGCGCCGGCGATGAGTCCGCCGACGAGGATCGCTCTTCCCGGGGAGAGCCGTTGGCCGTTCATGGCGCGCAGGCTACCTCAGGACCCCCGGTCCGTAGAGGACCCGGCCGGGCCGCGCCGCGGTCACGGCTCCGTTTTCGAGGACGATCTCGCCCGTTGACGAGGACGAGCATCCAGCCTTCCGAGTACTGGTGGGGCTTCTCGAAGGTCGCGGCGTCGCGGACGCGCTCCGGATCGAAGATCGAGAGGTCCGCTTTCATTCCGGGCCGCAGGATCCCGCGGTCCACGAGACCCAGCCGCGCCGCCGGGAACCCCGACATCTTCCGCACGGCCTCCTCGAGCGTCAGCACGCGCCGCTCGCGGACGTAGACCGCGAGCACACGCGCGAACGTGCCGTAGCTCCGGGGGTGAGGCACGCCCTCCCCGGGCTGGTAGATCCCGCCGTCGGACGCGACCATCGTCGCCGGGTGACGCAGGATCCGATCGAGGTCCTCTTCGCCGATGGCGTGGAAGATCCCGTCGCAATCGCCCTGCTCCACGATCCAGAGCGCCGCCTCCGCGGCGCCCTCGACGGTGGCCGGCAGCCCGCGTTTCGCCGCGACCTCCGCCAGGTTCTTCCCGTCGAGCGAGGTGTCCCATTCGCAGCTCGCGAGAACGACCCGGCGCGGATCGCCGCCTCCCCGCTCCTCGCGGATCAGGCGCGCTGGTCTCGGCCAGGATCTTCGAGCGCTCCTCCGGGTCGCGCAGCCGCGCGAGGGCCTTCTCCTCGCCGCCCTCCTGCGCCCACTGGGGCGTGAGCGCCGCCCCGACGCTCGTGGACGAGGCGGTGTACGGATACTGGTCGATCGTCGCGTCGACTCCTCTCGCCCTCGCCGCATCGACGAGCGCCAGCGTGTCCGTGCTCCGGCCCCAGTTCTTCGCGCCGATCGACCTTGTGGTGCGTGACCTGCGTGGGCAGCCCGCCGCGCTCGCCGATCGCGATCGTCTCGCGGACGCTCTCGACGATCTTTCCCGCCTCATCGCGCATGTGGGACTGGTAGATGCCGCCGCGGCAGCCCGCCACGCGCGCGAGCTCCACGACCTCGTCGGTGCGACGAGAACGCGCCGGGCACGTAGAAGAGACCGGAGCTCAGGCCGAACGCGCCGTCCGACATGCCCTGCTCCACGAGCGCGCGCATCGCGGTCCAGCTCGGCCGGTGTCGGCGGCCGGTCCACCTCCCCGAGGATCTTCTCGCGCACGGAGCCCTGGCCGATGAAGCTTCCGATGTTGACGGACTTCGGCAGGACCTCCAGGGAGTCGAGAAACGGCGCCAGCGGAACCGGAGAGCTGCCGTCCGGGCCCTCGATGAACGTCGTGACGCCCTCGCGAAGGTAGTTCCGGGCCGTCGGCTCCGCGAAGATGCCGGAGCGGCCGTGGCTGTGGATGTCGATGAAGCCCGGCGCGACCACGCGCCCTCCGGCGTCGATGACACGGCGGGCGGGCTCCCGGATCGCGGGAGCGATCGCGGACGATCGTGTCGCCGCGGATCGCGATATCCGCGCGGAACCACGGATCCCCCGTCCCGTCGACGATGCGGCCGCCTCGGATCACGAGGTCGTAGGGCTCGGGAGCGGCTGGCGGCGGCGACGATCGCAAGAGCGAGCAGCCCGAGAAGGCGCGAAGGCGATCATCGCAGGAGCATCTCGAAGTACCGCAGCGGCGTGCCCCTGTACTTCACGCGCCCGCGCTCGCGGAAGCCGCAGGAGGCGTAGAACGGGCTCGCTCCCGCCGCGGTGTCGTAGGCGTCGAGCCGGATGGCGTCGGCGGGCCAGGCTTTCGCCGCCGCGATCGCGGCCGCGATCATCCTTCGCCCGAGCCCGCGGCCCTGCGCCCGGGGATCGACCGCGAGGTTCACGAGGTAGAGCGGCTTCTCGACCGGCGTGAAGTAGGAGACGTCGATCGCCCAGGGCTTCTTCTTCTGGAGCGCGAACGTGGCCGCGATCTTTCCGCGCTGCCGCAGGAGGAAGACCCGGGAGATGCGCAGGGCCCAGCAGCACGCCCCTCTCGGTCGTGCAATGCGACCAGTGCCCGCGCCCGTGCTCGCGCGTCAGCTGGACCGCGACGGCGGTGTGGAGCGCCGCGAGCTCCGGAGCGTCGGAGGCGAGCCGCCGGCGTCACCTCCGGGTCGAGCCGCGGGTCTCTTTTCACTAGCCGCCACGTCAGGCCGCGAGCTTGTCGGCGATGCGCCGGACCGTCGTGATGTTCCGCACTGTGGTCGCCGCTCCGAGCATCTTCTCGAGGCGAGCTCCCGAGAACTCCGACTGGCCGAAGCTCGTCCGGCAGAGCCAGTACACCTCGCGGCCGACGACGCGAAAATCGTCCACGGCGGTCGCGCAGGCTGCGCAGCGCCCGGACGGCCGCGGCGGGCGGGGCCTTCGCGAGGAAACCGACGTAGAGGTTCGGCGCGTCGCCCTCGAAGGGTTTCCGGCGGGCGGCGGCGACGAGCTCCGCCGGCGTCCTCAGGAAGGTCGCCACGGGATACCCGAGCCCGTCTTCGAGGCAGCGGGCGATCTTCGCGGCGAGCGCCGTCTCGCTCCGCGACGGGGACTGGAAGATCACGTTGCCGCTCGCGATGACCGTCTGGACGTCCACGCAGCCGTTGTCTTCGAACAGCCGCTGCAGGCGATCCATCTTCACGATGTGGCCGCCCACGTTGATCGCGCGAAGAAACGCGACGTACTTCGGCATTTGGCGGGAGAGTCTAACTTCGGGCGGGCCCGGCCCGCAGCCGCTACGGAGCCGGCCGACGCGCGAGACGCGTCGGCTTCTCCGATCCGGAGGAGTAGATCAGGAGGGTCGAGCCGTCGATCGCGAAACGCTCGGCCTTGTACAGCAGCTCGAAATATCGCGACTCCCGCGCCGAGGCGTCCTGGCCGCAGGCCATCTTTGTGGCCATCAGCGGTCCGATGCGGATCGACGCGCCGGAGATCTCGGCCTTTCCGGAGAAGCGGTTGCAGAACCCACGCCCGGCGAGCTTTCCGGGCTCGGGAAAATCGAGCGTGCCTTCGGCGTCGGCGGGCACGGCTTCTCCGGCGAGCTCCTCGACCCGCCAGGAGGTGCCGGCGAGACCGGCGGAGGCGGCGGCGGCGCGCGCCGACCTTCTTCACCCACAGCTCCACGCGCGTGGGGTGGCCCTTTGTGAGGACGCGGAAGTCGTTCGGCATCTCGAAGAGCGTCGCTCCGCCGCTCTGGATCACGGCCTTGATGCCGTAGTCGTGGTCGGCGTAGACCCGGCTCGGGTCGTACCGCAGTTTGAAGGGGATCGGGGGCCGCGCTTCGCCGGCTTCGATCCTGGTCTCGGCGAGAATGGCCGCCGCGACGATCCCCGGCGTGACGTCGATGATCCAGACGTCCACGGCCGCGTCCCGCGGCAGCGTGACGTCCTCGTCGTACGTGACGGCGCCCGATACAACGGCCTCGTCCGCGCCCTCGAGCCGGGCCGGGGCGGCCGGCGAGCAGGAAGCCAGAAGAGCTCCGATGGCCAGGGCAGCGACAGGGAAACGGTGCAGACAACCTCCCGGCTCGTAGCCTACCCCGTGATGGCGCGCCGCCGGGCCCCCGGGCTGAGATACACCGCGAGTGTCGCGATCCCCGCGCCGATGCACGATTCGGCGAACCGCAGCAGCGCGTTCAGGACCGGCCGGATCGTGGGATCGGCCACGGAGACCGCGAGCACGATGACCACGGTCACGGAGGCCAGGCGGGCGTGATCCGGCACTCCCAAGGCCTGGCACAGGAGCACGGTAACGCCGACGGCGGCGGCCATTCCGAGCGGGTGGAACCGAAAGAGGACGAGATACATCCCCGCGACCACGGCTCCGATGAACGTCCCGAGCACGCGGAGCATCGCGGAGCCCCTCGTGTCCTCGAGGGTCGCCTGGAGCACGAGAATCCCGGACACCACCGACCAGACTCCTCCGATGACCGTCGAGCCGGCGTGAAACAGAGACGTGAACCAGGTCCCGACGACGAAAGACGCCAGACAGACCGCCGCCGTCCGCACGGCGACGACCAGGTTGTCCCGGTTCCAGAGCTTCATCCCGCGAGGGGCACGCCGCACTGCGGACAGAACCGCGGGAAGGCTCCTTTGCCGAGGTAGCGTTCGCACGCGGGGCACCGCCAGTTCTTGAGGGTGAACACGAGGATCGCGGCCAACGCCGCGACGAGCAGCGTGAAACCGACGGGGCTCGCGAACGGGGAGCTGTTGCGCAGGATCATGGCGGAGATCGCTCCCGGCGAAGATCACCGCCGCCACGCCGAGCTGACGCCGACGCCGTTTCGCGAACTCGACTTTGAAGCCGGCGAGCTGCTCCTGCGTGTACTCCACGGCCAGCCTCGAGACTACTTTCCGACGTCCTTCGTGATCAGGCGCCAGTCCTGGACCGTCCAGCCGCTTCCCGGCGTGCTGTCGAAGCTCGTCGGACGGGGCTGGCCGGGCTTCGCCCAGCAGGCCCGCTTGTTGTTCGCATCCAGGATCTCGTAGATGCCGAGCGAGACCTGGCCCTTCTCGGGCCCGGAGAACGAGGTCGAGTCCACCTGCTTCGGAGTCTTCGACGGGTCGATCGTGAACCGGCCGAGCGGCGCGGTCCCGACGTCCGGTCCTTCGGGAAACGGAATTCGTCGTGGTCGGTGACGAGAACGGTCTTCTCGACCTCCGCCTGCGGCACCGGCGTCCCGTCCACGACCGACTTCACGAGCTGCCACGTGCCCGTCAGCGCAGCGTAGTCGGCCTGGATCGCCGCTGTTTTCGGGCCTTTGGATTGCGCGGCGGTTTGCCCGGTGCCGCCTTCGACGAACGCGAAGGCCGCGAGGAGTGCGAGCAAGGTTGGCGTCATGCGCATCCTCAGTGCCGCTTGAAGAACTGCACGGCGCGCTCGTGCTTCCTGGCGGCGGCGAGGGTTCCGAACGTTCCCAGGTTCTTCCGCCTGCCCGTCTTCGGGTCCTTCTTGCGCGAGTAGAGCCGGTACTGTCCCGACTTGAGCTTCCGGATCATCCGTTCACCGCCGTCAGCTCCGTGTACTCGATCCAGATCGGCGCGATCCGATTCAGGCGCTCCTTCAGGAGGGCGGCGGAGGCCGGATCGAGCTCGGCGAACGGATCGGCGGACAAACGCTGCTTCATCTCGTCCGATGCAAGCTCGCGGTTCAAATCCTTCGGGCCCGGAATCTTCCCCTGGAGGTCCAGCGTCTCGAGGACCCGGTCGACCGTGCGCCGCGTTTGCAGGTAGCGCTCGAGATCGACGCCGATCGCCTTCGCCGCCTCGGGCACCGTCGCCGTTCTAAAACCGGCCTGCGCGGCCGCGGCGCGTTCCCCGGGCGTCTTCGCCGCGGCGGCCTTTGCCTGCGCCGCCTTGAAGAGCTCGATTTCCTTCTTCATGCCGCGCTCCCAGGCGTCGAGGTCCGTGGCCGTGAAGGCGAACGGCTTCTCCCCAACGTCCGCCTCCGCCGTCACCGGAGCGGGCGGTGGAGGCTCGGAGGCGGGAGCGGAAGCCCGCGGGACTTCCTGACGGCAGCCCGCCACGGCGAGGAAGAGCAGAAGCGGCCAGATCCCACGCCCGCGCATGGCGGGAGTCGTATTCCTCAGCCGAGCGTGGCGACGAGAATTGCCTTGATCGTGTGCATCCGGTTCTCCGCCTGGTCGAACACGATCGAGGCCGCGGACTCGAAGACGTCGTCGGTCACCTCGAGGCCCTCGAGGCCGAACTTGCCGTAGAGCTCCTCGCCCTTGGTGGTCTCCCGGTTGTGGAAGGCCGGGAGGCAGTGCATGAACTTCGCCCGCGAGTTGCCGGTGGCCTTCATCAGCGCTTTGGTCACGCGGTACTTCTTGAGAACCTGGATGCGCTTGCCCCAGGCTTCGGCCGGCTCGCCCATCGAGACCCAGACGTCGGTGTGGACGAAGTCGCAGCCCTTCACGCCTTTCTTCGGATCCTCGGTGAGCGTCAGCTTCGCGCCGGAGTTCCTGGCCAGAGCCTTCGCGCGCGCGACGACTTCCGCCGTCGGCCAGAGGGCTTTGGGCGCGGCGAGCCGCACGTCCATGCCCATGCGCGCGCCGACGAGGAGGAGCGAGTTCCCCATGTTGTTGCGGGCGTCGCCGAGGTAGCAGTACGCGATCTGGTGGAGAGGCTTGTCGGAGTGCTCCTCCATGGTGAGCAGGTCGGCGAGGACCTGGGTGGGGTGGGACTCGTCGGTCAGGCCGTTGTAGACGGGCACGCCGGCGTGCCGGGACAGCTCCCCGACGACGGTCTGCTTGAAGCCGCGGTACTCGATCGCGTCGTACATGCGACCGAGGACGCGGGCCGTGTCCTTGATCGACTCCTTGTGGCCGATCTGCGAGCCCGAGGGATCCAGATACGTCACGCCCATCCCCTGGTCGTACGCGGCGACCTCGAAGGCGCAGCGCGTCCGCGTCGAGGTCTTCTCGAAGATCAGGCAGAGGTTCCGGCCGCGGAGCTTCGGGACCTCGGTGCCGGCGTACTTGGCGCGCTTGAGGTCCTTGGACAGGTCGAGGAGGAAGCGGATCTCCTCGCGCGAGAAGTCGGACATCTCGAGGACGCTGCGATTCTTCAGGTTGACGGGCATGGCGCGTATTCTCTCAAAGGACGGCGCGCGACCTATTTCGCGGCGACGGCCTCGACTTCGAGCTTCCAGCGGGGGTCGAGAAGCTGGCAGCAGACGACGGTTCCGGCCGGCCGATGGCTTCCCAGGTGCTTCACCCGCAGGCGCACGTTGGGTTCGTCGTAGTCCGGGCTCGCGAGGTACGTCCGGAGAGAGACCAGGTCTCCGTAGTCCATCCCGGCCGCATTCAGGATCGTGCGCAGATGGTGCCAGACGAGCTCGCCCTGCGCCTCGAAGGACTCGGGCATCGTCCGGCCGTCGGCCTCGTAGCCGTTGAGGCCGCTGATGAAGAGGAGGCGCGCACCGCCCGCGATCTCGACGGCGTGGCTGTAGCACCGATACGGCGGGAACACGCCCGCGGGGTTGTGCGGGATCAGCATGAGACCTCCGCGACGATCATGGGATCTGTCGGCCCCCGGGGTTGGGCTCCCAGGGCGGCGGGGCCGAAACGCGCATCGCGCGGTCGGCCTCGAGGGTGATCTCGTCGACGGCGTTCCCGATCCGCGCGCAGGATCTCCTCGTCGTCGCCGCCCTTCGGCGGCACCTGGAACGGCTCGCCGTAGCCGACGACGCAGCGCGAGAACGGCTTCGGCACGAGGTAGCGGTCCCAGGATTTCAGAAACGCCGGCCGCGAGGCCGAGCCCGGTGAACGGCAGGATCCAGGCCCCGGTCCGTCGCGCGAGCCGGAGAACTCCGGGCTGGACGACCCGCGGCGGCCCCTTGGGGCCGTCGACCGTCAGCGCGCCAGGTCGCCCGGAGCGCACGTGCTCGGCCATCTCGTCGAGCGCGGCCCGGCCGCCCTTGCGCGTCGAGCCGCGCGTCGGGACGAAGCCGTTGCGCCGGAGCCAGCGCGCGATGATCTCGCCGTCCTTCGAGCGGGAGGCCATCGTCACGATGCCCTCGTGACGGTGCGCGAGGATGCAGCAGGATCAATCCGGCCGTGCCAGAGCGTGTAGATGAACGGAACGCCGCGGTCCTTGAGGGCCTGCCTCGCGCTCGGGATGGAGCGTGTCGATGCGGATCGTCGCGCGCAGGCCCAGGATCCCCGCGCCGACGACGGCGGCCGCCATGCCGACTCCGAGCACGCGACCGTCTCCGTCTACGGGCCGGGCGCCAGGAAGTGCGCCGCGACCTTCTCGTACGCCCGCGGGATGACCTCGGGCACGTCCTTCACGCCCTTCGTGAAGACGGCGACGACGTAGTCGGACCCGTTGGGCATGGCCACGCGGGCGACGAGGTGGTGGAGGTCGTAGGCGTCCCCGGACTTGGCCCAGACGCGGCTCCCGCGCGGCAGGCCCTGCCCGGCCAGGCGCGCGTCCTCGAGCTCCAGGTCCTCGAACGGCTCCTCGGCCGCGATCTCGCGGGAGAGCAGCCCGAGCATCTCGGCCGTGAGCGTTTCGCCCGCGACCTCGCCGTGGACGATCTCCTTGAGGATCCGCGCGGACTCGGCCGCCGTCATCCGGTTGCGGTTCTTTCCGCCGTCGCGGAAGGCCTGCTCGCGCCCGTAGGCGTCCTCGCAGAAGGTCTTCTGGTTGGCGTTGAGATTCGTGTAGCCGCGCCCGCGGTACCAGTCGTTGACGACGTTGCGTTTCGTCTTCCACCGCTCCCACTCGCCGCCCGAGATCTCGGGGCCGGAGGTCGTACCGGTGATCGAGTCCACGACGAACCCGGTCGCGTCGTTCGAGGAGACGGTGATCATGTCCTTGACGGCGCGGACGAGCTCGGGCGTGTCGTCGAGCTTGCCCGCCTGCTTGCGCGACTCGTAGTACGAGAGGAAGCAGAGCTTCACGACCGAGCACGGGTAGTAGGACACGTCGCCGCGGTAGGCGCCGGCCGGGAAGGAGCCGCCGGGCGTGTCCCGGCGTCATGTCGATGACCGCGATCGAGAGGCCTTCCTCGGTGAGCCCCTTCGCCGAGAACTCCGCCACGAGCTCGGACGCGATCTTCGCGAGGGCCGCGTCGAGGGCGGGCGAAGGATCGAGAGGCTTGATCGGGTTCGGTTTTTCGGGAGCGGGAAGCCCGGCCGCGAGACCCGCCGAGAGCGCGAAGAGAACGAGCGAAGCGAGTCGCCTCAGGAGCGCGCCCCCGGCGAGCCGCCCAACAGCGACGTCTGCCGGCGCCGGGCCCGGAGGACCAGGACCACGATCGTCCCGGCGGCAGCGAAGGGCATCGTCACCATGAGGAGGATCGACCAGTACATCCCGCGCCACATCGGACGGCCCCTTGTCCGAGACCTCCTCCTTGCAGAGCGGGCAGGCCGAGAGCGACGACCGGCACGAGCACCGCCAGGAGCAGGACGCAGACGAGGACGCGGATCGTCCGGGCGCGACATCGCTCCTCACCTTATCCGAATCGGGCCGGGAGGGTAAAGATGGTAGAGCATCGCGTAGATCACCACCCCCGTGACCGAGACGTAGAGCCACAGCGGGAACGTCCAGCGCGCGAGCCGGCGGTGGGGCTCGTCCCGACGCTTCAGGCCCAGGTACAGCGTCCGGAGCACCATCGGCACGATGACGGCGGCGAGCACCGTATGCGTGAGGAGGATCGCGAAATAGAGCGTGCGGACCGGGCCCGTGCCGGTGAACTTCACCGACCCGACGTGGGCGTGGTAGACGAGGTAGGAGACGAGAAACAGCGCCGAGGTCGCGGCCGTCGCGAGCATCAGCGGTGCGGTGCCGCTCGATCGTCGTGGCGCCGGATCGCCGCGTACGCGAAGAGGAGCAGGACGGCGCTCGTCGCGTTCAGCGTCGCGTTGACGGCGGGGAGATCCGTGACGTTCAAGGAGCCCTGCCACCGGCGTCGACGGCCTCGCGGCTCCTCGTCCTAGATCAGATACACGATCGCGAAGAGCAGGATCCAGACGAGGTCCACGAAGTGCCAGTAGAGCCCGAGCGTCTCGATCCCGAGGTGGTGCTCCGGCGTGTACTTGCCGAGGAAGAGCTTGCCCGGTGCACCAGGCGATGCACACGACGCCGCAGAAGACGTGGAAGCCGTGGAACCCGGTCATCGTGTAGAAGGTCGACCCGAAGAGCGAGACCTGCGGGGTGAAGCCGGCGTGGAGCAGGTGGTAGTACTCGTAGACCTGCACGCCCAGGAAGATCGATCCGCCGAAGAGCGTCAGGCACATGAAGAGCTTGGCCTTGGCGACGTTCCCGCGCTGGATCCACTCGAGCGCCTTGACCATCGTCACCGACGAGCAGATCAGGATGAACGTGTTCGCGGCCGTCAGCCAGATGTTGAGCGTCTCCATCGGGTCGCGGCCACGTCGAGCCGAAGCGGAGGACGATGTAGGAGCCGATCAGGCCCGTGAAGAACATGACCTCCGAGCAGAGGAAGACCCACATCCCCATCTTGTCGTGGGGAATGCCGGTCGAGGTCCGGTCTTCCTCGGCGTGCGGGTCGAAGGTGATCGGCGGCGGCGTGTTCCATGCTGCTCTCGGCTCCGATCAAATTCGTAACGCCGTCACGGCCTCGGGAGCACGAGCTCGGCGATCCCGACCGACACCAGGATGGCCCCGAGGATCAGCGTCGACGCGAAGAGGATCCCGAGCGTCTTCCGCTCGAACTTCAGGTGCATGAAGTAGAGCGCCACGAGGACGGCCTTGATGATCGCGAAGCCCACGATGCCGGCGGCGAGCACGAGCTCCGAACGGTGCGGGATGACGGCCCAGCCGACCTCGAGGATCGTCAGGCCCAGAAGCCACCAGAAGATCGCCATGTAGTTGGGGATCTGGTGCGTGTCGCTGTGGCCTTCGGCCTCCATCGTCCCCCCTCAGTGCGCCCGCGAAATGATGAAGAGAATCGAGCCCGACGAACAGGCCCAGCGCCGGTGGCCACCAGCAGCCACAGGAGCCGGCGGTTCGCCGGCGGCCTTCGAGGTCGCGCGTCATCGGTCGAACACCATCAGCCCGAGCAGGAGCGGCAGGTAGAGCACCGAGGCCAGGAACAGCCGCCGCGCCGAGCCGACCGTGCGCTTCCAGGCGAAGGCCGCCGCGCACGCCAGGAACGCGAGCCCCAGCGACGAGCGCGCCCCAGAGGTAGCCCGCTCCCGGCGGACGCGAGCAGCCCCGCGGCGAGCGTCACCGGAAGCAGCGCCGTCGCGTAGAGGACCGCCTGCCGGCCGGTCGAGGCGCCGTCCTTGTCGGTCACGGCCAGCATCGGAAAGCCGCCGCGGGCGTAGTCCTCGCGGTAGAGCCAGCCGATCGCCAGAAAGTGCGGGAGCTGCCAGAGAAAGAGGATCGCGAAGAGGCCCCAGCCGGCGGCGCCCAGCGAGCCGCGCGCGGCGGCCCAGCCCATCAGCGGGCGGCAGGGCTCCGGGAACGGCGCCGACGACGGTGCAGAGGGACGTCACGCGCTTGAGCGGCGTGTACGCGAGGACGTAGGAGACGAGCGACGCCGCGCCGAGCGCGAGCGTCAGCGGGTTCACGAAGCGCGAGCACCGCGAGGCCGGCCGCCGAGAGCGCGAGACCGAAGACCAGGGCCTCTTCGGGGCGCAGCCGGCCGGCCGGAATGGGGCGCCGGCGCGTGCGCTCCATGAGGGCGTCGGCGTCGCGCTCGAGATACTGGTTGAGCGCCGAGGCGCCGCCGCAGAGAAGCGCCGTGCCGGCCATGAAGACCAGGAACGCCGAGCGAGTCGAAGCTCCCCTGCCCGCCGACGGCGAAGCCGACGGCCGCCGTCACGAGGACGAGCGACGTGATCCGGGGCTTCGCGAGCTCGGCGAAATCGGCCGCGCGCGACGGCGCGGCGACGGCGAGCGCGGCGCTGGCGACGACCGGAATCACTTCCATCCCGCGGCCTTTCCGGAGAACGCCGGGCGGATCGGCACGACGTTGTCGTGCCGCCGCTCGAGGGCCAGCGCGCCGACGCCGAGAGCGACCGTCGAGCCGAGCAGCAGCGCCCCCGTCGCGACGTGCGCCGTCGTCACGAGCACCGACTTGCCCGTGAGAACGGTCATCGCCCCGAGGGCGATCTGGACGACGACGAGCACGGAGAGGGCGACCGCCGCCTTCCGAGCCCCGGCCGGCCCGAGCGGAAGGCCCGCACCGCGGCGAGCCCGACGCACGCGGCCACGACGAGCGCGCCGACGCGATGGGCGAAGGCGATCACGACCGGGAAGCGTCGAGCGGGGGCACGATCCGGCCCAGCGCGAGCGGGAAGTCCGGGATCGCCAGGCCGGCCTTGGTGTGGCGCATGACCGCGCCGACGACGAGCTGGAGGAACACCGCCGCGGCGGCCACCGTGGCGAGCCGCGCCACCGGCGTGCGCCGGAACGCCGGCGGCCAGGCTCGCGGGCGGCGCCTCGATCCAGCGCGGCGAGGTGACGACGGCGATCGCGACCGTGAGGCAGAAAAAGATCTGCGCCAGGCAGCCGTGCGCCACCGAGATCGGCGTGGGCAGCAGGTAGAGCACCGTCAGGCCCCCGAGGACGCCCTGCGCGACGACCGTCGCGAGGGCCAGGTACCCGAGCCGCCGGACCCAGCGCCGCTCCTCGCGCCGCGCGAGCCAGACCGCCAGCACGATCGTCAGCAGGCCGACCGCCGAGGCGATGAGGCGGTGGGTGTGCTCGAAGCGGATCCCCCCGACCATCTTCGAGAGGGGAAACGTGAACATGTTGTGGCCGTAGGTCGTCGGCCAGTCGGGCACGGACAGCCCGGACTCGGTCGACGTGACGAGGCCTCCCGCGACGATCAGCGCCAGCGTCGCCGCGGCGACGAGGACCGCGAAGGCGTGGAGAAACCGGGGCGGTTTATCCATGCGCCGTTGTGGCCGGAGGTTGCCCGCGGGAATCTCGTTCTGCGGGGAGTAGTCCGAGCCGTGCCCGGGAACGCTGTACTCGTAGGGCCCCCGGTACACGGTCGGGATGCGGCCCGTGAAGTTCTCGTGGGGCGGCGGCGAGGCCGTCTGCCACTCGAGCGTCGTCGCGTGCCACGGGTTGTTCCCGGCGACCTTGCCGCGCCGCATGGAGAGGAAGAAGTTGAAGACGAGGATGATCTGCGCCACGCCCAGGACGAAGAGGCAGATCGTCATGAACTGGTTCATCGGCTGCAGGTTCTTGAAGAGCGAGTACTGCGTGTAGTCGTAGATCCGGCGCGGCATGCCCCGCATGCCGAGGAAGTGCATCGGGAAGAACACCAGGTTGAAGGTGACGAACGTGATCGCCCAGTGAATCTTGCCCCACGTCTCGTTCATCATCCGGCCGAACATCTTCGGGTACCAGAAGTAGAGGCCCGCGAACGCGCCGAAGAGCGAGCCGCCGAAGAGCACGTAGTGGATGTGGCCGACGATGAAGTAGGTGTCGTGGATGAAGATGTCGACCGGCGTCGAGGCCATGAAGATGCCCGAGAGCCCGCCGATGACGAACATCGACACGAAGGAGAGCGCGTTCAGCATCGGCGTCGTGAAGTGGATGTCTCCGCCCCAGACGGTCCCGAGCCAGTTGAAGGTCTTGATCGCCGAGGGCACGGCGATGACCATCGTCGAGAGCATGAACGTCGTGCCGAGGATCGGGTTCATGCCGCTCTGGAACATGTGGTGGCCCCAGACGATGAACCCGAGGCCCGCGATCCCCATCATCGAGTACGCCATGGCGCGGTAGCCGAAGATGGGCTTGCGGCAGAACACGGGCAGGATCTCCGAGGTGATGCCCATCGCGGGCAGGATCATGATGTAGACCTCGGGGTGCCCGAAGAACCAGAAGAGGTGCTGCCAGAGGAGCACCTGTCCGCCGCCGGCGTTCGGCCAGGGCTGGCCCGACACGATCATCCCGGCCGGCAGGAAGAACGTCGTCCCGAGCGTGCGGTCGAAGAGCAGCATGATCAGCGCCGCGGACAGCACGGGCAGCGCGAGCAGGAGCAGGATCGCCGTGATGAAGAGGGCCCAGACCGTCAGCGGCATCCGGAAGAACGTCATTCCCGGCGCCCGCATGTTGATGATCGTGGTGATGAAGTTGACGGCGGTCAGGAGCGAGGAGAGACCCAGGATCAGGAGCGAGATCAGCCACAGCGTCTGCCCCCGCGGCTGGATCGCCGAGAGCGGCGCGTAGGAGGTCCATCCCCCGGCGGCCGCGCCTCCCGTCACGAAGAACGACCAGATGATGACCACCGCCGCCGGCACGGCCACCCAGAACGACATCATGTTGAGCTTCGGGAAGGCCATGTCGCGGGCGCCGATCTGGATCGGCACGACGAAGTTGCCGAACGCGCCGATCAGGATCGGCATGATCGCGAAGAAGATCATGATCGTCGCGTGCATCGTGAAGAGGGAGTTGTAGAACTCCGGCAGCATCATGCCGCCGGGCATCCCCTCGGGCGCGAGCTTGCCCATGAACGGGAGCGGCCGGCCCGGCCAGGCCAGCTGGTAACGGACCAGCGTCGCGAGCAGCCCGCCGACGACCAGCATCGCGAGGGCGTAGAGAAGGTACTGCTTGCCGATGACCTTGTGGTCGAGCGAGAAGATGTACTTGCGCCAGAACGAGGTCGGCGCCGCGTGGACGCCGGCGTGCGCGTGGGCTTGCGGAGCCGCGTGAGGGCGTTCGGGGACGGCGACCGTGCTCAAGAATTGCCTCCCTTCGCGCTCTCGGCGCGGGCCTGCGTCGGGTTTCCCGCCGGAGCCGCCGCGGGCGCTGAGGAATCTGCGGCCGGAGCCGCCGCGGGCGCGGCGTTCTCCTGCTGCTGCGCGGCGGCCTGCTCCCCCAGCCATTTCTGGAAATCTTCGGGCGTGTCCACCGTGACGAACCCCTTCATGCGGTAGTGGCCGAGGCCGCAGAGCTCGGCGCACGCGATCTCCCACGCGCCGACGCGATTGCCTTCGAACCAGATCCGCGTCTTCAGTCCCGGGACCGCGTCCTGCTTGACGCGGAACTCGGGCAGGAAGAACGAGTGAATGACGTCCTTCGAGGCGAGCGTCGCGACGACGGGCTTGCCGACCGGAAAGTGAAGCTGGTTGAGCGTGATCACGTCGTCGGGCGTGTCGAACTTGCCGTCCGCGCCGGCGTACTTGAAGTTCCACGCGAACTGCTCGCCCGTGATCTGCACCTGCAGGGCGTCGGCGGGCATGTTCTCCTTGATCTCCGTCCAGATGCGGCGCGACAGCAGCGCGAGCATCACGCAGATGAGCGCCGGAACGATCGTCCAGATGACCTCGAGGCGGTTGTTCCCGTGCGTGTAGTGCGCCTGCCGCCCCGGCCGATGCCGGTACTTCCAGAGGAAGTAGAGCAGGAGGGCCTCGACGATCACGAAGACGATGCCGGTGATCCACATGATCAGGTGGAACATCGCCGTCGATCTCGTGGGCGTAGGTCGAGGCCTGCTCGGGAAGGTGCAGCCAGATCGGCAGCGCCGACGCGGACGCGGGCGCGACCGCGGCTCCCAGAGCCAGAAAAAGGAAGAGCGCCGGCCGGAGAGCCCGGACGGCGCCCGAGAATCGCGTTTTGTGCATCACGGCGGGATAGATTATCGGACTCTCCGGTGTCCGCCTAGCCCTTGAAGTTGAAGTCGACCGTCTTGGCCTCGGCGCCGGTGATCGTCACGTTCTGCGTCTGCGGCGCCGTACTTCTCGTGCCAGGCCTCGATGACGTAGTTGCCCGGCGGCAGATTCTTGATCTCGAAGGCGCCCTGGTCGTTCGTGACCGCGAAGAACGGATGGTTGAAGACGCCCGTGTAGGCGCCCATCCACTTGTGCACGTCGCACTTGAAGCGGACCGGCACCTCGACCGAGTCGAACTTCTTGATCGTCTCCATGCCCTTGAAGGGCTGGCCGATGTTGAACTCGGCGTTCTTCTTCGGCAGGGCGTGGATGTTGTGGAGCGTGCCGTCGCTGTTGAGGATCTTGATCGGCTGGCCCGCCATCACGCCGAAGACGTGGGGACGGTACTGGCAGCCGTGCTGGTCGAGCGTCACCGGCTCGGTCGGCGCCGGGTAGTTCCCCGAGGCGCCTTCCTTGACGTAGACGAGGACCCACTGCAGGGTGTTGTTCGGATTGACGACGACTTCCTGGTCGTAGACCGGCTCCTTGTGCTCCGACTTGCAGTAGGCGTCGGCGTCCATCTTGAGCGCCGCCATCGCCGGCTTGGCGCCCTCGAAGTTGACCTTGCCCGTGACGCGTCGCGCCGCCGGTGGCCGGGCGCGGCCGCAGGAGCCGCCGGGGCGGCCGCGGCCGGGTCGCTGCGGTGCCGCCGTCGCGGGAGCCTCGTCTTCCATCAACGCGTCCTCGTCCTTCTGGCCGCCGCAGTACAGCAGCGGCAGGGACGCGGCCGCCGCCAGAAACAGAGTTAGAGCGCGCTTCGACATCGAACTCTCCTTAACGAATGTGAGAAATCGGCTGATCGCAGACCGTGCTTCGGGACCGGCGCTGCTTCCAACGAAGGCGCCGCCGAAGCCGCGGCATGATACCGGCCCATCGGATGCTTTTCAAGCTCCGGCGCGATGGTATCGTCAATGGACACAGTGAGATCGACGACGCTCTCGCGCGGAAAACCTCTCCAAGTCGTTTTCGGGCACGCCGCTCTTCGACGGAGTGTCCTTCGAAGCGGGCACGGGCCTGCTCGCGGTGGCCGGTCCGAACGGGAGCGGCAAGACGACGCTGCTGAAAATCCTCGCCGGCCTGCTCTCCCCGACGGCCGGCCGCGTCCGCGTCGAGCAGGACGGCCGGGCGCTGACGGGCTCCGAGAGGCGGCTCGCGATCGGCTGGGCGGGCCCCGATCTCGAGCTCTACGGCGAGCTCACGGGCGAAGAGAACCTGCGCTTCTTCCGGAAGGCCGCGGGTCTGCCGGCCGGCGGACGATGCGATCCGAGCCCGCCTCGCCGGACGCCGGGCCTCTCGGAAGCGGCGGCGCGCCGCCGTGTCGACGCGTACTCCACGGGGATGCGCCAGCGGCTGCGCCTCGCCTTCGCGCTCCTCTTCGATCCGCCCGTCCTCGTCCTCGACGAGCCCTACAGCGGCCTCGACGTGTCGGGCCGCGAGGTCGTCCGGCGCGTCGTCGCGGAGGCGAGGAGCCGCGGCGCCGTCGTCCTCGCCTCCAACGACGAGCGGGACTTCGAGTCCCCGGAGCGTCGCATCGAGCTCCGGGGAGCTCGGGGCGGACCATGAGCTTCGCGAACCGGATCTGGGCCGTCTGCGCGAAGGACGCCACCGAGGAGCTTCGCGCAGCCGCGTGGCGACGCTCGCGGTCCTGTTCTTCGCGGCCACGGCGCTCGCGCTGACCGCGTACTCGATCGGGCCCTTCGGCCTCGCCGAGGAGGACCGGCCGCCGATCCAGGCCGCGCTCTTCTGGATCATTCTCTTCTTCGCCGCCGCGACCGGCCTGCCGCGCGCCTTCGTCCGCGAGGAAGAGACGGGCACGGCGCTCGCGCTGCGCAAGACGCTTCCCGGCTCCCTCGTCCTCGCGGGCAAGGCGCTCTTCAACTTCGGCCTGTTCCTGGCGATCGCCGCGGTCGTGGTGCCCGGCTTCCTCCTGCTGCTCGACTGGAGGGTGAGCGCGCCGGCCGCGCTCGCCGCGGTCGTCGTCTTCGGAGGCTACGGGTCTCTCCGTCGTCTCGACGTTCCTCTCGGCGCTGACGGCGCGCGCCGGACAGCGGAACGTGCTCTTCGTGCTCGTCGCGTTCCCGCTGGTCCTGCCGCTGCTGCTGACGGCCATCTCCGGAACGCTCGCCGCGACCCGGGGCGCCGACGCGTGGACTCCGCTGCGCGTCCTCATCGCATACGATGGGGCCGCGTCATGCGCGGCGTATCTGCTGGCGGAGGCGGCGTGGGAGGATTGAGGGAGAAGCTCGGATGAAAGCCCTGAAGCTCCTCCTGCTCCCCTACCTCGCGGCCGTCGTGGCGGCGGCGTTTCTCTGGCCCAAGCCCTCCGAGGGCTTCATCGGCCAGTCGTCGCGCATCGTCTTCTTCCACGTGCCCTGCGCGTGGACGTCCACCCTGGCGTTCCTGGTCGCGGCCGGCTACTCGCTGGCCTACCTGCGCCGCCGCAATCCCTGGCACGACGAAATCGCCTGCGCGGCCGTCAAGCTCGGGCTCTTCTTCGGGATCCTGACGCTCATCACCGGCTCGCTCTTCGCGAGCATCATGTGGGGAACGCTGGTGGAACTGGGACCCGCGCGAGTCGTCCTACCTGCTGCTCGTCTTCCTCTACGCGGCGTATCTCTTCCTGCGGGCCGCGATCGACGACCCGGAGCGGAAGGCGCGCATCGCGGCGGTCTACGCTCTCTTCGCCGCGGTGCTGTTGCCGTTTCTGGTGTTCGTCGCGCCGCGCGTGACGGCGTCGCTCCATCCGCAGACCGTCATCAATCCGCAGGGGAAGATCCTCATGGATACGCCGACGCGCGCCGTCTTCTTCGGCGCGCTCGCCGGCTTCTCGGGGCTCTTTCTCTGGCTGCTCTCGCTCGAGGCGCGGATGGCGAGGCTCCGCCGCCGGGCGCGCGAAGGGACGCGACGGGTCTAGTCGAACTTCACCGACGCGACTTTGATTTCGTCGCCCGAGAGCGTTCCCTCCACCGTCGCCCGCAGAGCGTCGGTCTTCGACGTGGCTCCGAGCGCCGCCACCGTCTTCTGATTGCCGGCTTCGTCGAACTTGATGAACTTGCCGTCGGCGGTCAGGATCCCGTAGCCCCCGTCCTCGCAGGCCAGGGCGCACTTCTTGGTGTGCTTGTCGGGGTTTGCCTTCGCCTTGTCGACGCACATCGAATCGATGACCGTGACGTTTTTCCAGGTCTCCGCCGACAGCGTCGCGGCGAACGCGCCCACCAGCAATTCCTAAAAACAGGGTTCTTAGCCCTCATGACGGTCTCCTCTCGTGGTTATTCTCTCCCATAGAGCCTCGAGTCGGCCCGAAGGTAACAGGCCGCCGTCACCCGGACGGCCCTTGGCGACTCCATAGGTAGCAGTGAGACCCGAAGCCTGCGCCGCCCCGGATCGGGAGGTCGTCGACCGCGTGCGCGCGGGCGAGGTCGACCTCTTCGAGGTCCTGATGCGCCGCTACAACCAGAAGCTCTACCGCGCCGCGCGCTCGGTCTTCCCCGGCGACCCGTCCGAAGCCGAGGACATCGTCCAGGATGCCTGGGTCCGGGCGTTCGAGCACCTCGATCAGTTCGAGGGCCGCGCGCAGCTGTCGACCTGGCTCGTCCGGATCACCCTCCACGAGGCCTGGGCCCGCGCCCGGCAAGCGCCGGCGCCTCGGATCGCCCCTCGACGATTCCGACGAACAGGAGGCCGCCATGCAGACCTCAACGCCGGGGCCCGATCCCGAAAAAGACGCTTCCGCTCTCGAGATGCGGGCGTTCTCGAGGAGGCGGTCGCCACCCTGCCCGGAGAACTACCGGACCGTCTTCGTGCTGCGGTCGATCGAGGACATGTCCACCGAGGAGACGGCCGAATGCCTCGACCTCAGCACTCGACGTCGTGAAAACGCGCCTCCACCGCGCGCGGGGCCTCCTCCGCCGGGAGCTCCTCGCGCGGGCGGGGACCTCCGTGGCCGCGCTCTACGCCTTCGCCGGCGACCGCTGCGACCGCATCGTGGCCGGGGTTCTCGCGCGCGTCCGCGCGGGGCAGACCGAGCCGTCGCAGCTGGGCTGAGCGCCCGCAAACAAAAGGGCCGCCCGAAGGCGGCCCTCGAATCGAATCTCGGGAATCGCTACGGCAGGTTCAGCTTCCAGGCGCTGCGGCCGTGCGTCGCGGCATAGAGCAGACGGGCACTCGGAATGATCGTCAGACCGGGGACCTCGACGTTGGGCAGCCCGGTGCCCGCCACCGCCCACGTGGTCGTGCCGTTGGGCAGCCGCATGACGCCGAAGTCGGAGGCCGCATAGAGGTCGCCGGTGACGCTGTCGAGGACCACAGCCGTGATCGGGAAGTCGGGCAGGTTGAAGCTCCGTCGACCCAGGTGGCCGCGCCCGCCCCGTTCCAGGTCACCTCGAAGACGTGTCCGGGTCAGTCGGCCGGCGAATTCACGTTGTAGCCGTTGTACGAGATCCACGCGTGGCGCCCGTTCGTCGGATCGACGGAGATCTCGCTGATGGCGCGGTTGGGATCGTTCGTCGCCAGCGGGTCGAGTCGCGTTCCAGACGACGCGACGCGGCCGGATCGTTGGCGTTCTCCGTGATGAACACGCGGCCGGCGCCGGTCGCCGCCCACAGCGTGCCGACGTCCTGCGGAGCCCGGGCGATCCAGGCGACCGCGCCGCCGGCGCCGGTCGTGCCCCATAGCTCGGCGGCCGACGCAGCCAGGTTCGAGGGCATCCGCCGGGCCGATCCGGACGAAGTTGCCGCAGCCGGGTTGGCGCGAGGAAGTCGTGAACTCGGGACAGTTGGCTTCGAGGAAGTCGCGATCGCCGCCCCAGTCCTGCGTCCGCCACACGGAAAAGGAACCCTGGAAAATCGAGCCCGCGGCGCCGGGATTCGGATCGGCGATGATCGGCGGATAGAAGAACGCTCCCTCGGGGCTGGAGGCCATCGGCGCCTCCGATGACCACCCACTTCGTCGGATCCCCGTCGCGGAAGTTCGCGTCGTTCGCCTGGCCGGTGAAAGTGTTGAAGCGCAAGCTTGTCATTCGAAGACGTTGAAGCCGGACTGCCCGCCGTCGCCGTAGATGATCTGGGGCCAGACATTGGCCGACCCGTTGTACTCGAACGTCCCGTTGTCCTGCGTGCCGCCCTGGAGAAGATTCTGCGGCCGCTGGGCGCTGACCGACAGGCTCTGGAACTGCAGCGTCGACAGGCCGTTGTTCATGTTGATGAGCTTCTTGGGCACCCGGTTGAGGAGGCTCTTGCAGTAAGCCGTGGTCGGCCGGGTCGAGGCCCCGCGAGTCGCACTTGTAAGAGATGTCCGCGTACTTGCCGTCCGACCCGACGACGCCGCCGTCGCCGGCCGCTGATGAACTGAAGCGGCTTGCCGGGTACCGTGACGATGAAGTGCGAGTCGGGATGGATTGCCTCGGCGTGGTTCGGATCGGCGTCCTGCGTCAGATCGCTGAAAGTCGCTCCGCGCGTCCGTCGACAGCAGCCAGGCGCGTCCGTTGGACGGCCCATGCAGCTGGCCATAGGAGAAGGAACCCGCCGACGTAAACGACGTCCGGTGCGCCGGCGGCGTGTAGACGTAGTTGTCGTACCAGCACTGTCCCGTGCAGTAGTCGACGTCCTGAGCTCCGCCGATCATGTCGGCGAAACGTCGCGGCGGTATCCGCGTTGTCGCTCCGCCAGAAACGTCGCCGCGGGTCCGCCGCCCGGCGGCTCCGTGCCGGCGCCGACGTACATCCGCGTCGCTCCGCCCGGCAGCGTCGTGACGTCGAATTCGTCGATCTCCAGCGCGCTTGCTGGTCGTGGACCGGCGCTGGTCCTTCGGAGCGAAGATCTGCGTCCACGTGGCGCCGTTGTCGACCGAGCGCCAGATGCCCCCGGTGCCCGCCGAGGAACTCCACCGAAGGCGTTGACGTAGATGATCGCCGGCATGCGTCGGGTCGACCTTGACCGTGGTCGAACCACGCGTGGGAGCGCGCGAGCGCAGCGAAGATCAGCGTGCACGTGACGCCCGTCTGCAGCGGTAGAGACCGCGCGATATCAGCGGATGATCGGCGTTGCCGCTCGACGACGCCCCGCTCGAGACCGAGCTGATGCCGCGCACGGCGCTCGCGATCGGAACGAGCAGGTTGCCCGCGTTGTCGAAGGCCATCTGCCCGATCGCGCGCTGGAAGAAAATGTCGCTTCCGGGAACGAGCGTCCAGGTCTGGCCGCCGTCCGTCGTCTTGTAGACGCCGACGCCCGCTTCCGAGTCGCCCGAGGCGTTCGGCTCGCCGGTGCCGGCATAGACCGTGTTCCCCGTCGGATCGTTCGGATCCATCAGCAGTCCCGCCGATGGCGTTGATCCCGAAGCTGCTCGAGACGAACTGCCAGTTCGAGCCGGTGAGCGCCTTGTCCGTTTTCCAGACGCCGCCTCCCGCCGCCGCGACGTAGAGAACGCAGTTGTTCTGGGTGCAGGTCGGCGCGATGGCCATCGCCGTCACGCGGCCGCTCGCGACGTACTGGGCTCCGTCGAACAGGAACGGCATTCAGCACGGCCGGATACGTGGCCTTGCTCGGGCCGATGAGCTGCCAGGTGCCTGCCGAATGGGCGCTCGGCGTTCAACGCCGCCCAGCCGCTCTTCGCCGCAAGGGTCGCCTCTCCCGGACACTTCGTCCTCAGGGTAGGCGCGCAGCAGGTAGGACTCGACCTCGACAGTGTTGTCCGGGCTTCGCCCCTCGCTGAAAACCGCCTCGGCGTTCGCTCCGGGCTTCTTCTCGTTCCGCCTCCCGCTTCTTGGGAATGGCGTCCGCGCGAGCCTTCAAGCAGACGCTTCCTGGGATAGCGACGCCTTCTCGGCGCCGGCTTCCGGCTGGGCCGACGCGCGACGCGGGTCTCCGGATGGCGACGACCCCCAGCATCGCCAAGGCGATTACGGCCAATCCGAGGACAAACCGAAGCAGAGGCTTCCTGTTGGACATGAGTTCCCCCATTTGTCAGTAAAAAGACCTGCCTTCAGCCCAGAGCGGCAAAACTATTCCCCGATAGTAGTTGCGTCAAGCGGAAAATGGCTCCCGGCCAGTTTCGGGGAACCGGCCCGGCTGCAACGGTTGCATCGGGGTCGCCGGAAGGGAGAGACTGGGCCTGTGAGGAGCCTGGGGTACCTGGCGGCGGTCAACGTCGTGATCTGGGTGGGACTTTTCCTCTACCTCTGGCGGTTGGACCGCCGGATCTCGGAAGCGGAGCGCAAGCCGTGAAAAAGGGTTACTGGGTCGCCGCCGTGCTGACACTCGCCTTCCTCGGATTCGGGTTGACCGCCTTTCAGAAGACGCTGACCCCCTATCTGACCTTCGACGAGGCCCGCAAGTCGCGCGGCGTCGTCCAGGTCATGGGCGGCCTCGACAAGGAGAGCGACCGGTACGACACCTCGCGGCAGGAGCTCTCCTTCGACCTCGTGGATCCGGCGGGCGGCGGCCGGATGCCGGTCGTCTACAGGGGCACCAAGCCCGCCAACTTCAAGGACGCCATCTCGATCGTCGCGATCGGGCGCTTCCAGGACGGGCGGATCGAGGCCGAGAAGCTCCTCGTCAAGTGCCCCTCCAAGTACCAGGGCGCCGAGGTCGAGAAGGCCTACCCGGCGTCCGCCCCCGGGCAAGACGAGCTGATGTACGTCTGGCCCGGGGTGGCGGCGATCTGGGGAGCGCTCCTCTCCGGCCTCGCGTGCGCGGGAACCTACTTCGCCGTCGACCGCGGCCGCCGCGACCTGCTGCCGCTCGCGCGGGCGATGTACGCGGCGTACGCGACGTGCGTCGTCGTCGCTTCGGCGATCCTGATGACGCTGCTCCTGCAGCATCGGTTCGACGTCGCCTACGTCAACTCCTACTCGAGCCGCGACCTGCCCGTTCCACTTCCTCTTCTCGACGTTCTGGGCGGGCCAGGAGGGATCGTTTCTGCTGTGGTGCTTCTTGGGCTCGCTGATCGGCCTCTTCGTGTGGCGAAGCGCGAAGGAACAGGAAGCGCCGGTCATGATCGTGTACCTCGCGACCTTCCTCGGGATCATCGCCATCCTCTGCAAGCAGAGCCCGTTCAAGCTCCTGCCGCCTCCGGCGCCGGCCGACGGCGTCGGCCTGAATCCGCTCCTGCAGGACCCGTGGATGGTCATCCATCCCCAGGTCATGTTCGTCGGATTCGCGTCGCTCTCGGTGCCCTTCTCCTTCGCGATCGCGGCCCTCTGGAAGAAGCGGTGGGACGGCTGGATCGCGCGCACGCTGCCCTGGGCGCTGCTGACGTTTCTGACGCTCGGCACGGCGATCCTCATGGGCGGCTACTGGGCCTACAAGACGCTCGGCTGGGGCGGCTACTGGGGCTGGGATCCCGTCGAGAACACGAGCCTCGTGCCCTGGCTCTTCACGGCCGCGCTGGTGCACGGGATGTTCCTGCAGAAGGCCGCGGAAGCGCCACCGCAAGATCAACCTCATCCTCGCCTGCACGGCCTACGCGACGATCCTCTACGGCACGTTCCTGACGCGCTCCGGCGTCCTCGCCGACTTCTCCGTGCACTCCTTCATCGACCTCGGCATCACGGGCTGGCTCGTCGCGATCCTGGGCTCGTTCGTGGCCCTCTCGATCGTCATGATCGCGTTCCGGTGGCGCTCGATCCCGACCGCCGACGAGGAGGAGACGCCGCTCCTGTCGCGGAGCGTCCTCTTCATCCTCGGCATCGCCGTCTTCTGCGCGCTCGGCCTCGTCATCCTGCTCGGGACCTCGGCCCCGCTCCTCACGCGTCTCTCGGGCACGCCCTCGCAGGTCCAGACGTCGTTCTACGGCGCCACGACGACGCCGGCGGGATTCCTGCTTCTGCTGCTCTCCGGCCTCGTCGCCTTCGTCTCCTGGAAGGGCGCGACGCTGCGGGAGCTCCTCGTGAGCTCGCGCCGCTCCCTGATCGTCGGCGCCGTCGCGACGACCGTCGCGCTCGGATTCGGGGCGCGGGACGTGGCGTCGCTGGTGCTCCTCTTCATGGCGGGCTTCGCGGCCGACATGAACCTCCGGGCCGTGATGCGCAAGGCCAGCCAGGGCAAGCTCGGAGGCGCGGGCGGGTACCTCGCGCACGTGGGCGTCGGCATCATGCTCGCCGGCGTCGTCGTGTCCGGCAACTACGCGAAGATCCAGCGCCTGACCCTCAAGGTCGAACACGCCGACCAAGGCCGGCGACTCGAAGCTGACGTTCCTGCGCGTCGTGCCCGGCTCGGCCGAGCGCAAGCAGGCCATGGAAGTCCGCGTCGAGACGGCTTCGGGAAAGTCGTACTACGCGTACCCGAAGATGTACGAGAACAGCAAGACCGGCCAGCTCATGGCGAACCCCTCGATCAAGAGCGGCGCGATCACCGACCTCTACATCGCCCCGCAGCAGTACGACCCCGGCCAGCCCGAGGTCGTCGGGCGCGACGTGCGGCTCGCCAAGGGCACGACGACGAACATCGAGGGGACCGGCTTCACGTTCCGCGATTTCAACGCCGACCGCGCCGCGATGATGCGGGGCGAGAAGACGATCCTCGTCCTGACCGACCTCACGATCACGCCGCCGGACGGCACCCAGCACGACGCGACGATCAAGTACGTCTACCATCTCGACGACCGGCGCGCCCGAGGCCGAGGAGCTCGCGGTCCCGGGCGTGCCGGGCGCGAAGATGCGGGTGCTCGCGGTCTCTCCCGAACGACGGCGCCGTCGTCCTGCGCCTGACGGGGATCTCGAAGAACCCGGCCGACGAGTTCCAGGCCGCGACCGTCGAGTCGCTGTCGGTCGAGGTCACGCGGAAGCCCCTGATCGCCCTGGTCTGGGGCGGCTTCTACGTCATGATGGCCGGCGGCATCCTCGCCTTCATCAAGCGCTCGGGCGAAGCCCGCCGCGCGGTCGTCGAGGCCGGACGCGCCGAGGAATCCCGCAGGGCCGAGCCCGCGATCCCGCCGACCGGCCCGGCGCTGCCCGCGCACAGCCGGTCGACGATCCGAGACTAGATCTCCAGCTCGAGCCCGTCGTGCGCCGCGGTGACGGTGCAGCCGGGAGGCTTCTCCGCAGCCAGCGTCTCGAGCGCCTCGCGCAGCGCCTCCTCCCCCATCTCGATCGGCCCCTTTCCGAAATGGGAAAAGATCGCGCGGAGCACGCCGTAGCGGGACAGCCAGCCGAGCTGCGCCCGGATCGTCGTGTGGCCGATGCAGGGCCCCGCTCGGATGGTTCCGCACGAGCGAGCCCTTGAGAGTCGAGCCGTCGCCGATGTACACGTCGGCGCCGGCGCAGCGCTCCGTCGGGGTTCTCGAACGCGACGATGTCGCCCGAGTACACCACCGTCAGGCCGTGGCCTTCGATCCGCGCCGCCATGCACGGGCAGCGCACCGAATGGATGACCGGGAAAGGGCGTCAGCCGGAAGGGGCCGATCTCCACCGCCGACTCCGCGAAGACGCGGACGCGGTTGAGAATCGGCATCTCCTTGAGGAGCTCGTGCGTGACCTCGGAGGCGTAGACCGGGACCTCGCAGCCTTCCCAGAGCCCCCATCCGTGATCCGGATGGGCGTGCGAGACCCAGATCGCGTCGGGCCGGATCTTCGCCAGCATCCCCTTGCGGTTCTGGCCGAAGTCGCAGAGGAGACGGAACCCCTCGTGCTCGAGGACGAACGCGGAGTGCCCCGTGTGCGCCTTCGACGACTCCTCGACGTAGCCCCTGGTTCCGTAGAAGCGGACCTTCACGGTTGCGCAGTCTAGAATCAAAGGGCGATGCAATTCGGAGACGTCGAGCTTTTCTTGATCTCCGGCGGGCGATTCCGCCTCGACGGCGGAGCGATGTTCGGCGTCGTCCCGAAGGCCCTCTGGGAGAAGAAGTTTCCCGGCCGACGAGCGGAACCGCGTCGGGCTCGAGACAACTGCCTCCTCGTGCGCGCGCCCGGCTACACGGCCCTGATCGACGCCGGCATCGGCGAGCGATGGGACGAGAAGGCCCGGGAGATCTACGGGATCGAGGACGGCCCGAGCCTGGCCGACGGGCTGGCCGCCCGCGGGGTGGCGCCCGAGGACGTGGACGCGCTGGTCCTGTCCCACCTCCACTTCGACCACGCCGGAGGCGCGACCCGCGAGACTTCGGGAGGGGGAAGCCTGCGGCGCGCGTTTCCCAACGCGACGCTCTACGTGCAGCGCTCCGAGCTCGAACACGCGCGGACGCCCAACGAGCGGGATCGGGCGTCCTACCGGCCGGCGCGACTGGGAGCCGTACGCCGTGGCGGGCCGCCTCGAGGCCGTCGAGGGCGAGGCCGAGATCCGGCCGGGCCTGCGCGTCGTCGCCGCTGCCGGGCCACAGCTCGGGCATGCAGTCGGTCCGCGTCGACTCGCAGGGCCGGACGGCGTTTTTCTTCGCCGACGCCGTGCCCACGTCGGCGCACCTGCCGGCGGCCTGGATCATGGCCTACGACCTGTACCCGGTGGAGCTTCTCGAAGGCAAGAAGCGCCTCATCGACCGCGCCGTCGCCGAGGAATGGCTCGCGATCTTCTACCACGACCCCGACGTGCCCTGGGGACGCATCGTCGACGAGGTCAACGGCAAGCGCCGCGTCCACGTCATCGCGAGAGAACGCGATGCGTACTAGAAGCGTCGCGAGGGACGCCGCGCGGCCGGACGCCTGATCTAGGGCGCGGGGTCCAGCTCGGCGACGTCGGCCGCGGCGAGGAAGACGCTCCAGGTGCGCGCCGGGGGCACGTCCTTCTCGAACGGACGGCGATAGACGAGCTGAAGCCATCCGGCGCCGCCGGCGTTGACGGGGATGGTGAAGGTCTGCGTCCCGCCGGCCCCGGGCTGCGACGCCGCCGGCGGCTGATAGCCCGGCGGCTCCGGCGCCGCAAGCATTCCGGGGGCCGCCTGAGCCACGGACCATCCGTAGCCGGTCGTGACGTTCGAAGGCAGGCGCACGGTCAGGACGTCCCCCTTCGCGACGGAGATGCGCGACCCGTCGTCCGCCTCCGTCAGCGCGAACGTGCGAGACTGCGGCGGCGCCTCGGACACCTCGACGGCGATCCGGAAGAGACGCGTCCACGCGGGATCGCGCGGAGCCACCGCCGCGAGGCCGAGGCTCGAGCGGCCCGCCGCGGCCGCGACATATCGGAACACGGCCGTCCGGTCCTCGATCGCGGGCTCACCCTGCGGGCGCAGCATCGCGGCGTCGACGAAGGCCAGGGTCCACTGGGTCGCCGGCGGCAGCGCCGGCGCCAGCCGGACCACGAGGACGTCGCCGCGGCCGAGTCGCACGGTGCCGCCGTCGAGGAACTCCCCGACCTCGATCCGGCGCGCCTCGGACTTCGGCTTCGCCGCGCCGAGGACCGCCGCGGCCGCGAAGAACGGCGAGCGCCGCGCGCCCCCTGCGCCGCGCCACGTCAGACTTCGCGCAGGGCCGTCGTGATCTTCAGCCGGGCCGCCCGGAACGCCGGGAACAGTCCGCCGACGATGCCCATCGCGAGGGCGAAGACGAGCCCCGCCGTGATGAGCTCGGGCGTCATCCGGAAGTTGAAGAGCACCTCCGAAAACGTCCGGAAGTTCATCGTGCCCGTGGGGCGCGTCAGGACGAGATTGAAGACGAGGAACGTGAACACGATTCCCAGCAGGCCTCCGATCAGGCACAGCAGGATCGCCTCGAGCACGAAGGAGAGCAGGATCGACCGGCGCGAGAAGCCGATCGCCCGGAGCGTCCCGATCTCCTTGGTCCGCGCCGAAACCTGCGCGTACATCGTGTTCATGGCGCCGAAGGAAGCGCCGATGGCCGTGAAGAGGCCGACGATGAAGGCGAGCGCCTTGATCGGGTCCGCCGTGATCATCTGCTCGTCGAAATACTTGCGCTCCGTCTTGCCCTCGAGCTTCAGCCGCTGGTCGCCCTTGATCGTCTCGATGAATTTCGGACGCCGCGTCGGCGTCCGGCAGTGCGGACGAAGACCGTCGAGACGATGTTCCGCTTGGTCTGCTGCTGCAGGTCCGTCACGTCCGTCCAGATCTCGGACTCGTAAGCGCTGCCGTCGGCGTCGAACAACCCGACGATGACCCACCGGAAGCTCCCGGTGGCCAGGGTCTCGCCGACCTTCATGCTCGCGAAGCGCTTCGCGAGCTTCCGGGAAACGATGGCCTCGTTCGTGGCCGGGTTGAACATCCTCCCGTCGACGATCTTCACGCCCGGACGGATCTCCATGCCGATGGGGGCCATCCCCCGGACTTGCACGTTCGAGAACGTCTTCCCGTCCGCCCGCGGGATGTTGATCAGCGTCAGGAGCTCCGGGGACACGTAGGGCTTGCCCGGCGGCGTTCCGCTCGGGCCCCGGCAAAGCCTGGATCTGCTCGGCCTGTTCGCGGGTGATCACGCTCTGCATCTCGGCCTGAGACCCGATGCGCATCGCGATGACGTTTCGCGTCGAGGCCGAGACCGAGAGCGTGCGCGTCACGCCCTGGATCAGCCCCAGAACGCAGAGGAAGACCGCGGTGACGAGCCCGATGACGAAGGCCGTCATTCCCGTCGACATCTTGCGGGCGGCGAGGTTGCGCAGGTTGTACTTGAGGGGAATCGCCATGGCTAGACCACCTTCCGCAGGCCGTCGACGATGTTGAGCTGGGACGACCGCACGGCGGGGATGAACCCCGCGAGGATCCCGACGCCGACCGAGACGACGAAGGCCATCGCCAGCGTGGCGGGGCTGACCTTGAAGTTGACCAGCCAGATCGAGATCGAGGTCTTGTTCCCCGCGGCCACGAGCAGGGGAACCAGGACGTACTTGGCCAGGACCACTCCCAGCGCGCCCCCGAGCAGCGACATCAGCACCGACTCCGAGAGGATGAAGCCGAGGATGTGGCCGCGGCCGAAGCCGAGCGTGCGCATCACGGCGATCTCGGTCACGCGCTCGCGCGCCGACATCGCCACCGTGTTCGCCACGATGAGCGTCACGGCGAAGAGAATGATGAGCGAGATGCCGTTGATGAGGAACTTGACGTTGCCCATCATCTCCATGAACTGGAGCTGGAACTGTTTCTCGGTCAGGGTCTTCGTCGGCGCGTCGCTGTTCTGGAACATCGCGTCGATCGCGGCCGCGACCCGCGGGACGTTCTCGCCGCTGTCCACCTTCAGGTAGTAGATGCCGGTGACCTTGTTCGCCCCGAACCAGTCGGACTGGTTGAGGTACTCGTTGTGGAAGAAGATGTTCGTCTCGTCGCCCGCGTTGTAGGAGCCGATGTAGACGAGGTCGAGGTTCAGGGGGATGTAGGTCCCCTTCAGGATGATGTGGTCGCCCTTCTTCCAGCCGTGCTTCTCGGCGATCTTCTGGCCCGCGACGAAGCCGTTGCGCGTCGCCTTCCACTCGGCGTTGACGGCCGGGTCGACCGTCGCGTCGTCGAAGATCTTGTCGAAGTAGATCTCGGGATCCGCCGAGAGCTGGCCGATCCAGTTCTCGGGCTTGTCGTCCTTGTACACGCCGCCGAACCAGGTCTCCGGCGACACGGCGACGACGCCCGGGATCTGCTCGATCCGCTGCAGCTGCGAGAGCGGCAGGAAGTTGCCGAGACCGGTGGCGTGCTGGACGACCAGCCGGTTGGCGCCGCGGCCACCCGACGGGTCGGCCTGCATCGCCTCGAGGAGCGAGGTCAGGATGACGATGAGCACGAGAACGAGGACGATCGAGCTCGCCGTCAGCGTCGTCCGCAGCTTCTTGCGGAAGACGTTCTTCCAGATCAGGCGGAAGTACTTCATGCCTTCCTCCCCGCCCCGGCCTCCGTGCGCTCGTCGGCGTGGAGCACGCCCTTGTCGAGGTGGACCATGCGGTGGGCTCGCGACGCCGCCTTGGGATCGTGAGTGACCATGACGATCGTCTTGCCGAACTCTTCGTTGAGCCGGCGGAGGAGCTCCAGGATCTCGTCGCCGGACTTGGCGTCGAGGTCGCCCGTGGGCTCGTCGGCCACCAGGATCTTGGGGTCCGAGACGATCGCCCGGGCGATCGCGACGCGCTGCTCCTGCCCGCCCGAGAGCTGCCTCGGGTAGTGATCCATCCGGTCGGAGAGGCCGACGATCGAGAGCGCCGTCTCGACGTGCTTCTTCCGCTCCGCCTTCTTCAGATGCGTCAGCAGAAGCGGCAGCTCGACGTTCTCGAAGGCCGAGAGCACGGGCAGCAGGTTGTAGAGCTGGAAGATGAAGCCGACCGTGCTGGAGCGCCACCGCGCGAGCTCGGTCTGCCCCATCGTCGCGATGTCCCGGCCGCCGACGGTGATCCGTCCGCGGGTCGGCGAGTCGATGCCGGCGATGAGGTTCAGGAGCGTCGTCTTCCCCGAGCCCGACGGGCCCATGAGCGCGACGTACTCCCCCTCGGGGATGTCGAGGTTGATGCCCATGAGGACCGGAATTTCGATCTGGTCCCGCCGGTACACCTTCTCGACCTGGTCGATGCGAATCAGCGGCTCGGCCATTTCAATTCTCCTGTGCTTCGACTCGGACCTTGTCTCCGTCCTTGACCTGGACGCCGCCGGACAGAAGGATGAGCTTCTCCCCGCCCTGCAGGCCCTGCGTCACCTCGACCTGTCCCTGGACGTCGCCGCCGGCCGTGACGGGCGTGAAGACCGCCCGGCCGTCGACGACTCGGAACACGCCCTTCTTGCCGTCCCACTCCGTCAGCGCGGCCCTGGGCACGACGACCCGCGAGCGCGTCTCCTTGCCCTGCGTCGGCTCGGCCGTGAACGCCACGCGCGCCGAGAGGTCCGGCAGCACGCCGTCGTCGGCGTCGAGGAACGCGACCTTCACGCGGACCGTGGCCTTCTGCCGGTCGGCCGCCGGGACGATCTGCCGCAGCCGGCCGTGGTAGATCTTGTCCGGGCACGGCGTCGAGCGTGATCTCCGCCGGCTGGTTCTTCGAGAGCTTCGAAAGGTTCGCCTCGTTGACGTCGGCCCCGACGTACAGAGACGAGAACTCGACCAGCGTCGCGATCGCTCCGCCCGAGCCGCCTCCGGACGGCGACGACCCGAACGGCGAGACCGCCTCGCCCACGAACGCGCGCTTGGCCGTGATCACGCCGGTGAACGGAGCGCGAATGATCGTGTAGTCGAGCAGCGCCTCGATGTAGCGGACGCGGGCGCGCGTCGCCGCCTCGCTGGCGATCGCCGCGTCGAGGGCCGCGCTTCGTCGTGACGCCCTGCTCATGAAGATGCCTTCTGCCGGTCCAGCTCCGCCTGCGCATTGATCCAGTTGGCCTTGGCCTCGGCGAGCTGGGCGTCGAGGTCCGTGGAGTCCAGCCGGGCGATGACGTCGCCCTTCTTGACCCGGGTCCCTTCGGTGACGTTGAGCTCGACGATGCGCGACGTGATCTTCGGCGAAAGATCGGCTTTGCGCTCCGCCTCGACGTAGCCGGTGGCCGTCAGGATCGTCGTGGCCTGTCCCTCGGTCACGATCGAGGCCGTGGCGACCTCGACCTTCCGCGGCCGAAGACTTCGCCCGCTGAGCAGATAAGCCGCCGCGCCGGCCGCGACCACGAGAATCGCGCCGAGGAGGAGGAGGCCCTTCGGAACGCCCCGCTTCTCCGCCGGCTCGCGGTGGATCCGGAGGGCGGAGAGGTCGTGCGGTTTCGGTGCTTCCTGGCTCATGCGCCTGACTTTAAGGTCCGCCATTCTATGCTCGACTTCGGGGCTCCCCGAAAAGACGCCAACCTCCGTATCTGCTTCACCCGACGAGGGCTTGCCCTCGCGGATGCCGTTCTCCCTCGTACAACGGCTTCCGGTGCCCGGCGTCACGCGTGGTACGCTTTTCGTTTGGAGGTGGGTCATGCGGAACCGCATTCTCGCCGTCGGAGTTCTCTTCGCATGTGCCCTGACACTGCGCGCACAGCAGCAGCCGAGCCTCTACAAGGTTGAGCTCGTCGCGGGCGCAACCATGGTGGCCCTGGGCCCTCCCGTGATCGTGGGAAAGAACTACGCGTTTTCGGCCTGGCCCGACGGCGGCTACACGCAGATCCCGCAGTCCAGAATCAAGCGAATCACTCAGCTGGTCGGCCAGGCCGCGGACACCGCTTACCGGATCGAGCTCGTTCCTTCCGGGAACATCATCTCGAAAGACAACCCGACGCTCAAGGGCAACACCTGGGTTTTTCACTCCTACCGCGGCGGCGCGCTCACGAGCCTCCGGGTGTCGGACGTCAAGCGGATCAGCCAGGTGACGGGAGACGACGCCTTCTGGATCGAGCAGGCACAGATGGGTGAGGTCAACATCCGCGGGCCGCTCGCGATGGAAGGCGCCAGCCAGGTCGTCGAGATCGGAACCCCGCCGGGGCAGCAGACCGCGCAGGCGGGCCCCCAGAACTTCAGCCAGATCAACGGCGCGCCCGTCGGCAACTGGCAGTACCAGGGAACGCCCGGAACTTCCGACGCGTACGGCCCCGCCAACGCCAACATGTCGGGCGGCGTCCCGACGATGCCCGCGGCCACCAACGGCGGCGCGCCGCCGCAGCAGTAGCCGAGGGCCCAAGGGAGGAATCGACGATGAAGAGGATCCTGATCCTGGCCGGCCTCCTCGTTTCGTGCGCGGCGGCGGCGCAGCAGGCCGCCTACTACCAGATCGATCTCGTCCCGACCGGGAAGATGCTCGCGACCGACAAGCCCGTGCTCAAGGGCGGCGCTTACGTGTTCCGCAGCTATCCGTCCCAGACGCTCATGAGCCTGCGGCCTTCGCAGGTCAAGTACGTCACGCCGGTCACGGTGGACACGTCGGACCCGACCTACAAAGTCGTGCCGATCGGCAACCTCGCCATGCAGGGCGGCAGCACGCAGGCCGGACCGACCAACGCGAACGCCGTCAAGCCCAAGAGCCAGGGTCCGGAGCTCGGCGAGGGCTTCTACAGCGACCTCAAGATGGGCGAGACTCTGGCGCCCGACGCCGGGGCGATGAAGGACTACGCGGTCGGACGCGCGTACGGCTACCCGCCGTCGAGCGCATCGCAGAGCTCGCCCGGCGCGCCGCCGACGATGCCCGCGGCGACGAACGGCGCGAATCCGCCGACGATGTCCGGGACGGCCGGCGGCACGAAACCGCAGTAACTCGGACTCCTGCGCGCAGCGCGGGTCTGCGCCTTTCGGCGCACCGGCGTGCGGCTCGCCCGGCTGCGGGCTCGACCGCTCGACCTGACCCTCGCGCTCCGCGCTTCGGCTCCCGCGGCGCGAACCTCCTCCCTCCCCTTCGGTCGAGGAGGACCCAGGAATAGCGCGTCGCGTCGCGCGGCGGCGTGACCGGTACTGCCAGAGGGACTGGCGACTTCCGTCGCCGTCGGATCGAGCCGCGAGCGGTCCGCGGAGCCGATCCGGCTAGATGTGGATCGCGTGGCCGCCGACGGCCTCGGCGGCTTCGTGGATGGCCTCGGAGAGCGTCGGGTGGGCGTGGATGGTGCGGACGAGCTCCTCGGAGGTGGCTTCGAGCTTGAGGGCCGCCCCGGCCTCCGCGATGAGCTCCGTGGCGGCCGGCCCGACGATGTGGACGCCGAGGACCTCGTCGTACTTCTTCTCGGCGACGATCTTCACGAAGCCCGCAGCCTGATTGAGGATGCGCGCCTTGCCGATGGCCGAGAACGGGAACTTGCCGACGACGACGTCGTAGCCGCGCTCCTTCGCCTTGGCCTCGGTCAGGCCGATCGATCCGATCTCCGGGTGAGCAGTACGTGCAGCCCGGGCACCTGGTCGTAGTTGATCGGCCGGGTCTCCTTGCCGGCCATGTGCTCGACGGCGACGACGCCCTTCGGCGGAGGCCAGGTGCGCGAGCGCCGGCGTCGGGAGGACGTCGCCGATGGCGTAGACGCCCGGGACGTTGGTCCGCATGAAGGCGTCGACCTTGAGGTAGCCCTTCTCGGTCGCGATCGCCCAGCGCCTCGAGGCCGATCTTGTCGGTCAGCGGGCTGCGGCCGACCGCCATGAGCACCTTCTCCGCGCGGAACGTCTCGGTCTTGTCGCCGGCGGAGCGGGCGAGGATCTCGACTCCTCCCTCGCCGCGGGTCATCCGCTCGACCCGCGTGTCCGGGTAGATCGCGATGCCCTGCCGCTTGAAGGAGGCCGCGAGCTCGCGCGAGATCTCCTCGTCCTCGACCGGGACGATGCGGGGCAGCACCTCGACGATCGTGACCTTGGAGCCGAAGCGGGCGTACATCGACGCGAACTCGACGCCCACGGCTCCCGAGCCGATGACGACCAGCGACTTCGGCACCTCCGAGAGCTCGAGCATCCCGGTCGAGGAGAGGACGGTCTTCTCGTCGATGTCCATGCCCGGGCAGCGCGCGCGGCGTGGAGCCCGTGGCGACGAGGATGTTCTTCCCGGCGTAGACCGTCTCGGCGCCGTCGGCGCCCGTGACCGAGACCTTGCCCGGACCGGCCAGGCGGCCGAACCCGGCGGCGATGTCGACCCGGTTCTTCTTCATCAGGTACGAGATGCCGTTGGTCGACTGGCGGACGATCTTCTCCTTGTGCTTCAGCGCCGCCGGCATGTCGAGCCGGACCTCGCGCGCCGCCACGCCCACCTCGGCGCCGTGGCGGGCCTCCTCGAGGAGGTCGGCCGTGTGGAGGAGGGCCTTGGTCGGGATGCAGCCCCAGAGCGTGCAGACGCCGCCCAGCCGCGGCTCCTTCTCGACGATCAGGACCGTCAGGCCGAGCTGCGCGGCGCGGATCGCGGCGACGTAGCCGCCGGGGCCCGAGCCGATGATGATGACGTCGTAGGACTTCGTAGAGCTCATGTGGCGATCTCGCTCCGAAAGGGGCGTAAGAGTATCAAGAAAGTTGAGAGTCGAGAGTTGAGGGTCGAGCGTGGAGCACGGCTTAGAATGCCGGCCGTGCGCACCTGCGCCGGCTCGCCTTGGTCAGCCTCGTCGCTCTTGCCGGGCTGCGGCGGAGAGGGCGCCGCCGAGCGCCAGGGCATCAAGGTCGGCTTCTTCGGCGCGCTCACCGGGCCGACCGCGACGTTCGCACAGTCCGGGAAGAACGGCGCCATGCTCGCGGTCGCCGAGATCAACGCGCGCGGGCGGCGTCCTCGGCAAAGCCGATCGTCCTGCTCTCCGAGGACGACCGCGGCGAGGCCTCCGAGGCCGCGTCCGTCGTCTCCAAGCTGATCACGCGCGACCACGTCGTCGCCCTCATCGGCGAGAACGCGTCCTCGCGCACGCTCGCCGCGGCGCCGATCGCCCAGAGCTACAAGGTCCCGATGGTCTCGCCCGTCCTCGACGAACGTCGAGGTGACGAAGAAGGGCGACTACATCTTCCGCGTCTGCTTCATCGATCCCGTACCAGGGGCAGGCCCTCGCGACGTTCGCGCGCCGGGACCTGAAGGCGCAGACGGCGGCGATCCTGGTCGACGCCCGGAGCGACTACTCCGTCGGCCTCGCCGAGGCCTTCCGCAAGGCCTTCGAAGCGGCCGGAGGGCAAAGTCATCGACGAGCTCAAGTACACCGAGGGCGACAGCGACTTCTCGGCGCAGCTGACCGCGCTCCGCCCGCAGAACCCCGACGTCCTCGTCGTGCCCGGCTACTACACGGACGCCGGCCTGATCGCGCGGCAGGCGAAGGTCGCTCGGGCTCTCGGCGACGCTCCTCGGCGCCGACGGCTGGGACTCGCCCAAGCTCGTCGAGATCGGCGGCGAGGCCATGGAAGGGGCCTATCTTTCGAACCACTATTCCGTGGACGATCCGTCGCCCGCCGTGCGGAAGTTCGTGGACGCCTACAAGGCGAAGTACGGCGCCGAGCCCGACTCGATCGCGGCCTTGACCTACGACGCGACGCGGCTCCTGGCCGACGCGATCACGCGCGCGGGCTCGACGGAGGGCAAGCGGATCCGCGACGCCCTCGCCTCGACGAAGGACTTCGTCGGGCGTCACCGGCACGATCACGATGGACGCCGACCGCAATCCGGTCAAGCCCGCCGTGATCCTGAAGGTCGAGGGCGGCCGCTTCCGCTTCGCCGCCGCGATCGCGCCCGACGAGGAGCGCGCCGTCAGTGGCGCCGGTTCGGAGACGATCAGAAGCTCGTCGAACGAGGCCTCGCCGGGGCCCGCGGTCGCGACGCCCGCGCGGCCGGCCGCCGGGCTTCGGATCCTTGGCGTCGAAGAGCTTCTGGTCGTTGACGGAGACCGTCACGCGTCGGCCCGTCCAGCTGTCGCGCCGATCTTCTCCCAGCCGCGCTCGAACGTCGCCGGGCCGCGGCCGAGCTCCGACGCCTTGCCGTCGACGGTAGCTCGTACAGGACGAGCTCGCCGGACTGCGTGTCGGCGAGCAGCAGCAGGAAGTTCTTCGCGTCCACGAGGCGGAGAACCAGCCCCGCCCGGCCCGGCGCCCTTCTTGACGAAGGTCGAGACCGACGCCGTCCTGGAACGCCGCGTTGCGCCGCAGGGCCGCGGCGACCGAACCCGCGGGCCGCTTCGCGTTCGACCTGGACGAGACGGTTGGGCGCCGAGGGCGGATTCGGATCGACCAGGATCAGCCACCTGGCCTCTCCGGGCGTCGCCGAGGACGACGAGGTCGAAGAATGCCGGGCGGGCGCATGATCGCGTCGGAGTCGAAGTGGTTGCGAAGCTCCTCCGCGCGAGCGGCCGCGAGCCGTCGCCGAGCGCGAGAACCGAGCAGAAGGCGGGCACACGCCGGTCGGAGCCTGCCGTGCGATTTCATCGACGCGAAAAAACGCTCCGAATGCCCTAAAATTCCCGAATGGAACCAAACTCCCAAAAGCACACCCGAACCTATCGGATGGACCGCGAAGGCTATGCCTTCGTCCTGGACCGTCCGGAGGTCGACAAGCTCAAGTCGATGCCGGATTTCGAGGGCCGCGAAGAGCCCGCCGTCGCCGAGGACTTCCTGCGGTTTCGGGCGGAGAGCTGGGCCGACGTGCTCTCCTCGGCCGGCGCCGAGCCGGGCGAGATCGCCGTGACCATCGATCCCCATCAGAAGAAGGCGCACCTGAAGAAGGCGCAGAGGATCGTGATCACGGCGGACATCTAGAAAGTTGAGCGTCAGCGTTGAGTGTCGGGGTCAGCCGCCTCAACTCTCGACCTCGACTCTCACGCTCCTAGAAGCTCAGGATCCCCCGGATCGTCCCCTCGAGCGCGAGGAACGCCTGGCGCGAGTACGGGATCCACGACGACGCGCAGCTCGGAGGGCGCCGGGACGTCGTCGGCGATCGACGCGGCGAGCCGCTCGGCCTGCCCGTCGAAGAAGGCTTCGCCGATCTCCGTGTCGGACTTGCCGCGCGAGCCCGGCAGCTCGCGGAGCCGCGCGAGATCCGGCGGATCCAGCCGCAGCCGATAGCCCCGGACCTCCCGGTAGAGGGGCTCGCGGCGGTCGAGTGAGATCGGGCCGCGCCCCTTCGCCGGCGCGGCGGGCGGGGCGCCGGTGACGGCCTCGGCCGACGGCGGCGGCGGAGCCGGCGCCGCGCAGTCTCGTCCGGCGGCGTCCTCCGGCGTCCTCGGCTCGCGTCCTCCGCGGCCGGGTCGACCGGAACGGCGGCTCGTTCGGTCGTCGCTCATCGTCAGCGCCCCGCCAGCACGTTCTTCGAGATCACGATGCGCTGGATCTCGCTCGTGCCCTCGTAGATCGTCGTCACCCGGGCGTCCCGATAGTACCGCTCGACCGCGTACTCCTGCGAGTAGCCGTATCCGCCGAAGATCTGGACGGCGCGGTTCGCGATCGCATTGGCCGCCTCGGTCGCGTAGACCTTGGCCATCGAAGACTCCTTCGAGAAGCGCACTCCGGGCGTCTCCGAGAGCAGCGCGGCGCGGTAGGTCAGCGACCCGGGCCGCCTCGAGCTGCACGCGCATGTCGGCGATCTGGAACGCGATCGCCTCGTGCTCGGCGAGCTTCTTGCCGAAGGTCTCGCGCGTGCCGGCGTACTCCACGGCCGCTTCGTAGGCGGCCTGGCCGATGCCGATGCCCTGCGCGGCGATCCCGATCCGGGAGTGGTCGAGCGTCGTCATCGCGATCGTGAACCCCTCCCCCTCCGCTCCGAGCCGCCGCTCCTGCCGGCACACGGACGTCCTCGAGGAAGATCGACGCCGTCTTGCGAGGCGCGCAGCCCCATCTTGTCTTCGGGCGCGCCGACGCGCACCCCCGGGTCCTCGGAGGAGACCAGGAACGCCGTGATGCCGCGCGTGCCCGCGTCCGGCGTCCGTCATGGCCATGACGACGTACCACTTCGCCTCGCCGGCGTTGGTGATCCAGGCCTTCGCGCCGTTCAGGACGTAGCCGCTCCCGTCCCGGACGGCCCGCGTCTTCTGGTTCGCGGCGTCCGAGCCCGACTGCGGCTCGGTCAGCGCGTAGGCGCCCGAGCGCCTCGCCCGGACGCGAGCTCCCGGAGGATCGTCGGTCTTCTGGCGCTCGCTGCCGAACTTCCAGATCGGGTAGCACACGACGGAGTTGTTGACCGAGACGATCACGGCCGTCGACGCGCAGACGCGCGCGAGCTCCTCGATGGCGAGGATGTAGGAGAGCGCGTCGGCCCCGGCGCCGCCGTACTCCTCCGGGACCATCATCCCGAGGATGCCCATCCCGGCGAGGCCCGCCAGGACCTCGCTCGGAAACGTGCCCGTCTTCTCGCGCTCCGCCACTCCCGGCGCGATCTCGGCGCTCGGCGAATTCGCGCACGGCGTCGCGGATCCGTGTCTGATCCTCGGTCGGCGCGAAGTTCACGGCCGCGGCGCTCCGCCGCGCCGGGATTCGCCGGACCGGAAGCGCCCGGGTTGCCCCCGCCTCCGGGTCCGCGACCTCCGCGCCGACGGCGGCGGAATCGGCGGCGGCGCTTGCCGCCGGTCCCCGGCGCGCCTTCGCCGGCGGCGCCGGCTCCGCCCGCGGGCATTCGCGGACGCCGCCGGCCGCCGGACGCGCTGCGGCCGGCGGCGCCCGCCGGCGGCTGCGGGCCGCGGACGCGGGTCTGGGGCCCGCCGACGGGGCTGGGGCCCGCCGACGCGGGTCTCGGCCCGCCGACGGAGGTCTCGGGCCCGCCGACCGGCGCTCGCCGCCGGAGGCTGCCGGAGCCGGTGCCCCGGGACGCCGCTCCTGGCCGCGCTCGCCTCCCCGTCCTCCCCCGCGTCCTCCGCGCCGGCGGCGGCGTCCGCCGCCTTCCCGCCGCGGCTCGGGCGTGTCGACCCAGCCCTCCTCGAGGTGGCGGAACGTCACGACGATCTCGGCCCGCGCGGCGTGTGCCTTCAGGAAATCGACGATCTTTGCGCGCAGAGCCGCCGCCGGATCGCCCGTGAGCGTCGGGATCCGCTCGGCGTCGAACAGGACCATCCGCGTCCACGCGATCTTCTTCGCGGACCGTCCGGGCCGCGCAGCTCCATGACGAAGAGGTCGCGCTCGTGGTCGAGGGCGTGCTCGGCGTACTCGAAGTCCGGGAGCGCCTCCCGGCAGAGGTCCTTGAGCAGGGGGAGATGCTTCTCCCCGCCCTCGAGGGTCTGTTCCATCGAGACCACGCGGTCCCGGAACATTCGCGTCTGGCCCATGGCGGCTTGCGTCCTCCCCGAGTGCCTCTCGGTTCATCCGATCGCAGAGCCCGCTAGTCGCGGAAGATCTCGCGGGCGATGATCAGGCGGTGGATCTCGCTGGTGCCTTCGTAGATCTCGGTGATGCGCGCGTCGCGGAAGTTCCGCTCGACCGGGTACTCCTTGGTGTAGCCGTATCCGCCGTGGATCTGGAGCGCCTTCGTCGTCACGCGCTGCGCCATCTCGGCGGCGAAGAGCTTGGCGACCGCGGCCTCCATCGAGTACCGGCCGCCGGACGTCTTGGCCTCCTCCTTCGCCGCGGCGGCCTTGCGCGTCAGCAGCCGCGCCGCGTCGACGTCCGTCGCCATGTCCGCGAGATAGAAGCGGATCGCCTGGAAGTCGGCGATCGGCCGGCCGAAGGCCTTGCGCGCCTTGGAGTAGGAGACCGCCGCCTCGAAGGCCTCCTGCGCGATGCCGACGGCCTGGGCGGCGATCCCGATGCGCCCGCCGTCGAGCGTCGTCATCGCGATCTTGAAGCCTTCGCCTTCCTCGCCCGAGCCGGTCGGCGGCGGGAACGCGGCACGTCGGTCAGGAAGATCTCGACCGTGCCCGACGCGTTGACGCCGAGCTTGACCTGGTGACGGGAGCGGTCGAAGCCGGGCGAGGTCGGCGTCCACGAGAAAGGCCGAGATGCCGCGGGTCTTCTTCTCGGGGTTCGTCATGGCGAAGAGGAGGCAGACGTCGGCCGCCTGGCCGCAGGTGATGAAGACCTTCTGGCCCGAGATCCGATACGCGTCGCCCTCCCGCACGGCGCGGGTCTTCTGGTTGCCGGCGTCCGAGCCGGCGTCGGGCTCGGTCAGGGCGAAGCAGCCGAGCTTCTCGCCGCGTGCGAGCGGCGTCAGGAACCGCTTCTTCTGGTCCTCGTTGCCGAACTTCTCGATCGGGTCGCAGACGAGCGAGTTGTTGACCGACAGGATCACGCCCATGTTCGCGCAGACGCGGGAGATCTCCTCGATCACGATCGCGTAGGAGACGATGTCCATCCCCGAGCCGCCGTACTCGGTCGGCACGGCCACGCCGGCGAGACCCAGCTCGCCCGGCCGCGCGGAAGAGGTCCTTCGGGAACTCGCCCGTCTGGTCGATGACGGCGGCCCGCGGCCGGACGACCTCTTCGGCGAAGTCGCGGACCGAGTCCCGGAGAAGCTGCTGCTCCTCGGTCAGCTCGAGGTTCATGCGACCCCGGAGTATATCGGGCAGGAGCCGGAGAGGCGCAGGAGGCAGGAGGCAGGAGCGAGAGCTAGCGGGAGCGGAGATCGACGATGAATTTCAGCAGCGCGTCGACGTACAGCGGCCAGGAGGCGCGCTCGGCCGCGCGCGCGAGCCCCGGGGCATACGCGTCATCGCCGCGCGCGAGCACGGTCTCGACCGCGCGCGCGAGCGCCGCGGAGTCGCCCGGCGGAAAGAGCTCGCCCGTGCCGCCCGGCTCGACCGCCTCCGCGAGGCCGCCGACCGCGGCGGCCGCCATCGGCCGTCCGCGCCGCGAACGCGCGCGCCGCGATCCCGCTCCCGGAGATCGCGCGATACGGCAGGACGACGACGTCGCAGGCCGCGAGCCAGAGCGTCATCTCCTCCTCGGAGACGTAGGCGTCGTTCCACAGGATCCGGTCCCGCACCGGGCTCGCCTCCGCCCGCCGCAGCAGCTCGCGCGCGTCCGGAAAGACCTCGCCGACGATCGCGATGGTCGCCCGCGTGCGGCGGACGATCTCGGGCGCCGCCTCGAGCAGCAGGTCCACGCCCTTGTAGCGGCGGACCAGCCCGAGGAAGAGGACGAGCGGCTCCGATCCCGAGAGGCCGAGCTTCCGCCGAGCCTCCTCGCGGCTCTCCGGCGGCGGGCATGAGTGCGGCGGTCGGGTGCGCGAGGACGACGGACGGCCGGCCCGGCGCGAGGCGTTCGAGGCGGGCGCGATCCGCCGCGGCATGGACGACGAATCCGTCCGCCGCCAGAAACGCTCCCATCGCGAGGAACTTGCGGAGCGCCCCTCCCTCGTGGTCCTCCACGTTGTGGCAGAGAAGGACGCGCCGCGTCGCCGGCGACAGGCGCGCCACGCGCCGGAAGACCGCCCGCAACGGCAGGCCCCAGAAGGCCGTCCACCACGGGACGATGAGGGCCTCCGGCCGGCGGGAGGCGATCGCCTCGGCCGTCCGGTTCCAGGAACCCGGCGACGCGTAGTCGAGCATCGGCATCGCCGAAGATTCGGGCAGGCCCGGATCGACGTCGAAACGGCGGGGGTCGAGCCAGCGGGGATAGCGCCGCGAAAACGTGAACCACGCCGTCGGCGTTCGGCGGCCGAGCTCCGCGGCGAGCAGCGCCGTCTCGCGGGCGATTCCGCCGCGGTCCGGCGGCGCCGGGCCGAGGATGGCGACGCCGCGCGCCCGCCGATCCGCCGTCGCTCCGTCGGCTCACCGCCCCGGTGCAGCGGCGCGGGGTGAGACCTCGCGCGGTCGGCGATCCCCCGCAGGGCAGTCCGGCCATCCCGCGGCGAAGGCGATGCCGCCGAGCAGGTGTTCGAGAAAGAGCGGCTCCATCCAGCTCTCGTTCGTGTGGCCCAGGGCGGTGTACCAGGAGCGCCCGCCGTCGTAGAAGCGGCACCACGCGATCGGGTGGTCCTCCCCCATCGTTCCGCCCGTGTAGCTCGACTCATCCAGAGTCGCGAGGACGTGGACGAATCCCAACGGCCGCGGGTTCGTCGTAAAGTCGTACCACTCGTCCGTCCGCATCCAGACTTCGGGAAGGTCACGCGTGGAAGGATGGACGCGGTCGACCACGTGCAGGGTCGCCGGTTGGATCGCCGGGTGGCTCCGAAACTCGGCGCCGAGGAGAGCGAGGTACCACGGCCAGCCGTGCTCGGTGTCGGCCGCGGAGTGCACACCGACGAACCCGCGCCCTCGCCGGACGAACCGCATGAGCGCGTCCTGCTGCCCCGGAGCGAGGATGTCGCCCGTCGTCAGGACGAACAGGACGGCGTCGTGCGGCTCGAGGGCATCGTCGCTAAAGACGTCGGCGCTCTCGGTGGCCACGACGGAGAAGCCGTTCTCGGTCCCGAGCTTCCGGATCGCCGCGACCGCATCCGGGATCGAGGGGTGACGGAATCCCGCCGTCTTCGTGAAAACCAGCACACTCTTCGCGCGGACAGCGGGCGGGGGCGCGGCGCAGGCGAGCGAGACCAGGATTGCGCTCGCCGCCGCGTTCAGGGGCAGCTAAAAGGCCGAAGTGTCCTGAAGGGGAGGAAGGCCGTGCCGAGCGGGTTCGCGTAGATCTTCTGGACGCCCGTGTCTGTGTCGGTCACCGTCATGACGACCTCGACGTTCGTGAGACCGCCCGCGAAGACCCAGAAGTGCTGGTTGACGCCGCAGGCCTGCAGCACCTTCACGACGAGCTCGATGTTGGCGGCGTTGAAGAACCAGAAGTAGCCGGAGTCGGACGTCAGCGGCACGCCCTGGCCGGCGCCCGTGTTTCCGGTGTTGGTCGCCCAGTCCACCGTGACCTCGAAGCGGCCGCCGTTCAGGCACAGCGTGGTCGGGCTGGCGACGCAGGCGCCCGGCCCCCCCGGCGCGATGAAGGGCTCCAGGCTCGGAAAGGAGACATGGAAGGCGCCGTCGATCGAGGAGTTCACGAGGACAGCGCAATCGTCGTTCGGGTCGTCCCCGCAGGCCCCGCCCAGTTGCCCGACGACCTGGAGGCTCCCGAGATAGAGAAGAGATCCCGAGCTTCCTCCACCGGTGCCGCCGACGACGTCCTTCTCGTAGATGAAGGGTCCCTGAGGCGCATCGAAGCATTCAACCGGCTCGGCGTCGCGGTGATCTGCTCCTCCGTGTAAAACTGCGGCCGGCCGTTCGGATGGTGGAGTCGATAGAGGATGGTTCCGTCGTTCTGCGTCACGTCCGCCGTCGTCCAGCCGAAGAAGAGGCTGCCGTCGGGAGGATCCTCGTCGAGCTCGACGAGGGTGAAGTCGCTCGGCTCCCCCGTCGCCCGCAGCGTGGATCCGAGCGTGCGCGGGAAACCGAAGGGCCGGGCTCGGGCCCGTTGCACGACGCCCTCACGTATTGCCACACGGCCTCGAGCGAGGTCGCCGCGGCCTGGTTCGAGAAGCAGTGATTCGCGGTCAGCAGGTACGGCACGAAGGTCTCGGGCGTCGAGTTCAGAAGCCCGCCCGTGCAGACGAAGGCCCCGCCGCCATCCACGAACGTGAGCTGCGCGACGCCGAACTTCGCGTCCTCGATCGCCGGAAACTCCGCGGGCGTCACGCAGGCCGCGTCGACGAAGCACTCCTGAGTCTTCGTCCGGTACGTCCCCGACCCGGCGCCGGGCGCGAAGCCGGGGTGCTCGAGGTGGATGAGCGAGGAGATAGCGAGCCGCGGCGTCCCCGAAGCCGGCCGCCGGCGCCTGCGGGGAACTGGACTTCGAGGAAGACCTCGGAGGCGAAGATCGTGTTCGTCCAGAATCCCTCGGGCCGCGTTCCGCGGTCGAACGTGTACGGTCCGTACGTTTCGCCGCTCGCCGAATACACGTACACGCGGGTGCCCGCGGGCAGCGATGCTTCCGCGATGTGCAGGCGCAGCGCGCCGGCGCCCTCCGAGGAGAAGGCCGCCGTCCACGTCAGCCGGCCGTCCTGGCCGACGCTCGAAGTAGCCCCCCGAGGCGGCCCGAGCTCCTCCGGAGCCGAGATCGAGAGGCAGGCCCGCGAATCCGACGCGCGCCGGCAGAGTCCGCTCGATGCCGACTTTCTCGGCGGGACGCTTGCGGCGCACTCCTCCGCGAGCATCTTCCGGGAGAGACGGGCCCTCTCCGCGGCGGAGAGCGCCGGCAGGCCGTGGCGCGCTTCGGCGGGGAGGCTGGCCGCCGCGCGCCCGAGCGCCGGGGCGACCTGAGCCGCGGCCGCCTTCGGATGGTTCGAATGAAACACAGCCGGCTTCGTTTCGATCACCGGCGTCGTCGCCGCGAGCAGCAGGGCGAAAAGGGGCGTCACCATGCTCGACATTATTGCAGACGGCGCAGCCAGATTCCCTTGAGGTACTCGCCTTCGGGACAGTCCAGCGAGACCGGGTGATCCGCCCCGGCTCCCTGGCGGGCGACGATCGAAAACGGCGCGCGCGCATCGACGCTCGCAGAAAAAACGATCTTCTGGAAGAGATCCGCGTCCACGAGCCCGGAGCAGGAGCACGTCAGGAGCCACCCGCCCGGCGCGACCAGGCTCATCGCCAGCCGATTGACGTCCTTGTAGCCGCGCGCGGCGCGGTCGACGTCCGCGCGTTTTTTCGCGAAGGCCGGCGGGTCGCACACGACGACGTCGAAGCGCTGTCCTGCGGCGACGCGCCGCCGCACGTCGTCGAAGACGTCGGCCGCAACGAAGTCCTCGTCCGGGGCGGCGAGCCCGTTCGCCCGGCGGTTTTCCCGGGCGAGCGCGAGGGCCGCTTCCGAGGAGTCCACGTCGACCGCGCGGGCCGCGCCGGCCGCGAGCGCCGCCACCGAGAACGCGCCCGAGTAGGAAAAGAGATTCAGCAACGTCTTCCCGCGGGCGAGCGCCCGCAGGCGCGCCCGGTTGTCGCGCTGGTCCAGGAAAAACCCCGTCTTCTGCCCGGCGGCGAGGTCCGCCACGAAGCGCAGCCCGTTCTCGAGAAACGGGGCGAGCGCCGGCTGGGCGCCCGGGGCGCGGACGTCGGCTTTTCCGGCGTCCCGGGCGGCGCCGCTCTCACGCACGAGCAGGTTCGGCGGAGAGAAAACCGTGCGCGCCGCCGCTTCCAGATCGCTGCGCCAGGCCTCGGTGCCCGCGGTCAGCAGCTCGAGAACGGCGGTCTGTCCGTAGATGTCGAGGAGGACGCCGGGGCACAAGTCCCCTTCCGAGTTCACCGCGCGGAAACCCGTGGTCTCGAGCGGCAGGATTTCTTCGCGGAGACGCCGGGCCGCGGCAAACCGCTCCCGGAAGAGCGCGGCGTCCGGCGTCGCGTCGCCTCCGGGAACGTCCACAGTCGGGCCACGATCTGCGAGCCCGGCGAATAGGCGCCGCGCGCGAGCGGCCGTCCGGCGGCATCGAAGATTTCGGCGTGGCCGTCGGATCCGTCCCCCTCCGCGGACGCCACGGCCCCGGAGAACAGCCAGGGATGCCGTCGGAGCACCGACGTTTCCCGGCCGGGCTTGAGGGTCAGGCGGATCAAGGTGCCCAAAATATACGGAACGGGCGGTCAGTTTCGGGGCTTCTCTTTCGGGCCGCCTCCGGGCCTCAACAAACCCGGGGCCTCCTCCGTATGAGAAGGCAGGCACACAGATCTCCTCCTTCGAGCCCCCCGGTGAGACGGGGGGCTTTCTTTTTTTTCTTTCTGGAGGCGATTCTTCAGGGCTGGTTGAGCGCCCAGTCGTACTCGAGGAATTCGGGGGGCCTCGGAAATGTTTCCACCCAGCTCGCCAGCGAAGGTTCCGCGGCGAACCTCGCGACATACCCCCGAAGCGAACCGCCGTCGCGCTCGAACTCCTTGCGGTTCCAGTCGAAGATCTTCGAAAGCGCCAGCCGGTTCGCCGCGCGGTCGAGGACGTTCTTCGTCCGGTCGTTGACGAACGCCCGGCCCTGAGCGTCCAGGGCCGCGGAGAGACCCTCGGCCCGGTACGCTTTCGGGGCCAGCGGCGGGCAGGACTTCGACGCGCACACGATCGCGAAGTGGATCCGGGCGTCGCGCGTGTCCCGAAGACGGTTTTCGATGTCGTCGAGCGTGAGCATCTCTCTCCCGATGCGCTTGCGGATGGACTTGAAGGCCCCGTCGATGTCCCGGATCGAGGCCACCGGATAGCGCTCGAGCACCACCGCGATCGCCATGGCGTTATAGGCGTTGATCAGAAACGCCTTCCGCTCGTCCGGGCTCATGACGGCGGGGTCGGCGTCGCCGAGGTTCGAGAGATAGGCCCCGAGGCGCTTCTTGTCCTGCCCCGTCGCGCCACGGTAGTCGAAGCCTCCGTTCCGCGCCCGCTCCGCGAGGACGGCGTCGAACGCGGCGGAGTCGGGCGGGTCGACGGCGGTCTCGCGGACGCGGCGGCCGCAAAGAGCGCCAGCACGGCAACCGCCCACAGCGCGACGCGCGTTGCTTCCTCATGATCATCCTTCTCAGGATGCCACGAAGAGCCCTGGGGTTACCGGTTGATGGCGTGAAGAATGCCGTAGCTCAGGGCCCCGATCGCCGCGGCCATGGGGATGGTCAGCACCCAGGCATAGACGATGCGCCCGGCCACGCCCCAGCGGACCGCGCTGAACCGATGGGTCGCGCCGACGCCGAGGATCGCGCCGGTGATCGTGTGCGTCGTCGAGACCGGGATGCCCCACACCGACGCCGCGATGACGGTGGCCGCCGCGCCGGTCTCGGCGCAGAAGCCCGAGAACGGCTGCAGTTTCGTGATGCGGCTCCCCATCGTGCGCACGATGCGCCAGCCGCCCGTGAGCGTGCCGAGGCCGATCGCCGCATGCGCGGAGAGGATGATCCACCACGGCACGACCTTCAGATCCGGCAGGTGCATCCAGTGGAAACGCGAGGCCGGGTCCGCGAAATGGTGCTGGTTCGCGACCAGGAGCCCCCCGATGATGCCCATCGTCTTCTGAGCATCGTTGGTCCCGTGGGACAGCGAGAACGCCGCCGCGGAACCGAGCTGGGCGCGCCGGAACCAGCGGTTCACCGAGCCGTACGGCGTCTTGTGGAACATCCAGGAGACCGCGATCATGAGCGCCCACCCCATGACCATGCCGATCAGCGGCGACAGCACGATGAAGGAGAGAGTCTTGACCCAGGCCATGCCGGGAACGATCGCGCCGATGCCGACGCGCGCCACCGCCGCCCCGGCGTAGCCGCCGATCAGGGCATGGGAGGACGAGGACGGCAGGCCGAAGTACCAGGTGACGAGATTCCAGGTGATCGCCCCGAGCAGCCCGCCCAGCACGACGTCCGAATTGACGATGGTGATGTCGATGAGGCCGGACCCGATCGTCTTCGCGACGGCCGTCCCGAAGAGGAACGCGGCCACGAAATTGAAGAACGCCGCCCAGAAGACGGCCGTGAAGGGAGTGAGCACGCGCGTCGACACGACCGTCGCGATCGAGTTCGCGGAGTCGTGCATCCCGTTGATGAAGTCGAAGACCAGGGCGATCGCGATGATGAAGAGGACGTAGATCATGGCGAGCGATAGGGTCGAGGGGTTCCCCTCGGAGCCTGGAATCTCGACCGTGACACTCGACTTTCACGAGTGCTTGAGGACGACGCTTTCGAGCACGTGGGCGACGACGACGCACGAGTCCACCGTGCGTTCCATGGTGTCGTAGACGTCCTTCCACTTGATGACCTCGATCGCCGGAAGCTCCTCGGCGAAGAGGGACGCGATCGCGTCGTGGTACACGACGTCGGCCTCGTTCTCGAGCTGCTTGATGCGGATGCAGCGCTCCATCACGCCCTTCTGGGCGCGCAGGCGCGAGACCGCCTCGACGAGCTCGCCGGTCGTCTGAACGACGAGCTTGGAAAGCGCGCGGGAGAGAGGCGTCGGGGCGGCGATCTTGAAAAGGGAGAGGCGGCGGACCGTGCCGTCGATGAGGTCGATGACGTCGTCCAGCCGCACGGCGAGCTGGTGGATGTCTTCGCGGTCGATCGGCGTGATGAAGGTCCGGTCGATGCCTCGCAGGATCTCGTGGGAGATCTCGTCGCATTCGTGCTCGAGCCGCTTGACCTGGTCAGCCACGGCGGCGACCGTGGCCTGGCCCTCGAAGAAACGGGACAGGATCTTGGCCGCCTCGTCGATGCGGATCGCGAGCTCGGTGAAGCGCTCGAAATATTTCTCGTCTTTGGGCAGGAGGTTGAGCATGCGCGCCCCCCGGGGAGCGGCGCCATCCTATCGCAGGACTTCAGGCGGTCTTTACGGCCCGCTTCGCGAAAACTTCACGACCGGATCCTCACGCCACGGCCGGGAAGCGGACGTGGAACTTCGAGCCCTGGCCGACCTCGCCCTCCACGTCGACCGCGGCGCCATGGAGCTGGGCGATGTGCTTGACGATCGCGAGACCCAGGCCCGAGCCGGGCCGGACCTTCGAGCGCGACCGGTCGACCTGGTAGAAGCGCTGGAAGATCTTGTCGCGCTCGGCTTTGGGAATCCCGGGCCCGAGGTCTTCCACCGAAAAACTGGCGCGGCCGCTCTGGCGCCAGACGCGGACCACGACGGGAGCGCCCTCCGGCGAGAACTTGATCGCGTTGTCGATGAGGTTGCGGGCGAGCTGGCCGACCCGCCGCCGGTCTCCGACGGCGGACACCGACACGTCGCCGAGGACGCGGACGTCGACGCGACGGTCCCTCGCCGCGGAACCCAGGTCCTCCGCCACCTCCGAGAGCAGCTCGTGGAGCGGGATCTCCTCGCGAACCAGCGGCACCGCCCCGCTCTCGATCTGAGCCAGGTCCATCAGGTCGTCGATCAGCTCGCGCATCCGGTCGGACTGGCGCCGGATGAGGCCCAGAAGCTCGGCCGTCTCGGTCTTGTCGGGCGAGCCCTCGGCCAGGGTCTCCGCTGCCGCCGCGATCGACGCGATCGGCGTCCGCAGCTCGTGCGAGACGTCGCCGACGAATGTCCGGCGCATGGACTCGGTCTTTTCCAGCCGCGAGACGTCGCGCAACACGCCGACGGCGGCGGCCCGATGCCCGTCCGGCAGCGGGACGACCGCGACCTGCCAGACGCGGTCGTCGGGCAGGCGCACCGTCTTCTCCGAGGTCTCCCCCGTGCGGACCGTCGCTTCGAAGCACTCGTAGAGGGGTTTCTCGCGCAGCAGCTCGTAGACCCCGCGGCCGGCGGGTGCGGGCACGCCCGCCATGACCGCGAAGCGTCCGTTCGACTCGAGCACACGGAGCTTCGAATCGACCACGACGAGGCCGTCGGGCAGCGTCTCGAAGACCATCGCCGCGAGCCGGCGCTCGCCTTCGGCCCTCTCGAGGGCGGTGTTGAGGGAGTCCTTCATGCGCTGGACGGCCGACGACAGCATCTGGACCTCCTCGCCTCCGGTGCGGGGCAGGTCCCGGGCGAAGTCGCCCGCCGCGATCGCCGAGGCGCTCCGAGTCAGGTCGGCGATCGGCTGGGAGAAGCGGCGCGACGCCGCGGAGCCGATCAAAAAAAGCAGCAGGCACGCCGCCGCGATCGTGAAACGCATGGTCCAGAGGTAGCCGAGCTCCACCTGGCGCAGCCGGGCCGCGGAGACGGCGAGACGGAGCACGCTGCCGTCGGAAAGGCGGCGCGCGACGTAGAGCATGGGCCTCTGCTCGGTCGGTGAGCGGCGGCGCGCGGAGCCGACTCCCGATTTCACGGCTTGCGCGACCTCGGGGCGGTGGGAGTGGTTTTCCATGGCCGGGACGTCCGCCGGCAGCAGGTCCGAATCGTCGAGGACCTTTCCATTCGGATCGATGTAGGTGACCCGGCAGTCGAGCTGCTGCGCGGCGGCCCGCAGGAACGCGTCGCGGGACTCCGGCGGCGCGGCGCCGTGCTCCATGTCGTTCGCGAGGTGCTCGAGCTCGCGACCGAACCGCTCGGCCACGCGCTCGGCGGCGGCGCGGCCGACGATCACGTCGGACACGAGCACGAGGACCACGATCGTCGCCGCCGCGAGCACGGCGAAGAGGGCGGTGAATCGAGACCGAAGCTTCATGCCCTCTGGAGACCAGCCCCCTCGCGATAGCGGTAGCCGAGGCCGACCACCGTCTCGATGCGCTGATCGCCGAGCTTGCGGCGGAGGGCTCGGATGTGCACGTCCACGGTGCGGGTCTCGACCTCCGCGTCATAGTCCCACAGGCGCGCGAGAATGGCATCCCGGGTGACGACGCGGTTGCGGTTGCGGATGAGGAGCCAGAGCAGGTCGAATTCCTTCTTGGTCAGGTGCACCCGCTTCGTCCCGAGCGCCGCCTCGAAGCGCGCGCGATCGATGACGAGATCCCCGTCGCGGAAGACCTCTTCCTCCGACGTCTCGAAGGCCGCGACGCGACGCAGGTGGGCGTGGACGCGCGCCAGCAGCTCCCGCATCGAGAACGGCTTCGTGATGTAGTCGTCGGCCCCGATCTCGAATCCGAGCAGCTTGTCGCGTTCCTCGACCCTCGCGGTCAGCATGATGATCGGCACCTTCCGCGTCTCGTCCGCCCGGCGAAGCTCGCGGCAGAGAGCCAGCCCGTCGATGTCGGGAAGGTTCAGATCCAGGATCACGAGGTCGAACGGCTTCTCCTGGACGGCGGCCAGAGCCGCGATCCCCGAGACGTAATGCTCGACCTGGTACTTCTTCTCCTTCCGGAGATTGAGACGGATCGTATAGGCGATGTCGGCGTCGTCCTCGATCAGCGCGATCCGCTTCATGGTCCCGGTGTGCGTCTCGCGCGTCGAGGCGGCAGCCTCTTTGGTACGTGTGGCCACGGTTTTCCCTTCTCTCTTTTCCATTCTGCCGGCGTCTGACAACTACCCGAACCGTCCGGTGATGTAGTCCTCCGTGATCTTCTGGCCCGGGTTCGTGAAGATCTTCTCGGTGCGATCGTGCTCGACCAGACGGCCGAGCATGAAGAACGCGGTCAACTCCGATACCCGGGCGGCCTGCTGCATGTTGTGGGTGACGATGACGATCGTGTAGTCGCGCTTGAGCTCGTAGATCAGCTCCTCGACCTTCGTCGTCGCGATCGGATCGAGCGCGGAGCACGGCTCGTCCATCAGGAGGACCTCCGGCTCCACGGCCAGCGCGCGGGCGATGCAGAGCCGCTGCTGCTGCCCGCCCGAGAGACCCATCGCGGACGTGTCCAGCCGGTCCTTGACCTCTTCCCAGAGAGCCGACCGGCGCAGCGCCTGCTCGACGCGGTCGGGAATCTCCGACCGGGACCCCAGGCCGTTGATCTTGCAGGCCGTACGCGACGTTGTCGGCGATCGACTTCGGAAACGGGTTCGACTTCTGGAACACCATGCCGACCCGCCGCCGGAGGTCCACGACGTCCATCCCGCTGCCATAGATGTCGCGACCGTCGAGCAGCACCTCGCCGTCCACGCGCGTGTCGGGAATGATGTCGTTCATCCGGTTCAGGCAGCGCAGGTAGGTCGATTTTCCGCAGCCGGAAGGGCCGATGAAGGCGGTCACCGTCTTTTCGGGGATCTGCAGCGAGATGTCCCAGAGCGCCTGCTTCGGCCCGTAGGAGAAGTTCAGGCGGCGGGATTCCATTCGAAGCTTGCGGCCAGCCGTCGGCAATACTTCGGAACGCTCTCCCCGGCCGGGCGCGACGGCGGGGCTGCGCGGTTCGACCGGAGTTTCCACGCTGACCTCCAGTGTATCGCTCATGTGCGATGCATCCTCTCGAGCCTCCGCGTGACGACCCGCGCCAGGACGGAGAACGTGAAAACGAACGCGACGAGAACGAGCGCGCCGGCCCAGGCCTGCCGGTGCCAGTCCTCGTAGGGAGCAACGGCATAAGTGTAGATCTGCACCGGGAGCGACGAGATCGGCTGATCGAGCCGCGTCGTAAAGAACCGATTGTTGAAGGCCGTGAAGAGCAGGGGCGCCGTCTCCCCCGCGATGCGCGCGAGCGCGACGAGGATGCCGGTCATGATGCCCGGCAGCGCCGCCGGGACCATGACGGAGAACGCCGCCCGCGCCCGCGTCGCGCCGAGCGCCAGCGCGCCTTCGCGCAGGCTCCCCGGTACGAGATTGAGGAGCTCCTCGGTCGTCCGCGTGATGATCGGGATCATCATGAAGCCCAGGGCGAGACCGCCGGCGAGCGCGGAGAAGTGCTTCACCGGGAGGACGGCCAGGCCGTAGGCGAAGATGCCGATCACGATCGACGGCACGCCATTGAGCACATCCGCCGTGAAGCGGACGAGGGTGGCGAACTTCTTCTTGCCGTACTCGGAGAGGTAGACGCCCGCGACCACGCCGACCGGCACCGCCACGGCCGACGCGATGCCGATCAGGATCAGGGTGCCGATCATCGCGTTGGCCATTCCCCCGCCCGGCTCGCCCACCGGCTTGGGGGCCTTGGTGAAGAAATCCCAGTTGAGCGAGGAGAAGCCTTTGGAGATGACGTAGAGCGAAGACGAAGAAGAGCGGCACGAGCGCCAGGACGACCGCCGCGCCGCACAACGCGACGACCAGGCCCGAGGTGAACTTCCGCCGCGCGGTCCGGTTCATGCCGCCGCCTGGGGCTTCGCCGCGACCGCCGTCGGAGCCGCCTTCGGCGCCTTCGCCTTGACCTCGCGGGTCACGCTCCAGATGAGCAGCCGCGAGAGCGCGTTGATGAACAGCGTGATGACGAAGAGCACGAGACCGATCTCGATGAGGGCCGACAGGTAGAGGTCGTCGGCCGCCTCCGTGAATTCGTTCGCGATGACGGCGGCCATCGTGTACTGCGGGGCGTAGAGCGAGGCCGAGATCTGCGGGTTGTTGCCGATGACCATCGTCACGGCCATGGTTTCTCCGATGGCCCGCCCGAAGCCGAGGATCACGGCGCCGATGATTCCCGTCCGCCCGAACCGCAGCGCCGCCTGGATCGCCTCCCACCGGGTCGCGCCCAGCGCGTACGCGGCTTCCCGCTGCGTCGAGGGCACCGCCTTCAGGACCTCGCGGGCCACCGAGGAGGTGAACGGGATCGACCATGACCGCGAGGATCAGAGCGGCCGAGAGCATCCCGACGCCGAGGGGCGGACCGGAAAAGAGCGGAACCTTTTTGAGCCAGGACGGCGTCACGACCTGCAGGTGGCGCACGATGGGGACGAGCACGAAGACGCCCCAGAGCCCGTAGACGATCGAGGGCACGGCGGCGAGAAGCTCCGTCAGAAACGCCAGCGGTGTCCGCAAGGCCCTCGGCGAGATCTCCGACAGGAACACGGCGATGCCGATGGCGATGGGCGTCGAGATCAGCATCGCGAGCACCGAGGAGTAGAGAGTCCCCCAGATGAACGGCAGGGCGCCGAATTCGCCCGAGACCGGGTCCCAGATCTTGCCCGTCCAGAATCGGAAGCCGAACTTGTCGATCGAGAGCTGCGACGTCCGGAAGAGCTCCCAGAAGATGCCGGCGACGAGCAGGACGACGAGCAGGGCGAAAAACCCCGTCCCCAGCCGGAAACCGCGATCATCGGCGCTCCGGCGCGAGGACGGGGTCTGCTTCATCGACGGCTCCGGCAAACGGTCTTCAGAGCTTGATCTTCTTGAGGGCTTCCATCTCGAGGGCGACGACCTCGGACGGGAGGGGCGCATAGCCCAGGTCCGAAGCAAACTTCTGCCCGTCGCTCAGGGCCCACTTCATGAAGTCGACCATGGTGCGCGCCTTGGGCTTGTCCTTGGGGTTCTCGTAGAAGAGCAGCCACGTGAACGACGAGATCGGGTAGACGCCTTTTCCCGGAGCGTTCGTGATCGACACCCGGAAGTCGGGAGGCATCTGCTTCGCCGCCACGGCCGCGGCGGCCGTGACCGAGTCGAGCGAAGCCGCCACGAACTCGCCTTCCATGTTCTGGACCGAGCCATAGTCGATGTTGTTCTGCTTCGCGTAGATCAACTCGACGTAGCCGATCGAGCCCGGTGTCTGCTTGACGAGCCCGGCGACGCCCTCGTTGCCCTTGCCGCCGACGCCGACGGGCCAGTTCACCGAGGTCGCCACACCGACCTTGGACTTGAACTCCGGCGAGACCTTCGAGAGGTAGTCGACGAAGATGTACGTCGTCCCCGAGCCGTCGGAGCGATGGGCCACCGTGATGTCGGTCGACGGCAGTTTGACTCCGGGGTTGAGGCCCGCGATCGCCGGATCGTTCCACTTCGTGACCCTGCCGAGAATGATGTTGGCGAGAAGGTTGCCCGAAAACTTCAACCGGGCGTCGACGCCCGGGATGTTGTAGATCGGCACGACCGCGCCGAGAACCGTCGGCAGATGCAGGATCTTGCCCGGGGCGCCCTGCATCTGGTCCGGCGTCATGGGACCGTCGGTCGCCCCGAAGAACACCGTCTGGTTGCTGAGCTGCCGGATACCGCCGCCCGAGCCGATCGACTGGTAGTTGATCTCGACGTCGGGGTGGAGCTTGTTGTAGTCCGAAAACCACTTCGAGTAGATCGGGTACGGGAACGTCGCGCCGGCGCCGTTGATCTGCTCGGCCCGGGCCGTCGCGGCCGCGCCGGCCAGAAGGATGCCGCCGACTGCGGCGGTCAGCCATCGATTAGAGTTTCATCGTCTCTTCTCCTCGCTTCCTATGTGAAGCCTTTGCGTCAAATCCGTGTGAAGTTCGTATGAATTAGAAGTTGAAGAGCGTGCTGAGGGCATAGCGCTCCTCCGTGGGCCGCTGATTGGGCGCGCCCATGTAACGGATCTGCTCGAAGTTCAGAAGAACCGCGGCCGCGACGCCGCTCTTGGTGACCGGGAACCAGTACGCCGGACCCGCGATGAGGCGCTGCTTGCGCGCGGAGGACGACGTATCGGGCGTGATGCGGTCCCACCGGATGAGCGCTTCGAAGCCGCAGTCGGGGATCCGGGGCGTCACCCAGACCGACCAGCCCTCGGAGTCGACCTGGGAGACCGACGCGGAGCGCTTGTCCTTGTTGTGGTCATACTGGGCGCCGAAGTTGACCCAGGGGTTCTCGAAGCTGAGGAAGCCGATGTACCGCTCCTTCTTCAGATCCTCCAGGTAGTGATCCGAGTCGTAGAAGCCGGTGATCCGGAGGCCCTTGATGACGGGAAGCATGGGGAGCGGCCGGAACGTCAGGCGCACCTGATAGGACATCTGGCCGTCGGCGTCGTTCGGCCGAGTGTAGCCGTCGCCGTTGTACACGCCGCCGTGGACGTCGCCGAAGTTGCCGGGGAAGTTCCAGTGCACGGAGGCGCCGAGGTCCGAGGAGGTCAGGAATCCTTCCCGGTCCTCCTGGACGGTCCCCTGGAACCGGTAGCGGTAGATCCCCTCTTCGAAGTCGATGAAGGGCGTCTGCTGAAGTCCCAGTCGCAGCCACGAACCCTTCGTCGTGAAGTCCGAGAAGTTGAGCTGACCGTACGCGTACTTGAGCCGATACGTCAGCGTGCCCGTGATCCCGGGCACGTCCTTTCCGTCGACCTGACCGACGCGCACGACGTCCGGCGTGATCCGGAAGTTGATGAGGTGGTTGATCTGTCCCGTCACGTTGATGTAAGCGCGCGTCACGTCGAACGAACTCGGGTGGACGCGATCTCCCTGGGAATTCGTCACCGTGGGCTCGAGCGTGTACGTGTAGTTCGCGAAGATCGTGCCGCCGACGTTGACCGCCGGCGTGTCGTCCGGTGGCGTGTACCCTTCTGCGACCGTGATCTGTGCCCGCGCCGAAGCGCTTCCGGCGAGGATTATCGCCGCCGCCGCGCACGCCGCAGGGAAACTCCGAATCCTGTGCTTCATGACTGAGATCCTCCTCACTATTGAGCCGCGACTTTCCACGCGCGGCGTCAACGGCAGTCGAAGGCGACTGTAAATTCGAGTTGAAGTGTTGGCGCGAACGCGCTTTACTTGGGAAAGGTCGCGTCGATCACGGTGTCGGGGATCCCGGCCTTCTTCCAGTCGATGATTTCGGCGGCGCTCAGCGGAGTGGAGAGCGGATGCGCCCGCACGAAGGAGCGGATCACGTCGGTGCCGATGCCTTCCTGCATGAGATCGAGAATCTGCTTCTTGAGCTCGGCCGCCGCGGGCGAGGGACTCGCGGGTGCGGGAGCGGCCGCCGCGGGCGGAGGGACCGCGGACGGAGGAGGCGCGGGTACGGCGGACGCCACGGCGGGAGTCGGCGCGGGCGTCGGCTTCTTCTTGAACTCGACTCGCAACACGGCCGGCTCCGCCGGCAGAGGCGACTCCGCCAGAGCCTGCAGCGCAGGCTCGTCGCATGCGTATGAGCGGAACGTCACTTTGTACCAGCTCTGCTCGCTGTCCATGCAGCCGGGCGTCGTGTCGCCGACGGGGCAATCGATCTTCATGAGGTTCTTGAAACGATAGAAGGGCACGTAGAGAACGTTGCCGCCGAGGGCGGCCGTGTTGTTGCGCTCCGTTCGGTAGGGATCGCTGATCTCGAAGGCCTGCTGCTGCTGATCGATCGGACCGCTCTGGCCGAGCAGCTTGCAACCCGTGGGAAGAGGAGGAACCGTGGCGTCCTTGCTCGCCAGCTCCGCCTGGTACACCTTCACCTTCGAGCCGTCCGCCGTCACCGAGACGCATCCGGCGAGGCCCAGCGCGAGCGCAATCGCGATCCTCTTCATTCGAAGCTCCTTCATACCGTTCGAACGTCGACGCGCAGCCTGACGTCGCTTCGTAAAGGCCCGAGGCATCCGATGTGAAATCGGCGTGAAGCCGGTCGGGCTCTCTCCCAAAAAAAGGGCCCCGACGGATCGGGGCAATGGAGGGTCGTGCGACGCAGTGCGGCGGAGTTTCCCGGGCCGCCCTGAAGTCTCGAGGCAATCGGCGTCAAATTTCTGCGAGGAGCGATTTCCTTCCGGCCTCAGCCGAACTTCACGGCGGCCTGCCGCCCGTCCGGCACTCTCCGGCTCCCGCAGAACGTGCTGAATTCTGGATGCTGGATGCTGGATGGAGGACACGATGCTCTCGACCCCGGATCGACCCCTGCCGACCGTCTCGACGTCCGAAGAGCCCAAGAAGCTCTACCGCCTGATCGAGCCGGCGTTCGAAGACCTGCCTGCCGATCACGCCGCGGAGTTCTTTCGCGCCGCGCTCGAGCGCGTGCGCGAGCGCTTCGGCGAGGAATGCGGCATCGAGGACACGGTGCTCGCCCACCGGGAGGTTCACGGTTGGCGCGTGACCGCCGGGCAGGGAGCGCTTCTCGAACGGCTCGATCTGCTTCCGGCGGCCGACCGCGACGCGTTCTTCTCGCGGCAGATCGCGATCGCGCCGGCGCCCCGCCCGGCGGTCCTGTGGCTCATCGGCGCCCGCGCGGAGTGGCTCGCCATCTTCGGCCTCTCCGAGCCTCCCGACGAAGGCCGTGCTCTGCTCTTCCAGATGGCGCGGCTGGCCATCCAGCACCGGGCTCTCGAGTCGGGCTGGACCGGGCTGCTCGAACGCGCGCGCGCGATCCAGCGGAATCTGCTGCCGGACCCGCTTCCCGAGCTTCGGGGCTTCGAGCTCGCGGCGCGCTCCGAATCCGCCGACGTCGTGGGCGGGGACGTCTTCGACGCGATCGAGCTCTCGTCCTCCACGCTGGGCCTGATGCTCGGCGATGCCTCGGGCCACGGGCTTCCGGCGGCCCTCGAGGCGCGCGACGTCGTCGTGGGACTCCGGATGGGAGTCGCGCAGCATCTCAAGATCGATGCGACGATCGAGCGGCTCAATCGCATCCTCTGCGCGTCCACTCTGTCCTCGCGTTTCGTCTCGCTCGTCTACGGCGAGCTCGACGACGCGGGGATCTTCGACTACGTGAACGCCGGCCACCCGGCGCCTCTTCTGCTGACGCGGCGAGGGCCGGCCCACGGGCTGCCCCATTCCGGGCGCGTCCTCGGCGTCTCTCCGGGCTCGACGTATCGCGTCGCGCGGGCCGAGATCCCGCTGGAGGGGCTCCTGCTGCTTTACAGCGACGGCGTGACCGAGTGCCCGTCGCCCGAAGGAGAGGAGTTCGGCGTCACGCGGCTCGCCGGCCTCGCGCAGGCTCTCTGCGCCGCGCCGGCCGCGCACCTGGTCTCGGCGATCTTCGAGGCTCTCGGCGAGCATTCCGGGCGCGAGGGCTCCCCGACGACGCCTCGGTGCTCGTGGTCAAAAGGAAGTGAAGCGATTCGGGTTTCGTTCGCGACGATTTGATTCGGGATTCCCTCTCGCTGAACACGGGAGCGATATCCCTTCTCCGCTTCGAAACGATCGGCGACAGGAGGAGGACAGAAACATGGCTCATCGCTCCACGCTCCCGCGCGGCGCCGGCGACGCTCGCGGCCCTCGCAATGCTCTTGACCGCTTCGCTGCAGGCGCAGGGCGTCTCCGTCCGGATCATGCCCCCGAACAAGGCCCAGTTCCTGGCCGGCCAGAGGTTCGACATCCGCATCGAGGCCACGGCCTCGGACGCGACCGCCGCGATCTCGGAGCTGACCGTGCACATCGACGACAAGGACATCACCGCGCTCGGACACGGTGGATTCGCCGTCCCCGAACGTGCGCAACTGGACTTTCCGAAACGCGGAGCTCGGCTACGTCGGCGTGCGCACGTTTTCGGCCACGGCCTCGGGCACGCTCGGTTCCGGCGCGGTCAGCGGCTCGGCCACGAGCGCCATCACCGTCCGGAAGCTCTCGGGGCCGACCGCGTCCTCCCTCAGGGGCCACAGCCTCGACGCGGAGCTGCACCTGGGCGCGGTCGCTCCCGCCTTCCACAAGCGGACGGAGGAGACCCAGCGGCGCGCGAAGAACGTGATCCTCTTGATCGGCGACGGCATGGGAATCGCCAGTCGCACGGCCGCCCGGATCCTCTCGAAGGGCTACACGCGCGGGAAGGCCAACGGAACGCTGGCCATGGACCGCCTCCCCTTCAACGGCTTCCTCATGACCTCCTCGCTCAACTCGCTCATCACCGATTCCGCGCCCGGAGCGCACAACTATTCCACCGGCAACAAGACGAACAACGGCATGGAAGGCGTGTTTCCGGATAACACCACCGCCGAAGACGACAACCCGCGGATCGAGGATCTCTCGGAGTGGCTGACGCGCAATTTCGGAAAAGTCACGGGAGTGGTCTCGGACGCGTTCATCACGGACGCCACGCCCGCGGCCTTTCTCGCACACACCCAGAACCGGGGCAACGGCACGATGATCGCCTCCCAGTACATCGACAACGCGGCCCAATTCGAATCTCAAGGTGCTCCTGGGCGGAGGGTCGTATCACTTCATTCCGCAGAGCCAGGCGGGCTCGCGCCGGACCGATGATCGCAACGTGATCGCGGACTTCCAGGCGGCCGGCTACGCCTACGTCGAGAACGCGACGCAGCTCCAGGCGTACCACGCCGGCCCGGACGCGAAGCTCCTGGGCCTCTTCAACATCGACAACATGAACGTCGCGTACGACAAGCTCGGACTGGGCGATCCGAGTGTCACCGCCGCTTTCCCCGACGAGCCCTTCCTCAAGGACATGGCGCGCGCGGCGATCGACGTGCTCCGGCAGTACCCCGAGGGCTTCTTTCTCATGGTGGAAGGCGCCCACGTCGACAAGCAGGCGCACCGGATGGACGCCGAGCGCTCCATCTACGACGTCATCCAGCTCGATCAGGCGGTCCAGGTGGCGCTCGATTTCGCCACGGAGACCAACACGGACGACGACCCGGACAACGACACGCTCGTCATCGTGTCCGCCGACCACGAGTGCGCGGGCCTGACGCTGCCGGGCGTCGCGCGGCCCGACAAGGCGGGCACCCGGGACTACGTCAAGGCCTACAACTACGACGGCCCCCGCAACGACCCGACGCAGCTCAACTTCACCAACTACGTCGACGCGAACGGCGACGGCTATCCCGACAATCCGAATGCCTCGTACAAGCTCATCATGAACTACGGTGCGAGCGTGGACCACTACGAGGACTGGCAGTCGAACCCGAAGCCCAAGAATCCCGCAATCACCGAAAACGGCGTCGCCGTCGCCAATCCCGACGATCCGAAGGCCGCCACGGGCGTTCTGATCCCCGGAGTCGTCGAGAACGGCGCCTCCGGCGGAAGCGCCCAGACGCAGGCGGTCCACACGCCGGTCGACATTCCCATCTCGGCCTACGGGCCCGGCGCATCGCAGTTCGCCCGCGTCACCGACAACACCGAGGCTTTCTTCTCGATCGTCAACTCGATCCTCGGCACCTACCCGGTCCCCACGCAGTTCTGAGAGATGGCGACCGTCCTCCTCTCTCTCCTCCTCCTTCTGGAGCCGGGCGGCGCGGGTCGCCCGGCTCCGGCTTCTCCCCCGCCGATGATCGACTGGCCCGGCTTCTTCGCATCGGTCACGACGCGAGGACTCGTCTTCAGCGACCGGATGAAGGCCCTCGAGGGCAAGCGCGTCCGGCTTCGGGGATACAGCGTCGTCCTCCCGGAGTGGTCGGGCGGACTCATTCTCACGCGGTACGCTTTCGTCGAGTCGGATCCCAACGACCCGGAAGACGTCCTCGACATTCCCTACGACGCCGTCGGTGTTCGCTGGCGGAGCGGCCTCGAGATTCTCCCGCGTCCCCGACCGCCCGACGGTCGAGGGCACGCTGCGGCTCGAAAACGCCGCGGTGGGGCCCCAGAGGGTCGCGCTCCTGCTCGAGGACGCCGTGCCGGTCGTGCCGGCGAAGACGCCCTAAGGCCTTCCGAAAAGAGCAACTTACGACGAGAACCGGACGAACTTCACACCTCGGACGGCCGGCCGGTGGTACCCTCCCTGCTTCGTTTCGACGGTATGAGCGAAGTCCATTACATCGGTGGGGGTCAGACGCCGGAAGACCGGCTCGACGACCGTTCGCTCTACTTCAACCGCGAGATCTCCTGGCTCGCGTTCAATCGCCGGGTTCTCGAAGAAGCGCTGAGCCCGAGCTGGCCGCTCTTCGAAAGGGTCAAGTTCCTCGCGATCTTCCACTCGAACCTCGACGAGTTCTTCATGATCCGGGTCTCGGGCCTGCACGAGCAGCTCGAGGCGTCGGTGGCCGAGCGCAGCGCCGACGGCCTCTCCGCCCAGGAGCAGCTCCGGCTGATCCGCGAGATCGTCGAGCGCGACGTCGGCGCCGGCATGACCCTCCTCCGCGAGGAGTTGCAGCCGAAGCTCGCCGAGGCGGGCGTGCGGATCCGGGAATGGGATCAGATCGACGCGGAGCGCAAGAAGGAGCTCTGCGCCTACTTCGAGAGCGTCGTCTTTCCCGTGCTCACGCCGCTGGCTTTCGATCCGGCGCACCCGTTCCCGTTCGTCTCGAACCTGTCGCTCTCGCTGGCCGTCGAGCTCGCCGACAAGAAGGACAAGAAGCCCGCCTTCGCGCGCGTGAAGGTGCCGCCGTCCCTGTCGCGGTTCGTGCCGGTGCCGGGCGGAAGCGGGCAGGATCAGGAATTCGTGCTGCTCGAGAAGCTGATCGAGGCGAACCTCGACCGACTGTTCCCCGGGATGGTCATCCTGGGCGCCTCGGCGTTCCGGGTCACCCGCGACGCCGACATCGAGATCCGCGAGGACGAGGCGGGCGACCTCCTCCGCAGCATGACGGACAACCTGCGCCGGCGGAGATTCGGCGCGGCGATCCGCCTCGAGGTCGAGAGCCGCTGCTCCGAGCACGTCCGCGAGCTTCTCCGGACCCAGCTCGAGCTGGATCCGGGCGACGTCTACGAGATCCAGGGACCCCTCGGCGCCGCGGATCTCATGTCCATCATGAAGCTCGACCGGCCGGACCTGAAGGACGCGCCGTTTCTCCCGGCGTCGCGCTCGATCTTCGACGCGCCCGCGGACGTCTTCGAGACGATCCGGAAGGGCGACGTCCTGCTCCACCATCCCTACGACTCCTTCGACCCGGTGCTGCGTTTCCTCGAGGCCGCGGCGGACGACAAGGACGTCCTCGCGATCAAGATGACGCTGTATCGCGTCGGAGCCGACTCCCCGATGGTCGCGGCGCTCGCGCGGGCCGCCGAGAACGGCAAGCAGGTCGCCGTGCTCGTCGAGCTCAAGGCGCGGTTCGACGAGGAGAACAACATCCAGTGGGCCCGCTCGCTCGAGCGCGCCGGCGTGCACGTGGCGTACGGCGTCGAAGGGCTGAAGACCCACGCCAAGATCGCCCTCGTCGTCCGGCGCGAGGGCACGGCGATGCGGCGCTACGTCCACGTCGGCACCGGCAACTACAACCGCCTGACGGCCCGGACCTACACGGACGTCGCGCTCTTCACGTCCCGGGCCGAGTTCGGCCACGACGCGTCGGAGCTCTTCAACTTCCTGACGGGCTTCTCGAAGAAGACCCGATACAAACGCCTCGCCGTCGCGCCGTTCGCCCTGCACGACCGGTCTGATCGCGCTGATCGACCGCGAAGCCGAGAAGGCGCGGCAGGGCAAGCCCTGCCGCGATCCTCGCCAAGCTGAACGCCCTCGTCGACCCCAGCGTGATCAAGGCGCTCTACCGCGCTTCGCAGGCCGGAGTCCCGATCGACCTCTCGGTCCGCGGCATCTGCTGCCTGCGGCCCGGGGTCAGCGGCGTCTCGGACGGCATCCGGGTGTCTTCGGTCGTCGGCCGCTTCCTCGAGCACAGCCGCGTCTTCTCCTTCGGCGCCGGGGACGAGGAAGAGATCTTCATCTCGAGCGCCGACTGGATGCCGCGGAACTTCTACCGGCGCGTCGAGCTCATGACGCCGATCCTGGACGAGAAGGCCAAGGAGAAGCTCCGGCAGGAGATCCTCGAGCCCATCCGGACCGACAACTGCCGGGCGCGCGACCTCCAGAGCGACGGCACGTATGTCCGGCGGGAGCACGCCGCCCACGAGCCCGAGATCGACACGCAGGACGCGCTCCTCGACCGGCTCGCGAGGCGCGGCCTGAAAGCGGTTCCGCGCCCGCTGACGCCGTCAGGCGGTTTTTCGCAGGATCCGGGTGTCGCGGCCCGACGACGAGCGGCGTCCCCGCCACGCGAGCGTGCGGCCCACCAGTCCGGCGACGAAGACGCCCGCGGCGAAGAGGTCCCGCACCGGCAGCAGCGCGGCGTCCCGCCAGTCGATCGGATCGCCCCACGCGCGGATGACGGCGAGCTCGGCGCCCCAGCGCAGCCCCAGGAGGGCGCCGGCCGCGGCCTTGAGGGGCGCGCCCGGAGACGCGAGGGCGAGGGCGAACCAGGGCAGCGCCCCGACGAGCGCCTCGCCGACGTAGAGCCTGTCCGGCCAGCCGGCGGCGCATCATGGACCAGCGCCGGTGGCGCTGCCAGACGACGCGCGAGCGGCTTGCCGACCTCCATCGTGTCGAGCACGTCGGCCGAAAGGATGACCCGATAACCGGCGCGGCGGATCTCCCGGCCCAGCACGAAGTCCTCGGCGAGATAGTCGCGGAGCGCGCCGATTCCGCCGATCGTGTCGAGGGCCCGGCGCGACACCAGGATCGACTTTCCGACGACGCACGGCCTTCCGAGCACGTCCGCGACGAGGGCGGTGCCCGGCATCAGGCAGCCGTTCAGGTAGAGCGCCTCGACCCTCGAGCCCAGGCTCGCGGCTCCGGAGGCGCGAAAAAGGTTCGACACGAGGCCGACGCGGGGATCCCGGAACCACGAGACCGCCCGCTTCAGGAAGCCCGGACGCACGCGGACGTTGCCGTCGGAGAAAAGGACGAGGCGATGTTTCGCGTAGCGCATGGCGGCCGCCAGCCGGTTGACCTTGGCGTTGCCGCCGGGCTCCCGGTCGTCGAAGACGAACGTCGAGGAAATCTCGGGATGCCGGTCGGCCACGCGGCGCGCCGGCGCGTAGGCCGGATCCGAGGAGCTCGCGAAGGAGAACACCACCTCGAGCTCCGAGGGCGGGTAGTCGAGTCGGAAGAACGACTCGAGGTTCTCCTCCAGCCCCTCGTCGAGGCCGCGGAGCGGCTTCACGATCGAGACCGGCGGCGTGAAGCTCGTCTCGCGGTTCCCGCGCTGGCGCCGCCGGAGGCGCAGGAGGGTGGCCGCCGAAACCACGTAGGCCCCCGTCCCGATCGCGAGGCCGCCCAGCCCGGCGAGACCGGCCGCGAGGCTCACGCGCTCGCCGCCGTCTCGCCCGGCGTGAGCCGCAGAACGCCGATCCCCGTGCCCCGGCGCAGCGCCTCGAGAACGGACTCGCGCGTCTTCTCGGCGTTCAGGAGCGTCTTCCAGGCGTAGAGGTGCTCGGGTCGGTGAAAGTCGCTGTTGGCGATGTGGGGCAGGCTCTCGCGCGAGATCACCGGGAAGAGCTCCCAGCGGCAGCCGACCTCCCAGAGATCCACGAGGTCCCCGACGTGCTTGCGCCGGTTCCAGAGGTACCACGTGTTCGCGAACCACTCGCTCATCTCGTGCGGGATGACAGGCCACGGTGACGGCGCCGCGGGACTTGAGCTCGCGAAGCATCTCGAGCGGATCGCCGTCCGCCGAGGCGAACTCGTCCAGGCCCAGCGCCAGCGCGTGCACGGAGGTGTGCCGGTTGATCGTGTTGCGGGTCATTTCGGCTCCCGGGAGCACCACCATGCGATAGGCATGCCAGGCGCGTTCGGCCTCCCGGGCGATCTCGTCCGCGTAGCGCTTGAAGCGTCTCGGCGTTCAGGCTGTGGCGGATCCGGTGCGCGATCTTCCCGAGGCCGCTGTCGTGGTTGACGATGTGGTCGGTGATCGCGATGACGTCGTGGCCGGACTGGCCGAAGAGGTCCACGACCTTCGGCAACGGCAGGATGCCGTCGGAGTAGGTCGTGTGGATGTGAAAGTCACAGAGCAGCATGGGTACCTGGCCGAGCCCGATTGTCGGCCGCCCGCGCGAGGCTCCGGGCGAGCACGGCGAAAAGGAAGACCGAATGGAATGTAAAAAGGACCCGAAGCGGGACGTCTTAGGGGCGCGCGACCGGGTAGTTCCCGGTGCGCCGGGGCGACTGGAACGAGGGCGGCGGCGGCCGGCGCGCCACCAGGCGACCCAGCGGCGCGGGCGTCCTCGACCGAATCGACTTCGGAAACCCGGAAGGCCTTCAGGTCCCCGGCCTTGACCTCGGCGGTCCGCCTCGACGCGGAAAACACGACGTGGACCGGCGAGAGCGCGGAGCCCGCCAGCGCGAAATCGAACCGGAAACGCTCCACGTCTTCGGCGGCGCGCAGCTCACGGGAGAAGCCCGACACGGGGACCGAGCGCTCGCTCTCGAGAGGCGTGCCCAGCCGATCGTCGTCCGACGTCATGGAGGCCGAATCTAGGAGGGGGGGTGAAGTTCGTGTGAAGCTCCGAAAGGGAACGGAGCCCGGCGATAATCGCCGCCGTGCGGGCCTTTCCCGGACTCACCGATTATCACGTCCACACGTTCCGGTGCGGGCATGCCGGCGGCGACTCCCGCGATTTCGTCCGCCGGGCGATCGAACTGCGGCCTCTCGGAGATCGGTTTCACGGATCACGTCCCTCTCTACTTCCTGCCCGAGAGCGAGCGCGATCCCAGGCTCGCGATGCGCGAGGATCAGTTCGACGGCTACGTCCGGGAGGTCGAGGAGCTCCGACGGGAATTCCGGGGCGCCATCGAGGTCCGCCTGGGGCTCGAGGCCGACTACGCCGAGGGACACGAAGCGGAGCTCGCCGCGCTGGCTCGCCCGCGCCGACTGGGACCTCGTCCTGGGCTCGGTGCACTGGGTGGACGGCGGCTGGATCGACGATCCCGCGACCTCTCCCGCCCGCTTCGCGAGCGAAGGCGTGGAGCCGCTCTACGACCGGTACTACGCGCTGCTCGCGAAAGCCGCGCGCACCGGCTTCTTCGACGTGCTGACGCACTTCGACCTGCCGAAGAAGCACGGCCACCGTCCCGCGGCGCCGCGCGAAGCCGCCGAGGCCGAAGCGATCCGCGCGGCGAAGGAGGCCGGCGTCGCCGTCGAGATCTCCTCCGCCGGACTGCGCAAGCCCGTCGGCGAGGCTTATCCGGAACCGCGCCTGCTGCGCCAGATCGTCGCCGCGGGCATTCCCGTGACGTTCTCCTCCGACGCCCATGCGCCGGCGGAGGTCGGCTGGGGCTACGAGCGGACCCTGGCCCTGGCCCGCGAAGCGGGAGTCTCGGAGCTCGTCACGTTCGAGAAGCGGCGAAAGGTTCGCCGGCCGCTCCCTCCCCCGTGAACCACCGGCCCATCGCGGCGAACACGTCGGCGGACGGCCGGCGCCGCCGGGCGAAGGTCGTGTAGTCGACTTCGAAGAGACCGAAGCGCGGACGGAAGCCCTCCAGCCACTCGAAGTTGTCGAGGAGCGACCAGTAGAAGTAGCCCGTGATGGGCGTGCCGGCGGCGCGGCGGTGCGCGAGAACCGCGAGGTGCTCCCGCAGGAAGTCGCAGCGGCGCCGGTCGTCGCCGTGGCGATCCCGTTCTCCGTCACGAGCACCGGCTTGCCCGCCAGAGCCGCCTTCCGCAGAACGACGTCGAACCCGTGGGCATGGACCTCCCACCCGGTGTCCGTGAGTCCTCGGCCGTTCGGATCGCGATACGCGTACTCGCCGATCGCACCCGGCCGGCCGCGGAATCGGATATGCACGCGGCTGTAGTAGTTCACGCCGACGTAGTCGTTGGCGGCCGGCAGCTCCGGGATCCGCGCGCGCATCCGGCCCTCTCCGGGAAACGACCAGGCGAGGTCGCCGGTGGCGATGGCCTCGAGAAGGGCCGTGTTGTAGAGGCGGTCGGCGACGCGTGCGAGCCGGCGGTCGAGAATGTGGCCGGCGCGGTCGGGCGCGAACTCGAGCATGTTGTGCGCGATGCCGATCTGCGCGTCGGGGACGCGCTCGCGGATCGCGGCCGCCGCCTCGGCGTGGGCGCGGAGCATGTGCTCGAAGGCGCGCGCCGCCGCGCGGAACCCGCGCTTTCCCGGAGGAATCTCGCCGCCGAGGTACCCGCCGAGCAGAAGCACGACGGGCTCGTTCAGCGTCACCCAGAGCTTCACGCGCGGCCCCAGGGCGTCGGCGGCGGCTTCCGTGAACCTTCGGAATCCCTCGATGCACGCCCGGATCCTCCCAGCCCCCCCGCTCCCAGAACCAGCGCGGATGCGTGTAGTGGTTGAGCGTCACGCAGGGCTCGATGCCCAGCCTCAGGAGAGTCGCCGCGCGCTCCCGCTCGACCGCGAGCGCGTCCTCGCAGAACTCTCCGGGCCGGGGCTCGAGGCGGCTGCGCTCCAGAGAGTAGCGATACGCGTTGACGCCGAGCGTGGGAAGGAGGACCGAAGTCGGACCGCCAGCGCTCGAGGTGTCCCGGACCCGCGGCCGCACCGCGTGCCGCGGACCTTGAGCCGCTCGAGCCGTTCCCATTCCGTCCAGTCGTTGTCGGGCGCGCCCTCCACCTGGTAGGCGGAGGTCGCCACGCCCCAGAGGAACGAAGGCAGTCCCATGCCCATGTTAGCGAGAAGGATGCCAGACCCGTGCACGGTCCGGCAACGGGGCTCGCCGTCGCGTCGCGCCTCAGCCCGGGGTTAGGCTCAGGGGAGCTCCGACGCGTGGTGCTTCACCCAGCGCGCCTCGGCGATGAAGATCGTGTCCTCGCAGATGTTCGTGGCGAGATCTCCGACCCTCTCGAGATTCTTGGCGATCGAGATGAGCTCGATGCAGTAGGTCGTCAGGGCTGGATATTCGGCGATGTAGGTCAACAGCTCGCGAATGATCGAGACGTTCTTCTCGTCGAGGATGTCGTCCTTCTTGATCACCCGCCGCGCGAGGTCCGCGTCGCGATTCACGAACGCATCCAGAGACTGCTTGAGCATCGAGCTCGCGACCTCGGCCATGTAGGGGATGTCGATGAAGGGCTTGAACGGGCGCTGGCCGGCGAGCCGCTCGGCGCCCTCGGCGATGTTGACCGCGTGATCGCCGATCCGCTCGAGGTCGCTGTTGATCTTGAGGGCCCCGACCAGGAAGCGCAGGTCGACGGCCACCGGCTGCTGCAGGGCGAGCAGGGCGATCGCGGCGTCTTCGACCTGGAGCTCGAGCCGGTCGATGTCCTCGTCGGCGGCGATGACCTGCCTCGCTTTTTCGGGGTCCATCTCGGTCAGGGCCTCGATCGCGCGGTGGATCTGCCTTTCGACTTCTCCGCCCATCAGAATGATCTGCCGACGGAGGTCCTCGAGCTGCTCGGAGAAATGCTCCTTCATGGCGTCCGGGTCTCCCTTCTCAGTTCCAGAGGGCTTCCGCCGAGAGGATTTCGAGGTCCTTCTGCAGAACCTCCTCGCGGCCGGCCGGGACGGCGCGCAGGTTCACGGTGCGATCGAAGGTGCGCTCGAAGAGGTTCGCCTTCTTGCGGGCGGCGTCGAGCTCCGGCTCGCAGTCGCCGCGAGCCGAGACCTCGAGCTCGATCTTGCGCGAGCGCACCCGGCACGAGATCCCGGTCACGAGCTGGCGGTGGCTGCGGTCGAGCCCGTCCGCGATGCGGAGGATCGACGCGAGCTTCTCGACGACCGCCTGGAGATACGGATTCAGCCGGCGCCAGTTCTCGTGGGCGACCTTCGGACCTCCGCCCTTGTGGTACCGCGCGAGCGAAGCCAGGACCTCGATTTCGTCGGCCGAGAAGCCCGTCAGGTCGCCGTGCGTGATCAGGTAATAAGAGTGCCGCTGGTGCTTGGCGTAGCCGATGTAGCAGCCGATGTCGTGGAGCAGGGCTCCGTACTGGAGCCACTCGCGTTCCGTCGCGGTCAGCTGATGCAGGGCGTGGGTCTGGTCGAAGAGCTCGAGGGCCAGCCGGGCGACGTGGGCGGCGTGGAGGACCTCGGCATTGCCCCGGCGGAGCATGCGGTCCACGCTGCGGGCGCGCATGTCCCGGGTGGCCGGCATGCGCACCTCGCCTCTGCCGGGCCACGGTGTCGAGAAGGAGCCCCTCGCGGAGACCGCGCTCCCCCACGACGATCGCGTCCGCGCCGGTGCGCTTGAGGATCCAGGCGAGCAGAAGCCCTCCGGGAACGGCGATGTCGCGCCGCCGCGGATCCATCCCCGGGATCCGGAGCTTCTCCTTCTCGGTCGTCCTCCGGAGCATCTTGTTGACCTTCTTGAGCCCTTTCCGGTCAGCGTGCGGTGGCCGGTGGGGCTGGGCTCGCGGCCCAGCACGGCGGCCTCGTGGACGAGCGAGAGCGACTGGATCGTGCCCGAGGAGCCCACGCAGGTCTTGAAGCCCTTCTTGCGCACGGCGTCCGCGGCCCGCTTCGCCGCGGCGCGGATCTCCTTCTTCATCGCCTGGAGGTCCTTCTCCGTGGGCGGATCGTTGCGGAGATGGCGGTCAGCGAGGCGGACCACGCCGAGCGGCAGGCTCTCGGTCAGCAGGACCCGCGCGCCGTCGGAGATGACGAACTCCGTGGAGCCGCCGCCGATGTCGATCAGGAAGAGGGGGTCCTGGCGGGCCGGGAACTCGCTCCGGATGGCGAGGTTGATGAGACGGGCCTCCTCCTCGCCCGAGATGACCTCGACCCGGACGCCCGTCCGCTTGCGGACGGCCTCGACGAACTCGACGGAATTGGTGGCCTCGCGGACCGCGCAGGTCGCCACGGCCCGGACGATCTCGGCGCCCGCGCCCGACGCGAGCTTGACGAAGTGCTCGACGGTCGAAACGCCCGCCTCGATGGCCTCGGGCGAGAGCTTTCCGGTCCGCAGCGTCTCGCTGCCCAGGCGGACCATCGCCTTCTCGCGGAGGAGCACCTCGAGCGTGCCGTCCTCCTCGATGTTGGCCACGAGCAGCTTGATGCTGTTCGTGCCGATGTCGATCGCGCCGAGCGTCCGCATGGCGGCCGAATTGTCGCCCCGCGCGGGCGGAACCCGGTGAAGCCCATGTGAAGGGCGCGTGAAGGGTACTGGCTTTTTCGTCTCTCTATAATAGCGCCCCGTGCGCGACGCCGGAGATCTCTGGAAGGTGCGGGTGCGCGCCGTCGACCGGGCGCGCAAAGCCGCGCGGCGCGGCGAGCCCGAGGGCCTGCACGACCTGCGCGTCGCTCTCCGCCGCGCCGCGGCGACAGCGGCCGCCCTCGGCGCGAAGTCCGTCTCGCGCGACGCGAAGGTCATCGCGCGATCCCTCTCTGCGGAACGGCAGCTCCAGGTCGATCGCGATCTGCTGGCGCGGGTCGGGAAACTCGGCTACCTCTCCCCCGACGCGACGACCGCGCTCGCGGCGCGATGGGAGAAGCTCGCCGAGCGCGGCGGCCGCCGAATCGCGCGCGCCGCCGACGGTCGGGCCGTGCGCGGGCTGCTGAAGGACCTCGAAAAGCTCTCGCGCCGCCGGCGGGACGACGCGGTCGAGAGGCTCGAGCGGGCGCGGCGGAAGGCCGAGGCGCCCCTCATCGAATCTCTCGAGGGCAAGGACGATGACGTGATGCACCGCCACCGGATCGGCGTGAAGAAAGCGCGCTATCTCGCCGAGGACCTCGCGGCTCTGGGCGTGCGGCGGTTCACGAACCAGATCGAGCGCGAGAGGGAGCTCCAGGAAGCTCTGGGGCGCTGGAACGATCTCTGCCTGTTCTCGCGGCGCCTCGCCGGGAGCCGCGACGAAGCCGAGGAGCGCGGCTCGGTCACGCTCGTGGCCGAGCTCGAGCACCTGCTCGCGGCGCTGGAGCCGACGATCACCGCCATCCGTCGCTCCGCGATCGAGATCTCGAAGGCCCCGCCCCCGAAGATCGTTCCCCTCCGGCTGGCCTCGAGGCCGCCTCGCGTCCGCTCACGACGCTAGACGGTAAGTCGCTTCAGTCTTCTCGAAGCTCGCACTTCGCAGTCCGGCGGCCTCGGGGCGGGGCAGCAAGCCCGACTCTTCGATCAGGCGGAGGATGGCGTCCTGTCCCTTGATCGAGATCAGGTGCACGCCGGAAACACCGGGCATCTCGCGCAGGGCCGCGACGGTCTCGAGCGCCAGCCGGAAGCCTTCCTCGGCCTGATGCCCCTGCGGCGCTTTCTCCAGGCGCGCGAGCACGTCGTCGGGCACGTCGATTCCGGGAACCACGTCGCGCAGGTAACGCATCGCGCGCGCCGAGCGCGCCACGTAGACGGAGACGAGGACGAACACGCGCTCGAGCAGCCCGAGATCGCGGGTGCGCTTCATGAACTCGCCCATGCGCGGCAGGTTGAAGCACAGCTGCGTCTGCACGAACTCCGCGCCCGCGTCGACTTTCTTGGCGAGCCGCGCGGGCCGGAAGTCGTGCGGCGGCGCGAAGGGATTCTCGACCGCGCCGATGAAGAAGGAGGGGCGCGCGGTGAGCGCCCGGCCCGAGAGGTACTTCCCCTCGTCCCGAAGCACCCGGGCGATCCGCAGAAGATGCAGCGAGTCGATGTCGAAGATCGGCTTGGCCTCCGGATGGTCGCCCGCGGACACGTCGTCGCCGGTCAGCAGGAGGACGTTCCGCGCCCCGAGAGCCGCGGCTCCCAGGAGGTCCGCCTGCAGCGCCAGCCGGTTCCGGTCTCGGCAGGCGAGCTGGACGATCGGCTCCACCCCCGCCTGCGCCACGAACGCCCCGGCCGCGAGCGCCGACAGGTGCGGGTGGGCCGCGGGATTGTCGGTGCAGTTGGCCGCGTCGACCTTTCCCCGCAGCCCGCCGGCGAAGCGCCGGACTTCCTCGGGATCGGCGCCGTTGGTCGGCTGCATCTCGGCCGTGACCGCGAAGCGTCCCGACCTCAGGATCGATTCCAGGCGACTCCGCGGAGCCGCCTTCGAGCTCATGCTCTCCCGCCCGTCTCCGGCGCGGCTTCGCCTCCGTCCCCGGCGGCGCTTCCGCTTCCGCTTCCGTCCGCCCATCCGGCGGGCACCTGCCGGTCGCGGCCGCTCGCGAGATTCGCCCACGAGGAGGTTCCCTGGAGCCTCCAGTCCACGGGAGGCTGGAGGTGCTCGATGTGGTCCTTCCAGAGAGGCAGCCTCAGCGAGCCCTCCTAGGCGCGGACCCAGACACAGCGCATCTGCGGCCGGACCTCGCAGTGGCCGTCCACGAGGACTCCCCCGCACGGCCCGTTGCGCAGGTTCTTGGGGCAGTTCATCGGGCAGACGAGGCCGGTCTCGTGCAGGATGCACTGGCCGCACATCCGGCAGCCGAAGAGCGGGATCTTGACCGCCTTCTCGATCGCGACCAGAGCCGCGTGAAAGACGCTCATCGGATCCGAACCCGCTCTTCGGCCCGCTTCGACCGGCGTCTAGGAGACCGGAATGCGCTTGTCGGGATCGATGAACGGCATCGGGACGACCGTGGCCGTCCGCGGGCCCCACTCGGTCTCGACCTTGAGCTTCGTCCCGTCCTTCGCCATCTCCGTCGGCATCCAGCAGTAGCCGATGTTCTTCTTCAGGCGCGGCGAATAGATCGCCGACGTCACCTTGCCCACCGGCCCCCGCCGTCCTTGTGCGCCGGCCACTTGACGTTGTTGAGCGCCGGGAACGGCTCGCCGTCCAGCTCGACGCCGACCAGCCTCTTCTTGACGCCCTGGGCCTTGATCTTCTTGAGCGCGCCGATGGAGATGCTGGCGTCCTCGGGGAGCGAGAAGTCCACGAGCCGCTCGAGCCCGAGCTGGAGCGCGTTGTTCTCGTAGGTCATGTCCGCGCCCCAGTTGAGGATGCCGCCCTCGACGCGGCGGATGTCGGAGGGGCCCGTCGGCTTGACGTTGTACTTCTTGCCGACCTCGAGCAGCGTGTCCCAGATGACCGAGCCCTTCGTCGGATCGAGGAGGTAGACCTCGTAGCCGACCTCGCTCGTCCAGCCCGTGCGCGTGATGACGACGGGGACGCCCTTGATCTCGGCCTTGCGCCAGAAGTAGTACTTGAGGTCGAGGATGCTCTCGCCGAGAAGATCCTTCATCAGGTCCTTGGACTTGGGGCCCTGGACCTGGAGCGGCGCGACGTCGAGCTCGCGGATCGTCACGTTGAGCTTCGGATAGGCGTTCTTGAGGCCCTTGAAGAAGAGAAGGACGTCGGAGGACGCGAGCGCGAACCAGAAGGTGTTCTCGTCCATGCGCGTCATGACCGGGTCGTTGATCACGCCCCCGTCGGAATCGCAGATGAGGACGTACTTGCCCTGGCCGACGGCGCACTTGGACAGGTTGCGCGGCGTCACGAGCTGCGCGAACTTGAAGCCGTCGGGCCCGCTGACCTCGATGCAGCGCTCGACCGAGACGTCCCAGATCGTGACGTCGTTCAGGAGCGCCTGGAACTCGTTCTCGAACGTGTCGAAGCGGACCGGGAAGTACATGTGGTTGTAGACGGTGAAGGCCTTCGGCGAGCTGCGCTGCGTGGCCTCGTAGTACGGCGTGCGGCGGTTGCGCGCTCCCCGCTGGACCTGACTCATATCGAACGGCGGCATTCGATCCTCCTTAATTGCGTCTCTCAGCGAACCGGCGTCGCGGTCTTGCGCGCGGGATTGAAGAAGGGCGTCTCGACGACGGTCGCGGCGACCTTGTTCCGAACGGCTTCCACGGTGTACTCCATCTCCAGCCGGGTGCCGACGGCGTTGGCGCCGCGGGCCACGGTCGCGAGGGCGATCATCTTCTTGAGAATCGGCGACCACGTCGTCGAAGTCGCCTTGCCGACCCATTCGCCGTCGCGGTAGACGGGCACCGCCGTCCGCGAGGCGGCCGCCGGGACCTGCGGCGCGAGGGAGAGGCGGTCGTAGATCTTTTCGATCGAATCCCAGTCGATCTCGAGGCCCACGATCTGGCGGGCCGGCCCTTTCTTCGCTTCCTCGCGCAGAGCGTCCTGGCCGACGAAGCGGCCCTTGTCGAGGGCCACGAGGCGCGTGAGCCCCATCTCGAAGGGCGAGTAGCGCTGGATGTCGATGTAGGCCTTCTTGGAGCCGTGGAAGTCGACGTCGATCAGGAGGAGGCCCGCCTCGACGCGCGAGACGTCCAGGGCGAGCATGCCGGCGGCGTGGATGTCGAAGGCCTTGCCCTTCGCCATGAGCTCGTCCCAGACCTTCACGGCGTCCTTCCAGGGGATCCAGATCTCGTAGCCGAGATCGCCGGTGTACCCCGTGCGGGAGATGTCCACGGGCACGCCGGCGATCTTCCCGGAGGTGACCTTGAAGTACTTGAGGTTCTCGATGTCGGCCTCGGCGATCGCCTTGAGCATGCGGCCGGAGGTCGGCCCCTGCAGAGCGAGGGCCGCGATCTCGTCGGAGACGTCCTCGACCGTCACGTCGAGGCCGAGGGCGTTCTGCTGGAGCCAGCGCAGGCTCGGATCCGCCGCCGTCCAGCGGTAGACGTCCTCGGACAGCCGCGCGACGGTGCCGTCGTCGATGACCTTGCCGTGCTCGTCGCACCACGGCGTGTAGATGACCGAGCCGGGCTTCACCTTGCGGAGATCCCGCGTCACGATCCGGTCGACCAGGCGCGTCGCGTCCTTGCCCGAGACGCGGTACTTGAAGAGGGGCGAGATGTCGATCAGGGCCGCGGCGTTGCGGATCGCGTTGTACTCGTGCTCGTGGTGCGCCTCGTACGCGGAGACCGCGTAGTAGCCCGACCACTCGCGATAGTTCAGGCTCTCGCAGAGCGGGAACGTTCTCTCGTGTACGGCGGTTCCGATCGGCACTGTTCCTTCGTCGACTCCCGTCCGCCTCGTCGATCTTCCGATCGCCGCAGAACGCGCGGTCATCGGGAGCTTGTCGGGGCGCGCGATTATAAGTATGCTCGCGCGCTCGCGGCAAGCCGCCGCGACGGAACCCCGGGTCACAACACGATTCGGAGGCTTCAAGGACGAGGAGCGGGCGCCGCAGGACATGAGCTCGAAGTACGACGTCGTCGTCATCGGAGGCGGGCACAACGGCCTGATCCACGCGGCCTACCTCGCGCGCGCGGGCAAGAAGGTTCTCGTCCTCGAACGGCGTCACGTGCTCGGCGGCGCGGCGGTGACCGAGGAGGTCTTCCCGGGCTTCAAGTTCTCGGTGTGTTCCTACGTCGTCTCGCTGCTGCGGCCCGAGATCATCCGCGACCTCGACCTCCCCCGGCACGGCCTCGAGATCCTCCCCCTGGACGGGACGTTCACGCCGATGCTCAGCGGCGACTACCTCTGGCGCGTCAACGACCACGCCAAGACGCGCCGGGAGATCGCCCGCCACTCGAAAGTCGACGCCGAGGCCTACGACGAGTACGGCAAGGCGATGGCCGACATGGGCCGGTTCGTCAAGCCGATCCTGAGCATGACGCCGCCGGATCCGACCAAGCTTTCGCTGCAGGGCGTCCAGGACCTGCTCTTTCTGGGCAAGCGCTTCCGGGGCCTCTCCGGGACGGACCGGTACAACCAGGTCCAGCTCATGACGATGTCCGCGGTCGATTTCCTCGACCAGTGGTTCGAGACCGATCCGCTGAAAGCCACGATGTCGGCCTCCGGGATCATCGGCACGTTCCTGGGCGTGCGCTCGCCGGGCACGGCGTACGTGCTCCTCCACCACTACATGGGCGACATCGACGGGGCCTTCCGCGCGTGGGGCTTCGCCCGCGGCGGCACCGGCGCCATCTCCAACGCCTGCGCGGACGCGGCCCGTGAAGTCGGTGTCGAGATCCGCACGAAGGCCCCGATCGCCAAGGTCCTGGTCTCGGGCGGCAAGGCCACGGGCGTCGTGCTCGAGTCGGGCGAGGAGATCGGCGCCCGCGTCGTGACCTCGAGCGTCGACCCGCGGCTGACCTTCATGAAGCTCGTCGGCGAGAAGGAGCTGCCCGGGGAGTTCGTCGAGGACGTCAAGCGCTACAAGTTCCGGGGCTCGTCGGGCAAGGTCAACCTCGCGCTCGACGCCCTGCCCGAGTTCCGGTCGCTGCCCGGCAACGGGGCGCACCTGCGTGGCGCGATCTCGATTTCGCCGTCGGTCGAGTACATGGAGCGCGCCTACGACGACGCCAAGTACGGCCGCTTCTCCCGGCGTCCCTACATCGACATGGTCATCCCGACCCTGACGGACCCCTCCCTCGCTCCCCCCGGCAAGCACGTCATGTCGTGCTTCGTGCAGTACGCGCCCTACAACCTCAAGGGCGACTGGGACAAGGAGCGCGAGGCCTTCGGCGACACGGTCATCGACACGATCGCCGAGCATGCGCCGAACATCAAGAACATCATCAAGCACCGGCAGGTCCTCACGCCGCTCGACCTCGAGCGCGACTTCAGCCTCTCGGAAGGCAACATCTTCCAGGGCGAGCTGACTCTCGAGCAGCTCTTCTTCCTGCGGCCCGTGCCGGGATGGGCCCAGTACCGGACGCCGATCAAGAACCTCTACATGTGCGGGTCGGCGACGCATCCCGGCGGCGGCATCATGGGAGCCAACGGCCGCAACGCCGCGGACAAGGTGCTCGCCGACTGGAAGCGGGGCAAGGTCTAGTGGCCGTGAAGAAAGACGCCGTCGTCATCGGCGGCGGAGTCAACGGCCTCACCGCGGCCGCCTACCTCGCGAAGGCGGGCCTGTCGACGGTCGTGGTCGAGAGCCGCGAGACCCTCGGCGGCATCGCGGTGACCGAGGAGTTCGCGCCGGGCTTCCGCGTCTCGACGGTCCTCCACGCGGCGGGGCCCTTCCTGGCCTCGATCGCCCGCGAGCTCGACCTCGAGCGGCACGGCCTCTCCTGGATCGAGACCGAGGCGCGCGTCTTCGCGCCGTCGGCGGATGGAGGCGGCGGGCCCGCGTTCGCCCTCTACGGCGACGCGGCGCGCACGGCCCGCGACCTCGAGAAGGTCTCGGCGCACGACGCGAAGGGTTACCTGACGTTCCACGAGAGCCTCGGCCGCATCGGCCGCGTGCTCGAGCCGCTCCTGCGGATGACTCCGCCCTCCATCGACGATCCGTCGTTCGGCGAGATGTGGGAGCTCCTCGGGGTCGGGCGCAAGTTCCGGGCGCTCCCCCGCCGCGACGCGTTCCGGCTGCTCCGCTGGGGGCCCATGGCCGTGGCCGATCTCGTCTCCGAGTTCTTCGAGACCGAGCTCCTGCGGGCCGTCGTCGCCGCTCGCGGCATCTACGGCGCCTTCGCGGGCCCCTGGTCGGCGGGCACCAGCCTCGGCGTGATCCTCCAGGCGGCGACCGACGCGAACGCCGCGGGTCCCGCCACTTTCGTCCGGGGCGGCATGGGCGCGCTGACGCAGGCGATCGCGGGCGCGGCGCGGGGCTTCGGCGCCGAGGTCCGCGCGGGGGCGACCGTGGCCCGCATCGCCGTCCAGGACGGCCGCGCGACCGGCGTGGTGCTCTCCACCGGAGAAGAAATCCAGGCGCGGGCCGTCGTTTCGAGCGCCGATCCGAAGCGCACGATGCTCTCGCTGGTCGACCCGGGCGAGCTCGCTCCGGATTTCGTCTGGCGGATGAAGAACTACCGGACCCATGGCGCGCTCGCGAAGGTCCACCTCGCCCTCTCCGGGCTTCCGGACTTCCCGTCGGCGAAGGCCTTCGGTCCGAACGTCCTCGCCGGCCGTATCCACATCGGTCCCGAGATCGATTACCTCGAGCGGGCCTACGACGCCGCGAAGTACGGCGACTTCTCGCCGCATCCGTACTGCGACGTCACGATCCCGACGCTCACCGACCCCTCGCTCGCGCCCGCGGGCAAGCACGTCATGTCGATCGTGGCGCAGTTCGCTCCCTACAAGCTGAAGGGGGGAGACTGGAAGAGCCGGCGCGACGCGCTCGGCGATGCCGTCGTCGAGACGATCGCCGCGTACGCCCCCGGGCTTCCGAAGCTCGTCGAGAAGCGGCAGGTCCTGACGCCGCTGGATCTCGAAGAGACCTTCGGCCTCACCGGGAGGCCACGTCTTCCACGGCGAGCACTCTCTCGATCAGCTCTTCACGATGCGCCCCGTCCTCGACTGGGCGCAGTACCGCACGCCCCTCTGCGGGCCTCTATCTCTGCGGCGCGGGCACCCACCCGGGCGGCGGCGTCACCGGCGCCCCGGGAGCGAACGCGAGCCGGGAAGTCGCCCGGGACCTGAAGAAAAGTTGAGCGTTCAGCGTTGAGTGTTGAGCGTCGAAGAGCGCATCCTCGACCTTCAACCCTCAACTCTCAACTCTCAACCTCTCGATCGCTCAGCGAATCCGCTTCAGGTATCCCCTCGGGTTGAACGTCATCAGGAACTTCTCGCGGGAACGGTCGGCCTCGAAGCCCGGGTTCTTCGCGAGGAAATCGTCGATCGCCTCCCTCGGACCCGGTCCGAAGCCCTCGAGGACCGGATGGCCGTTGACGTTGGAGTCCTCGACCACGACGTAGTTTCCGACGGACACGCGCGGCGCGAAGAGCTCGAGCTCGCGCAGGACGTGCGCCCGGGAATGGTCCGAATCCAGGATGACGAGACGGGGCTCGTCCGGACGCCGCCCCTGGAACACTCCGGCGACGAGGGCCACGTCCCCGCTCGAGCCCGTCACGTAACGGATCCGCGGGTGGGCGGGCCGGGGGCGGTCGAGCACGTCGATGGTGACGACTTCGCCCGCACCCAGCAGATCGAGCATGTGCGCCAGAAAGAGCGCGCTGCCCCCGGCGTGCGTGCCGGTCTCGACGACGAGCTGCGGCCGCGTCTCGAAGAGAATCTCCTGGTAGGCCATCAGGTCCATCGGGCACTTGAGACAGGGAATGCCCATCCACGTGGTGCGGTGGTGGACTCGTCCCTCCCCCTCCGGTCCCTCGTAGTAGAGGCGATGAAACGCGTCGACGATATTTTGTTCGGACGGATTCACGGTTTCACGGATTCCGATTCGGCTTCGCGACCGGCTGACGTCCGGGGGCCGCGAGGCCCGTGACTTTCCAGTTGCGCGTGGGCTCGAGCGTGAGGCGCGGGTGCGCACGGGCGTCCGAAACCAGCATCTGTCGGACGTTTCCCTTCTCGGCCAGCTTCTCGGCCCGCTTCCACATCCCGTAGCCTCCGCCCCCGGACGCCCGGTGCGAGTTGAGGGCCACGGTGAAGACGTCGTCGTCCCGGACGTCCCGGCCTCCGCGCCGCAGGAAGACGACGCGCTGGCGCGGCGGCCGCGACAGGTCGATCTGGTACTCGGCCCCCTCGAGGCTGTCGCAGGAGCGGGGCCTTTCGTCCGGGTCCGACATGCACTCCGCTGAACGCTCGAGGGCCTCGCGGACCATCTTGCCCGTGGCCCGCACCGTCACGAGGCTGTTCTCGTAGGGATAGAACTGCCAGACCTGACGCATCGAGAGCGGTCCCGCCGCCCACTCGACCGGCCGGAACGCGAGGGGCGAAGCGAACGAGAGGTCGGCCTTCGTCTCCGCGAGCTGCACCCGATGCAGCCAGTCGACGATGCCGGAGTCTTCCGTACGCGTCCTCGCCCCTCCCGTCGAGGCCGGGGCCGCGAGCTCGGCGAGCTTCGCGGCGAGGACCTTCATCGCGGCCTCGTGGGCGGGCGCGACGGCCGCGACGACGCCGGGGTCCGGAACCACGTTCTTCATGGGAAGGCTCTTGCCCTGGAGTCCGGCGACGCGCCATGCGGGCGTCTGCGTCGCTCTGGCGGCTTCTCGAAGACCGACGTCGAGCCGGATGAGGGCCTCTCCCCATCTGCCCGGCGCCGCGACCCAGACCGGGCCGACCCGCTGAGGCGCCACGACGACGTGGGCGTGGCCCGACAGAACGAGGTCCACGCCCGGAACCTTCGTCGCGAGCGCGTACGCCTGGTTCTCTCCCGAGGCGCCCCCCCGCGGCTCGCCGGTCTTCGGGTCCCGCTCGAAGCCCTGGTGCGTCAGGACGATGACGAAATCGCACCGCTCCTGCTCGCGAAGCTGCGACACGCGATGTCTCGCGACGCTCAGGGGCTGCACGAAGCGCAGGCCCTCGAGCAGGCTCGGGCTGACCCAGTTGGGCGTGCCCGTCGTCGTGAGGCCCAGGATTCCGACGCGCACTCCTTCGATCTGCTTGACGACGTAGGGCGGGAACGCCTGCCGGTCGCCGTACATCAGTGTGTTGGCCGACAGCCAGGGGAACTTCGCCTGGCGCTGGGACGCGTCCAGCCGCTCGACGCCGAAGTCGAACTCGTGGTTTCCCACGGTCATGGCGTCGTAGCCCATGAGGTTCATCGCGCGCGATGATCGGGTCGATGGCGTCCTTGCCGGACGCGAAGGCGAGCGCCTGCTCCGGCGAGCCCTGGATCGTGTCCCCGGAGTCGAGCAGGAGCACCGGCCGGCCCTCGGCGCGGATCGCCTTCACCGAAGCCGCCACGCGCGCGAGGCCCTCGCCGAGGTCCGCGTCCGCGAGGGCGTCGATCGGGTGAACGCGGCCGTGGAGGTCGCCCGTGTAGAGGATCGTCAGGCGAACGTCCCGGGCCGGCGCGGCGTCGGCGCCGGCGCCGGCGCGGCCGCGATGCGGGCGGCGACCAGGATTCCGACGACGATCAGGAGGCGGCGCACCCGCGGATCGTACACGCAGCACGGCGCACATAGAATGCCCGCGCATGGCGCGAAAGCCGAGAGAGACGCCCGAGCAGGTCCGGCGCCGCGCGGCGCTCATTCTCCGAAGGCTCAAGAAGGCGTACCCCGACGCGAAGTGCGCGCTGGATCATTCGAGCCCGCTCGAGCTGCTGGTGGCGACGATCCTTTCCGCGCAGAGCACCGACAAGATGGTCAACACGGTCACTCCGAAGCTCTTCTCGAAGTACAAGACCGCCGCCGACTACGCGCGCTCGCCGCGCGGCATGCTCGAGAGGGAGATCCACTCCACGGGATTCTTCAATGCCAAGGCGAAGAGCCTGCGGGCGATGGGCGCGGCGGTCGCCGCCGAGCACGGCGGGAAAGTGCCCGACACGATGGAGGAGCTCGTCGCGCTGCCGGGCGTCGGACGCAAAACCGCCAACGTCGTGCTCGGCAACGCGTTCGGAAAGGACGAAGGCTTCGTCGTGGACACGCACGTCGGACGCCTCGCCCGACGCATGGGATTCACGCGCCAGACGGATCCCGTCAAGATCGAGAACGATCTCAACGTGATCGTGCCGAAGGGCCGGCGCACGCTCGCCGCGCACCTCCTGATCTTCCACGGGCGGCGGATCTGCACGGCCCGGAAGCCCGCCTGCCCGACCTGTCCGGTGGAGCCCCTCTGCCCCAAAGTCGGTGTGTCGGCCGTGTAAAAGGCACGCCCGCTTGAACGAAATCAGTTTTCCGGAGAACCGGCGGAAAACCCTGTCAAAAACCCTGCGGAAATGGCCCAAAAAACGCGGAATCCCGCGTTCCGGAGCGAATTGCACCATCCTCTGTGCGATCGGACAACGCGTTCCCCATCAGTGATTTAGCGTCGATGCCCAAACAACTGTGCAGGAGGGTCGAATCGGTAATCGCTGCGCGGTTCCTTTTTCCACACGTGCAACCGACTCAAAGAGTGAAACTTAACCGCCCTTCAGTCACTCGCCGGGGCGGTGCTCGCCGTAAATCTCCTTCAGGGTCTTCACGATTTCCCCGAGCGTGGCGCCCTCCGTGACGGCCTCGATCAGCGCCGGCATCAGGTTGCGGTCCTCGCGCGCGTCCGCCTGCAACCTCGCCCGGGCGCGCTCCGTCCGCTCGGAATTCCGCGCCGCGCGGAAGGCCGCGAGGCGCGCGAGCTGCTCGGGCTCGATCTCCGGATCGATCGCCAGGATCGGAGGCGCGATCTCGTTCTGCTCGCGAAACGCGTTGACCCCCACCGTCAGGCGCTTGCCCTCCTCGAGCTCGCGCTGCGCCGTGTAGGCCGCGTCCTCGATCTCCTTCTGGAGCAATCCCTGCTCGATCGCGGCGACCGCGCCGCCCAGCTCGTCGACTTTGCGGATCAGGGCGCGGGCCCGTTCGCGGATCTCGGCCGTCCAGGCCTCGACGAGATGCGAGCCTCCCAGCGGATCGACGACGTCGGCGACGCCGGTCTCGTTGGCGATGACCTGCTGCGTGCGCAGGGCGAGGCGCGCCGACTGCTCGGTGGGCAGGGCGAGGGCCTCGTCGGACGCGTTCGTGTGGAGAGACTGCGTGCCGCCCATGACCGCGGAGAGCGCCTGCAGCGCCACGCGCACGACGTTGACGTCGGGCTGCTGGGCGGTGAGCGTCGACCCCGCCGTCTGCGTGTGGAAGCGGAGGCGCCAGGAGCGCGGATCCTTCGCGCCGAACCGGTCGCGCGCGATCTCGGCCCAGAGCGAGCGGGCGGCGCGGAACTTCGCGACCTCCTCGAAGAAATTCGCGTGCGCGTTGAAGAAGAACGACAGCCTCGGAGCGAAGTCGTCGATCGCGAGCCCGCGGCCGAGCGCCGCCTCGACGTAGGCGATCGCGTTCGAGAGCGTGAAGGCGACCTCCTGGACCGCCGTCGATCCGGCCTCGCGGATGTGGTAGCCGGAGATCGAGATCGTGTTCCAGCGGGGCACCTCCGCCCCGCAGAACGCGAAGATGTCGGTCGTGATCTTGAGCGACGCCCTCGGGGGAAAGATGTACGTGCCGCGCGCCGACGTACTCCTTGAGCAGGTCGTTCTGGACCGTGCCGGAGAGCGCGCTCCAGGCGATCCCCCGCTCGCGCGCCACCGAGAGCAGGAGCGCGAGGAGGATGGAGGCGGTGGAGTTGATCGTCATGGAGATGGAGACCCGATCGAGGGGCAACCCTTCGGTCAGGATCCGCATGTCCTCGAGCGTGGCGATCGCCACGCCGACCTTGCCGACCTCCCCGCGCGCGGCCGGGTCGTCCGAGTCGTAGCCCATCTGGGTCGGCAGGTCGAAGGCCACGGAGAGGCCCGTCTGGCCCTGCTCGAGCAGATACCGGTACCGGCGGTTCGACTCCCGAGCCGAGCCGTAGCCGGCGTACTGGCGCATCGTCCAGAAGCGGTTGCGGTAGCCCTCCGGCGAGATCCCCCTCGCGAAAGGAAACTCGCCGGGAGCGGGCTGGCCGTAAAAGGGCTCGACGGGAATCCCGGAGGAAGTGGCTCTCCGGCAGGTTCGGCCGCCCTGCGGCGACCTGCTCCTTCCGCTCCTTCACGGCGGCGATTGTTTCACGGTCCTTCGGGCCCGGCCCGCCTGCCGGGGCCGGACCCCGGATGCTAGAATTCTCTAAACGCCAATGACAGAACACTTCCGGGGACGTCTCGAGGTCTTCGGCCTCGCGGACCTCCTCCAGTGGATGGAGCTGAACCGGCGGTCGGGCCGGCTCCTGGTCACGCGCGGCCACGACCGCCGCACCCTGGACTGGAAGGACGGCGAGATCGTCTACGTCTCCGGCTCCCTTCCGCGCCACCGGCTCGGCGTCCACCTGCTCCGGAGCGGCGCGCTGCCCGCGGCGACGCTCTACGAGCTGCTGGCCCGCAACATGACGACCCAGGAGAACCTGACGCGCCTGATCCTCGAGATGGGCCACGACACGCTCGACGGCCTCTCGCTCCGCGTCGAGGAGCTCGCCCGCAAGCTGCTCTTCGAGATCTTCGAGTGGCGCGAGGCCAACTTCGACTACGACCCGACGTACCGCGTGACCCCGATCCTGCGCATCGGGCTCACCCTCCGCGGCCAGGCCCTCGCCTTCCAGGGTGTCAAGCAGCTCGACGACACCCACCGCCTTTCGCGCCGCGAACGGCGGGAGACCTGGGAGGCCGCCGACGCGTGGGTGCTCCCGTTTCTGCCGGACGCGATCGAGGAGCACTTCTGGGAGGCGCTCGAGAGACTGAACACCGCGCTCGAGCCTCTGGAGGCCCGCGTCCACGCGACGCGCTTCCACGAGTTCGCCCGGCGTCTGCGCGAGCGTCTCATCAAGAACTACCTCATGCGGCCGGTCCACGAGGACACGGCGAGCCTGCTTCTCGAGCTCCTCAAGAAATCGCCGCTCGATCCCGCCTCGGTCGTGTCCATCGCCGCGCTCGACCAGTACCTGACGCTGGATCTTCTGATCCTCGCCAATTCCCTCTCGGTCGACCGCGAGAACTCGGTGGGAACCGTCCCCGAGGCGATCGACCGGATCGGCGCCCGCGCCCTCACCGTGCTGATCGACCGGCTCTCCTCGACCGATTTCCCGTCCCTGGCCAAGAGCGACCCGGCGGCCCGCGCCGTGCGCCGCGCCAGCCTCGCGGCGGCCCTCGCGGCCGGCCGGTTCGCCGAGCGCTACGGCATCTCCCGGGAGCGCGGCTACACGCTGGGCCTCCTTCACTGCATCGGCTACTCGGATCTCTTCGAGATCGTTCGGGAGATGAACCTTCCCGCAGGCCCCTTCCGCGGCGCCGTGCTCGAGACCTACCGGCCGGCCGTCGGGCGCGCCCGGGCCGAGATCTGGGGTCTCCCCCGCGATTTCGAAGCCACCCTCTCGGACGACGGGACCGACCCCAGCGCCTCCGCGGCCCTCGTCCGGAAGTCCCGCGCGGCCGTCCCCGGCTGCGCCGTGGGGAGCCTGCCCGTGGATTCCGGCGACGACCTCGAGTCCGACGAGATCGCGACCGAGCTCAACATGCTCTTCGATTACCTGGGCCTCGAGCCGATCGCGGCCTCCCGGGAATAAAGAAGCCGGGCCGCTCGAAGCGGTGGCCCCGCCGGCTTCCCCCCTGAAAGATTCCTCAAAAGGGGACGCTGCGGAATCCCGGGCCACCCGGCCGCGTTTTCGGTGCCGTACCGAGCGGCTCGCCGGCCCGAGAGGGCGGCCGGGCCGACGAGAAAGGACTCGACAATGCGCTCCAAAGCACCGGCCATCGCTCTCCTGCTCGCCACCGCGGTGGCCCTCGGCCAGGAGGCCGCACCGGCGCCGCAGGTTCCCGTCTTCTCCGAACGGGTCGAGGTCCGCGTCCTCGACCTCGACGTGGACGTCACCGACTCCAAGGGTCAGCCGGTGACGGATCTGAAACGCGAGGACTTCACGGTGAAGATCGGCGGCAAGGCGATGCCGATCGACTACTTCGCCCGCGTGGCCGACGGCACGATCCACTCGCCCGACCTCGCCACGGCGTCGCCCGATCAGGTGCTCGCGGCGTACACGAAGGGCGGCGAGGCCATCGTTCCGAGAAACTTCCTGATCTACATCGATCTCGGATTCATCTCGCCGGGCATCCGCAACCGGAGCATCAACGCCCTCTCCGACTTCGTGACGCGGCTGGGCCCGAACGACGCCACCCGCCTCGTCCTCTTCGACCGCTCTCCCATCGTCCTCCAGGACTGGACGACCAGCAAGGAGTCGGCGATGTCGGCGCTCTCCCGGATCGAAAAGGAGCATCCGGGGATGTCCCGGCTCCAGACCGAGCGGCAGACGATCGCCCTCATCGATTCGACCCCCCGCCGGCGGCGCGGCGCCTACGTCGAGCAGTACGCGGCGCAGATCGGCCAGGAAATCCAGACGATGATCACGAGCATGCAGAGCGAGCTCGTCACGCTCTCGCCGCTCGCGGGCAAGAAGTCCTTCATCTTCCTCACCGGAGGCTTCGAGTATCAGCCGGGTTACGTGATGGCGCAGTACGCGTCCGGCTCGGTGGCCGCGCCGTCGCTGTCGTTCACGAATATCCGGCAGATCCCCGAGCGCGTCGGCGGGATGGTCCAGAACGCCAACTCGGACGAGGTCACCTTCTTCACGATCGACGCGACCGGCCTGACGGGCGAGGGCGTCGGCGCCGGCAACGACGATCCGCTCTCCAGCCGCCCCGGCATCGGCTTCCAGGCCCGGCAGGACCGCCAGGCCGGCCTCCAGGAGATGGCCCTCGAGACGGGCGGCCGCGCGCTTCTCAACACGAACGACTTCCAGCGGGGTCTCGGGCGAGTGTACGAAGCCGTGTCGACCTACTACACCGTGGGCGTGAACCTCTCGAGCCTGCCGGTCGGGAAGTACGAAAAGGTCGAGGTCGAGGTCGCCCGTCCGGGAATGACCGTGAGGTCGCGGCGCGGCTTCGCGGCCCGGCCGGAGACGGTGCTGGTCGAGCAGCGCGCCCGCGCGACGATGGAGACGGACCTCTCCTACACCGCGATCCCGGCCGAGATCAAAACCGCGCCTCCGACGCCCGACAAGAAGCTGTATCGCCTGCCGATCACGGTCACGATGCCGGCGTCCTCGCTGACGTTCGTGCCCAACGGCGACAAAGCCACCGCGAGGGCGGCTTTCTACATCGGATCCATCGACGACAAGGGACGGATGAGCGACATCACCCGGCAGGAGACGACGTTCGAGCTCGCGTCCGACAAGACCTCGGCCGACACGCCCCTGACCTACGCGGCGGATCTCCAGACGAAGAAGGGCAACTACCGCATCGTCGTCAACGTGCGCGACGTCGCGACCGGAAAGATGGGGACCGCGCGGGCGAACGTCCGGGTGGAGTGACGGAGCAAGTCGAGAGTGCGTGGGTCGTCATTGGCCGAGAGGAGGCCGCTCGATCGGCTCCTCACTCAGCTCGGCCCTGAACGTCTCGACCCTCGGACTTTCGTTCGTCGCGGAGCGGTTACGGCTTCTTCGGCTTGGGCGTCGGAGCCGCGGCCGGAGCCGCCGCCGCCTTCTTGGGAGGAAGGCTGCCGTCCGGCATCAGCACGATGAACTCGCCCTTGCGCTCGATCCCCTTGTTCGCGGCGGAGCCCTTCGCAGCGCTCAGGTCCCGAACCAGGATGGCGAACGTGTAGTAGCCCGGCTCGAACGAAGCCAGCGGGATCTCGCTGCCCGTTCCGTAGTTCCCGCTCGCGACCGGCATCAGGTCGGCCGGCCCCGTGAACGGCGCGAAGGCATCCTGGCCGTCGCGCTGCACGTTGATGCGGGTCATGATCCTGGGCTTCGCCGGTTCGGCGGCCGCAGGCGCCGGCGCGGCCGCGCCGCCCGGGTCGGCAGGCGCGGGCGCCGCCGCGGCGTCACCCGAGGCCGCCGGCAGCGTCGGATTGGAGACTTCGTAGAAGTACCAGAGGCTGTCCGACTTCATGAAGCTGCGGTCGCCCTTGGGCTCGACCTTGATGGGCTTGTCCGATCCGAAAACGAAGGGGTCGTTCGGCCCGGGGCGCTTCGTCAGCGGAACGAGCCCGTTCGAGAGGATGAGGGGCGAAACTTCGAACTCGGTCGTCTTCGGATTGAGCGTGAACGGGACGTTCGACGACGCCAGAGGAGGCTGACCCTCCGCGGCAAACAGCCCGAACGTTCCCTTGTAAGTGCCGGCCGGCGATCGCGACGGACTTGTCGACGGCGCGGTCTTTGCGGGTGCCCTGGGCGATCTCGGAAACCGTTGCGTCCTCCCAGAACGAATGGACCTCCGCGCCCGAGGCGTCGGTCACGACTCCGCCGAGCTTCAGTGGCCCCGCCGCCGAGAAGGCCGGCTTGTTCGAGGGCAGGTAGAACTGGAACGCGAGGAAATCGTCGCCCGTGGAGGAACGGAACGTGCCGGACCAGAAGCCGGCCTCGCCCGCTCCCGCGCTGGGCGCGGCCACGAGGGCCGACTTCACGGCCGCCGGCAACGGGACGATTGCCGCAGGCGCTGCGGCCGCTGCAGGCGCCGCGCCGCCGGCCGGAGCCGCGGGAGCCGCAGCCCCGCCCGCCGGGGCCGCTGGAGCGCCGGGGGCCGGCGCCGGCGCACCCGCCTTGGGGCGCCGGCAGCCGCCGGCGCGCCCGAGGCCGTGAGCGTCGCGTTGGGGTTCACGATGGACTTCTCCGCAAGCGCCGCCATCGCCTTCTCGGCCGCCGCGCCGTTGCGGAGCTCGTCCGAGCCGACGCGGGGATCGACCTCGATCGTGGCCCGCAGCTCCGAGAGCTCGAGGACCGGAGGCAGCCGGTCCTTGTCCCACGTCCAGGTGTAGGTAATCGCCGTGTTCGCGTCCGCCCCGCCTCCGACGTCGATGGTCGGAATCGTGGCGCCGTCCGGCAGGCCCGTGCCGCTCTGCTGGGCGCGGGTCTGCCCCACGCGCGACGGCGGCCCGAGCACGACGAAGAGATGGCCTCGGACCGAGTCCGCGCCCCGCTTGTAGCGGGCCAGCTTGAACTGCTGGTCCGCGGCCGCGATCCGGCGGGAGATCTCGGACTTGAAGGCCTCGCCGCCCCGCCTGGCGTAATAGAGGGCGATGAACTTCTCGGCCTCCTCGTCGGTCGAAACCTTCTTCCATTCGGTCCGCTCCGCGGGCGTCAGGAAGTAGGCCTCGGGCGACCGGTCCCAGTCCTTGTACTTGGAAAGCTCGGCCAGGGCGGAAACCGCGATCGCCAGGCCGGCAAGAGCAAAGAGAACTCGTTTCACAAAACCTCCAAAACGTTCATCAGAGCGCGTGATTCTATCCGAGACGGGAGGGGACCGGACAGCTCACCCTGCCGGACCGCTCGGCTGGCTCGGGAGCCTGAAGCAACGCCCGGAGGACGGGTTTTCTAGCCGCGATCCGAGTCGCCCGGAGGCGTAGCGGCGGCCCGGAATCTTGGCGAGCGCGAGGGTGCCCTCGACGCCGGACCGGCGCCGCGAGTCGAGCTCCGTCCGCATGACTTCGAGCATCTTCTGGACGTCCCCGTGCATCCGTTCCATCCGCTGCTTCATGTGGAGGATGACCTCGACGCCGGCCAGGTTGACGCCGAGGTGCCGCGTCAGGGTCAGGATGATCTCGAGGCGCTCGATGGTGTCGGAATCGTAGAGGCGGGTGTTGCCTTCGGTGCCGGGCCGGCCGCAGCAGGCCCTCCCGCTCGTACATCCGAAGCGTCTGCGGATGGATTCCGTACTTTTCGGCGATGACGCCGATGCGGTAGACGCCGGAGCGGCTCCCCGACTTCATCGGGCCTTCCGGTGCTCGGGGGGCCGCGGCTCGACCGGGATCGTCTGGCCCTTCTCGGCCTTGGGCGCCACGACGCGCAGGACGCCTGCGCGGAGGCTCGCCTTGATCGCGCCGGGGTCGAGCGAAGCCGGAACCGGGAAGTCCCGCGAGAAGGTCCCGTAGATGCGCTCCATCCTCACGAAGTGGCGGGGCTCGGCGCCGTTGGCCTTCCGATGACCCGAGACCCGCAGCTTGCCGTCGAGGGCCTCGAGGCGGACGTCGTCGAGCCGGACGCCGGGGAGCTCGATGTTCAGGATGATCTCGTCGGGCGTTTCGTAGACGTCGGCCGCCGGAGACCACAGCGCGGCGTCGAGCCCGTCGTCGGGGAACTCGGTGCGGTGCATCGTCTCCTCGAAGAGACGGTTGACCTTCTCCTGGATGGCGAAGAGGTCCTGCAGCGAATTCCAGCGAAAGACGGTCATGGACGAGCTGTTGAGAGTTTAGCGTTGAGAGTTGAGAGTCGCGAGCGGTTTTTCGCCCGTCCCTCTCCTCGTCAACGCCAACTCTCAACCCTCACCTCTCAACCCTCAACTTACTTCTTCTCCGTATCCACGTACTCCGTGTCGATGACTTCATCCTCCTTGCCGGCGCCGGAGGAAGGCTCGCCGCTCGCGCCGCCCGTGGAGGCGCCCGGCGGCGGCTCGGCCGCTCCGCGGTACGCGGCCTCGGCCACCTTGTGGGAGGCTTCTTCGAGTCGCGCGAAGGCGTCGTTCATGGCCTGGGCGTTCCCGGATTCGAGAGACTTCTTCGCGTCGGCCAGGGCCGATTCGACCGCCGAGGCGTCCGCCGAAGAGAGCTTGCCCTTGTTCTCGTTGAACGTCTTTTCGGACGCATAGATGAGGGAGTCGAGCCGGTTCTTGGCCTCGATCTCCTCGCGGCGCTTCCGGTCTTCTTCGGAGTGGGACTGGGCGTCCTTGACCATCCGGTCGATCTCGTCCTTGTTGAGGCCCGAGGACGCGGTGATCGTGATCTTCTGCTCCTTGCTGGTGCCGAGATCCTTCGCCGACACGTTCATGATGCCGTTGGCGTCGATGTCGAAGGTCACCTCAATCTGGGGCATGCCGCGCGGCGCCGGCGGAATCCCCACGAGGTGGAAGACGCCGATCGTCTTGTTGTCGCGAGCCATCTCGCGCTCGCCCTGGAGGACCTTGATCTCGACCGACGTCTGATTGTCGCCGGCCGTCGAGAAGGTCTCGCTCTTCTTGGTCGGGATGGTCGTGTTGCGCTCGATGAGCTTCGTCGTCACCCCGCCCAGCGTCTCGATGCCGAGCGAGAGCGGCGTCACGTCGAGGAGCAACAGGTCCTTGACGTCGCCGGCGAGCACGCCGCCCTGGATCGCGGCGCCGATCGCCACGACCTCGTCCGGGTTGACGCCCTGGTGCGGGTCCTTCCCGAAGAGGTCCTTGACGAGCTTCTGAATGCGGGGCATGCGGGTCTGGCCGCCGACGAGGACAACCTCGTCGATATCCTTGGGCTCGACGCCGGCGTCCTTCATGGCCTGCTTGCACGGGCCGATCGACTTCTCGACGATGTCCTCGACCAGCTGCTCGAGCTTCGAGCGCGAGAGCCTGAGCTGCAGGTGCTTCGGTCCCGACGCATCCGCCGTGATGAACGGCAGATTGATTTCGGTCTCGACGACGTTCGACAGCTCGATCTTGGCCTTCTCCGCGGCCTCCTTCAGGCGCTGCATGGCCATCGGGTCCTTGGAGAGGTCGACGCCCTGGTCCTTCTTGAACTCGGCCAGGATCCACTCGATGATGCGCTGGTCGATGTTGTCGCCGCCGAGGTGGGTGTCGCCGTTGGTGGACTTGACCTCGACGACGCCCTCGCCCACCTCGAGGATCGAGATGTCGAAGGTGCCGCCGCCGAAGTCGTAGACCGCGATCGTCTCGTCTTTCTTCTTGTCGAGGCCGTACGCGAGCGCCGCCGCGGTGGGCTCGTTGACCAGACGCTCGACCGTGAGGCCGGCGATCTGGCCGGCGTCCTTGGTCGCCTGGCGCTGCGAGTCGTTGAAGTACGCCGGCACCGTGATGACGGCGCGCGTGACCTTCTCGCCCAGGTACGCCTCGGCCGCTTCCTTGAGCTTGCTGAGAATCATCGCGGAGATCTCGGGCGGCGACCAGTCCTTGCCGCCGGCCTTCACGCGACAGTCGCCGTTCGACGCCTCGTCGACGGAGAACGGAACCATCCTCATCTCTTCGGACACTTCGGAGTACTTCCGACCCATGAACCGCTTGATCGAAAAAACGGTGTTGGCCGGATTGGTGATCGACTGTCGCTTGGCGACCTGGCCCACGAGACGCTCACCCGACTTCGAAAACGCCACCACCGAGGGGGTGGTGCGATTGCCTTCTGCGTTGGGGATGACTACGGGATCCCCGCCCTCCATCACGGCCACGCACGAATTCGTGGTGCCGAGATCGATACCGATGATCTTGCTCATGCGATTACTCCTTCTGGCTCCCCGACTTAGGAGGTCGCACTATAGAACATGAGTGTCGGACTGTCAAGATTCAGGCATGATTTCCTAAGTCTAGTGCACTCATGTCGTTACGCCTATTCTACGACGAGAACGCTGGGGCGCTCGGTCTGGGGAATCGGCCGCGAAGCGGCGGGCCGCAGCTCGGACACCGGCGCCAGGCTGCGCTCGAGCGACAGGTCGAGATCGATCTGTCCACGGGCGTTGTGGCCGTAGAGGCCGAACTTTCCGTCTTCGGCTCGCAGGATGTACCGATAGAAGCGGCCGTAAGGATCGCGAAGAGCATCCTCGGGAAGGATGCCGGCGACGATCAGATCCTCGAGGCTGCGGGGATAGCGGCCGGTCGAATCGTAGTAGACCCGCACCGCGCGCTCGACGGCCACGACGTGGTTCAACGACACCGCCTTCGCGAGCTCGGCGCGCTCGGGCACTTCCCCGGCGGGACGGAGCAGAGGATTCAGCGGATTCCGCGGAACGAGGAAGAAGGCCGCGGCGATCAGCGCCGCGAGCGCCGCCCACATTCCGATGACGCGCCCCGACACTCCCGCCTCTCGCGGCGGCGGCCGGTGGCGGCAGCGGCGCGGGCACCGGCTCCTCTTCCACGCGGCCGGGCTCGATGAGGTGGCGTCCGAGCAGATCGGTCGCGCCCTTGAGGACTTCGAAATCCGAGAGGAAAGCGCGTTCCATGATTTCGGCGACGCTGAGCCTGCCGTCGACCCAGCGCCAGGTCTCCGCCTCCGATCGGGAGACCGAGAGCGTTCCCTCGGGAGGATTCTTCTCGCCGGAGACGAGCTTGATCCGCTCGACTCCGGGCGCGCGCCGGAAAACGTTGGACAGCGAGCCGAGCTTCTTCTCGAGCATCGGCCACTCGTCGACCATCTGCGCCGCTTCCATCAGGATCGTGTCGATCGTGACGGGCGCCATGTGGTCGGCGTCGTAGTCGACCGTGCCCTCCTGGGTGAAGTGGAACCGCCCGTCGGGCCAGCGGAAAGCGGTATAGACGATGCGCGCGATCTGGACGCGCAGCGCTTCGCGCAGCTCCTGCGGGTCGATGAAGCCTTCGCGGATGAGGAGGAAGCCCATCCGCTGCTGCGTCTCGCGCTGCACGACGAGGACCCGATCGAGCTGCTCCTGCGTCACGTAGCCGGCGCGGATCAGGAGGTTGCCGAGCCGGTTGTCGAGCCGGCGCGCCGTCGACTCGGCGGCGACGACCGAGCCCCCGAGGAAGGAGATCGTGATCGTGTCGTCCTCGCCGTCGACCTTCAGGACGCCGGTCTTCCGCTGCAGGCCGAGCATCTGGAAGATGTCGGTCAGCGAAAAGACCTTGAGGGTGCCTTCAAGCCCCACTGGGAACCCTCCTCGCGCCCCACTGCGCGCGCAGCCACACGGCCGCGGCGATCACGGCGCCCGCCACGACCGTCGCGCGCACGCTCCCGAGGGGCGGGAGCGACAGCGGATCGAAGTACTTTTCGTCGAGGACCGCGGCCCCGACGGCCGTAAAGAACAGGAGCAGGATCGCGGCGGCGCGGAGGGGTCGGCGGGACGCGAAGGCGTGCGCCCCCGGCAGGAAAAGCGAGGCGAGCCGGACGGCGCGGTGACTGGCCGGAGGCCCGGCTCTGCATCGCCTTCGTCTCGGCGACCTGCTCCTCGATGTCGACGTCGTCCTTCTTCATGTGGAGCCTCCAGCAGGAGGCGCAGTAGAGCGAGGGGTCGCCCCAGCGGCGGCAGCGCTTGCAGAACGGACGCCCGCAGCGGTCGCAGTCGAGAGCGACGTCCCGGTCGCGCCGGCGCGCGGCCACGATTCCCAGCGCCAGCGCCGCGAGGGGAGCGAACGTCCAGGCCGGGAAGTACTGTCGCCAGCCTCGGGCGCTGCCGTGGCCCGGCAGCCGCCGGCTCTTGGGCTGCGCGTCCCACGCGCCCATGCGCTCCCGCGCCCGGTCCAGCGAGTAGCCGGCGGAGACGACTCGGGAAAGAGTCGGGTTGTCGATCCAGCCGTTGACCTGGGAGTTCGAGATCTCGCGGGCCTTGCGGATCGCGGCGGCCTGGCCGTCGAAGTCGTAGGCCTCTCCTCGGGCGAGGGAGAGGTTGTAGAAGACCGCCGCGGATTGCGGGGGCGCGCTTGCCCGCCTCGATGTAGTCGCGAATGGCTTCGCCGTAGTCGCCTTCCGTGAACCGCACGTTGCCCCGGTTCTGGAGGGGGCGGTAGTCCGCCGGATCGGCCTGCATCGCCCGGCCGTAATCGGACTGGGCGCGCTGGAGATCGCCGGAACGCTCGGCGAAAATTCCGAGCAGGTACCAGACGTCGGAGTCCTCGGGGAAGACGGCCGCCGCCTGGCGCAGTCCGTCCTCGGCGCTCGCGTCTTCGCGGCGCTCCGCGAGGTCGAGCGCGGCGGCAAAGAGAGGCGAGCGCTCCTCGATGTTGGCGGCGGTGATCTTGGCCACCAGAGGCGGAACCAGCGCCAGAGCCACGAACGCCGCGGCGAGGACGGTCCGCTCTCGTCCCTCCGTATAGGGGAAGAGAAGGGCGCCCCAGTACAGCAGGAGCCACACGGGGCCCAGGCCGATGAAAATCGGAAGACCCAGCAGCAGGAGAGCGAAGGGAAGGACGGCCGCCGATCCGTAGGCGCGCCCGGCCCGCTCGGAGATGTCGTGCCAGGCCCTCGGGAAATGCCGCACGCCGAGCGCGAGCACGGCGCCGGCGAACATGCCGGCGATGCCGAGGGCGAGCCAGAGCCCCAGGGACGAGAGGATCGCGACGCGCGCCTCGCGCGTCGACACGTAGGCGGCGGCGGCGGCCGGAAGCTCGCGCAGCGCCTCCCCGATCCGGCCGTGGCGGAAGAGGAAGGAGAGGTGCGCCAGGATCGCGTCGGGGTTGGAAGCGTCGAGCTTGAGCGCCGCGGCATACGCCCGGGCCGCGCGCTCCGACGCGCCCTGTTTCTCGGCGCGGTGCCCGAGGTAGACGGCGGTCCGCGAAAAGTCGGACAGGCGATTCACGCCGACCTTCCGCCCCGCGCGCAGCATGCCCTCGAGCGCCTTGTCCGCGGCGGGCGTGTCGTTCTCGGAGAAGGCCGAGAGAAACTCGAACCACTGCCCGCGGTACTGGCTGCGCGTGACCGGCGGAGGCAGGGGCGAGAGACTGTCCTGCGCAGAGGCCTCCGGCGCGAGGCCGGTGACGGCCGCGGCGGCGAGGACGAGCGCCGCCGCTCCCCGCCGAAGCCGGAAGATCGTGAGTCCGGAAGCTGTCGTCATCGATACGCGCTTATCGCGGCGGCTCCCGGCCGGGCGGGCGCACGGCCTCGACGTACGCCATCCGCAGCTCATAGAGCACGCGCGAGAGCAGATCCGACTCCTCGAAGGACAACTTCCCCCGGGTCTTCTGCTCGAGAGCGCCCAGCCAGTCGATCATCTGTCGCGCCACTCCCGGATCGCGGCGCGGGAGTTGCTCTCCGGTCATCGGATCGATCCCGAGCGCGGCATAGACGTTGGAGGCGAGAAAGCTCACCAGCCCGATGAACGCCTGCGACGTCGCGCCCTCGGCCGGCGCGTCCTTGTCCGGCGCGGCGGACCCGGCCGCGCCGGGAGACGCAGGCGGAGGAGGAGGCGCCGGAGGCGGCGCCGCGGGCGGCCCCATGGGCCGGGCCGGTTCCGCCTTCTCTTCGGGCTCGAAGTCGGCGCGGAGCTCACCGTCGGCGGTGAACATCCGGCGGTCGACCACGCGGATCGGTTTCTCTTCTTCGCTCACGCTTGCCTCGGTGGACTGAGGTTTGGGTTCGTAATTTTACCCCGGAAGCCCGCCCGGTATGATCCGCGCGTGTCCGAGAGCCTCGATCGCCTCGTCGCCCTCGTCGACCGCCTCCGGCGGGATTGCCCCTGGGACCGCGAGCAATCCTTCGAAACCCTGAAGACGTACCTGCTCGAGGAAACCTACGAAACGCTGGCCGCCCTCGACGAAGGCCGCGCGGAGCCGCTCGAGGGCGAGCTCGGGGATCTCCTGTTCCAGGTTTTCTTCCTCGCGCGCCTCGCGCAGGAACGGGGCTGGTTCGACATCCACGCCGTCGCGGACCGGATCACGCGCAAGATGACCGAGCGCCATCCGCACGTCTTCGGGGGACCGCCCGCCGAGAGCGCCGAGGCCGTCAAGGTGGCCTGGGAGAAACGCAAGCGCCGCGACCCGGACGCGACCGAGGATCCGCTCGGCACGCTTCCCGCCGCGCTGCCGGCGCTCGCGACGGCCTACCGACAGACGCTCCGCGCCGCGGATCTCGGATTCGACTGGGAACGCGACGCCGACGTGGCCGCGAAAATCGAAGAAGAGCTCGCCGAGTGGCGCGCCGCCTCGGAGCAGGGCGACGCGGCGGAGGAGCTCCACGAGATCGGCGACATGCTGCTCTCGGTGGTCAACCTCGCGCGCCGCCGGAAGATCGATCCGGAGAGCGCGCTGCGCCTGGCCAACCGTCGGTTCCGGGAGCGCTTCGCGGAGGTGGCGCGCCGCGCCCGCGAATCGGGGAAGGACGTCTCGGAGGCGGGGATGGCGGAGCTGGATCGGTATTGGGAGGAGGCGAAGAGGGAAAGTTGAAGCGTCAAAGTGTTGAAGGGTTGAAGATTCCTTTCAACACTTCGACCTTTCAACACTTCAACTTCTGAATTTCTATCGCACCAGCTCCCCCACTCTCACCAGTTTGACTCCTCTCGCCGCGAGGCCCGGCATCTCGCGCTCGAGGACCGCGAGCGTCGCCGGATAAGGATGACCGATCGCGACGGCGCTCCCCTCCTCCGCGGGCGCGGCGGACGAGCTCCGCGAGCTGCCTCGACACCGCTTCCTCGGTCTCGACGTCGTCGAGAAACACGCGCCGCGAGACGGCCGGCACGGAGGCCTCCTCCGCCGTCCGCTCGGCGACGGTCGCATCCGTCGTGCGGCTGTCCAGAAAAAACAGGCCGCGGTCCGAGAGCACGCCGGCAACGACGCGCATGACGCGCGGATCGGCCGTCGCCACCGAGCCCATGTGGTTGTTCACGCCGACGACGCCGGGAACGGTCGCGAGGTCGCTCTCGAGCGTCCGGACGATCTCGGCGTCGGACTGCGAGCGCAGGATGACTCCGGGGCCCGGCCGCACCTTCGGATACCCGGCGGGCTCCATGGGCAGATGCAGGAGAACCTCCTTGCCGCCGCGGGCGAGCGCGCGCGCCGACGCCGCGCTGTAGGCCACGCCCGGCAACACGGCGCCCGCGACCGGCGCCTTCCACGACGCGATGCGCTCGGCGGGGCCGAGCTCGTTTCCGAGATCGTCGATGACGATGGCCGCGAGGCCCGTCGCTCCAGGCGGAATCGCGGCGCGTGCGGATTTCGTGGGAGCGGCCTTCGGCGGGGCCGTGCGGGCGCGCGGCGCGGTCGGACGCGGGGAACGGGCGGCCGGCGCCGGCGCCGGGGACGGAGCCGGAGGCGTCGGACGGGTCTTCAGGTAGAGGGCGATCGCGAGTGCGACCGAGAGGACGGCGAAGAAAACCGTCGCCGGAGAAACGCGTCGCCCGCGACGCGTCACGGGCGAGGTCGAACCGCCGGGACGCTCAGGCGGCCTTGCGCGCGGCCGAGCCCCGAATCACTTCGAGCCCGCGCTCGAGGATCTGATCCTTCTCCTTCGTCTCGCCCGGGAAGACGATGACGCGCTCGTCCGGCGTGAGACCCTTGCCGCCGAGCGTCTGCCCCGAGGGAGAGACGTAGCGGCCGACCGTCATGAACAGCGTCCCGCCTTCTTCGGTCGGAATGCCGCGCTGGATGATGGCCATGCCGACCGTCGTCTCGCCCACGGTCTTCGCCTGGGCGCGGTCGCGGAGCGCGGCCGCGAGAATCTCCGCCGGTCCGGCCGTCGAGTCGTCCATCAGCACGACGACCCGGCCCTTCCAGGACGCCTCCCCGGTGGCTTCGAGCGGCTTACTGGTCACCTTGCGGGACACCACGGTGGCGACCGGGCCCTTCCCCAGGAAGAGCGAGGCGACGGGAGCGGCCTCGGCGGGCTCGCCGCCGATGGATCCGCGCAGGTCCAGAATGACCGCGGAGATGCCGCGGCGCGAGGCCTCTTCGAGCTCCTTCTTCACGGCGGCCGCCGTGGCCGGCGTAAACGAGGGAATCTTCAGGATCGCGACGTCGCGCTCCCAGGTGGTCGAGGGACCAGGCGCGTCGAAACGCCCGCGTGTCACCGGGATCGTGAGCCGCTTCTCGTCGCCTCCCCGAAACAGGACGATCTCGCACGAAGAGCCCTCCGGGCCCTCGAGCGCCGCCTTGACCTGCCAGTACGGAGAGTTCCGGAGCGTCTTTCCGTCGACCGAGTCGATGAGATCGCCCGCCTTGATGCCCGCCTTCTCGGCCGGCGAACCGGGCAACGGAGCCACCACGTACGGGTAGCCGCCGCGGCGCGCGAAGACGATGCCGGGACCAGCCGCGCCGGAGGCTTCCTGGGCCTTGTACGCGGCTTGCGCGGAGGCCGGGACGTAGTAGGAGAACGGGTCCAGCGCGTCCGACATCCCGTCGTAGGCGCCTTCCAGAAGGGCCTTGCCGTCGGTCGGCTCGACGTAGTTGGAGCGGGTCAGGGCGAAGACTTCCGAGAAGATCGAGAGGGCCCGGGTCGCCGGATCCTTCCCGGCCCCTTCCGGACCGGCGACGGCGCGCAGCGAAAGAAGGGCGCAAACCGAAACGACCACGAACGCCAGGCGGGAGCGGTGGGATTTCATCGTGGCGATGGTAACACCGGGGTTGAGGGGTAATTTCAGGAACTCGGGCCCTACCTAAGCCACGCCACCGGGTCCATCGCCTTCTGCCGGTCCCGGACCTCGAAATACAGGCCGGGCTCGTCGCGGCCCGGTCCGTAGCCCGCGAGGCCGATCTCGGCGCCCACGGCGACGGGCACCCCGGCCCGAACGGTGACGGCCTGCAGCCAGGCATAGAGGGTCAGCATGCCGTCGCCGTGGTCGAGGATGACGAGGTTCCCGTACTCCGAGAGCCACTGGGCGTAGACCGCCTTGCCCGCGTATACGGCGCGCACAGGGGTGCCGAGCGGAACCGCGACCGCGACGCCGTTCGAAACCGTCCAGGTGTCGAACTTGGGATGGCGATGCCGGCCGAACGTCTCGACGATCGTGCCGCGCGCCGGCCAGTCCAGCACGCCCTTCCACGGGCGAATGCCGCCCGCCGGATCCACCGGCTGCTCCCCCGTCGACTGGCGGGCGAGCGTCTCGAGGAGCCGTTCGAGCCGCGTCGCCTTGTCCGTGAGCTGCGACACCTCGCGGCGCTCGCGGGCGGCCTGGTCGCGCTCGCTGGCGAGCAGGCGCTCGCGCTCGGTCTTGAGCGACGCGACGCGCGTCTCTTCCTGGCGGCTGCGCGCATAGAGGCGGTCGATCTCCGCCTTGAGCGCCTCTTCGCGGGCCACGTCCCCGCGCAGCCGGACTTCCGCTTCGCGATGCTGGAGCACGAGCCGGCCGTCGCGGCGCGCGAGGCTGTCGAGGCGCTCGATCGAGTCGAGGAGCGCCGGCACGTCGTTCGCGGACAGGAGGACGCGAAAGTAGCCGTATCTCCCGAACCGCTGGAGCAGGCGCGCCCGCATGACGAGCGCCTCGCGCGCCTGGGCCGCCGCGGCGGTGGCCCGGACCCGCTCCTGCGAGACGGCGGCGAGCCGTCCGGCGAACTCCTCGCGTGTGGCGGCCAGCAGCTCGCCCTCCCGCGTGGCGATCTCGAGCTTGAGCTCGAGGCGCTTGAGCTCCTCGGCGAGCGTGGCCTCTTTCTTCTCGCTCTCAGCGAGCCTCGCCTGCAGCGACCCGATGCGCCGCTGGAGACGATCGAGATCCGCCCGGCGCTCGGAATCGGCGGGGGTCACGGCCTCCTGGGCGATGCCGAGCGTCCCCGCCGCGAGAACGAGGAGAAGCCCGGCGAGGCCGCGTCCGACCGGTCCGCCCTTCACCAGAGCGCCTTCCCCGCCGCATCCTGGACTTCGGGGACGCCGAACAGCGCCCGCACCGACGCCGTGACGTCGGCGATGCCGGGGATCTTCTCGGCGCGGAACGGCCGGGACGAGAAAAACACGCCGCGGACGAGGTCGGGATCGAGCGAGCAGTGGTCGCCGCTCCAGACGTCCCGGTTGTCCTCGAAGACCGACTCGGTCGGCACGCCGAGCGAGGACTGCCACGACACGCGGTAGCCCGGCAGGTTCGCCACGATCAGATCCGGGATGAGGCGCGGGTCGAACCGCCGGTAGACCTCTTCCCTCTTGAACACGCGGGACACGGCCCGCCGCCCGTTCTTGGGATCGGTCAGCGCCGTCAGGCGGTCGATGAGCTCGCGGCGCAGCGCCTCGTACTCGGCGCCGGGCGCGACGATGCCGCCGTTCTCCCGTCCGGAGAGATTGACGTAGATGTCGCCGAGGCCCATGGCGTAGGCCTTCGACTTCGTCCAGTCGATCGCCTCCCAGAACTGGCCGCGCGAGAAGAGCGCCTCGAGGTTCTGGCGCCGCGCGGCGCCCTTCAGCACGAGGTAGCCGTTCTCGACGAGCCAGGAGTTGTAGTTGACCGACCGCCGCCACGTCGCGAAGCCGTGGTCGGAGAGCACGAGGAGAACGTCTTCGGGCTTCAGCGCCTTCGCCGTCTCCCCCACGATCTCGTCCATCGTGCGGTAGGACTTCTCGACCGCGTCCCCGTACTTCGCCGCCAGCGCGGCGTCGTAGGCCGGATGCTCCGGGTCGCGGAACCGCCAGAAAACGTGGCCCACGCGGTCGGGGAACTCGAAGTAGTGGAAGAGAAGGCGCTCCTTGCCGGCGAGGAGCCCGCGCAGCATCTTCCGCTCCTGCTCGGCGGTCATGCGCACGTCTTCGAGGAACGCGTCTTCGGGAAGCGTGCCCGACTGGATGGACCAGGTGTCGATGGCCCAGCCCATCGTCTTGTAGCGGCCGAACTCGCGCACCAGCTCCTTCGCGAACCCTCGCGGCGAGGAAAGCGTGAAGCCTGGAGGCAGGTGCTCGGGGTCGAACTGGATCGGCGAGAGGTAGAGGCCGATCTCGGGCTGGATCGAGACGAGCCGCAGGCGCGCGTACCCGTGGATCGCGACGAGCGGGTTGACGCGGAAGACGAGAGGGACCCAGTCGCTCCACTCCCCGGGACGCAGCTCCGCGCGGGCGGTCTCGGCCTCGACGAGGATGCGGTCCCGGCCGTCGGGGACCGACAGCTTCAGGGTCGTGTCGATCGAGCCCTCGCGGCCGAACGGACGCCCGGGAGGCCCGACGACCCGGACTTCCTGACGCCCGACGTTGGACTCGAGCCGCACGATCTCGACCGAGAAGTCGTTGCCCTCGCGCGGCGCGAAGAACGGATCGGATGTGAAGTAGGCGGGACGCCCGATGCGGCCCGAGACGTCGGGCACTCCGAGACCCGAAAGCATGCGTCCGTCGGGAAAGGCCTCCGGCGGAAACGTCACGGGCATCCGGATCACGGTCGCGGGACGCGCGGAGGGCTCGGACCAGAAGACGGGCCCGCGGCGGTTGTTCTGGACCCACGGCCGCATCGTCGGCAGCCAGGCGCGAGCCGCAAGGAACGCCGCCGTGCCGGCGCCGAGGCCGAGCAGAACGAGGATCGCGCCGGCGAGGCGGCGGCGGCGGGCGAAGAGGAAGAGCGCGGGCAGAAGAAACAGCGCCAGCCCGGCGGCCGCGAAGACCGCGGGGTTCTTCTTCCCGAAGAGGAAGCGGCACGCTCTTCTCCTCGGCCACGGCGAACGTCGGGATCCGGTTGGCGGGATCCCGTTTGAGGAAGTCGAAGATCTCGTGGCCGCCCGGATCGAGGCCCGTCGAGAACGTCGCCCAGGACACGGGCGTCTGCGCCGGGACCGTGGCGTCAGCGGCGAGTATCCGCCTCGCTCCCGGAGGGCCGAGAGCGCCGGAAGCTGCCCCGCCGCCAGCATCTGCTCGACGAGCGTCGCGTCCACGCCGTCGAAGCCCAGGATGACGACCCGTCCCGGCGGCGGGCGGGCGCGGCCGCCGCGGCGAGCAGCGCCGGGGCGCTCGCCGCCGCGACGCCCAGGGCGAGAGCCGCGAGCACACTGGTGAGCTTCATGAGAACGACCCAGTGTACGGAATCCGCCCGGTCCCGCAAAGCTAGAATCGGCTCGTGGCCGCCCGCGCGGAAGACGTCGACACGCTGCTCGAGCGCATCCCCGATCCTGCGATCCGGGGGCTCTTCACGCGCGAGTTCGTTCTCTGCAACGAGCACTTCGACCGGTTCACGAACGAATCGGTGCTCCGGCTCGTCCACGAGCTCGGCTTCGAAGACCGTCTCGCGCGCGGGACGTCGGCCTCGGAGCTCGTCCTCGCACGGGCTTCGCGCCTCGGGCCGAGATCCCGCTGCGATGGTGCCTCCGCAAGCTCGCCTCGGCGGGCTACCTCGACGCGGAGGGACCGCCGGAAGACGCGGTGTATCGCTCGCGGGGGCCGCTCCCGTCGGGAGACCCCGACCGCGCCGAAGCCGCGGCGCGCGCGCTCGATCCCGGCTCGTTGCCGGCCTTCGCGGTCGTCCGCGCCATGGTCGAGCACGTGCCGGCGTTCCTCGCCGGCGAGAAGACGGGCGAGGAGATCCTCTTTTCGCCCGCGCGCCTGCCCCTGTGGTTCGACTACTTCTCGAACGACAACCTCCTCTACCAGATCAACAACCGCCTGGGCGCGGAGGCCGTGGCCCGCGCCCTTCCGGCGACGAGGCCGGCGGTCATCCTCGAGATCGGCGGCGGCTCGGGCTCGGCGGCCCTGGCCCTCGGCGAGCGGCTGGCGCGCGACGCGCGGCTCTCCCGCGTCGGGAACTACGTCTTCACCGAGATCGTGCCGACCTTCCTCCGCCGCGCCGAGCGCGCGCTCCGCGCCCGCTTCCCGGAGCTTCCGGCGGAGTTCTCGCGGCTCGACATGGATCGCGACTTCGCCGAGCAGGGCATCCCGCCGGAATCCGCCGACGTCGTCTACGCCGTGAACACCGTGCACATCGCGCGCGACCTCGGAGCGACGCTCGCGCGCATCCGCGCGGCCCTGAAGCCCGGCGGCGTCGCGGTCTTCTCGGAGTGCGTGCGGCCGTTCGCCGGCCAGCCGATCTACGTCGAGTTCGTCTTCAACTTCCTCGAGAACTTCACGGGCGTCGCCACCGACGCGGAGACCCGGCCCAACCACGGCTTCCTGACGCCCGAGAACTGGCGCCGCGCGTTTCGGGCGGCGGGCTTCGAGAGGCCGGAGATCCTGCCCGACGTCGAGGAGCTCGCGAAGCACTACGAGGCGTTCTTCGTCGCCGCGGTCTCCGCGCGCAAACCCGCCTAGGCGGTCTCCCGGCTTCTTGCGCGAGGGATCGTCCCAGAACGGGAAGAAGCAGTACCACTGGTCGGGGTACTGCCCGACGTAGCGCTCGAGAATCGCGACGTACCGCTCGAGGTTCCGGCGCAGGGAGAGATCCCGGTCCTCGCCGGTCTCGACGAGAAGGGGCTCCTCCACGATCGCCCGGTAGCGGCCGTCCGGCATCCGCACGATGAAGGCCGGAAGGACGGTCGCGCCGGAGGCCATCGCGACGCGAAGAGGTCCCCGCGGAAAGTAGGCCTCCCGCCCGAAGAAAGGCACCGCGACGCCCGTGTTGTCGAAGTCCCGGTCCCCCTGCATGGCCACGATCCCGTTCTGCGACAGCACGCGCAGGACCGCGAGCGTCGGAACGAAGCTCCGGTCGACGCGGATCTCGACGACGCCGCAGGCCTCGTGCAGGCGCCGGCGCTGACGCTCGACGCCCGGGAAGATGTCCGGCACGAGGACGACGTGGATGGGCTGCTTCATCTGGGCGAGCATCAGCCCGCCGACCTCCCAGTTGCCCAGGTGCGCCGTCAGCAGAAGCACGCCCTTGCCCCGCAGACGCCCCTCGACGATGTGCGAGTAGCCGGTCACGCCCTCGACGAGCCGTGCGGCGTCGGCCGGCGGCCGCGTCGCGAAGCGGAGGAAGTCGACCCACGCCGCGAAGTGCGAGGCGACCATCGCGGAGGCCAGCGCGCGGACCTCCGGATCGTCCCGGGAGAGGCCGCGGATGATCGCGAGGTTCGCGCGAGCCGCGCGCAGATACTTCGGGCGCGCCCGGTAGTAGACCGCGGCCAGAAGCCTCCCGCCGCCGTGCATGAGGGGCCGCGGGAAGTTGCGGGCCGTCGCGAGCGCCGCCGGAAACCAGAGGCGCGACGTGGCCGAGCCGAGCGCCCGCAGGAGCGGATTCCGGCTCGCCATTTTTTCCTGCACGGGAGGTATCCTAAGAGAATCAGAATGGCGCAGGCGGAGGGCCGGAGGCGCGTGTGGCAGCCGCTCGCCGCCGCATTGCCGTTCGCGGTCTTCACCCTGCTCGCCCTGATCTCCTGGAATCGCTGGCTGGAGCCCTACGTCGACTCGGGTCGCGAGCTCATGGTCCCGTGGCGGGTGTCCCAGGGCGAACGGCTCTACAGAGACGTCGAGTTCCACCACGGTCCGCTCGCGCCTTTCTCGGCGCGGCCTCCGATCGCGTCTTCGGCCGCTCGCTCCCCGCTCGGACGGCGCTCGCGGCGGCGATCGCGCTCCTGCAGATCCTCGCCGCTCCTGCGGCTCGCCCGCCGGATGCTGCCGGCGGGCCGCGCCGCCCTCGCCGTCTCGATCGCGGTCGCGGCCGCGTTTTTCCTCCGCCCCGGGGATGGCTCTTCCCTTTCAGCTTCGACGCCGCGATCGCGGTGGCCGCGATGACGTGGGCCCTCGAGCTCGCCGCCCGCGGCGCGCCGCGACCGGATGCGCTCGCGGGCGCCTGCCTGTGGGCGGCTCTCTGTCGCGCGCCTCGAGATGGGACTCGCCGCGGTCGCCGTGCTCGCTTTCGTCGTGTCCATCGCCGCGAGCCCCGTCGGCTGCGACGGCTGGCGCTCTGGCCCCTCGCCGCCGCGGCCCTCGTGTACGCCCTCGTCTCCGCCGGCATCCCTCTCTCGACGCTGGAGGCGGACGGCTGGCTGCGGCTGCTCGATCCGCCGGAGGCCTATCGCAACGTCTACCGGGCCTACGCCGGGCTGGACCGTCCCGGCCTGCGCCTGACCGAGCTCGTTCTCGCGGGGGTCGTGCTGCTGGTCGTCGCCGCCCTCCTCGCGGCCGCGGCGGCCGTGTCCTCGAGGGCTTCGTCGCTTCGGCGCGTCGCGTCGGGCCTCGCGCTCGAGGCGGCGGCCATCGCCGCGCTCGCGGCCGTCGCCTTCCTCCGCCTTCGTCCGCCCGCGGGTCTCTCCGAGAGCCTCGGGCTCTTTCCGCCGCTCGTACGAGTCGTTCCGCCGATCGTCGTCGTCGCGGCGGTCTGGCGACTCGTTCTCCGGCTGCGGACGGCGCGATCCGCAGGGCGCGCTGGCCCGAGTCCCCGACGCCGTCCTCTGGATCGCGGCCCTCTTCGCCACGCGCCTCCTGCTCGCCGCCGGCTACGTCGGCCCCTACGACGCCTTCTTTCTGCCGTTGCCTCTGATCGTCTGCCTCGTCGGCCTCTTCGGGCTCGCCGAGCGCGCGTCCGCGTCCGTCGGCGCGTCCCTTCCGCGCCTCGTCACGACGGCCTCGCGGTCTTTCTGGTCTTCCGCATCGCGGCGCTCGCGGACGTCTACCGAAGGCCGGGATGGACCCGCATCGAGACGCCGGCCGGCGCGGTGGTGCTGCGGGAACCGGTGGCCACGACGACCCGCCTCGCCCTGGCCGACCTCGCGGACAGGCTTCCCGAGGGCGGCACTCTCGCGGGCTTTCCGGAAGTCGGCTTCTTCAACTACGTGCTGGGAGAAGAAATCCCTTTGTCCACGAGCAGTACTTCCCGGGACACCTCGAGGGGGAAGCCGCCGGGCGTTTCGCGGAACAGTTCGCGGCGCATCCGCCGGATGTCACGGCCTTCGCGAACGTCCTCGCGGTCGGCGAAGGCAGGCGCGTGTTCGGCGAGGACTACCTCCCGGGCCTCGACCGCGCGATCCGGTCGAGCACGCGGGCGCTGACGGTCCACGGTCCGGGAGCGCGGCCCGAGGCGCGCATCGGCGACCCCGATTTCTTCGTCGAGCTCCGCGTCCCCGGCTCCGGCTCCTTTGAGGCGGCCGGGCCGTGAGGCTCGATCTCGCGGTCGCCCGAGCCTTCGGGCTGTCCCGACGCGCCGCGCGCGATGCCGTGCGCGCGGGGCGGGTGGACGTGGGCGGCCGGACGGTGGACGAGCCGGGAACCGACGTCGAGCCCGAGACGAAGGTCGAGCTGCATGCGAGCCGCCCGGCGCGTCGCCGCGTGCGGGCGCGCCTGTCGGTCCTCCACGAAGACGGCGACGTGATCATCGTGGACAAGCCGGCGGGCCTCCTCACGGTGCCGACGGAGGCGCGCGAGAAGGACACGCTTTGGAGCCGCGTGCTCTTCTATCTCCAGCATCGATACGGCGGACGGCCCTACGCGGGCATCGTGCACCGGCTCGACAAGGACACCTCCGGCGCGGTGGTCTTCGCACGGAACCGGGCGGCGCTGCACTTCCTCCAGGACCGCTTCCGCGAGCACGCCATCGACCGGGAGTACGTCGTGATCGCCGTCGGCGCGGTCCCGGACCAGGGGTCCTACGACGCCGACCTGGTCCGCGAGCCGGGCCTCCGCCGCAGCGTGGCGCGCCCGGGCCAGCAGGGGCGCAGGGCCGTAACGCACTACCGCACCCTCGAGAAGCTTCCCGACGCGAGCCTCGTCGCGGCGAGGCTCGAGACGGGCCGCACGCACCAGATCCGGGTGCACTTCTCGGCCGCGGGCCATCCGGTTCTCGGCGATCGCGTATACGGTCCGCGCGACGCCGAGCACGTGGCCCCGCGCCAGATGCTCCACGCGAGGACGCTCGGATTTCCTCACCCCGTCACCGGGCGCCGCGTGGCGGCGGAGTCCCCCCTGCCCGAGGATTTTTCAGCGACGCTCGAGACTCTTCGAAGCCAGAGTCGAAGCCGAACCGCCAGCGGACAAACAAAACGGCCCGGCGCTGTGGAGCGCCGGGCCGCCGAGAGAAACCGAGGGATATCGGAGAAAAGGGCCTAAGCGAGGACGATGACCACGACCCGGCGGTTCTTCGCCCGGCCGTCCTTGGTCTTGTTCGACTCGACCGGCTCGTTGGCGCCGTAGGAGATCGTGGACATCCGGTTGAGCGCGACGCCCTGCTTGTTGAGGTAGCGGCGCACGGCTTCCGCGCGCTGCTCGCCCAGCTTCAGGTTGTACACCTCGTCGCCCGTCGAGTCCGTGTGACCCTGGATCTCGAGGTAGACGTTCTTGTTCTCGCCCTTGAGCCGCTCGGCGAACGCCATCAGCTGGTCTTCGGCTTCCTTGGAAAGCTCGTGCTTGTTGACCGGGAACTTGGCCGCGTCATCCGAGAGGACCAGGGCATAGACGAACTTGCCCTCGGCCAGCTTGCCCGCCTGCTGCGCGCGCTCGAGAGCCTGCCGCGTGGCGTTGTCGAGCTCGGCCAGCTTGGTGTCGTGCGCCTTGACCTTGGTCTGCGTCGCCTCGACCTGGGACTCGACCTCGTTGATCCGCTTATCCGTCGACGCGCTGCTTTTGGCGACTTCCTCCCCGACGTACGTCTTCGTCGCGCACGCCGTCAGGCCCGAAATCCCCAGAAGGAGCGCTCCCCCCGTGAGCATCGATGAGACCCACCGTACTTTGTGCATCTGCACCTCCACAAAAGTTTAGGACCCCCCGGGGGCGGTTCCCCGATATCCCCGGCGTGTCCGAACGACCCAGGAACCTGGTTTCGCTACGGACACAAAAACAATCCGATATTTTACATCCCCCTTGCCGGACGGCGCAAACCCCAGCAAATACTGCTGTCTCACCTCGCTGGAGATGCGCGCGGCCAGGGGGCGCAGGTCGTCGTCGCGGCCGACGAGATGCATCTTGCCGCCGCTCGAGCCCGCCAGAAGCTCCAAATTTTCGATCGACATTTCCCGGCGTTCCTGCTCTTTCACTACGTCGAACGATGCATTCTTCATGCCGATCGCGTAGACGGGCACCGAGACCCGCTGGAGGATCTCGGCCATCTGGGCCGCCGAGAGCTCGCTGGCGTTGTCCACGCCGTCGGTAAAAAGAAGGATCGCCCGCTTGTTGTTGCGCCCCTTCATCAGCTCGGGCGTCATGGCCACGGCGTCGAAGAGGGCGGTCTGACCCGAGGCCTCGAGATCCCACAGCTCCTTGACCAGGCCGGCCGGGTCCGGCGAGGAGTCGGAGACGAGCCGGACCTTTCCCTCCGAGAACGTGAAGAGGGCGAAGTCGTCGCCGGGCACGCGATTGCGGAGGATGCTCCGGATCGCGTGCTTGGCGTTTTCGAGCTTGTTGCCGAGGCCCATGCTCCCCGAGGTGTCCACCAGGAACGCGAAGGAGACCGGCGCGCCCTCGTCCCGCTCGAAAGTGTCGAAATCCACGCGGGAATCCCCCACGCGGATGACGAAGTCGTCCTTGCTCAGGCCCTCGACGTATTTGCCGTCCTTGTCCGTGACGAGGACAGGCAGCATGACGTACTCGGCCCCCGCGCTCTCCGAGTAGGAGGGGGGGTCGGGCTCCTGGGCGGCGATCCGCACCGGGACCGCGGCGGCGAGGGCCAGGAGCACGGCGGCTGCGAACAGGCGCTTCACCGACCAATTATAAGGCCGGAGGAGCCTCGAAACCTTCCCCGGTGGCCCTTGTAGACTGTCCTCGCTTGACGACGCCCGCCCCTTCCGTGGTCCTCGTGAGGCCCTGGAATCCAGCCAATCTCGGGTCGGTCGCCCGCGTCGTCAAGAACTTCGGCCTCCGGAGCCTCTCGCTGGTCGAGCCCGCGGTGGCCGCCGACGAGGAGTCGGGAAGGCTCGCGGCCGGAGCGGACGACGTCCTCGCGGCGATCACGCGGTTCGGAAGCCTGGCCGAGGCTCTGGCCGGGTACACGGTCGTCGTGACGACGTCGTCGCTGCGCGGGCGCGGAAAGACGCGCTCGCTCGATTTGTCGGAGCTCCCGGGCTACCTCGCTTCCGCGGGGGGGCTCGCCGCCGCGGGCGGCGCGGGAGTCGCCTTCGTTTTCGGGCCGGAGCGGAGCGGACTCACCGAGGATGAGCTCGCGCGAGCCTCCGCCTGCCTCCGCCTGCCGACCGACCCCGTGTTTCCGACCATGAACCTGTCGCACGCCGTCGCGGTCGTCCTGGCCGTCGCCACGGCGTTCGCCGCGCCGGCGGCGGCTCGCGGGGCCAGCGAAGAGGCCGAAGAGCTCGCGCCCGCCTCCGAAATCGAGGCGGCCGTCGGGCACTGGGACCTGGCGCTCGAGGCCATCGACTTCTACGACACGGGGCATCGCGACCGTTCGCTTCGAGAATGGCGGAAGCTCGTGGTCGCCCGTCCCCTGACCACGCGCGAGGTCGCGATCCTGCGAGGGGTGGCGAACCGGATTCTGGTCGCGCTTCGCCTCCGCAAGAGCTGAGCGGCGAACCGAAAGAGTCCGGGAAGCATCGGACCACTTCCGCCGGAAGTGGCTCTTTCCAACGGCCGACGGACTGGTCAGACTGGCGCTCGCGTGGACCCGCACACCCCGGTTTCGGAGCTGCGTTCGCTCTTCCCCGCCCTCTCGCGGGTCACGTACCTCAACACCGCCACGACGGCTCCGGGAGCCGCTCCGGTCGTCGAGGCGCTTCGGCGGGCCGCGGACGCCTGGGCCTCCGCCCGATTCGACTGGGGCGCCTGGGAAGCCGACGCCGAAGCCACGCGCCCGCTCTTCGCGCGCCTGGTCGGCGGCCGGGCCGAGGAGGTCGCGCTCGTCACTTCGCTTGCCGAAGCCGCCGCGTCCGTCGCCGCGAGTCTCTCACCCGGCCGCGTCGTCGTGGGCGCGCGCGAGTTCCGAAGCAATCTCTTTCCGTGGCTCGCGCTGGCCCGCCGCGGGTTCGAGATCGTCGAGATCCCGGCTTCCGGCGGGGCCGTCTCGACCGACGCCTTCTGCTCGGCGCTTCGGCCGGGGACGGTGCTCGCCGCCGTCAGCGAAGTCCAGTCCTCGAACGGTTTCCGCGTTCGGCTCGCAGAGATCGGCGCCCGCTGCCGGGAGATCGGCGCGCGGCTCTTCGTCGACGTCAGCCAGTCTCTCGGCGTTCTTCGTTTCGACGCCGGCGACGCGGGCGCGGACTATGTCGGGGCCCACGGCTACAAGTGGCTGCTGGCGCCGCGCGGCGCGTCCTGGCTCTGGGTCCGAAGTGAGCACGTGCCGGAGCTTCGGCCTCTCGCGCCGAGCTGGAAGAGCGTCGAGGCTCCGTTCGCCGACTTTTACGGCGGACCGATCGAGCCGCTGCTCGCCTCCTCCGCCCGACGCCTCGATGCGTCCCTCGCCTGGTTCTCGTGGGTCGGCGCTCGCGCGGCCCTGTCGCTCGTGACGTCGCTCGACGGCGAGGCGGTCGAGAGGCGCTGCCTGGGCCTCGCCGCCGCGTTCCGGAGCGCCGCGGCCGAGCGGGGCCTCGTCCTGGCTCCGGTGGAGATTCCATCGCAGACGGTGGCTCTCACGGTGCCCGATGCCGAGGCGCTGCGGGCGCAGCTCTCGGAGCGCGGCATCGTCGCCGCGGTGCGCGGGAGCTCCCTCCGTCTGGGCTTCCACGCGTTCAACGACGAGAGCGACGTCGCCGCCGCCCTCGCCGCGCTCGATGGCGCGGCCGTCCGGAGCTAGGAGGCTGTCACTCGTCAGAGACCGCATTCGTTCAGCTCGCGGCGCGGATAGTCTCCTGAGCGAAGCGAAGGAGGAGGTCCGCGCCGCGGGAGCGAAGCGCGAAGCGCAGGATCAGGCCGGCGGTCGAGCGCTGTCCGCGAGCCGCCGGCCGGTGCGCCGAGGGCGCAGATCCGGAGCGTAGCGCGAAGCGACGGTTAGAGAAGCTCGGACTCTCCGAAGAAGAAGGCGATCTCCTTCGCCGCGTTCTCGGCGGAGTCGCTGCCGTGGATCGCGTTCCGTTCGATGTCGGTCCCGTAGAGGTTGCGAACCGTGCCCGCGTCGGCCTTCCGGGAGTCGGTCGCTCCCATCGTCTTGCGCAGGTGGGCGACCGCGTCCTCACGCTCGAGAGCGGCCACGACGACCGGCCCCTCGGTCATGAAGCGCACGAGGGCATCGTAGAAGGGCCGCTCGCGATGGACGGCGTAGAACGCCCGGGCCTGCTCGGTCCCGAGGCGCATCCGCCGCAGCCCGAGAAAACGGAAGCCTTCCTTCTCCAGGTGCGCCAGGATCGCGCCGGCGCGTCCCGCGGCGAAGGCGTCCGGCTTGACGATGGTGAGCGTGCGTTGCAACTTGTTCTCCTTCGTTTCTAGAACTCTCGAATCGCGGGCGGCAGCCGGTCCTGCGTCGCCACGCCCGCGCGCGCGAGCGCCTCGAGCAGCCGCCGGGGCTCCTGCGATCCGATCATGAGGGTCGAGCCGTCGGACCTGGTCAGAAGAACTCCGCGGTTGCCCCGCGAGTTGAGGGCGCGCTTCTTGCCGAAACCACGGATGCCCCAGCCTCCGTACTCGGCGATCGGCCGGTACTCCACGGCCTCGGCCTGGCGGATCTCCGTGAGCGGGACCTGCGTCCGATAGAAGACACCGAACCGCACGGTGACGGCATCGTTCGTGACACGGGTCGACTGTCGCATCGTCGCGACGGCCGCGAGGATCGCGAGCACGAGAGCGGAGACGACATAGAGCCAGGGCGAAAAGCTCTGGGTTTCCTCGAAGATGGCGGTGCCGTTCATCGTCCGAGCGCCTCTTTGGCGTCCTCGTGGAGGGCCACGTCGATCATCGTCCGAGCGCCTCTTTGGCGTCCTCGTGGAGTGCCGCGGCGTTCATCGTCCGAGCGCCTCTTTCACCTTGGCACCGATATCCGCCGGCGACTTCACGACGGCGATGCCTGCGGCGGCGAGCGCCTTCATCTTCTCGGCCGGCCGTGCCCTGCCCGCCGGCGATGATGGCTCCGGCGTGGCCCATCCGCCGTCCCGGCGGAGCCGTCTGTCCCGCGATGAACGAGACCACGGGCTTCTTGAAGTTGCCGGCGACCCAGCAGGCCGCCTCCTCTTCCGCCATGCCGCCGATCTCGCCGATCAGAACGACGGCCTCCGTGGCCGCATCGTCCTTGAAGGCCGCCAGGCAGTCGATGAAGTTCGTGCCGTTGATCGGATCGCCGCCGATCCCGATCACCGTCGACTGGCCCAGACCCAGCCGGGTCAGCTGGTCCACGGCCTCGTAGGTCAGCGTTCCGGAGCGCGAGATCACGCCGACGCTGCCGGGACGGTGAATGCGGCCCGGCATGATGCCGATCTTGCACTCGCCCGGCGTGATGATGCCCGGGCAGTTCGGTCCGATGAGACGCACGGGCTTGTCCGCCGCCGCGCGCCGGTCCAGAAACGCCCGCGCCCGGAGCATGTCGTTGACCGGGATCCCCTCCGTGATGCACGCGATGATGCGCACGCCCGCGTCGGCGGCCTCGACGATCGCGTCGGCCGCGAACGGCGGCGGCACGAAGATCATCGACGCGTTCGCGCCGGTCTCGCGGACCGCGTCCGCGACCGTATCGAAGACCGGAATGCCTTCGTGCGTCGTGCCGCCCTTGCCGGGAGTCACGCCGGCCACGACCTGCGTGCCGTACTCGCGGCAGGCCAGTGCGTGGAACGAGCCCTCGCGCCCCGTCAGGCCCTGGACGAGGAGGCGCGTCTCCTTGCCGACCCAGATGCTCACGTCAGATCTCCCAGCCCGGGCGCGACGGAGGAGCCGGAGGCGCCGGAGCGGCGGCGTTCGCCGCGTCGACGACCTTGCGGGCCCCGTCCGCGAGCCCGTCCGCGGGCGTGATCTTCAGTCCCGACTCCCGCAGGATCGCCTTGCCCTGATCGACGTTGGTCCCCTCGAGCCGCACGACGACGGGGATCGAGAGTCCCATCTCGCGCACGGCCGCGACCACGCCCTTGGCGATGATGTCGCAGCGCATGATGCCGCCGAAGATGTTGATGAGGATCGCGCGCACGTTCTTGTCCGAGAGGATGATGCGGAACGCGTTCTTGACCTGCTCTTCGTTGGCGCCGCCGCCGACGTCGAGGAAGTTGGCCGGCTCGCCGCCGGCGAGCTTCACGAGATCCATCGTGCCCATCGCCAGCCCCGCGCCGTTGACCATGCAGCCGACGTTGCCGTCGAGCTTGATGTAGTTGAGGCCGTAGCGCGAGGCTTCGACCTCGAGCGGATCCTCCTCGTGGAGGTCCCGCATCTCCTTGATGTCGGGGTGGCGGAAGAGCGCGTTGTCGTCGAAGGTCATCTTCGCGTCGAGCGCGAGCACGTCGCCCTGCTTCGTCACGAGGAGCGGATTGATCTCGGCGAGGCTCGCGTCGGTCTCGACGTAGGCTCGGAAGAGCGACTGCAGGAGCGCGACGCCCTTCTTCAGGCTGTCGCCCGAGAGCCCCAGGGCGAACGCGATCTTGCGGGCCTGGAAGGGGAACATGCCGAGCGTGGCGTTGATCCCCTCGCGAATGATCGCGCCCGGGTCCTTCGCGGCGACCTCCTCGATGTCCATGCCCCCGGCCTTCGACGCCATCAGGACCGGCACGCCGCGCGAGCGGTCGAGCGTCACCGAGAGGTAGAGCTCGCGATCGATGTCGAGCGCTTCCTCGATCAGGACCTTGCGGACGACGCGTCCGGCCGGGCCCGTCTGGGGCGTGACCAGAGTCATCCCGAGGATGCGCTTCGCGAGGTCGTGCGCTTCCTGGGGGTCCTTGGCGAGCTTGACGCCGCCGCCCTTGCCTCGGCCTCCGGCGTGGATCTGGGCCTTGACGACCGCGCGGCCGCCGAGCCTCCGGGCGATCTCCCGAGCCTCCGCCGGGCTGTCCGTCACTTCGCCTCGAGGCACCGCGACGCCGAAGTGCGCGAGGATCGACTTGGCCTGGTATTCGTGGACTTTCATGCGGAAAGAGCCGGGGATTATAGAGGAAAGTCGAGAGTCGGGCGTCGAGGGTCGAGGGCCGAGAGCTCAGAGGCGGAAAGCCGCCAGGGTCGAAAGGCCCATGGCCGACAGGCCCGCGAATACGACCGCGGAAGTCGCGGCGACGAGGCGCCGGGCCCGGGTCCCGACCGCGAGGCCCCAGGTTTCGGCGAAGGTGTAGAGGCCGGTCGAAAGGTGGAACGTCGCCGAGAGGATGCCGGCGACGTAGGCCGCGCGGATCCACGGGTTCGCGAGGGCGGCCTGCATCGAGTCGGAAGAGATCCAGGCTTTCGTGATCGTGGATCTGGACGAGCCGCGCCGTCCAGAGGTGGAAGAGCACGAAGGCGAAAAGCACGACGCCTGTCGCGCGCTGGGCGATCCCGATCGCGCGGCGACCGCGGGGAGTCTGCGGAGATCGGCCGGAACCCGCCGGCTCCGCCGCGATGAGGAACAGGCCGTAGATCCCGTGGAAGAAGAGCGGCGCCGCGATCAGGAGGATCTCGATCGCGACGAGGAAGGGCAGCGCTCTGGAGCTGCCGCGTCATCGCGTTGTAGGCGTCGGCTCCCTTGCGGGCCTCCGTGTTCGCCGCGAGATGGAAGACGAGAAAGACGCCGACGGGGACGACGCCCGTCAGGGAGTGCAGCCGGCGGGCGAGGCGGCGCGGGGCCTCGGCCATCCTGCGGCCCGCCGTCAGACCTTCAGGATGCGGAAGAGCTCGCGGACGGCGTCGGCGGACTTCTCCAGGGCCACCGTCTCTTCGGGCGTCAGAGCGATCTCGACGATCTGCTCGACTCCCCCGCTTCCGAGCTTCACGGGCACGCCGAGATACACGTCGCTCATGCCGTACTCTCCCTGCAGATAGGCCGCGCAGGGCAGGATCTTCTTCTTGTCGCGCAGCACGGCGTCCACCATCTCGACGACGGCCGAGGCCGGCGCGTACCAGGCCGAGGTCTTGAGCAGGTTGACGATCTCGGCGCCGCCGTCCCGCGTCCGCTTGACGATCGCGTCGATCTTCTCCTTCGAGAGCAGTTGCGGAAGCGGAATCCCGGCGACCGTCGAGAACCGCGGCAGCGGCACCATCGTGTCGCCGTGGCCTCCGAGCACGAAGGCGTGCGTGTTCTCGACCGAGACGTGCAGGGCCTCCGCGATGAACCAGCGCATGCGCGCGGAATCGAGGACTCCGGCCATGCCGAAGACCCGCTCGCGCGGAAGCTTCGAGACCCGCCGCGCGACCTCGCACATGGCATCCAGGGGATTCGAGACCACGATGAAGATGGCCTTCGGCGAGCCCGGGAGGACCTTCCGGACGACGTCCGAGACGATGCCCTCGTTGGTCGCGACGAGGTCGTCGCGGCTCATTCCGGGCTTGCGCGGGATCCCGGCCGTGATCACGACGACGTCGGATCCGGCCGAGATGTCGTAGGCGTTGGCGCCCGTCATCCTGGCGTCGAACTTTTCGACCGGCGCCGACTCCATGATGTCGAGCGCCTTGCCCTGGGGCACGCCCTCGAGGATGTCGATCAGCGCGACGTCCGCGAGCTCCTTCTCGACGATGCGCTGGGCGACCGTCGCCCCGACGTTGCCGGCTCCGACGACCGTGACCTTGTGCTTCATGGGCGCCGGGATTCTATCTGAGCGGCCCGCTGCGCGGGCCAACCGACGAGAGAGGGGAAGTCGCGGCGGGTTGCCTCTCCCAGAAATTGGCAGGGACGGCCTTATCATCCACGGGAATGAACGAAACTCCTCCGCGCCGGGGACTGCTCGCGGCCGCGGCGATCGTCCCGCTCCTGGTCGCGGCCGCGCTGTGGCTGCCGCGCTGGTGGGAGAACCGGGAGTACCGCGAGGCCGAGAGGATCGCCGGGATCGGCGCTCCGATCATGCCGGGCACGCTCGCCGAGGCGCGCGGACGCCTCGACACGGGCGTGGCGACCGAGGACGTCGTGGCGCGGATCGGAAAGCCCTCGATGTCGGTCGCCACGGAAGGCGCGCGACTCGCGGCGCGAGATCTGGACCTACTATTTCTCGGACGGCACGATGATGCTCAACGTCACCGACGGGCGGGTCCAGCGGGTCTCGACGAGCTTCGGAGCGCCGAAGATCCCGACTTCGGCGCGGCCGGAATGACCGAGCGCGCGCCCGTGTCGTCCAGCCCGGCCGCGGGGGCAGAAACCCGCGAGCCGTCCATCCGCGTCATCATGATGCCGAAGGACACCAACGCGTACGGGACCATCTTCGGCGGCGTCATCCTCTCCTACATCGACCAGGCCGGCGCCGTCGAAGCCAAGCGGCACGGCGCCGAGTTTCTCGTCACGGTGGCGATGCGCGAGGTCGTCTTCCACGAACCGGTCTACGTCGGCGATCTCGTGTCTTTCTACACACGTCTCGTCCGCATCGGCCGCACGTCGATCACGATCTCGGTGGAAGTCGTGTCGCAGCCGGGCGAAGGTCTCGGCACCCGCGTGAAGGTGACCGAGGCCGAAGTGACCTACGTGAACCTCGACAAGAACCGCCGGCCGATGCCGATCGCGAAGAGGTAGATGCCGACGCCCGAAAATACGAAGGCCCCGAATCTTCGGGGCCTTCTTCCTGCGCCAGCCGAGCAAAAGCCCGGCAATGGGAGCTCGCTGAGATCGATACTACTCCAAATCACCACTCCCCGTCTTCTTCTTCTGATTCGCCGCCGACTTCGGGGCCCCCCATTTCCTCCTCGAGGGCCTCGAGCTCCGGAGCGTCCACTTCGAGCTCGCCGGCCGAGAGTTCCTCCTCCCGCCAGCCTTCCTCTCCGTAGCTCTCCCCCGCCGGCGAAGCCACCGCCGCGAGCGGAACCGCCGCGACGTCCGATTCGCGAACCGGCAGCCCCCTCCGGCGCGAGGTTCCCCTCGCCGCGCTCGGCGCTTTCGCCGCCATTTCGGGGGGCCGCCGTCGCGGGCAGCGCGCTTTCACGGACGGCCGCCCTGGCGGGGGCCGCCTTCTTCGGCGCCGCTTTCTTCGCGGTCTTCTTCGGCGCCGCTTTCCTCGCGGCCTTCTTCGGCGCCGCTTTCCTCGCGACCTTCTTCGGGGCCGGCTTCCTGCGCGTCGAGGCCGCCTTCCGGGCTCCGCGCGCCGTCTTGCGGACCGACTTCTTCGAGGGCTTTCTTCCTTTCTTCGCCGTCCTGGCCGCCTTCTTCTTCTTCGCCACACCGTCCTCCTGTGCCGGCTCCGCCGGAAGCCGGATCATACAATCGGGACCTTGTCGAGGGGAGACGGCGCGGCGGAGTCGAAGCGAAGCCGGGAGGACCGCGTCGCGATCACCCCGCGGCCCGACGGCCTCCTGGTTTTGATCCAGCCGCTCGCGCGCGCACGCTCCTGGCGAGTGCGCATGGCTCTCATCGGCGGGGCCGTCGCTGCGGCCGCGCTGCTCGGCTGCTTCCGACTGGGCCAGGCCTGGGAGGCGGGCCTTCGGCGGCTGGACTTTGGCGACCTGCCCCTTCCGATCCTCATCGCGCTCTCCTTGACGCTGCTCGTCGCCGCTCCGCTCTCCCTCCTGGGCCTCGCCGCGCTCGCCTTCGCCGAAGAGTCGATCGAAGTCGACGCGGAGGGGGTGACCGTGCGGCGCACGGCCTTCGAGAAGACCCGGATCGCGCGCATCGGCCGCGCGGAGCTCGAATGCTGGCGGGAGACGTACTGGCCCCTCTCTCCGTGGTGGACCTGGGCGGTCCGCCGGCTCGCGGCCCGTTCCGGGGGCCGCCTCCATCCCGTCGCCGCCGCCGCGGGCCCGAAGGAGAAACGCCGCATCGGCGAGGCCCTCGCCGCCGCGACCGGCCGGCCGCTCGTGGACGACTTCGGCCGCCGCCTGCGCTAGGGCCGTCGCCTTCGCTTGCGAGGAGACCTGCGCTGCGCGCACCGGGCCGCGGCTCGTCCGGGTGCGGACTCGACCGCGGCCCTGGTCTCCTCGCCGCGCTCCGGCTCCCGCGGCGCGAACCTCCTCCCTTCTTGCCTTCGGCTCGGGAGACTCTTCTATCGCGCCGCGAGCTTAATAAAGAGCAACTCCTGGGAGGGAGAGAGCATCTCTTGGAGGGAGGGAGCACCTCATCGGCACGGGAATCGGGGCTGCGTTAAGATCGAACCCCTTCATGACCTCGGGTACCACGGAACACCACCTGACCGAGATCCTGCTCTCGAGCTATGCCCTCCCGGACGAGGTCCGGTGGGGTATTGCCGACGCGGGCTTCGCCTTCGCCACGCCGATCCAGGCGAAGACGCTTCCCATCACGCTCACCGGCAAAGACGTCGCCGGCCAGGCCCAGACGGGCACCGGCAAGACGGCCGCGTTCCTCATCACGATATTCACGCGCCTGCTCGGAAAGCCGCCGTCCCGCACGCGGCGCGGGCCGCGGGCCCTGGTCGTGGCGCCGACGCGCGAGCTCGTGGCGCAGATCCGCGCGGATGCGGAGATCCTCGGCCGACACACGGGGCTGGCGACGCTCGCCGTGTTCGGCGGCATGGACTATCGCCTCCAGCGCGAGCAGGTGAAGACGATTCCGGACCTGCTCGTCGGAACGCCCGGCCGCCTGCTCGACTACGAGCAGCAGGGCGTCGTCACGTTCAAGGACGTCGAGATCCTGGTCATCGACGAGGCCGACCGGATGTTCGACATGGGCTTCATCCGCGACCTCCGGCGCATCCTCCGGCGCTGCCCTCCCTACCACCGGAGACAGACGCTCCTCTTCTCGGCGACGCTGTCGATCCGCGTCATGGAGCTGGCCTACGAGCACACGAACAACGCCGAGAAGGTGGAGATCGAGCCCGAGCGCGTGCTCGCGCGGGGGATCACCGAAGTGCTCTACCACGTCTCCGCGAAGGAGAAGTTCCGCTTTCTCCTGGGTCTCCTCGAGAAGGAGGGGGGCAGCCGCGTCCTGATCTTCGTGAACCGGCGGACGACCGCGGCGGACCTCGTGCGAGGCCTCTCGGCCAACGGTTACCCGACGCGCGCCCTCGCGGGCAACGTTCCGCAGGACCGGCGCCTGAAGATGCTGCAGGACTTCAAGGACGGGAAGCTCGCGGTTCTCGTCGCGACGGACGTCGCATCGCGCGGCCTCCACATCGAGGGCGTGTCTCACGTCATCAACTACGACCTGCCGCAGGACTCGGAGGATTACGTGCACCGGACCGGACGGACCGGACGGGCCGGCGCCGAAGGCACCGCGGTGTCGTTCGCTTGCGACGACTACGTCTTTTCCCTCGACGCGATCGAGACCCGGATCGGCCGCAAGATTCCGGTCGAGTGGCCGGGCGAGGACCTCTTCAAGACCGGCCGGGTCGCCCAGGCGCCTCGGGCGAGCGCGGGATTCCGCTCACGCCCCGAGCCGCGCCGCGAAGCGCCCGCGCCCAAAGCCGCCGCCACCGAAGACAGTTTCGGCCGAACCAAGCGCAAGAGCCGACGCCGGTAAGCTCGAGGGAGCGGTCGACGAGGGACTTTCCCTCTCTCGTCGGTCGGCCCGCGCAGCGGGCCCGCTCAGAGCGCTGGTGAAACTCGCGGTAATTCCTGATTAGCTCGCCGAGGCAAACGCGAGCCGGCGGCGTTAGGACGTCTGCAGCGGTCGCGGGAGCGAAGCGCTCCGCGCGGAGCAGGGCTGCGGTCGAGCGCGCATCCGCGCGAGCCGCCGCTCGGGCTCCGCAGGCGGGATCCGTGCCGCTCGGGATGACGAGCGTGTCTAGAAGCTCTTGAGGAAGTCCCGGTTGGTCCGGAACTTGGACAGGCGGCCCAGGACCAGCTCCATCGCCTGGATCTTGTCGACCGCCGCAAGCGCGCGGCGCAGCTTGACGATCTTCGGCAGATCGTCGGCGGCGTAGAGCTTCTCTTCCTTGCGCGTCCCGGACTGCGGGATGTTCATGCAGGGAAAGATGCGCCGGTTGAAGAGGCCGCGGTCGAGCACGATCTCGGTGTTGCCCGTGCCTTTGAACTCCTGGAAGATCATCTCGTCCATGCGCGAGCCCGTGTCGACCAGCGCCGTGGCGATGATCGTCAGCGACCCGCCGCCCTCGGCATTGCGCGCCGCGCCGAAGAACCGCCGCGGCTTCTCCATCGTCCGCGCGTCGATGCCGCCCGAGAGGATCTTGCCCGCCGCGCTGCTGCAACTGGTTGTAGGCGCGGGACATGCGGGTGATCGAGTCGAAGAAGATGATGACGTGCTTGCCGCACTCGATGAGGCGGCGCGCCCGCTCGACCACGATCTCGGCCACCGCGATGTGGTTCTCGGCGGACAGGTCGGCGGACGAGGCGATGACTTCGCCCCGCGTCACGCTGCGGCGGAAGTCCGTGATTTCCTCGGGCCGCTCGTCGATGAGGAGCACGATCACGTGCACGTCGGGGTCGTTGACCTTGACGGCGTGGGCCATCGCTTGAGGAGAGTCGTCTTGCCGGCCTTCGGCGGCGCCACGATGAGGCAGCGCTGGCCCTCGGCCGATGGGCGTCAGCAGGTCGGTGACGCGCCCGCACATCTCGTCGGGCTCGGTCTCGAGGGTGAGGATCGAGTTCGGGTCGATGGAAACGAGCTCGGTAAACGCCGGCCGCTGGCGGAAAGCGCCGGGCTCCATGCCCTCGATCGTCTCGACCCGCCGGAGCACCGGCCGGCCGCCGTCGGCCGCGTAGCCGGCGATCAGGGCTCCGGCTTCGAGACCCTCGCGCTGGATGAGCTCCCGGGGAACCAGGGGGTCCTTGGGGGACGGGAGGAAGTTCGCTTTGGCCGAGACCAGCACGCCCGAGGCGTTGTCCTTCGGCGGCATGTACAGGACGCCGTCCACGGGGCGCTCGGGTCCCGTCGCGGCGAGGTCTTCCGACCGCTCGCCGGCGCCGCCGCCGCCATTGCCCTGGGGGCCGCCTCCCCGGCCCCCCGCCTGCGGCGCCGCCGGCGCCGACGATGGGGACGGGGCTGGCCGTCAGCGGGCCCGCCCTCGGAGGGGGGCTCGGACTGAACGGATACGGACGCAAGGCTTTCCGGGGTCAAGGGATCTTCGGACATGAACTCCCAAACCACCGCCGCGCTGACTCTAGGTCCGGGCGGGAACGGCTCATTCTACGACGAACTAGAAAGAAAAGCACCAGTCCCGGCTGGTGCCCCGGAACACACCCAAACCGCCTGTCCGGCAGCGATTAATTTCCGTCAGCGCCGAAGATGCCCAGAATCCGGTCCGGCTCCGCCGGGGGGATGGCCGCCAGACCGAAGTTTTCCGAGGCGTGTGCGACGTCCGAAACCCCCACCAGGGCGCTCGTCAGGCCCGGCGCGGACCGTGAAAACTGGAGCGCCCGCCTGCGCGGGCGTGTCGGCCTCGGGAAACGCCAGCACGACCTGGTCGGGCAGCTCCGCCGCGAGCCGCCCCTGGAGGAGCGAAGCCGAGCCGAACGCCCCGAGCCCAAGCTCGCTCGCGGCCTCGAGAGCCGGCACGCGGATCTTCTCGGTGGACGGGCTTTGCTGCGATCGGAAGGCGACGGCGTGCGCCATGGCGAGATTGACCGGAAGCTGGACCCCCCGGAATCGGTGCCCCTCACCCGCGACCTCCTCGGCAATCTTCCAGATCGAGGCGAGCGAGAGGTGCTCCGGATGCTCGGGCGGAACCCTCAAGCCGTTCCAGGTCGCGAAGCCCCAGGCGGAGATCTTTCCGGCATCCGCCGCCGCCTCCGAGCGTCTCGATGGCGCGGCCCAGTCTCTCGCGGAACGCCTGGCGACCGATCTCCTCGAGCTGGGTCTCGACGTTGTGCAGGTAGTAGAGGTCGATCGTCTCGAGGCCGAGGTTGCGACGGCTCCGCTCGATCTGGTCTTCCAGATAGCCGGGAGCCATGCAGTGGCATCCCTGAGCGATCTCGTCTTTGGGCGCGATGCCCGTATCGAGAAAGCTCTCGGACACGTAGCGTCGCCCGGGCCGGGGGTCTTCGGCGTCGTGCGGGAGATAGCCTCCCTTGGTCGAGACGAAGACCTCGTCGCGCGCCGCGCGACCCTCCGAGAACGCGCTCGCGAGCGCGCGGCCGATGGCCCTCTCGCTCCTCTGGCCCCGGTAGTTGATCGCCGTGTCGAAAACGTTGATCCCGGAGGCGAGCGCCGCGGCGACCGAGGCTTCGTAGCCCGCGTCCGTCCGGGCGCTCTCGTCGCCGAGGTAGGTGCCCGAGCCCGATCGAGGAGAGAGAGAGGCCCATGGCCTCGCGGAAGTGTCCCTCCGCCGCGCCCGAACGCTTCGCGAAACGTCGCGTGCCCTCGAGTGTGGCTCTTCCGGCGATCCCGTTCACGCGCGGGAGGCTATCACCGGGTCTATGCGGTTCCCTTCTGGATGAACCCGAGGTTCGGCCAGCCCGCGCCGAGGATCGCCGAGGAGTCCGCGCCCAGCCAGTCGGAGAGGATCGTGCCGTAGTAGGAACGGAAGTCGCTCTCGATCGCGAGGTTGCCGTTGGCGTCCAGATGCGCGAGGTCGGGAGGATTGCCGTGGACGCCCGCGACGACGGCGTCGCCGACGACGAAGTGCGGAGCCGACGTCCCGTGGTCGGTGCCGTTCGATCCGTTGTCCTCGGCGCGGCGGCCGAACTCGGACCACGTCATGAGCAGCGACGTCGTGCGACTTGCCGTGGCCGTCGAGGTCGTCGAAGAAGGCCTTGATCGAGCCCGAGACGTCCGTGAGGAGCGGGTCGTGGTCGACGTCCTCGCCCGCGTGGTTGTCGAAGCCGCCGTAGGTGACGTAGAGGATCCGCGCGCCGAGGTCCGCGTTGATGATCTGGGCGATCAGCTCCAGACCCGCGCCCAGGCTGTTCTGGGGATACGCGCCCATCGCCACGTAGCCGTTCCCGACCGTCTGCAGGATGTCCGACGACGCGATCGCGTCCCGGCCGACGCCCGAAAGCGTGTCCGCGCGCGTTCGCGATCTCGTACTCCGCACCGCTCGCGGCGAGAAAGGCCGCGACCTGGTTCGAGGAATCTCCGGGATGCGCCCCGTCCGTCAGGTACTGGTAGCTCGCGAGCGTCAGAAACGTGGGCACGCCCACGTGGTCGGCGAGCAGCGTCCTCGGCAGGGACTGCGAGATCGCCGCGCAGGAGAGCGGATTCCCGTTGCCGGCGAGGGCGCCGTCCGCCCAGCGCCCGAGCCAGCCCCGGCTCTGGGCGAGCAGCGGATCCGCCGTGTGCCAGACGTCTCGCGCCGCGAAGTGCGAGAGGCTCGAGTTCGGATACCCGACGTTCGTCACGACGGCGACGCGTCCGGCGTCCCAGAGCGCCTTGATGCCGGTCATGACCGGGATTCAATCCGAGCCGCCCGTCGAGCGGCAGGACCTCGCCGACCGGGACGCCGATCCGCGAGCGGAGCTGAGGATAGAGCGCGTCGGCGTAAGGCACGACCGTGTTCAGGCCGTCGTTGCCTCCGGCGAGCTCGAGCACGACGAGCGTCCGCCCGTCGAACGCGGCGCCCACGGACTCCTCGAACCGGCGCGCGCCCCGGACGGCCCAGCGCGGCACCATCGCCGACACCGTGACGAAGCCCGTCGAGCGGATCAGAAAGTCGCGGCGGGAGAACATCGAAAGCCTCCGCTACGAAATGTCAGGCGAGGTGAAAAGCGGGGCTCGTCAGCATGACGTGGACGAGTCCCCGCACCTTCTCGTCCACGGCCTCGGGCGTGTTCGTCCAGATCCCGAGCGCTCCCGCCGTCGCCGGCGACACGTAGTCGATCCATGCGTCCCGGATCTCGCCCGACACGTCGTCGACGTTGAGCCGCGCGGCGAGCGCGTCGACGACTCCCTCGGCCGTCGAGGCGTCCTGGCCCGCGAGCATCGCGTCCGGGTCGAAGCGCGTTCCGGCCGCGCCGCGATTCGTCGAGAGCGTGTTGGCGAGCGAGGCGCGCGCGAACAGCGAGCCCGTGTTCATCCAGGACACGCCCCAGTCCCAGCCCTTGGCGTCGGCGGGATTGAAGAGGACCTGGCCCATGCCGGCGAGGGCATTCGCCGCCGCCGAGAAGTCGCTCGTCCCCTCGAGCATGCGCACGGACGCGACGGCGTACTCGACCGGGCTGCGGACCCAGGTCTTGCGCGTGTGCGCCTCGTAGAACTCGGGGGCGAGCAGGATCGCGCGCACGACCTCGCGGACGGAGTGATCCGCGCGCGTAGACCGACTGCAGCGAATCCACGACGTGCGGCGGCGCATACGTGCCGGCGAAGTAGGCCCAGAGCTTCGCGCCGAGGAACCGCCCGGAGACCGAGCCCTCGCGCGTCGGTATGGTCGAGGATGATGTCGATCGCGTCGTACCCGTCGAAATTGCCGGTCCGGCCGAGGATCGTCTTCGAGCCCTCGTCGTGGAACTGCGGGCCGGTCCACGAACGTGGCGGCGTTGTAGCCCGTGTCGCGGTTGTAGTTCGCGACGGTCCAGCCGGTCAGCGCCCGCGCGACCTCCCGCACGTCCTCCTCGCCGTAATGGCCGATCCCGAGGCAGAAGAGCTCCATGAGCTCGCGGGCGTAGTTCTCGTTGGGCCGGCCGACGCGGTTCGTGGCGTTGTCGAGCCAGACCAGCATCGCGGGGTCCTGCGAGATCGCGACGACGAGGTCGTCGAATCGGGCCATCGCGAGGCGGCGCTCCGTCTGGTTCTGGTTGAGAAGCAGCGTCTCGCCGCGCACCTTCGCGATCCCCGAGGTCCAGTGGAGATTCCAGAAGTAGGTCATCTTCTCTTCGAGGGGCCGGGGCGAGAACGCCATGCGGTCCATGAACCACTGCTGGAGACCGCTGATCCGACTCTGGTTGTAGCCCCGGGCCGCGAGCTCGGCCTCGTAGGCCGAGACGTCGATCGCTTCGTAGTCGACGAGGTAGGAGACCGCCCCCTCGAGACCGAGGGCATGGAGCGCGTCGATCTCGGCGGGAGTCCCTCCGAAGCCGGCCCGCCGCAGGAGGTGCGCGGCCGACTCCCGGGTCCAGTTCACGTTCATGAGACCTCCTCCGCCCTGTCGGAGGCTTGGACGAGGAAGTCGGGAGCGGGTTTACGGGATGCGGAGGCTCAGACGACCGGGAGCGGAATTCCGTGCGTCCGGGTCGTCCCCTGCACCGCGGGATCCCAGCGCCCGGGGATCGGCGTCGCGCACTTCGGGCAGGCTCCGCCGGCGAGCCGAATGCCGACCACGCGGAAGCCGCGCCGCTCGATCACCGTTTCGCCGCAGGAGGGGCAGCGCGTGTCCTCCCAGCGCCCCACGCGCCCGGGGATGTTGCCGGCGTACACGTAACGGAGCCCCTCGGCCGTGCCGATCTCGCAGGCTCGGATCAGGGTCTCGACGGGCGTCGCTCCCCGATCGGTCATCTTGTAGTCGGGATGGAACGCCGTGACGTGCCAGGGGATGTCCTTCGAAACCGACGCGACGAAGCGGGCGGCGCGCGTCAGCTCCTCCTCCGAGTCGTTGAACGCGGGAATGACGAGCGTCAGCACTTCCAGCCAGATGCCCCGCGCGTGGATGCCGGCGATCGTGTCGAGCACGTTCTGCAGCACGCCTCCGAGCTGGCGGTAGTGTTTGTCGTCCATCGATTTCAAGTCGACCTTGTAGAAGTCGACCCACGGGCGGATGTAGTCGAGCACCTCGGGCGTGCCGTTGCCGTTCGACACGTAGCCCGTGCGCAGGCCGTTCGCCTTCGCCTCCGCGGAAGACCTCGACCGCCCACTCGGAGGTGATCAGCGGCTCGTTGTAGGTCGAGACGATCGTCGGCGCCCCGCAGTCGGCGGCGAGACGGACCAGCTCCTCGGGCGAGACGTCCCGCGGCGCGCCGACCGCCTCGGGGTCGCGGATGGATTGCGAGGTGAACCAGTTCTGGCAGTACGCGCAGTGCAGATCGCAGCCGAGCATGCCGAAGGAGAGCGCGTCGGAGCCGGGCAGGGCGTGGAAGAAGGGCTTCTTCTCGATCGGGTCGCACTGCAGCGCTCCGACGTAGCCCCGGGGCACGTGGAGCACGCCGTCGCGCCGGTAGCGGACGCGGCAGACGCCCTCGCGCCCCTCGGGGATCGGGCAGCGATGGCCGCACGCGTAGCAGCGAAGCCTCCCGTCGGGAAGCGTCTCGACGAGCTCGGGAGCGGCCGCGGCGGTGCGGCTCGCGAGAACGTCGGCGACCGGAGAGGAGGACATGCCTGCCACCATCTACCCATTAACATCAACCACCGAGGAATTGTAGAAATGCCGAGCGAAGTCGGTGCGTTATCATCCGCCGACGTCATGAAGCGTGTCCTTCTCGCCGCCTGGGCGGTCTGGCTCGGCGGCGTGCTCGGGTTGTCCGCACAGAGCCCGACCCCGACCCCGACGCCCCCCCCGACCCCGACGCCCACGCCGGGGCTGCCGACGACCATCCCGGCGGGGGTCCGGTATGCCACGGAAAACGGCGCGAACGTCAACGGGGTCCGGGTGCAGCTGATGCCGGACGGCTCGGTGTGGTTCCTGGAAGCCTCGGCCGACCGGGTCGGGGTCCTCCGGGGAACGGACATCACGTACTGGCAGCTCCGCCCGGACGACGAGCTCGGGGCCAATCCCGTCGACTTCAAGGTCGAGGGCACGGACGTCTGGATCCTCGAAAGCGGCCAGAGCGAGATTCCGGCCGGCCGGTGCTCGATCGCCAAGCTCGACACCGTGACGAACCAGGTCACCGAGTGGACGCTCCCCGGGTCGATCCCGGCGGCGTTCTACCACGCGCCCGACGGGACCTGGTGGGTCCCGATCACCGGGGCCGCGCTCCTCAACGCCAACTTCGAGACGGGCGTGACCACCGTCTATCGCTCGGCGTTCACGACCTGGTACTCCGACATGGTGGTCGACGCCGAGGGAACCCTCTGGCTCTCCGACTTCGGCAACAACCGCATCGTCCGCTACGTGCCCGGATCCGACAAGGAGACGTCCTGGACGTATCTTCCCCATCTCGTCGGGCCGGCTGAACACGACTCAGATCGACTTCGACGAGGACGGGAAGCTGTGGCTCTCCCAGATTTCGGCCGGCCGCATGGACCGTTTCGATCCCGAACCGAACGATCCCGAACCGGACGGTACCGAAACGAACAATCTGGACTCGTTCTACGGTGTCAGCAACCCGGTCCACTTCGACTTTTTCCAGGGAAAGGTCTACGTCACGTCGGGCCAGTCGGCGGCGGCGGTCAACATCATCGATCCTGTCCGGGCCGCGCCGCAGCGGCTGTTGCTGATTCCCGTGGAGCTCGACGTCCGCTCGATCCCGAGCCTGGTCCCGGTCCAGACGCGGACGTTCGACGTCCCCCCGACCACGTTCGACGACCGAAGCCACCGAGCTCGTCCAGGCCGACTTCCGGGTCGCGAGCAACGCGACCTACCCCGGGACGCTCGTCAACCAGATTCCCGTCACGCAGGCCTACGGGATCGACGTCGAGGGCGGCTACGTGTGGTTCGGGGCCGGCGGCAACCTCGTCCGCGTCGAGATGCAGACGGTCGGCAGCCTGACCGACATCTCCTCCCCCGTGGCGAGCTCGGCCGCGGGAGCCGCGAACGACCGAATACGCATCGACATCACCGTGGCCAACACCGGGACCGCGCCCATCGCGGCCGCGGCCTACTTCATGTATTCGCCGGGCTCCTTCGCCGCGCGCAACGAGTTCACGGTCGCGCCGCGGCGAGACCCGGGTGCTCCAGGACGCCTTCGGCAACGTCGGCACGGCCGCCGTCCTCGCGAGCGGCAACGTGCGCATCGTCGCGGCGACCGGAAACCCCGCGGACCTCCAGGCGACCGTCCGCTCGTCGCGCGTGACGCCCTTAGGGGCCTCGTACGGCTACGCGATTCCCGCCCGGGGGATTCCGCGCAGCCTGGGCGCCGGCTCCTCCGCGATTCTCTTCACGGGGGCGCGGGAGACCGAGGCCTCCATCCTCGGGTACTACACGCTCGAGGGCGCCGTCGGCGAGCTGACGCTGGTGGCTCCGGACGGAACGGTGCGCGGCGTCCGGCCGTTCAACATCGCCGTCAACACGCGCGAGGAGTTCAACCCCGTGGCCGCCGCCTTCGGCGTCGACCAGGAGCCGGGGGACATCGTCCGTGTCAGCGTCACCTCGGGGACTCTCCAACCCTACGTCAACATCCTCGATCTCGGGACGTTCGACGTCGCGACGTCGGTGCCCGTCCAGCCGCTCGAGGACATGATCGTTCCGAACGCCGGCATTCTCATCGGAGCGAACGACACGAGCTTCGTCACCGACCTCTACCTCTCCAACCCGAGCGCGGCATCCGCGGCCGACGTCAGCGTGACCTACTACGCGCTCTACAGCTCCGGGCCGCCGCAGACCGCTCACGTGTCGCTCGCGGCTCTCGAGAGCCGCACGGTCGAGAGCGTTCTCCTGGAGCTCTTCGGCATCACCAGCGGCCAGGGCGCCCTGTTCCTCGACCCGAGCATTCCGGTCGCCGCCGCCGTCCGCGTGGGAGCGCGCACGGCCGGCGCGGATTATGCCGGCTTCGCGCCGGCCCTCGACGGGACCGGCGGCCTCACGAACGGATCCGTGACGGCGATCGGGCTTCCGCAAACCGGCTACCGGCGTACGAACCTGCTCTTCTACAACCGCGGCCTCGCGGGATCGGTCACCGTCACCGGTTTCCTCGCCGACGGGACGGAGGCCGGCTCGGTCGAGGTTCCGCTCGGGGATCACGAGCCCGGGCGGCTGAACGCGGTGTTCTCGGCGTTCGGCGATCACGAACCAGCCCGGCGGGCGGGTGCAGATCACCGTCCCGGACGGGATGAACGTCTACGCGTGGACGGCGGAGGTCGACGGAATCACCGGCGACGTCGACCTCGCGGCGGTACCGTAGCGCCGTAGGGCTTCTCCCCTCGCCCCGGCGGCCCGCCCGGTACAATCGGGGCGTGCCTCCCCCGACAATTCGAAGCGTCGTCCGAGGCTCCGGAATCTTCGTGCCGGAGGGCGTCGTCACGAACGCGCGCATGTCGCGCCTGATGGACACGACCGACGAGTGGATCCGGCAGCGGACCGGCATCGAGGAGCGCCATTTCTCGCGGAAAGGCCAGTCGTCCGCGGTCCTCGGGACGCCGAGGCCGCCCGCCGGGCGCTCGACGACGCGGGCCTCGCGGCTTCGGACCTCGATCTCATCGTCTTCGCCACGATGACTCCCGACCACTACTTCCCGGGCAACGGCGGCATCCTCGCGAAGGCCCTCGGCCTTTCCACCACCCCGGCCCTCGACATCCGCATGCAGTGCGCGGGCTTTCTGTCCGGCCTCCAGGTGTCGGACGCCTTCATCCGGTCGGGCTCCGCGCGGCGCGTGCTGCTCGTCGGCGCGGAGTGCCATGCCTCGCTCTTTCCCTGGGGAGACGACGACTGGGCCGTCCTCTTCGGAGAATCGGACGGGCCCGTGTCCGAGGCGGCGCGCGCCTGGGGCACGGCCCAGCGCGACCGCGCGGTCATCTTCGGCGACGGCGCCGGCGCCTTCGTGCTCGAAGCCAACGAGTCGGGAGACGGGCGCGGCTTTCTCGGCTTCCGGATGCACACCGACGGGGCGCACTGGGACAAGCTCTACGTGCCGGGCGGAGGCTCCGCGAGCTTCCCGTACTTCACGCCCGCGATGTTCGAGGACAACCGAACCGTCCCCGTGGTCGAGGGCCGGCAGGTCTTCCGACTGGCCACGACGGCGATGCCCGAGGTCGTCCGCGAGATCCTTTCGGCGCACGACCTCGCGATCGGGGACATGTCGCTTCTGCTGATGCACCAGGCGAACCTGCGCATCAACGAAGCCGTCCAGAAGCATCTCGAGCTCGGCGACGACCGCGTCCACAACAACATCCAGCGTTTCGGAAACACGACCGCGGCGACGCTTCCCCTCGTCTACCACGAGGCGAAGTCGCAGGGCCGGGTGCGAGCCGGCGATCTCGTCGTCTTCACGGCCCTCGGCGCCGGTCTCCACTGGGGCGCCGGGCTTCTCCGGGCGTGACCTTCTCATGACACCGTTGGCGACGCCGCGCCCCGCCCCTCGGGAGGATCGTCCGCTGCCGAGCTGGCTCCTGGTCGCCTGGGCTCTGACCGGAGTCCTGCTCACGATCGCCGCGTGGATCTCGGTGCGCCGCGCGGAGCAGTCGCGCCGCGCGGATTGGGAGAGCCGGCTGTCCGCCCTGGCCGACGACCGGCTCGCGATCGCCGAGCGCGCGATCCACGTGTGGCGGCGGGACGCCCACTTGCTGGCCGGGCTGGAGAGCGTGCGCGCGCTCTTCGCTCCCGGAGGCGGGATGCCGCCGGCGGCCGCCCGCGCGCGCCGCGAGCTCGATGAGCTCGTTCGCGCGGATCCGGAGGTCTCGATCGGCATCGTCGACGCTTCGGGCCGGCTGCGGCTGTCGTCCACCGACGCCGAGCCCCTGGGACTGGAGAAGATCGGTCCTGCGCGGCGGGCGATCGAGGAAGCGCGCGCGCTGCTCGCGCATCCGGCCCACGACGGCATCGAGAGTCTCGCGCTGGAGGTCACCGAGCCTGTCTCGGATCCGGGCGGCCGGCCCGCGGGCGCCCTGCTCCTGTCCGTGGACGCGGCCGAGGCGTTCGGCGCGCTCTTCCCCCGGTCGCGGTCGGTCGGGCCGACCACCGAACGCCTCCACGTGGTCCTGCGGGAAGGGGACGCGCTCGTCATCGTCGCTCCCGCGCACTGGGGCGAAGCCGGAGCGTCCTACCGGCTTCCCGCTTCCGATCGCACGTCGTTCGCGGCCGTGGCGCTCGCGAGCCCCCGCGGCGGCGGCGAGTTCACCGACGGGCGGGGCCGCGCGGTGCTGGCCGCGACGCGCCGGATCCCGGACATCGGCTGGGCCATCGTCGTCGAGGTCGACCGAAACGCCGCCCTCGGGCGCGGCCTCGCTCCCATGCTCTGGATCGTGCTCACGGCCGCCGCCGTCTTCGCGGCCGTCACGGGAATCGGCCTGGCCTGGTGGCGGTCGGTCCGTGTGCGCCACCTCGAGAAGCTCGCCGAGCGCGATCGGCGCTACAAGACGCTCCTCGAGCAGACTCAGGAAGCGGTCCTGGTCACCGTCGACGGCAACGTGGCCTATGCGAATCCGGCGTGCGTCGAGATGTTCGCGTACGAGCGCCCGCTCCTTGGTGTGCCGGTCTCGATCTTTTTCGCGCCGGGCTCGCGCGAGCAGATCGGCGATTTCGTCGAGCAACGCGGCGCCGGCCGCGCGGCGCCGGGACTCTACGAAGCCCTGGGATTGCGGGCGGACGGCTCGACCTTCGACGTCGAGGTCCGCGTCGCGCCGATCGAGTTCGACGGGAAGGCCGGTTCCCAGGCGGTCCTGCGCGACATCACGGGGCGCAAGCGCATGGAGGCCGGGCTGAAGGAATCCGAGGAGCGCTACCGGCTGCTCTTCGAGCGCAACCTCGCCGGCGTCTACCGCTCGGCCGCCGACGGGCGCCTGCTGGAATGCAATCGCGCGTTCGCGCGCCTGCTCGGCTACGCGAGCCCCGCGGAGGCCATGGCGCATCCCGACTGGTGGCAGCACGAGCGGCCCGGGGAGCACGCCGAGTTCTGGGAGCGCCTCCGAAGGGAAGGCAGCATCGCCAACCACGAGGGCCAGGCGCGCCGAAAGGACGGAACTCCCGTCTGGGTCATCCAGAACGTCTCGCTGCTCGCCGACGAGGACGGCGAGGAGATGATCCTCGGCACGGTCTTCGACGTCACCGAGCGTCGACGCCTCGAGGAACAGCTGCTCCAGTCGCAGAAGATGGAGGCCGTGGGCCGGCTCGCCGGAGGCATCGCCCACGACTTCAACAACCTGTTGACGGCGATCGCGGGCTACAGCGACCTGCTCCTCGCCGACCTCCCCGGCAACGACTCCCGGCGCGAGAGCGCGGTCGAGATCCGGGAAGCCGGCCGGCGCGCCGCCGGCCTGACGCAGCAGCTGCTGGCCTTTTCGCGGCGGCAGGTCCTCGAGCCGCGCGTGCTCGACCTCAACGCCGTGATCGCGGGCATGGAGAAGATGCTCCGCCGCGTCATCGGCGAGGACATCGAGCTGACGACGGCCCTCGATACCGACCTCTGGCGCACGATGGCCGATCCGGGCCAGATCGAGCAGGCCATCCTCAACCTCGCCGTGAACGCCCGCGACGCCATGCCCCGCGGCGGCCGGCTCACGCTCGAGACCGCCAACGTCGACCCTCGACGAGAAGTTCGCGAGCGCCTACGCCACCGTCCAGCCCGGCCCGCACGTCATGCTGGCCGTCTCCGACACGGGCGTCGGCATGGACGCCGCCCTCCAGTCGCGGCTCTTCGAGCCCTTCTTCACGACCAAGGAGCGCGGCAAGGGAACGGGGCTCGGCCTGTCGACGACGTATGGCATCGTGAAACAGAGCGGCGGCTCGATCTGGGTGTACAGCGAGCCCGGCGTCGGCACGGCGTTCAAGATCTACCTCCCGCGCTGCGAAGAGCCCTTGACGAAGCGCGAGACGCCTCCCGTGCCTCTCGCCGCCGCGCGGACCGGAAGCGAGACGGTCCTTCTCGTGGAGGACGAGGCCGAGGTCCGGCGTCTGGTGGAGCGTCTCCTCCGGATGCAGGGATACGCGGTCATCGCCGCCGCGAGCCCGGCCGAGGCCATCACCGCGGCCCGGGCCGCGGGAAAGATCGACCTCCTCGTGACGGACGTGATCATGCCCGGGATGAACGGCCGGGAGATGGCTCGTCTGCTCGCGGCGGAGCGCCCGCGGATGCGCGTGCTCTACATGTCGGGGTACACGGACGCGGCCATCGCCCAGCAGGGCATCCTTCCGCCGGGCACGGCGTTTCTGTCGAAACCCTTCACGCCCGACGTCCTGGCGCGCAAGGTTCGCGAGGTCCTCGACGCGCCGGCGGAAAACTGAAAATCTCGTGAGCGTCCCTGGCCCGACCCGAAGCGCGGCTAGGCTCCGGACGGCCGGGTGTGCCTGATCGGGGAGGTGTGATGAGGACAACGGCAACGAGGACTCGCGGCGGCCCTCTGTCTCGCGCTCGCGTCGGCGGCGCTCGCCCAGGAGACGCCCCCGCCGACGCCGCACGCCCACGCCGGCTCCCGGGGCGGGCACGAACGAAGCGACGGAGGAAGAGAAGAAGGAGTCGATCCCGTTCCGGCCGATCGAATCCAACGTCATCATCAACCTGCCGTCCGTCGACGTTCCTCCGGAAGGCACGCTGACCTTCCTCGTGACGCACCGGTTTCAAGAGCCGTTGCAGGATGGGAACATCGACAACTTCTTCACGCTCGATACCGGCAATACGTGGGGTTTCGGTCTCTGGTACGCGCCGCTCAAGAACCTCAACCTGGGTTTCTACCGCAGCTCGGATCTCGCGACGTACGAGGCCTCGGGACAGTACGAGCTGCCCAGGCTCGGATGCTTCGCTTCGTCTTTGCGGTTCGGGGCCGACTGGAGAACCACGGGAGCGCGTCCCCAGTCGAGTCTTCTTCGCTCAGGCCGTCCTGGCTTACGACTTCGGCAAGTACGTTCGGATCACGGCCGTTCCGACGTATCTCCAGCGAACCAACGGCGACTTCGGAAACTTCGGTGGCCCGTTTCCTTTTCTGCAACGGCCGCCGCACGATCTCTCCTGCCGGCCGACAGGCCTTCCCCCCGAGCTCCCTCAGTTCGCCTGCTCCGGCCTCTACGAGAACGTCTTCAACGTGCCCGTCGGGGCCTCCATCGCCATCACGCACTCGATCACGGTGCACGGCGAGGTCTACCCGAGGCTCTCCAAAGTGGATTCGGGCGGCGTCGGCTGGGCCGTCACGGTCGAGAAGTCGCTCCTGCGGCACCGTTTCGCTTTCTTCGCGGGCAACGTCAAGGGGACGACCGCGGATCAGTACACCATCGCGGTCCCGTACGCCCAGCCGGCGAAGAACGTCTACATCGGCTTCAATCTCTATCGGGCCTGGAAGTTCAAATGACGCTGCCGGACGCCTTCGCGTCCCGACATGTCATCCCGAGGGCCGAGTCGTCCACCGACCCGACCACCGAAGGCAAGCCCCCGACAGTAGGGAACGCTGCGCACAGCGCAGCGGTCACGCAGACCCCCGGCAATAGACAACGCCGGCCGAAGGCCGGCGGTTTCCCCGAGGGATCCCGTGACTTCTTCGCCAACTTCAGGATGACTGGCACAATGCGCCTCGCATGGCCGCCGCCGTTCCCGCGCTCTCCGTCCCACCGCTGTCCGCGACCGACCGCCTCGTGGCGCTCCCGTCGCTGAAGCTCGTCGACGCGCGGACGGGACAGCCTCCGCGGCTCGCGACCGCCTCTGCGGATCGGACGGCGCGGAGACGCGCTCTGCGTCCGCTTCGATGCCCGCGACGACGGAACCGGCGTCGTCGCGACGCATCGGGAGCGCGACGCCCCGCTCTGGGAGGAGGATGTCTGCGAGGTCTTCCTGGCGCCGGAGGAGGATCCTCCGCGGCGCTACTTCGAGATCGAGGTGAATCCCCTCGGGACGCTCTTCGACGCGCGCGTGGACTCGCCCGGGCTCGCGCGAGCCTCCATGCGCGTCGACACGTCCTGGGACTGTCCGGGACTCTCCGCGCGGGTGACGGTTCGGCCCGGGCGCTGGTCCGCGGCGCTGACGATTCCGCTCGCGCCGCTCTGCGATGGACCGATCCCCGCGGTCTGGCGGGCCAATTTCTATCGCATCGATCGGGGCGCGAGCGGCCAGCCCGACGAGTTCAGCGCGTGGTCGCCGACGCTCGCGGATCCCGCGGATTTCCACGTCCCGGAGCGGTTCGGGATCCTCCGCGCTCCAGCGCCGTGAGCGCGGGCGCTACTTCGCGATCCCGTTCTCCTTCAGCCAGGCGACCGCCCGCTCCTTCGCCCGCCGCTCCTTGAACTGAAAGAAGTGCGACTCCTCCCTGGGGTGCCCGAGCAGCGCGCGGCGGAATGCCGCGGCGAAGTCGGTCTCTTCGAGCGCTTTGGTCAGATCGCGCCGGCAGGCCTCGTCCTCGCAGTGCTCCGCGAAGTCCTCCAGGTCTCCGCGCGTGCGCTCGCCCTGGTCCTTGGGGAGCGCCCGGTAGCGGGGATCCCCGGCGAGCTCCGCGTGGCGCGCCGCGTCCTGCACGAGGACCTGGACGACGTCGCCGGTCTCCCGGTCGAAGAAGTGGGTGATCTTCTGGGAGCGGTTCTCGAACGCCACCGTGAGTCCCTCCCAGTCGATGGCTACCGGCATAAACCCGATATGATACGGGTTTCGAGAAAAGCGAGGATTGGGGCCCAGGCATGAAGAAAATTGCGACTTTCGACGACTGGATCGACGCGTTCCGTGCGTGGCAGAAGGACATCGGCCTCGAGCTGCCGAAGTACTCCGACTATGCGTTCGAGGCCAAGTACGGCGACCTGAGGACCGACGAGATCGAGTACGGGGACTTCCAGGGCTCCCGGAAGTGGGAGCGCGTGACGCAGATCCCCCAGCAGCAGATTCGCGACGCGCTCTGCAATCTCATCGTCTACCAGGGCGATACCGAGTTCGCGTCGGTCGAGCAGCAGCGCTACCTGCTCCAGACGTCGCCCTCCGACTACGACACCGACAGCGTCTGCCGGATCATGGTCGAAGAGATGCGTCACGGCTGGCAGATGTGCCACCTGCTCGTCAACAACTTCGGCGAGACCGGGAAGATCGAAGCGCGCAAGCTGCTCGAGCGCCGCTCCTGGCAGAACAACCGGCTGCTCGGCTCGTTCAACGTCGACGTCGACAACTGGGTCGACTTCTTCACGTACACCGAGTTCGTCGACCGCGACGGGAAGTTCCAGCTCAACATGCTCTCGACGTCCGGCTTCGCGCCGCTCGCCCGCTCGATGGGGCCCATGCTGCGCGAGGAAGGGTTCCACCTCGGCACGGGCCACATGGGCCTGCAGCGGATCGCGAAGGGCGGGCGCGTCCCGCCGGCGCTTCTCCAGAAGTACATCAACAAGTGGCTCTCCACGGCGTACGACCTCTTCGGCAAGGACTCCTCGTCCTCGGCCGAGTGGTTCTACGTGTGGGGCCTCAAAGGCCGCTACGACGAGGCGAAACAACCCGCCGACCCCGACAAGGCGCACCTCAACGAGCTGTCGCGAGACCTCTACAAGCAGGAAGTCGACGCGCTCCTGGTGTCGATCAGCAAGTTCCTTCCGGACGGCGCCGCACCGCTCGTTGCGCCCGACATGAAGTTCCACCGCTCCATCGGCGAGTTCGCCGGACAGAACTATTCGGTGACCGGCGAAAAGCTCGAGCCTGAGGCGTACGCGAAGCACGCTGCCGAGGTCCTGCCCAACGAGGAGGAGAAGACGTTCATCCGGAACCTCATGCGGGAGCCGAACTGGATCGCGCCGCGCACCGAGGTGACGGCCTCCTGAACGACGAGCCTCGGGCGGTTCGGATTCGCAGGGCGCTCGGGGACTGGTTCCGCCGCGAGAAGCGAGCGCTCCCCTGGCGCGGGACCCGGGATCCCTACCGGATCTGGGTTTCGGAGGTCATGCTCCAGCAGACGACCGTGGCCACGGTCGCCGCTCGGTACGACGCATTCCTCGCTCGTTTTCCGGACCTGCCTGCGCTCGCCCGAGCGCGCGAATCGAGCGTGCTTGCGGCCTGGTCGGGCCTCGGGTACTACGCCCGGGCCCGGAACCTACACGCCGCGGCGCGACGCATCGTCTCCGTGCACGGCGGACGGCTTCCGCGTGAGCCGGCGACACTCGCCACGCTGCCGGGATTCGGCGACTACTTGTCCGCCGCCGTGGCGTCCCTGGCGTTCGGCGCGCGGGTGCCGGCTCTCGACACCAACGTGACGCGCGTGGTCTCGCGACTCTTCGCGGTCAAGGGCGAAGCGGGAACGCGGGCGCATACCGAGCTCCTGGGGCGGCGCGTCACGGCCCTCCTGCCCGCGCGAGATCCCGGCGACCTCACGGCCGCGCTCATGGACCTCGGCCAGCAGATCTGCACGGCGCGGCGCCCCGCGTGCCCGGTCTGTCCGGTCGCGCGGTTCTGCGCGGCCCGCGCGGCGGGCTCGCCCGAGCAGTTTCCGCGCCGCCGCGCGAAGCCCCGTCCGCGCCTGGTTCATCTCGCGGCTGCTTACGCCAGACGGGACGGGCGGATGCTGCTCGCCCGCGCCGAGGGAACGCTGCTGAAGCGGATGTGGCTCTTTCCGGCGGCGGAGGCGGATTCGCACCGCGCCGCCCGGAGCCGGCTCTCGCGGGCACTCGGGAGGATGGGCCTCCGCCTCGACGGGGAGCTCGTCGGAGAGACGAGGCATACGATCGTCAATCGTCGCCTCGAGATCCGCGTCTATCGCGCCATCGCCGCCCGGAGACCGCCCCCGTCCCCGAAGGGCGCGGCTCCCCCGCCCGGGACTCGCTGGCTGACGCCCTCCGAGCTCGCGCGGGCGGCTGTCCCCACCCTCACCCGCAAAATCGCGGCCGCGGCAAGCCGCCCTTCCCGGACCTCCCCCACGAGCCCCCGACGCTTCGCCGTCGTGCCCTCATCCGGATCCTCGCCCCGGCGATAGGATAGGGATCGGCGGGAGCGGTCGCGGCCGCTGCGCGACGACCCGCGAAGCCGACGGAGGACGTCATGCGCAATTTCCTCGTGTTCGTGGTCGTCGCGTCGGCGACGGCAGCGCTTCCCGGCGAAGAGGTGACGCTGCCGGCGGCGGCGTCGATCGTCGGGGGCGCGCCGTTCTTCTCGGACGTGCGGGCGTTCAATACCTCCTATGCCGAGGATCTGACCGTGTCCGCACGGTACCGATGTTTCATTCCTTCGTCCTGCAGCGTTTCGACGGACTCGGTGCAATTCACGCTGACGCCCCGCGAGTCGCGAGCCTTCAACGACATCGTGGTGTCGGTCTTCAACGCGCCGGACACGGCCGGCGGCATCGAGTTCGAGCACACGGGCGGGCCGCAGCAGCTCGTCGTGACTTCGCGGCTCTACTCGACCGCGCCCACGCCGACGGTGGGGATGTTCATTCCGGGGCTGCCGAATTCGGACGAGTCCCCGACGACGATCCTGACCTCGATTCGCAACCGCGGCGCCGACGCCGGTTTCCGCACGAACGTCGGCCTCTTCAATCGTCAGGACGCCCTCGTCAACGTGACCTTCACGATCTTCGACGGGGGTATTCAGATCGGCAATCCCGTGACCCGGTCGGTCGGCGGCCACTCCGGCGCGCAAGTCTCCAGACATCTTCGAGGCGGCGGGACAGACCGACCATGCCACGCAAAACGCGGTCGTCGTCGTATCGGCCACCGGTCCGGTCTTTTCCTACGCGGCCGTGATCGACAACCACACGACCGATCCGATCTTCGTGGTCGGCGCCGAAGACGGGCCGCCGCAGCCGATCACGCCGGTCGTGACGGTGACGCCCTCCGGGGCGACCGCGACCCGCACCGCGACACGCACCGCGACACGGACTCCGACCGTCACGCCGACGTCTCCGGCCGGCGCTCATACGGTTAACGTCGGGCAGGGCGGCTCGAACTTCGTCGATCTGGTCAGCGGCACGAACACCACGACGATCACCGTCGGCACCGAGGTGAACTGGGTCTGGGTCGGGGGGTTTCACTCGACGACCGGATCCACCCCCCGGAGACCGTGGGACTCCGGCAACCACCCCCCGCCTTTCAGCTTTCAACACACCTTCAACCAGACAGGGACGTTCAACTACATCTGCGCCGTGCACGGCGCCGCCATGAGCGGCACCGTCATCGTGAACCCCTAAGGCGCCGAGCCGGCCTCGCTGGTCGGGGGGACGCGCCGGCGCCGAGGCTCGAAGCGGGCCAGCGCGCCTAGGGCGCGTCGAGCTGGATCGGGAGCGCGCCTTGAAGGGCGGGGGTCGGAGTCCTCGTCCTCGTGGCTGTCCGCGTCGGCGTCTTCGTCGGCGTCCGTGTCTTCGTGAACGTCTTCGTCGGCGTCCGCGTCTTCGTGAACGTCTTCGTGGGCGTCCGCGTCTTCGTGAACGTCTTCGTGGGCGTCCGCGTCTTCGTGAACGTCTTCGTGGGCGTCCGCGTCTTCGTGAACGTCTTCGTGGGCGTCCGCGTCTTCGTGAACGTCTTCGTGGGCGTCCGCGTCTTCGTGAACGTCTTCGTGGGCGTCCGCGTCTTCGTGAACGTCTTCGTGGGCGTCCGCGTCTTCGTGAAGGTCTTCGTGGGCGTCCGCGTCTTCGTGGGCGTCCGCGTCTTCGTGAACGTCTTCGTCGGCGTCCGCGTCTTCGTGAACGTCTTCGTCGGGGTCCTGGTTCGCGTGCTGGTGGGCGTCGGAGGCGTCTTTTCGACGGCGCCGCTGTCGGCGGAGGGGCCCTGGGGGCGGGAGACGTTGCGCTGATCGGTGGCGGGAAAGCTTTCGTCGTCGGGGATGCGATTGATGGCCAGGCTGCCGGGCAGCGGAGACATGGTCAGCGTGGCGCCACCGTTGTCCTGGAGCGGACCGAGCAGTGGATCGACGCCGAGCAGGTCGGTCAGGACGAAGCCGCTGCCATCGGTCATGCCGAACAGGTTGTAGCCCTCCGAGACGACGTCCCCCGAGAGATCGCCGCCCGTATTGCCGGCGATGATCGTGTTCCCGATCGTCAGCGTGCCGCGGTTGTCGACGCCACCGCTGAGATTCGACCCGGTCGCAGAATTCGCGCTGACGGTGGAGTTGGTCAGTGTCAGCGTGCTGGTCGGCAGCGAGTTGGAGATCCCGCCCCCGAACCCCTGGCTCGCGGAGTTGTCGCTGACCGTGGAGTTGATCAGGATCATCGTTCCGTAGTTGGCGATCCCGCCGCCGCGGCTCGGGTTGTAGGACAGGTTTCCGATCGCCGTGTTGCCGCTGACCGTCGAGCGTCTCATTGTCAGCGTGGCACCGACCTCGTTCCAGATGCCGGCGCCGGTGCCGCCTCCGTTCGTCGGGTCTCCCGCCGTGTTGTCTCGGATCGTGTCGTTGTTGAGCGTCAGAGTTCCCAGATTGAGGATTCCGCCGCCGTTACCGTGGCCGCCCGTGACGGTCACGCCCGAAATGACAACGGCCGCTCCGCTCCCGACATGCAGGACGCTGCTGCCCGCGCCGTTCACGGTCAGCAGCTGGGCGCCCGGTCCCTGGACCGTGATGTTCCAGGTCAACGTCGGCAGAGCGGCGCTCAGGCCGATCGTTCCCACGACACTGAAGGTGATGGTGTCTCCCGACCGAGCCTTGGTCACGCACCAGCGCAGATCGCCGGCGAGATTCGATCCTTCGCCTCCGCCGGCGGGGTCGTCGTCCGTCAGGCGATTCACCTTGTACGTCGCACCCAGGGAGGGAAGGCTGCTTGCGAAGATCAGGGAGCAGACCAGGACGAGAAACCGTGCGTTGGATTTCATGCGACCCCGCACCACTTGTGGCGAGCGCGCACGACTCCGATGAGTCTCGGGTATCGGGGTTGTCGTCGGAGTCGACGCGAACCTCGTTTCGGATCCTATCCCGGAAAGCAGCTCGCGGCATCGTGCCGGCCCGAGCGATTTTAGGCGCTCATCGAACGCGTCTAGGGCGTGCAGAGAACGACATCGCCCCCGCGAGTGCCCAGCAAGCGCGTGGGACCGCGATCCGGGCCGACGCGAATGATCGGCGAGCGTGGCGCCGCACTCTCGGCTCGTGCCTCGCTCGTGGCCGTCCGGCCGTCCGGTGCGCAGGGCTTCGATCGACCCATCGCCGGCTCTGGCGGCACGGCCCCGGGAGACCTGCGAGAGGGCGATCTCGACGCCGCCCGTGTCGGCCAGCGCTCCCTGAGGCCGGGGAACGCCCCGCTGATCGGTGGCCGGGAAATTCACTCCGGGAGTGCCGGGGGTCCGATCGATGGCCGGGCTGCCGGGCAGCGGCGCCATGGTCTCCGTCGGCCCGCCGTTGTCCTGGAGCGGGCCGAGCAGCGGCACGACGTCCAACAGATCCGTGCCGGCGAAACCTGCCGCCGTTGGTGGTGCCGAACAGGTTGTAGCCTTCCGAGAGGACGTTGCCCGAGAGATCGCCGCCCGTATTGCCGGCGATGATCGTGTTCCGGATCGTCAGCGTGCCGCGGTTGTCGACGCCACCGCTGGGATCGACCCGTCGCAGAATTCGCGCTGACGGTGGAGTCGTTCAAAGTCAAAATGCTCGCATCGAGAGCATTGGAGATCCCGCCGCCGAACCCCTGGCTGGCGGAGTTGCCGCTGACCGTGGAGTTGTTGAGCGTCAGGGTTCCGTAGTTGGCAATGCCGCCGCCGCGGCTCGGCGCATAGGACAGGTTCCCGATCGCCGAGTTGCCGCTGATGGTCGAGCCGTTCAGCGTCAGGATGGCACCGACGTCGTTCCAGATGCCGGCGCCGGTGCCACCGCCGTTCGTGGGATCGCCGGCCGTGTTGCCATGGACGGTGCCGTTGTTCAGCGTGAGCGTGCCCCGATTGTAGATCCCGCCGCCGTGACCGACGCCGCCGGTAATGGCCAGGCCCGAGAGCGTGACGGTCGTCCCGCTCGTGGACCGCGAACACGCTGCCTCCGGCACCGTGCACGGTCAGGAGATCCGCGCCGAGTCCCTGGATGCAGATGTTCCGGGTGAGAACCGGCAGGGCGGCGGTCAGATCGATCGTTCCTGCAACGTGGATCGAAATCGCGTCTCCGGACTGTGCCTGGGTCAACGCGTACCGCAGGTCACCGTCGAGACCGGCTCCTTGCCCTCCGCCCGCGGGATTGGCGTCCGTCAGTCGATCGACTCCGTACGTCGTTGCTGCGGCGGAAACCCTGCCCAGAACGAAAAGCACGCACCAGATACCGACCAGTGCCGGCACCCTCGACCGTTTTCCTTCGCAATCCGGTCGAAGCATCCTTTCCCTCATTGAGAAGAGAATGTCCCTCATTGAGATTGAACGTCTTCGTGAGGAGCCGACCACCGCAGGCAGACCCCCGGCAGTAGGCAACTGCCGAGCTCGAACGCCGACCGCAGGACGGCGTTTGCCTCGGCGGTAACTCGAATCGGGCCCGCGGGCGTAGGTGTTCATTGAGAAGTGAACGTCTTCGTGAGGAACGCCGCCATCTGGCCGCGCGTGACATCACCCGTGGGACAGTACAGAAGCGGCGACGTCGAACATCCACCGGTGACGCCTTCGGAATAGATCTCCTCGATCCAGTCGGCGAACGGGCTGGGGCAGGCCACGTCTTCGAAGACCCCCGTGCAAGGCGGGGACGCGTGTCCCGCTCCGTACTTCGTTTTCAGCAGAAAGGCGGACATCTGTGCTCGCGTCACCGGGTTCTGGGGACAGTAATTGTCTCCGCCGCAGCCGCCGGTGATTCCCTCGGCTTGAAGCTCCTCGATCCAGTCGGCGAAAGGACCCGGACACGGAACGTCGTCGAAGAACCCGACGCAGGAAGGCGGAGTGTATTCCGATCCGTGTTTCGCCTTGAGAAGAAAAACCGCCATCTGCTCGCGCGTCACGGGGCTATTCCGGCAGTACTGGCCCGATCCGCATCCCGCCGTGATTCCGCCGCGGAAGATCGATTCGACGTAGTCATGGAACAGGTCGCCCTGCGGAACGTCGAGGAAGTCGGCGAGCCATCCTTCCGCGAGCACGGCCGAGACGAGAGGCGAATCGGCCGACGATGACGGATTCGTGACGACGACATCGTGGAGCGTTCCGGCCGGCAGCGGCGGCACCGATGCGTCGATCTCGGCGGAGCTCGCCACGACGACGTTCTGCGCCGGGATTCCGCCGATCGTCAGCGAAGCCGTCGGCAGAAAGCCGATCCCGGCGATCACGACGGGCGATCCTCCGGATGCCGCCCCCGATCGCGGCACGATACCGGCGACCTGAAGGCCCGGCGCCCCCCCGACCTCGACGGCGCCGCTGTCGGCGGCGGGACCCTGGGGGCGGGAGACGTTGCGCTGATCGGTGGCGGGAAAGCTTGCGCCGCCGGGGATGCGATCGATGGCCGGGCTGCCGGCCAGCGGAGACATCGTCGAGGTGGCGCCTCCGTTGTCCTGGAGCGGGCCCAACAGCGGGTCGACGCCGAGCAGGTCGGTCGGGTCGAAGCCGCTGCCATCCGTCGTGCCAAACAGGTTGTAGCCTTCCGACGCCACGTCGCCGGAGAGATCGCCATTCTCGTTTCCCGCGACGATGCTGTTCCCGGCGATGAGGGTGCCGACGTTGTCGAGGCCGCCACTGACTCGTTCCGGGAGAAGAGTTCGCGCTGACCGTGGAGTTGGTCAGCGTCAGCGTGCTGGTCGGCAGCGAGTTGGAGATCCCGCCGCCGAACCCCTGGCTGGCGGAGTTGCCGCTGACCGTAGAGTTGATGAGAGTCAGCGTGCCGTAGTTGGCGATCCCGCCGCCCCGGCTCGGGTTGTAGCTGATAGTTTCCGATCGCCGAGTTACCGCTGACGGTCGAGCCGTTCAGTGTCAGCGTGGCGCCGACTTCGTTCCAGATGCCGGCGCCCGTGCCACCGCCATTCGTGGGATTGCCGGCCGTGTTGTCATGGACGGTGGCATTGTTCAGCGTGAGGGTGCCCAGATTGTAGAATCCCGCCGCCGTTACCGACGCCGCCGGTGATGGCCAGGCCCGAGAAAGTGACGTTCGCGCCGCTGTCGACTACGAATACGCTGCCGCCCGCGCCCTGTACGGTCAGGAGATTCGCGCCGGGTCCCTGGATAGTGACGTCGAGAGTCACAACCGGCAAAGCCGTCGCCAATTCGATGGTTCCGACGACATTGAAGCCGACGACGTCTCCCGACCCGGCCTGGGTCAGGCAGAAGCGCAGATCGCCCGCGAGGCCCGATCCCTCTCCTCCACCCGCGGGATCGGCGTCCGAAAGGCGATCCACCAGATAGGTCGCCGCTTCCGACGGAAGGCTGCCCAGCAAGAACAGCACGCAGGCGACATTCAGAAACGCCCGTTTGGCTTTCACGAGAACCCCCCAGGGTCACTCCCAGCAACTAACCCAAGCAACTAACGCGCCATCATGAGCTTGAGGTCGGTGGCACCGGCCGTCACGCCGTCGAGAAAAGCCGAAGGATCCGCAGGGTCGACCGTCGCGGGATTCCCGTCGCTGTCGACGCGCGCGTCGATCCGGACACTGTCGGGAAACACCTGACCCCCCATCGCGTCGGCCTCGCCGACCGAGAATCGGACAGGAAATGCTGCAGCGGAGAACCTTTTCGCCGCGACCGGCGGCCCCTGCGCGCCAGCCCGGCGAACGATGACAATCACGACCGCACTCGCGGCGAGCTTCCCCCGAAGCGCCGGGTCGAGATCCAAAACGCCGGCCACGCGCCGGCTCGTCTGAGCTCCCGTGACCGGCGGGACACCGTGCGGCCGACCTGTTGTTGCTCGGCCTGTCGACGCCACTTGTCGGGCAACCCGCTCAGCATGGCCGCTTTTTCCGGGAAGCGGCGCGAGGCGACTGCGAGCGTGGCCTTGGCCTCCGGCTCGCGGTCCAGGCGGAAGTAGACGTAGGCCATCTGGAGATAGGGCTCCAGCAGGTCCGGCTTTTTCGCGATCGCCCGTTGGAACAAGGTGACCGCGATTTCCGGCTGGCCCGCGTTGGAGCGAATCACCCCCAGATAGGTCAGGGCACGGGCGTCGTCGGGCGACCGCTTGAGCACTTCCCGGGTTTGCTCGAAGGCCGCTTTCCAGTCCTCCTTGATCAGAGAGAGCCGCGCCAGCTCGAGGCGGGCCTCCACGTCCTCCGGCTTTTTCGCAACCGCCGCCTTGAGCTGCGCCTCCCGGGCGGCGGCGGCAGACGGGGAACCGACGCTTTCGGAACTGCTCGGCGGCGCCCGCCAGCGGCGTTTTATCGAGGACGGAGCCGCCACGCTCTTTCGGACGGATGGACGTGTACACGAGAAACAGCAGCACGCCAACGGCCGCCGTGCTGGCCGTTCCCCACAGAAATCCGCGCCAGACGGGATTGCCCGCGGAGACAGACGCTGTCGCTCGGCCAGCCGCGGCCTTTCGTCCAGGCGGCACGCGGGACGGGCTGCGTCGGTCCAGCTCGCGGAGAACCTCTTCCAGCTCCCGCCCGGAGCGCTCGCGGGCGAGCTGTTCGGGCGTGGGCTCGGCGGCCGTTTCCTCCATCTCCCGGAGCTGCTGCACGAGCATGTCGCGCTTGAGCAGAAGGTCGCGCAGCTCGAGGGGCGAGGCCTCCGGCTTGCGCGGCCCGTTTCCTGAACGCGCGCGTAGATACGCCAGAGCGGCGATCGCAACGGCCACGAGGGACGCGGCGAAGACCGCGTGCAACGGAGACCAGTTGACGGCCGTAGTTTCCATCAGTTGGCCGCCAGAGAGCCTCCGGACGCCGCGGTTCCCAAACGCTCGCGCGGTTTCGCCGGACCGTCGAAGCCCTCGCCATCCACAGTGCGCCCATTTCGGATCTTAGTACCGTATCCGGGACCGATGGGCCTAGGTCTTAAGGCGCAGGAGTGCGGCGAGATCGCACGGACGCGCCCGGAGCCCCGAGGGGAAGAAGCCGATCCGCGCGGTAATATCTTTGGGCTCCGGGTCGTCATATTGGCGAGGTCGAGGTGCAAAAGGCCCTGGCGCTCTTCTCGGGCTTGCTGGCGTTTGCCGGCGCGCTCCTCGCGCAAGTCCACGACATCACACTCCCCGCCGCGGCCTCGATCGTGGGTGTGGCGCCGTTCATATCCGACGTGCGCGTGTTCAACACGTCGTACACGGACATCCTCCAGGTCATCGCGACATATCGTTGCTTCCTTGGCACGTGCCCGACGACCCCGGCCCACAAGGTGTTCACGCTCCAGCCGCGGGAGTCCCGCGCGTTCGACGACATGGTCGCGTCGCCTTCCGGTTTCAATGCGCCGAACTCGGCCGGCGGAGTCGAGTTTTCCTTCGAAGGGGCCGATCAGCAGCTCGTCGTCACCAGCCGCCTCTTTTCGACGGCGCCCACACCGACGGTGGGCATGTACATCCCGGGTCTTCGCCGCTCGCAGGCGCATAGCCTCACGGTACTGTCGTCCGTGCGCAATGCGGGTCCCGACGCCGGCTTCCGGACGAACGTGGGAGTCTTCAACCCGGGGGAGGCGGCGGTGATCGTCCGCTTCCAGATCTTCGAGAACGGATTCCCGGCAGGAGCTCCGGTGACCATACCGCGCGAGGTCGGCGCGCATTCCGGCGCGCAGGTCAACGACATCTTCCACGCCGCAGCCGTTTCGACGCTTTCGACGGACAACGCATCCATCGTGGTCACGGCGAGTGCGCCCGATCTTCTCCTACGCTGCCGTCATCGACAACAACACCACGGATCCGATCTTCGTCGCCGGCGCCCGGGACCAGCCGGTCACCCCGATCGCGACGGCGACACTCACGCCGCCGGGGCCCACGCCCACGATGACACCCACGCCTTCGGTTCTCACTCCTACGCCGTCCGGCCCGACGCCGACTCCGACTCCGCAAGGGGAACTGCGACTCGTGGGTGCGACTTCGGAGGGCGGCACCCAGTTCATCGATGCCGTCAGCGGCGACAGCACATCGACGATCACCGTCGGCACAACGATCCTCTGGATCACGTTGGACGGAGTCCACTCGACGACCTCGGGTCCGTGCCCGCCGTGCACCGGAGATGGCCTCTGGGATTCCGGAGAGGGATTCGAGTCGTTCTCTTACTCTTTCAACGAGGCTGGCACATTTCCCTACTTCTGCAGCGTCCACGGCGCCAGCATGACCGGCACGGTCATCGTCAACCCGTAGACGCACGAGCCACCAGATCTCGGTCCCAGGTCCAGGTGATTTCAAGTTCTTGCTGCGGGAGTCGCGTGCCCTCGACGACATCGTCGCGTCCCTTCAAAGACCCCTGGTTCGCTCCGAATCTCGAGAGGCCTTTCGGGGCTGCACGGGTCGACGAAATACCGCAAGTCGTCGCTCCTAGCCCTACGGGTTGACGATGACGGTACCCGTCATGATGATTCGTGGACGCTGCAGTAGTAGGGGAACGTCACCGGCCTGGTTGAAGGTGTGATCGAACGTCACCTGTCCCGACATCTGTCCGGAATCCCAGAGGCCATCTCCGGTGCACGGCGGGCAGGGACCGGAAGTCGTCGAATGGAAGCCGGTCCCCCAAACCCAGTGGATCGTCGTGCCGACGGTGATCGTCGACGTGCTGTTGCCGCTCACCGCATCGATGAACTGGGTGCCTCCCTGCGAAGTAACCGTGACGGTTCGCGGTCCGCTCGGCGGCGGAGTCTGCGTGGGCGTGCGGGTTGCGGACCTCGTGGCCGTCGGTCCGGAAGGTGTCTGCGTGCGCGTGGCTGAGGTGGTGATCGGCGGATGCGGCTGGTCCTCGGCGCCGACCACGAAGATCGGGTCGGTGGTGGCATTGTCGATGACGGCCGCGTAGGAGAAGATGGGGCCGCTCGCCGTCACGACGATGACGGCGTTCGCCGTGGAAAGGGCGGGCACACTCGCCGCGCTGAAGATGGAATTGACCTGCGCGCCGGCATGCGCGGCCACCCCGCCCGGTATAGTCACGGGGCTCCCGGCCGGGGTTCCGCTGTCGAAGATCTGAAAGTTGACGGTCACCGGCGCATCCCCGGGATTGAAGACTCCCGCGTTGCTCCGGAAGCCGGCGCCGGGTCCGGCGTTGCGCACGGAGGTCAACACCGTGAGGGCATACGCCTCCGAAACGGGAAGACCCGGGATGTACATGCCCACCGTCGGTGTGGGTTCCGTCGAGAAGAGGCGGCTGGTCACCACCAGCTGCTGGCTTGTCCCGGCGAAGGAAAACTCCACTCCGCCGGCGGAGTTCGGTGTATGGAACCCGGAGGCCGAGGCGATCATGTCGTCAAACGCCCGCGACTCCCGCGGCAAGAGCGTGAACGCGACCTGAGCCGGGGTCGATGGGCACATTCCCAGGAAGCACCGATACGTCCCGGTCACATCGAGACTGTTCGTATACGACGTGTTGAAAGCGCGTACGTCGGAGAAGAAGGGAGCCAGCCCCACGATCGAGGCCGCGGCCGGCAGCGTGATGACGCTCGTCTGCGCCCAAAGCGTCCCGCTCAATGACAGCAGCGGCGCCAAAAACTTGAAAGCTCTTCGCATCCTCAGTCCGTTTCCCACGACTCGCTCCACACGGGCGCGAGGAGCAGGAATCCTCCGGCCTCTCTCTGGTCCCTAGTCGGTTCTCTCGGTCTTCGGGTCCCTGGCCGCGATCGTCGCGCCCGGGCTGGCTGTCTCGTGAATCTAGACGAGCTCGAGATCGAAGATGAGCGTCGTGTTCGGCGCGATCTCGATGCCCGGTACGCCTTTCCGGCCACGAACCCCTTTGACTCCCCTTTCTCCGTAAGCGAGCTCGGCGGGGATAAACAATCGCCACCGGGAGCCGACGGGCATGAGCTTCAAGGCCTCGGCCCAGCCTTTGATGACTCCCTTGACCGGCAAACTCACCGGCTTGCGCTCGAAGAGAACGTCGAAGACCTGACCGTTGATGAACGTGCCCCGATACCTGCAGACGACCGCATCGTCCGCTGCGGGCTTCTTCCCAGCGCCCGCTTTGAGGATCTGGTACTGGAGCCCGCTCGGCAGGCTCACCACGCCTTCCCTCTTCTGATTCTCGACCAGGAAAGCTTCGCCTTCCCGCTTGTTCCGCTCGGCGAGCTCTCGCCGCTTCTCGGCCTCCAGGTCGAGCTGCTCTCGCCTCACGTCCCTGGGTAGCTCCAACATAACGGCCTGGAGCTCTTGTTCGGTCAGGCGTGCCTGGCGGACCGAGTAAGCGTCGTTGAACCCCTGAACCAGAAGGTCAGGGTCCACATCGACAGCCTGCTTTCGAAGCGTGGTCGCCAGATTCATGCCGAGCGCATAGTCGTCTTCGCTCGCTCGTCCTGGAATCCGGAGGTGTCCGGAGCGGTTGCGGCTCCGCCGGAGCTCGCCATGGCGGGCTGCGTGATCTCGACCTGAAGGAACTTGCCCAGGTATTTCGCCTTGATCCCCAGTTCCTTGGAGAGCCCCTGCGCGGAGACCTTGACCTTGCTCTCGCCCGGGCGCTTTACGGTGATCTTGACCTGCTCGCCTCGGGCGGGTGCCACCGTCACCATCTCCGCGTCGGACGGCACCCATTCCGCGCTGACTTTGACTTGCTGCCCCCTCGCATCGACACCCTCGGCTCGGGTTTCGACCATGTCCTGCGCGTTGGCGCCGGTAAATGTGGGCGTCGAAACCCAACGCTCTCCTCCGTAGGTAGAGTTTTGGAGCCTGGGATCCAGCTTGAAGGAAACCGAGAGGGCCTTCAGGGAGCCGGTGTCCGGATTCGCCGACTGGGCCTGTACCGAGCCCCGCGAGAGCAGCAGCGCCAAGCCCAACAGCGCCGCCCGACGAAACAAACTATTGGAACCCATCCCGGGTCGCTCCTGTTCTTCCCGTTACCCGCCATGGCCTCCCAAAAAAGACGCATCCCCTCCCCCGGCTGAGGGAGGGAATGCGCACGAAGAGACCTCGATCAATGGCAATAGTGTGAGACACCGGGCGCCGGGTTCGTACCGGGAACGGCTGCAGTTCGCCTGCGCTCCAACCAGGCGCGGACCGCTCGAAATCCCCATGAAATTGGGAAGCGGACCGGAGTTGCCGCCCGTGCCCGTTTCCGGTGCGTGGAGGAACATTCCGCCCATGCAGGCCTGCTGTCCCGGACCAAAGTTGGTCGCCGAGACACAGCTTGCCAGCACGGCGTCCCGGAACGCCTGTCCGTTGAAGTCCCCGTTCTCCGGGGCCGTTCCGTCGAGAGGCAGGATCGCTCCGGGGTGGTCGAAGGGACCCATCTCCCGGCTCACCCGGGTGTCGGTGAGCTCCAGCAGGAAGTCGACCAGGGCGACTTTCTCGTCCTCGCTGAGATCCGACTGAAGCTCGGCGTTGAGATTCAGGATGTTGAAATCCCGGTGATGGGAATTGACGACGGGGTAATCCCCTCCGCGAACGTAGAAATCCACGACCTGCCGCAGCGTCAGCTTCCCGCCGTTGTGGAAGTAGGGGCCCGTCAGCTCGATCTCGCGCAGCTGAGGAGCCTTGATGCTGCCGAAGCGGCCGACGCGGTTGACCATGGGCCAGGTGCCCTGCTGAGCCCCGCCCGGCCCGCCGAGGGTGCCGTCGCCCGTCGCCATGGCGAGATTGAAGACCTCGCTCAGGTGCCCACGTGGATCGAACGGAAACTCCGGGAACCCTTCGATGGTCGCGGAGTCCGAAAGCGTGTTGACCATTCCACCCGGGTATCCGCCGGCCTCGTCCAACTGAGGATGCGCGTCTCCCACCAGGATGTGCGGCGCGAAGCCCTGGAAGTAGCCGGGTAGCTGCGGATCCTCCTCTTCGTCGCCGTAGCCCGGATTGATCCGCTGATCGTGGCCGTTTTCTTCGAACAGCCCTCCCGACCAGCAGTAAGGGGCGCGCTCGGGATCGAAGTTGGGATCGTAAGCTTCGATCGGCACTCCGGGCTGCTGGGCCGTACCGCCCAGGTTCTTCATCATCAGGGCCGCCAGCGAGAGCGGCCAGCCGAACGCGTCGGTGCCGCCGCGGCCGATGTCGTCGCAGCGACCGCCGCCGTCAGGGCCCGAGGCGCGGACAACCACTTCGGTTTGAGACGCCTCACACTGGACGACTCCGATGTTGTACACCCCGTTGTCGACGAAGAAACCGCCGAACGACGTGAAGGGAACCTTGACGTCGGAAGCCCCGGCCACCGGTCCATTCGTCAGCTCCTGGTGGACGCAGGCGTTTCCAAGCTGGACGTTGGGACTCGCGCACCCTTGGAGCGCGTTGGTGATTCCGTCGGGGAACGAGTAGCCCGAGCACGTATCCACGACGCAATTGGGGTTGGTGGAAACGGGAGCCGGAGCGATGCTGAAGTTGGGAGCTCTGCGCTCGACCGCATCCTGTCCGGGCCCGTTGATCTCGGACTCGAGGAGGAAACCCGAGATCAGCCGCAGCTTGCCCAGGGGCTCCATGAGCGGTTCCACCGTCGGGCTGCCGCGCTCGGTCTCGGCCGCCGGGTCGACCAACGAGGCCTTGACCGTGAATGGGAATGTATGGTCGGTCAGAGTCGGCGGAGCATGGCACTCGCCGCAGCGGGCCGACCGGAATTGCGGGTTCTTCAGCGAGACGTTGGAGCCGAAGAAGATGTCCATCCCGAGAAGGGGATCCGGCGTATTTGATCCTGGAACGCGAGTGCCGGCAGCGGCCACTCGCTGGGTGCAGGTCCGGGTACCGCCGACCAGGGCCTGGGCGATGCAGGCGCCGCCGTGGTACTGGCGATTGCCGCTCCCATCGACCGTAAATGCCGGCAGCGTCGTACCCGTCGTGGTGTCGGTCAGATTGCTGTCCCGCTTGAAGTTCCCGACCTCGGCGAAGCATTGCCGGTGAAGGCTGGTGGTGCAGTTCCGCAGGTCCAGGACGAGCAGCGGCTCGCCGGTCTCCCCGATGCCGAATCCCGCATCCGGGTTCGCGTCCATCCACTTGTCCCAGGGCGTGTCGTCCGGAACGAGGATCGTCGCCCAGAGGTGAAGCGATTGCCCGAAGAAGAGGCTGAAGTTGGCCTCCATCTGGGTGAACTCGTTGGTGTCCGTGGGGTTTGCCGGATTGTCCGCGGGGTTGAGCACGTACTGGTCGAACGGGTCGTTGTTGTGGCCGCGGACCTCGCCGTCCGGGTCGAGAACCCGGATGTCGGCCTCCGGGTATTTCACTGCATCGGACCCGCACTGGTTCGGATGGATGTCGAGGCGGCCGTCGGTATAGCAGCCGTTGAGATGCTTGCTCGTGTTCTGGTGTAGCGCTGGATAGAAGGCGTGCCGGATGAGACCCGCGTAGCTGATGCAGAGGCCGGGCTTGCCCGCGGCCCCGGTCGCGGCCCAGCTGCCCGACTGGTCGGCGGCGGGCAGCGCGGCGCAGGTTGCGTACGCGGCGCCCGTATTCTGGTTGGAGTAGGGGCCGAGGACGCTGTCGGTGGGGGACACCAGCTGGTTGGCCAGCGGTGTCACGCCGGCCTGAAGGAGCTTCTTACCGATCTTCGCCCAGTTGCGACCGTTGAAAGACATCTCGAACTGGCTCAGCGCGGGTCCTTTCGCCAGCGCGGCCAGGCTGGAAAACTTGATCATCTGGCGCGTCGCCGTGAGGGTCCCGTTGGGCGAGTTCGCGGCGTTCGTCGTGGCGAACACGTGGGCCTGGGGGTCGGAGGCGCCGAACACGCTCCCGCCGTTGTCGTCGTGACGCGCCCGTCCATCCCAGAAGTTGTCGAAGTTGAAATCCGCCAGAAAGATCGTCGGGGTGTTCCGCGGCTCCACCCGCCGGAACAGATTGACGCCGACGCGTGGGTCGGTGGCAAAAGCCGGTTCCGTCGGGTCCCCCGCAAAGCCGGGAATCGGGTCGATGTTGTCAGTAGCCACGGGGCTGCGCTGGTCGGGAAGCAGGGACCTCACGCCGCCGATCGCGGAGGGCGGGCCGAACGATTCACCGCTCGCCGCCGTCCCGATCGGGGGAATGTCGAAGAACCTGCCGAAGTGCACGCCCATCGAGGACGCGACGTCGTTCTGGTCCGAGCCGTCCGCCCGCCGATTCGCGATGTTGTCTGCGTCGCACGTGGTCACCTGACCGCCCGGGACGGGGTGATCCGGCGGGTCGCCGTCGGGGAATCCGATTCCGGTTACGTCCGCCACGATCAACGCGGTGCAGAGCGGGTCCCCCGCGATCTCCGCATCGAGGAGCTTGTGAATAGGGAAGTCGCTGGCGACCAGATCGTGATTCGCGCCGAACAGCAGTCCTCCGGTCGTCTCACCGACGCCGATCTCGAAATTGAGGTCCGGGGGAATGCCGATGTCGTTGGGGTTCATCTGGTTCTTGGTGCGGTTGTCGGCGCCGGCGTGCACGTGGCAGCTGCCGCAGGCCTGGACGGCGTCGCTGCCTACCTGCTGGTCCCAGAAAAGAGCCTTGCCCAGGCGCATGGCTTCGAGCCGCGCGGCCTGCTTGCGGGGGGCGTAATTCGACACGGTCGTCCCGGCAGACGGGAAGAGCCCGATGAAGTCGTTTTCCGTGGCGGGCGTCGTGTTGTCGGGATCCGTGTTGATGAGGTAATTCGGGTTCAGCCCGGTTCCGCCGGCATCCTGGACTCGGACCGACGGCTTTCGCAGGCCCTGCGTGCCCGAGATGACGTTGCGCGCCTGAATCGTGCCCCGTGTGCCGGGATCCACCAGTCGGAATTGCGTCAGCCCGGAGGAGATGACGGGAATGTTGGCCCCTGTGGGTATGCTTGGGCCCAACGATCCGGGCGCGAGCTGGAACCGGAGCGCCAGGAGGGCGTTCGGTGCGGGGACGGCCGGTGTCGAGTAATACGCCGTGTTCGACGCCGGATTCATCGGGAGCGCCAGGTTGTCCTCCAGGGCGGCGATCAGGTGAGGTATTGCTCCGGGCTCCCCCGGTTCGGCGCCGCAGACCCTGAAGTCCTCCGCGGTAGGCGTCGAGAACGGGTCCATCGGAGCGGCAACGGGTACCGGCTCCGGGTTGGTCTGGCAAAAACGAAGCTGCCTCCCGACCCCAACCACGTAGTCGATCTCGGGCTCGTCGGGATTCAGTCGAGCCGAGCCCGGAGAAACGGTTATGAACTCCGTGGGGGGATTGCAGAAGATGCCGGTCGTGTAGCAGCTGCCCCTCTCGTTGAGCAGAGCCCCGCCGGCGATCATGAAATTGTTCGTGCCCTGTCCGGAGATCGGGGCGCCCACATAGTCCGGATTGAGCAACCGCATTTCCGCCCCGGTGGCCGGATTGAAATTCAGCGGGTGCACCAGCATCTTGGGCAAAGCGGACCCGAGATTGAATGTGGGCCGCCGAATGAACGATCCGTTCGTGCAGTACGTCGGGTAGCCGATGTCGGGATCGGTCCCCGGGATCTGACCTCCGGCATCCGCGCAGCTCGTCACGACCTGATAAGGGTTATCCATGAGCTGCTCGAGCTCGTTCCAAGTCGGCGGATTCGTCTTCAAAGACTGGAACGGAACCTCAGGCTCGAAGAAGAGCTCCGTGGTCAGGAAGTTGGTCGAGCCGTTGCAGATGACATTCGTGGTGCTCGGAAACCCGCCGTAGAGCGCCGTGCAGGCGTCCTGGATCGGCAGGGTCTGAGCGGTCGCAGGTGAGGCCCTGAGTAACGCGATCAGGAGACAAACGAAAGCGATTCGCAGCAGCCGAGATGGGGCCGACTTCGTGGAAGAGCCTCTTTGGCGATCCAGAACACCCAACATCGCCGTTTGCATGATTTCTCCCAGGGCGCCATCCTGGTCACCGAGGCTTGGATGGATTTGCCTGATTAACGAGACGAACCAGCGATCGCGAACGATAGCGTCCAAAACGCCCGAAGCGTCCACGCGCCTCGGTTGGTCGAAGCGGACGCAGCGCGAAGTTCCACCGTCTTGATCGCCGATCGAGTGGCGTGCGATCCCGAACGGCGCCGGGAGATCTCGCCCCTTCGAGCGGGGTGCTTCCCGCAGGTTGACAGCAGATCGGCGACGCTTCAGGAGACGCGGTGGTCGGGAAGGACGAGGCGGAAGATGCTCCCGCCCTTCGGCGCTTCCACGAACTCGACGCGACCGCCGTGCGCCTGGGCGATCCGCCTCACGATCGCGAGGCCCAGGCCGCTCCCGTCGTAGGTCGCCTCGGCCAGGGTTCGCTGCGTCCGATAAAACGGCTCGAAGATCCTCTCCCGTTCCTCCGGCGCAACGCCCGGGCCGCTGTCTTCGACAGCAGAGCCGCACGACGTCGCCGTTCGATTCGACGGAGACCGAGACGGAACCTCCCGGCGGCGTCACGTGGATCGCGTTGTCGAGGACGTTGAGGAGCGCCTCGACGAGGAGGGGCCGGCTTCCCCGTACGCTCCCGCAGACATCGCGCCGCGCGAGAGCCCGACCCCGCGGTCCTGCGCCAGGGGACCCATCTGCTCGACCAGCTCGTTGACCAGCTCCTCGAGGTCGATCCGATCGGCGATGAGGCTCGCGTCCCCGGCCTGCTGATCGAGTCGCGCGAGGAGGAGGAGGCGCCCGCAGAGGCTGCTCAGGCGCTCGATCTCCTCCTGGACTCTCTCGAGCTCGCTCCTCGGGGGGTCGGCCACATCGCCCCGGAGTACGAGGTCGAGCTCGCCGCGGATCCGGGTCAGTCGGGTGCGGAGCTGGTGGGCCGCGCCGGAGGCGAACTGCTCCATCTGCCGTAGCGACCCGCCGAGCCGATCGAGCATTCCGTTCAAGACGCTTGCGAGCTCGTCCACTTCGTCGCCCCTCCCGGTGAGGGGAAGCCGCTCGCGGAGGTTCGTCGCCGATATCTGAGAGGCCTTCCTCGTCATCGCCGAGACCGGCTGCAAGGACCGCGTGGTGACAAACCAGAGAAGGAAAAAGACCGGTCCCAGGCCACACGCCGCGATGAGGACGGCGTCGCGGAGTGTCTGGCGCGCCGCCGACTCGAGTGGTCCAAGAGAGATCGCGGTCTGTATCATGAGCTCGGCGGGCCCGCCGCCGGCCATTCGAACCTGAACGCGCTCCGTCCGCATCCGAACTGGCTCGCTTTCCGGCGATATGGGGTGGGGCAGAGTCTGGAAGACGACCAGGTTCCCGAGCTCCCCTCTCGTCCACGGCTCCGGGATCGGCAGCTCCACATCGCCCAGGTTTTGGCTCCGCGCGAAGATCCGCCGCTGCGCGTCGCGGATCTGGTAGAAGTAGGTCTGCGGGGCGAATTCCGTCTGGGTCCGGAAGAAGTGCTCGAGCGTTGGATGCGCGGGGGCACTCTCGAGGAGAGAGATCACCTCGTCGCACTTCGCCTCCAGCCTCTCCTCGAGTTGTTGGAGGAGCAGTTGCTGGGCCCGGCGGTGTGGGAGTGAGCTGAGGACGAGCTCGGTACCGACGGCGACGAAACCGGAGAGCAGGATCAGCCTCCAGCGGAGGGACATCCTCCTCAGGGAGCCTCCTCGGAAAGGAGGTATCCCACTCCTCGAATCGTGTGGATCAGCTTCGTCTGAAATGCGTCGTCGATCTTTGCCCGGAGCGACCGGATGCAGACGTCGATGACGTTGCTGAAGCTGTCGAAGTGATGACCCCACACGTGCTCGGCGATCATCGTCCTCGTGAGCGCGTTGCCCCGGTTGCGAACGAGATACTCGAGAAGGGAGAACTCCTTGGGCGTCAGGTTGATCCGCTTCCCGCTGCGCGCCACGGTCCGGGTCGCCAGGTCCATCTTGAGATCTCCGATCTGCACCACGGTCTCCCCAAGATCCGAGTGGCGCCGCAGGAGAGCCCGGATTCGCGCCGTGAGCTCGGCGAACGCGAAGGGCTTGACGAGGTAGTCGTCGGCGCCGACGTTGAGCCCTCGGATGCGGTCCTCGACGGCATCTTTCGCCGAGAGGATCAGAACTGGCACGCGGCAACCCTGGTTGCGGATTTGGGCCAGGACCTCGAACCCGTCCATGAAGGGGATCAGGATGTCCAGAACGATCACGTCGTAGGGATAGTGCAGGGCCTGATGGAACGCGTCGCGCCCGTCGCGCGAAACGTCGACGGAGAAGCCCTCCTGGACCAGCCCTCGGCGGATGAAGCTGGACACCGTCCTGTCGTCTTCCACCAGGAGGACGCGCATTCTCTTACGCCGCCTTCACGGGTCGGGACTCATCGGCGGCCGCGGTCCAGGCACGCCCTGCCTCCTTCCCGCGGCCGTTAACGTTGGTCCCAATCTTCTTATCCCCTCTAGTGTTTACTCAAGTCCGACGCAGACCGCTTGCTCGAGATGACACGCCAGCGACACCTCCATCCACACAGAACGAGCGGAAATTCGTCTGGACCGCCCTTTCGCCTGGGCTGCCCTTCCCTTGACGCGTTTCGCTCACAGGGAGGTCGCAGCCGCGAGGGCAATGTTCGCGGTCAACGCCGGCGCTTATGACGCGGGTGCCGAGACGTTATTTAGCGCGCCTGGCGGCCAGAACGGGGATGCCGCTGGACATGAGGTCGCGAACCTGCTCGACCAGGCTGCGGGAAAAACGATGGTGCCCGCCGAGCGTCACCGAGCACGGCAGACGCCCCTCGCGGGCCCACCGTGCCACGGTGTTCGGAGAGACGCCCAGGATGCGCGCCACTTCCGCGCGGTCCAGCAGGACCTCGCGTGGGGCCTCAACGTTCCCCTCCGTCGGGTTCAGCATGACTTGGCCCTTCCTCCCCGATTTGTCGCGAGCCTCGAACGCAGCAAACGGATCAGATGGACGCTCGGATGATGCACGCTTCTCCGCCGACTCTCACTATCGGCTCGCGACGGATCTCAGAATCCTCCTCGATCTCAGGACGATGATGGACCTCGAGGATGAGACCCCGATGAGACAGGGATTAATTCTTCTTAATGTGCGGCGGAGTCACGCTCAACGATTGGTCCCCGCCATTGCCTTCACGACTGCTTCGAGCGGGCCTCGGCGGGAGGTGTCTTCAGAGCCTTGGAAGGCGCCGCTTTGACGATCTCCAGGCTCCCCTGGCGATTGCTCGTCAAGCCCGCAGGTGCGTCTTTGCGCCGCCAGATACTTGGCTTGTTCAGTTCTCGCTGGCCGGCGGTGCGGGCCTGATCTCCACCTGCATGACGTCGTTCTGGTATGCCGCCTTGATGGCCAGTTCTCTGCTAACCCCTTCCGAGGTGATTCGCAGGCTGCTCTCGCCGGCGCGCTTCACGGCGATCTTGACCTCGTCGCCTTCGCTGGGCGAGACCGTCACCATTTCGGGATCGGATGGCGTCCATTTGGCGCTGATCTTCTTGATCCCACCCTTCGAGTCCACACCTGCGACTCTGGCTTCCACCGTGTCCAGAGTGGTCGTATAAGTGGGTGGCGAAACCCAACGCTCTCCTCCGTACACGCCACTCAGGACTCGAGGATCCTGCTTGAAGGAAACCTGCAGGCTGGTTTTTTCCGCCGCGGCCGGAGCGGCCGTCGCCACCCGCTCCTGGATGGAGATCAGCTCGACCTCGAAGATGAGCGTGGCGTTCGGTCCGATCCTGCGAGGGCCCCTTGGTCACCGGGCCCTTCTCGCCATAAGCGAGGTTCGCCGGTATGAAGAGCTGCCACCTGGACCCGACGGGCATGAGCTGAAGGGCCTCGGACCAGCCCGCGATGAGCCGCTTGAGCGGGAGCGTGGCTGGCTTATGGCGGGCGATGGAGCTGTCGAACTCCGTGCCGTCGATCAAAGTGCCGCGGTAGTGGCAGACGACCGTGTCGTCCGCAGCGGGCTTTTCCCCGTCCCCGGACTTCAGGACCTTGTACTGGAGACCGCTCTCCAGGGTGACGACACCCTCCTTCGCCTTGTTCTCGGCCAGAAAGGCCTCGCCCTCCTTCTTGTTCTTCTCCGCGCGCTCTTTGGAGGCCTCCACCTGTTTCGTCTGGGCGTCTTTCCGGACCGCCTCCAGGGCGGCCTTCATCTCCGCTTCGGTCAGGAGCGTTTTGGCTCCCGTCATGGCGTCCTTGACACCCCGCGACACGAGATCGGCATCCAGATCCATCGACGGCCCCTTCAGCTTGCTGCCCATCTGAACGCCCACCGCATAGCTGCTTTTTGCCTTCTGGTCCTTCAGAATCGGCTCGTCCGAGAGCACCGGAGCCGGCGAGCGCCAGCATCGCGACGAAGCTCGTGACCATTGCGGACTGTACGTTTCGGGTTTTTCATTTTCCTCATCGTCACATGAAAAGCCCGTGGCAAAAACCCTTCGGCCCCCACCGTATTCGGCGGAGGAGCTTTTGCCACGGGCTGAAAACATTCTGCCCACCCCTCCCGGAAAGGGGGGGTGGGCAGAGAGAAGCCTGCCTTAATGCTTAATGGCAGTAGTGATTGTTCACTTCAGTACAGAATGCGGCGCCTCCGACCAGCCGTGGCCCGCTCGAGATGTTCAGGAAGTTCGGCAGCTTGCCCCCCGACTTGCCGGCAGCGCCCGTCGCCGGACTCTGCTTGAAGCACGCTGCGTTTGCACCCGGAAACGGCAAGCCTGTAGCCCTATCCGTGCAAACGCCAGCCAGGTTCGCGAGGAAGGCTGCCCGGGTCCCCGGCACTGTTCCCGCCAGCACGCCATTCTCCGGAGCCGTGCCATCCAGGGGCACGAAGACCTCGGGATGATCGAACGGCGCCTTCTCGAACGCCACGCGCTCATCGGTGAGCTCCAGGAGGAAGTCCACGACGGAAACGACGATCTCCTCTTTCTGGGCTGCCGTGAATTCCGGTGCGCTGCCGGCAGGGCATGCGCCGGTGATGATGTCCGGCGGCACGGTCACCCCGGCCGCATCCACGCAGCCGCCCAGGGCTTCGTCCTCCTGGAAGAGGTTCATGACGAGGAAGTCCCGGTGCGCTTTGTTGGTGAGCGGGAAATTGCCGCCCCGCATGTAGAAGTCGAGCTGCTGGCGGAGGGTCAGGTTGCCGCCGTCGTGGAAGTACGGATTGGTCAGCTCGACGTTGCGCAGCGGAGCCGCCTTGAAAGCGCCTTGTACGTTCACCCGGTTGACGTTGGGCCACGAGGCCATCTCGGGTTGCCGGGCATTGTTCAGGGCCTCGCCGATGACGGCCGCGGGATTGAAAGGTCCAAACGTATCGACGAGTCCTTCCAGGATCGGCTCTCTCATGATCGTGTTGACGCCGAAGAACAGCTCGTCCTGGTTCGACTCGTCGCCGACGTTCAGGTTGCTGGCCCACGGTGAGAGGTAAGGGGGGAGCAGCGGATTGCTCGGCTCTTCAGCGAAGCCCGCGTTGATCTGCTGGTCCTGGCCAGTCGGGTCGTACAGTCCGCCACTGGTCGTATCGATGCCCGGGTCGAAGGTCGGACAGGGAATCCCGGGGCCGGGAGGCTGGGCGAACCCGGTCAACGCGTCATGCCCGCCCGAGCTGTAGCCCTCGCCACAGAGGTTCTTGAGCGCGAGGCGAGACAGCGACATCGGCCAGCCAAACGCGTCGTTGGCACCGCGCGAGATGTCCTCCCCGATCGGCGTCACACCGATGTTGTAAACCCCGTTGTCGAACAGGGACTGACCCTGGGGGAACCCGTGCGCCGGCGTGCCAGGCACAGGGTTGCCGTCGGTGTCCTTGCACGGTGCGATGGTGCAGAAGTCATTCATGTTGCGCTCGATCCCGTCCTGGGCGTTCTCCTGAAGCTCGCCTTCGAGCGCGAAGCCGGAGATGACCCGGCCGTGACCGAGAGGCTCAGGGAAGAGCTCGATCCCCGGCTGACCCGTCTGGAACTCCGGGATGAAGTCGCCGAAGCTGAGCTGGTGGCTGATCTCGACGGTGTGATCGGTCAAGGTGCTTCCGGCGTGACACTCGCCGCAGCGGAGGGTCCGGAAGTTGGGATTCTTGAGCGACAGGTTGGACCCCAGGAAGAAATCAAGACCCATCAGGGGGTCCACCGAGCCCGCCGTACGGGTACCGCCGGCCGGGACCACCACGCAGTCTTCGCCTCCCTCGAGGTTGCAGTTGATCCTGGCGGCGACGTCCGGATCCCGTTTGAAGTTCCCGACCGGGGTGAAGCAGGGCTGCAACCCGCCCGTTCCGTTCGGTCCCGAGCAATTGAGCAGGTCGAGAACGAGAAAGCGCTCTCCGGACTCGCCGAACGTCACGTGCGACTCGTTGTTCGCGTCCATGAACTTGTCGAACGGGGTGTCATCCGGGACCAGGAGCGTGACCCAGGCGTGGATCGCCAGCCCCCAGAAGAGAGCCTGGTTGCCTTCCATCTGGGTGAACTGGTTGGTGTCGGCCGCAACGGCCGGACCATCGGCAATCGTGAGAACGTATTGGTCGAATGGGTCGTTCGCATTGGTTTCATCGAGCACGTCACCGTTGCCGTCGCCATTGAGGTCCTCGAGAACCGGGATCGCGACAGGAACGGGCGGTACGAGCAGGGCACACTGGTTGGGATGGCGGACGGCGTCGCCGTCGGTGTAGCAGCCGTTCAGATGCTGCGCCGTGTTGCTCCAGAGTGCCGGGTAGAACGCCCTCCGGATGAGGCCCGGGTAACTGATGCAAAGCCCCGGCTTGTTAAGCACACCGGCTGCAGTCCAGCTCGGGGAACGATCCACTACGGGCAATCCTGCACAAGCGGAACCACCCTGGTTGGAGTAGAGACCCATCACACTGTCACTCTTACTCACCAACTGGTTGGCCAGGGGCGTCACGGCGCCCACAAGCGCTCGGCACCGTCACCCGATCCCTGGAGCAGTCTCTTTCCGAGCTTGGCGTGGTTGCGTCCAGCGAAGGACATCTCGAACTCGCTCAGCGCCGGCCCGGTTGCCAGCGAAGCCACGCTGACGAACCGGATGATCTGCCGCGTCGCCACGAGGGTTCCGTCGTTATCGACCATGACGTGGGCCTGCGGGTCCGAGGGGCCGAACACGCTGCCGCCGTTGAAGTCGTGACGCGCACGCCCATCCCAGAAGTTGTCGAAGTTCATGGCCGCCTGGAAGAACGTGGGAGTGTGGCGGGGCTCGATCCTTCGAAAGCCGCGGTTGATCACAATCGGGTCGAGCTGCGCCGCGCAGGCGGTGCCCGGGTCGCCGCATCCGATATCGGGCGGCAATGACGCCACGCCGGTCGGTCCGGGGGCGGGGGGCAGGAACGTTCCGACGGGCGGGATGTCCACGAACGGCTTGAAACGGCTGACACCCATCGAGGACAGGACGTCGTTGGTGTGCCGCTCGATGTTTCCTGCAGTGCCCGGGTCCAGCGGGTCGGTGGAGACGTCGGGGCTGAACAGCTTGTGGAGCGGGAAGGACGCGGCCGTCACATCGGCATTCGCTCCTCCCAGCGTTCCATTGAATCCTGGCGGCGTTCCCCCGACGGTATTCGGTGACGGAAATCTCGAAGTTATCGCCTGCGTTGACGCCGGAATTGATCTGGGCCTTGGTGCGGTTGTCGACGCCGGCGTGGAAGTGGCACGTGCCGCAGGACTGCACCGAGTCGCTGCCCACCTGCATGTCCCAGAAGAACGCCTTGCCGAGCGCTGCCGCCGCATCCCTTGCGGTGAGCTTCTGCTGCACGCGTCGCTCCCCTGAAGTAGTCATTCTCGTTCGAAGGCAGCAGGGCGGTGGGATCGGCGAGGAGGTCCTCCTCGGCGTTGACGAGGTAATCCGGAGCAGCCGGAGATCCATTGTGAACAGGGGAATCTCCAGACCCTCGGATCCTCAGAGAGGGCCTTCGCAGCCCCCCTTGCGCCGCCCCCAACTTGAGGGTTGCGCGGCGCGATGAACCCTCGCGCCGGGTCGTAGAGACGCTTGCTCGCGGGAATGGGTGTGCCGGGCACTCTCGATGCCGGAGCGCACGGAGCCCCCGGGAACGCCCTGACCGCCGAGAGGGACGGCCGGAAGCGAGTACGCCGCAGCCCTTGCGGCCGCGTTCCCCGTCGTCCCGAATCCGAGGTAGCCCGGTTCGGCCGGGGTACCTCCGGTGATAAACGCGCCCTCTCCGGTGTTGATGGTGCCAGGAGAAAAGGGGCTGGGGCCAGGCGAGTAGAACGTGTCCACGCTTTCGATGGTGCACTCGGTGAACGGGCCCGCGTCCGTGCAGTTTGGAACCGTAAACGCAGTGCGGGGCCCCATCGGGCTGTTGAAGTCGGGCGCCGTCTCGTCGTCCTCGATGCGCTCCTCGCCCGGGGAGACTTCGATGTCCACATACTCGAATGCGTACGAGCCTGGCTGGCCGTCAACGGGTTGGAGCAGACCCACGACCGTCCCGGGACCTCCCTCGTAGGTGATGTTCAGCAGGCGCATCTCCTCGCCGGTCATGTGGTTGTAATTCAGCGGGTGGACGATAAATTTGGGGAGCAGGGCGTCGTTGCATTGGGGCGGAGCCGTCGCCACGTTGTAGTCGCACCCCGGCGGCAGGAACGAATGGCGGCGCGACTGATTCAAGCGGTAGGCCGGAAATCCCTGAAAGTTCCCCTCCGTCCCCCCCGCCGCGACCGGGGGCTCGACCCCGTAGGCGTACGGGTTATCCAGCATCAGCTCGATCTCGTCCCAGATGGGCACCTCTTTTAACGTGCCCAGAGGACTCTCCACCTCGAAGGCGAAGAACGCCTGCTCGAATACGATCAACCCGGAGTTGTCGATGATTCCCCCGGGTCCCGTTGTTACGGCCGGCGCATTCACAACCTGCGCCATGGCGGGTGCGCCCGTAAACACCGCAATCATCGAGGCCAGGAAAACCGACAGAGCCTTTCGCCAAGATCGACTGAGTGGTTCCCATGAGCTTCCTCCCTACCCCCTGAGCTACGCCCAGATCCGAAAGCGGAACTCGTCGACGATGAATTGATAATGAATGTCCCCTCATTAAGACGATCGAGCGCCGCAAAACGAGTTGCGGGTCTGTCTGGATTCAGCCAGACGTGTTGTAGGCCGCCGACGACCCAACGATAGCTCGCGCCGGCCGACTCGCGAGGCGTCTACAGACCGAACCCTTCCACGAGCCTCGATCTCGCAGAGCCTCGAGCTCTTTCGAGCCGAGGCGGCAAGCGACGCCGGTACGGCACGGACGTTACCGAGGGCCGGAGCCGATGTCCGCGCTCCGGCGAACTCGGACTCGCCGTGCGCGAGACAGCCGCCGGCGGCAGCGGATCGGGACGACTGAGTCGCGGCGCTGCCGCCCTGGAGAAAGAGCGGAGGTGAGCACGGGCCCCGTGGAGCAACAGCTTGAAGCTCGGCAAGCTCATGTGCAGCACGCAGCGGAATCCCGGTCGCGGTAGGCGTAGGCGTCCGCCAGAAGCACCGCGATCTGCTCCTCCAGCGGCAATCTGGCGCGTCAGGCCATCCAACCAGCCCGCCAAGCGTTCGCGGTTCTCGTATACCGCGCCCGGGGCGTGAGACGCCAAATCCGTGTCGGAAAGCGTCTCGACATCCAGGAACTTGATGCCGATTCATCGACCGGTAGTGATCGACGATCAGATGGCGGGCGATCGCGATAAGCCAGGCCGAGACGGTTCTGGCTACGACACGTCAACGCGTTTCGCGCAGCCGACCAGCAGAGCCTCTTGCGCGATGTCGGCCGCGTCCGCGCGATTGGGCACCCGCCGCTCCACGAAGTGATGGACCGCAGACACGTCGGCGGCCGAGAATTCCGCCGGCGGCGGGGCGGCTGGCCTCCGAGGCGTGCCGAGTCCCGACTGTCCGGCGCGCTCCAGGCATCCGCGGCGACGAGCCCGATTCGAGTCTGCCTGCGCCCGGCGATCAGTCCGCCCGGATCGTCGGGAATCCCCTGCGGAGCCGAGAGTGGGGTGGCCACCAGTTCCTCTGTATTTTTGCGTCCAGGAAACCGAGAGGCTACGCCTTTCCACGCCTTACCCCGTAGGCCTTTGGACCTAGACGCAGGTGAGAAGTAGGACCTAGGTCTTTGGTTGGCAAACGCCGAATTGCCGCGTAAATACCGGGCTGAAGAGGATCGGGCTTACGATCGAGGATCGCGGTCTGAATGAGGAATGCGACCTAGGGTCCGTGCCGCGAGAGAACGTACATTCCCGCCGCGAAGCGATTGTCCACACGCAGTTTTCGAAAAATGTTGTTGAGGTGACTCTTCACGGTTTTCTCGCTGATGCTCAGCCGGTGGGCGATCTCCTTGTTGCGGAGTCCCTGACCCACGCCCTCGCGCGATCTCCCACTCGCGCCCGGTCAGCTGATCGTTCCCGTCCGAGACGTGCGCGAAGGTGTCGGTGAGATGCTCGACGAAGTCGGCGGTCGCGCGTCGATTGGCCCAGAGCTCCCCACCGGCCAGCGCATGGATGGCCCGGATGAGCGTGGCAGAATCGAGCTGCTTCCCGACGAGCCCCGACGCCCCGACGCGCAACACGCGCTCCACGGTCTCCTGGCTCGACCGTGTGGCGAGGACGAGGATGCGCGTACCCGGCGCGGCGCGGTGGAGACGGAAGATCATTCGCTCGGCGTTCGGACCCAGGGCTTTCGTAGTCGAAGAGTAGAACGTGCGGGCGCTCGGCTTTCAGCAAGCGGCTGATCTCGGTCTCGCTCATCGGACGGCCGACGACCTCGACGTCGGCCTCACTCTCGAGACGGCACGCGAGGACCTCGCAAAAGAGAGCGGGAAGGGCGGCGACGGCGAGCCGGATGATGCCTTTCAGCTTGTCGGCGCGAGACGCACTGGGCTGGCCGACTTCCTCACGTCGGTGCGACTGCGAGCCTCGCGCCACCTTACGAGACATCGGATCCGACTCCAAACATCATATCTCGCTATCTCGCGGGTCCAGCGGCATACCGTGAGCCAGGCCCTGGCCACTATCGATTCGTGACGCTGGTTCGTCTTGATCGTTGAGCAGGTTTTCCCCTCTTGCCGTCAAGGATTGGCGTGCCTCACGGTGATGCTTGAGCCGTTCAGAATCCGGTACCTCCCTCGACGCGTCGGGGCAGGCAAGGGGTGCTCTTTGAATCAGGAAGCCTCGCTACTGGAAGGGGGTTTCTCATGAGACACGTCCGAACCCTGGTCGCGGGGATCGCGGCCGCAACTCTGTTGGGCGCGGCAGAAGCGGAAGCGAAGACCCGCCACTACTACATCCAGGCGGAAGATGTCGTATGGGACTTCGCGCCCACCAATCAGGACCTTCTCCACGGCGGCCCGATCCCGGACCCGTGGACGGACAGCCACGTCTTCGAAAAGACACGCTACATCGAGTACACCGACGGTGGGTTCAGTCAGGTCAAGCCGCAGCCCCAGTGGCTGGGCGTGCTGGGACCGATCATCCGTGCCGAGGTGGGCGACACCGTGATCGTGCACTTTCGCAACCAGGCGCCGAGCGGTTCCTACGGCATGCACCCCCACGGCTTCCGGTACGACAAGGACAACGAGGGCGCGCACTACTTCGGAGCCAACTCCGGCCAGCCGCCGGGCGCCGGGGCGGAAATCCCGTTCGGCGGAAGCTTCGACTACGTGTGGGAAGCAGACGCGGACAGCGGCCCCGGGCCAGGCGATCCTTCGTCGCTCGTCTGGTGGTATCACTCCCATATCACCGAGCAGGCCGAGACCAACCGCGGCCTGCTGGGACCCATCATCATCACGAAGAAGGGCTCGGCGCGCGCGGACGGCAGCCCGAAGGACGTGGACCGCGAGTTCGTCACCGCCTTCTTCATCTTCAACGAGCTGGACGGCGAGGAGCCCGGCTTGATGCACGCCATCAACGGATACATCTTCGGGAACCTGACCGGGATCACCATGAACTCCGGCGACAGGGTCCGCTGGTACATCATGGGGATGGGGAACGAGGTGGACCTTCACACTCCCCACTGGCACGGGAAGACGGTCCGGGTCGGCGGATTGCCCGGCGGCCGCCAGACCGACGTTGTCGAAGTGCTGCCCGCGACGATGATCACGGCGGACATGAAAGCCGACAATGTTGGCGAATGGATGTACCACTGCCACGTGGCGGATCACCTCGACGCGGGGATGTTCACGTCGTACGAGATCGAGCCTTAGAGTGCGTCGTTCGGTGTGTCGGGCCCACGGCGTTTCGGTAACTCGCAGGGGCAGCGGGCGAAGGGTTCGGGGCGTTGACTCTCTCCTGCTGGCCGTCGCGATCGCATGGGCGGCGGCCGCCCGGGGAGAGGAGAGCGCAAGTTACCGGCGGACCGTCGCCCGCTACGAAGTCCCAGATGTCGCGCTCGTGAACCAGGATGGAGCCCGCGTGAGGCTTCCGCGGGCGCTGGCTGTGGACAAGCCTGTCGTGCTGGGCTTTTTCTTCTCGACGTGCACGACGGTCTGCCCCATCCTTTCGGCCGGCTCCTCGGCCCTGCTGAAGACCCTCGGTGCGCAGTCGAGCGAGGTGCGAGTGGTCTCGATCGCCACTGATCCCGATCACGACACGCCCGAGGTGCTGCGCGGCTACCGAAAGCGGTTCGATGCCGGGCCCGAATGGGAGCTCCTCACCGGCTCGCGGGAAGACATCGACCGTGTCCTGAGAGCCTTCCACGCGTACAGCCCGGACAAGGCGGCACACCGCCCCCTGACCTTGCTACGGGCTCCCGGCGGCGACTCATGGGTGAGGATCGACGGTCTGATCCGCACATCGGACCTTTTGGCGGAGTACCGCGGCCTGCGCCGGCCCTAGGCGGTCCCCATGTCGTTCCGCCTCCGCCCGCACCGGACGGTGAGAGCACGCTGAACGCCCTCGTTCCTCTACTCGTTCTGGCCTTCGCGGGTCCCGCGCCGCAGGGCGATCCTCGGCCGCCCCGGGCGGACGACTTGCGCCTGGGACAGAGGATGTATCGGGAAGGGGTCCTTCCTTCGGGGAAGCCCATGCGGGTCTCCGTGAAGGGCGACACACCAACGGACGGAACGATCTTCCGCTGCGAGGGCTGCCATCTACGAAGCGGAATGGGATCCGTCGAAGGGGCAATCGTCGCCCGGCCGATCAGTGGACCCAAGCTGTATGAGCCTCTCTTCAGATTCCCCAGGAAGCCACTGCGCCGCAAGCCAAGGCGTCCCGAATCGTCGCCTGAGCCCGACCTGGTTCGCCCTGCATATACGGACGCGACGCTGGCCACGCGCGTTGCGCGAAGGGATCGATCCTTCGGGCAGGCCGCTCGACGCCGCAATGCCCCGATATTTTCTCGACGATCGGGACATGACGATCCTCATCCGCTACCTCAAGAGCCTTTCGGCGGAGACCTCGCCCGGAGTGACCGACACGACACTTCGTTTCGCAACGGTGGTGACCGAGGGCGTCGAGCCGGCGGACCGGGACGCGATGCTCGCCACCCTCGAGGCTCACGTCGAGGATCGCAATGCGGAGCCGAGGCGGCAAGAAGCGCATGAGGGGCGACATTTCTCTCAAGCCCATGTATGCGGGCTATGCGGACGCTCGCCGCCTGGAGCTCTCCCGCTGGGAGCTGAGAGGACCTTCGGAGACCTGGCGCGGCCAGCTCGACGCGCTCTACCGCGCGCAGCCCGTCTTCGGGCTCCTGGGCGGTATGGCGGCCGGAGAATGGAGGCCGATTCACCAGTTCTGTGAGGAGAAGGAAATCCCCTGCCTCCTCCCGATCACCGAGCTGCCGGCGGTCTCGGAAACGGACTGGCACACCCTCTACTTCTCGAAAGGGTGTATCAGGAAGGAGAGGCCGCCGCCCGCTATCTCCGCTCGATGCCAGGCATTCCTCCGGAGTTGCCGGTCATCCAGGTTCTGCGCGATACCCCCGAAGGTCGCGCGCTGTCGACGGGATTCGAGGAGGCCTGGAGGACTTCTGGAAGGCCCCAGCCGAAACGCAAGGTCCTGGGGCCGGAGGAGCAGCTGACCGCCGCGGACCTGGAGACGGTGGCCGGCGCCGGAAGCCAGGGCGTGGCGCTCGTCTGGCTCGGTTCGGCGGACATGGCCGCGCTGTGGAGGCTGATTGCCTCGGCGACGCCCGGCCCGCGCATGGTCTTCGTCTCGTCGGGCCTCCTTGGCGAGGCGCTCGATTCGATCCCCGAGCGGGCGCGGAGCCTGACGTACATCACCTACCAGGGTCCCCTCCCCGAGGAGCAGGCGAGAAGAATGGCTGCCGTCGAGAGCTGGTTGAGGGGTCGGGGCATCCCCTGGACGAGGCCCGCAGTGCAGTCCAGGGCGTATTTCACGGGATGGATGCTTTCGGCTGCGCTCGCGCGGATGAAGGACAACTTCTATCGCGATTACCTGCTCGACGTGATGGACATGATGATCGACCAGACCTACGCGATCGCGCCCTACGAGCGAGTGAGCTTCGGCCCGGGGCAGCGTTACGCGTCGAAGGGCTGCTACATCGTCCAGTTGGGCCCGGGTCCGCGGCCCGACCTGCTGAAGCGGAGCGAGTGGGTCGTGCACTGAGGCGGCCGCACGATCGGCGCCGCCCTGAGCCTCGTCAACCGGTTGCCGTCTCCTTCGGTTGACTGCCGAGAGTTCCCGAGGCATAGGGTTCGGAGGGCGGGTTGCGAATCGATGGGCGAACGGACGTGACCATCGGCGTCCTGAGGTCGAAAGACCGAGCAGGCTCAGCCATGCGGGTGCGTGGAGAGGATTGTGGCTGTTGCTCCCGGCGGCCGCTCTTTCGGCGCAGACCGTGACGCTCCCGGCCGCGGCGTCGATCGTGGGTGGCGCGCCTTTCTTCTCGGACGTCCGCGTATTCAACAGGTCGTATTCACAGAGCCTGGACGCGACGGCCACATACCGCTGTTTTCTCGGAGCTTGTCCGCCCACCGCGCCCGTATTTCCGTTCTCCCTGTCGCCCCGAGAATCCATGGCGCTGGACGACATCTGCGTCACGGCCTTTCACGCGCCAAACTCGGCCGGCGGCGTGGAGTTCGTTTCGTCGGGTGCGCCGGGCCAACTCGTCGTGACGAGCCGTCTCTACTCGACTTCGCCGACGCCGACGGTGGGAATGTTCATTCCGGTCTTCGGGATGCGGAAGCGTCTCCGACGACCGTCTTGACCTCGATCCGAAACGGTGGCGAAGGCCTCGGCTTCCGGACCAACGTGGGCGTGTTCAACAACCGCGGCACGGCGGTTTCCGTGACATTCACGATCTTCGTGGACGGTTCTCCCGTCGGCGTGCCCGTCACGATCGTCGGCGGCGTCCCGTCGCATTCCGGCCGACAGTGAACGGGATTTTCGCGATGGCCGGGGTCCCGAGCCTGTCGACCGACAACGCCGCCATCGTCGTCTCTTCCTCGGGCCCGGTCTTTTCCTACGCCGCCGTCATCGACAACGCCACGACCGATCCCATCCTCGTCGTCGGCGCCGTCGATCAGCCGCTTCAGGCGGTGACCTCGGGCCCGACCCGCACCCGGACCACGAGTCGCACGGCGACTCGGACGACGACGATCCTCGCCACGACGACAACAAATACGCCGACCGTACCGGGTTCGACTCCGACTCCCACTCCGACGGGCCCCCTGCCGACCGCGACGCGCACGTCGACACCACGGCGACGACCACGCCGACGCGCACGCCGACGCCGCGCCAGTGCGACGTCGACGCCTTCGCGGACGCCGACCGGCCCCGTACAGACCGCGACCCGCACACCGACTTCGACGATCACTTCGACGTCCACGTCCACGCACCGCGTCCACCGCGACTCGCACGGCAACGGCCACCCCGTCTCCCTCGCCCACTCCCGGTCCGACGACGTGGACGGTCCTCGTCGGCGCCGGCGGAGACAAGGTCTTCCTCGACGAGGAGAGCGGCACGAGCACGACGACGGCCCGGGTGGGCGACACGGTTCATTGGGTCTGGGTGGACACCGACGACCATGACACGGTCTCGGGCACGAATTGCTCGCCGGACGGCCGATGGCATTCACCCGAGCAGTATTCGGGAACTTTCGATTACACGTTCACCCAGGCGGGAAACTATCCGTACTACTGCACGCCGCATTGCGACGACGGGATGACCGGTCTCGTGATCGTGAACCCGTAGTCAAGTCGACTCGCCTCCTTCCGCGCGTCTGTTAAAATTCCGCAGGCACCCCCAATCCATGTTCCCGAGCAGCGATACGGCTTCTGTGCGCATTCTCGTCGTCGACGACGACGAGCAGCTGCGCTCCTACCTGCGCCGTCTCCTCGGCCGCACGGATTACCAGGTCGAAGAGGCGGCCACCGCGGACGAGGCCATCGAACGCGTGCGGGCGAATCCGCCCGACCTGGTGCTCCTGGACCTCCAGCTTCCGGATCGCAGCGGCCTGGAGGTTCTCGAATTCATCCGCAACGAGCCGACGACGCGCCTGCTTCCCGTCGTCATGCTCACGGGAGCGGCCTCCCCGGCCGAGAAGATCCGGGCCCAATCCGAAGGCGTCACGGATTTTCTCTCGAAGCCTTTCTCGCCGGAGGAGCTCCTCCCCCGCGTCCGCGCGCTCGTCATGCTCAAGCAGTTCGCCGACGAGCACGAGCACGCCGAGCACGTCATCCTCACGCTCGCGAAGACGATCGACGCGCGCGACCCCTATACGGCCGGCCACAGCGGCCGGGTCGCGGAGTACGCCGACCGGGTCGCGGCCCGGATGGGCCTCGACGCGGGCGCCCGGACCGACATGCGGCGGGGCGCGCTCTTCCACGACCTCGGCAAGATCGTCATCCCCGACGCGATCCTCCGCAAGCCCGGCGCCCTCTCGCCCGAGGAGCGGGCCGTCATCGAGGAGCATCCGACGGTCGGGCACGAGCTCCTCCTGCCCATGCGGACCATGCGCAAGACGCTGCCGGTGGTCTACTCCCACCACGAGCGGCTCGACGGCTCCGGCTACCCGGAGGGCCTCGCCGGGGACGCCATCCCCATGTCCGTTCGCGTGGTCACGGTCGCCGACATCTTCGACGCGCTGACGACCGACCGGGCCTATCGCCAGGCCCTCTCGATCCATACGGCCTTCGAGATCCTCTTCGACGGGGTCACCCGGCGCTGGTGGGACCGGGACGCCGTCGAGACCCTGCGCGCGACCCTCGACGAGGAGGGTCGGGTCGGCGTGGCCTAGCGACGAGGCTTCCCGCTCGCCACTAGCCCCTTCCCGCGGCGCGCCGCCGGGTGATAAAGAGGCAAGGCGCCATGGACATTCTCTGGAAGGGCCAGTCCGCCCGGATCCGCGAAATGGGGAACGGCGCGCCGATCGTTCTCGTGCATGGCTACCCTCTCGACGGCGCGATGTGGTCGGGCGTGGCGCGCGCACTGAGCCCGAAGTTCCGGGTCGTCAAACCCGATCTGCCGGGCCGCGGCGACACGGTCGCCGCCGCGAGCGGAAGCCTCGAGGACTACGCCGATTTCCTCGAGACGGTCCTGAGCGCTCTCGAGGCCCCGGCCGGCCTGGCCGGCTTCTCGATGGGCGGCTACGCCGCGCTCGCGCTCGCCCGGCGGCGGCCCGAGCGGCTCGCCGCGCTGGCCCTCGTGGACACGCGCGCGCAGCCGGATGACGAGGCCGGCCGCGCGAAGCGGGACGAAGCCATCGCGACGGTGCGCTCCGGAGGCGTGACGCCGATCGCCGACGCGATGGTCCCGAAGCTCCTCTCTCCGGCAGGCGCCGGGAACCGGGACCTCGTCGAGCGCGTGCGCCGGATCATGCTCCGCCAGAAACCCGAGACCGTCGAGGCGGATCTCACCGCGATGCGCGACCGCGCCGACGCCCGGCCGGCGCTCGCGGGCATCGGGATCCCCACTCTCGTCGTCGTCGGCACCGAGGATGCCCTGACGCCGCCCGCGGACTCGGAGGCCATGGCGGCGGCGATCCCGGGCGCGCGGCTGACCACGATCCCCGCGCCGGGTCACCTCTCTCCGATGGAGCGGCCGGGCGCCGTCGCGGCGGCGCTCTTCCGAGTTCTTCGGCGCGGGCGTCCCGCCCGCCGCGCCGGCGTACGCTCTTCCTGGCTAGAACCCCACCTTCACCGCGAACCGGACCGATGTCGGCAGCGTGCGGGCGATCGCCTGTCCGTACGTCGGGTTGCACCGCCCTCGTCGGTGCTGCCGGGGCTGCTGCCGCAGATGTACGTCGGGTCCTCGAACTCCGCCAGGTTGTATCGCTGGTCGACCGCGAGGACGCGTTGCGTGTTGAGGATGTTGAAGACGTCCGTCAGGAACGTCACCGTGACCGGGCCCAGCTGCAGCGGAAAGCCGAGGTGGATGTCGGCGTCGTAGGAGGACTGGGTCCGCCCTCGGAGCCGCGGCGGTCGAGGAAGAACTCCGGCCGCGTGTACGCATTGGAGAACCCGATGCGCGAGATCGGCACGCCCGTCTGGTAGTAGGTCACGAGGCCGACCGTCAGGTTGAACGGCGTGACGTAGACGCCCGAGATCTTCGCAACGGAGCGCCGGTCGTTGGACAGGTCGCCGGTCGAGGTCACGGGCTGCGCGACGCCGTTGACCACCGGGCCGCGCGTGAAGAAGTCGTAGTAGTCGTAGAGCGCCGAGATGTTCGGGTCGGCCGTGCCGCGGGGCTGCGTGTACGGCGCGAAGAGGCCGTCGTAGTTGCCCTGGAGCGTCGAGTAGACGTAGGAGGCGAGCAGCGTCCAGTTGTCGGCGAACCGCTTCTGCGCCTCGAACTGGAACCCCTTGTAGATGCGCTTGGCCGCCGGCGCCGGGAACTGCGTGTTGTAGTCGAGGGAGAACAGGTTCTCCATCCGGCCGCGGGTCGGGTTGCCGATGCAGTAGTCGCCCTCGGCCGAACAGAGGTAATCCTCGATGACCCGCGGAAGGTCGCGATAGACGAAGCGGGCGCTGACCGCGAAGTTCGTCATGATCTCGCGCTCCACGCCGAAGATTCCCTCGCGGAGGTACTGCCCCTTGATGCCCTCGTCCGTCAGGCTGTTGAAACCGCCGAAGATCTTGCCGCCGCCCTGCGGACGCGGCGCCGTCGTCGCCGGCGATCGTCGCGGCCTCGACGTTGGGAACGAGCGACATGGGGTCGAAGTTGTAGATCGTGGGCTGGCGCTCCGAGCTGTACGAGCGGATGACGAGGTCCATCGGGACCTGCTCGTAGAAGTAGCCGAAGGAGCCGAAGATCTTGGACCGGCCGTCCTTCGTCGGATCCCAGCTGAAGCCGATGCGAGGGGCCCAGCTCCCGGTGAGGTTGATCTGCTGCGTGCCGTCGCCCGAATACACCTGCTGGTTGTCGTAGCGCAGGCCGAGGCTGATCGAGAGGCTCGACGCGAGCGTCACGGTATCCTGCAGAAAGAACGACCAGACCCGCTGATACGGGGTGGCGTTCAGCTGCGAGGTCGGGACGTTGTCGGGCAGGCTCGCCGTCGGGATCGTCCAGTAGAAGTGGGAGTAGACCGGCTGGCTCGGGTTTCCGGGGTTCTCGAAGATCGTGACCTGCTGGCCGCCCGACATCCGCTTGATGACGTCGGCCTGGTCCTCGAGGAACTCGACTCCGCCCTTGAGCTCGTTCATCCCCATGTACTTGGTGGCGGAGATCGTGCCCATGTACCGCTTGAAGTTCTTCTCCTGGATCAGGCCGAAGCCGCCCGACTGGAGGTTATTGATCGTGTCGACGTACTGGATCTCGTCCCCGCCGGGGAGCGAAGGATTGACGTTGTTCTTCTCGTGGTGCACGGCGCCCTGGGCCGTGACCGCCCAGCTGGCGCTGAAAAGGCCCGTGTAGCGCAGGGAATAGTCGCTGCCGCCGAGGCCCTGCTCGCCGATGAACGTCGGGTAAGGACCGTTCTCGCTGCGGATGCCGTCGGGGTTCGACCCGTCATCGGTTCGGGGATCCTGGAAGTAGCTGCCGACCAGCGTGTGCGAACCGCCGATCATCCAGGTCAGCTTGGCCGAGCCCAGGTTGCGGTTCGTATCGGTGTTCGCCGGCCTCCCCGTCTCCGGCCCGTCGGTCACGGTCCGCTTGATCGTGTTTTCCACGCGGTCGTAGGCGCCGAAAAACCAGAGGCGGTCCTTCATGACGTAGCCGCCGAGGTCGAACCCGTAGTCGAGACGGTTGTAGCCCGACGTGAACGAGAACAGGTTCGAGTCCTCGGGATGCTTGTTGTTGGCCTGGAGCGAGTCGTTGTCGTAGTAGACGAAGGCGTCGCCGTGGAAGTCGTTGCCGCCGGACTTCGTGATGACGTTGATGATGCCGCCCGTCGAGCGGCCGTACTCGGCCTGGTAGCCGCCGGTCTTGACCTCGAGCTCCTGGATGAACTCGTAGTTGAGGTCCTTCCCCTGCGCGCCGTACTCGACGCCGTTGGTGACCACGCCGTCGATGACGAACCCGTTCTCGAGGCCGGTCGACCCGTTGATGACCATCGTGTTGGCGAAATTGGCCGTGTTCGTGGTCTGCGTCGAGACGCCCGTCGAGATCTGGGCGACGGAGGTGTAGCTGCGCCCCGTCGGCAGCGAGTTGATCTGGCGATTGGCGATGCTGTTTCCGATGGTCGTCGAGGCCTCGTCGATGAGGGGGGCCTGTCCGGTTACGACGATCTCCGCGGTGGTCGCCGGTCCCAGGCGGAAATCGCTGGTCGCGGTCTTGCCGAGCGCGACGATCGCCTCCCTTTCGTTGCGGGCGAAACCCTGGAGGATGGCCGTCACCTTGTAGGTGCCCGGAGGCAACAGGATCAGGCGGTAGTTCCCCGAGGCGTCCGTCACCACCGTGCGTACGCCCTGGAAGGCCGGGCTGCGGCCCTCGATGGTGACCCCGGGAAGCGCGCCGCCCTGCTCGTCGGTCACCTTGCCGGAGATGTCGCCGGTGGTCTGCGCCGACAGGAGGAGCGGAGAGAACGCCATCGCCGCAAGGGCGAGCGCCAGCCGAAAGCGTCGCATGGAACCTCCCAATAGAATCTGCAAACGATGCTAGCACACGGTTTGCGCGCGCCGGTTGGCGCGGCCCCCTCGACGCTCCCGGCGCCTTGTGGTAAACACCGCCGATCGCGATGGGACTCTTCCGGAAAGCGCGGCGCGAGCCCGAGGAGGGCGGCGGCGAGAAACGGCTTCACATCGGCGCCGGCCGCGAGTCGATCCCGGGCTGGATCAACATCGACAACCAGGGACTCGCGGGCGTCGACCAGGTCCTCGACGTCCGCCAGGGGCTGCCCTTCGCGGACGTCGCCTCGATCTACGCGGAGCACTTCCTCGAGCACCTGTCGCTGGACGAGGGCCTCGCGTTTCTTCGCGAGTGCCGGCGCGTCCTCCGGTCCGAAGGCGCCCTCCGCCTCTCCACGCCCAACCTCGACTGGGTCGTCCTCACGCACTATCGCGGGCCCGCGGTGGCGGACGAGGACGCCAAGCTCGATTGCATCCGGCTGAACCGCGCGTTCCACGGCTGGGGGCACCAATTCCTCTACAACAGGGCGACGCTCGCGGCGGCCCTCCGCTCCGCCGGGTTCGCAAAGACGGTGTTCCGCACCTACGGGGAGAGCGACCGGCCGGAGTTGCGCGGCCTCGAGCGGCACGAGACCTGGGAGGACACGCCGGACCTGCCCCACGTCCTGATCGTCGAGGCCACGGGGCAGACGGAGCCGGGAGAGCTCGACGCGAAGGAGCTCAAGGAGTTTCGCGAGGCGATCGGAGCCCGATGAAGAGAGTCGAAGGGTCGGAATGTTGAAATGTCGAAGTGCGCTCTTCCATTCCGACCCTGCTTCGACCCTCCGACATTTCAACCCTTCAACCTCTCTTCTTTTCCCCCGTCGCCCGTAAGTACTGCGTTCCCGCGCCCTCTCATCTCCGTCACCCGAAACCCGGCCCGTTCGAACCGCCGCGCCAGCTCGCGGGCCGAAAACACGACTCCCGACCAGGAATCCGCGACGACCCGGCGGAAGAACTGCCGGGCCCGGCCGTCCACCTGAACGCGCAGGATCCCTCCGGGCCGGAGCACGCGGGCCGCCTCTCGGAGGTAGCGGTCGACGTAGGCCTTGCGCGGCAGATGCTGGAACACGATGTGCGAGAAGACGAAGTCGAACTGGCCGTCCGCGAGACCCTCGAGCGTGCCGTCGGTCCGGAGAAGCTGCACGTTCGGCCGATCGGCGCAGTACTCCCGGCCGCGGCGGATCATCTCGTCGGAAAGATCGACGCCGACGGCGCGCCGTACCGCGATTCGAGAGGGGCTTCAGGAGCCGCCCGATGCCGCAGCCGATCTCGAGCACGGCCCAATCGGGCGCCACGGCCAGGCCGTCGAGGACCTCCGACGCGAGATCCTTTTCGCCGGAGGCCGCGAAGGCTTCGGCCGAATCCGCCGCCGTCGTGCAGATGTAGAAGGGAGCGTTCTCGCGCGCCCGGCGTTCCCAGTCCGAGCGCATCGATTCGCGGCGCCGCCAGAGCCGCCCCGGCAGCGAGCGGGTGAAGGGCACGTCGCGCACGCGCCGATGCTAGCAGGCGCGGCGGCGACATCCGGGCGACATCTGGGCGACATCTGAAAGCGACGCACGTAAACTCGTTTCGTGAGGCTCGCGCTGCGACGCGCCCTGGGAGGGCTGGGCGGGGCGATCGGAGCCCTCCCTTCCCTGTCGATCGCACGTAGGCTCGCCGAGCGATGGGCCGGGCCGGCGACTCTGCCCGGCGCCGAGCGCCTCGCGGGGGACGTCAAGGCCGCGACGTGGGCCGAGCTCGCGGTCTGCGTCTTTCTCGTTCCGGCTTCGGCGTTCGTGTTCGGAAGGTTCCTGCCGGACGTGATCCGGCGCCGCGGCGGCTTTTGCGTCGCCCTCCCCGGCATCGCGATGGGAGGCGCGTTCCTGCTCTGGCGCTTGGGCGCGGGGGGCGGCGTCAGGGCGGAAGTTTCGCTCCTCGCAGGGCTCGCTGCCGCGGCGGCGGTCATGGCGCTTTCCGATCCTCGGGCCTCGCCTTCTCGGGAGGAGCGTCGTGAGGCGGCCTGCCGATGCGGAGCCGGCATCCGTAACCGGTGACGACGAGCCGGCGTCGCGCGTGCGCGGGTGGCTCGTCGGCATCGTCCTCGTCATGATCTTCGCCGCCGCCGTCCGAATCGTCGGCCCGATGCGCGGAGCCATCGAGCTTTTCGAGGAGGGGCAGATCCTGACCCCCATGCAGGTCTATCTGGCCGGCGGCGCGCCCTATCGCGACACCTACCCGGTGCACGGCTGGGGCTCCGACGGGGGCGTCGACGCCGTGGCCGCGAAGCTCTTCGGACCCACGTTCGAAGTGATGCGGTCCCGGCGCGCGCTCTGGGCGGCCCTCGGAGTTCCGGCGCTCGCCCTGGCGTGCTGGGCTCTCTTTTCGCCGCCCTCTCTGGAGTCTCGGGGCCTTCGGTCTCGCGCTGAGCCTTTGCCCGTATCCGTCCGAGCGGCAGATGCCGGCCTTCGCCGGACTCGCGGCACTCGTCTGGGCGGCGCGGAGTGGACGCCGCCGCGCATGGGTCGCGGCAGGCGTCGTTTCCTGCGCGGCCGTTTTCTATTCGCTCGAGTACGGTGTCTTCCTCGTCACCGCCGGCGTGCTGACGATGGTGACTCTCGGGCTCTTCGAGCGGCGATGGAAGATCGTCGCGAAGACCACGCCGGCGTTTCTCGCCGGCGCGGTCCTGGCAGCGGTCCCCTTCCTCTGGTGGCTCGCGCGGCACGACGCGGTGAAGCCATTTCTTCGCGCCTCCTTCCGCGAGTTGCCGCACACGATCAGCGACGTCTGGGGACTGCCGGCGGTGAGCGCCATTCCGATCGCCCGGGACGGAAGCGTGCGCACCCTCGCGCGCGCGCTGCTCTTCGGCGACGCGCTCCCCTGGGCTTTCCACGCCGCGGTCCTCGCACTCGCCGTGACCACCCTCCTGTGGCGCTCCGCGGTCCCGGGTCTCTCGCGCACGGACCGCGCCGCCCTGGGCGCCACGTGGTTCGCGATCCTCGCCATGCGAGGCGCACTGGGTCGGGCCGACTACGGCCATCTCGTGATGCACGGAGTCTTCGTCGCCCTCCCGGCGGCGTGGCTCGTCTTCCGCGCTTCGCGCGCGCCGCACTGGCGCTGGCTTCTCGCGCCGGCGCTCGGTCTCGTGCTCCTCGTCGCCGCGCGGCCGGAACGCGCCGCGGCCGTCGCCTGGAGCGGAATCCGCAGATCGAACGTTCCGTCGGAGTGCCTGCGTCCGATGGCGGGGGGACGCGCGATCCTTCCCTGCTGGCAGGCCGGCGAGCTCGAAACGCTTCGAGCCTCGATGGACGCGGCGCTCGGCCCGTCCGAGACGTTCTTCGACTTCGGCAACGAGCCCGGGCTCTACTTCCTCCTCGAGCGCCGGCCGCCGGTCCGCTTTCCGTGCGCGCCGTGCTACGAAGGCGAAGCCGCACAGCGCGAGGTCATCGCCGCGCTCGAGCGCGTGAAACCGCCGGTGGCGATCCTGGCCTCCGGGTCGTGGCGGGACGTCATCGATGGCGTTCCGACGCGCGAACGAGTTCCGCTCCTCGCGGAGTACCTCGATCGCCACTACGCGCCGGCGGGAAAGCTCGGCCCGCGGACGTTCGCGCGGCGCCGCGCCGCGCCGTGAGCCGCCTCGGGCCGCTTGCGGCTATCATCGCCGCGCATGAACGAGACGCGGTGGAACGACGGCGCGTTCACGACTCAGCTCGAATCGCTCGTCTGGACCGCCTCCCCGCTCATCCGTCGTTATCTGCACCGGGTCGCGACGGGGAATCCCGCCTGCGACTGGCTCACGGGAGTTCGATTCCGCTACCTGCCGGTCGTGGTGCGGCGCGCGCTCGTGCTGGGCTGCGGATCCGGGTGGCTCGAGCGAGCGCTCTCCACGCCGGGCGGCGGGATCCGCAGCATCGTGGCCTGCGACTTCGCGAAGGAGACGGTGGAGCGCGCCCGCGAAAAGGCCGAGGGCGAGGGAAAGGGCGCGATCGACTATCGCGTCGTCGATCTCGAGCACGATCCGCTGCCGCCGGGGCGGTTCGACGTCATCATCGCCAACGACGTGCTGCACCACATCACGGGGCTCGAGCGTCTCTACGCGCTCATCCACGACGCACTCGAACCTCGGGGCCGCTTCGTCTTCAACGAGTACGTGGGCCCGAATCGCTTCCAGTACAGCGACGAGCGGATCGAGCTCGTCAACCGATACTTCCGTCTTTTCCCCGACAACCTGCGCTGGGACCCCGTATCCAATACGTGCCTCTGGAAACGCACTCGCATCGACGAACGCAAGCTCACCGAGGAGGACCCGACGGAGGCCGTCCGCAGCGAGGACGTGCTGCCTCTGGCGCGCCGGGCCTTCCTGCCTGTGGCCGAGATCCCGTATGGAGGCGGCCTTCTGAATCCCCTTCTCTTCGGCGTCATCGCCGGATTCGAGCCCGGCCACCCGGAGCACGACCGCGTGCTGGAGGTTTTGTGTGCGGCCGAGGAGCGGCTGACGGAGACGGGCCTGCTCGAGCCCGACTTCCACATTTTCGTGGGAAGGCGCCGGGACGACCTCGACGACGCCGTGCCGCCCGAGGCCCAGAGGGCCCGCCGGACGCTGACCGGAGCACCACCCCCGAAGAGTGATCACCTCGGCTGTGGTCCTGCTTCTGATCGCGGCGGCGGCCGCCGCCGTGCGGGGCGTTTCGAGGTGGCTCGCACGGCCCGTGCCCGTCGGAACGCTCGTGCTCTTCGCCGCGCTTTCGGTTCTTCCGTTCGCGAAGGCGTTCCTCCCGGGCCGGACGATCCTCCCGCTCGAGCACGTCACGCTGACCGCGCCCTGGCTGTCCCTCGGCACGGGCCCGCCACGCAACCCCTGGCTGAACGACGTCGCGACGCAGATGCTGCCGTGGAACGAGGCCGTGCGGCTCGCGCTCGCCGAGGGTTCGCTCCCGCTGCGGGACCGCTGGAACGGCGCGGGGACGCCGCTCGCTTCGAACGGTGCGTCGGCCGCCTTTTCCCCCTTCACGCTCGCGACGCTGTGGCTGCCGCTCTCCGCGGCGTTTCTCGTGTCCGCGAGCGTCAAGCTCCTCCTGGCGCTGTCGGGGATGTGGCTGTGGCTGCGGGAGCTCACAGCGTCCCCGCGCGCTTCGGTATTCGGAGCCATCGCCTGGGCGTTCTCGATGGGGTTCGCGCAGTGGATCCTCTTTCCGCAGACGGGCGTTTACTGTCTCTGGCCCTGGATGCTGTTTCTCCTCGAGCGCTGCCGCGATGCCGGGGGCCGCGGGCGCGCCGTCGCGGGCCTGACGACGGTATTCGCCGGAGCCGCGCTCGCGGGACATCCGGAGACGCTCGCTCTCGGCGTGCTCTTCGCGGCGCTGTGGATCGGCCTGCGCCGGGCTGCTGCGGGATCTGCCGGACGCCGGAGTCGTCGTGAAGAGCGCGCTCCTTTCCGGAGCCGCGGCGGCCGGCCTGACCGCGTTCCTCCTTATCCCCACCGCACTCGCCATCCGGGCTTCGAACCGGATGGTCCTCGCGGCACTGCCGCACTGGAGCGACTCCTTCTCGTTTGCTCCGCACGCGCCGCTCTGGCGCGGCATCGCCACGGCTTTCTTTCCGCGCTCCCTCGGGGACCTCATCCACGTGCCGCAGATCGCCGGCGTCACGGGCGCGTTCCCCGAGATGGCCCTGGGATACTTCGGCATCGTGGGCTGGGCGGCGGCGCTCCTGGTGCTCCGACCCGGCTCGCGGCGCTCTCGCACGACCTGGGCGCTGCTGGCGCTCATGGTCTGCGGCCTCGGAGTGGCCGTGGCGATGTGGCCGTTCGCCGAAATCTTCGGAGCGATTCCGCTGATCCGGAACATGTTCCCGCTCCGCTTCTACTCGTGGGTCGCGCTCGCCGGTCCGGCGCTCGCCGCTCTGGAGCTCGACCGCTACGCGAAGGACCGCGCCCGCGGGCCTCGGCCGGCGTGGGGAGCCATCTCCGCTCCGCTTCTCCTCCTCGGAGCGGGCGTCCTGTGGTTTCTTCACCTGCGCCCCGAGCTGACCGCGGAAGGCGCGCTCGGCTTCCAGAAACGCCAGCTCGCGATCACGGCCGGCCTGCTGATTTCGGCGGCCGGACTGGCCCTCCTCGCCGGGGCGCGCTCCGGCATCTACGTCGCGGGACTTTCGGCGCTCGTCGCAGTGGAACTTCTCTACCAGTGGCGCAGCCACTACCGCGTCTTTCCGGAATCGCTCCTCTACCCCGAAACCCCCCTCGTGCGATTCCTGCGCGCGCAGCCGCCTCCCTTCCGCGTCGCGGGCGCGGGCACCGCGCTCTTCCCGAACACCAATGTCTTCGCCGGCGTCGAGGACATCCGCACGCACGACGCCGTCGAACAGACGGGATTACGTGGCGTTTCTGGACGCGACCGCTGGTTACCCGCCCGGCGACTACTTCAAGAAGCTCGGTAACCTCGATGCGCCGGTCCTCGACTTCCTGAACGTGCGCTACCTCGTCGTGGAGAAGGGCGGGGCTTCTCCCCTCTCGCCCGGCACCCGCTGGACGCGGGCCTATTCGGGCGCGGACGGCGACGTCTATGAGAATCCCTCGGTCCTGCCGCGGGCGTTCGTTCCCGAACGGGTCCGCCTCGTCGCGAGCTCGGCGAAGGAATCCGAGCCGCTCGGCGACGCCAACGCGGCGTTCGGTCCGGCGTTCGCGGAGATCGCGGCAAACCGCAACTACCGTGCGATGGCGTGGATCCTGAGCGACCGCGCCGGAGAAGAACCGGGCGGGGACGCGTCCATCTCGAAGTACGCCGAGACGACCAATGCCGTCGAGCTCGACGTGGCGGCCGCCGGCGCCCTCCTGGGTCGTGCTCTCGATCGTCCAGGACGGCGGGTGGTCGGCGCGGGACGCCGCCGGCCGCGCGCTGCCACTCTCCCGCGCGAACGGTCCCTTCCTCGCGCTGAAGGTGCCCGCCGGAAACACCCACGTGCGCATGCGCTACCGACCGCCCGGCTTCGTGCCGGGCGCATGGATTTCCGGAGCCACCCTCGTCCTTCTCGCGGCCGTGGGGCTTCTCCGCCGCGCAAAGAGTGTCGCGTGAGTCACCCGGGTTCGCCGTTCTGGGTCCCTTCCGCCGCGTTGCAGGCCCACTTGAACCTCACCGCGACCGGGAGGGCCGACTGCGACTGGTTCTCGCACGTGCGCGCGACGCATCTGCCCGCGCGCGTCCCTCGGACGCTCGTCCTGGGCTGCGGGAACGGATTTCTCGAGCGGGCGCTCGCGCGCCAGGACGGCATCGGCGAGATCCTGGCCACGGATCCCGACGCCGCCTCGGTGGAAGCCGCCGCGAAAGCGGCGCGGCGCGAAGGCTTCGCGTCGATCACGCACGCGCGGCTCGATCCCGGGCAGAGAGCCCCTGCCGGGAAGCGGCTGGAACCTGATCCTCGCCCACGACCTCCTGCACCACGTTCCGAGCCCGGAGACCGTTCTCCGGGCCATCCGCGAAGCTCTCGCTCCCGGAGGCCAGTTCGTGTTCTCCGAATACACGGGGCCGCCTCGCTTTCAGCACGACGACGTCACCCTGGAGCTCGTCGAGCGGTATTTCCGGGTGCTGCCCGACCGCATCCGCCGGGACCCGGACAGCGGACAGCCGCTCTGGCGCCGCGAGCGCGTCGACGCGGTGAGGCTCGAGCGCGAGAGCCCTCACGAGGCCGCGCAGAGCCACCGCCTCCTGCCCCTCGCGAGGCGGATGTTCGGTGTCGACGCCGAGCTCTCGGGCGGAGGAGGCCTCCTGCATCCCCTGCTCTCGGGCTTCGCGCGCAACTTCCGCGCGGGTGCTGCCGAGGACGAGCGTCTGCTCGACGTGTTCTGCTCGGCCGAGGCCCATGCGACGTCTCTCGGAGCGCTGTCTCCGCTCTTCGTATCTTCGTCGGCCGCCGTCCGGGCTGAGACCCCGGTGACATAATCGGACTCGGCGAAAACATATGCCCCGGCCCCTCAACGTCATCCTCGACCTCACGGCGCGCTGCAACCTGAAGTGCGTCATGTGTTACTTCGCGAACACCGACCGGCTGTTCTTCCAGCCCTTCGACAGGGAGCTCTCTTCCGACGGCAACATGCCGGTCGAGGTCTTCGAGAAGATCGCCGCGGACCTGTTCCCGAAGGCCTGGCGCGTGGCCCTGGGCTGCGCCGCGGAGCCCATGATCCATCCGAAGTTCAAGGAGATCGTGGCGATCGCCGGGCGCTACGGGATCCCGGACCTCTGGTTTCCGACGAACCTCCTCGCGCTGACCGACGCGACGGCCGAGTCGCTCATCCAGGCCCGCGTGAACACCGTCGCGGCCTCGATCGACGGGATGACGAAGGAGACCTACGAGAAGATCCGTGTGCCCGCGAAGTGGGAGCGCCTGCTCGCCTGTCTCGACACGCTCCGTCGGGTGCGGACGGCGAAGCGGTCGAGGACGCCGCGGCTGCGGATCATCTTCACGTGGATGCAGTCCAACCGGAAGGACCTGCAGCTGCTGCCGGAGTTCGCCGCCGACCACGGAGCCACCGAGATCGACGTCCGCTTCGTTTCGGAGACGCCGGGCGTCGACGTCAAGCCGGAGCTGCTTTCGGACGTCGCCATCGAAGAGCTCAACGCCGAGCTCGCGAGCGCGGCGCACGGCGCCGTGAAGCGGCGCCTCAAGCTTTCGTCCTATCCCCAGTTCGAGTCGGCCCGCGTCGAGGAGGGCTTCCTCGCGCGCACGCGCCGTCGGATCTGGCGCCTCCGGGCCGGGCTCGACCGGCCCGAGTACTGGCGCTATTCCTGGTATCAGGGCCTCTTCGGGTGCGCCTACCCCGACCGCAACTACGTCATCCGGCCCAACGGCGCCGTCAACCCGTGCATCTACTGGGAACAGGACCCGATCGGCTTCTACCCCGCCGACAACCTCGAGCGGATCGCCGGCGGCGCGCCCCTGAAGCGCATCCGCGACGGGCTGCGCACGGGCAAGCCGATCGGCACCTGCGCGACCTGCGGCGAGCGCCGCACGGCCCTCTATCGGCTCCGCGGCACGGACGCGCCCGAGACTCCGTCCGCCGCGCGCCTCCCCACGCACCCGCGCTGAGGCGGCTCGCCGGCTTCCTCAGCTCTTGCGCGGGTAGGGGTATCCGCCCGCCAGCGCCTTTTCGAGCTGGGCGTCGTGCTCGTAGTAGTCCTGGGTGAAGTACACGACACCCTTCGAGTCCACGTAGGCGGTGTCGTAGAAGAGGATGACCTTGAGCTTCGGCCGGATGTTCACCTGGGTCGGCCGCGGGCCGTTCATCGCCGCGACGATCCGCTCACGGGTCCACTGCGGATCTGCCTTCAGCACCCATTCCGCGAGCCGGGCCGGATCCTCCAGGCGGATGCAGCCGTGGCTGAAATCGCGCCTCGAGCGGGCGAACAGCGCCTGCGCCGGCGTGCCGTGCATGTAGATGTTCTGCGAGTTCGGAAAGATGAACTTGGCCAGGCCGAGCGAGTTCTTCTCGCCGGGCTTCTGCCGAATGAAGAGCTTGCCCGCCTTCACCTTGTCGAGGTTCTCGGGCGTCGCGGCGAGCGCCGGCGCATCGTCCGAGCCGCTGGCGACGATCTCCATGTTCTGTTTGTCGAGGTAGGCGGGATCCTTCCTGGCCTTGGGCAGGATCTCCCCGTGCATGATGCCCGGAGGCGGGTTCCAGTAGGGCCGGAAGACCACGTACTCGAGCTCGTCCATGAAGATCGGCGTCTCGTGGGCGAGGGATTTTCCCGCCACGATGTTCATGCGCAGAGTGTCGTTCGGGCGGTCCGGGTCATGCCCCCACATCCGGAAGAGCGCGACGTTGACGAACAGCATCGGCTCCCGGCGCATCTCGGGAAGCCAGCGCTCGCGCTCGAGCGCCAACTCGAACTGGCGGACGCGCGCCGCCGCCGTCACGTTCAGGACCTGAATCGTGCCGGGTCCGATGACTCCGTCGGCCTCGAGATTGTGGCGCCGCTGGAAGCTCTTCACCGCGTCGACGAGAGCCCCCTCGTAGAGCGGCGTCCCGTCGGCCGCGGTTTTCGGCGCGGGGGCGCCGGCGGGCAGATCGCCGAAGGCGCGCAGTCTCGCCGCAAGGGCCGGCACGCCGGCCCAGGGTTTCCCCGGGGCGATCTTCGTCTGTCCCGCGGGGAGGGCCGGGACCTCGGGAGGCTCCGCGGCCGCCAGCTCCCGGTAGTCGCCGAGCGCCTTGACCATGCGCACATAAACCGGAAACTGGGGTTCGGCGGCGTCCAGGGCGGCGGGCAGGCCGGCGCCGTCGCGCGCGGAGCGAAGCTCGGACGCCAGGTCGAGCCGTTCCGACGACACGTCGTAGTTGAAGCCGACGAGGCGCGGGTCCACGCGGCCCCAGTGAACTGCCTGGAGGAGGCGCCCCGCGGACACCGTCACCGCCACGTCGAAGAGAGCACGATCCGCCGGGGACGTCGCCGCGCCGGCCGCCTTCATCGCGGCCCATTTCTGCAGCAGCATCGCGGCGTCGTAGTCGGAGGGCACCAGACCGACTTCGTCGCAACGGGCGATGGCTTGCAGTGCCGGCTCCAGCGCCGGGCGAGGCTTGTCGCCGTCGAACCAGAAGAGCCCCCCCGATTCCGCGGCGTACAGCGCCTTCAGGTCTGCGAGCCCTCCCGCCACCTCCTGCCACTTAAGCCACGGATGCTTGCCCGAGTTGAGCACTCCCTGGATCGCGGCCTGGGCTTCCGGGGACGCAGGGGCCGCCACGAAGCCTGTGGAGACGATCGCGGCTGCGAGACCCAGAGCCAGCCCCAGCCACGTAGCGCCGATGCGTCGGGTCCGCCAGATCGTTCTCGTCATGGTTCCGGCTCCTCTTTCGTCGCGTCCGGCCGGTCCGTCGCCGATTGCGCTCACGCAGTCGGATTCAGAGCCGGCGCGGAGTTCCCCCACACAGCCACGGACCTAAGAAGTCGCTGAGGCCATTCTCTACCCCAGCTTCGGGGAACCGATACAAAGAAAAGCTCAGGAACGAGGCCTGAGCCTCGAATCCCGCACGCCCGCGCGGAGTCGCGGACTGTCGTCAGTAAGAAAAGTGCAGTCCGAGCGCGATACTCAGGAATGCGGCCATCTGCTTGCGGGTCAGCGGCGCGTCGGGGCAGAAATTGCCGGAGCCGCAGCCGGCCGTGATGCCCGACCGGGACAGCGCTTCGACGAACTGGAAAAACGGGTGCGTCGTCGGGACGTCGTTGAAGGTCGCAGTCGGGGGGCGCCGGGCTGACCTGGAGGCGGTAGTACACGCGCACGGCGCCGAGGCTTGTCGAATCGTCGGTCCCTTCCAGCGTGACCCGAACCCAGTACGACTTCTCGAAATTGTCGACGACTTCACCGGTAGCTCGAGGTTGGACACGCTCCCGAGGAATCCGCAGCCGGGTATCGCGGCGTCGCCGCTGTCGAGAGTCGGGCCCACGATGTCGTTGACGCCCGCCGCGCTGCGAGAATGGACCCCTGCATTCACGCTTGCAGCCGGGTTCGTGTCGCAATACTCGAGCTCGATGCCGGTCAGGAGCGCTCCCGCCGGCAGGTCCGAAAGCGCGTAGTCGAAATAGAGCTGCCCCCCGGTGCGAAAGAGGTGCGTGGTGACGGCGTTCTGCGAGTAGGTGGTGTCCGACTGAATCGGCCGGAAGCTGGTTCCGTGGATCGTCCGGACGCTGTAGGACGCCGTGCCCCAGGCGGGAGCCGGGCGCGGAATTTCCTGGGCCGCGAGAAGCCCGGGCAGCGCCGACACCAGAACGCAGACGAGTGTTCTCGAGAGATCGAATCGCATCCTGGCCTCCGCGGAATCGAAAAAGGTTACCTTCTTCCGCGTCTGTTCCGCCGTGATGCCCCGCACGGGCTCAAGGGCTCCCGGGTTCGAGCCGCCAGAACGTGACATTCCCCGACTCGCCCAGAAACGTCCACGGGCCCGGCACGTGCGTCGCCGCCTCCGGCACTTCGTGTTTCATGAGCAAGGCGAACCAGCGGCCTCCGGCCGGCTCCGTCCGCGCGCGCAGGGCTCCCAAGCGCTCGGGGTCGAGCGCCTCCCATCGGACCGGAGTGAGCGTCGTGTAGTAGCGAAGCGCGCCGCTCATCTCACTCGACACCACGAGCGCTCCGGGAGGGAACTCCCGCGCCGCACGCCGGCAGCCGTCTGGAAAGTCTTTCTGCACCCGATGCAGTTCCAGCACGCCGAGCTTCCTCGCCGAACGAAACCCGTCGCGGGCGATCAGCGCGATCGCGAGGACGGCGGCCACGCCGACGGCGCGGCTCCAGGCCGCGGACCGGGATGCGACCGTTCGATGCAGGTCTCGGACGACGAGAGCGAACCCGAGCGGGAGCGCCGGCAGACCCGGCAGGAGAAAGCGCGTATACCACCAGGCGTCCGCAGGCTCATAGAACGCGTACGCGAGGAGGAGGGTCCCGAACCAGGTCAACAGGAGCGCTCGGTGGCGGCCCGGAATTCGGCGGTCGCCCAGAGACGCGGCCCATCCCAGACAAACGACCGGTGTGAATATCTGCACCGTCCAGAGCGCGTAGCGAGGCAGGCGCACAGGAAAGTTGGACCAGGCGAAGTGTCTCCACAGGCCATACAACCCGTATCCGGTCCGGAAAGGGCTGCCGAAACACGCGATGTTGTAGGCGAAGAGAACCGCCGCGCAAGGCACTCCTCCCACGAGGAAGAGGCCCCAGGCTCGACGATTCGCGGGCAGCGCAAAAAGAAGGGGCACCGCCACGAGCGCGTCGAGGGGCCGCACGAGAACGGCCACGCCAAAAGCGAAGCCCGCCGCCACTGCCCAACGGACGTCCCGCTCGGGACCGCAGCGCAGCGAAGATGGCGGCGAGGCACCACGCCGTGGCGACGACGTCGCTCATGGGCTGGATGGCCTGGAACACGAACACCGGACAGGCCGCGAGGACGACCGCGGCCGCAGCGGCCCACCCGCGAGGCAGGCCGAGCTCGCGGCCGACGAGATAGACCAGGACGAGGACGAGCAGAGCCGCGATCGGGCTGACGACGTAAGGGCCGAGCTCCCAGCCCGCGAGTTGGGCGGCGGCGGCAACATGGAGCGGGAATCCGACGGGATACTTCAGCCCCATCCTCGGGCCGTCGAGGAGGACGTAGCCCAGCGGCGTAAACGCGGTGGCCTCCGAGCCCGCGAGGCCGAAGCGCTCGAGGCCCGGAACCGGCGAAACGAGAGGGCCATTCACGAGGGCGCGAGCCGCGTTCGCATAGCCGGAGCTGTCCGAACCGCCGACGGCGAAGCACGTGTGGCGGTAGAGATAGACGCCGTAGATCGCGAGGCCGGCGACGGAGGCGGCGGCGAGAAGAAGAGCGATCCCGGGCACGAGCGCCCGTTTCGGATCCCCGGAGGCCCGGCCGCGCCACCCTCATCGCAAAAAAGAAAAGCTCAGGAACGAGTCCTGAGCTTCGAAATTCATCCCCGGCAACGTCCTGCTCTCCCACGCGGTTTCCCGCGAAGTCCCATCGGGGCGGAAGGTTCTACGGCTGCGGGACCACCACGTAGCTGACCGAGTCCCCCGCGTACTGCGGCTGGTACCAGGTCGAGCCGCACTGCTGGTATGCGATCCCGTTGACGGTAGTCGACACGCAGCTGGGGGGCATCTGCGCCGGGCTGAAGATCGCTCCGACGACGGCGGCCGTCGCCGAGGCCACCGCGGTCACCGCGGCCGCGGCCGCAAGGGGGTTGTCGTGGTAGCAGCAGCCGCCGCCGTAGCGTCCATTGTTGTCGACGTCCACGTTGACGTTGCGATTGACGTTGACGTTGTTGTTCGAGTTGACGTTCGTGTTGCGGTTCACGTTGGCATTCTGGTTCACGTTGGTGCTCCGATTCCCGCCCTGGCTCGAGCTGACGCTCGTCCGGGCGCTCGAGCGCGTGCCGCCCCCGCCGCCCCCGCCCCCACGCTGGAGAGCGCGCGCGCTCGATCCCACGAAGAGAAGACCCGCCGCGACCGCTGCGATCCGCCGAATGCTCGTATTGCGCATGTTCGTCTCCTCCTACTTTCCGCCACTCGGGCGCGCCGCGAACACGATCCGTTTCGCATCGGCGGGGGGATCGAACGTGAAGGCCGCGTCGTTGAACGACGGCGCGAGGTTCCACGTGTAGACCGCGCTGTACTGCGGCCGCGACGGATCGGTCGTCGTCGTGATGACCTGCTTGAGCGGCAGCGGATACGCGCCGAGCTGGATCCAGATCTGCCAGTCGAGGCCCTCCTGGCGAAACGCGTACTGCTCGCACGTGATCCCGTCCACGACGGCCGGCCCGGCATCCATCGCCGCGGTGAGAGCGCTCGAATTCACGCGGTCGGTCCCCCACGAGAAGAGGTCCGCGAGCGGCAATTCGATGTCGTACTTGTCCTCGAGCACTTTCGCCAGATCTCCCGCCGTCCCCGGAGCGGCGACCGTCGCGTAGTACCCCATCTTCCGGGCGTAGAGCGTGAAGGACTTGCCGTCGTAGAAATACATCCGGTCCTTGGCGTCGCTCTTGGAGTCGATCCGGAGGTGGCTCGGAAGCTGAGCGACCATGTCGATCGTCGCGTCCGAGGTCGTCAGCAGCCCGTTGTCGCGGACGTTATCGCGCGTGATCACGGCGCGGACCTGGAAGGTCTTGACCGAGGCCCGCATGTAGGCCCCCATCCTGTCGAGCGCGGCGACCGCCTCCGGGTCGATGTCGCCCTTGGCGGCCGGAGCCGGCGCCTGCCCCGAGGCCGCGCCGCCGACGATCGTCGCCAGGATCGCCGCTGCGAATCCGAGTCGGAATGACCTTGGATCCATACGTCCCCCTCGTGTTTTCGGTCCGCCGCGTTGCGACCGCTGGGCCATCGGGCCGGCTTCAAACGACGGCTCGCCGAGCGATTCGGTCCCGATATATCACGCGACCCGGCACGCTCCGCCGATCACCCGCGTCGTGCGCGCGCGGTCCGCGCGATCATCGCCAA
>CAVVML010000030.1:0-65974 GCA_963749265.1 uncultured Acidobacteriota bacterium | reverse complement strand
GGGCGGGGCCACGCCGGAGCGGAGCCGCGCGCGGTTAAGAGGGCCGGCGGGCGGCTGTCAGCCGAGCGTCCGCGAGGTCGATGCGCGCGCGGATCGGCTCGAGCGTGTCGACGCCTGCCGTCTTCAGCTCCTCTTCGGCTTTGGCCTTTTCGCGTTCCGCGGCCGCGGCGTCGATCTCGGCGCCGGCCTCGGCCGAATCCACGAGGACCGAGACCTTGTCGAACGAGATCTCGGCGAAGCCCGTCGAGACGGCGAAGGCCTGGGAGCGGCCGCCGCGTTTGAACGACAGCACTCCCGGCTTGAGCAGGGTGATGAGCGGCGTGTGGCCCGGCAGGATCCCGAGGTAACCCTCGGATCCGGGCAGCTCGACCTCGTCCGCCTCGGTTTCGACGGCCTTGCGCTCGGGAGTGATGACGAGAAGCTGAAGGGCCATTCGGACGACCTACGCCACCTTCGCGAGCTGTGCCGCCTTCTCGCGGGCTTCTTCGATCGTGCCGACCATGTAGAACGCCTGCTCGGGCATGTCGTCGCACTTGCCGTCGACGATCTCGCGGAAGCCCTTGATCGTGTCGGCGATCTTGACGTACCGGCCCTCGAGGCCCGTGAACTGCTGGGCGACGAAGAAGGGCTGAGAGAGGAATCGCTGGATCTTGCGGGCGCGCGCCACCGTCTGCTTGTCCTCTTCGGAGAGCTCGTCGATCCCCAGGATCGCGATGATGTCCTGGAGGTCCTTGTACTTCTGGAGCACCGCCTGGACGTCGCGGGCGCACTTGTAGTGCTCCTCGCCGACGACGCGCGCTGAGAGGATCGTCGAGGTCGAGGCGAGAGGATCGACCGCGGGGTAGATGCCCATCTCCGAGACCGCGCGGGAGAGAACCGTCGTCGCGTCCAGGTGCGCGAAGGCCGCCGCCGGCGCCGGATCCGTCAGGTCGTCGGCCGGCACGTAGATCGCCTGGACCGATGTGATGGAGCCCTTCTTGGTCGAGGTGATCCGCTCCTGGAGCTCGCCCATCTCGGTCGCGAGGTTCGGCTGGTAGCCGACGGCCGAGGGCATGCGGCCCAGAAGCGCGGACACCTCGGAGCCTGCCTGCGTGAAGCGGAAGATGTTGTCGATGAAGAGCAGGACGTCCTTGCCCTCGGTGTCGCGGAAGTACTCGGCGACCGTCAGACCGGTGAGACCGACGCGCAGGCGCGCTCCGGGCGGCTCGGTCATCTGGCCGTAGATCAGCGCGGCCTTCGACTTCTCGGTGTCGCCCGGCGTGATGACGCCCGACTCCGTCATCTCGTGGTAGAGGTCGTTGCCCTCGCGGGTGCGCTCGCCCACGCCGGAGAAGACCGAGAAGCCGCCGTGGTGCATGGCGACGTTGTTGATGAGCTCCTGGATCATGACGGTCTTGCCGACGCCCGCACCGCCGAAGAGGCCGGTTTTCCCGCCCTTCGTGTACGGCTCGAGCAGGTCGATGACCTTGATGCCGGTTTCGAACATCTCGACCGAGGTCGCCTGCTCGTCGTACGCCGGCGGCTCGCGGTGGATCGGCCAGCGCTCCTTGGCCTTCACCGGTCCCAGTCCGTCGATCGGGTCGCCGATGACATTCAGGATCCGGCCGAGCGTCTCGCGGCCGACCGGAACCGAAATGGGCTGCGCCGAGGTCCACGGCCTTCATGCCGCGCACCATGCCGTCGGTCGGCTTCATCGACACACAGCGGGCGACGGACTCGCCGAGCTGCTGGGCGACTTCGGCGATGACGTCGATCTTCTCGCCCGTCGTCTTCCCGTCGTCCTGGATCTGGACGGCGTTGTAGATCGCGGGGAGCTTGCCTTCCGGGAACTCGATGTCGAGCACCGGCCCGATGATCGCGACGACTTTTCCGACGTTTTGCTCTGCCATTGGCCTTACTCCTGTCCGGGTCTCAGAGTTACAAGTTGAAGTGTTGAAGTGTTCAAGCGTTGAAGCTCTGAACGCGTTGTCAACGTCTCGACCCTTCAACACTTCGACATTTCAACATTTCGACTTCTCTACTCCAGCGCGGCCGCGCCCGACACAATCTCGATCAGTTCCTTCGTGATGCGCGCCTGGCGGGCGCGGTTGTAGGTCAGCGTGAGCTTGTCGATGATCTCGCCGGCGTTCTTCGAGGCCGAATCCATCGCCGTCATGCGCGCGCCCATCTCGGCCGCGGCGGACTCGGCGAGCGCGCGGTAGACCGTGAACTCCAGGTATCGCGGCAGCAGCCACGCCAGGATCGACGGCGCGTCGGGCTCGTAGAGGTAGTCGACCGGCGGGGCGGCCTTCTCGGGGGTCTTGGCGTCCTTCGAAGCGGCCTGCTCCGTCGACAGCGGCAGGAGCTTACCCACCTGCACGACCTGCGAGAGGATCGAGCGGAACTCGTTGACGACGATGTACACGGCGTCGACGCGCTCGGCCAGGAACTCCTCCGCGAGGAAGGTGGCGATCTCCCGGGCGTGCGCGTACTTGAGATCCCCGAGGATGGCGGGATACGTCTTCTCGGTGAACGGGTACTTGCGGCGCTTCCAGTACTCGACGGCCTTCTTCCCGACCGGGAGCAGGCGCACCTCGGTCCACTCCGGGTGCGAACCGATCAGATGCGCCGTCGCCCGATGGACGTTCGTGTTGAAGGCGCCGCAGAGGCCGCGGTCTCCCGCGACGACCATGACGATGACCTTCTTCTCGGGTCGCACCGCGAGGAGCGGGTGCTTGAGCTCCCCCGCCTGCGCCGTGACGGGCGCGAGCACATCCGAGAGGAGCTTCGCGTAGGGGCGGGCACCGACGACCCGGTCCTGCGCGCGCCGGAGCTTCGCCGCCGCGACCATCTTCATGGCCTTGGTGATCTGCTGCGTGCTCTTGACCGAGCGCAGCCGGCGGCGGATGTCGATGAGAGAAGCCATCAGTTCGTCAGGCGGTCTCAGGCGGCTAGGCCGCGGCGCCCTTGGCGTTTTCCTTGACGAAACGGTCCTTGTATTCCTTGATGGCGGCCGAGAGCGCCTCCTCGGTGGCCTTCTCGAGCTTTCCGGTCGAGACGATCGCCGAGAGGATCTCCTTCTTCGCGGACTTCAGGTACTCGTGCAGCCCCTTCTCGAAGGCTCGGACGGAATCGACCGGCAGCGAGTCCATGAATCCCTTCGTGCCCGCGTAGATCGAGGCGACCTGCAGCTCGACGTCGATCGGATCGAACTGCGGCTGCTTCAGGAGCTCGACCATGCGCTGGCCTCGGGCCAGCTGGGCCTGCGACGCCTTGTCGAGGTCCGAGCCGAACTGGGCGAACGCCGCGAGATTGCGGTACTGCGCGAGATCCAGGCGCAGGGTGCCTGCGACCTGCTTCATGGCCTTGATCTGGGCGTTGCCGCCGACGCGCGAGACCGAGATGCCGACGTTCACGGCGGGACGCACGCCCGAATAGAAGAGGTCGCTCTCGAGGTAGATCTGGCCGTCGGTGATCGAGATGACGTTGGTCGGGATGTAGGCCGAGACGTCGCCGGCCTGCGTCTCGATGATGGGCAGCGACGTCAGCGAGCCGCCGCCTTCTTTGTCCGAGAGCTTGGCCGCCCGCTCGAGCAGGCGGGAGTGCAGGTAGAACACGTCGCCCGGGTACGCCTCGCGGCCGGGCGGCCGGCGGAGCAGCAGCGAGATCTCGCGGTACGCCGCGGCGTGCTTGGAGAGGTCGTCGTAGATCGTCAGCGCGTGCTTCTTGTTGTAGAGGAACCACTCGCCCATCGCGCAGCCGGCGTAGGGCGCGATGTAGAGCATCGGGGCAGGATCCGAAGCGGTGGCCGAGACGATGATCGTGTGGGCCATCGCGCCGTTCTCTTCGAGGGTCTTCGCGACCTGCGCGACCGTCGACTTCTTCTGGCCGATGACGACGTAGATGCAGACGACGCCCTTGCCCTTCTGGTTGATGATCGTGTCGAGGGCGATGGCGGTCTTGCCGGTCTGGCGGTCGCCGATGATCAGCTCGCGCTGGCCGCGGCCGATCGGAATCATGGCGTCGATCGCCTTCAGGCCCGTCTGGACGGGCTCCTTCACGCCCTGCCGGTCGATCACGCCCGGCGCGATGCGCTCGATCGGATAGGACTCGGTCGCCTTGATCGGTCCCTTGTCGTCGATCGGCCGCCCGAGGGCGTCCACGACGCGGCCGACGAGCGCCGGCCCCACGGGCACCTGGATGATGCGCCGGGTGCGCCGGACTTCCTGGCCTTCCTTGACGTGCTGCGACTCGCCCAGGAGCACGACGCCGACCTGGTCCTGCTCGAGGTTGAGCGCCAGGCCGAACAGGTCGTGGCCGAAGTCCACGAGCTCGCCCGCCATGACCTTGTCGAGGCCGTAGACGCGCGCGATGCCGTCGCCGACCGAGAGGACCGTGCCGACCTCGGCCACGTCGATCGCCTTCTCGTAGCCGGCGAGCTGCTGCTTGAGGATTGCCGTGATCTCGTCCGCTTTGATCTCCATCTCAGGCTCCCGTTCCTTTCGCTTGCTCCTGGAAACGGCGAATTCCGGCCGCGGCGGAGGCGTCGAAAACGCTCGAGCCCACGCGCGCCACGAAACCGCCCAGGATCTTCGGATCGACCGCGACTTTCAGACGCACCCGGCCGTTCAGCTTCGCGCCGAGAGCCTGCTCGATCGTCGCCCGTTCGGCGTCCCCGATCGGAGCGGCGACGGTGACGCTGCCCTCGAGCATCCCGCGCGAAGCGTCGAAGCTCTTGCGCACCCCCTGGAGGATGACGCCCGTGCGCGAGGATGCGCCGGTGTCTCAAGAGCAGCTCGAGAAACCGCGCGCCGAACGCGTCGACGCCCGCGCGCGTCGCGAGCTCGGCGATGGCCTTCCGCTTGGCCTCCTCCGGGACCGCCGGCGCCGCGAGAAAGGCTCGCAGCGCGGGATCTTTCTCGATCGCGCGGGCGAGGTCTCCGGCGGACGCCAGAAACGCCTCGACGTCGTAGCCCTTCGGGGCGGTCTCGAGAAACGCCCTGGCGTACGGCATGGCGAAGCTCATCGCGAGGCCTTCAGCTTCTCGACGCTCTCGGTCAGCAGCCGCTGGCGGTCGGCGTCGTTGATCTCGCGCGACAGGATCCCTTCGGCGCTCTGCGCCGTCAGATCCGCGGCGGCGCGGCGCAGCTGCTCGCGCGCCGCGGCCACGCGCCGCTCGATCTCTTCCTTCGATTCCTTGCCGACGCGAGCCACTTCCTCGTCGGCCCGCGCCGCGAGCTCGGCCCGAGCGGCCTGCCCTTCGACGATTCCCTGCTTCCGGATCTCTTCGATCTCGCGCTCGAGCTTCGCCGTGCGCTCGCGGATGTCGGCGGAGAGCCGCTCGACGGACGCCTTCTGCTTCTCGGCCTCGCGGCGGCGTTCCTCGATCTCCTCCTGGCGCTTTCGAAAGGCCGCGCTCATCGGCTTGGCCACGAAATAGATCAGCACGGCGAGAAACAGGACCAGGTTGACGATCTGCCAGATCGTCATCGGCACGCCCAGGAAAGAGCTCGCATGCTCCCCTTCCTCGGAGGAGGACAGGAGGGCGGTCGCGAGCGCGGTGGATGGAAGAAAGGACAGGGTCACGCGGCGAGCTTTCGGCCGAGGATCTTCTCCGCGAGCTCGCGCGCGAGGCCCCGGGCCTTCTCGGGAAGCTGGCGGGCGGATTCGGAGGCCTGAGCGTCGATCTCGCGGCTGCCGCGAGCGATCTCCTCCGAGGCCTTCGCGCGGGCCTCGGCGAGCTTCTGCTCGAGCAGCGCGGAGCCTTCGCCGCGAAGATCTTCGCGCGTCTTCAGCGCCTCGCGCCGCGCGAGGACGATCTTCTGTTCTCCCGCGGCCACGGCCTTCTCGAGTGCGGCGAGGCTCTCGGCGTAGGCCTTCTGCGCTTCGTGCTCTTCACGTTCGCGTGCCTCGAGGATCCCCGAGAGAGGAACGAAGAGGTATCTCTTCAGGATGAAGTAACTCACCCCGAAGGCAAGAAGCACATAGAGACTCGTCACGTTGGGTAGTTCGATCATGGAGATTTCCTGGCGACGTAAGCGGAACCGCGGATGAATAACACAGGGGGAGTCAAGTGTCGAGCGTCGAGAGTTAAGCGTGGGGGCCCGGCAGGACGCGCGCCGACGCTCAACACTCAACTCTCAACTCTTAACCCTTGACCGGCAGCTACTTGCGGGTGCCCGGCATCTCCAGAAGCTTCGGCGCCGCGTCGCCGCTCATGTCGCAGGTTCCCTGAAAGTACGCGCCCTCTTCGATCCGCAGCACCGGCGCGTGCAGATCCGCGGTCACGCGCGCGCGCGGATGGATCTCGATGCGCTCGGTGGCGTGCACGCTGCCCTTGAGCGTCCCGTTGATCGAGATGCGCTCGACCCGGATCTGGGCGTCGACTTCGGCGGTGTCCCCGAGGATGAGCTCGCTTCCGGAGGGAATCGTGCCCTCGAACTTGCCGTCGATGCGAAAGGTCTCGTCGAACGACAGCTCGCCCTTGAAGCGGCTGCCCTTGTCGAGGAATCCGTCGAGCGTTGCGCCGTCGCCGCGGGTCTTCATGGCATCTCCTTCGAAAGGTACGAGGAGGCAGGCCCTACTGCCTCCTGGTCCCTACTGCCACTGGTTTTTCATCAGATTCTCGAACAGACCGATCAGCTCTTCCTCGGATCCGAACGACAGCTCGATCCTTCCGCCGCGACGCTTCCGGACGATGCGGACCTTCGTCTGCAGGCGGCGCGTGAGCTTTTCTTCGGCGTCGCGCGTGAACGGATCCCGGCGCTTGTCGCGCACCACCTTGTCGCCGGCCGCCATCGTCGCGGCCCGCTTCTCCGCCTGCCGCACCGACAGCGCACGCCGGACGATCTCCTCCGCGAGTCGTTCCTGGTCGTCGACGGAGGCGAGGGCGAGGAGAGCCTTGGCGTGCCCGGCCGAAAGCTCTCCCGAGCGGACACGATCCTTGACGACTGCTGATAACTTCAATAGTCTCAATGAGTTAGCTACTGTTGCCCGCTCTTTGCCAACCCGGTCGGCGATCTGATCCTGCGTGAGCTGGAACTCCTCGCGGAGACGCGCGTAGGCCTCGGCGGCTTCGAGCGCGTTCAGATCCTCGCGCTGCAGGTTCTCGACGAGAGCCAGCTCGAGGAGCTCCCGATCCGACGTGTGTTCCCGGACCACGATGGGCACCCGGTCGAGGCCGGCCAGCCTGGCTGCCCGCCAGCGGCGCTCCCCCGCGACGATCTCGAAACCTTCACCTCGGGCGACCACGACGATGGGCTGGACAATCCCCTGCTCCCGGATCGATTGGGCGAGGTCGGCCAGAGCGCCCTCCGAGAAGTCGCGGCGGGGCTGAAATCTCGAGGGCCTCAGTTGGCCGAGCTCGGTCTCCCGCTGCGTTCCACGTGGAACGTCATCGTCTTTTCCGGGCAGCAAAGCCGAAAGGCCCCGCCCCAGGGCCGGCTTTTTTCCGCTCGTCATGCGCCCTCCCGCCGCTTCAAAAGCTCCCGCCCGAGAGCGAGGTAGGCCTCGGCGCCCTTCGACTTGATGTCGTAGGAAAGGACCGGCTTGCCGAAGGACGGCGCCTCGCCGAGACGAATGTTCCGCGGTATCACGGTTTCGAAAACCTTGTCGCCGAAGTGCTTGCGGATGTCGTCGACGACCTGTCTGGCGAGGTTAGTCCGCTCATCGAACATCGTCAAGACGATGCCCTCCATGGCGAGAAGAGGGTTGAAAGAGTTCCGGACGCGCTCGACCGTCTCGAGCAGCTCCGTGAGCCCCTCGAGGGCGAAGTACTCGGTCTGGATCGGCACCAGGACCGCGTCCGCCGCGGCCAGGGCGTTCACGGTCAGAAGCGACAGAGTCGGGGGGCAGTCGATGATCACGAAGTCGTACGTGCCCCGGACCGGGCCAAGCGCGAACCGGAGCTTCGCTTCCCGATCGGGCTGCCCGACGAGCTCGATCTCGGCCCCGACCAGGTCCCGGCCGGAGGGGACGACCCAGAGGTTGGCGAAGCTTGATTGGCGGACGCTGCCACCCATGTTTCCCGAGAGCAGGGCTCCGTAGATCGTGGCCTCCTCCCGCTTGGAGAAGCCGAGGCCGGAGGTCGCATTGGCCTGGGGGTCGAGGTCGACGAGAAGAACTTTCTTGTCGAAGGCGGCGAGCGCGGCTGCCAGGTTGATCGCGGTTGTGGTCTTTCCGACGCCGCCCTTCTGGTTGGTAATCGCGAGGATCCGGCTCATGTGGTCGGGGATTATCGTCGCTCGCGCCCGAAGTCCGAAGGACAAATCGGGAGTGTTCCACGTGGAACGCTACATGGAGCGCCGGAACGCGACGATGCGGCGCTTTTCGGAACCGGGAATTGAGATGGCGCCGTCAACGCGGAACTTCGGACCGAGCGCGGTCTCGAGACCGGCCGTGTCGGTTGCCCAGGCCAGCACGAGGCCGGAAGCGTCCAGGAAGGGAGTGCCGGCCAGCCAATCGGCAAAGTGCCCGACGGCCCTCGTCGTCGCCACATCGAAGGTCTGCCCGCCGACCTGCTCGATGCGAGCCTCGAGCACCTGGACGTTGTTCAGTCCGAGGGTTCGAACGACATGCCGCAGGAAGGCGCAACGTTTGGCGCGGGGCTCGACGAGGGTGACGGCGAGGTCGTCGCGAGCGATCGCGAGGGGGAGTCCCGGAAAGCCGGCGCCGCTGCCGACATCAACAACCCTAGCGCCATGAGCAATTAGCTGCGCCCCGAGCACGGATTCCAGCGCATGGAGTCCCAGCTCCGCCGGGGAGAGGCGGCCGGTGAGATTGACCCTGCGGCGCCACACATCGAGCTCGGACAGGTACGCCGCGAGGAGGTCCAGAACGGGATCGGGGAGGCTCAATTCGAAGCGGCGGGCCCCGTCCTGGAGCAGCCGCCGGAAGGCCTCAGGAGGGCTGGGAGCCTCCTCCGAATCGAGCGACATGCGCCGAGATTATCGCGACGGCGGCGGGCGTCACGCCGGGAAGCCGGGCGACGTCGCCGACGGTTCGGGGTCGCTTGCGCGTGCACTTTTCGACGATCTCGTGCGAGAGACCGGGAAGGCCCGCGTAACGGAAGTCTTCGGGGATCGGCCGCGACTCGAACGGCTTCAGCCTCTCGAGCCGTTCCTTCTCCCGCCGGATGTAGCCCTCGTAGCGGACCCGGCTCTCCAGGTAGCTCCGTTCTTCGGACGAGAGCCCCTCGAAGGCCTCCGGGGCAACGGCCGAGATCTTGATTGACGATAAGTCTTTTCTTTGCAATAGTTTAAACGCGGATACAGGCACATCGAGCGCAATGTCGAGAGTCTCAGCGAAGAGCGCACGGTTCGCGGCGGAAGGATTGAAAACACGCTCTCGGAGCGCCGCCTCGGCCCGGAGAATCCTGTTCTCGCCCTCCATGGCCGTCCGGTACTCCCCTTCGTCGATCAGCCCCAGGCGCCGTCCGTGCGGAAGCAGACGGGGGAGCACGGTATCCACGCCGAGCAGCAAGCGGTACTCGGCTCGCGAGGTGAACAGCCGGTAGGGCTCCTCGACGCCCTTCGTCGTCAGGTCATCCACCATGACCGCGGCGTACGCCTCCGAACGATCCAGGACGAAGGGCGCCTCTCCCCGCGCCCCGAGCGCCGCGTTGATTCCGGCGAGCAGACCCTGCGCCGCGGCCTCTTCGTAGCCGGAGGTGCCGTTGATCTGTCCGCCGAGAAACAGGCCCGGGACCTCGAGCGCCTCGAGCGTCGGCGCGAGCTGCTCCGGAAAAACGACGTCGTACTCGACCGCGTAGCCGGGACGCAGCATGCCCGCGCTCGAGAGCCCGGGGATCTCGTCGAGAATCGCGCGCTGCACTTCTTCGGGAAGCGAGGTCGAGAGGCCGTTGATGTAGATCTCTTCGGAATCCCAACCGTCGGGCTCGAGAAAGATGGTGTGGGACTCCTTCTCCGCGAACTTCACGACCTTGTCTTCGACCGACGGGCAGTAGCGCGGGCCGGTGCCGTGAATCTGGCCCGAATACATGGGGCTTTCGTGCAGGTGGGCGCGGATGAGCGCATGCACGCGCGGATTCGTCGCCGTCAGCCAGCAGCGCGCCTGGCCTGCCGCAGCGGGCAGCCGCCGGACGTCAGTCCGGAACGAGAACGGAACCGGCGGATCGTCGCCGTCCTGCGGCGCGCACGCGGCGTAGTCCACCGAATCGCGATGCACGCGCGGAGGCGTTCCCGTCTTGAAGCGGCCGAGGGCGAGCCCGAGCGAGGCAAGAGAGGCCGAGAGCCCCGCCGAAGCCAGCTCGCCGACGCGCCCGCCCGGCGTGCGCCGCGTTCCCGTGTGCATGAGGCCGTTGAGAAACGTTCCCGTCGTCACGACGACGGCGTCCGCGTCGATCGCTTCGCCGTTCGAGGTGATCGCTCCGGTCACACGCCCCCGCGCAGTCGTGAGGCGTTCCGCCATGCCCTGGAGGACGGTCAGGTTCTCCGTCTCCTCCATGCGCGCGCGGGCGAGCCTCGCGTAGAGGGTCCGGTCGCACTGGGCGCGCGGCCCCCACACCGCCGGCCCGCGCGAACGGTTGAGGATCCGGAACTGGATGCCGGCGGCGTCGGCGAGGCCCCCCATGACCCCGCCGAGCGCGTCGATCTCCCGGACGAGCTGGCCCTTGGCGAGGCCTCCGATCGCCGGGTTGCAGGACATGCGGCCGATCGCGTCGAGCGCCCCGGTCAGAAGCGCCGTGCGACGGCCCATGCGAGCCGACGCATGCGCCGCCTCGATGCCCGCGTGTCCGCCGCCGATGACCAGGACCTCGTATCGCACGCCGGGATTGTCTCCCACGACTTCGCTCCGGCGCTACGATCTCGGGTAACGCCTGACGCAAACGCCAAACGCCAAACGGAGGCCTCCATGTCCCACGCGCGCCTCGCCGCTCTGGCCGTACTCCTCGCCGCCATCGGAATCGCGCCGCTCGCCGCCCAGCCCGCGTCCGCACCGCGCAGCGGGTACGGAACCGACGATCTGCAGGTCTTGACGCTGTCGCACGTGGCTTTCCTTCCGACCAGCTCCCTGCAGACTTACCTCTCGTTCTGCTGCGCCGCCGACTCGTATCGGCGGCCCACCGGCGGAATCGAGCCGAGTTCTTCGCGCCTCTCCACTCCGGGATGATTCCCAACGGCGCGCGCATCGAGCGGATCGACTTCTTCGTTCGCGACGATCTCGGCCGATGCCGATGTCGACATGGACGTTCGCCTCTGCCGAAGCTGGATCGATCCCGACGGCACCGGCCCGGGCGGCGACTGTTCGATCGGCGGCACCACTTCGGGCGCCCCGGGCGACACCGTGGTGTCGGTTCAGCCGGACTTCGAGATGCGGTACGACGGCGACGCCGATGACGACGGGACCCCCGAAGTCATCAGCTACGTGCTCGTCGCCAGTTTCGGGACCAACGGCATGCCGGACTTTTCCTCCAATCTCCGCCTTCGCGGCGCTCGCATTCTCTACCGCCGCCAGGTCACGCCGGCTCCCGGTGCCGCGACTTTCAACGACGTTCCCACCTCGCACCCGTTCTTCCAGTTCGTCGAGGCGCTCGCGGCCTCGGGGATCACGGCCGGCTGCGGCACCGGCATCTACTGCCCCGACTCCCCTCTCACGCGCGGCCAGATGGCCGTGTTCCTCGCCAAGGCGCTCGGCCTCCACTGGCCGGCGACGGCTCCGTAGACCAAGTCGCCTCCACTTGCTCGGCAGTCTGCGCCTCATGGCGCGACCGGCGAGTCGGCTCGCGCGGAGGCGCAGGCTCGCACCGCGGGAGCGAACGCGCGCGCTGACTGGCGCGCGGTCGCGCGCTCGCGGCCCCCGCGAACCGATGCTCGCAGATTGCCGAATCGAGCGCGGAGGCGACGGTTTACTTCCCGACGCAGAACGTCGAGAAGAGGCGCGCGAGGACGTCGTCCGACGTCGTCTCGCCCACGAGGTCGGCGAGCGCGTCCAGCGCGGCGTGGCAGTGCGTGACGGCGTACTCGGGCGAGTCGCCGCGTTCGAGAGCCGCGATCGTCTGCTCCGCGCTCCCTCGCGCACGCTCGACGAGATCGCGCTGGCGCAGCGAGCCGAGGACCTCCGAAGTCTCCTCGGTCCGGATGTCTTCGGCGATCAGCGCGCCGAGAAGCGTCCGACAGCCTGGCGCCCGCATCCGGAGAGAGGCCGCAGACGGGCGTCGCATCCGCCGGGAAGATTCTCCGCGCGGCCGCGATCGGCCTTGTTGGCCACCAGAATCCGCGGCTTTTCCGGGATCTCGGCGAGAGCCTGCGCATCCTCGCCGGAGAAACCTTCCGAGCCGTCGAAGACGTAGAGGATCGCGTCCGCTTTTGCCGCTTCTTCGCGAGCCCGGGCCACGCCGATTTTCTCGACGGGCTCCTCGCTCTCACGCAGGCCCGCCGTGTCGACGAGCGTCACGGGAATGCCGCGCACGTCGACGAGAGCTTCGAGGGCGTCGCGCGTCGTACCCGGAATCTCCGTCACGATGGCTCGTGCGGAGCCCACGAGGGCGTTGAAGAGGGTCGACTTCCCCGCGTTCGGCCGGCCCAGGATCGCGACGCGACAGCCTCCGGAGAGCAGCCGCCCGGTCCGATAGGTCGCGGCGAGGCGGGCGAGCTCGCGCTCGGCCGTCTCGAGATGCGACAGCGTCTGCGGATCGATCTCCGTGCCGACGTCCTCCGAAAAATCCACGGCGGCCGAGAGCGCCGCGGCGGCGAAGAGGAGGTCCTCGCGGACCGCGTCGAGCCGGCGCGAGAGCCCGCCCTCCAGCCGGCGCGCCGAGAACCGCGCCGCGGCGGCGGTCTTCGAATCGATCAGGTCGCGGACGGCCTCCGCCCGCACGAGATCGATCTTGCCCGAGCGAAAGGCGCGTTCGGTGAACTCCCCTGGCTTCGCCGGCCGCGCTCCGGCCGCGACGGCGGCCTCCAGGACGCGCTCGACGACCGCCGGGCTTCCGTGGACCGAGATCTCGGCGACGTCTTCGCCCGTGACCGATGCTGGAGCGGAGAAGAACGTCAGAAGCCCCGTGTCGATCCCTTCGCCCGCCGCGTCCCGAAGAGCCGCGAGATAGGGCCGGCGCGGGCGAAGTTGACCGGCCGCCGGAAGGCTTGGGGCGAGGGACCGCAGGATGCGCTCCGCCTCGGGGCCGGACAGGCGCACGAGCGCGATGGCCGCGCGCCCCGCCGCCGTGGCGGGGGCGACGATGGTGTCGAGGAGAGCGTCGGAGGGGCGCACGCGGACGCGACCTCCTAGCGGCTCTTGAGGCGAACCTCCACGCGTTTCAGAAAGCCGTCGCCTTCGGACTGGGTCTCGACTTCGGCGTCCTCCGCGAGCGCGAGATGCACGAGCCGCCGCTCCCAAGGAGCCAGGGGCGGAAGCAGCGAGGGTCGACGCGAGCGGCGGACCTCCTCGGCGGACTGGCGCGCGAGCTCTTCGAGCGCGTCCTTGCGGTGCGCCCGGAAGCCGTCCGCGTCGAGCCGCGGGTGGACCGGCTTGCCCAGTCGCTTGGCGGCGATGCGGCCCACGAGAACCTCGAGACCCGTGAGGCCCTCGCCCTTGTTGGCGAGCAGAGGCTCCACGTCGTCGCCGATGAGCTCGAAGAGCAGCTCGTCGCCCTGCGCGTCGCGCCGCCGGATTTCGACGAGCAGTCCGGCCGCTGAGAGCAGCTCCGTCAACGTGGCCTCGACCAGCGCGATCGCCTCGGCATCCGTCGCGCCCGGCGTGGTGTCGCGTTCGCGGGGGGCCTCTGAGGCCGCGCCCCGTTCCCGCCGAGCCCGCGCTCGCGCGGCGACTCGGAGCCCGCCGCTTTCCCGCGTCGACTCTGAACCGCGCCGCGTTCCCGCGGTCGACGACGGGGCGGCGAACGCCTCCGCAGGCAGTTTCGTCTCCACCTCGGCAACGCTCCGGCAAACGATCTTCGGCCCTGGACTCTCGACCCTCGACTCGTTCGCCTCTCCCCTCGTCGACGTCGATCTCTACGACCCTGCCGCCCCAGAACGATTTCTCGTCCCGGATGACGGTGTACTTGAGCTCCGCAGCCGTCTTTCCGAGGGCGCGGGCCGCCCCTTCGACCGCCTCTTCGACCGTTTTTGCTTCGTACCTCATGCGCTCATCGACCTACGCGCGCGCCTGCTTCAGGGCCTTCGCCCCTTTGGCCGGCGGCGCCGGGTCGTCCTCCTTCACGATCTTGTTCATCACGAGCTGCTGCACGATCGTCAGCAGGTTGGAAAACAGCCAGTACAGGACGAGTCCCGACGGCATGTCCTTCAGGAAGAATCCCCACAGCACCGGCATGAACATGAAGATCTTCTTCTGCGCCGGATCCATCGTCGACGGCGTCATGGCCTGCTGGGCGTACATCGAAGCGATCATCAGGATCACGAGCACGTAGGTGTGGTCGATGGCGGAGAGGTCCTTGATCCAGAACACGAACGGCGCGTGCCGCAGCTCGATCGTGCGCGAGAGCACGTTGTAGAACGCGACGAGGACGGGAAGCTGCAGGAGCACCGGCAGGCAGCCGCTCATCGGGTTGTAGCCCTCGGTCTGGTAGAGGGCCATCAGCTCGGCGTTCATCTTCTGGCGCTGCGCCGCGTCGGTCTTGGCCTTCTTGTACTTGTCGCGGATCGCGTTCATCTTCGGCGCGAGCTTCTGCATCTTCTTCATCGACGTGTAGCTCTTGGCCGTCAGCGGAAAGAGCAGGAGCCGGATGAGAAACGTGACGACGAGGATCGCGACCCCCCAGTTGGGGACGATCGCGTAGGACTTCTTCATCAGCCACAACAGCGGCCGCGCGAGGATGCCGTACCAGCCGAAATCCACGGTGCGCTCGAGGCCGTAGCCGTAGCTCTCGAGGACCGAGACGTCCTTGGGGCCGAAGTAGGCCGAAGCCTCCAGCGTCCCGTCGGCCGAGATCCCCGTCGCGATCTCGGTCGAAGGCTTGCCGTCCGGGCGCGTCACCGTATACGTGTAGAGGCGCGCCGTCGCGGGCCGTCCCGGGATGAGAACTTCGAGGAAGTAGTTGTCTTCGATGCCCGCCCAGGAGCGCGGGGACACGCGTCCAGGTCTCGTCCTTGGCCTTCTCGGCCTTGTCGCCGCGAATGAGCTTGAGGCCTTCCGTCGTCGCGAGCACGGCGCTCGTCGGCATGACGTAGCTCGATTTGCGCTCGGCGTCCGTCGGATTGCGCAGGCCGGGACCGACGAGCACGTCGTACGGCGGACCGGTCACCGTGACCTTCATGTCGAAGAGATAGCCGTCGGCGATCCGGATCTCCTTTTCGACCGCCACGTTCGCATCGGCGTACCGCAGGCGCAGCACTTTCGATCGGAGGCTCTCGACGAGGAAGAGGGCGTTCGACACGGTCTTCGTGAGCGCGGTGTCGCGGCCGAAGTCCAGGCCGAGGGGCCGGGGCAGATCCGGCGGCAGCGAGCGGACGAGCTCCAGAGGCTTCTTTTCCTGGTCCGTGTACTTCGCGAGCTGGAAGCCGGTCAGCACTCCCCCGCGGTTCGAGAAGGTGGCCGTGAAGAGGTCGTTGCCCATCCGCACGGTTTCCTCGGCGGCGGCAGCGGCCGGCTCCGGTTTCACGGCGACGGAGGCGGGAGCCGAGACGACGGACGCGGCGCCGGCCGGACCGGGTGTCTGTGCTTGTGTCTGTCCCGGGGCAGGCGTCGCCGACACAGCCGCCGAGGGCGTGGTGGCCGCCGTCCGAGGCGGTTTCGGGGGCTTGGGGACGAGCCACTCCCAGGCGAGGAGCACCACGAGCGAGAGCCCGGCAGCGATGAGAAGGCGTTTTTCCAAGGGTCGGTCTCGGCTCAGGGCACCGGATCCATCCCGCCGGGATGGAACGGGTGGCAGCGGAAGAGTCGCCGCAGGGCCAGCGCGGCGCCGCGCCCGAGGCCGTATCGCGCGATCGCCTCGCGGGCGTAGAGCGAGCAGGTCGGCTCGAAGCGGCAGGCCCGGGGCAGAAGCGGCGAAAGAAATTTCTTGTAGAAGTCGAGGACCGCGATCGCGATCCTCGATGGCCACCTCACCGGCGCATCCGCCGCAAGGTCGCTCGCGACACGGCCGATCGGTAGTCCTCGAGAAGCTCGGAGAACGCGGCGGCGGCGGACGAGGGCCGGGCGTTGACGACCAGGCGCGCCGCGCCGATCGAGAGCTGCGTCCGTGTGCGCCGGAAAATCTCGCGCAGGCGTCGCCGCACCCGGTTCCGCGTCACCGCGTTGCCGACCCGGCGCGGGACAGAGATCCCCAGGCGCGGACGCGACGAAGCGCCCGTGGCGATCCTTCGAGAAGAAAAACCTGGATGTGGCGTCCGGAAACGCGCACCCCGGAGGCGTAGCACTCTTCGAATTCCCTGCGTTTGCGGAGGCGGTCGTCTTTCGAGAAGGTCTCGGAGACGGCCGGGCCCGAGTTCACACCGAGAGTTTCTTGCGCCCCTTGCGCCGGCGAGCCGAAATATGGCGCGCCCGGCCCGTGTCCGCATCCGAACGAGGAAGCCATGCGTGCGCTTGCGACGCCGATTGTTGGGCTGGTAGGTGCGCTTCATAAAGAGGGCGAATCCTAGGTGGAGGGGGGTGCGAAGTCAAGCGGGCGAGGCGAGTCGAGAAAGTCGAAGTGTTGAAAGGTTCAAAGGTTGAAGCGCCTCGAATTCACGCTTCGACGCTTCGACATTCGACTTTCCGCCCACGGCTCGGCATATACTCCCGGCCCCCGGCTTCCCACAGGCTTCCACAGCTGTGGAAAACTTGTGGAAATCCTGGCGCACACCATGACCGAGATCTGGACTGCCATCCTCAGACAGATCGAGTCGAAGCTCGATGCGAAGGAGCTGAAGACCTGGTTTGGCCCGACGCGCCAGCTCGATCTCGTCTCCTCCTCGAACGGCCCGGTCCTCACGATCCTGGTCCCCTCGCGCGTCTTCGCGGACTGGATCCAGTCGCGTCACGGCGAGATGCTCGCGCGCGAGGCCGACGCGGCGGGGTTCCCCGGGCTCGAGATCCGCTTCGAAGCTTCCGCGGCGGAGCCGGCCGGAGTTCCGACGCCGACCGCGGCGTCGGCGGACGCCGGCCCTCCTGGCGGCGCCGAGCGCCGAGTGACGGGGAATCCGCGGTTCACCTTCGAAACCTTCGTCGTCGGCAACTCCAACCAGTTCGCCCATGCCGCGGCGCGAGCCGTCGCCGAGACACCGTCCCGCTCTTACAACCCGCTCTTCCTGTACGGCGGCGTCGGGCTCGGCAAGACGCACCTGATGCACGCGATCGCGGGAGAGGTCCTGCGGCGCAACCCGGCCGCCAACGTTCTCTACCTCTCGGCCGAACGGTTCCTGAACGATCTGATCAATGCCCTCCGCTTCGAGCGCATGCATGAGTTCAAGCGGCGCTACCGCGAGCTCGACGTGCTGCTCATGGACGACGTGCAGTTCATCGCCGGCAAAGACTCGACGCAGGAAGAGTTCTTCCACACGTTCAACGCGCTGCACGACGCCCAGAAGCAGATCGTCCTGACCTCCGACGCGCTCCCCAAGGAGATCCCGACGCTCGAGGAGCGCCTCCGCTCGCGCTTCGAGTGGGGCCTGATCGCCGACATCCAGCCGCCGGATCTCGAGATGAAGGTGGCGATCATCCGCAAGAAGGCGGCCGCCGAAAAGGTCGAGGTCCCCAACGATGTGGCCATGTTCATCGCGGGCACGGTCAAGTCCAACATCCGCGAGCTCGAAGGGCGGCTGAACCGGGTCATGGCCTTCTCGTCCCTGACCGGAAAGCCCCTCTCGGTCGAGCTCGCCAAGGAGACCCTGCGGGACATCGTGGGGACGGAGGAGCACAAGGCCGCCCCCTCCGAAATCCTGAAGACCGTGGCCTCCCATTACGGGCTGCGGGTGTCGGACATGAAGGCCAAATCCAACGCCAAACCGGTGGCCTTTCCCCGCCAGGTGGCCATGTACCTCTGCCGGAAGCTGACCGAGCTTTCCTATCCGGAGATCGGCCGGCTCTTCAACGACAAGCACCACTCGACGGTCATGCACTCGGTCGAAAAGATCGAGCGGATGATCGAGGATGACGCCGATTTCCGCAGGGTCATCGACGGTTTTCTGCAGACGTATCGCTGACGCGGTGCGGGTCGCTCCGAGTTTTCCGCGAGCGCGTTTTCCGCACCCTCTCGCGTGCTCGCGCAACCCCTCCGAACTGCGGAAGAAGCGAAGTGGCGTCCGCAGGACCGACCTCGATTTCGACCCCGTATTTATTGGGTTTTTTCGATGTTCGCGATTCTTCCGCGGCCCTATTAATACGGTTAAATGTGATAGACTTTTTTCTCTTCTCGGAGGTGGGAAATCCCGATGGAATTGACGGTCAAACGGGGCGACTTCTTGAATGAGCTCACGCTCATGCAGGGAGTCGTGGAGAGGAAGAACACGATTCCGATCCTCTCCAACATCCTTCTCCGGGCAGCCGACGGACATCTCTCGTTCACGTCCACCGATCTCGACCTGACTCTGCTCTCCCAGGCGGAGGCCAAGGTCACCCGGCCGGGCAGCGTGACGGTCCCGGCGAGGAAACTCTTCGACCTCATCCGGAACCTTCCCGAGGCGGACGTGAACCTGAAGCTCCTCGACAACCACTACCTCGGGGTGACCTGCCAGAGGTCGAATTTCCGCCTCGTGGCGCAGCCGGCCGAGGATTTTCCGACTGTACCCAAGGTAGAGGCGAAAAAGGGGGTTTCATTCCCCCTGGACCTATGGAAGCGACTGACCCGTAAGGTTTTATACGCCGTATCCGCCGAAGAGACCCGGTTCCAGCTCATGGGAGCCCTCCTCAAGGACAAGGGCAAGGAGTTCGAGCTCGTCGCAACCGACGGCCATCGGCTGGCCCTGATCGACTTTCCGAAGGAAGACGCCAAGGCGACGGTGCCCAACGTCCTGATCCCGAAGAAGGCCCTGGCCGAGATCCTGAAGATGGACGGAGGATCCGAGGAGTCGCCCCGGCTCGAGATCCGCCACTCCGAGAATCACCTGCTCTTCACCGTCGGGAGCCGGCAGCTCGTCGCCCGGCTTCTGGACGTGAATTTCCCGGACTACGAAAAGATCCTGTCGAAGAACAACGACCGCGTCGCGCTGGTGCCGACGGCCGCGACGAAGGACGCGATCCGCCGCGTCTCGCTGTTTTCCTCGGAGCGGTCGCGCGGCGTGAAGCTCTCGTTCGAGAAGGACCTGCTCACGGTGGCTTCGGCGAGCCAGGAGCTCGGCGAGGGCCACGAGACGCTCGACGTCTCCTTCGACGGCGAGCCGCTGTCGATCGGGCTCAACGCGCAGTACCTCCTGGATTTTCTGGAGGAGGCGGAGACCGAAACGGTGCGGCTCGAGCTGAAGGACGAAAACACCCAGTGCCTGTGTCAGCCGGAGGGAGGCCTCGAGGGCGCCTCCCGGTATCTCTACGTCGTCATGCCGATGCGTCTCTGAACTCTCGAGGTGGGACTAGACCGCTTGCAGCTTTCCGAGATCTCGAACCAGGGCTTCCGCAACCTCTCCCCCGACCCCGTGTTTTTTGGCGCGGGGGTCACGCTGATCACGGGAGAGAACGCGCAGGGCAAAACGAACCTCCTCGAGGCTGCGGCCCTCGTGTGCGGGCAGCGCTCCTTTCGCGGGGCGACGTCGGCGGCGATGGCGCGCGAGGGCGAAGCCTTTTCGATCACCGGGACGCTCGAGGCGGCCTCGGGCCCGGAACGGGTCACCGTGTCCTGGTCGCGCGCCGAAGGCCGGGAGTTCCGGCGCGGCGAGAAGACGGCCGGGTTCCGCGAGGTTTCCGGCCTGGCGCCGGCGGTGTTCCTCGCCCCCGAACATCGCGAGCTGCTCCTCGGCTCTCCGTCGGCGCGGCGTCGGTTCCTGGATCGACTCGTGCTCGGTCTGAAGCCGGCGGCCGGAGACGATCTCGCGCGCTACGGCACGGCCCTGCGGGAGCGCAACGCGCTGCTCGCGCGCTCGCGCCGGGCGGGCGCCGGAGGACACGCGGCGGCTCCGGGCGAGCTCGAGGCCTGGACGGAGGAGCTTGCGGTCGCCGGAGCGGCGGTGCGCCGGCATCGGCGCGCGGCGCTGGGCCTCTGGTACGAAGAATTCGAGCTTCTGGCGCGCGAGGCCGGCGAGGCCTATCGCGGCGTGCGCGCCGAGTATTCGGTCTCCGGGCGACTCGGTCGAGGAGCTGCGCGCGGCCTGCCAGCGGCTGCTGCCTCTCGAACGGCGCCGCGGGTATTCGCTCGCGGGCCCGCACCGCGACGATCTGCTCTGGACACGGGACGGCCGTCCGCTGGCGGCCGAAGCGTCTTCGGGCGAAGTCGCGCGCACGGTCGCTCTCGTGAAGCTCGCGGAATGGAGCGCGGTGGCGAAGTCGGCGGGTGAGCCGCCGCTGTTTGCGGCCGACGATTTCGACGCCGGTCTGTCCGAGAGCTGGGTCGAGGAGTTTTTCGACGCACTGCCCGCCGACGCCCAGGTGCTGCTGACGACGACGGCGCCTCCGGCCCGGTTCGGGGTCGGAGCGTCGAAACGCCCGGCGGCGGTCCTGGAAATACAGCGGGGAAGCGTCCGGGCGGCGGCGCCGCACGGGCACTTTTCCTCCGCCGCGCTCGTGCGCGTACGCGCCGTGAACGGAGCCTCATGAGCACGGCCTACACCACCGATTCCATCAAGCTGCTGAAGGGCCTGGAGGCCGTCCGCAAGCGCCCCGGCATGTACATCGGGGACACGGACGATCTCTCGGGGCTGCACCACATGGTCTTCGAGCTCGTCGACAACTCGATCGACGAGGCCCAGGTGGGTTACGCGGACCACGTGGGCGATCACGATCCACGCCGACAACTCCGTCACCGTCGAGGACAACGGCCGCGGCATCCCGGTCGGGATCCACAAGGAGCACAAGCGCGAGACGCTCGAGATCATCATGACGGACCTCCACTCGGGCGGGAAGTTCGACGACAACTCCTACAAGGTCTCGGGCGGTCTCCACGGCGTCGGCGTCTCGGTCGTGAACGCTCTTTCGAAGCGGCTCGACGTCGAGGTCCGCCGCGACGGCAAGGTGTGGCAGCAGTCCTACGAGCAGGGCAAGCCGACGGGAGAGATCAAGAACGTCGGCACCTCCAAGAAGACCGGCACGAAGATCACGTTCTGGGCCGATCCGAAGATCTTCTCCGTCACCGAGTTCCATTTCGACAGCCTCTCGCAGAGGCTGCGCGAGCTCTCGTTCCTCAACCCGGGCGTGCGGATCTCGATCCTCGACGAGCGCACCGAGAAGAAGCATGACTTCGCGTACGAGGGCGGGATCAAGAGCTTCGTCGAGCACCTCAACAAGGCGAAGCAGGCGATCAACGACAAGGTCATCTTCTTCCAGGACGTGAAGGGCGGGACGGGCGATCCCAAGCGCGACGCCGACAAGGAGCGCGTCGAAGTCGCGCTTCAGTGGAACGAGGGCTACGCCGAGACGCTCTTCACGTTCACGAACACGATCAACAACCGCGACGGCGGCACCCACCTCGAGGGCTTCAAGACGGCGCTGACGCGGGCCATCCAGAAGTACGCCGAGGCCAACGGGCTGACGAAGGGCCTGAAGGAAACGACCCTCTCCGGCGACGACTGCCGCGAGGGCCTCACCGCCGTCGTCTCGGTCAAGGTCAAGGATCCCAAGTTCTCGTCACAGACGAAGGACAAGCTCGTCTCCTCCGAAGTGAAGACCTGGGTCCAGCAGGTCGTCTACGACAAGCTGGGCTCCTACCTCGAGGAGAACCCGCGCGTCGGCAAGCGGATCGTCGAGAAGATCGTCGAATCCGCCCGCGCCCGCGAAGCGGCGCGGAAAGCCCGCGAGCTCGTCCGCCGGAAGGGCGCCCTCGATTCGGGGGCCCTGCCCGGCAAGCTGGCCGACTGCCAGGAGAAGGATCCCGCGTTCTCCGAGCTCTTCATCGTCGAGGGCGACTCGGCCGGCGGCTCGGCCAAGATGGGCCGCGACCGCCGCTCGCAGGCGATCCTGCCGCTGCGCGGCAAGATCCTGAACGTCGAGAAGGCGAGGCTCGACAAGATGCTCGCCTCGGCCGAGATCCGGACTCTCATCACGGCGCTGGGCGCGGGGATCTCGACGGACTTCGACGCGGCGAAGGTCCGCTACCACAAGATCGTCATCATGACCGACGCCGACGTCGACGGCTCGCACATCCGGACGCTGCTGCTGACGTTCTTCTTCCGCCACATGGCGACGCTCATCGACAAGGGCTTCCTCTACATCGCGCAGCCGCCGCTCTACAAGGTCACCGAGAACAAGAAAGAGACGTACCTCAAGGACGAGAAGGAGATGTCCAAGTTCCTTCTCGGCCGGCTCGGCGAGGACCGGACGCTCTCCTCGGAGATGTCCGGCACGACCGTCGCCGGAGCCAAGCTCGCGGCGCTCCTCGAGAAGATGGAGGAGTACCGGACGCACGTCGGCAAGCTCTCCCATCGCGGCATTCCCGAGGGCCTCCTCCGCGCGCTCCTCGACCGCGGCATGACGTCCAAGGGCGATTTCGCCGAGAAGAAAAAGGTCGACGACATCGCGAAGGCCGTCCGCGCCTTCGGCGTCGAGAAGGCCGAGGTCGTGGCCGACGAGGAGCACTCGGGCTGGGCGCTCGAGATCACGCGGAAGGTCAACGGCGTTCCCCGCTCCGCCCGGATCGACTCGGAGTTCGTCTCGTCCTTCGAGTTCAAGCGGATCAAGGAAACCGCCAAGGCCATCGGCGGCTTCCTCGACGGGCCCTACGTCGTCACGCGCAACGGCGAAACGGCCAAGCACGAGATCCTCTCCGCCGTCGTCGACGCGGTCTACGAGTCGGCCAAGAAGGGCCTCGTGATCAATCGGTACAAGGGCCTCGGCGAGATGAACCCCGAGCAGCTCTGGGACACGACGATGAACCCGGAGACGCGGCGCCTGCTGCAGGTCGCCGTCGAGGACGCCGTCGAGGCCAACGAAGTGTTCTCGATCCTGATGGGCGACGCGGTCGAGCCGCGGCGCGAGTTCATCGAGGCAGAACGCGCTGAACGTGAGGAACCTGGATATTTGAGGAAGAAGTCGAGAGTCGAGAGTTCAGCGTTGAGCGTGGCCCTCCGCCCGTTCTCCACGACGCTCAACTCTCAACCCTCAACGCTCAACGCACCATGACCAACCTCCTGACCCCCGAAGAGAAGCTCCCGTCACGATCGAGGACGAGGTCCGACGGTCGTACCTCGACTACGCCATGTCCGTCATCATCGGACGGGCGCTTCCCGACGTCCGCGACGGCCTCAAGCCCGTCCACCGCCGCAGCCTCTACGGCATGTGGGAGCAGGGCAACCTCCACAACAAGCCGTACCGCAAGTCCGCCCGCATCGTCGGAGACGTCCTCGGCAAGTACCACCCCCACGGCGAGAGCGCCGTCTACGACTCGGTCGTCCGCATGGCCCAGGAGTTCTCGCTGCGCTATCCGCTGGTGGACGGCCAGGGGAACTTCGGATCGGTCGACGGCGACAACGCCGCGGCCATGCGCTACACCGAGGTCCGGCTGGCGCGCCTCGCGGCCGAGCTCCTCGGCGACGACATCGACAAGGAGACGGTGGACTGGACGCCCAACTACGACGGCTCGCTCGTCGAGCCGATGGTGCTGCCGGCGAAGTTCCCGAACCTCCTCGTGAACGGCTCGACGGGCATCGCGGTCGGGATGGCGACCAACATCCCGCCGCACAACCTCTCCGAGGTCATCGACGCGACGATCGAGCTCATCAAGCATCCCGACGCCACGCTCGGCCAGCTCATGAGGAAACTGCCGGGCCCCGACTTCCCCACCGGCGCCTTCATCCACGGCGCCCAGGGGATCAAGGACGCCTACAAGACGGGCCGCGGCTCCGTGCAGGTGCGCGCCCGGGCGATGATCGAGAAGGCGGCCCGCGGCGACAAGGAGTCGATCGTCGTCACGCGAGATCCCCTACCAGGTCAACAAGGCCAAGCTCATCGAGCGGATCGCCGAGCTCGTCAACGACAAGAAGATCGACGGCGTCGCGGACCTGCGCGACGAGTCCAACCGCGAGGGCATGCGCATCGTCGTGGAGCTCAAGCGCGGCGAGAACGCCCAGGTCGTCCTCAACAAGCTCTACGCCCTGACCCCGATGCAGTCGTCGTTCGGGATCATCTTCCTCGCGATCGTCGAGAACCAGCCGCGCGTCCTGCCCCTCCACGACCTCCTCCGCCACTTCGTCGACCACCGCAAGGTCGGTCGTCATCCGGCGGACGCAGTTCGACCTGAAGAAGGCGGAGGAGCGCGCCCACCTCCTGCGCGGCCTCGCGCTCGCCCTCGCGAACCTCGACCTCGTGATCAAGATCATCCGCGCGTCCAAGGACCCGCAGGAGGCGCGGACGCGCCTCTCGGCCGAGATCTCGATGACGCGCTCGGCGCTCGAGAAGTTCATCGGCAGCTCGCTCGGCGACGAGGGGGGCAAACCCAGCCAGGTCCTGCGCCTCGACGAGATCCAGGCGCAGGCCATCCTGGACATGCGCCTCCACCGGCTGACGGGCCTCGAGCGGGAGAAGATCGTCGCCGAGTTCAAGGAAGTCCTCGCGCTGATCGCGAAGCTGCGCGAGATCCTGGGCTCCGAGAAGCTCGTCCTCGAGATCATCGTCGACGAGCTCCAGCTGATCCGCAAGCAGTTCGGCGACGAGCGGCGGACGGAGATCGTGGCCGAGGCCACGGACATCGACATCGAGGACCTCATCGTCGAAGAGGACATGGTCATCACCGTGTCCCGCGGCGGCTACATCAAGCGCTCTCCCCTCTCGCTCTACCGCGCCCAGCGCCGCGGCGGCAAGGGCCGCATCGGCGCGACGACCAAGGAAGAGGATCTCGTCGAGCACCTCTTCGTCGCGTCGACCCACGCCTACATCCTCGCGTTCACCTCGCGCGGCCGCATGCACTGGATCAAGGTCTACGACATCCCGCAGCTCGGCCCCGCGACGCGCGGCAAGGCCATCGTCAACCTGCTCTCGCTCGCCCCGAACGAGCGCATGGTGGCCATGGCGGCGACGAAGGACTTCCCCGAGGACCGTTTCCTCATGTTCGCGACCCGGAAAGGCGTCGTGAAGAAGACGGCCCTCTCGGCGTACTCGAACGTGCGCTCCGGCGGCATCATCGCGATCAACCTCGAGGAGGGCGACTCGCTGCTCTCGGTGCGCATCACCGGCGGCGACGACCAGATCTTCATCGGCACGCGCCAGGGCATGGGCATCCGCTTCTCCGAGAAGGACGTGCGGCCGATGGGCCGCGACACGACGGGCGTCATGGGCGTCTCGCTTGAAAAAGGACAACGACGACGTCGTCGAGATGGAGGTCGTCGACGAGAAGGCGCACCTGCTCTCGGTCACCGAGAAGGGCTACGGCAAGCGCTCCGAGGTCACCGAGTACCGCTTCCAGGGCCGCGGCGGCTCCGGCGTCATCAACATCAAGGTCACCGAGAAGAACGGCCCGGTCGTGGGCATCAAGTCGGTCACCGACGCCGACCAGCTCCTCCTGATCACGCAGAGCGGCATGCTCATCCGGATCAAGGTCAAGGACATCCGCGAGACCGGCCGCGCCGCCCAGGGCGTGCGCGTGATCAACCTCGACGAGGGCGACCGCGTCGTCGCCGTCGCGAAGCTCGCGGAGACCGACGATACCGACGACGACACGCAGGCGGCCCTGCCGGGAGCGGAGCCGGAGCCGCGCCGGCCGGCAGGCAAAGGGGAAGACGGGCGAGACGGACTTCCTCGGCGACGACGAGGACGACGAGTAGCGAGGACCAGCTCTCCCCGCCTCGTCCGTCTCGCGCCTTGTATTCCCTGCCTCCTGCCTCCTGCTGCCGTCTGCTCCTGTCCCTGCATATAGAATCCCGCCCCCATGCGTTTCTTTCTCGACAGCGCCAGCGCGGAAGAAGCCCGTGCGCATCAGGGACCTCGGCTGCTCGACGGCGTGTGGCTCTCCCTCGGCGCCGGCGGAGAAGGCCGGCTCGGACTACCGGCAAGGCGTCGCGAGCTCTCGCGCGCTGACCGACGGCCCGGTCTGCGTGGCCCCCGCCTCGACCGACGCGAAGGGCATGTACAAGGAGGCGCGCGAGCTCGCCAAGCTCGGCAAGGACATCGTCGTCTCGCCTGCCGCCGCAGCCCGAGGGCATGCGCGTGGCGCGGCTGCTGGCCCAGGACCAGGTCGCCGTCTGCGCCTCCGGCTGCTTCTCCGCGGCGCAGGCGCTGATCGCCGCCAAGTCCAACGTCAGCTACGTGGCGCCGGCGGTGGGACCGCTCGACGACGTCGGCTCGATCGGCATGGACCTCGTCGAGCAGATCATCCGCGTCTACGACAACTACGGCTTCCAGACGCAGATCCTGGTTTCGGACGCTGCGCAACCCGGTCCACGTTCTCGACGCCGCGCTGATGGGCGCCGACGTCGCCGCGATCTCGCCGGGCCGGTGATCGAGCAGCTCTTCCGCCACCCGCTGTCCGACGAGATCCTCGCGAGCCGAGGCGCGATGAAGACTTCGGCCGACCGGTTCTCTACCTGTCGCGCGTCATCGCTGAAGAAGCTCAAGGACAACCGAACCTGAGCAGAAGGCGGACGACGACACGGTGCGGCGGGCGGTCGTGCGGGACCTGACCGAGACGCTACAAGGAGCTCGACGCGATCGAGGAGAAGGTCCGCGCCTCGCTCGCCAAGCGCCGGAACCTCAACGAGCAGGACGAGGAGTTCCTCTTCTCGACGCAACCTGGACGACGAGCTCCGCAAGCACGGCGCCTGGATCCTCTACACGTAGATTCTGATAAGCAACTTATCGCTAACGCCGCGATTTACATCCAAATCGCTGTGAGCTATAACCAGATCACCATCAGCAATTAGAGAGATTCCCTGCGCTCTGAGCTTGGCCAATACAATTGGCGCGATGGCGGGCCAATTGGATCTACCTGGTCTCGATCGAGCTCGACCGGGCCTCCCGCGAGCCGCTCGCCCAGCAGCTCTTCGCGGCGCTCGCCGCGCGCATCGAGACGGGCCTCTTTCCGCGAGGCGTCGCGCCTCCCCACGACGCGCGAGGTCGCGGCCGCGCTCGGCGTCAACCGCGGCACCGTCCAGACGGCGTATCGGCGCCTGGCCGAAGAGGGCCTGGCGACGACCGCGTGGGCAGCGGCACGGTCGTCCGCGCCACTCGCCCGCCGCCCCCGGCCGTTTCGACGCCGCGGAGCTCGTCTCGAGCCGCGCGTCCGCGATGCCCGGCGCGGCTCCCCCGCTCGTCTCGCTCCCGGTCGTCGCCGACTTCTCGCGCCTGACGCCGGACGAGCGGTTCTTCCCCCTCGACCGCTTCATCGCACGCTGACCGACGCCTGGAGCCGCCGCCGGACCTCTGGCAGTACGCTCCCCCGCTCGGCCTCGAGGAACTGCGCGTCGAGATCTCGCGCCGGCTCTCCGAGAGCGGCATCGCGCGCTCCCCCGACGAGATCCTCGTCGACGAGCGGCGCGCAGCAGGGCCTCGACCTGCTCTTCCGCACGTTCACGGACCCGGGCGACTCGTCGCGATGGAGTCGCCCACCTATACGGGCGCGCTCGCGCTGGCGCGCTTCGCCGGTGTCGAGATCTGCTGCCGCTGCCGATGACGCCCGGCGGGCCGGACGTCTGCCGCTGCGCGGGCGGCGCGCGAAGCTCCTCTACGTGATGCCGGAACGGCAGAACCCCACGGGCGTCACGGCGACCGAACGAAGCGGCGCGAGATCCTGGAGGCGGCGGAGGACGCGGGCGCGCTCGTCGTCGAGGACGGCTACGAGGAGCCCGAGTCGGGCGAGCCGCCGCTCGCGGCGCGCCGGCCCGACCGGGTCGTCTGGCTGGGGACGCTGTCGAAGGACCTCGTGCCCGGCTTCCGCATCGGCTGGCTCGCCGCGCCGCGCGGCGTCGTCGAGCGGCTCGCCCTCGTGAAGAGAACCGCCGACTTCCAGACGCCGCTCCCGCTGCAGGCCGCGATCGCGTCGTTTCTGCGCGCGGGAGCCGACCGCGAGGCGCGCAAGGCGCGCGCGTGGGAAGTGCGAGCTCGCGGCGCGAGGCGATGGCGGAGGCGCTCGGAGACACCTGCCGGAAGTCTCGTGGTGGGGCGGGAGAGCCCGGAAGCGCGCTCTTCTGGCTGCGGCTTCCGGAGGGAGTCTCGGGGAGAAGCGTGGCCGAGGCCGCGGCGGCTCGGGGCGTCGCCGTCGCGCCGGGCGGGGACTTCGACCCGGAGGGGAAGGACCGCGCCGCGTGCGTCTGTCGGTTTCCCGCGTCGAGCGCGAAGCGATCGAGCCGGGCGTCGCGCTTCTGGCGGAGGCGGTCAAGGAAACGCGAGCGCGGTCGTCGGTGATCGATGCCGCGCCGGTGGTGTGACAAGTCAGAGGCGCCGGCGGAGCAGGTCCGCAGGGACCGGCACCCGGCAGCAGCTTCAGCAGACTGAGCTCATGAAAGGAGGAGTCGCGATGAGAAACAGCGATTCGTTCCGCGTCAAGGTCGGCCTCGCCGAGATGTTGAAAGGCGGCGTCATCATGGACGTCGTCAACGCGGACCAGGCGAGGATCGCGGAGGCCGCGGGCGCGGCGGCGGTCATGGCGCTCGAGCGCGTGCCCGCGGACATCCGCCGCGACGGGGGAGTCGCCCGCATGTCGCCGGTCTCGAAGATCCGCGAGATCCAGGAGGCCGTCTCGATCCCGGTCATGGCGAAGTGCCGGATCGGGCACGTCGCCGAGGCGCGGATCCTCGAAGCGCTGAAGGTGGACTTCATCGACGAGTCCGAGGTCCTCACCCCGGCCGACGAGGAGAACCACGTCTACAAGCACGACTTCGCGGTCCCGTTCGTGTGCGGCTGCCGCAACCTCGGCGAGGCGCTGCGGCGGATCGGCGAGGGCGCGGCGATGATCCGCACGAAGGGGGAGGCGGGCACGGGCGACATCGTTCACGCGGTCAAGCACCTCCGCGACGTCCACCGCGAGATCCGGATGCTGACCCAGCTCACGAGCAAGGACGAGCGGATGCGCGAGGCCAAGCGGCTGCAGGCGCCGTTCGAGCTGGTCGAGCAGGTCGCGGAGACGGGCAGCTTCCCGGTGCCGAACTTCGCGGCGGGAGGCGTCGCCACGCCGGCGGACGCCGCGCTCTGCATGATGCTCGGCGCCGAGGCGATCTTCGTGGGCTCCGGGATCTTCAAGTCGGACGATCCCGCAGCTCCGCGCCCGCGCGATCGTGAAGGCCACGACCCACTGGCAGGACGCGCAGGCCTGCTCGCGGCCGAGCAGTCGCTCGGCGTCGGGATGAAGGGGATCGAGGCGGCGAGCCTGCCCGAAGAGGCGCAGCTGCAGAGGAGCGGATGGTGAGAATGCCAGGAGGCAGGAGGCCGGAGGCAGGAGGCGGGACCGGCGTCGCCGTCCTCGCGCTCCAGGGCGACTTCGAGGCGCACCGCCGGGCGCTCGCGGAGATCGGTCTCGACTCCTTCGAGGCGAAGCGGCCCCGGACCTCGACGGCGCCGCGGGCCTGGTCATGCCGGGCGGCGAGTCGACGACGCTCTGGAAGTTCTTCGAGTCCGCGCCGTGGGAGGACGGCATCCGCAACCTCGCGGAGACCGGCCGCCCCGGTGCTCGGCACGTGCGCCGGCGCGATCGTGCTCGCCCGCGAGGTGACGAATCCGGCGCAGAGGGGCCTGGGCCTCATCGACATCTCCGTGGAGCGCAACGCCTACGGCCGTCAGGTCGACTCGTTCGTCGGCGAGGTCGATGCGCCGGCGCTGGGAGGCGCGATGCCGGCCGTCTTCATCCGCGCGCCCCGGATCCGTCGGGCGGGCTCCGGCGTCGAGATCCTCGCGACGCACGGCGGCGAGCCGGTGCTCGTGCGGCAGGGCAACGTGGCCGCGGCGACGTTCCATCCGGAGCTGACGTCGGACGGCGCTCACCGCTTCTCTTCGCGCGCGTAGCGACGGGGCAGCCGAGCGGGCGAGCGCTTGAATGGGGAAAGTCGAAGGGTCGAAGTGTTGAAATGTCGAAGGGGACGGTGCATCAGCCCTTCGACGCTTCAACATTTCAACATTTCAACTCGTCTCGTGATGAGCCCATGAGTTCAGTCCGCATCGATTCGCGACGGCGTCGCGCTCCTCACCCTCGACCGCCCGAAGGCCAACGCGTTCTACCCGGAGCTCGTCGCCGAGCTCTCCGCCGCGTTCGCCGAAGTCGAGACGGCCCGCGCGATCGTCCTCGCCTCGGCGCTCCCCGGGATCTTCTCGGCGGGCTGGGACCTCCCGCTCCTCGTCGACAAGCCGCGAAGCGATGGAGGAGTTCGTCGGCGCCTACTGCGACCTCGTGCGGCAGATCTTCGTCGCCGGGCCCCCGGTCTGCGGCGCTGCCCGGCCACGCCATCGCGGGAGGTCTGATCCTCGCCATGGCGGCGGACGAGCGGATCGCGGCGGAAGGCGAGGCCAAGTTCGGGCTCTCCGAGGTCATCCTCGGCGTTTCGGTGCCGCAGTGCCTCATGGAGCCGTTCCGGCACGTCGCTGGGCGCGCGGCAGATGGAGCGCCTGGCGGTGACGGGGGAGAACCGGACCGTCGAGGAGGCCCTCGCGATCGGCCTTCTCGACGCGCGTCGTGCCCGCGGCGGACCTCGGCGAGCGGGCGTTCGAGCGGGCGCGGGTGCTGGCCGGCCTCTCGAGCCCGGCCCACGCCGAGATCAAGCGGCGCTCGAGGGCCGCGGCGCTGGCGCGTTTCGACCAGGCGCGCGAGCACGACCCCTTCCTCGACTTCTGGTTCTCGGAGGACGCGCGCTTCCGGATCCGCGACATGGTCGCCAGGCTCTCGAGCCGGGCGTGATTCCGGCCGACGAGATCTCGAGGCTCTCGATCTGTCGCGGGCCCAGCCCGGATCCGGTTCCTCGAAGCGATCTTCGTCCGCTTCAACGCTCGCGTCCCCTTCGAGACCGCCTCGAAGATCGTCCGCGATGCGGAGGTGGCGAGGATCCCGCGAAGCCGCGCATGCCCGACGTCTTCTGGGCCGATCATCTCGAGCGCGGGACCGGCGGAACCTGCTTCGCGCGTGTCGCGGCGTTCGACGCGCTGCTGACGGAGCTCGGTTTCAAGACGCGGCGCGTCATCGGCCAGGTCCGCAACCCCGAGGACCACGCGGCCCTCTTCGTCGAGACTCCGAGGGGGGAGACGATCGCCGACGTCGGGTTTCCGCTGCCCGTGCTCCTTCCCGCGGCGCCCGGGCTCGTCGAGTCGGCGCTCGCCGGTCTTCGAATCGAGGCGATCCGAAGCGGCGAAGGCTTCCGCGTGACCTTCGAAGGCGGCGTGCCCGAAGGCCCGCGGACGCTCGCCATCGGCACGGCGACGGCCTCGCCCGAGGCCTATCGCGAGCTGTGGCGTCGGACTTTCCGAAAGGGCGCTCCGTTTCTGCAGGAAGTGAGCTTGCGGCGGGATCTCGGCCAGCGCGTGCTGTCCTTCGCGCGCGGCGAAGTCCGTGTCGACGACCGGCACTCGCGCCTCCGCATTCCGCTGCCCGCGCCGCGCCCGTCGGCGCTGTCCGCCCTCTTCGGCGTGGAGGAGGAGCTGCTCGCGCGAGCGCTTGCGATCGCGGGCGATCCGGAGCCGGGGTCTCGGGAAGCGGTTCTCACGTCATATCTCGACACGAACGCCTCGACGGCCGAAGCCTACGGCGCGATCGCGTCGCCGAAAGGCTACCGGCGGCTCCTCCAGGGAGTGGCCGACGTCGGCGATCTCACCCCGACGTCCTCGGGATTCCGGCTGACGTTGACGCCCGGTTCCGGCGCCGCCCCGGAAGCGCGCCTCGAGGACGAGGTGTCCCTCGATCCCGAGTCGCGCCGTGTCGCGGTGATCCGCCGGACGGCGGCGTCGGAGCAACGCTCGTCCTACCGTGCCCAGACGCGCGAGGGCCGGACCTATCTCATGCGCGAGGTGATCCTGCCGGGGGCGCGGGAGGACCTGCTCCGCAACGACTCCCTCCGCGGACGCTACGCCGCGAACCTCGCCGTGGACCTGCTGGCCTGGGGAAGGATGCTCTGAGACCCGCCGCGAACGCCGTGGACCTGATGGCCTTGGGAAGGATGCTCCAAGACTCGCCGCGGACGCCGCCAACCGCCTGACCTGGCGAAGGATGCTCTAAGAATTGTCGAGCGATTTTCGAAAGAAGTTGCGACCGAAACCGCGTTGACATCGTAGTAACACTCATGACCCCTGTCGGAGATTCCCCCGAGGCGCCCGTCTTGACGGAGGGCGCGGCCGCGGTCCCCGACGGGGTGGCCGAGGCGAAGGCGTTCGCCGCGCCGGCGCGGCCTCGGAAGACGTTCGATCGTTCGCTGGTCGAGGGACCCATTGGTCCGGCGGTCTGGAAGCTCGCCTGGCCGACCATGCTGCAGAACGTGATCGCGGGCCTGCAGGGAATCATCGATCACGCGATGGTCGGCCACTTCGTGGGCTACACGGCGAACGCCGCCATCGGCGTGAGCTGGCAGATCGTCATCGTCGTCATCGTTTTCGCGAGCTCCGTCTTCAGCGGAATGGGCGTGCTCATCGCGCGCTTCGCCGGCGCGAACCAGCCCGAGAAGGTGAACCGCGTCTTCTACCAGGCGTTCCTGACGGCCGTGGGGCTGTCCGTGACGCTGGGCGCGGCCGGCTGGATCTTCGCCCCGAGCCTGCTCGATCTGGTCCACGCCGCGCCCGAAGTCCGGATCCAGGCGCTGCCGTTTCTGCGGGCGATGCTCGTCGGCATCGTCGGCATGATGGTCTTCTTCCTGCTGAGCGGAGCGATGCGCGCCGCCGGCGACGCGCGCACGCCGCTGCGGCTCGGCCTCATGATGACGGCGCTGACCATCGTCTTCAACGTGATCCTGATTCCCCGTCTGGGGACTCTCGGCGCGGCGCTCGGCACGATTGCGAGCAGCACGATCGTCTCCGCTTACGGCCTCTGGCGGCTGACCAAGCCGGACGCGGTGATCCACCTCGAGCCCGGAATGCGCAAGGCGCCGGATCTCGCCGTCATCCGCGAGCTCTTTCGTTTCGGCCTGCCCACGGGCTTCCAGGGCATCGTCATGAACGTCGCCGGTGTGTTCCTGCTGCGATTCATCGGATCGCTTCCGCAGAGCGCCGCGGCCCAGGCGGCGTATGCCGTCGCCTACACCGAGCTCTTCTCGCTCATCACGTGGACGTCGGTCGGCCTGATGGGCGCCGCCGCCGCCATCGCCGGCCAGAACCTGGGCGCGGGCCGGCCCGATCGGGTCGTCGAAGGCGTGCGCGTGGCCTCGCGCATCGGGCTGGGCGCCGCGGCCTTCGTCGGCATCCTGTTCTTTGCCGTTCCGAACCTGCTCCTCGGCATCTTCGGCATGGACGATCCCACGGCGCGCGCCCTCGGACAGCAGCTCCTGCGCTATCTCTCGGTCTCGGGGCTCTTCATCACCGTGGCGCTGAGCTTCACGGGCGCTCTCCAGGGCACCGGCGACACGCGCGGGCCGCTCTACATTTCGATCGTGTCCCAGGTCGTCATTCCTCTCGGCATCTGCACCGTGCTCCAGGCGACGGGCGGGCTGACCGCGGGAGGCATCTGGACGGCCATCGTGCTGGGCCACATCACCCGTTGCGCCCTGAGCGTGGGGCGTTTCCGTCTCCAGCGCTGGCGCGGGATCGCGGTCGCGATTCCTTCCTGAAGCCGAGTCGGAATGTCGAAGCGTCGAAGCGTCGAACTGCTAAACGCGGAACCTTCGACATTTCAACATTTCGACACTTGGACTCTCAGAAGCGAAAGGATCTCTCCGATTCGAGCAGCCGCAGGCGCGGCTCGTCGAGGCGGGCGACCTCGCGGCGGATGCGGGAGACCGACGGCGGCTTCATGTGGTACAGGAACACGGGCACCCGCTCCGGCGCCTTCGCCAGCTCCGCGGGCAGCAGCTGCGGCGTGAGGTGACACGACGCCCGGGCCACCGTCGCCTGGGAGTCCGAAAACGACACCTCGAGGAAGATCGCTTTCAGGTCGCGGGCGCGGCCGGCGTGCTCCCAGAGCCGGCGCGTCGGCATCGTGTCGCCCGAGAAGAGCACGGCGCGGCCGGGCTTCGAGACGAGGTAGCCGAAGGCCGGGACGATGTGATCGACGGGAATGGGAGTGAACCGCACACCGCCCGCCGCGAAGGGCCGGCCGACGGCCACGGGCCGGAACACGATCGTCGGCCGACGGCGCGAGGGCAGGCGCGAAAAATCGGGCCACGCGGCGTCGTTGAATACGTGTCGGGAGAGCGTGCGAAGCACGGGCGCCGGAGCGATGATCTCGAGCGGCCTCTCCCGGCCGTAGACGTTCTCGACCAGAAACGGCAGCGACGCCACGTGGTCGAGGTGCGCGTGCGTGAGCACGACGCGGCGGAGACGGCGCTGCGCGGAGATGGGGAGCGCGTCGGTCAATGCGCCCGCGTCCAGCGCGGTCTCGCCGTCGATGACGAACGTCGTCATCCGATAGCCGGGCGCGGACCCTCCGTAGGGCCCGAGAACCCGAATCGCGAGTGACCGGCCGGAAGACACGTTGCGGGGATTGTAAGGGAGTGCCGGGACAGGAGGCAGGAAGCGGGAGGCCGGAGGCAGCGGAAGACAGCGCGATCGGGCTGGTCCTGCCTCCCGCCTACTGCGGCCTGCCTCCCGTCCCTAGAATTCCTGCCCGAGGTAGAAGAACAGCTTGAAGTCGGTCAGCTGCTGCTTGAAGTTCCACTGCCTCGCGACGTCGAAGTGCAGCGGCAGCCCGAGAAAGTTCGTCTGGAATCCGAATCCCCAGTCGGAGTATCCGCCCTGCGCGCCGTTGCAGCCCGCCGGAGCGCCGCCGAAAACGGTGTTGCCGTTGCCGCAGAGGGTGTAATCGTCCCAGAACTGCCAGGGCTGGTTCTTGAGTTTCGCGCCGCCGACGTCGATGAAGACCTTGCCTCGGATCTCCCGGATGCCGAGCACCGGCGTCGCGAGCAGGTCGATGAGCGGGAAGCGGAACTCGATGTTCAAGAACGCCGCCGTGTTGCCCACGATGCCGTAGACCGGGAACGTGCGCAGCGTGTCGATGCCGCCGAAGGCCAGAACGTCCGGAAGGTTGCCATCGGCCCGGAACCCGTAGAGGCGGATCGCGAACAGCGAGCGGCGCGTCACTTTGAAGTAGTGGCGCAAGTCCATCGTCGCGTCCCATGTCAACGTGATGCCATCCTGTCCGGGCAACTTCGTGCCGCTGATGTAGGGCGACCAGGAGAGGCCGATCGAGAGCTTCCGGCCGGAGATCGGTCCGAAGGATTCGTATTGCGTCGTGTCGCCGACGAGGCGCGTGCCGAGCGTCGCATAGCCGTTGGATGTCGGAATACCGATGATCCCGGAGCCCTCGGGGGTCTCGACCCAGACCGGATACCCGTTGAAATCCCGGTCGTTGTAACCGAGCTCCCCTTCCAGCCGGTAGTAGCGATTGAAGGGGTAGGAGGCGAAGAGGTTGCCTCCGATGTACTGGTAGTTGCTTTGCGTGCCGATCGTGCCGTCGGGATTGAGGACGTAGTAGTAGTTGCGGTTGTAGTAGCCGACGACGCCCTTCTGCATGCGTGAGCCGATGTCGATGTACGAGAGGCTGCCGTTCGTGTATCCGGACACGGTCCAGAGGATCGCCTGCAGCCGGCGGTCGCCGAGGTTGTCGCCGAAGGTCAGGATCGTGTTGGAGAGGAACTGGCCGTCGGAGGCGACGCCCGCGAGGATCTGGGCGTTCTCGAGGAAGAGCTTGCGGCTCGGCCGCTCGATCTTCTCGGGGTCGACGGAGACCTCGATCGAGGGCTGGAACGGAGCGATCGTGGCCGGCCCGGCCGGCGACGGCGCGGGGTTGAGCTCGGCGAGCTTCCGGTACGGCTTTTTCGCGTCGGTGACGTAGAGCATGAACCGGCGCTTGTAGTAGGCCGAAAACACCAGCCGCTCGGAACCGTCGCGGGCGGTCAGGATCGCCGGCGAGAAGCAGCCGCCCACGACGTTCGTGAACATGTTCGTCTCCCCGTTCGCCAGGTCCACGGAGTAGACGTTGTAGACGCCGCCGTTGCGGTCCGAGGAGAAGAAGAGGCGCTTGCCGTCGGGGGAGACGGCGGCGTCCTCGTCGTTCGAGTCGCCGTACGTGACCTGTTCGCGCGAGCCTTCGACTCCCGGACGGATCCGGAAGATCTTGGCCGAGGTGCCCTGGACGCCGGAGTAGTAGACCCACTCGCCGTCGGGCGAGAAGGTCGGCGCGAAGTCGAAGGAACGGTCCTGCGTGATGTTGACGATGGCCTTGGTGTCGAAGCTGTAGGTGTAGATGTCGGCATCGCCGCCCTTGACCGCGAGAAACGCGATCTGCTTGCCGTCCGGAGAGAAGGCCGGGTTGAGCTGCTGGTCGAGGCCCGGCATGGGGATCATCGTCTCGATCTTTCCGTCCAGGGCGTTGAGGAGGAGGAGCTCGCGGCCGCGCTCCCGCTTGACGAAGAACGCGAGCGAGTTGCCGTCGGGGGAGACCGCGAGGTCGACGCCTCCGACGGGGCCGGTCGTCAGCCACTGCGCGACGATGTACTCGTAGTCGGTCTTGAACCCCTTGGTCAGGTTCCGGTAGAGCTTGCGGTCGCGGGGCGAGAAGACGACGACGTTCGCGTCCTGTCCGAGCGTCGAGATCGCGGCGCCGAAGTCTCCGGAGGGGAAGGGGCGAACCGAGACCTCGGCCGAGCCCTCCTGCGAGAGACGGACCTGGTCTCCGAAGTCGATCGGCTCGCCGCGCTCCGTCAGCATCTTCAAGAAGCGCTGGCGGAGGTAGCGGCGGAAGCGGATGTCGAAGTCCTCGGCGTTGACGCCGTAGGTGCGCTGGAGGACGCGGTCGATGTTCGGGCCGAGCTGCCCGCGGTACTCGAAGACGAAGTCGCGCACGCCGTCCTTGCCCCACTCGGCCTCGATGAAGTCGAAGACGGCGTGGCCGAAGCGGTACGCGAAGAAGCCGAAGATGCCCTGCTCGGCGATCTGGGGGACCTGGTCGGCGAGGACGGCGTCGCGGAGGACCATCATGTCCTTCGAGTCCTCGTCGGCGGCGAAGTAGGAGGCCATGCCCTCCGTCAGCCACTGCGGCGCGCCCGAGGTGTACGCCCGGATGAAGCTGCCGCCGAAGAAGATCTCGAACTGGAAGACGTGCGTGAGCTCGTGGGCGAGGAGCTTCTGGAGCTCCTCGTCGGGCATGTCGATCGGCAGGACCATCCGGTTGCGGGTCGGCAGGGCGAAGGCGCCCACGCCTTCGGGGATGAAGCCGGCGAGCGTGTTCGTCTGCTCGAACTCGGTATGGGTCGCGTAATAAATGATGTTGATCGGCTTGGGAATCTGGAAATTCAGCGACCGCGAGATCTCGTCGTAGGCGCTCTCGGCGTAGGACGCGACCTTCTGCAGGGACATCTCCTCGCGGTCATGGAAGTAGATGAGGAAGTGCGTCGAGCGGTAGGTCTTCCACGTGAAGGTGTCGTAGGCGATCTTGTTGACGCCGAAGTACGTGTAGTACGGATCGACGAACTGGGCCGAGGCGGCGGCGGGGAGGAAGAGCCCCGCGGCGACGGCGAGGGCGACAAGCACGAGCACGGGCACGGAGACGGCGGACGACTTCTTCATTGATGTCCTCGGAGGATCAGTTGGTGAAGATGTAGCGTTCGGCCTCGCGATCACGGGCCACGAACGTGTTCAGGATCTGGCTCTCCAGCGAAAAGAGGTTTTCGAAGAGTCCCTGAAGCTCGTCGGCACGGCGGCTGCCGGTCTGGCGGAAGTCCTTGAACTGATCCTGGAGGAGCTTCTCTCCGGTGTGGCCGTCGAGGACGAGCAGCACGATGTCGAAGAGGAAGCCCGTCTGCTCGACGTAGACCTGGCGGTAGTACGTCCGGCCGTCGATCGGCGAGGTGTACTCCTCGGTCTTGTAGCCGGAGCGGTCCTCGACCTTGAACTCGAGGCTTCCCGAGACCACGATCTCGGCGCCGGTCTGGGTGCCGACCGAGGCCCAGAACTCCTGCGCCTTCGCGAGCTCGGTGAGGACCTGCGTCGGCAGCTTCACGTCCGGCGGCGTCTGGATGATCTCGAAACGTGTCCGCTTCTCGAGCTGCTTTTTCAGGAAGCGCTGGAACTCGGCCTGGAGGTCGACGTTGGCGAGGCGCTTGTCGCGTCCCTTCTCGGCGTCGGTCACGATGATCATGGGGGCGAGCGCGATCCGCTCGTTGCCGCGCAGCGGCAGCTTCGCCTTCAGCGGCAGCCGCAGCCGCACCTGGTCGACGCCGGCGAAGGCCGGCATCGGTCCGAGCAAGAGGAGCAGGGCCGCGGCGGCCGCCGCGAGCTTACGGCGTCGCACTGGCGGCCTTTCCGGTGGTCTTCGTGTAGGAGGTGTAGAACTCGGCGAATCGCGCGTAGTTGCGCCGGATGTACTCGTTGTTGGGCTCGAGCTCGAGCGCCTTCTTGTACTCGACGAGCGCGCGCGCGAAATCGCCGTTGGCTTCCATCGCGACGGCGAGGTTGTTGTGGGCGCGGGCGTTCGAGGGGTCCTTCGCGATCGCCTGCTCGAACCGGAAGGCCGCTTCCCGCCAGTGGCCTTCCTTCGCGACGTCGGTGCCGAAGGCGAGCTGCGTCGAGGGGAGGTCCGTGTGGGAGTACGACGTGCACGCGCTCGCGACAAGAAGTAGGGTGAGGATCCACGCGCCGCTTTTCCTCAAGCTGTCACCCGCCTCCCGCGTCGGGGTGGCTATTATAGGTTTGGGGTCGACGGAGGATCGGAGAATTGTCGCCTCTTGCTCGATGAATGATTACTTAAATCCGTGAGCCCGCATTCCCTGGATCGTCGCGCCGCGTTGTCGTGGGCGCGTGGCAGCGTGACCCCGCAAAAACTCTGGCCCCTGATCCGCGCGCGCGGAGGCGTGGAGGGGCTTCTGTCCTCCGAAGAGGAGGACTTGTCCGCGTTTTTGGGCTCTCGGGACCGGGCGCGGGCCGTGCTCCGGGCCGGCGACGACTCCGAGGCCGAGCGCTGGGCGGCCCGGATCGAGCAGACGGGCCTGCGCCTTGTGACCGCCTTCGAACCCGAGTACCCCGAGGCCCTGCGGGAGATCGCCGACCCGCCGTTTCTTCTGTTTGCGCTGGGGCGGCTCGAGCGGCTGCGCCTTCCGGTCGTCGCGATCGTGGGCTCGCGGGACGCCTCGCGCTACGGCCGGGACGTCGCCTGGAAGCTGGCGCTGGAGCTCTCGGCCGCGGGCGTGGCGGTGGCTTCCGGCTTCGCGCGCGGCGTGGACGCCGCGGCGCACGAGGCCGCGCTCGAGGGCCCCGGAGGAACGATCGCGGTCCTCGGGTGCGGCATCGACGTGGAGTATCCGCGCGAGCACGGACGGCTGAAGGAGCGCCTCGCTTCGGAACACCTTCTGCTCTCCGAGTACCCTCCGGGCACCGAGCCGCGGCCGCAGAACTTTCCGATCCGCAATCGCGTCATCGCCGGAATTTCGGCCGGAGTCGTCGTGGTGGAAGCGTCACGCCGCTCGGGCTCCCTCATCACCGCGCGACTCGCCGCCGATTTCGGGCGGGACGTGTTCGCCGTTCCGGGCTCGGTCTTCTCGGAGACCTCCGCCGGCACGCACGCGCTTCTGAAGGACGGCGCGATCCTCTGCCGCGGCGCCGAGGACGTGCTCGCAGAGCTCTTTCCGGCGGTCGGCACCCCGCAGCCTCAGCGCGTCGCCGCCCCGGTCCCCTTCACGGAGCTTTCGGAGGAGGCGAGGCGTATGCTCGAAGCGCTGTCCCGGGACGAATCGCTTTCCGCGGAGGAGCTCGCGCAGGCGCTCGAGCTGCCCGCCGCGACGGTCCTCGCCGGGCTCTTCGAGCTGGAAGCGGCCGGACTCGCGCTTTCGCAGGATGGGAGGTATGGGGTGCGGAGACATTGAGTTGAAGTTGAGTGTCGAGAGTTGAGTGTTGAGCGTGGCGTTAACCCTTAACTCTCAACTCTTAACGCTCAACTTCTTTCCCTCTGGAATAGAGATTTGTTTCGGGACATGAACGACCCTCGGTTTGCTCTTTCTCCACCGTTGTGAGAGGTTCCCCGCCCCGTATGGCCAAGTCCATCGTCATCGTCGAGTCCCCCGCGAAGGCCAAGACCCTCGAGAAGTTCCTCGGCAAGGGTTTCAAGGTCATGGCCTCGTACGGCCACGTGCGGGATCTGCCGCGCAAGGGCCTGGGTGTCGATCGCGAGCACTCCTACGAGCCGACCTACGAGGTGCTCGCCGGAAAAGAGAAGACGATCAACGAGCTCAAGCGCGCCGCCAAGACCGCCGACGCGGTCTATCTCGCGGCCGACCCCGACCGCGAGGGCGAAGCGATCTCCTGGCACCTGCGCGAGACGCTGAAGCCCGGAGCCGGCAAGACCACGACGTTCCGTCGGGTGCGGTTCAACGAGATCACCAAGAAGGCCGTGCTCGCGGCCATGGAGAACGCCGGCGAGATCGACGCGCGGCGCGTCGACGCCCAGCAGGCCCGGCGCATCATCGATCGCCTCGTCGGATACGAGGTCTCGGACCTGCTCTGGAAGAAGGTCTGGCGGGGTCTCTCCGCCGGCCGGGTCCAGACCGTCGCCCTCCGGATCATCTGCGAGCGCGAGAGCGAGATCGAAGCGTTCGTCCCGGTCGAGTACTGGTCGGTCGACGCGAAGCTTTCGGGCAAGGTCCCGCCCGAGTTCACGGCGCGCCTCGCCTCCTTCGACGGCGAGAAGCTCAAGTTCGACGGAACAGATCCCCGTCTCCCCGACGAGGACTCAGCCAAGCGGGTCGCCGACGACGTCTCGAAGGCGGTCTGGACCGTCTCTTCGGTCGAGACCTCCGAGCGGCGCAAGAACCCGGCGCCGCCGTTCATCACCTCGCAGCTCCAGCAGGCGGCCGCCCGAAGGCTCGGTTTTGCGGTGCGGCGCACGATGCAGATCGCGCAGAGGCTCTATGAGGGCCGCGAGATCCCGGGGCGCGGCACGGTCGGATTGATCACGTACATGCGCACCGACTCCACGCGCGTCTCCGACGACGCGCTGAAGGAGGTGCGCGAGCACATCGCGGCGCAGTACGGACCGACGTCCATGCCCGAGTCGGCGCGTTACTTCAAGAGCCGCCGCGACACGCAGGACGCGCACGAGGCGATCCGGCCGACATACCTGGACCTGCCGCCCGACGAGGTGGCCAAGTACGTCGCGCCCGACGAGGCCCGGCTCTACCGGATCATCTGGGAGCGCTTCGTCGCCTCGCAGATGTCGCCGGCGGTCTACGACACGACGTCCGCCGAGATCACGGCCGGCCGCGCCGTGTACCGCGCCTCGGGCTCCACGCTCAAGTTCGCCGGGTACCTCGCGGCGTACGGGGTCTCTGCCGACGAAGAAGACGAAGGCGCGGACAAGGACTCGCCGAAGCTGCCGCCGCTCACGCAGGGGGAGCCGCTCACGCTCGTCGAGCTTCTGCCGGAGGGGAAGGCCACCCAGCCTCCGCCGCGCTTCAATGAGGCCTCCCTCGTGAAGTTCCTCGAGGAAAACGGCATCGGCCGGCCCTCGACCTATGCCGAGATCCTGCGGAAGATCGAGGAACGCCGCTACGTCCACCGCAAGGACCGGCGGTTCATTCCCACGGCCCTCGGGCGGACCGTCATCGAGCTCCTGATCCCGTACTTCGACGACTTCTTCGAGACGGCCTACACGGCGCGCATGGAGGAGGCCCTCGACGACGTCGAGGAGGGCAAGCTCTCCTGGACGAAGGCCCTCTCCGACTTCGACAAGACGTTCACGCGCGACCGCAATCGGGCGCTCGAAGGCATGCACTCGGGCAAGGCCGGCATACCGCTGGCGCAGGCGAGGAAGCTCAAGCTCTCCGTCGTCCCCGAGATCGACGAGAAGTGCCCGAACTGCGGCAAGAAGCTGAAGCTCCGCATGGGCAAGAACGGCCTCTTCATCGCGTGCAGCGGTTACCCGACCTGCACGTTCACACAGGACATCCCCGATCCCGAGGAAGACGCCGTCGACATGTCGGAGATCGAGAAGACGACGTGCGACGAGTGCGGCGAGCCGATGAAGGTGCGGCAGAGCCGGACGGGCTCGACCTTCCTGGGGTGCACGGCTTACCCCAAGTGCCGCAACGTCGTGAACATCGCGGTGGCGGGAGGCAAGGCCGAGGCGCGACCCGACGAGCCGACCGGCCAGATCTGCCCGCGCTGCGGCCACGGCCTCGTGCGCCGACACGGCCGGTATGGCGCGTACGTGTCCTGCTCCAACTATCCGGCCTGCAAGTTCAAACCGCCCAAGCCCATCAAGGACACCGGAGTGAAGTGCCCCAAGGACGGCGGGATCATCGCCGAGCGCCGCGGCCGCTTCCGTCCGTTCTATGGATGCCTGAACTATCCCAACTGCGACTTCTCGCTCTCGGTCCGGCCGATCCCCGAGAAGTGCCCGCAGTGCGGCAACGAGTACCTGCTCTTCCGCGAGCGCAAGTCCGGCAACGTCTTCGCGTGCGACAAGGCCGGCTGCGGATTCGAGAAGCCCGCGGGCGAGCTGCCGCCGATCGTCGAGTACACGCCCGAAGCGCCGCCCGATCTGCCGGATCCCGTGGTCGTGGCGGCCGCGGCCAAGAAGGCCGCGAAGCCCCGAGTGCGGAAGTCCGCCTCCAAGTAACCGACAGGGCCCTGGTCCCCGGGGCGGCCCACTCCGCCCCTACGAGGGTTGAGCCCTGATCAGTTCTCTCCGCCCGGGACGCCCGGAATGTTCAGGAACCTCCGGAACGGATCCTTCCACGGGAAGGCCTGCGCGTAGCGCCAGAGGCGGTCCGTCAGCGGGGGCTTGGCCGCGGGGTTCTTGAAGCATTCGGCGCAGCGGGGGAGCTGCGAAAAGTCGTGTGTCCGGAAGCCCTCCTCGATCGTCGCGAGGAAGGGCGAGTTGGCGATCTCGGCGATCGACTTCTCGCGGACGTTGCCGAGCTTCTGCGTGCCGTCGTAGTCGTAGCAGCAGTGCGTGACGTCGCCGTTGCAGAGGATGACGAACCACTGATACGGCGTGCCCTGGAAGCAGCCGTAGTACGCCTGGTGAAGCTCGGTGACCTCGGAGGTGTCCAGGCCCTCGCAGGTCTTCTGGATGATCGTGGCCTGCGGGTAGCGGTCGAGGTGGAAGAATTCCCGGAACGACTTGACCGACTCGTCGTGGGTCTGGGTCGTGATCATGCGCTGGATCTCGACGACGATCTTCTTCCCCTTCGACATCTCGAGAAACCGCCGGATGTTCTCGACGACGGCGTCGAATTTCCCGCCCTTGCGGACGATCGGGTAGACCTCGGGCTTGAGCGTGTCGATGCAGATGCGGAGCTTCGAGAGCGAGCTCGCGAGGATGTCTTTCGCCCACTGCTCGGACAGCAGCGTCCCGTTCGTCGAGACGCAGACCCCGGGGAAGAGGTCGATCGCCTCGCAGAGCCTCTTGTAGAGGAAGGGCTCGCCCATCTCGTGGAGGTACTTCATCGGAAGATCGAGCTCGCGCATCTGCCGGGCGACGTCCTCGACCATGGAGAACGGCGCGTCTTCGAAGGGGCGGGTGAGGACGTCCATGGGACACATCCCGCAACGCAGGTTGCAGCGGGAGGTCAGCTCCAGCATGTATTTGAGCGAGCGGAGGCGGAGCCCGTTCTTTCCCTTGCTCAAGAGGGCCGCCTCGCTTCGAGCCCCGCCATCGCGGCGACGACGGGCAAGGCGTTTTTCTTGTCGAAGAGGATCATCGTCCGGGCGTTGCACTCGTGCGTGCAACGGCAGAGCCGGGCGTGCTTGGAGTCCACGAACGCCCGTGTGGCCTCGGATTCGCGGATCTTCGACCAGTCGTAGCCCGACCCGCGGACGTTGCCGAGAACGTCCGAGATGAGCTCGCAGCCATGCACGTTGCCGTCTTCGGTCAGGACGTACTCCCTTTCGCCGGCGAGGCAGAAACCCTCGAACGGCCCGCCTTTCGCCTGGCGGCCGATGTACTCGAAGCGCCGGCGGTTGATCTCCCGCCGCGCCCGGGTCCGCGCGCCCTTCCAGCCGCCCCGGGCCTCGTCCGGAGGATAGCGGAGGTCGATCTTCTTCGACAGGCGGAGGTAGAGATCGACGTCGAGGCCCTCCTTCACGCCCGGGTCGTAGGCCTCTCCGCGGACGAACCCGAGGGAGTGGTGGTTCGGACGGTACCTGGCGTAGACGAATTCCAGAAAGTCCTCGATCTCGACCTGATTGTCGCGCATGAAAACGGTCGTCACGCCGGCCGTGAGGTTCGGCGTGCGCCGCGCCACGGAGAGCAGAGCCTCGAGCGTCGCGAGCGCCCGGTTGTAGAGCCCCGGCACCGCGCGCACGCGATCGTGGAACTCGCGGAAGCCGTCGATCGAAACGGTCACGCCCAGCGAAAGATCGGGTGAGATACCGCAGATCTTCTCGGCCGCGAGCGCGATCTCTTCCGGCGAGAAGCCGTTGGTCGGGATCGAGGCGGAGAAGAACCGGCAGCGCTCGAAATAGATCCTCATGAGCTCCGGCAGGTCGCGCCGCAGAAACGGCTCGCCTCCGGAGATCAGCAGCGAGCCGGATCGGCGGGAGTGTCGCCGCGAAGCGGTCCATCTCCTCGAGGGTGAGCTCGTTCTTGCCGGCGTTGATCGGGTAGAAGCAGTGAGCGCAGCGGGCATTGCAGACGGACGTCACGAAGTGCGTCCACTGCGCGATCGCCTCTCCCGGCGCGATCCAGTCGCGGGCGAGGGCGAGGCCCTGGGAGAGCTTGTTCATGCGGCCCGCGCCTCCGTTCCGGAGCAGGTCTGCGCGGCGCGCGTGGTGGAAGCCCTGGATTCGGGCGACTTCGCCCGTCAAGAGCCAGGGGAACAGCGTCACGGCCTTGCCCACGTGCCCGGCGCGCAGCATCCGGCCGAGCGTGATCCAGAGATGCGGAAAGAGATAGAGGAGCGCCGGGAAACGGACGAGCGCCTTGCCGGGCCGGTCGTAGTCGCGGCGCGTCTCGTAGATCGTCCGGCCGCAGGCGACCTGCTTCTCCCAGAAGGCGCGCGGGTCGAGCCGCTCGTGGCGGTGGACCACGGCGATCTCGGGGTCGTACCAGAGCCGCCCGCCGCGCGCGGTGACGGCGAGCGCGAAGACCGTGTCCTCGCCGGTGTTCGTCTCGGGGAAGCGGACCGGGCCGATGGCCTCGCGGCGGTAGACGATCGCCATCGTCGGGATGTTGGCCTTCGCGCCGGGTCTTCCCGCGGCGATCCACTCCGAGTGATTCAGGTAGTAGTCGAGCTCTCCGTAGCGGCCCGGCCGCCCGTTGACGATGCGGCCTCCGACGCCCACGATCGAGGGATCCCTCTCGAACGCATTGCGCGCCCGGGCGAGCCAGTCTTTCGGCGCGACGGCGTCGGCGTCGAGGAAGCCGACGAGCTCGCCGCGGGTCGCCTCCATGCCGACGTTCCGGGCGCCGCCGGCGTTGCGGCGCGCGGCATTGCGGATCACGCGGGCGCCGGCCTCGCGCGCCGCGTCGGCCGAGAGGTCGGTCGAGGCGTCGTCCACGACGACGACTTCCGCGGGCGGCTCCGATTGCGAAAACGCCGACGCGACCGCGTCCCGCACGGTGTTGGCGGCGTTCCGGCAGGGGATGACGACGCTGGCGCGCATGAACCGATCAGTTTATCTCTCGGATCGCGGGCGCGGCGGCGCCGCCCGCAGCAGGATGCGGTAACGGAAGAGGCGTCCGAGGCCCGGCACCCGCCACAGAAGCTTCTCGATCCAGTGCACGACGGGGAAGGGCGCCGGGGAGTAGGTCATCTCGAGGAGCCGCCAGCCCTCGGCCTCGAGCAGGCGTCGGATCTCGCGAGGGCGGCGCACGGCGATGTGCTCGGGGAACTGCTTGAGGATGAAGTCGTGGGCCTTGAGGCGCTCCACGTAGTGCTCGCGGTTGGGCGTGTACGCGGCCAGGACGCCGCCCGGCTTGAGGACCCGCGTCAGAGCCCGGAGCATCTGCCGGACGGTGGCGTCGTCGACGTGCTCGAGAAGATCGAAGGCTCCGGCCACGTCGATCGAAGCGTCGGGCACGCCTTCGAGGGAGGCCACGTCCGACTGGAGGAAGCGGACGTTGGCGAGGCCCCGGCGCTCCCGCTCCGCTTCGGCGATCTCGAGGGCCTTCGGCGAGGCGTCGACGCCGATGGCCTCGCGCACGCGCGGCGCGAGCAGGAAGCAGACGTCGCCGCGGGCCGAGCCGAGGTCCAGGACGCTTTCCGACGTCGGGGAAGAGCGACCCCCGAACGCGAGCTTCAGGATGTCCCGATCGCGCTCGCGCCACTTCCGCGGCGTCGCCGCGAACGGCGTGACGCGATGCAGCCCGTCGTAGTACTCGTCGGGGTAGAGCTCGGCCTCGAAGGTCACGAGAGCATCTTAGGGGACGGATCGGAGATCGTCTCCGACGTGCGGCTCAGGGAGAGACGGGCACCTTCTCCAGAAACACCGCCATCTGGCCCCGTGTCGCCGGAGACCTGACGGGCAGTAGATGTCGGTGCCGCAGCCCGCGGCGATCCCCTCGGCGGTGAGCTGTTCGATCCAGTCGGCATAGGGCGATGGACAGGGCACGTCGGCGAAGATGCCCGCGCACGCCGGTGGAACGTAGTCGGTGCCGTGCTCGGTCTTCAGCAGGAGCACGGCCGCGTGGTCGCGCGGCACGGAGCCCTGCGGACAATAGAGTCCGCCGCCGCATCCCGCGCTGATGCCTTCGGCGCGCGAGCTCTTCGATCCAGTCGGCGAACATCGAGGGACAGGGCACGTCCGGAAAGACCCCGGTGCACGGCGGCGGCACGTACGTCGAGCCATGCATGACCTTGAGCAGGAAGACGGCGATCTGCCCGCGCGTCACAGCCGCGCCGCCGCAGTAGCTTCCGCTCCCGCAGCCCGCCGTGATCCCGTCGCGGAAGATCGTCTCGATCGAATCGTGGAAGAGGCTGCCCGAGGGAGCGTCGAGGAAGTCGGCGAAGAAGGCCTGGGGCAGTGTCGCCGACTGGCCGTCGGTGTTGGTCACCGTGACGTCGTAGAGCGTGCCGGGCGTCAGCGTCGGTGTGACGGCGAAATGGGTCTGCCTGGTCAAAGCCCTCCTCGATCGCGACCGGGACCTGGTCGAGCGTCGCGGCCGCGCCGGGACGGAAATGCTCGCCGCGGATTGTCAGCCGCGACGCCGCCGGAGGCCAGTCCCGACGCCGGCCGGAGGTCTTCGATCGACGGCGGCGAGTTCGCGAGATCCACACGAAAAACCAGTCCGAAGCCGCTCACGCCGCCTCCCTGCGTCGTCCCGTAGAGCATGCCGTCGGATGCCCGCATCAGACCGGCCTCCGGCGAGGCGCCGTCGAATCCGGAAAACTCGCGGACCATCGCGAAATTGGTCCCGGACCGGTCGACGCCGAAAACGCCGCCGTTGTAGGCCCGCGCTCGCGAACTCGCCGCTCGTGGTTCCGTAGAGACGTCCGTCGCCTCCCTCGATGACACCGCCGAGCGTTCGCCCCTTGCCCGAGAAGGCGTGCACCACCTCGTATGTCGAGGGCAGACCGAACCGGAAGACCGTTCCCAACGACTCGGGGCCGCCATAGAACCGGGTCGTTCCGTACAGATTTCCATCATCCGCCTCGATGACGCCGGCCGGCGGTCTCTCGCCTTCGGGGACGAAGAAATCGTGGATGTCGACGACGTTTCCGTCGAGATCGCTCCGGAAGAGCGTCCCGCGGAACCCGATATCCGGTGAAATAGAGCATCCCGTCGGAGGCCTGGAGGATCCGGCCGCGGGGCTCCTCCGGGATCGCGTTGGCGGTCGAAGTCGTGGAGCTTCGTGTGCGTGCCCGCGCTCGTCAGGCGAAACAGCGTGCCTCCGCCGTCGGCGCCGCCGAAGGCCGTCGTGCCGTAGAAGTTCCCGTCGCTCGCCTGCATCAGCCCGCCGGCCGGTTCGGACCCGTCGGGCCCCGAGAAGTCGTGAAGCGTGGTGAGACGTCCCCGAGCCGTCGATGCGGAAGATCGTTCCCGGCTCCGCCCGTGCCCTGGCTCGCCGTCACGCCGTAGAGATTTCCGTCCGGCGCGGCGAAAAGGTTGCCGGGAGTCGCTCCGTCGGCTTCCCGAAAACTCGTGGACGACGAGCGGGCCTCCGGAGAGACGGAATACGGTTCCCAGCCCCGCCGCTCCTCCGCCGGCGGTGCCCCAGAGAATGCCGTCCGCCGTCTGCACCATCTCCGCCTGCCGGGCTCGACGACGCCGATCGGCCCGCCATACTCGTGAATCACCTCGTAGCTCGTGTTCGGGAGCGGCACTCGGAACGCGACACCCATCGAGGCGGGACCGCCCCACGACGGTGATGCCGACCAGGCTTCCGTCGGGCAACGGAGTCAGGGTGTGGAACGGAAGGCCCACGACGGCCTGTCCGCCGCTCGCGAACGCACACCACGGTCGTCACGGTCCCGTCGCTCGTCATTCGGAAGACGGTTCCGCCTCCGTCTTCCGGCGTGACACTCCGTAGAAGTTTCCGTCCGCGCCCAGCGCGAGCCCCGCCGTTCGGATGTGCGGGCTGGCCCGAGGCGGTCGGGAACTCCTGAAGCACCGTCACGTTGCCGGCCGTGTCGCAACGGTAGGCGATCCCGTTGCCGAATGACCCTCCGTTGCGCGTCGTCCCGTAGAAGCTCCCGACCGGCGCTTCGACGAGATCGCCCCAGGCGACGTTGTTCGCCCCCGGGAAACATGTAGAGCACGGTCACGTTGCCCGAGAGATCGGAGCGAAAGATCGTGCCGCCTCCGGACAAGCCGAAGCCCTCCGTGGCGAGGGGACGCCGGAGCCGCCGTACGGCGCCGTGCCGTAGAGAAAGCCGTCCGAAGCCTGCATCAAGGCGTTGGGACGCTCGGCCTCGAGATCCCTGAAGTCGTGGAGGTTGGTGAATTCGCCGGCCGTCGTGACCCGGTAGATCGTGCCGAATCCGGTCGCGCCTCCGACGAGAGTCGTGCCGTAGAGGTTGCCGTCGGAAGCCGCGACGAGGCGACTCGGCAGATAGGCTCCGTAGAAAGGATCCTGCGGAAAGCTGTGGAACACGACGACGCCGCCCGTCGCGAGATCGAACGCGTAGACCGTTCCGCCGTCGAACGCTCCGCCATGCGAGGTGGCGCCGTAGAAGCGACCGTCCGCTCCCTGCACGACGCCCCACGGATCGAGGCCGTCGGGCCCGTGGAACGAGTAAAGCCGTTCGTAGGCGTAACCGCCGCCTCCGTCGGGAACGAGACGAAAGATTTGTCCGCGCCCGAATTCCCCGCCGCCGCTCGTTCCGTAGAGATTGCCGTCCGTCCCGAGCGTCAGCTTCTCCCCGGCGCTGTCCGTACGGCCAGCGCGAACTGACGATAGATCTCGAACTCCTGACGCGAGGAGAGAGACCGCGCACAGAAGACAGGAGGGCGGCCCGAAGCACGACTTTCATGGGAGCGCGGAGGGATTCTATTGCATGTCGGACGAACAGCACTTCAGGATGATCGCACGCTATTCTGGCGTCGTGAAGGCCCCCTGGGAGAAGTTCTCGCTCCCCGCGCAGGACGGCACCGCCTATGCCACGGGCCGCTCGCCCGAGTTCGTGCGGACGATGCGCGAGATCTTCGGGCCTCTGGTCGAGCGCGTGACGAAGCTGCCCGCGGGGCGGCACGCCTGGCTGATGGTGGAGGTCCCCTCCGAGGGCTCGCTATCCTCCTTCTTCTCGGATCTCGAAGAGCGCCTCGAGCCGGCGGGCTCGCTCTGGGTCGTCTTCCCGAAGAAGCCTTTCGTCGCCGAGCTCGAGTTTCCGTACATGTGGCTCGACGTCCAGAAAGCCGGCCTCGCGGCGGGACTCGTCGACAACAAGATCGCCGCGTTTTCGCCGCGGCTGACCTCGATCCGCTTCGTCATCCCCGTGGCGCGGCGCAAGGCGCAGAGACAAAGTCCGGTCGAGCCGCTGAGGATGGACGCGGAGCGCGCTCACCGTCGAAGCTGCCGAAGACGCCGCGCCGCCGCGATGACGCTCGCGCTTGCGGTCGCCGCGGGATCCCTCGCCTGCGCGGACCGTTCTCGCAGAGTCGTCCGCCTTCCGGTGCCCGAGACCGAGTGGGTCGGCGTCGCTTCGGAGACCCGGCCCGGTGTCTGGCTCTCGCCCGGGGATTCCGTGCGGTGGTCTCTCCCGGCCGGCCCGGCGCGCCGCCTCGCGGGCGGCTACGCGAGCCTCCTCGCGGGTGATCCCGCAGGGAAGCTTCGGATCCGTATCACCGGCTCGGAGCGCGCCGCGCGGCCCGGCATCCTGGAGCTCTCCGCGGACCCGGCGCGCTGGCACGGGTTCTCGGTGGAGCTGCCGAAGATCGGCGCGCCGGCCGAGCTCGAGCTCGTGTACGAGAGCGGAGACGCCGGCCCGACGACCCGCTCGATTTTCCTTTCGGAGCCTTCGCTCGAAGTTCCCGCGCGGGGCCCGCCGCGCACGATCGTCCTGTTCCTGATCGATACGCTGCGGGCCGATCGCGTGGGGGCGTACGGCTACCGGCTCCCGACCACGCCGCACCTCGACGGCTACTTTCGCGAGGGTCTCCGGGCGGAAAAATGCGTCGCCGCGGCGAACTGGACGCTGCCCTCGCACGCCTCGCTCTTCTCCTCGGTCCCCGTCGCCCGGCACGACGCCGGCCGCTACGGAAACGTGCTGGCGGAGAGCTTCGACACGCTCGCCGAGCGCATGGCGGCGGCGGGTTACCGGACGCTCGGGGTGACGGGAGGCGGGCTCGTCGATCCCGCGTTCGGCATGGCTCAGGGCTTCGACCGCTACTTCGCGACGCGGGAGACGGCGTCGCAGGCCGTCCGGCGGTCGCTCGATCTGCTGCGGGAGCATCGCGACGAGCCCGTGTTCCTCTTTCTCCACACGTACCAGGTGCACGACTACGCCGCCGACGAAGAGTCGGCCCGCGCGCTCTTCGGCGACGTCGCCGCGCTCGGCCCGGACTGGCGGGCGGAATTCGCCGACGTGACCCGCGCGCGCGCCGCCGATCCCGGACTCGCCGACTCGCTCCGCAATCGCTACGACGCGGCGCTCCGAAGCGTGGACAGCGCGTTCGGCGAGCTTCTCGAAGGTCTGCAGCGGGAGGAACGCCTTTCGCGGACCGCGATTCTCCTGACCTCCGACCACGGCGAGGCCCTCTGCGACCGGCGGATCGACGGTCAGTGTCTCGAGTGGGGCCACGCGAGCCCTTATCTCTTCGAAGAGGAGATCCTCGTTCCCCTCGAGGCGCGGGTTCCGTGGGAGCCCCGCGCGCGCGGCTTGCGGCGCGGCAACGCGTCCCATCTCGACGTCGCTCCGACGCTTCTCGAGGCGGCCGGCGTGCCGGCGCCCGCGAGCTTCCAGGGACGCTCGCTTCTCGCGGAGTCGCCGCCGGCGGGCCGGGCCCTGGTGACGGAGGCCCCACCGCTCGAGGCTCTCGCCGTTCGCGTCGAGGATCACAAGCTCATCCGGCGGACCGGCGCGCCGCAGAACTCCTGGTTCGACGGCGGCGCGTTTCTGGTCCTCTCGGTCCAGGAGTCCTTCGACCTCGCACGCGATCCGGGGGAGAGGCAGCCTCTGCCCTCCGCCTCCGACTGGGGCGCCCGTCTTCTCGCAGAGGTGGACCGGTACATGGCTTCGGGCTTTCCGGACTCCCTCGTGGTGCGCCTGCCCGCGGCTCCCTCCGAGGCCGGCCGCCCGATCGTGGTCTCGGCGCGGGGCCGCGCGGCGGCGCCGGCGCTCCGCGTCTTCGGGCTCGCATCGCAAGGCTCTTTCTCCCAGCGCGGCGCGCGGACCGAAGCGCGGTTCGCGCGGCCAAGAGCACCGGTCTGGCTGGCGTTCGAAACCGACGGCTCGCGCGCGCTCGATCTGGAAGTGCAGGGCGCCGGGCCCGTGTCGTCGATCATGGGCGCGAGCGTCGGCCAGGGTTCCTACAGCTGGAGCGGCCTCGGTTGGACGGGGCGCGCGCCGCTGCCCTCCGGAGTCGCGGTGTTCACCACGCCGCCGTCCGCCGCGCGGTCGGGCGGCATGTTGCCTCTGCCGGGCGAGGTGGTGGCGCGCCTGCTCTCGCTGGGCTATCTGCCTTTCGCGTCCTCGCCGGCGGCGCTCCCGACGAAGGCGACGGCGCCGGGCGAAGCTCCGGACGCGAGTCTCGCTCCGGGAGAGATCCGGATCGGCCGTGCGGACTGAGGCCTGGCGCGCGGCCGCCGCCGCCGGACTTCTGCTCATGTTCGTCGCCGGGTGCCGCGACGAGGCGCCTCCCGAGATCCCCGCGGGGCGCGTCGCGCGCGTTGGAGGCGAGTCGGATCGGAGCCTGCGCGCTCTCGTGCCCGAAGAGTGCCGCGCGGGCGAAGTGTTCCAGCGCCTCGAGAGCGGCGAGGCGGCTCTCATGATCCTCGGCACCGGCCTGACACGCGGCGATACGGTTCTCTGGAACGGGCGGGCTCTCCGGACCGGCTTCGGACACAGCCGGCTTCTCACGGCCGCCGTGCCGCCGGGCTTGCTCGAAACGCCCGGCCCTGTGGAGGTGACCGTCGAGGACGCGATCGATCCGTCGCGCCCGAAGCTCCGCGCGAGTTTCGTCATCCGGCCGTCCCCTTAGAATCCCGACATGGCGCGGCGTCACCTGGGAGCTCTCGTCGCTCTCGCCGTTCTCGTCGTTTTGGTCGCCGGCTGCGCTTCGAATCCTCCGGTGCAGCTGCCCGCGGTCGGCCCGACCGGTGCGGCGACACTGACACGTGCGCCTTCGGAAGGCGAGGAGCCGGTGATGACGGGGACGCTCGTCGTCTACTCGGAGGAACTGCCCGTCTCGAAGCATCGCAGCGCCCCGTCCTTCCTCCATACGGGCTACGTGATTCTTCGCGCCAACGGGCAGGTCCTCACGAAAGTCGACAACCACAACGCGTTGGTCGAGTCCGAGCCCGAGGAGGTGCCGCTGAAGGCGGGCCTCTACCAGGTGCGCGCCCGCGGCGCCAAGGTCGGCACGATCGTCGTTCCGGTCCTCATCTCCCCGGGCCGGCGCACGGACGTCTATCTCGACGCCGAAGGAATGCCCGCCGTCCAGGCGCGCGCTCTCTCCGATCCGGTCAAGCTCGCCGACGGCCGCGTCGTGGGCGCCCGCGCCGTGGCGGGGGAATCGAAGCCCTAGAACGTCAACGTCGTCTGGAGGCCCAGGACGAGGGCGTTCGGGATCGCGCCGGTGCCTCCGGGCGTCAGGATGTACTGGACGTTCGGCTCGAAGACGAACCAGTTCGTCAGGCGCATCGAGTAGTTGAGCTCGAAGAGCGTCTCGGCGTCCTGGGGGAGTTGTCCCAGGAGCCTCTGCGTTGCCGCGAGGTTCGAGCTGATGCGGCCCTGCGCCACGGAGAAGCCGAGGATGTCGTCGGGCCGCCCGGCGAAGGCCCCGGTGTACTGGAGGCCGACGAAGAAGAAGAACGGCATGGTGTTCGTGGCCTCGCTGGCGAAGGCGATTCCTCCCAGAGCCGTCAATCCCTGGTTGCCCTCCTCGGCCTCCCGCATCACGGCCTGATCGGCCAGAAAGTACACGCCGCTCTGTCCGGAGTGCTCGAGCGGCGGCTGGCCGGATTCCACGTAAGAGCGTCCGTCGGCGTCGAAGTAGAGATCGGGAACGTTGGCCGACGAGTAGTACGCGCCGAGCTTGTAGTGGCCGGGGAGATACCCGTGCTCGGCGCCCGGCGTGTACCAGAACTCACCGATCGTCACCGTCCCGATGGCTCCCGCAGTGCTCCAGTCGAAGCCGTCCTTGTTGACGAGCGTCGGGTTGGCTTCGAAGACGCCGGCCTGGACCAGGAAGCGGTTGGAATCGTCCGGCTTCCATTGCACGCGGCCGCCCCAGGACGAGACCGGGTAGAACGAGAACGTGATGTTCTTGCCGAGGTTGCCGAGGTTGCCGCAGAGCGCCTGGTTCATGTACTCGCAGTAGAGCGGCGACGTCGCGAAGTCGGAGGCGCCCATGACGCGGCCGGCCCGGACGTTCAGCTTGCCGTCGAGGAACGTCTGCGTGATCGCGAGCTCCATCAGGCGCGGCCGCTCGCCGCCGCCGAAGAGCTGCTGCACCGCGAAGAGCGCGCCGATGTCGGAGGAGAGACTCACGCCGTCGCGGTTGTTGAAGGAGAGGCGGACCGCGGAGCCGTCGAGACAGAAGAGCTTGCCGAGGTCGAAGTCGGCCCCCCAGGACTGGTCGTCTATGTAAGTCGTGTCCTGTTCGAGGCCCCCGACCGGGTTGCCCGCCAGGTTGACCCCGTAAGTCGCGAAGATCGAGACGCCCGCGTCGTTCCAGCGCGTGCGGAGGCCGCCCCAGTCGCCGGTCATCGTCGGCTGGTCGGCCCAGCGGGAGAGCCACTGGCCTCGCGAAGCTCCCGCGAAGAGGAGCAGCGCGGCGAAGCTGGCGGACATGGCGCGCGCGAGCATCGAAATGGCCTCGGGAAACGGAGAAGTCGATCGAGGGTAGCCGTGCGTCCGGACGCGGTCAAGCGACACCGCGGGGACCGTACAATTCCGGCATGCACTCACGCCGACGGGGATCTCTCGCCGGGACGATTCTGCTCGCCGCCGTCGCATTCGCCGTCGTGTCCGTGTCGGCGGCCCGCGACCTGCGCTGGGACGCGATCGACGTCCGGGCCCGCCTCGATGCCGAAGGCGCGCTTCACGTCGTCGAGACGCAGACCATGGTCTTCTCCGGAGACTGGAACGGCGGCGAGCGAACCTTCCGCCTCTTTCCGGGCCAGAGCGTCACGCTCGAGTCGGTGACGCGGATCGATCCGGAGGGCGGCCGGCATCCGCTGAATCGGGGAGGGCTGTCGGCCGTCGACGAGTGGGACTGGGCGGAGGAGAACGTGTTGCGCTGGCGCAGCCGGCTGCCGGGCGATCCCGAATTCTCGGAGACCACGCTCGTCTACGAGCTCGCCTACACGCTGCGCGACGTGCTCGTGCGGCAGAGCGGCGGCTACCTGCTCGACCACAACTTCGGCCTGCCGGCCGCCGCGTTTCCGATCCGCAAGCTGACGGTGACGCTCGAGCTCGACCCGGTCTGGAAAACTGCAGGCGCCTTCCCGGGACGGTACGAAGGAGGACCGCTCTCCGCGGGCTCCAACTTCACGGTCACCGTTCCGCTGGCGTACACCGGCGCCGGAACTCCGGCGGCCGGCCCGGCCTTCGCCAGCCCCGGCCTGCGCCGCGGCCTTCTCGGCGCGCTCGTGGCCGCGATCGTCTTCGCGTACGTGCGGTGGCGGCGCCGCGACCAGGCCCTCGGCCGCTTCGCGCCGCTGACTCCGGCCTCCGAGATCGGCACGGAGTGGCTCGAGAAGAACCTGCTCGTGCTCGCTCCGGAGGAGTCCGGCGCTCTCTGGGACGAAAAGGTCGGACCGCCCGAGGTCGCGGCGGTCCTGGCGCGCCTTTCCGCCGAGAAGAAGATCGAAACCGAGGTCGAGGGCAAGAAGCTCGTGATGCGGCTGCTCGTGCCGGCGGCGCGGTTCGACGACTACGAACGCGAGCTCATCCAGGGCCTCTTCTTCGGCGGACGGACGGAGACCGACACCGACGCGATCAAGGCGCACTACCGCTCGCGCGGCTTCAACCCCGTGTCGCGGATCGAGCCCGGCCTGAAAAAGAAGCTCCAGGCCCTGCCGGATTTCGGTGACGCGGCGCCGAAGCCGTCGCGGTGGCCGGCGTTGTTGCTGGCCCTCGCCGGCGTCGCCTGCTTCGTCGCCGCGGTGCTGCAGGGACGCACGGAGCCGGGCACGGTGATCGGCGCCGCGATCATCACGGGGATCATTTATCTGCTCGGCCTCATCGGCGCCTGGACCTTCCAGAACCGCATCCGGTCGATCGACCCGTGGTCCCTCTCGTTTCTGTGGGCGCCGGCGCTTCTGGTCTGGATGGCCTGGTACGGCGTGCAACAGGCGGCGCCGTATGCGGTCCTCGTCGTGACGGGGACGTTCCTGCTGCGGCTGGCCGCCGTCTGGTCGCTTTTCAACGTCGTCCGTACGCGCAACGGTCCCAAGCGGCTGGCGCGTCGCAAGCAGCTCGCGGCGGCGCGGGCCTACTTCGTCGAGGAGCTGAAGAAGCCCGAGCCGCGGCTGCGCGACGCCTGGTTCCCGTACGTCGTCGCGTTTGGGCTGACTTCCGAAGCCGACCGGTGGTTCAAGGCGCACGGGGCGGCGGCGGCCGCGGGCACGACGGCCTGGAGCGGCTCGCAGTCCTCTGGCTCGTCCTCGTCGTCGTCCTCCTCCTCCTCCGGCGGCTGGAGCGGCGGCGGGGGCGCGTTCGGCGGGGCGGGAGCCTCGGGCACCTGGGCGGTCGCGGCGGGAGCGCTCGCCGCCGGCGTCTCGGCGCCGTCGTCCTCCTCCTCGGGCGGAGGCGGGGGAGGCGGCGGGAGCTCGGGCGGCGGCGGCGGCGGGGGCTGGTAAGGCAGTAAGGCAGTAAGGCCGGATCCCGGCTCCCCGTAGAATCCCCCTTCGTGCACGAATCCGTCACCATCGTCGGCGCGGGCCTGGCCGGCTCGGAGTGCGCCTGGCAGCTTGCCCGTCGGGGCCATCGCGTCCGCGTCCACGAGATGCGGCCGAAGGTCACGACCTCGGCGCACCAGACCGACCGCTGCGCCGAGCTCGTCTGCTCGAACTCCTTTCGGTCGGATAACCCGCGCAACGCCGTCGGGCTGATCAAGCGCGAGATGGAGGCCCTCGACTCGCTCGTGATCCGCTGCGCGAGGCAGGCCGCCGTCCCGGCGGGGGACGCTCTCGCCATGGACCGCCACGTTTTCGCCGGCCTCGTCACCGAAGCGATCGCCGCGCGGCCGGAAATCGAGCTCGTCCGCGAGGAAGTCACGGCGATCCCGGCCTCGGGCTTCGCCGTGATCGCCACGGGCCCCCTGACTTCGCCGGCGCTCGATCGCGCGATCGGCGAGCTCCTCGGCACCGAGGACCTCTACTTCTACGACTCGATGGCGCCGATCCTCGAGGCCTCATCGCTCGACTTTTCGAAGATGTACGCGCTGTCGCGCTACGGAAAAGGCGAGGGCGCGGACTACTGGAACTGTCCGCTCTCGCGCGAAGAGTACGAGCGCTTCATCGACGCTCTCCTCGCGGGCGAGACGGTTCCGATCAAGGACTTCGAGAAGGGCGTCTACTTCGAAGGGTGCCTCCCGATCGAGGTCATGGCGCAGCGCGGACGCGAAACGCTGCGGCACGGCCCGATGAAGCCCATGGGCCTGACGGACCCGAGGACCGGCCGGCGCCCCTGGGCCGTGGTCCAGCTTCGCCAGGACGATCTCGCGAAGGAGCACTACAACATCGTGGGCTTCCAGACGAAGCTCAAGATCCCCGAGCAGCAACGCGTCTTCCGGATGATCCCCGGCCTCGAGAACGCGGTCTTCGCCCGCTACGGCATGCTTCACCGCAACACGTACATCCACGCGCCCGCGCACCTCGACCGCTTCTTCCGGATGCGCCGGGAGCCCCGCATCTATTTCGCCGGCCAGATCACGGGCGTGGAGGGCTACGTCGAGAGCGCGGCGACCGGGCTCGCCGTCGGCCTCGCGATCGCGCAGATCCTGGAGGGGAGGGAGCCCGTTCCGATCCCGTACACGACGGCGATCGGTTCGCTGGCCCGCCACTGCTCGGAGCGGCCGCCGTCCGAGAAGTTCGAGCCCATGAACGTGACGTTCGGCCTGATCGAGGACACGTCGCACTCTCCCGTGCGGGACAAGCAGGTGCGCCGCCAGAAGATGGTCGATCGGGCGCTCGCGGCCATCGGGGAGTGGAAGGAACAGATCTCGGCGCCCGCGGCCGTCGTATCTACGTAGGGGAAGCCACATGCCCAGCTGGGAAGACATCGAAGCCGCGCGCCGCCGCCTCGCGGGCGTCGCCCACCGCACGCCCGTCCTCCACTCGAAGCAGTTCGACGCGGAGTGCGGCGCCGAGGTCCATTTCAAGGCCGAGAACCTGCAGCGCGGCGGCGCCTTCAAGTTCCGGGGCGCGTACAACAAGATCAAGGCCGAGAGCGAGAGAGGTCCCGTCCAGGCCGTCGTCGCTTTTTCTTCGGGCAATCACGCTCAGGCGGTGGCCCTCGTCTCCAAGCTTCTCGGGATCCGCGCGACGATCGTCATGCCGAAGGACGCGCCCCAGTCAAAGGTCGACGCGACGCGCGGCTACGGGGCGGAGGTCGTTCTCTACGACCGCGAGCTCCAGAGCCGCGACGACATGGCCGCCGAAATCGCGCGGGAGAGGAAGGCCCTGCTCGTGCCGCCTTTCGACGATGAGCTCATCATGGCCGGCCAGGCGACCGGGGCGGTCGAGCTCCTGGAAGAAGTTCCCGACCTCGACACGCTCGTCGTCTGCGTCTCTGGGGGCGGGCTCCTCGCGGGGTGGGCGACCGCGGCGAAGCACATGCGGCCGCAGATCCGGATCTACGGCGCGGAGCCGGAGACCGCCGACGACACGAGACGCTCGCTGCGGGCCGGAACGCGCGTCGAGGTCAAGGAGAACCCGACGATCGCCGACGGCTTGCGCGTGACCTCGCCGGGCAAGCTCACCTTTCCGATCGTCCAGCAGAGCGTGGCGGACATCCTCCTCGTCTCCGACGCCGAGATGATCGAGACGCTGACCTGGATGCTCGAGAGGATGAAGGTGCTCATCGAGCCGTCCGGCGCGGCGGCCGCGGCGGCCGTGCGCCATCGGAAAGCCGACTTCCGCGGACGGAAGGTCGGCGTCGTGCTCTCGGGCGGCAACGTCGATCTCGCGAAGCTCGCCGACTACATCGCGTCGCGCCCGGTTCCCGCGGCGGCGGGATGAGCGGGCGACCGCTCCTGGGCGCTGCGGTTCTTGTCGCGGCGTTTCTTGCCGCGGGGCGGCTGGCCGCGCACGACTTCTGGATCCAGCCCTCGACTTTCCAGCCGGAGGTCGGCTCGGTCGTCGAGCTTCGCCTCTTCGTGGGCCCCCACTTCGAAGGGGAGCCGTTTCCACGAGTGCCGCAGCTCATCCAGCGCTTCGTCCTCGTCCCGCCGTCCGGCGCCGAGCGCGACGTTCCGGGCCGCGCCGGAGGCGACCCGGCCGGGGTCATTCGCGCCGAGTCGCCCGGCCTCCAGATCGTGGGCTACCGCAGCTTCGACTCGCCGATCACGGTCGAGCCCGCGAAGTTCGAGGAGTACCTCAAGGAAGAGGGGCTCGAGAAGATCTCCGCGCTGCGCAAGAAGGCGGGCGAGGCGGACAAGCCGGCGCGCGAGGTGTTCTCGCGCTGCGCCAAGGCGCTCATCCAGGCCGGGGACGGTAAATCCGGAAAGGATCGCGCCATCGGCCTGACGCTCGAGCTCGTGGCGGAAAAAGACCCGTATGCCCTCGGGCCCGGCGGCGAGCTGCCCCTCGTCCTGCTGCTCGAAGGGAAGCCGCTCGCCGGCGCGCTCGTGCAGGCCAACCTCCACGGGGACCCGAGCGTGACGGCGGGCGCGCGCACGGACCGCCGCGGGCGCGCCACGCTCCGCCTCGCGCGCCCGGGCTTCTGGCTGATCAAAGCCGTCGACATGTCGCCGGCGCCGTCCGGCGTGGATGCAGACTGGAAGAGCCTTTGGGCCTCCTTAACCTTTGAAAACGGGACCAAAAATCCGATAGGAAGGGCGCCGTGAAACGAGTTGTCGTCTTCTCCGCCGCCACACTCTCCGCGCTCGCGCTGCTGCTTGTCGCCGCCTGCCGGAAAGCGGAGGTTCCCGCGAACGCCCCGTCGAAACCGGCGATCGCGGCCGTGACCGCGCCGACCGTCGGACCCGACGCGAAGCGGTATCCCCTCAAGGGAGTCATCACGAAGGTCGATCCCGCGCGGGCGGAGATCACCGTGCAGCACGAGGAGGTCCCGGGCTTCATGAACGCGATGACGATGGCCTTTCCGATCCGGGACGATCCCAAGGTCATCGCGTTTCTCCGGCCCGGCGACCGCATCGAGGCGCGGCTCGTCGTGGACGGCAAGACCTACTTTCTCGAGGAAGTGCTGACCAAGGGCTTCGTTCCGACGCCGACGCCGTTCGGCGGCGCCGGCATCAAGCCCGAGCCCAACAAGGGCGTCGCGATCGGCGACGCGATCCCGGACTTCACGCTCACGGACCAGACCGGCGCCCGGGTCAAGCTCTCCCAGTTCCGGGGGCAGCCGGTGGCCGTGACGTTCGTCTACTCGCGCTGTCCCATCGCGACGGCCTGCCCGCTCACGGTGGCCCGGTTTTCGAAGATCGACGCCGGGCTGAAGAAGGAGAACTTCGGCGCCCTCCTGTGCGTCACGGTCGACCCCGAAAACGACACGCCCGCGGCGCTCAAGGAATACGCCGCGCACGTCGGCGCGGACCCGAAGCGCTGGAAGTTCCTGACCGGCGATCCTCGGGACGTCGCGCGCGTGGCGGAACGCTTCGGCGTCCTCTACTACCCCGACAAGGCCCAGATCGTGCACTCCCAGGCGGTCGCGATCGTCGATCCCGACGGAAAGCTGGCGACCGTGTATTACGGCGAGCAGTGGGAGCCCGAAACGGTGCTCCAGGACCTGCAGAAAGCGAGAAAAGGATGAGTCGGACGCGTCTTCTCACCGCGCTGGTCTTCGGCGGGATCGTCGGGCTGGGCCTGGTCCTTTATGCCCAGCCGAAACATCCGTCGGAGGAGTTCCTCCAGTACTGCGCGAAGTGCCACGGCGAGGACGGCAAGGCGCAGACGCAGCGCGGCAAGAACCTCAAGGCTCGGGATTTCACGGACGCGGAATTCCAGGCGGAGGAGAGCGACGCGGACATGATCGAGGCCGTGACCGAGGGCAAGGACGACATGCCGCCGTTCGGCAAGAAGCTCACCAAGGAGCAGATCGACAGCCTCGTGAAGTTCGACGTGCGGGGGTTCGCTCCGAAGAAGTAGAGGTCAGGCCGACGTTGGCAGCCGCGCGCGCACGGCCTCCCAGGCGTTCGGAACGAGCGGGATCGGCGGCTCCGACGGCGCGTCGTTCCACTCTTTCGGCGTCCACTCCGCGATCAGAGAGTCCATGCGCTCCTCGAGCACGCGCGAGCGCGGATCCAGGCCGGTGACGACGAGCAGCCCCGTGGGATACGTCGGCACCAGGAAGATCGTGAGATCGGGACGCAGCCGGCGGAGGATCGGCGCGATCTTCCAGACGTCGCCGGTCCAGAACGACGTCGCCCGGCCACGGGTCGCCGTCGCGGCCGTGATGGGCAGGCAATCGTGGAAGACCGCGACGGTGCCGGGTCCCGCGTAGCGCTCGATGTTCTGAAAATCACGCAGGGCCTGCTCGAAGAGATGCAGGCCGTCCACGAACGCGAGATCGACGGGCTCGCCGGCGAGCGCCCGCGCCGCTTCTCCCGTTTGGAAAAACAGGTTGCTCTCGAGCGTGAAGAGCATCGTCGTCGCCGCGAACACGCGCCCGCCCTTCGCTCCGGGATCGACACCGATGGCCCGGGTCGGCGGCCGGGCGAGCGAGAGCGTGCGGCCGACGTCGACGCCGATCTCGAGATACACGCGGGGCCGCAGCGTCTCGTGAAACCGGGCGAGATGGGCGAGAAAGTCGTCGCCCGGCAGCTTCGCATGCGCCATGCACACGTGCGCCCCGAGGCAGTCAGGCTGGATCGCAAGAGCCTCGCGGCAGGCGGCGATGGCGTCCTCGACCCGGCCTGCGGCCAGGTGCTCCTCCGCCTCCTTGACGCGTTTTTCGGCCTCGAGCCCCATCAGGTCCTAGTAGACCGCGTCCTCGAGCGCGACGCCGAAGATGCCCGAGTACATCTTCGGGAAGAAGTGGGTCGACTTCTGCGGAAGCCGGTCTCCCGCGCCGACCACGGCGTCGACGTCCGAGACGGTGGTCGCGCGCATCAGGATCGCCGCCTGGGCGCGGCCCGAGTCGACGGCCTCGATGGCGGCGTCGGTGTCGGACATGAAGGAGATGCGCTCGCCCTTCGCGATCGCGTCGGTGCGGATGCCGAGGAGCTTGTCGAAGAACGCGACCTCCAGAGCGGCGACGTCCAGCGCCTTCCAGGCTTCCGAGCGTCCCTCCGGCCACGGGAGGGCCTCGGGCTTCTCCTTGAGCGTCATGAGCACGGGCTTGTCCGGAGGGGCATAGAGCACGAACGCGGGGAAGCGGCGAGAGTGCGCTTCGAGCGCGTCGTGGGCCTCCCGGGCCGAGCCGAGCTCGCGCAGCTCGAAGTAGTCGCGGGCCGCGTGCAGCGTCTTGACGGGGCGCCAGTCCGGCATTCCGGAGAGCAGCCGGTGGATCGGCCGGACGATCACGCCCGGGGACTCCATGTCGACGATCGCGCACAGCTTGTACTTCGCGCCCGGCATCTTCTCGGCGGCCGGGTCTTTCGAGAATGCGAGCGCCGTCTCGTAGCGATGGTGGCCGTCGGCGATGATCGATTCCGCGTTCTTGACCAGGCCCTGGAGCTCGACGTGCGCGGCGTAGTCCGAGATGCGGAACGCGTCGTGGCGGACGCCGTCGGTATCGGTGGCCGTGAGGTCCGCCGCCCGCCGCGTCGACAGGGCCGCCGAGAGGCGCGCGCGCGTCAGCAGAAACAGGAGCTCCAGGTCGGCCTTCGTGGCCGAGAGCAGCGCGAGGCGGTCCTCCTTGGGCTTCGCGAGCGTGCGCTCGTGCGGCCGGATCGTTCCGCGTTCGTATTCCTCGAGCTTCACGAGGCCCACGAGCGCGTCGCGCACGATGGTCTTTCCGTCTTCCGTGAAGATCTGACGGTAGGTCCAGAGCGCGGGGCGCTTCTCCTTCTCGAGGATCCCTCCGGCGAGCCAGTCCGCCAGCGTCTTCGCGGCTCCGGCGTACGGATCCGGGCCCTCCTTCTTCGGATACGTGACGCGCACGATGTTCTCGGGCGCGCGGGCGTAGAGCTGGTCCTGCCGCTCCGGCGAGATCTGGTCGTAGGGCGGCGCGAACACGTTCGAGAGCCCGCGCTCGCGGATGACGCGCGGGGAGAAGCGAATCGAGCGAAACGGTCGCAATTCCATGGCGGGGCATTATGCGTTCAGAGAACCCGATTTGCCACGGCCGCGACAATGTCGCGCCGAACGGCCGCTACACTGTCGCGCCGGACGGCGCGCTAAACTGATGTCACGGTGATTTCCCTGGCTCGCGCCATCGAAGGCTTCGCCTCCTACGTGGCCGACGAGCGCCGCTTCTCCCCGCGGACCGTCGAGGCCTACCGGCGGGACCTCGAGCGCTTCGCGGGCTTCTGGGAGAAAGAGTTCGCGAACACCCCGGCCGCGAAGACGCCGCTTTCGAAAGTCGACACGCTGGCCGTGCGCTCCCATCTGGCCCACCTCCACCGGGACCGGCTGGCGAACCGGTCGCTCGCCCGGCACCTCTCGACGCTGCGCTCGTTCTTCCGCTGGGCCTGCCGCGAAGGCCACCTCGAGAAGAACCCGGCGCGCGGGCTGCCCTCGCCGCGAGTCCCGAAGACTCTGCCGAGGGCAATGTCGCTCGGCGACACGGAGCGACTGCTCTCGGCCGACGAGAACGAGGCCTTCGTTCCCGAGCGAGAGCGCGCCCTCTTCGAGCTCCTCTACGCGACGGGCCTGCGCGTCTCCGAAGCCGCGGGCCTCGATCTTTCGGACGTCGATTTTTCTTCGCGGCTCCTGCGCGTCACCGGAAAGGGGAGCCGCGAGCGGATCGTGCCTTTCGGCGAAGCGGCCGCCGAAGCCCTGCGCGAGTACCTGCCCTCGCGAGACGCCCTGCGCCACCGCGCCGATCCGGCGGCCGCGCGCGGGGGCGAGCCCGTTTTCGTCAACGCGCGGGGAGGACGCCTCACGCCGCGCTCGATGGCGCGGCTTTTGAAACGCCGCCTGCGCGCCGCCGGTCTTCCCGAAGAGATCTCGCCCCACGCGCTGCGCCACACCTTCGCGACGCACCTGCTGCAGGCGGGCGCGGACCTCCGCGCGATCCAGGAGCTGCTCGGCCACGCCTCGCTTTCGACGACGCAGAAGTACACGCACCTCGACGCCGCGAGGCTCGCCGAGGTCTACCGGAATGCGCATCCGAAGGCCTGAGCGGGTTTCAGGGCGCTTCTGCGGCCCCGTCTGGGTTTCGGCATTTCTGGTCGCGGCGTGCCTGTCCGCGCAGACAGGGACGCCGGCGGCGCCGCCGCCGCTGCTATCCGAGATCGACCGGACGATCCGCGAGCGGTTCTGGGATCCGAAGCTGAAGGGTGTGAACTGGGAGGGCGCCGTCGCGCAGGCGGCCGAGGTTCTCGCCCGGGGCCCGAGTCCCGACGCCCAGAACGAGATTTACGATCGCCTCCTCGCGACGCTCGGCGATTCCCACACGTTCCGCGTGCCCGCGGGCCGGCTCCCCGAACACGGCTGGGGGACCGCGGGACTGCGCATCGGCCAGGACGGCGATGGCTATGCGGTCAAGGGGGTGATCCCCGGCGGTCCGGCCGAACGCGCGGGCTTTCGCCTCGGGGACCGCGTCCTGTCTGTGAACGGTCGGCCCTATGGAAGCGATCGCGTCAACTTCCGCGACCTGTTTTTCGTCTTCGAGGGCGAGCCCGGTTCTTCCGTTTCGGTCCGGCGTCAGAGATCGAGCGACACATCGGCCACTCAGGAACTGGTCCGCGTCCCGGAACCGCCCGTCGATGATCTCGTCTGGAAAAGTGCACGCGTCATCCGAAGGAACGGAAAAGCCTACGGGTACGCGCATCTCTGGGGCATGTCCGCCGATGCGGCCCTCGCCATCGTCGACATGCTGTCCGACCCGAAGGGCGCTGAAGGCTCGCGGCCGAATCTCGGAGGCCTCTCTCAGATCGACGGCTTCCTTCTGGACGTGCGCGGGAACAGCGGTGGCTATGATCCCAACATCCTCCCGACGTTTCTGCGCGGACAGTGGAACGCCGCCGACTACTACGTGATCTCCCGCGACGCCAGGCGCCTCACGCCCCCGGCCTACAAGCCGCTGCCCGTGGCCCTCCTGACGAACTCCGGCACGGCGTCCAACGCCGAGGCGCTCGCGCTGAAGTTCCGCGCTCACAAGATCGGGCCGATCGTCGGCGAGCGCACCGCCGGGATGGCGAGCGGCGGCGCGGCCGCGGTCAAGCTCTCCGACGGCTCGATGCTCTGGTTTTCGGAGCGCGCGATCGAGAGCCTCGACGGAAAGAGCTACGAGGGCCGGGGTGTCGAGCCCGACGTCGCCGTCGCCGACCGACCCGCGGCGGCCGAGGGCGGAGAGGACGCCGTCGTCGAGGCCGCGATCCGGGCGCTTTCGACGACGCATGCGCGTCCGCCCGCTTGAGATAATCTCTTCGCCAATGCCCAAACCGCCTCGCTGGCACTCGACGACCGTCCTCTGCGTGAGGGCCGGCGGCAAAGTCGCGATGGCCTCGGACGGGCAGGTCACGCTCGGCACCACGGTCATGAAGCAGACGGCGGCCAAGATCCGCCGGCTCGCGGGAGGCTCGGTGATCGCGGGCTTCGCCGGCTCCTCGGCCGACGCGTTCGCCCTCTTCTCGCGTTTCGAAGGCAAGCTCGACGAGCACCGCGGCAACCTCGAGCGCTCGGCGATCGAGCTCGCCAAGGACTGGCGCACCGACAAGATGCTCCGCCAGCTCGAGGCCCTGCTCATCGTGGCCGACCGCCAGAGCTCGCTTCTGATCTCGGGCACCGGCGACCTCATCTCGCCCGAGGAGGGCGTGCTCGCCATCGGCTCGGGCGGCTCCTACGCTCTCGCCGCCGCGCGGACTCTGCTGAAGCATCGCCCCGACATGTCCGCCATGGACATCTGCCGCGAGTCGCTCCTGATCGCCTCGCAGATCGACATCTACACGAACGACCACATCACGCTCGAGGAGCTGTAGGCCCGGCCCCCCGGAACCCTGGGTTCCTGCGGCGGGCTCTGGTATTTTGGTGTCGTGGTCTTTTTGATGCCCGGAGAGAAAGAAGCCGAGGCCCCCCCGGCCGCGGCCCGGA
>CAVVML010000029.1:0-41385 GCA_963749265.1 uncultured Acidobacteriota bacterium | reverse complement strand
GCGGACCCGCGCGGCTTTTCGAGGCCGCCGGTAGATCTGTGGAGTCCGCTCTCCTCCGGGAAACGTAAAACTCATCGGGAGCCTCGGAGGAGAGGGAAGAATCTGCCCGTGGGGAATCGCCTGCCGGTTTATGCCGAGAACCTCGAGGAGCGCGGAGGAGCTCCTCCGGCGAACCTGGGAACGGCTCGATCCCGAGTTCCGCACGCCGAACCAGGTCCTGGGGCGGCGCTCGACGATCGGCTGCGTCGCGCTCGAGATCACGCAGCGCTGCAACCTCGACTGCACGCTCTGTTACCTGTCCGAGAGCTCGGAGTCGGTCAAGGACCTTCCGCTGGAAGCGGTCTTCGAGCGCATCGACAGGATCCGCGAGACCTACGGCCCGGGCATCGGCGTGCAGGTCACGGGCGGCGACCCGACGCTGCGTCCGCGGGAGGAGCTCGTGGCGATCGTCCGCCGCCTCTCCGAGCGCGGCCTGCGCCCTTCCCTCTTCACCAACGGCATCCAGGCCACGCGCGACCTTCTCGCGGAGCTCGCCGGCGCCGGCCTCTTCGACGTCGCGTTCCACGTCGACACGACGCAGCGCTTCAAGAATACCCGAGCGAAGAATCGCTGAACGCCGTGCGGCGCGAGTACATCGAGCGCGCGCGCGGCCTGCCGATCGCGGTCATCTTCAACACGACGATCCACGCCGGCAACCTCGACGAGGTCCCGATGCTCGCGCGGTTCTTCCTCGAGCACTCGGACGTCGTCGGGATGGCCTCGTTCCAGCTCCAGGCGGCGACGGGCCGCGGCGAGTGGCGGAGCGGCCGGCGCACGTCACGTCCGAGGCCATCCGGGAGCGCATCCGCGAGGGCGTGGGCCTGCCGAAGCTGGCGTGGGACACGGCCCTCGTCGGCCACCCGAGCTGCAACCGCGGCACGATGCTCGCGACGGTCGGCGGCCGGGCGATCGACGTGCTCTCGGATCCGCCGCTGTACGAGCGCTTTCTCCACGAGTTCCGCCACGTCGCCTTCGACCGCCGCAACGTCCTCCGGACCGCGCGCCGCGTCGTGCTCTCCGCGTTCCGCAATCCCTACTGGCTGGCCCGCGGGAGCGCGTTTCTCGCGCGCAAACTCTGGTCGGTCCGCCGGGAGCTGTGGAGGCGCGAGCGCATCGGCAAGATCACCTTCTTCGTCCATGCCTTCATGGACGCCGCGGCCCTGGATCCGGAGCGGATTCGCAACTGCGCCTTCATGATCATGACGTCTGAGGGACCGGTCTCCATGTGCGAGCACAACGCCCGGCGCGACGACTACATCCTCCGGCCCGTGGCGCTCGCGTCCCCCGCCGGTGCCGTCTTCGATCCGGCGACGGGCAAGTTGCGTTCGAACGGGTGACGGCCCTGCGGCGGACCTGCTAAGATCCGGCGCATCGACGACGCGCGTCTGATCCGCCTCCGGGAAACGACCGGGACCCCGCCCGCGTCGGGAGATCCGCAGGATTCCCTGGCTCTCCGCGTCGATCCCTCCCGCCGAGTGCGGCTGAAGTTCGCCCTCGAGGTTCCCGACGAGGATGCACTCGAGGCCCTCCGCTACGCCCGCCGCGCGATGATTCGTGAAGAGCGGACACGGGGCCTCGCCTGGGACGAGCCCTCGATGGAGGATCCGACGCTCACGAATACCGAGATCCGCTGGTTCCCGCTGGCGTCGCAGGTGGCTCCCTGCCGGACCAAGCTGGCCGATCTCGTCGAGAGAGCCAACCGGGCGCTGGCCGAGATCCGCGCCGGCCGAGGGCGTTACCGGCGGTAACGGTTTCGACCCCGTCGATCTCCGCCCTCCCCTCGACAACCCTCCGAACTCGCACTGTTTCGAGCCGTTTACGCGGACGGTGTTCGCTTGGCGCACGGTTCGCTACTTTTCAGTGCAAATGTCCGGAACCATTCGATTCGCGGAGATCGAGGAGGCCGTCGACCCGGTGTCCTTCAACGGGAACTCGACGGCCCCGCGGCTCGCCGAGCCGACCGTGACGCTGCGTTGCCGCCTCCTGACGACCGATCAGGAGAGCCTCGAAGCGCTGCGCTACGCCCGGCGGGCGATGCTGCGCGAGGAGTGGACGCGCGGCGTCGACGAGGGCGAGCCCTCGCTCGAGGACGCGGTGTTCACGGCCTTCGAAGTGAGCTGGTCGGTCCCGGCCTCCGCGGTCGGCGTCTCGCGCTCCAAGCTCACGGAGCTCGTCGAGAGGGCCAATCGCGCCCGCGTCGAGCTGCCCGTCCGCAAGTGACGCGAGAGGGGCGACGACCGGTCACCGTACAATCTTCTCAATGAGCAGTCGAAAGGTCCGGAACCTCGTCCTCGTCGCCCTCGTGGTCGGCGTGGTGTACTGGATCTACAAGGACCGGCCCACCGTCTCGGGGATCGTCGACACGATCACGGATCCGTTGCTGGGCTCCCGCGCCGCCGTCAAGAGCTCGGAGCGAAACCGGGTCGTGGGCGACGCCTCGGCGGCGATCAGCGAGCAGACCGAGCTGCCGGTCGGGTCCCTCCGCGAAGGAATGACGTCGAGAGAGGTGGTCGAGCTGCTGGGCGAACCGATTCCAGGGAGAACGGGGTCGTCGACGGCGTGAAGAGCGTGAAGTGGACGTACGACCGCGCTCACCGCCACCTGACGTTTCAGGAGAACCGGCTCGTCTCCATCGCCGTCATGCGGTAAGCGGCCGCCGCCGCCCCGATCAGGCCCAGTCCCGGCTCCGTCACGACACGCACGGGAATCTTCTCGAGCAGCCCGTCCATCGGGGGCTTGTTCCGAAACGAGCGGAGAAACGCGGGCCGCCGGAGCGCGGGCAGGATTTTCGGCGCGATGCCGCCGGCGAGGTAGACGCCTCCGGTCGCGCGGTACGCGAGCGCGGCGTTGCCGGCTTCCGAGCCGTAGATGGAAACGAAGAGGTCGAGCGCGCGCCGGCAGAGCGCGTCCCGCCGGGAGAGGCCGAAGCGGCTGATCACCGCCGCCCGATCGTCCGCTTTCTCGAACTCCTGGAGCACGCGGCGGCTCTCTCGCGCGACCCTTTCGGATTTGAAGAACTCGTAGAGATAAACGAGCCCCCGACCCGAAAGCACCTTCTCGCGCGTGGCCCGTCCGCACTGGCGCCGAAGAAACACGATGAGGCGATCTTCCAGCGCGTCGCGCGCCGCGAGATCCGCGTGGCCGCTTTCGGAGGGCACCACGTCGTGATGATCTCCGGCGGGGACCAGGCAGGCCTGGCCGAGGCCGGTGCCCGCGCCGAGGATCCCGATGGGACCCTGCGGCTCCGGCCGGCCGCGGGCCAGCGTCACGACCTGGCGGGACGTCAGGTACGGGAGACCGCGGGCGTTCGAGACGAAGTCGTTGAGCAGCACGACGCGGGGGATTCCGGTGGCGCGCTCGAGCCGGGACTCGTCGATCCGCCACGGAAGGTTCGTGACCTTGGCCGCGCCGTCGCGCACCGGACCCGCGACGCCGAATCCCGCCGCCGCCGGAACGGGCTCCTCGCGCAGGAAGATCTCGACGACCGATTCCAGGTCCGGGTACGCCCCGCTCGGATAGCGTTCGCTGCGCACGAGCGAACGGCGTCCTGCGCCGATTTCGAAGATCGCGAGACTGGTCTTCGTTCCGCCGACGTCCCCGGCGAGGATGCGCATCGGGCGCAACGCTAGCAGAGTCGTTCCGGCCGCTTCCGGCTTCATGCCGACGGCACGGATGTGGCTTAGAGTCCGCGTGCCGCGCCCGGAGAGGAGCCTTTCGCAGGCAAAAAAAAGCCCCGGGACGGGGTGGGGCCGCCCGGGGGGCGAAAGGAGGAGGTTGAGGTTCCTTTGCTCGCGATTCGGAATAGCAATCGCGCGGCCAATCCGGGTGCGCAGAGCTAAGCGTTTGTTTTCAATGCACTTATCAAAGTATCGTTCGGCCGCGCTGACGAGAATTGTCACGGCGTTGGTACAGGTTTCTGCCTCAATTTCGCGCGTCGCACTGCCGGCGCTCGCTCGCTTTTTCCGCGGCCCTCGCCTCGAGCGGCTGCATGTACCTCTTTTCGGAAAAGCGGACCGTCTATCAGTACGAGCCCGACTATGGCGTCGACAGCCCCGAGTTCCGGCGCTCGCTCGACGCGCTGGGAACGGAGATGGTGCCCGGCAACCAGGCCGCCCTGCGGGAGGACGCCGCCGAGATCTTTCCGCGAATGCTCGAGGTCATCGGTGCGGCCCGGGAATCGATCAACCTCGAGGTCTACATCTTCACGGACGACGAGACCGGAATGCGTTTCGCGCGCGCTCTCGCGGAGCGGGCCCGGGCGGGCGTCGAAGTCCGCATCCTCGTCGACGGATTCGGGAGCTCGCTCGGCAAGCTCTCGACGGAGCTCGAGAAAGCGGGCGCCCGGGTCCGCGTCTACAAGCCCCTCCGGATCTATTCCATCGACACGATCGGAAACCGCACGCACCGCCGCATCCTGACGGTCGACGGACGCATCGGGTTCTGCGGCGGCGTCGGGCTCGACGACCGCTGGAAGGAATGGCGCGAGACCATGATCGAGGTGGAGGGGCCAGCCGTGGCCCACCTGCAGCAGGTCTTCGCCCAGGACTGGGTGCATACGACGGGCGAGGTCCTCAATGGCAATCGCCAGTACCCGATGATCGCGCCGGCGGGCGACATGGAGGCGCAGGTGATCGCGGCCTCGCGCGCCGACTCCATCTCGATGTCGAAGCTCGTTCTCTACATGGCCATCCAGGCCTCGCGGACCCGCATCTGGATCGAGAACGCGTACTTCGTGCCGGACCGGCAGATCCGCCAGGCCCTCGTGGCCGCGGCCAAACGCGGCGTCGACGTGAAGATCATCGTGCCGGGCGCGAAGACCGACAGCCCCAACGTGCGCGCCGCCTCCCGCTACCACTACGGCGAGCTCCTCGAGGCCGGCATCGCGATCTACGAGTACCGGCCGACCATGATGCACAACAAGGTCATGGTCGTCGACACCATCTGGTCGACGGTGGGCTCGATCAACTTCGTCAACCGCTCGATGAAGAAGAACGCCGAGGTCAACCTCGCGATCTACGACCGGCGCTTCGCGGCCGGGGTCGAGGAGATGGTCCAGGTGGATCTGACGCGCTGCGACCTCCTGACGCTCCGCGAGTGGAAGAAGCGGGGCCTCCTTCCGCGGATCGGCGAGACGTTCTTCTGGCTGTTCTCCGAGAACTACTGAGGCCAGGAGGCAGGAGGCAGGAAGCAGGAGGCAGAGAGCGGCAGGCGGCAGGAGGCAGGTCCGGGTCTGCTTCCTGCCTCCTGTTACGATCCCGCCAATGCTTCAAGGCCTTCTGCCGCTCGAGCGGCCCCTCGTCGTCTTCGACACGGAGACGACCGGGACGAATTCACGCTCGGACCGCATCATCGAGATCGCCTGCCTGAAGATCCATCCCGACGGGCGCCGGGAAGACTGGGTGCGGCGGTTTCAGCCCGGAGTGCCGATTCCTCCCGCCTCGACCGCGATCCACGGGATCGGCGACGCCGACGTCGCGAACGCTCCCCGGTTTCGCGACGCCGCCGCCGAGCTCGCGGCGTTCCTGGAGGGCTGCGATCTCGCGGGATACAACATCGCGGGGTTCGACATTCCCGTCCTCCGCTCCGAGTTCCTGCGCGCCGGCGTCCCGTTCGAGATTTCGGACCGGAGGCTCGTTGACGCGCAGCGCATCTTCTTCTCTCGGGAGCCGCGCCATCTTTCGGCGGCCGCGCGTTTCTACTGTGAGGCCGAGCACAACGGAGCGCACGGCGCGCTCGCCGATGCGGAGATGACGCTGCGCGTTTTCGTCGGGCAGCTCGCCCGCTACGCGGAGCTGCCGCGGTCGGTGCCGGAGCTCCACGAGATGTTCTGCGCCGGCCTCGACCAGGATCTCGACCCCGAGGGGCGGTTCCGCCTCGTCAACGGCGAGCCCACCGTCAACTTCGGCAAGAACCGCGGCCGCCTGCTCAAGGACATCAGCCGCGAGGAGCCGGGGTTCCTGAAGTGGATCCTCAAGGGCGACTTTTCGGAGCCCGTGAAACAGATTGCGCGGAAGTATCTGCCGGAGGAGCGTTGAGAGTTGAGGGTCTGAGGGTTGAGCGTGGATCTCGCTCAATCTCCGATCCGGGTCAACAACCCCGCCTCACGCTGAACACTCAACGCTAAACACTCAACTCTTCTTGCCCTTCTGCGTCTGCGTGAAGCGCAGCGTTTCGCCCGTCTTCACGCTTTGCAGGCGGATGCCTCCGGGCTCGAGCTCCACGGACCACTTGCCGATGGCGCCGCGCATCGAGAGCGCGCAAGCCGTAATGCCGAGCGTCTCGCCGGCGAAACCGTCGCCCGCCGGCTTCATGGTGAAGCTGCAAGCGGAGGTGAGCTCCCGTTCGGTGAAGCTGCCGACGTCGTTCGAGAGCACGGTCACCGCGGGATCGAAGTGCGGGATGTACGTGAAGTAGATGTCCTCGCCCTGCGACTCGAGACGGATGACTCCCTGCTGGCGGACGATGTCGTTCTCGAAGCGGCCGGTGACCTGGACGAAGACGTCCCAGGGGTGCGACGGATCGATCGTGATCGTGCTCATGTTGAGGACGAGCTTGTTGCCCGGCGTCGATCCCTCGAAGCGTCCCTGCAGGATGGACGCGATCTCATAGATCTTGTCGGGCGTCGCGGCGGAAAGCGGCGCGCCCGCGGCGAAGGTCAGGGGGAGCGCGAGGGCGAGGCCGAGCGCCCGGATGAAACCTCTTGGAGCCAAGGACGTTCTCATGATTCCTCCGACAGGCATGAGTAGCGAGATCCGTTCCAGCAGCCGCGCGCACGCCCGCGCCGGGCGCGGCGATCGGAAAAGCAGCGTCCCCTCATCGCTTTACGGCGGATGCGTCGCGCGCGGCCTCGTCGGCTCGCCTCGCCGGAAACGTCCCCTCCGGGGGACGAGTTGACCCGTGTTGCTGGAGCGCCGCCAGGCCTCGAACCGTGCGCTGCAGCGCCTTCCGAAAGGCCTCGTTGAGGGCTTCCTCGTCGGCGCCGCTGTAGGCGGGGCGGGAATCCTGTTCATCTGCGTCGAAGCTGGTCAACGTGCTTCCGCTGGCGGTGGAGGCGGTCACCGTCCACTCCGCCGCCGCGTCCTCGATACCGGTCGTGCTCCTCGACGCCCAGGCGGTGGACGATGATCGTGATCGTCGGCGCGCCGCTGCCCTCGGGCGGCGCGCCGGCCGTCCAGCGGCATCCCGGAAAGGAGCTCTGGACGCCGTCGCGGACGGTCGCGATCATCTTCTCGCTCTCCTCCGGATGCGCCCGGCGATCCTGGATGTCGAGATTCCACGAGATCAGACCCCCCGGGCAACTCACGTTCGGGTCGGGGTAAGACGTCGGCCGTAGGGTCGCGGAACCGCATCCGGCCGCGCCGAATCCCGCCCACGCGAGGCAAAGCAGGAGAAGACCACCCGTCGTCGACTTCATGGCTGCCTCAAGAACGCCGGGCGGCGCCCGACTTCTTCCGGTTTCCGCTCGGGGTCGCCGTCGCACCGGGCCGGCCCGCCGACTCGACGCCATAGGTCCGGGCAAGGGCCGCGGCCTCGGCCCGCATCTCTTCGACCAGCTCCGGTGGCGAGAGCACTTCGGCGTGCCGGCCGTAAGCGAGGATGAAGCGCCGGGCCTCGCGCAACGCCTCCGCCGGAAGCTCCAGGATGGCACCGCCCGCGGCATCCGTCTCGACCTTCTGCTTCGGGTGCCAGACCATCTCCCGGATCTCGCCCGAGACCTCGGGGGAGAAGCGGACGCGGAATCGGAACGCCGGGCCCTTTCCGACGAAGAGACCGAACGTGTTGCGGAAGAACGCGTCGGCGTCGAAGTCCTTCGGGATCGCATACCGCTCGCTCGTCACGCGCGCGCTCGCGATGCGGGCCAGGTAGAAGTTCTTGATTTGAGACTGGTCCTCGGCGAGCATCATCCAGTCGCGGCCGGCGAGCACGAGCGCATACGGACGGATGGTCCGCGGCTCGCCAGGGCTCTCGCCCGGATGCCGGTACTGGATCGAGAGCGCCACGCCCTTCTGCAGGGCCTCGGACACGGCGAGCCAGATGTCCTCGGGCACCGGCCGGAACGCGGCCGCGCGCAGCGTCAGCATCTCGCGGACGATCTCGGGCCTCAGGCGCACGCTCGGCGGCATGAGCCGGGCGAGCCGCTCGTAGCACGAGGAGAGCGTCTGCGCGAGCGGCGTGCCGCCGAGCAACTGGAGCACCTGCGCGGCCACGCCGATGGCGAAGAGGTCGGCGCCGTCGACCGGGAGGAAGGGGAGCACGTAGTCGTCACGCGAATAGGCGTAGCCGTTTTCCTCGCGGTGGAACTCGATCGGCGCTTCGAGCTCGTCGCGGAGATAGTCGAGGTCGCGCTGCACCGTCTTGGTCGAGACGGAAAGCTCCGCTGCGAGCGAGCTCGTGTTCGGAAAGCGGCCCTCCTTGATCTCGTGATGGATCGTCTGGAGGCGTCTCCAGAGAGGACGGTCCTTGAACGCACCTTCGCGGCCCACGGTCCGGATTCTCTCTCGCCGTTCCGGAGGCTCGGCCGGCGGCTGTCAGAAATTGTCCGGGATGTGGGAGCCCGCACATCTTTCACTGTCATGCCGCGGCCGGCCGGTTCCTATAAACAGCGCTGTATCAGTCGCTTGGACGGTATTCTGCCGTGGCTCGTGGATTGCACCTCGTATGGCCATCATGCAAATCCCCTACGACCTCGAGTTCGTCGAGAATCGGCCCACCGTCCAGGTGAGAGCGGTCGCGATGGACGAGACGTACCCCTTCGGCCCTTCGCGTAGGAACGCTCGGCCGGAAGGCGACGTGTTCGATGCGCTGCTCCGCTGGGTCCACGGCGTGATCTCGCGGCTCGACAACCAGTCCCGGTAGGTTTCAACCGATCCGCGTCTCGGCCGTTGCGGGCGCGGGCGAGCCCCGCCCCTACTGCATTCGTAGGGGCGGCCCTTGCGGCCGCCCCGTTATGCGAAACGTCACTTCAGGAGCGGCAGCAGCTCCTTCACCGTCGCGGCTTCCTTCCCGTTGGGGTCGAGCTCGAGGTACTTCTCGAAGTGCTCCTTCGCCGGCCCCTTCTTGTTCTGGTTGAAGCAGGCCATGCCCAGCAGGTAGTGCGCGTTCGCGAAATCCGGTTTCGCGGCGACGGCCTTTTCGAGCGTGGCTTCGGCGTCCTTCATCTTGCCTTTGTTGTAGGCCTCGACGCCCTTGTTGTAGAGGATCTCGGGAGAATCGGGATTGGCGTCGGCATACGCCGCGGAGAACTCGGCGGCCTTCGCCTTGTCGCCCATCTGCCGCGCGGCGTCGGCCATCATCTGGTACAGACCCGTGAGCGAGGGGTCGAGGTCCGTGGCCTTCTGTCCGTACTCGACCGCCTTCGCCCAGTCCTTCTTCTCGTACGCCAGCTGCGCGAGGGCCTGCCAGCCCGCGGGAAGGTCGGGGTTCGTCTTCACGGCTTCGAGGAACTTGGCCTCGGCGCCGGGCTTGTCTCCGGCCTGGAGTGCCTCGACGCCCGAGTTGAACGAGATCACGGCCTTCTCGTTCGAAGACATCTTCGGCGCGGCGGCGGCCTGGGCCTTGGCTTGCGCTTCGGTCTTGCTCGTCAGCTTCGCGTCGACCGTGCCGATGTCGCCGATCGGGATCTTCTTGTCGACCTCGAACGGCAGGTAGCCGTCTTTCTCGAACTTGAAGTGGTACGGCATGGTGCAGTCCGGGAGCAGGGTGCCGTAGTTGCCCTTGGCGTCCGTTTTGACCTCCGAGCGGAATGTCGTCAGGCTGGGCGTCGTGATCGTAATCGTCGTATCGCCCAGGGCCGCTCCTCCACCGGCGTCGCCAACCACGCCCTTGACGCGGCACTGCGCGCCGGCCTGGAGGTAGGCAGCCGCAAGCAGGGCGCCGATTCCCGCGGCCAGTCGCTTCGTGGTTTTCATCGTTCTCCTTTGGGCGGCGCCATTCCGTCGGTCCGGCCGGTCCCGCCGCGCTTTCGCCGGATTCTATTGAAGTCCGGCCCGCACGGGGAAACGAGCTGCGAGAACCAGGGATTCCGGGAGGAAAGGCCGCGACGCGGCGCGCCGTCAGGCGGCTATGGCGCTATGCCGCTATGCCGTTGTCCGGGGATCGGGGGCGCCCTGTCGGGGAATCGCCTGGAGAATCTCGCCCGCGGTCTTGTACTTGCCCATGGGCATGACGTGGATGCCCCGGGCGAGCCGGGCGATCCCGGCCGCGAGCTCCCGGGCGATGGCCAGACCCTCGGCTTTCTCGTGCTCGGCGCCGCGCTCGGCCGCGCGCCGCATGCGGTCCTGGATGGCCGGAGGGACGACGACGCCCGGGACCTCGTTCGCGAAGAAGAGCGTCTGCTTGAGGGAGAGCAGCGGGATCAGGCCGATGAGGATGGGGATGGCCTTCGCCTCGGGCCGCTCCAGGAATCGGGCGAGGGTTTCGAGATCGTAGACCGGCTGCGTCTGCGCGAAGGTCGCTCCCGCCTCGATCTTGGCCCGGATCTTCGAGAACTCGACCTCCTGGTCCTTGGCCGCGGGGTTGGCGGCGCAGGCGATGGCGAAGCGCGTCGGAGCGCCGATCGCGTTGCCCGCGAGGTCGGCGCCGGAATTGAGGCCCTTGGCCATCCGCAGCAGGCCGAGCACGTCGACCTCCGAGACCTGCTTCGCCTGCGGGTAATCGCCGATCTTCAGCGGATCGCCCCCGAGGCACAGGATGGCCTTCAACCCGAGGCCGGCCGCTCCGAGAAGGTCCGACTGGAGACCCAGGACGTTGCGGTCCCGCGTCGTGATCTGAACCACGGCTTCGAGGCCGGTCTCGCGCTGGATCAGCGCGGCCACCGCGATCGAGGACATGCGCAGCCGCGCCATGGGGTTGTCGGTGACGTTGACGGCGTCGACGCCGCCGGCCTTCATGAGCCGCGCGCCCTCGATCGCCGTGGCGCAGTCGGCGCCCTTCGGCGGCTCGACCTCGGCGGTCACGACGAACTCGTCGGGGTCGGCCAGCTTGCGCTTGAGGCGCGAGGTCTCGATCTCGGGCGGGGCGAGGTGCTCGATCGAGGGCGGGCGCCTCGAGGACCACGGAGACCGGGCGTGCGGCATTCGCGCGCTTGCGGCCCGTGACTTCCCGGGCCATCGCGCGGATGTGCTCGGGCGTCGTGCCGCAGCAGCCGCCGACGATCGAGGCGCCGGCTTCGACGAACGCCGCGGCGTATTCCCGCAGGTAGTCGGGCGAGGAGAGGTAAACGTTGCGCCCGTGGACCACGCTCGGATAACCGGCGTTCGGCATCACGGACAGGGGCGCGGAAACGGCGGCTCCCAGCCGCACGAAGAGGTCGTGGGTTTCCTGGGGCCCGAGGGTGCAGTTCATGCCGACCGCGTCGGCGCCGGCGAGCGCGAGGGTCGCGAGGGCGTTCGGCGCGGCCTCGCCGAAGGCCGTCCGTCCGTCCGCGAGGAACGTCATCTCGGCGACGAGCGGGATCTCGGCCGAGAGCGCGCGGACCGCGCGCACCGCTTCGGCGGCTTCGAGGAGGCTTCCGAACGTCTCGAGCAGGATGAGGTCGACGCCCGACTCGAGGAGCAGGCGCGCCTGCTCCTCGAAGATCTCGCGGACCTGCGAGAGCTGGAGCGAGCCGTACGGCTTGACGAGCGCGCCGAGGGGACCGATCGATCCGGCCACGAACACCAGCTCGCCGGCGGCGGCCTCGCGGGCCAGCCGCACTCCCTCGCGGTTGATCTTTTCGACCGAGTCGGCCCACTCGTGCGACGTCAACTTCACGCGGTTGGCGTCCCAGGTGTTCGTCGTCAGGATCCGGGCGCCGGCCTCGAGGTAGTCCTCGTGGACTTCGCGCACGGACTCCGGGTCGGAGAGATTGAGAGGGGAGCGCGCCTGCTCGGGGGAGGCGCCTCGCGAGGTGAGCAGGGTGCCGATCGCGCCGTCGGCGAGGAGCACTTCTTCGGCGATCGCCTTGCGGAAGTCTTTTTTCATTGTGAAGGCCGCAAAAACAAAAAGCCTCTCGACGAGAGGCGCCCGATCCCTTCGGACCGATTCGCGGCGCCCTCATCTTCTTCTTCGCACTCCAGCGGAGAATCCGGAATTGGCACCTGTCGATCCGCGCCGCGATGCGCGGTCCGGTTGCCGTGGGGTCTTCCGCTTTCGCTGCCGGGGCGCAAACGCTCCGATCGGCGGAGGCGGGTTTCGGGCCGGTCCCTCGCCCACTCTCGATGACGTCAAAGAACCATATTTAGCCTACCACGCGAAAATGGCCCGGGGCGGGGCTTCCGCTACAATGCCCGGGTCCTCATCGCCCGGCTCGCCCGGCGCGCGACCCGTCGGCTCCTCGAAAGGAGCCGCCATGCATCGGATCTTCCCCCTGTGCGTCGTGTTTCTCGCCGCCGATCCCGCCATGTTCGAAAACCCGTGGGCCGAAGTCCGCCTGACCATCACGCGCGACCCCTACTCCTCGAGCGAGCAGGTGACGCTCTGCCGCGTGCGCGCCACCAACCACGGCAGCCGCCGCTGGCCGGGCCGAGCGCTCGCCTTCGAGGCCCGGGCGCGCGGCGGCGGCGTCACCGTGCGCGAGCGCGGCCGCTTCGGTCTGGAGCTCCCGCCCTACGGCTACCTCGAAACGCTGGTCTCGCTGCCGGGCCGGCACGACTTCGTCGAAGTCGCTCCGATCGCTCCGGGCGACGACGATGCGCGCGAGCGTAAGCCGCGCAAGTCGGGCTCCGGTTCTGGTTCGAAGAAGCGCAAACGCCCGCGGTCCTGATTCCGAGGCGATACAATGCCGGCCAATGAAGATCCTCGTGATCGGCGGCGGCGGGCGCGAGCACGCGCTCTGCTGGTCGCTTCATCGCAGCTCGCTCGTCGAAGAGATCTTCTGCGCTCCCGGCAACCCGGGCATCGCCGAAGTCGCCGACTGTCTTCCGGTGGCGATCTCCGACATCGTGGAGATCGCCGACCTGGCGGAGAAGCTTCACGTCGACCTGACGGTCGTGGGCCCGGAGCTGCCGCTGTCGCTCGGGATCGCGGACGAGTTCATCAAGCGCGAGCTCCCGATCTTCGGGCCGACGCGGCTCGCGGCGCAGATCGAGTCCTCGAAGGTCTTCTCGAAGGAATTCTTCTGGCGCCACAAGATCCCGACCCCCGACGCGACGATCTGCCAGTCCGCCGACGAGGCCCGGAGAGCCTTCAAGAAGTACGACTTCCCGGTCGTCCTCAAGGCCGACGGTCTGGCCGGCGGGAAGGGCGTTCTGATCATCGATTCCGCGGAAGAGGCCGAGCGCGCGCTCCGCCTGTTCTTCCAGGATCGCGTTTTCGGCGCCGCCGGCGACCGGGTGCTCGTCGAGGAGTTCCTCCGTGGACAGGAGTCGTCGTTTCTGGCGCTCTTCGACGGAGAGGTCTGCGTCCCGCTGCCGACCGCGCGCGACTACAAGAAGGTCTACGACGGCGACCGCGGGCCCAACACCGGCGGGATGGGCGCGCACTCGCCCGCCGGCGTCCTGAACGCGGAGACCGCCTCGCAGGTCCTGCGCGACATCCTCTGGCCGACCTTCAAAGGGCTCCAGGCCGAGGGCCGCGGGTTCAAGGGCGTTCTCTACGCGGGGCTGATGGTCACGGAGTCGGGCCCCAAGGTCCTGGAGTACAACGCGCGGTTCGGAGATCCGGAGACCGAGGTGATCCTGCCGCGCGTGACGTCCGACATGGCGGACGTCCTGCTCGCCACGGCAACGGGAGGCCTCGAGCGGTTCCTGCCGCTCGAGGTCAAGAACGAGGCCTGCGTGGGCGTCGTGCTCGCGGCGAACGGGTACCCCGGCAATTACGAACACGGAAAACCCATCCTCGGGCTCGCCGACGCGGCGCGGATGCCCGGCGTCGAGCTCTTCCACGCCGGCACGGCCCGCGACGGCGACCGTCTCGTGACGGCGGGCGGCCGCGTCCTCGTCGTGACGGCGACCGCGCCGTCGATGACCGAAGCGGCGATGCGCGCCTACGAAGCCGCCGACCGGATCCAGTTCGAGGGCAAGCACGTCCGGCGCGATATCGCCGCGGGCGGAGTCCGGCCCAGCCGGATATAACGAGAGACGCCGGACGGATGCCGGCGTTTTCGGGATCCCTCGTCGCGGCGCTCCTCGGGATGAAGACGGGGGGCGTCGCCCCCGTTTCAGTTTCCGCAGAAGTCGGTGTCCGCGCACTTCAGCTCGAAGTACGCGCCGTCCTGCGTGCCGGCGGAGAGAATGTTCGCGTAGCCCTCGATGGTCGGGAAACCCGAGGTCGGGCTCGTGATGTCGGCGAAAGCGATCACCGACTGGACGTCCGAGGGGATCGCGGCCGCAGCCCAGACGTTGTTCGTCTGGCGAACCTCGCCCGGCTGAATGTCGTTGACGTTGATGAAGTTGCCCACGCGCTGGCCGTTCGTCGGCGAGCCCTCCGTGACGTCGTAGAAGGAAAGCTGCACGTTGACGGGTCCGACGAGGTTCAGGTCCGTGTTCGTGATTCCCAGGTTCGTGCGCAGCGCGCCCGCGTCCGTCGGATGGGCCACCGTGTCGCGGATCGTGCCGACGAGCGTCGTGTTCGCCGACTCGAAGAAGAGCGAGCCGGGATAGGCGATCGCGAGGGTCCCGTTTGCGGGGTTGTTCTGGTAGGCGCTGTACGTGCGCGCCGTGGCGGTGCCCTCCCATCCGAAATTCGAGGGGAGGTTCCGGAACGTCACGAGCAGCGTTCCGAAGGACGAGGCCTGCGCGTCGGGCGGGATGACGCCGAGCCCGCCCAGGTAGTCGACGATGTCGTCGGTGTGAAAGTTGAAGAAGGACAGGAGGGGGATGTCGGTCGTGGCGGTGCACCCGGCGAACCCCGATGAAATCGTGTAGCAGTACTGGACCTGGGCGATGACGCCGTCGGCGTCGGTGTTGTTCGTGATGTCGATGGCCGTCTTGAAGAAGGCCGTTCCCTGGACGCGCGTCACGATGTTGACCTGCACCGAGTAATCCTCGGCGACGGCCTTGGGCTCGACACGGGCGGACCCCGCCGGGGTGGAAGCCTCTCGGGTCACGACCTTCGTCTTGCCGCCCGGCTGCCGCTCCGCCAGAGCCGGGGAGGCTACCAGGGCGAGGGCCACGGACGCGAGAATCCAGGTGCTCAGTCGCTTCATCGGTTCATCTCCTGTTTGCGGACGTTTTCTCGACCCGGCAACGAACATTAGCAAATCCCGGTCCAGGGCGCTGTACGGCCTTTTTACGGATCTTTGAGACAAAGCGTCCGATCCTCGGGACGGCCTGTCCTGAAAATGGGCCGGCGTACGCCGTTCTAGTGCAACAGCGCCTTGACCGCCGTCTCGAAGTCGCCGTACGCCTGTTTTCCCGAGAGGACCTTCGCCTTCTTTCCGTCTCGCGCATACAGCACGGTGAAGGGCAGCTCGCCGCCCCAGTCCTTGTCCACGGACTCGATGAAGACCTGGTCGTCGCCCCCGCTCGCCTTTCGATAGTTGGGAAAGTCTGGCTTCATCCTGGCGAGGAACTTGTCCACGGCCGCGAGGTCCTTCGCGGAGTCGATCGACACGCCGACGACCGAGAGACCCTTGCCCCGGTACGCCTTCTCGAGCCTCGTGAGGTCGGGATACTCCTCGCGGCAGGGGACGCACCAGGTCGCCCAGAAGTTGACGAGCACGACCTGGCCTTTCTGCTTCGCAACCGTGGCGGCGTAGCCCCCGGCGTCCAGCTCGCCCGCGAGCTTCGGAGCTTCGGGCGCCGCGAAGACCGGAAAAACAACGAAGAGGGCGGCCGCGAGCCCACCGAAGGCAAGCCCCCGGCAGTAGGCAACGCCGGCCGGAGGCCGGCGGACCCGCCCACGAAATGCCGGTGGTCGCTACCCCGTCCCGTATGGACCGTCTAAGCACGCTTGATCGTGCAGCCGAACGCTTTGGTCTCGGTCTTCGCGACCGGCTGGCCGGCGAGGATCTGATCCAGAGCGTTCTTCAGATCGGGCGAGGTGACTTTCGAGGGTTCCTCGTAGTTCTCGTCGATGCGGCCGTGGTACAGCACCTTACCGTCCGAGCCGACGACGTAGACCTCGGGCGTGCGCTTGGCGTCGTACATGTCGGCGACCTTGTTGCCCGGATCCTTCGCGAGCGTGAAGTCCCACTTGTTCTTCGCGGCGTGCGACTTGACCTCGGCCTCGGGCTCGGAGCTGTTGCTGTTGATGCCGACGAAGAGGATGCCCTTCTTCGAGTAGTCGGCGGCCATCTGGCGCAGCCGGTCGTTGTAGGCGTTCGAGTACGGGCACTTGGTCGCGATGAACATGATGACGACGGCCTTGTTGGACTTCTCGGCGTCGGCCAGCGAGAACGGCTTTCCGTCGATCGTCGTCAGCTGGAAGTTCGGCGCGGCGGCGCCGATCGCGGGCCCGTCGGCCATGGCGACTCCGGCGGCCGCGAAGGACAGGACCGCGGCGAGACTCAGGGCAATGCGCAGATTTTTCATCGGGTGACTCCTCTTCTCCTTTTCCGGCCCGAAATCCCGGGGCCGGCTCGAAAATTCCCGCCAAGACGGCGCTCAGGGCGTTCGCCGGAGCCACCCTTTCTTCGCCGGGGCCGCCTCGATGGCCGCGATTCGAGCCTCGAGCGCCGCGACCCGGCGCTCCAGATCGCGCAGCGCCTGGCCGTCGGCGGCGCCGGTCGCGCGGACGCGATCGACCTCGTCGCGGAGAGCTTCCGCGTCGCCCCGGGACTTCAGCACGCGGCGCACGTCCGCCAACCCGAGCCCCTCCGATTCGGTCAGGCGGCGCACGGTGACAAAACGTGCCACGTCTGCTTCGCCGTAGCGGCGATGCCCCCCGCGAGTCTTGCGGATGTGGAAGAGGCCCGGCAGCTCCTTCTCGTAGAAGCGGAGCGTGGAGACGGGAATGGCTGTCCGCCGCGACACGGCGGAGATCGAGAAGGTCGCGGATGGGTCAGCCATCGGCCTGTCAGCGATCAGCGATCCGCCAGACAGCTCCAGCCGCGCCTCCTCCGGCTGACGGCTGAAAGCTGACGGCTGGGAGCTTCTTTACACCGCGAACAACGGCCGCTGCACCACCGGATCGAACTTCCAGACGTACTTGTAGGCGCCGTTGAAGAAGTCGATCGTGATCACGTAGTGCGCTTCGACCGTGATGGCCTCGCGCGACTTCGTGATCTTGAGGTTTTCCTTCTTGATCGGAAGCTTGAGCTGTTCGGCTTTCCTCAGGATCTCGAACTCGATGAACTTGGGGTCCTTGATCGAGCCGAACGCGGCCTGCTCCTGCATCGCGTCGTAGAACTCGGAGGTCGCGATCTTGACCGGGACGACCTTCCACATCAGGTATCCCACGATCCCGAGGAGGACGAGCCAGATCATGCACCCCAGATTGGCCCCGCGGCGACCCCCTCCCCGTGCCTGTACCATCTATCTAGTCCTCCGGAATTTCTGAAGGATTTTAACCCGTGTGGGCCGCTATCGCACCGGAAGAAACGTCCGATCCCACCGCGTCCGCGCGAAAACGTCGCGCACGGCGGCGAGGATCGCGGCCGCTCCGGGCGAATGGGGGGAGGCGGGGGTGAGCGACCAGTAGACGAAGAGCGCGCGTCCCACGAGGTTTCGCCCGGGGACCGGCCCCCACTCCCGGCTGTCGCTCGAGTCGTCGCGGTTGTCGCCCATCACGAAGTAGGAGCCCTCCGGGATCCGCGTCGGCGCGAGCTGATCCCGGCGGCGCCTCTCTTCCGGGACGTTCGCGTCGTCCGGCCAGACGCGGTCGTCGGCGTGGAACACGTAGGGCTCGCTCAGAACCCGGCCGTCGATCGTGACGATCCGGTCGCGGATCCCCACCGTCTCCCCGGGAAGCCCGACGACGCGCTTGATGAAGTCCCGGGCCGGGTCCCGCGGGAAGCGAAAGACCACGATGTCGCCCCGCCGCACGGTCCGGGCCGGCAGGACCCGCCCGAGCGGCTCCGCCAGCGGCGCATAGAGGAACTTGTTGACGAGCAGGCGGTCGCCCGCGAGCACGTTTTTCTCCATCGACGGGGAGGGAACCGCGAACGCCTGGAAGAGGAACGTCCGCGCGAACAGCGCGAACACGACCGCCGCCACGAGCGGGTCCGCCCGATCGCGGAGCGGCCGCCCGGCGGACGGCCTCGCAACCGCGACTAGCGCACCACCGTGAACATCCGCTCCCATCGCGTCCGCGAGAAGAAGTGGATCGCCACGTCGAAAAGCTGGCGGATCTTGGCGATCGGCCCCTTCCAGATGTGGGAGTTCGGCTCCGCCTCGTAAGACCAGTACAGCACCGAGGGGCGGCCGAAGATGTTTCCCCTGGGGATCGATCCCCAGTAGCGCGAGTCGAGCGAGTTGTCTCGGTTGTCGCCCATCCCGAAGAAAGAGTTCGGCGGCACCTGGAAGGGGCCGAACTGATCGCGGCGGCGCGCCATGTCCGGCACCGTCGGGTCATCCGGATAGGTCTCGGGATCGATGTGCTGGATGGGCGCGTCGTCGGAAGGCTTCTCGTTGACGAAGAGGCGCTTGTCCCGCACCTGGACGGTGTCCCCGCCCTGGGCGACGGCGCGCTTGACGAGCACGTTGCCGGGGTTCATGTCGTCGCCCGGCTTCTTGAAGACGATGATGTCGCCGGGCTTCACGTCGCGGTAAGGCAGGAACTTCTTGAGCGCCGGCAGGCGCGGCGCATAGGCGAACTTGTTGACGAGCAGGTGGTCGCCGACCAGGATCGTGCGCTCCATCGAGCCCGTCGGGACCTGGTAGGTCTGGACGACGAAGGTCCGGACGAAGAGCACGAACACTCCGGCGACCAGCAGCGACTCGTACCACTCGCGTGCGGTGGAGTGGCGCTTCTCGTCCTCCGCCGCGTCGCCGGTCCCGGCCTTCTCTTTGTCTTTCCTGTCTTTCTTCTCTGTCATTCGACTTTCAGCACGGCGAGAAACGCCTCCTGCGGGATGTCCACGCGGCCCACCCGCTTCATGCGCTTCTTGCCCTCCTTCTGTTTCTCGAGCAGCTTCCGCTTGCGCGTGATGTCGCCGCCGTAGCACTTCGCGAGCACGTTCTTCCGGATCGCCGAGACCTGCTCCCGGGCGATGATCTTCGAGCCGATCGCGGCCTGGATCACCACCTCGAACATCTGCCGGGGGATGATTTCTCTCATCTTCGCGGTCAGAAAGCGACCCTTCAGGACGGACTGTTCCCGATGGACGATGAGGGACAGCGCGTCGACCGGGTCTCCGTTGACCAGGAGGTCGAGCTTGACGAGGTCGCCCTCCCGGTAGCCCTGGAACTCGTAGTCGAACGAGGCGTAGCCCTTCGAGATGGACTTGAGCTTGTCGTAGAAATCGAGGACGACCTCGTTGAGCGGGAAATCGTAGGTCAGGACGACGCGGTTGGCTGCGAGGTACTCCAGCGACTTCTGCGTGCCCGAGCGGTCCTCGCACAGCTTGAGGAGTCCGCCGAGGAAGTCGTCGCGCGTGATGATCGTGGCCGTGATGTAGGGCTCCTCGATCCGCTCGATGTAGTTGGGCGCGGGCAGGTGGTTCGGATTGACGATCTCGAGGATCTCGCCCTTCGTGGTCGTGACGCGATAGTTCACACCGGGCGCCGTCGTGATGAGGTCGAGGTCGAACTCCCGCTCCAGCCGCTCCTGGATGATCTCCATGTGGAGGAGGCCGAGGAAGCCGCAGCGGAACCCGAAGCCCAGGGCGGTCGAGTTCTCGGGCTCGAACGAGAACGATGCGTCGTTGAGGCGGAGCTTCTCCATGGCATCGCGGAGGTTGGCGTACTCGTCGGCATCCGTCGGGAAGAGGCCGGCGAAGACCATGGGCTTGGCCTCGGCGAAGCCTTCGAGGGGTTCCGCGGTCGGATGGAGGGTCTCGGTGATCGTGTCGCCGATGCGGGTGGAGTGCAGGTCTTTGATGTTGCCCCAGAAGGATCCGACCTCGCCGACCGAGAGCTCGGGAACGTCCTCGGGCTGCGGGCGGAAGACGCCCAGCGCCTCCACGTCGGTCTCGAGGCCGGTGCCCATCGCGCGGATCTTCATCCTCCGCTCGAGCTTGCCGTCGACGATCCGCACGAGCGAGGTCACGCCCCGGTAGGGGTCGTACCAGGAATCGAAGAGCAACGCCTTGAGCGGCGCGTTCGGGTCTCCTTTCGGAGGGGGGATGTCGCGGACGATCCTCTCGAGGAGCTCGTCGATGCCGATGCCCATCTTCGCGGATGTGAGGACCGCGTCGTCTGCGGGAATGCCGACGACCTGCTCGATCTGCTCGCGCGCCTTCTCGGGCTCGGCGGACTGGAGGTCGATCTTGTTGATGACCGGAATGATCGTCAGGTTGTGGTGCGTCGCCAGGTAGGCGTTGGCCAGCGTCTGGGCTTCGACGCCCTGCGTCGCGTCGACGACCAGGATGGCGCCCTCGCAGGCCGCGAGCGAGCGCGAGACCTCATAGGAGAAGTCGACGTGCCCCGGCGTGTCGATCAGGTTGAGGACGTAGGTGTTCCCGTCCTTCGCTTTGTAGTGGAGGGTCACGGCGCGGGCCTTGATCGTGATGCCGCGCTCCTTCTCGAGCTCCATGTCGTCCAGCATCTGCGCGTGCATGTCGCGCGAGCTCACGGCGCCGCAGGCCTGGAGGATGCGGTCCGACAGCGTCGTCTTCCCGTGGTCGATGTGGGCGACGATCGAGAAGTTGCGGATGAAGCGTGGATCAGTCATGCGGCGAACGGGGGATGATACCTGACCGTCGCTCAGGCTTCGCTCGGGACCTGCGCCTTCGGCGCACCGGCTCGCGGCTCGCCCAAAGGGGCTCGACCGCGAGCCAGGTCCCTCGCTTCGCCCTCGCTCCGCGCGGCGCGAGGCGTCCTCCGCTGCGCTCGCGGAGATTCCTCGCGCCGCGGACCGGGGGCCAGGAGGCCGATTCATCTCCCCAGCGGCCAGCGCGACCGCGCCTGGACCTGCTCGACCGGGGCCCCGGCGCCGTGTCGGTGCCTCAGAAGCCCCGCCCACGCGATCATGGCTCCGTTGTCCGTCGTGTAGGCCCTTTCGGGCAGGTGAACCGGGACTCCATGCTCGTTTCCCCAGACCGCGAGCGTCGAGCGCAGCTCCGTGTTGGCGGCGACTCCTCCGGAGAGGGCGAGCGCCTGGATTCCCTCCGCGGAGTGGACCTCGTTCACGCGGGAGACGAGCGCCGTCACGATCGCGCGCTGGAAGGACGCGAGCAGGTCCACGAGCTCACGGTTCGCACCCTCCAGCGTCTCCGCGTCGAGCGGCGAGCCGTCGATCCGGCGCCGCTGGAGCTCGCGGAGCATCGCCGTCTTCAAGCCGGAGAATGAGAAGTCGCGCGAGCCGTCGACGCGTCCGACGGGAAACGGGAAACGGTCGCCGCGTCCCCGCGCCGCGATCCGATCGATGACCGGGCCGCCCGGGTAGCCGAGGCCGGCGCGCCGGGCAATCTTGTCGAAGGCTTCTCCGGGCGCGTCGTCCCGCGTGCGCGCGATCGGGATGATCTCCATGCGTTCGGCCTCGACGCGCACGAGCTCCGCGTGGCCGCCCGAGACGACGAGGCCGTGGAAGCGGGTCGGAAGAGGGAGCGGCGCCTCGCCCTTCGTTCGCAGGAAGGCCGAGAAGAGGTGACCCTCGAGATGGTTCACGCCGACGAGCGGAATTCCGCGCGCCCAGGCGAGCGCCTTGCCCGCCGAAAGGCCGACCAGCAACGCCCCGATCAAACCCGGGCCCGCCGTGGCCGCGACCAGTCCGACGTCTTCGAGCCGGATGCCGGCGACCGCCAGCGCCTCCTCGAGCACCGCCGGAAGGTTCTCGAGATGGGCTCGCGCGGCGACCTCCGGGACGACCCCGCCGTAACGCGCGTGGGCCGCGAGCTGCGAGGAGATCACGTTGGAGCGCACGCGGCCCTCGCCGTCGAGGACGGCGACCGATGTCTCGTCGCACGACGTCTCGATGCCGAGGACGATCAGGCGGGGGGCCACGGGCGGCCCCCCGAATCCCCCGGGCTCAGGCGGGGGGCCACACGGTGCCCCCCGAGCCCCCCCGGTTTCCACGGCCGCGCGCAGGCTGCTCGAGTACGGCGGCCGGCAGATCGCCTGATCGGTCACGATGGCCGTGACGTAGCGGGCGGGCGTCACGTCGAAGGCGGCATACCGCGCGCCGACGCCGGGCGGCGCGATGGACTGTCCCGCGAACGACAGGACCTCTGCGGCCCCGCGTTCCTCGATCGGGATCGATCCGCCGTCCGGGCATGCGAGATCGACGGTCGTCGTGGGCGCCGCGACGTAGAACGGGATTCCGTTCTCCTTCGCGAGGACGGCCAGCGAATACGTGCCGATCTTGTTCGCGACGTCTCCGTTCGCGGCGATGCGGTCGGCGCCGACGACGACGGCCTCGATGGCCCCGCGCGAGAGGAAGTGCCCGGCCATCGAGTCGGTGATCAGCTCCACGGGAATCCCGTCGCGGGCGAGCTCCCAGGCCGTCAGGCGCGCGCCCTGGAGGAAGGGGCGGGTCTCGCAGGACAGCACGCGGATCGGCTTTCCGGCCTCGACCGCGCCGCGGATGACCCCGAGCGCCGTTCCGTAGCCCGCGGTCGCGAGCGCTCCCGCGTTGCAGTGCGTGAGCACGGCGCGCTCACCCGAGAGAAGCTCCGCTCCGAGACGTCCGATGCGCAGGCAGGCCTCGATGTCCTCGCTGGCGACCGCGTCGGCCTCCCGGAGGAGGGCCTCTTCGATGGCGTCGGGACCGCCTCCGAGCGACATGGCGCGCGCGAACGCCTGCTCCATGCGGTCGAGCGCCGCGAACAGGTTGACCGCGGTGGGCCGTGTGCTGGCCAGAAGACGCCGCGCGACTTCGAACCGTTCGACCGGGGGCGTCGAGGTGCCGCTGCGCATGGCGAACGCCGCGCCGTAGGCGGCGGCGACGCCGATCGCGGGCGCGCCTCGGACCGCCATGTCGCGGATCGCGAGCGCGATCTCGGGAGCGGTCTCGAGCGAAAGCCAGACTTCGTTGCCGGGAAGAAGACGCTGGTCGAGAAGGGCGAGGCGGCGTCCCTCGCGGTAGAGAGGACGGAAGACGTCCTGGGCCGTCGTCAACGCGCGGCTCCCGCCGCGGTTCCGGCCGCGGTTCCCGCCACAGAGGAGCGGACGACGAGCGCCGCACCGCCGCCGCGGGGATCGGCCACCGGACGCAGTGCGCCGTCCTTCTCGACGCCGATGGCGTGGACGCGCCCGATCTTTTCGCGTTCCCGGATCTCGTGTCCCATCTTCCGGAGCTCCACGAGCCACCCCTCGTCGAAGCGACCCTTCTCGATCTGGATCGCGTCGGGCAGGTCCTGCTGGTGGAAGCGCGGCGCGGCGACCGCCTCCTCGAGCGGCTGACTGCGCAGGACGTGATGGAGGAGCACCTGCAGATTCGTCGTCGGAATCGTCGCGCCTCCGGGGGTGCCCCAGACGAGGACGAGTTTCCCGCCTGCGGTCGCGATCGAGGGGCACATCGACGAGAGCATCCGCTTGCCCGGTGCGACCGAGTTCACCTCTCCCTGCACGAGGCCGTAAAGGTTGGGCTCGCCGGGCCGCGTCGCGAAGTCGTCCATCTCGTTGTTCCACAGAAATCCCAGACCCGGCGCGACGCGGGCGCTGCCGAAGGAATCGTTGAGCGTCGTGGTCATCGACACGGCCATCCCCGAGCCGTCCACGACCGAGAAGTGTGTGGTCGTGGGCCTCTCGCCGGGCAAGGACGAGAGGGCGGCCGTCGGCGTCGAGTGGCGCGGATTGATCGAGGCCACGAGCGACTGCAGGCGCGGTCGGTTTCGGAACGGGCTCTGGCGCACCCCGGCGAAGGCCGGATCTCCGAGCCAGCGGTTGCGATCGTAAAACGCCCGCTTCTCGATCTCCGCCAGCCAGTGCATCGATTCGACGCCGGGCGAACGAAAGCGGCCGGTCCCGGCGATCTCGACCATCATCGCCATCTCGGCCAGCACGGGCCCGGAGGACGGCGCCGCCGTCGTCATGACGTCGACGCCCTGGAAGCGGAACCGGAACGGCTTGCGCAGCCTGGCGGTGTAGCGCCCGAGGTCGCCTCGCGTGATCAGTCCGCCCGAGCGTTTCTGATCGTCTTCGATCGCCCGGGCCACGCGGCCTCGATAGAACCCGTCATGCGCGCGGTCCCGGATCGCCTCGAGAGTGCGCGCAAGCTCGGGCTGCTGAAAGAGCGCGCCGACCGCCGGCGGCTGGCCGCCCGGCAAAAAGATCCGGGCCGCCGCGGGGTCGGCGGCGAGGCGCCTGGCTTCGCCGGCGATCGAAGCGGACACGGGCTCCGTCATGACGAACCCGTCGCGCGCCAGGCGCACGGCGGGGTCCACGACGCGCTTCCACGGGAGTCGCCCGGTCCGGCGGTGGGCGAGCGCGAGGCCGGCCACCGATCCCGGCACGCCCGAGGCGAGCGGCCCCTCCTCGGAGGACGGCGCGACTCCGCCGCCCTTGCGCGGGGCGATGAAGAGATCGCGGCGGGCCGCGCGCGGGGCCGCCTCGCGGAAGTCGATCGACGTCACGGTGCCCTTCGCGTCGCGCGATACCCAGAACCCGCCGCCTCCGATGTTGCCGGCCTCGGGCCACGTCACGGCGAGGGCGAAAGCCACGGCCACGGCGGCGTCCGCGGCGTTGCCGCCCTGCTCCAGGATCCGGATGCCGACGCGGGCCGCGTTCTCTTCGGCGGCCGCGACCGCGCCGCCCGTGCCGAGCGCGGACTGCGCGGCCGGCGCGGCCGCGAGGATCGCCGCCGACAACGTGAGAACGAGCGAGAGGGTGGAGGTCCGCAGCGTCGCGAGGCGTCTTTTCACTGCGCTATTCTACCGGCCCGATGAAGTCCATCCGCGACCTGGCGCTCTCGGGCCGCCGACTCTTCCTGCGCGTCGACTTCAACGTTCCGCTCAAGGACGGCCGTGTCGAAGACGACACGCGCATCGTCGAAACTCTGCCCACGGTGCGCCTCGCTCTCGAGCAGGGAGCGCGCGTCATCTGCGCCTCGCACCTCGGCAAAGCCAAGGGAAAACCGAAGCCCGAGCTGTCGCTCGCAGCGGTGGCCGTGCGGTTCGCCGAGCGGCTCGGCCGGCCGGTGCGGTTTGTCGACGACTGCGTCGGGCCGGAGGCGGAGCGCGCGGTGGCCGCTCTCGCGGACGGAGAAGTCCTCCTGCTCGAGAACCTCCGCTTCCATGCGGGAGAAGAGGCCAACGACCCCGCATTCGCGAAGTCCCTCGCGGCTCTCGCCGACGTGTACGTGGACGACGCTTTCGGAGCCGCGCACCGGGCGCACGCCTCGGTCGTCGGCGTGCCGAAGCTCGTCGCCGAAAAGGGCGCCGGCCTGCTGCTCGAGAAAGAGGTTCGCGAGCTGTCGCGGCTGCTCGAGCCCGACCGGCCGTTCGCGGCGATTCTCGGCGGGGCCAAGATCTCGGGCAAGATCGACACGCTGCGCGTGCTGTCGCGGCGGGCGGACCTGCTGCTCGTCGGCGGCGGGATGGCGAACCACTTCGTCAGGGCGATCGGCCTGCCCGTCGGGAAATCCCTCCTCGAGGAGGACAAGGTTCCGCTGGCGCGAGAGATCCTGGATTTCTGCAAGGAAGCCGGCAAGATGATCGCGCTGCCGTCGGATTTCGTCGTGGCGAAATCGCCCGACGACGGCGCCGGGGCGAAGACGGTCGGGATCGACAAGATTCCCGCGGACGCGATGGCGCTCGACGTCGGGCCGCGCACCCTCGAGCAGTTCCGGCGGCTGCTCGGTCCCGCGCGCACGATCTTCTGGAACGGGCCCATGGGCGTCTTCGAGAAGCCGCCGTTCGACAAGGGAACGCGCGCCCTGGCGGAGCTCGTCGCGGGCTCGAAGGCCGTCACCGTGGTCGGCGGCGGCGAGAGCGTCCAGGCCGCCAAGGAGTCGGGCGTCGCCGACAGGTTCACGCACGTGTCGACGGGCGGAGGGGCCTCGCTGGAGTTTCTCGCGGAAGGGAAACTGCCGGGAGTCGAGGCCCTGGAGCGTTGAGTGTTGAGTGTTGAGTGTCGAGCGTGGAGAGTCGGGTTAGTGAGTCTGACGCGTTGAACCAAGCTTCGACGCTCAACTCTCAACGCTTAACTCTCAACGTCCCATGAAGCTCATCGTCGCCAACTGGAAAATGCACAAGACGCGCTCCGAGGCGGCGGCGTTTGCGTCGGAGCTCTCCGGACTCATCGGCGACGGCGTGGCCGGGCGCGAGCTCGTGGTCGCCCCGAGCTTCACCGCTTTCGCCGAGGCGCGCGACGCGCGCGGGCGTTGGTCCCTCGCCTCCCAGAACGTCGCCGCGGAGCCCGAGGGCGCGTTCACGGGAGAGGTCTCCGCGCGTCAGGTGGCCGACGCCGGGTGTCGCTACGCGATCGTTGGGCATTCGGAACGGAGGCGCCTCTTCGGCGAAGACGGGCCGATGCTCGCGAAAAAGCTGGCGCGTTGCCGCGAGGCCGGGCTGACGCCGATCTATTGCCTCGGCGAGACGGCCGAGGAGCGCGACGCGGGCCTCACCGCCTCGACGCTCGTGCGTCAGGTCGACACGCTGGTGAACGACCCCGCGGATCTGCCGCTGGTCGTGGCCTATGAGCCGGTCTGGGCGATCGGCACGGGCCGGGCGGCGACCCCCGCCGACGTCGAAGCGGCCCGCGTGCACCTGGCGTCGCTCCTGTCCGCGCGGCGCTCCGTGCGCCTGCTCTACGGGGGATCGGTGACTCCCGAGAACGCCGCCGGCCTTGCATCCGGGACCCGGATGGATGGCTTCCTGATCGGCGGAGCGAGCCTGTCGGCGCCGGCTTTTGCGGCGATCGCCCGTGCTTGACGCCCCCCGCCCCGCCGCGTAAACTTCCCGCCCTTTTCTGGCTTTTGCGCCCCTATGCCCTATGGAGGCCTCGTGCTGTATATCGGTCTGATCGTCATTTACGTCATCATCTGCTTCTTCCTGATCCTCGTCGTCCTGCTCCAGCAGGGCAAGGGAGCCGACATCGCCGGCGCCTTCGGGGGTGGAGGAAGCCAGACGGCTTTCGGAGCCCGCGGCGCGACGACTTTCCTGCACAAGCTGACGACCGGCGCCTTCGTCGGATTCATCGTGCTCTCGGTCATCCTGTCGATCATGGAAGCCCGGCCCAAGAAGTCGGTCATCCAGACGCTTCCCGCGGCGGCCGAGAAGGCTCCGGCGCCTGCGCCGGCTCCCGCGGGCGTTCCGGCTCCCGCCGCTCCGGCCCCGGACAGCGCCCAGCCCTCGCAGGGCGCGGCGCCTTCGGCCACAGAGCCCGCGAAGCCTTAAAATCGTCCCCCCGTGCCGTCGTGGTGGAATTGGTAGACACGTACGTTTGAGGGGCGTATGGGGTAACCCATGCCGGTTCGAGTCCGGCCGACGGCACCAACTTTTAGAAAAGTCGAAAAGTTGAAAGGTTGAAAGGTTGAAGGCGAGGGGTAATCCTTACCTCCCTTCCGCGCGTCGGATCCACCAGGAGGTCCCGATGCGCCGCGTGCTGCTATCCCTGACCGCGCTTCTCTTCCTCACCTCCGCGGCGACGGCCGCCTACTCGCCCGCGACGACGAACGGTTGGCTCGTGACGGCGGGCCGGGTGGCGGGCGCGGGCGGCGCGCTCTTCCGTACCGACGTCTGGCTCTTCAATCCCGATGACGCGGCGGCGGCCACGGCCACGCTCGTCCTGCATCCCTCGGTGAGCAGCGGCCAGGCGGCCCTTGCGGACGTCACTTCGGATCCGATCACCCTCGCTCCCCGCGAGACGCGGTTCTTCGCCGACGTCACGCTGGACACCGTGCCAGCGGGGGACGGCGTCGTCGGCGCGCTCGAGTGGCGTTCCGACCGTCCGCTCATGGCCTCGGCGCGCATCTATACGTTCACGCCCACGGGGACCTACGGCTTCTTCCTGCCCGCGATCCCGACCTCCGAGTCCATGACGCCCAAGACGGCCGACGACGATCTCGTGCACGTCCTCCAGATCTACGGCACCAACTCGGGAGACACGAACTTCCGGACCAATCTCGACGTCGCGAACACCTCGAGCGTGACTCTGCCGATCGAGGTCCGGGTCATCGACGTCGCCTCACAGATCCTCGGCGGCACCCGGACATACACCGTCGCACCGGGCGCCCTCCTCCGGCTCGGCCAGATCCTCGAAACGGTCGGCGCGCCCCTCGAGGACGGCCTGCGCATCACGGTCGCGATCGCTCCCGGTGCCGCCGTTCCCTCGGGCGGCGTCCTGGCCGCCGCCTACACGCTCGACAACCGGACGCAGGACGCCTTTGCGTTTTTGGGGCAGAGGCAATCGCCCTAGGGAACGGGGTCCGCTCCCCCTCCGCCCACGGGTGACAGCGCAGGATCCGGCCGGCCGTGAGGACGAACCCCTTCGGGCTCCCGTAGCGGGCGATCGCCTCGCGGCCGTAGGCGGAGCAGCTCGGCGTGAATTTGCAGCGCACCAGCCCGGTGGCGGCGAGCCGAGGGGACACGGCCGATCTGTAGACGTCGATCGAGGCGACCGCGACACGGGCGAGTGCCTGTCGGTCCGGCGGCCGGAACGCGTCTCCGACGGCCAGACCCACGATCGCGGCGAGAACGATCGGCGCGAGGGAGCGGCGCGGCACGCCGGCTCGAGGCGTCGCGTGCGCGCTTGCACCGCGAGGCCTCGCAGGTGAATCAGCGCTCGGCGCGGTTGGCATAGCGCGAGACGCCGGGAATGATGAGCCGCTCGCCGTGCAGCGCTTTGACCGCGGCGAGGAGCGCGATCATCACGTAGAGAAGCCCCGCGATCGCCATCGTGACGGCGTAGACGCAGGAGAGCGACGGGACGAGGATGCCGATGAGCGTGGCCACGATGCCGGCCGCGGCGAGAGCGAGGAACAGCGCCAGGCCGTTGCGGGCATGCCACCGGACCTCCTGGTCGCGCTTCGTCAGCAGCAGAGGGATGGACTCCCAGGAACGCGACGTAGCAGAGCGGGAGAAGCCAGGCGCGGGCGGGGGAGCGATACGGCGGACTCGAGAGGTCGTCCTCGGAGCTCATGCGCGAGCCGAGGATATGCCGGGCGGGCTAGTTTGCCAGCAGTCGGATGGTGCCGTTGACCGTTTCGCAGCGGAGCGGTTCGCCGCCGCCGTTGAGCTTGCCGCGGGCCTCCTTGGGCCCGAACTTGCCCTCGACCGCAAGGGCGAAGTCGCCCTCGATCTTTCCGTTCACCGTCTCGAGGTCGTAGCTGATCGCCGACCCCTTGTCGAACGCGATGTCGATCGACCCGTTCACCGTCTCGACCCGGCTCTTCTTGAACGGCCCCTTGAACGTCAGGCGCACGGAGCCGTTGACCGTCGAAGCGCTCGTCGGGCCTTCGACGTTCGCGAGCTCGATCGAGCCGTTCACGGCGTCGCCCGAGAGCGTGCCCAGGAAGCCCGACGCGAGGACTTTTCCGTTGCAGGTTTCGAAGCGGACTTCCGTGTGAGCCGGGATCTGGAGCGTGTAGTCGACGTCGGCGTTCGAGCCGCCGAAATCGAGGAACCCGAAGAGGCGGCGCCGCTTGGGGTTCACCGTCTCGACGCGGATCTCGTCACCCACCTTCGTCACGCGGATCTCCGTCAGGCGCAGCGTCTCTTCGGCGCGGCCGCCCGTGGCCTTCTTGACCGCGCGGACCTTGAAGACCGCCTTGTCCGAGGCGGTGGCCTCGATGTGTCCGTTGACGTTCTCGATCGAGATCCGCGAGATGCCCGCCATCGAGTAGGTTTTCTCGAAGACTTCTTCCCGGGCGCCGGCGAGCATCGGAGCGGCGAGGGCGAGGAGGGCGGCGGCGAGGAAGACTTTACGCATGGCTCATCTGGATCTTAACTAACGGAAACCGGGACAAAAGGTTCACCGCCCTCCACTTGCTGCCGCCAACCCTCATGAGGACCGCGAGATACGGATTCCCGTATGGCGATCCGTGCGCCGGGGCGCGGCGCCGTCCGCCCGGACAGGCCAGGCGTCGTAGAGGTTCCAGAAGGGCACGAGAAGCGGCATGTTGCGTCGGATCGACCCCCAGGCGCCCGGAACGCGCCCGTCCGGACGCCGGGCTTCCAGCGCCAGCCACCGGCGGGCCCGCCCGCCCTGCCGGTCCCGGAGCAGGAAGGCCAGGACGGCGGCCAGCCCGCACGCGGCCCAGATCCAGGGAATCCAGGCAATGGCGCCGGGCCGGTAGCGCCAGATGACGAAGGTCAGGGCGAGCCCCGCCGCGTCGGCGGCCAGGGCGCACACGAGCACGTCGAGAAAGAGAGCGAGCAACCGCATCCGGCGCATATAGTTGGACGTCCGATTCTGCCCGATTCTGAATGTCGGTCTCTCGGTTGTGAAGTCAGAAAAACCCGAAAAGCCCGAATCGTCCTCTCCGGTGTCCCGCGGCGTCCTCGCGGATTGCCATCTGCACTTCGAGGGATGCCTGCCTCCGGCCGAGATCCAGCGCCTCGCGCAGCGCGCCGGGCATTCCTTCGCGAATGCGGCGGCGTTCGAATCGGCGCGGCGCGGCTCTCGCAACGCGCAGGAGTTCCTGCTTCTCTACGCGGAGGTCTGCCGTCTCTTCCGGCGGCCCGAGGACTACGTCGGCGCCGCGATCGCCGTGGCGGAGTCGCTCGCCGCAGACGGACTGCGCTACGCCGAGATCTACGTGTCTCCCGAGATCTCGGCAAGATTCGGGCTCGACCCGGCCGCCTGCCTCGAAGCGATCGACGTCGGCTTCCGCGAGGCGCTCGAGACTCACGGCATCCTTTGCCGGATCCTCCTCGACGCGGTGCGCCACTGGGGCCCGGAGTCCGCCGATCGGGTTCTCGACCTCTACGAAAAGATGCCGCTGCCCTCGATCGTGGGCTTCGGTCTCGGCGGAGACGAGACCTCGGTGCCGGCCTCGGCGTTCGGCGGCATCTACCTCCGCGCCCGCGCGCTGAAGCTGCGCACGTCGGTGCACGCCGGCGAGTGGGCCGGGCCGGAATCGGTCCGCGACGCTCTCGACGCGCTGCGCCCGGACCGCATCGACCACGGCATTGCGGCGGCGTCGGATCCGGGACTCATGGCGCGCCTCGCGGGCGAGGACACGATCCTCTGCGTCTCGCCGAGCTCGAATCTCGCCACGGGCGCCGTCGCCCACGTCTCGGAGCATCCTCTGAAGAAGCTCCTCGACGCCGGCGTGCGCGTCGCGCTCTCGGCCGACGATCCCGCGCTCTTCTCCACGACGACCTCGGGCGAGTACCGCTTCGCCCGCGAAAAGTTCGGGCTCGAAGACGACACCCTCCATGCCCTCGCGGGAAACGCGTTCCACGCCGCGTTCTGCTCGCGCGAGGAGCGCGACGCGGGACTGGCGGGAGTGAAGGGTCTGACGTGGTAGGACGGGGAGAAGTCGAGGGTCAAGGGTCGAGGGTCGAGGGTCGAGGGTTAAGGGTCCGTCTCAACTCTCGACCCTCGACTCTCAACTTTCGTTTCGACCTACGACCTCGTAACTGATCCGCTCCTCGGTCAATCTCGCCGTCACGCTCTCCAACAGCGACCTCCGCACCTCCAGCTCCAGCACCGGCTCCGGATCGAAGCGCTCCTGCCGCAGCCGGACGTGCGGCGGATCGATGAGGCGCCGGACGACTCCGACGCGGGCGTGCGGCGGGCGCGTCTCCATGAGCACGGTCCGAAGACGGTGGCGGAGCCGCAGCCGGCGAGCGCGAGGTCCGCCGCCTGCCTGTACGCGCGGGCGAGGCCGCCCGTGCCCAGCTTCGTTCCGCCGTAGTAGCGGACGACCGCGACCGCCACGTCGGTCAGGCCCGCGGAAGAGATCGCCGCGGCGATCGGCCGTCCCGCCGTCCCGGAGGGCTCGCCGTCGTCCGAAGACTTGAGCGATTCGGCGCCCGGCGCGCCGAGCCTCCAGGCGTAGGCGACATGCGTGGCGTCGTGATGCTCGCGGCGCAGCCTCTCGACAAGCGCTTCGGCCTCCTCCGCCGTCGCCGCCGGAGCGGCGACGCCGAAGAAGCGCGAGGCTTTCTCCCGCACCTCGCCGCGTCCCTCGCGCGCCGGAACGCGCCGCGAGTCCTTTTCGGCGCCGACGCCGTCGCTCCGTCCCGCCTTCACCCCGAGAGCGTCTTCTCGTAGAGCTCGCGGTAGCGGGACACGAGCCCGTCGGTCGGAAACTCCTGTCTCGGCGCGGCGCCGCGCCGCCGCCGAGAAGCGCTGCCACAGCGCGTCGTCTTCGATGAGCTGCATCGCCGCCGGCGGCCATGCCCTCGACGTCGCCGACCGGCCGAAGGAACCCCTCGACGCCGTCCTGGACGACTTCGGGCAGGCCGCCCGCCGCCGTGCCGATGACGGGCACGCCGCACGCCATCGCCTCGAGGGCCGCGAGGCCGAAGGACTCGGCGTCGGACGGGAGCAGGAGCAGTTTCGCCGCGGGCAGGATCGTCTCGATCGCCGCGACGTTGCCGAGGAAGGTCGTCCTGTCCGCGAACCCGCCCTCGCGGGCGAGCTTCTCGGCGAGAGATCGGTCGGGCCCGTCGCCGATGAGGAGGAGGCGCGCCGGCGTCCGGCGCTGGACCCGCTCGAAGATCCCGAGCACGTCCCGGATCCTCTTGACCGGCCGGAAATTCGAGACGTGCACGAGGAGGGCCTCGCCCGGCCGCGCGACGCGTCCGCGCGAACGCCGAGAGCGCGCCGGGCTTGTAGAGGCGCGTGTCCACGAAGTTCGGGACGACGTGGATCTCGCGCTGGACGCCGAACTCGCGGACCGTCACGTCCTTCAGGTATCGCGAGACCGCCGTGACGGCGTCGCTCTGATCGATCGACCAGCGGGTGATCGGCAGGTACGAGCGATCCTGGCCGACGATCGTGACGTCGGTGCCGTGGAGCGTCGTGACGACCTTGAGCCTGACGCCGTTGCCGGTTCCCATCTCGCGGGCCAGGATCGCCGAGACCGCGTGGGGCAGGGCGTAGTGGACGTGGAGCAGGTCCAGATGCGCGTGCCGCGCGACCTCGGCCATCTTCGTCGCCAGCGCGAGCGTGTAAGGCGGCGAGACGAAGAGGGGATACGACGGCGCGACGACCTCGTGGAAGTGGACCCGCTCGCGCGGCAGGTCCAGGCGCGAGGGCAGCGCGTAAGAGATGAAGTGGACCTCGTCGCCGCGCTCGGCCAGCGCGATGCCGAGCTCCGTCGCGACGACGCCGCTTCCGCCGAAGGTCGGATAACAGGTGATGCCGATTTTCATTGAGGACGTCGGGCCTTCGGTTGCGGCCTAGAAGCCGGGCTCGTTTCCTTCGAAGGCCTGGACGAGGTCGGCGATCCGGGGCGGACGCGAGGCCAGGAAGCCCTCGGCGAACTCGGTGTTGATCATCGCGCCGTACTCGCGGGCGCGCGCGTCGATCATCTCGAGAAAGGACTTCTGGGCGAGCATCGTCTCCGGCTCGGTCGAGCCCTCCCTGTGGAACTGGCTCTCGAAGGCCCGCATCGCCGCGCGGCGGACCTCGATCACGTCGCTCACGTCCACCAGGAACTGCGGCGTGTGGGAGATGAACGTCGAGAAGTAGATCGTCTGCTGCGGCCGGTGCGCCGGATGCTTCGTCTCGATCTTGCGAGTCCCGGCGTAGTAACAGGCGTCGGTCACGAGCTGGCCGGCGCGGCGGTGGTCGGGATGGCGGTCGTCGGGATACGGCGTGAACACGATCCGCGGCTTCTCCCGGCGGATCACGTCGATCACGGCGAGCTCTTCGTCGCGTCCGCGGCGCAGGCCGCCGTCGCCGAGATCGAGCGCCTCGCGGAACTCCGCGCCGAGGATCTCCGCGGCGTGCTTCGCCTCGCGGCCGCGGATCTCCGCCGAGCCCCGCGTGCCCATCTCGCCGCGCGTGAGGTCCACGATGCCGAATTTGTAGCCCCGCTTCTTGAGCTTGTGGAGCGTGCCGCCGCAGGTCAGCTCGACGTCGTCGGGGTGCGCCGCGATGGCGAGCACGTCAACGGGCATGCGCGTCTTCCTCTTTTCCGGCTTCCTCTTGTCCGGGCCCGGCGGCCTTTTCCGCCTCGGTGAGGCCGAGATCCACGAGCACCGCTCCGGCGGCTCCGGTTCCCGCCACCCGCCGGAACGCATCGAGCACGTCGGACTTTCCGAAGGCGATCATCGCCGAGAGCGGCGAATAGACGCGCTCGGCGGGAATCGAGTCCAGGGACGGCAGAAGAGCGCGCGAGAGGCGCTTTCGCCGGTTCGTGGTCACGTCGCCTTTCCGCTCGGCGGCCTTGCGGGCGCGCTCGGCGAGCTGCTCGAACTGGTAGGTAATCTTCTTTGCCGCGTTCTCGAGCGCTCCGGCGAGCGTGGCGTCGAGGCTGCTCGAGCTCGGGCCCGAGCCGGGCGAGCTCGCGCGTCGTCGTCTCGGAAAGGCGCGCGACGGCGTCCGCCTGGGGCACCGACGCGGGAGCGGCCGCGGCGGGCGGCTGCAGCAGATCCTCGTCGGAAAGCTGGAGCTGCTCGGCGAGTCGGCGTTCCCCGGGTCCCCGGGCGACCATGTGCGTTCGCGGAATGAGCACCGGCGGCGTGATTCCCAGGAGGCGGAATATCGGAAGACTCTGGGCGTGGTAGGCGATCTCCGCCGCCCCGAGCACGCTTGCCGCCATGGGGATGAGATACGACTTCAGAACCGGCCGGGTTATGACATCCCCGGAGGGAAGCGCCTCTCCGGAGCGCACGCGCTCGACCGCATCGGCCACGTTCGTCGCTCGCCGGCGGCCCTGCGCGTCGATCAGGAAGAACGAAAACCCCTCCGGCAGCGGCGCCGGGACCGGTTTGCCGGCGCGCTCGAGCCGCGCCACGGTCTCGCGGAGCGTGGCCTCGATCGCGTCGGCCTTTTCGGCGGCCATCAGGAAGAACTCGACCGTGGCGGGCCGCACCGCCGGGTCGAGGGGGTCGAGGACGAGGAGAGGATCGGGGTCCACGAGATCGAGGAGCGTCTCGATGAAGGCCTCGCCGTAGGGCGTTCCCGGAGCGCTGCGCGCGGCGAACTCCGCGAGGATCCGGTCGGCGTCGGCGTGGGTGTGCTGGGGATCGTCTTTGAACGCGTCGACGATCTCGCGGACGCGCTCCGGGATGCGCAGTCGCCCGACAGGCTGGCGGTTCTGCCGATCCGCGCCTTCCAGGACGAGCTCCTGCGGTCCTTCGTGGGTCGGACGCGCTGTGCGCGCGATCTCCTGCAGGTCGTGGTCGTCGGTCAGCGCCCAGAAGACGGGGACCGCCGGCACGCCACGGCGCGAGAGCTCGCTCGCGATGCGGATCGTGTCGAGGGCCTTCATGAGCGTGAAGCCCGGGCCGGTGAAGAGGCCGACCTGCTGGCCGGTCGAGACCGCGACGGCGCGGCCCGCGGCGAGGTCCTCGGCCATCCTCGCGGCTTCCTGTCCCCGGTGACGGAACGCCGACGCGGGAACGCGCGCCCGCGCGCCCTTCGCGAGGAGCTCGGCCCCGCGCTCCGCCGCGGCGTCGATCGTCGGCGCGTCGGGGAAGAACTCCGGAAGGCCCGCGAGGAAGTCGTGGAAAAGAGGCGAGAGCCCGGGGTACCTGGAGAAGGGGATCACGAAGGGCTTCCTTTGCCGCTGGTGGACGCCGGCCGGCGCGCGAGGACGATGAGGCGCGGCGAATCCGGCCCGGACGGCGATCCGTCGAAGTCGCCCCACGTCGCCTCGACGGGGAGCCCGGCGCGGCAGAAGAGCGTGACGAGCTCGTCCGCCGCGTACGCCCGCACGCTCTCGCGGAAGATCTCGATCGACCCCTCGCGGCGGACCTCGATCTCCTTCTCGATGCGCTGCGTCTCCGGATTCCACGAACGGCGGATCGTGTACTCCTTTTCGCCGCAACATCGGCGCTCTTCGGGGACGAGCCGTTCGAGAACCCAGTCGCGAGCGAACGTATCGCAGAGGAACGCTCCGCCCGGCCGGAGCACGCGCTCGATTTCGGCCACGACCGCCACGTTCTCGGACTCGCGGAGGAAATAGCCGAAGCTCGTGAAGAAGTTGACGACCGCGGCGAACGTGCCGTCCGGGAAGGGCAGCGACCGCATCTCGCCGCGCACGAGACCGAGCCGCGGGTCCCGCCGGCGCGCGAGGTGCAGCAGCGGCGCCGAATAGTCCAGTCCGATCGGCGGCAGGCCCGCTTCGGCGAAGGGCACGGAGTGCCGCCCGGATCCGCAGCAGAGGTCCAGGAGGGGCGCCCGCCGGGCCGGGAGATGCTCCAGGGCGAACGCGGCCTCCCTGCGGGCCGAGTCGACGTCCCGGTGGGGGTAGAGGTCCAGGTACTCCTCGCCGAACCACGACTCCCACCACGTCATGGCGCGCGATTATGGCAGAGGGGTCCGAGGCGTTAGAGTTGCGCGCGATGAAACGTGCCGCGTGGCTGCTGCTCGCGATCGCCGCCGGGATGGGACTCTCGGAGGCCGCGTCGGCGCAGGTCCGCCGGTCGCGGGCGACGCCGACTCCGGCGCCCACGGCCGGTCCGACGCTGCCGCTGCGCGTCACGTCGCGCAAGGAGCGCCTCGACCGCTACCTGCTCGCGGCCATGCGGCGCGCCGGCGTCAGCGCGTGGCTCGTCGTCACGCGCGAGAACTCCTCGGACCCGATCGCGTTCGACGTCGGCGCCGAGCACGCCGTCGGCCGCGCGGTCTGCCTCTTCGTGGACCGCGGCGAGAACATGGAGCGCGTCGCGATCGTCGCGAGCTTCGACACCGACGCCTTCGAAAAGTCGGGGCTCTACAACCGGGTCATCCCCTACGGCAAGGAAGGCCCCGCGGGAGTTCTCCTCGAGGAGATCGCCAAATACAGTCCGAAGAACATCGCCGTCGACCAGTCCAAGGACGTTCCGCTCGCCGACGGCCTGACGGCCGGCAACCTCCAGTGGCTCCGGGACTCGCTCGGGCCGGACTTCTCGAAGCGGCTCGTCTCCTCGGAGGCGCTTCTCATCTCCTTCCGCAGCCGCAAGACGCCGGCGGAGATCGCGAAGATGCGCGAGGCCGTTCGGAAGACCGAGCAGATTCTCGCCGAGGCACTCACGCCCCAGGTCATCGTCGCGGGCAAGACCACGGAGAAGGACGTCGCGGACTTCATCCGCAAGCGCCGGCGCGAGATGAACCTGGGCTCGTCCTGGGGCGACGAGCAGGATCCCAACGTCACGGCCGGAAAGTCCCGCGGTCACTCCGCGTCGACGGATGCGGTGATCTTCCCCGGCGCGGTCGTCCACATCGATGCCGGTGTCGACGACGCGGGCTACAAGACCGACATCCAGCGCCTCGCGTACGTCCTGCGTGCGGGAGAGACCGCCGCGCCGCCCGAGGTCCAGAAGGCCTTCGACGTCGTCAAGGCCGCGAACCGGGCGGCCGCCGCGGCGCTCAAGCCCGGCGTCAAAGGCTCCGAAGTCGACGACGCCGGCCGGCGCGCCATCACCGAGGCTGGCTACGAGGAGTTCCTCCACTCGACGGGGCATCCGATCGGGTTCTACACGCACGACCTCGGCCCCGAGCTCGCGCCGAACTGGCCCGAACGCTACGGCAAGCTCGGCAGCTACGTCATCGAGCGCGATCAAACATTCGCGGTCGAGCCGGCGCTCAAGACCGAGCTCCCCTGGCTGATGGGCGAGAAGGTCCGCTTCGGGCTCGAAGAGGACTACGTCGTGACCGAGAAGGGAAGCGAACCGCTGGGCTCGCCGCAGGAAACCCTGATCCTGATCACCAGCCCGCAATGAAGGCGGCTCGCGTCGCAGCCGTTCTCGCCATGGCTCTCGCCGTCGTGGCGGTTCTCCGCTGCGGCGGCGGGCTCAAGACCATCTCGAAGGACGGGTACACCGCCACCCTCGCCTACTCGCCCGAGGAACGGTACAAGGTCGCGGTGCGCGGGGAGTGGCGACGCGTCGAGGGCACGGCCGACGGGGGGCCGCTCGTGAAGATCGCGCGGCCGGACCTCAAGGCGGTCTGGCAGATCCGGCCCTCGACGAAGAAGCTCTTCGCGTCGCCCTGGTCTGCGACCGACGAGATTGTGCCCGGCTATCCTCTCGAGCCCAACTTCGACCCGGCGGCCTACGCGGATCGATTCGGCGCCCGGATCCAGAAGATCGGGGACGACACGCACGGGCTCCATCCCTGCGACCGCTGGCGCATGACGCTGCCCTCGGGCGATACCGTCACGATCTGGGCGGCGCGCGACCTCGAGAGGCTCGTCGTCAAGATCGAGCACGCCAAGAAGGACCAGAACGACGAGTCCCAGCCCTTCACCACGACCGAGCTCCTCGACGTCCGCATCGGAGCGGCCCCCGACCTCTTCGAGCAGCCCAAGGGGTACACGGTCGTGAAGAGCTACGCGGAGCTGATGAAGTAGCTCGGCTCAGCGGGGCTGATGAAGTGGCAACCCAGCCCGCCCCTACGTTCAGAAGCGGAATCGAGCTGTCGCCACCCGTTGAGCCGTGAAGGCTACGCGGCCAAACGCTCTCTTCCCGAATCGGCTGCAGCGGCTCGAAGTCGCGGAAGAGGATGTGATCGTAGAAGTAGTGGACGAGCAGAAAGGACAGGACGACCACGTAATAGCTCTTGTCCTGCGGGAAGCTCAGGCCCTTCCAGAGAATGAGGTAGATGACGCCGGCCGAGACGGTCGCGCCGATCATGGACATGTAGAACTTCTTCGTGTTCTGCCGCCCCGCGAGCGCGCGCGTCAGGTTGCTCCCGATGCGGCCCGTGTCCGCCTCGCGTCCGAGCATGAACCACGTGAGCGCGAGGTACTGGAGGGAGTGCCAGGTGTTGAAACCCTGGAACGACATGTCGAGGTTGTCGAAGACCGGAACCATGAACGCCATTGCCACGGTAATCGTCATGAAAAGCAGGCGTGGCCAGGACGACTCGCCGCGGCGGATCTCCCGGAACGTGCGCGCGACGTAGAAGACGAAGAAGGCCGCGTAGCCGGCGGTGAAGGCGATCGCGACCGCCTTGTGCTTCAGAAACGGCGGGAAGAACAGCACGGCGTCGCCGAGGGCGAAGCGGTCCTCGACGAACTTGTACATGGCCACCAGGTACAGGGCCCCGAGGATCACGCCGCCGTCCAGCCAGCGATCGATCGCGCGGATCGGAGCGCCCTTGCGCATCCGGTACGTCTCCGAGATGAACTGCGCCTGGTGGGTCACGTGCAGGGACGCCCAGAGGAAGAAGCCCGTGAGCAGCAGGATGAACGAGAACACCGAGCCGAGGATCACGAGCGTGGGAATCACGACGAGCGGCAGGTACGCCAGAATTCCCCAGCGCTTCCGGAACCGCGGCTCGAAGGCCGTCCGCAGGTAGGTCGAGTACATGTGGGGACCGCCGACCAGGATGGTCACCGAGAGGCCGACGATGAGGCTCGAGGTCCCTTCCGAGAGCCCCACCTTCTTTAGAAATCCGTACGACAGGTAGGGAAGGAACACCAGGACCCCCGACAGAGTCAGGAAAAGCAAATCGAACCGCTTGTCGCGGATCCAGAGCGTGCCCTCTTGGGGGGCCGCCATGGCCTTGGACGACATTCCAACCTCCTGAAAGAAACGGGGCCGACCGAGAGTAATCCTACCAAGCCCGCCGGGGCCTGGGGGATCGGTAAGATTACCAATTCCATGCTCACCCTGGGACAGGTCCTTTCGATCCGCCTCTGGTGCTCGCCCCCATGGCGGGCATCACGGACCACGTCTATCGGCTGATGCTCCGCCGGATCGGGGGCGTCGGCCTCGTGACGATGGAGTTCATCTCGTCCGAGGCGATCACGCGCGGCAACGCGCGCCAGCTGCGCAAGATGGACTTCTCCGACGAGGAGCGGCCGCTCTCGATCCAGATCTACGGCTCGGACCCCGAGCGCATGGCGGCGGCGGCGGACATCGTCGAGGAGATCGGGCCCGACGTCTGCGACATCAACATGGGCTGCCCGGCGAACAAGGTGCTCAAGGGTTGCGCCGGCGCCGCGCTGATGGGCGACCTGCCGCTCGCGCGGCGCATCGTGCGCGCGGTGCGCGAGCGGCTCTCGATCCCGCTGACGGTCAAGTTCCGCCTGGGGCTCGACGAGCAGCGCGTCAACTTCCTCGACCTCGCCGCATGTGCGAGGACGAGGGCGTGGCCGCCGTCGCGATGCACGCGCGCACGGCCCGCCAGATGTACACGGGCCGCGCCGACCGCGATCGCGCGAGCTGAAGCGGCCACGCGCGATCCCCGTCATCGGCAACGGCGACGTCGAGAGGGCGGAGGACGCCCCCTGATGAGCGAGACGGGCTGCGACGGCGTGATGATCGGCCGCGCGTCGATGAAGAATCCGTGGATCTTCCGCCAGGCGCGGACCGTGCTCGCGGGTGGCCGCCGCGCGAGCCGACGCTCGCCGAGCGGCGCGAACTGATCCTGGGGCATTCAGTCGAGCATCAGGAGCGCCACCCTCGATTCCCTGGCGATCACAAGCTGCGCACGTTCACTGGCTGGTATACGCACGGCCTCGCGGGCGGCCGGGCCTTGCGGATCCGGATTTCCGAGCTGGCGACGCCCTCGGACTTCCGGGAGGCCGTCGGGGAGTTCTTCCGGGACTCTCGAGCAGGGGGCAGCCGCCGCCTGACCCGGCGCGGCCTCTCGGCGCGCATAACGGGAATTCCGGGCCGGCCGTCCGCGGTTCGGGAATTGCGATGAAATCGCGATTCAAGTCCCTGGCCGCGCTGGCCTTTTCCGTGCTCATGCTGTCCTCCGCCGGCGGTCTCGCCCGCGCAGACGGCGCAGACGCGCGAGGCGCAGCTTTCGACCGAGGGCGGCAACTTCCCGCTCTACGTCACCGTCGAGTACCTCGGAATGGCGGGCGTGAAGACCGTCGTCCGCGTCCGCCTGCGCGCGCCCGAGCTTTCGATGGCGGCCGCGAAGCGCGGGCCTGAAGAGCTTCTCGGGAGAGCTCCAGGGGAGCTTTCCTGAAGGACGAGCAACGTCGTGCAGGCCTTCAAGTACCCCGTGTCCGGCGCGGTCGACGAGCGCACGACCTTCACGTACGCGTTCCTGCGCGCCGTGGAGCCCGGCGACTACGTGCTGCCGCCTCGTGCTGTCGGCGCCCGGAGGCAAGCAGGTCGGCGAGGCGAAGACCGAGGTCTCGGTGCCCGAAGTCGGCAACCCGTTCACGGCCGACCTCGCTCCGGGCGAGTCCTCGACGCTTCCCGCGGCCGAGGCGATCGTCATCGCCGACGAGGCGGGGACCGCAGCCGGCGCCCGGCGGCAGGCGGCTCGAAGCTGAAGATCCTGCCGCCCGCCCGCGAGGCGCCGATCGGCATCCTGCGTCTCGAGGCGGTCGGTCGGAGCCGCCGATCACGAAGGTCGAGTTCTACCTCGAGGACAA
>CAVVML010000028.1:0-52523 GCA_963749265.1 uncultured Acidobacteriota bacterium | reverse complement strand
TAGCTACTTCCCCTCTTCTTCTGGAGTGGGAATGGGAGCCTCGTGTTTCTGGGAAGTGGTGGCGGCGTGAATGGCGTCTTGCCAGAGTCCTCAGTGGGCGGTCCATCGACGGGAGGATTGTCGAGACAGGATCCCGTCAACTCGGCGATCAGCGTTGGAAGGCTCGCTGGCGTAATTGCGGGACCGATCACACGCCCTGGAATGGATCTCCCTACGAGGCCATCTTTCCAGTCAAATCGAGGCTGCTTACTCCTCTCGATAATCGCCTCGTTCCTGTGAACCCGCAGTAGCGAGCCGACGGCCAGAATCGTCTCTCCCATGTGGTCCAGGCGAAGCTTTGCTGTTCGTTGCAGTTGATGCAAGGCCCCCAGGCGCTTCGCAGCCGCTGAGAATCGATCCAGAGATTCCTACTGCGTGGAAAGAGTTCCCGCAGCGGGGGCAATCAAAGAGCAGTTCTCCTGCGTTCCAGAGAAGGAGGAGAACGCCGAGCGGGATCGGCCCTCCGCCGCCGAATACCCAAACCGACGACAGGTAGGACCCCCGAGCTGGCAGAAGAAATAACGGGGCGTCCGCAAGATCCGATCGGAGTTAGCCAGCATGAGGGGCAGATGCTGCCGGAGTAGCTCATCCTCCTCCTGGCGAGCCGAGACCGCCTCGAGATCATTCCGGGGATTGTGGCCGTACGAAACCCATTTCGACATAGCGTCCTCCCGAGGAGGAGGCTGCTGGCCCGCGGTCGCGCCCAGAAACGAAAATCCCCGCGGCTCGCGGGGACTCACGCCTTCAATTGCTCGACGTGAGCCCTGATCGTTCCCGTTTCCGGGCTGGCGTTGGCACCTTGCTGACGTTCGCAGGTTGCCGGGCGGTCGACGGGCCAGAACCCTCGCGCCTCTCTATACGAGCCGATTCTACCAAAGAGCTGGCGGGGAATCGTCGACGAGGACTCTTCGTACGACAGGGAGGAAGCCTTCGGCACGGCAAATGCACCATCGAGGGGGCGGCCGGCAGCAGGATTCCGACTCCTGAGCCGGACGGAGGGCTCATGAGAGTCACGAAAGCCACCGCCGTCGCGATAGCCGGAGCGTTCCTGGTCGCCTTGGCGGCGGGCGCTTCGGCGATCAAGATCAAGAAGACCGAGCTTCCGGAAGCGGTTCGTGAGGCCGTCGATCGGGAGGCGCCCGGCGCGCATGTCGGCGCATGCTGGCGGATAGCGGGAGACGGCGAAACAATGTACGAGGTCGACGTGAAGGTCGCACGGGCGCAAGAAGGGCTTCATCGTCGCCTTGGACGGAGAGATCCGCACCGTCCAGGAGGAGGTCGCCTGGCAGGATCTCCCGGGCAGCGTTCAGGAAAGCCTCCAGCGCGTGGCGCGAGACAACGACATCGAAGAGGTTTATTCGATCACGCAGCATGGCGAGATCGTCGGCTACGGGGCTCGGATCGACGGTGAGGGCCTCCGAGACTTCAACTACCAGGTCGGGCCGCGTGGCGAGGCGTTTGGAGGCGAAGCGCCGAGCCCGTCAGAAGCGCCTGAGCCGGTCAAGAGAGCCATGGAGAGAGCGCGCGCCGACGCCGAATCCATAGATCGTCCCGTCTGGAGTTGTTCCGGGACCGCCCGGTCGTGGCCCTCCATGTCTTCTGAGGGAAAGATCGTTCGCGCAGAATCCGCGGCGAGCGTCGAGTCCGGGGCGGCCGCAGTGCCGCCTCTCGGGATGACCGCTAGGGCGACGGGCGCGTCGCAGTCGGAGTCCCTTCGTAGGCTCGCGGTGACGACACGCCCCGCCCGCCGGGCTTTCCGGATCTTCCTCCGAGCGGACGTTCGCGAATACGATGGGGGAGGAACCAGCAGAGAAGAGAGAGGTATCGGTGAGCGTGGGACTCCGGTGATCCTGTCCTCGGGGGAGACGTTCGGTCCCTACGAGATCGTGGGTCCGCTGGGGCGCGGGGGCATGGGAGAGGTCTACCACGCGCGCGACGCTCGGCTCGGGCGCGACGTCGCCCTGAAGGTCCTCCGGGAGGAGGATGCCGAAGACGCGGACCTCATCACTCGATTCGAGAGGGAGGCGCGCGCGGCCTCGTCCCTGAACCACCCGAACATCGTGGTCGTGTACGAGGCGGGCGCCGCCTCGGTCGCCGGCCGCGAGTCGCCGATTCATTACCTCGCGATGGAGTTGATCGATGGGGAGCCGCTGTCCGCTTCCCTCGGGGGAGAGCCGATGCCGGTCCGGCGCTTCCTGGACCTGGCCACGCAGCTCGCCGACGGCATCGCGCGCGCGCATGACTCGGGCATCGTTCATCGCGACCTGAAGCCTTCCAACGTCTTCGTGACGTCGGAAGGACGCGTGAAGATCCTCGACTTCGGCCTCGCCGCGCTTCACCAGTTCGCCGGCGCCGACACGCACTCCCCGACCTCCGCCGGGCGGCTCACGTCTCCGGGCTCGGCGGTCGGAACTCTCGGCTACATGGCGCCCGAACAGGCTCGAGGAGAGACGCCGACGCCGGCGTCCGACCAGTTCTCGCTGGGCTGCATCTTCTACGAGATGCTGACGGGCAAGGCCGCCTTCAGCCGCCCCTCTGCGGCGGAGACGCTCTCGGCGATCCTCCGGGACGATCCGCGTCCGGTCGACGAGATCAATCCGTCGGTGCCTCAGCCGCTTCAATGGATCCTCGAAAGGTGTCTCGCCAAGATTCCGCGCGATCGCTACGCGTCGACTCGTGACCTGGCGCGGGATCTCCAGACGATCAAGGACCACTCCGTGGGCAGCGGCTTCCGCGCGGCGGCCATCGCGCGCGCCCGGCCCAGCCGCCGCGCTCTGCGGATCGCGGGGGCGGCCATCGCGATCGCGGCCCTGGTGGCCGGCGGCGTCTTCCTCCTCGATCGTCTCCGCGTTCCTACGCCGCCCGAGTTCCGCCGGCTCACCTACCGCGAGGGAATCGTCACGCGGGCGCTCTTCGCGCCGAACGGCTCGATCCTCTATGCGGCATCCTGGGAAGGGGACCCGGTGCGGTCGTATCTGGCCCTTCCGGAGTCGACGGGAATCGATCGTGCTCTCGACTCCGACGTGCAGTTTCCGCTGGCGTTCTCGGGGGACGGGTCGCAAGTCCTCGTCCTCGTGGGTCCCTCCCGGCTTTCCATGAACGAAAGCGGCACGCTCGCCTGGTGGCCGTCTCTGGGAGGAAAACCGCGCCGGATCCTGGACAACAGCGGATGGGCGGACGCCGCCAAGGATGGCCGGTTCCTGGTCGTGGTCCGCGACCTGGGCGCGGAACGAGTCCTCGAGCTTCGCAGCGCCGAGGGCGCTCTCCAGCGCACGCTCTTCCGGACGTCGGGAGCCATCTGGTTCGCGAGGATCTCCCCCGACCAGAAGAAGGTCGCGTTCGTTCACTATCCCTTCCGGCTCGACGGCATCGGCGAGATCCAGGTCGCGGCGATCGACGGCTCGGGCTCGAAGGTCTTGACGAAGCGGTTCGATCGAATGCGCCGGCCTCGACTGGAGCGCGAAGACGGGCGAGATCTGGTTCACGGCGTCGACCCAGACGGCTTATGGGAACGGCGCCCTCTGGACCGTCAGTCCTTCGGGGAAGCTTCGCTCGCGCTATTCCCTGCCCGATTTCTTCACTCTCCAGAGCGTTTCGGCCTCCGGGGACCGTCTCCTTCTCACCTCGGAGCAGGAAGCGGTCGGTCTGACCGTGCGGCAGCGGGGCGGAAGATCCGCACGACTTGTCCTGGCTCGGCTGGACTCTCGTCGGCGACATCTCGCCCGACGGGAAGACGGCGCTCTTCTACGACCGCGGCCCGACGGAGAAGACGTCGGGAATCTGGATCCGCCCGCTCGCGGGAGGCGACGCGACCCGGCTGGGAGAGGGTCTTCCCGGAAGATTCTCGCCCGACGGCCGGTCCATCGTTGCCGTGACTCGACCCGTCGCCGGTGCCTCGCAGCTCAGTCTCATCCCGGTCGACGCTGGCGGGGTCCGCCTGCTTCCGACCCCCGGGGCGAATGTTTCCGCTCCTTCCTTTGCCGGTCCGAGCACCCTCCTTTTCGTGCGGTCGGAAAAAGGAGTCAGCGAGGTCTGGACGGTGGAGACGGACGGGAGCGGCGCCCGATCACTCGGAGCCGCCGGTTGCGACATGCCGACCGCGTCGCCGTCCGGAAGCTCTTTCCTGTGCTTGAACGGGCCGCGGAAGCGATCGCTCTTCATCCATCCGATCAAGGGCGGGCCGGGCCTCAAACTGTACGAGCTTCCCGACGATCGGGAGTTCATTTACGCCCGCTGGAACGCCGCCGGCGATCGGATCTTCGGCGTCACCCGCGACCGCCGGCTCCTGACGCTGGACTCTTCGACCGGCGCGCTGCTCCGGGAAGAAGCGATCGGGCTCGCCGGAACGGAGTCGGTCAGGGCCGTCTCCTCACGGCGGCGCTCGACGCTTCGGGGGAGACTCGGGCGTACTCGATCATTCGCGCTTCATCCGACCTGTATCTCGCGTCCGGGATACGATGACCGGAATCAGAGGAGGAAGAAATGCCCGCGAAGAAAATGAAGGCCACGGCGAAACGAAAGACTGGCAAAAAGAAGGGAGCGCCCCAATCGCCTACGTTCTGCCCCGGGAAAACTTCGAAAAAGAAAAAGTAGCCGCCGCCGCTTTGGACCGGCTCGTCCGAAATCCCGACCTCCTGATTTCCTGGAGTGAGGGGGAGCTCTTTGTCGAGGAACTTCGCAGCGGAGAGACTTTCTCCGTCTCGCCCGAAACGATTCTTCTCCTGGATTCGTTCAGCGGTCCCCGGAAGCCCTCGGCTGTCGCCGACTCGTTGCCGGACTACGATCGACGGTCCGTGCTGCGGAGCATCGGTCGGCTTCGGCGCCTCGGCCTGCTGATTCCGGAACGCGAAGGCCGACGGCGCATCTCGCGCATCGAAGCCTGGAAACAGAACCTCGCCTCCGCTCAATATCACCTGGCCACCCGGGACATTCCCTACCTGAGGACCCCGGCCGCTATTGATCGCTTCCTTCAGGCGCGCCTCGCGGCGGAGCGGCCGCCGCCCAAATTCAAGCGCTACCGCGGGGCGAAGGTGAGGCGGCGGCCCGTCGCAGCCGGGCCCGGCCCGGAGAAGGCCAGGGTGCTCGAGCAGGTCCTCGCCGCTCGCCGAACGGTCCGCGAGTTCGCCCGCAAGCCGGTTCGTCTCGAGGACCTGGCCGCGATCGTGCGCGGGACGTGGGGCAGGACGTGGCTGGCTCGACGCCGGAGAGTTCGGACGCCTGCCGCTGAAGACCAGCCCCTCGGCCGGCTGTCTCCATCCCATCGAGTGTTACGTGATCGCATGGAACGTTTCGGAGCTCCCGGCCGGGCTTGTACCACTATGACGTCGCCTCCGATCAGCTTCGCCGGCTGCGCTCGGGCGACCTGCGCGCCGCCGGCGGTTCAGAGCCGCATCCGGCCAACGGTGGGTGGGTCGCGCGGCTTTCTTCTGCGTGATGACGGCGGTCTTCGAGCGGACCCTCTGGAAGTACGAAGTCGAGAGCGCGTACCGCGTTCTCTGGCTCGAAGCGGGCCACCTCGCCCAGACCTTCTGCCTCCTGGCGACCTCGCGCGGGCTCGGCCCCTTCACGACGGCGGCGATCCAGGACACGTTCGTGGAAAAGCTGATCGGCCTCGACGGAGTCAAGGAATTCCCGGTCTACCTCTGCGGCGCCGGGGTCCCCGCGAGGCCGTCGCGCCGGCTCGGGCGAGCTCTCTAAGGTGAAGATGTTTTGATTCGTGATTCCTTAAGCTATCGACGAGGGCCGCCTTTTATCTTGGATATTGACTTAGACCAATATTAGTGGTCATATGACCAACTATGTTGGTCGGTAACTCCTCGCCGTTCGGTAGTGACTCGAGAACCGCTGCCCTGATCGCCCTCAACCTGCTCGCGGAGAGCTACCCCCGTGAGCTCGCGCGCGTCTTGGAGCAGCCGCTCTTCTCGGTCCAAAGGGCTCTTGCCGGCCTCGAAAAGGAGGGCCTCGTTGCCGCGAGGACGGCGGGACGGACGAGGCTCTATCAGCTCAACCCTCGTTACTTCGCCTTGAAGGAGCTACGGAATCTACTTACGCGGCTGGCTGAGCCTGAAGAATCCCTTCGCTCGAGGATCGAGAATCTGCGGCGTCGACCTCGGAGAACCGGGAAGAGGCTGTGAAGGTTGGTGCGGAGTCGACCTTGAGCCAGGTGGCGGCGGCAGTCGCTGCGGCGTTGGAGAAGGCTGGGATCCGAGCGGTCTTGACCGGAGGAGGAATCGCCGCGATTCATACACGTGGCGACTACAAGTCCGACGATCTCGACTTCATCCTTCAGTCTGCGCCGAAACGGGCGCAGCTAGACGAGGCGCTTGGGTCGATCGGCTTCGAGCGCGTGGGAGACCACTACGAGCATCCGGCCACTCACTTCTTTCTCGAGTTTCCACGCGGTCCGCTCTCGATCGGTCGCGATTTCGGCATCCGCCCGGTGGAGGTCAAGGCTGGGCGCGGCAAAGTGCTCGCCCTATCGCCGACAGATTCGTGTCGAGACCGCCTGGCGGCTTTCTACTTCTGGAATGATCGGCAAAGCCTCGATGTAGCCGTCACGATTGCTCTCAAGGAGCGTCTGGACCTGGGGGTGATTCGACGCTGGTCGGAGGACGAAGGAAAGGTAGAGCGATTCGACGAGTTCGAGCGAGAGCTGAAGAGGCGGCGTCGGGGCTCCAAGTCATCGTAGTGGCTATCTAGCGGACGTTAGCGGCGATTACTGCTCGCAGGCCTCGCTCGATGAGGCGGGCACGGCTAACGCCCAGCTCCTTCGCCAATCGGTCGGACGCTTCGAGGAGATCCTGCTCGACGCTCACGGAAATGACCTTGGCACCCTTGCCTCGGCGAGGCCGTCCAACCTTCTTCTTGGCCCGTTCCCATCGGGCCCGGGACTGGCTGTCCATCGGTCGAAACTCGTCGATGGCCATCACGCGACCGTAGGCGGCAGTCGTCTCGGCGAGCTCGCTCGTCGTCATTTTCCCTGCGGGTCTCTTCGCTTTGGACTTCTTCAATTGCGCCTCCGTCGAAGCTTCTTCCTCTCGTTTTCCGTCAGATTCCGGGCGTGAATGACAAATATCGAATCGTCGGGGTCGATCACGAAGATCACCTGCAGAAGTCGACCGTCCTCCGTGGCGCCCCAGACGAGGTACTTGTCGTCGGCTTGGACGTACGGAAACGGCGCCCTTGCCCCGGAAACGACTTGCTCCGCCTCGGAAGGGTCCACGCCGTGACTTTCGATGTGTTCTTCATTCCACCTGGTCCACCGAACTCCACCCAAATTAATTATATAAGAAATTGTCGCGAAGAGTTCCACCGTGCCGTGCCCGGGCCGTCGGCACGGCAAATGCACTGTCAGAAGGCGGCCGGCCGGCAGGATTCCTGAGCCGGCCGGAGGGGTCCCATGAGAGTCACGAAAATCACCGCGCTCGCGATCGCGGGGGCTTTTCTGGTCGCCCTGGCTGCGGGCGCTCCTGCGACCAAGATCAAGAAGACCGAGCTTCCGGAATCGGTTCGTGAGGCCGTCGATCGGCACGCGCCCGGCGCGCATGTCCGCGCATGCTGGCGGATCGCCGGAGACGCCGAACCGATGTACGAGGTCGACGTGAAGGCCGACCGGCGCAAGAAGGGTTTCATCTTTGCCTCGGACGGAAAGCTCCTCACCCTACAAGAAGAGGTCGCCTGGCAGGATCTCCCGGGCAGCGTTCAGGAAAGCCTCCTGCGCGTGGCGCGAGACAACGAGATCGAAGAGGTTTACTCGATCTCTCAGCATGGCGAGATCACGGGCTACGGGGCACGGATCGACGGTGAGGGCCTCCGAGACTTCAACTACCAGGTCGGGCCGGATGGCGAGGATTTTCGAGGCGGGGCTGAGACCAGGTTCCGAGAACCGTGGAGAGAGCGTGCTCCGGCACCGGAACACGCGCCTGAGCCGGACGCGCCTGAGCCGGATCAATAGACACCCGCTCGGAGTTGCTCGGCCTCCTTCTTCCGCAAGGGCGTGAAGTGACCGGCCGGTCCTTGTTTTGTGAGGACGACGAAGCCGACTATTTCTTCTTACGTCCCGGTTTCTTTGGAGGCGCGGTCCTCTTCCGTAGCAGGGCCGGAACAAGCCCGAGCCGTACGAGTTTTTGCGCGAGGGAGTAGATGTCCGCCCTCGCGCCCTCGCGTCGAATGCCGGCCGCAACCACGTAAACCGTTTCGGTTTCGACGTCGATCGAATAGAGGATCCGGTAGCGCTGCCCCACAGCGCGCAGACTTCGATAGCCGAGAAGGTCGTCGCGAAGAGGCTTTCCCTGCTTTTCGGGGTCCAGTTCCAATCGCTTCGATGTGTCAAACGGCTGTTGCTGGATGCGTCGATCCCCGACCCTATCGAGCATCTGAAGCGCCGTATTGGTCCAGAGAACCTGGTGGCTTCGCGTCGGACTCACCGAGTCAGGCCAAGTCGGGCCGCGACCTCGTCGAGTGTGTGAACTCGTCCCGACTGGATGTTCCGGAGACTTCGCCTCAGAGCGTCGATCGATTCCTGGTCCGCCAGGGCATCGAGGGTTTCCAGAAGCGTGTCGTACAGATCCGTCGACATCAGTGTCATGGCCGGCTTGCCGCGATGGGTGATACGGACGACGGTTTTAGGATTCTTGCGAAGCTCTCGGCTGAGTCCCGTGAGGCGTTCGCGAGCTTTCATGAGGGCGATTTCCGTCATTGGGTAAGCTCCAAGTACGCATTACAGTACGCATAATAGTACGGAACGGGCGCAAGGTCAAAGTGGCCGAAACTCATTGAAAAGGGCCGGGAGGGGCCCCTTTGAGCCTTCGCGGCGATAGGCTCGACCCGGAGTCTTAACCGTCAAGGAGGAACCATGAACGGACGATGGAGAAGCTTCTCGAGGTTGGTCCAAGTCTGCATCCCGGGCCTGTTGCTCGCGGGCATAGTCTTGGGCGCGCCGAAGAAAACCGATAGCCCCACGCTGACGCCTCAGGACAGTGGGACGACGAACCGGCTTCAGGCGGTCAGCCCGGTCAACGATCTGGTGGTCTGGGCGAGCGGAGTGGGCGGGACCTTCACGCGCACGACCGACGGCGGAGAGACTTGGGAAGCGGGGGTGGTGCCGGGGGCCGAGACGCTGGAGTTCCGCGACGTCGAGGGGGTCAGTGCCGATGTGGCCTATCTGCTCGCGGCCGGGCCCGGCGATGCGTCGCGCATTTACAAGACGGAAGACGGCGGAGCGACGTGGGACCTTCAGATCCAGAACACGGATCCGCTCGGCTTCTGGGATTGTTTTGCCTTCTGGAACGCGACGGAGGGCCTGACCATGGCCGATTCCGTGGCGGGCCGGATTCCCGGCGCTCCGCACGCTGGATGGCGAGACCTGGCAGGACATCGGGGACAACCTGCCGCCGGCGGTGTCCGGGGGTGAGTTCGCGTTCGCGGCAAGTGGAACGTGCGTCGCGACGGTCGGGAAGAAATGGGCCTGGATCGGCACGAACGCGCGGATCCTCAAGACGACGGACCAGGGGGAGACGTGGGCGGCGTACGAGTCTCCGATCCCGCCGGGGCCGACGGGCACGGGCGGCGTGTTCAGCGTTGACTTCCGCAACCCGGCGCGCGGCGTGGTCGGGGGAGGCGATTTCCTGGCGACGGACATCGTCGACAACTTCGCGCGGTCACACAACGGCGGGAAGACGTGGGAGCTCGGGACCAACGCGCCGATTCCGGGGGCGATCTTCGGGTTGGATTACGTAGGGACGCCCGGGCGGCCGCGGTACATCGTGGCGACGGGACCGGCCGGCGCGGCGTGGACTCCGGACGAGGGCGACACCTGGAATCTGCTCGAAGGCGTCGAGGGATTCTGGGCCGTAGCCTTCGCGAGCCCCGATGCGGGGTGGCTGGTCGGCGTGGGGGGAACGCATTCTGAAGGTCAGCTTCTAAAGGGGCGTTCTAGAGCGATTCGAGGGGCGGCTCGAAAGGGCCGCCCCCGCTCGGAGGCGTTATGCGTCAAACCTACCTGCGGTGGATCCTCTCGGCGGTGACCCTCATTGTTTCGTGCGTGGGAAATGCGGCGGCTCAAAGTCTCTTGCGGCTCGACAAAGTACCGCGCGTCAAGGCTGGGCCCCCGGTCAACTTCGGCACGACGCGGGAGTCGTTCTACACGATCGGCGAGTGGGAGTTCGATCCGCTCTCCTCGGACCAGACCTACGCCGACAAGCTGATCCCCGATCTCACTGCCCAGCGCTACAGCACCGGCGGCAACCGCGGATTCGTGGCGTCGCCGCACCTGCCGGACGGGGCCTTGCTGACGAGCGTCACCTTCGATCTCTGCGATTCCACCATCTCGGGCGACTCCCACTGGGGGGGTGCTCTCGCGAGCTGCGACAGCGTCGACGGCCAGTGCGAAATGCTTGGGGATGCGATCGAGTCCATCTCGAACATGGTCGAGCCGTGTGCGGCCTACACCCAGGACCTCAGCGGGCTCAACTACACCGTGAACAACCAGACGCGGAGACTTCTGCTTTTCATCGCCCCGGAAATTGCCGACGAGGCGCTCTCCCTCGTGGGCGCGGTCGTCGGATACAAGCTCCAGGTCTCCCCGGCTCCGCCCACGGCCACGTTCGGCGACGTGCCGACGGGTCATCAGTTCTTCCAGTACATCGAGGCGCTGGCGGAGTCCGGGATCACGGGCGGCTGCGGCGGCGGCAACTACTGTCCGGACAACCCGGTGACACGCGGGCAGATGGCCGTGTTCCTCGCGAAGGCGCTCGGCCTGCAGTTCCCGTAGTGCATTGAGACGGGCCCCGTCACGACCCCCGCGGCTCGTGGTCGGGGCACGGCGGGTTCGGCCCTGCAGGTGACGGCCTGACTCGGACCCTGCGGATGGCGGCGGACCTAGAATCCGCCCAAAGGGGGTTTCCATGGCCACCGCTCTCCGTTTCCTCTCCCGCGCGAGCTTCGCGTTTCTCCTGAGCCTCGGGTCCGCGAGCCTGACCGCGCAGCAGCCCCAAGGACAAGCACAAGCACAAGCAGTCCCGACCTACGGGGTCGACTCCCCATCGATCGCGGTGGTCAGCGCCTGGGACATGGAGCCGTTCGAGTCCCAGACGACCTGGGCCTCGTCCAAGCTGAACACGTACCGCTTCCTGACGAACGCGGGCGTGCTCTACGGTGTGGTGCACGTGCCGCAAGGAGCGAGCCTCTTGTCCATCGAGCTCGACGCTTGCGACACGAGCGCGACGGAGGGGATCCACGCGTCGTTTGGCCGAGTCGACTCGACGGGGTACACGCTGCTTGCCTCCGTCGAAACCGGCGATCCGGGGACGCCCGGATGCAGCCGTTTCCCGGCCGACGTCACACCGGCGCCCGAGACCGTCGACAACTATCTCTACCAGTACATCGTCTCCGTCCAGAACGCCACGTTCAACGCGACGACCACGATCGGAGCCGTTCGCGTCATCTACAAGCTCCAGGTCAGCCCCGCTCCGGCGGTCGCGACGTTCAACGACGTGCCGACGTCGGATCCCGCGTTTCAGTACATCGAGGCGCTCGTGGCGTCGGGGATCACGGCGGGCTGCGGAGGAGGCAACTACTGCCCGGATGCGACGTTGACGCGTCGACAGATGGCGGTGTTCCTGGCGAAGGCCCTGGGGCTGCAGTGGCCGGAGGTGCCTGCGCCGTAGTTGGACTGAAGCAAAGAGGGCGGCCGCCCACCAAAGGAGGCCCCTACGAACCTCGCCCAGCCGGGCCGCGGATGGAGACCGGGGGGGCGGCCCGAAGGGCCGCTTTCTTTTTTGCTCCGCTGCTAATGTGACGCCAAAGGAGTCTCCATGCGCCGAATCGCCGCTGCTTCACTCGCCGCGCTCCTGCTCGCGCCCCTGGCTCTGTCCGCCGCTCCCGACGCGCGTCCTCCGCTTCGTCCCGTTCACACGTACTCGATCGTCGCCCGCGACGCGGCGACGGGGGAGCTGGGCGTGGCCGTTCAGTCGCACGCGTTCTCGGTCGGGTCGGGCGTGACGTGGGCCGAGGCGGGCGTGGGAGCGGTCGCGACGCAGTCGTTCATCGATGTGAGCTACGGTCCGCTCGGCCTCGACCTCATGCGCGCCGGGCGGAGCGCTCCCGATGCGCTGAAGGGCCTGCTTGCCGCCGACGACGGTCGCGACGTGCGACAGGTGGCGATGGTCGACGCCTCCGGCCGCGTCGCCGCCCACACCGGCTCGAAATGCATCCCCGCTGCGGGCGATCACGTCGGCGTGGGCTACTCCGTCCAGGCGAACCTGATGGACAACGACACGGTCTGGCCCGCGATGGCGAAGGCGTTCGAGGCGTCGCGCGGCGACCTCGCCGAACGCATGCTCGCGGCGCTGGACGCGGCCCAGGCGGCGGGCGGCGACATCCGGGGCATGCAGTCGGCCGCGATCCTGGTCGTCAAGGGCGTCTCGAGCGGCAGGCCGTGGCAGGACAAGATCTTCGACCTTCGCGTCGAGGACAGCCCGCAGCCGCTCGTGGAGTTGAGGCGCCTGGTCACGTTCCAGCGCGCGAACAACCTCGCCAGCGAGGGGGATCGGTACTTCGAGAAGAAAGACGACGCCGGCGGCGTTGAAGGCCTATAGCCGCCGCCGAGGCGCTCCTTCCCGACTTCGCCGAGATGGCCTTCTGGCACGCGGTCGCGCTGGCGAACACGGGCAAGGTGGACGACTCGCTGCCGGTCTTCGCGAAGGCCTATCGCCTCGACCCGATACTCCGCAAGCTGCCGCCGCGGCTTTCGAAGGTCGGACTCCTCCCCGACGATCCGAAGGTCATCGCGCGGATCGTCGCGGCGAAATAAACGCCGAGGAGGGCTCGAAGCGGATCGGATGCCGTGGATCCCTGTCCCGGGCTCGTAGGCCTGCCGAGTTCGGGATCCCTCGCTATCGCTCGGGATGACGGCTTGTAATTTGGCCGGGTCATTAGCTTGTCATCCCGGGGAGCGTAGCGACGAGGGATCCCGGGACTCGAAGCGAATCTGATGCCGTGAATACTACGGGCTATGGAGTGGCTCGAAAGGCGCACTTTCGTCTGGTAGCATTCCGCGCCTGTTTCCTTTACAAGAAGAAGGAGTTTCAAGATGAAGGGGAAGTTCTCTCTGGCACTGATGGCTTCGTTTGCCCTGGCGGCGGCGGTTTCGGCACAGACGGCGAAGGCGCCGGTTTTCATTCCGGCGGCGGATCTGAAGTGGGCGCCGCTCGATGCGACCCGTTCTCCGGGGGTGATGTCGGCGGACGTGTGGGGAGACCACACGACGGGAGCGTTCGGTGGATTCACGAAGTTCCCCGCGGGTTTCCAGGCCCCGCTCCACACGCATACGAATGAACTCAAGATCGTCGTCATCTCGGGCACGTTCCTCCAGACGCCGGAAGGCAAGCCGGTGGTCCGGCTGGGGCCGGGTTCGTACCTCATGCAGCCGGGCGGCAGCTACCGTCACACGACCGGTTGCGACAAGGCCTCGGACTGCTTGGTCTTCATCCAGAGCGAAGGGAAGTTCGACCTGATCCCCGTCGACGCCGCGAAAAAGTAGTCTCGGTCCGATCTGCGGGTGAGGCGGCCTTCGGGCCGCCTTTTTCATTGCGCGTCCCCGTCTCGTAAGCCTGCCGAGTTCGGGATCGATACCGCCGGCCGTTCCGGCCGGCGTTGCCTACTGCCGGGGGTCCTGCGTTATCGCCGCGCTTCGCGCGCGGCGTTCCCTATGGCCGGGGGCTTGCCTTTGGTGGTCGGGTCGGTGGTCGGCTCGCTATCGCTCGGGATGACGGCTAAAGCGCTTGGGATGATGGCTCGGAATTTGGTCCCGTGCAGTAGCCGGTCATCCCGAGGAGCGCAGCGACGAGGGATCCCGGACTCGAAGCGGATCGGATGCCGTGGATCTCCGTCCGGCTATTCCGAACGGAGCGCTTGAATCACGTCGACTCTCGCGGCGCGTGCCGCGGGCAGCATTGACGCGAGCACGGCGACCGTCATCAGCACCACCGCGGAGGCTGCCACCGGCAGCACGCCAGGCATCTTCAGGTCCGCGAAATAGCTGCGCGCCACGGTGGCCAGGGCGAATCCGAGCACAGCCGCGGCCCCGATGCCGACGGCGGCCATTGCGACGCCTTCTCCGATGACACCCTTGAGAAGATTTCGCGGCGACAATCCGAGCGCCAGGCGGATCCCGAACTCTTTCGTGCGCGCGCTGACGGAAAACGCCAGGACGCCTGCGACGCCGACCGCCGCGATCAACAACGCGACGGCGGCGAACAGGCCGAACACCACCGAGCTCAAGCGTTGCGGCGTGAGCACTTCCGCGCGGGCCTCTTCGAGGGTTCCCGCACGCTCAATCGGTTGTTCCACGGACATCTCGCGAATCATGCGCGTCACAGGTCCGATGAGCGAGTGAGGATCTGCACTGGTGTGGATGAACAGGCGGCCGCGGTAGAGGGGGCCCTGTTCCTGGGGGTGGTAGATGGTGACGGTGGGCTCGGGAACGAGATGCTCATCGTCGAGATCGGCGGCGACGCCAACGATGCGTTGTGGCTTCAGATCGCCTGGATCCCCCGTGGCCTTCAAGGCAGGATCGGTGAAGAACACGTGCCGATTGACGGCGTCCAGGTTGGGGAACATGCGCTTCGCGAGAGTTTCGCTAATGATGGCGACCAGCTCCTCGCCTTTTCCGTCCAGGTCATTGAAATCGCGCCCGGCGACTATGGGCACACCCAGCGCCGCAAAGAACCCGGGAGAGACAACCCGAAACTGCGCGCGGGGATCGTCTCCGGGCGCAACGTGATTGTGACCATCGGCGCAGAACTGCAGGCTCGGGCCGGCGCCGCCATCGCGCCATGGAGCGATCATCCCGTAGGCGGTCTTGTTGACACCGGGCAGCGCCTCGACGCGGCGGATGACGTCCTTGTAGAAATCGACCACTTGCCGGCGCGTCTTTCCGTAAGACATGACGGGAACGTTGATGGCGAGGACACGGCGCGTGTCGATGCCTGACTCCGTCCGTCGCAGCTCGACGAGGGTCGTGAGCAGCATGGCCGCGCCGGCCAGCAGCGCGAACGAGGCGCCGATCTGCGTTACGACGAAGATGCGCTGGCGACCGGCGCTGCCGGTGATCCGGAGGCTGCCGCTCGACCGGTTCCCTCCACCCGATACGGCAGCGGAGGGCAGGCGCGGGACAAAGGCCAGAATCAGTGCGGCGACGATGGCGAGCGCCCCGCCGACCCAGAGCAGGCTGGAATCGACGGTGAGATCGAGCGCGCGGACCGAGAAACGCGACGCGTAGCGTGCGAGAACCTCAACAATCCACTGCGCGCTCCACACTCCGAGCGCCGCGCCCGCCCCGCAGAGGAGAAGGCTTTCGGCCAGCAGCATGCGGCGGAGCGCGCCTCGGCTTGCGCCGAGTGCGGTGCGGACCGCCAGCTCGCCTTCGCGGCGAACGGTGCGTGCGAGGACGTGGTTCGCGACATTGGAACATGCGATGACGAAGATCAGGGCGGACGCTGCGAGCAGAAGGAGCAGCACGGTCCTGGCCCCGGAGGTGATCTCGTCGCGAAGCAGCCTGGCCGAGAGCTGAAAGCCCGCCTGCTTCGAGTAAGCCTCCGGGTGGTCTTTTTTCATCGTCGCATACACGGAGCGCAACTCGACGCGAGCCTGCTCGAGGGTGGCTCCGGGGGCGAGACGTCCAAAGAGCTCCGTCATGCGATGCGTACGCTCGGTCACCATGGTTGCGTCGAGGTGATGGGGACTGGTCACCATGTTGGCAATGATTTCGGTGTCCTGGGGATAGGGGACGCTGGGCTCGAGCACGCCGATGATCGTGGCGGAGCGATCGCCAAGCATGCCGACGCGAATGGTTTTGCCAATGACGGAAGGGTCGCGACTGAGGGTGTTCGACCAGAAGCGATAGGTGAGGACAACGACGCCGGCGGCCTTGGGACCGTCATCCTGCGGTTCGATGAGGCGCCCGAGCACCGGACGAAGGCCCATCACCTGGAAATAGGACCCGTTGACGACTCCGGCGCTGATTTCGCGCGGCTCGCCAAGTCCGATGAGCGTGAAGCCGATGCTCGAGAAGTCGCCGAACTCGCTGAGGGTCTTGATCCGCGCCGAGAAGTCGCGAATTTCCGGCATCGACCAGGTGGTGTTTTCGCTGGGGATGCCCGGCGCGCTCTGCCGGATGTAGATCAGCCGATCCTCGTCGCGATTGACCAGGGGCTTGAGGAGCACGCCGCGCACCAGCGTGAAGATGGCGGCGTTCGCGCCGATGCCCAGCGCGAGCGTCAGGATCACGGTGATCGCCAGCCCTCGAGTGCGCATGAGCGAGTGGGCGGCAACTCTCAGATCCCGTAGAAAAGACATGGTTTCTACCCCCGTGATCCCTGCGTCCCCAACCTGCGGGTGGCACGATCAGTGCCAATGCCAGCTACCAGATTACAAGTCACTTAGTCCGCGATCTTATTGTCCGACTGTTCGCTTTGAAGAATGCGATGTCCGAATTCGGACGGGTCTCCTGCGTCGGTGGCCAATCCTTGACTCCCGAAAGGGGAGAAGACTGCTGGTTGACGGGTCGTATCCTATAGGATACAGTTCCTGTTTGTGATCGAAGTCCGTCAGACGGACACCTACGCTCGATGGTTCGACAGGCTTCGTGATCATCAAGCTCGGGGTCGAATTCTGGTGAGGATCCGACGGCTGTCGCTCGGCAATCCAGGCGACGTTCGACCGGTGGGAGAGGGAGTTTCTGAGATGCGCATCGATTACGGACGCGGATACCGTGTCTACTTCGTGTCACGAGGGGAGCAGGTGGTTGTCCTTCTCGCTGGCGGCGACAAGAAGAGCCAGGCGCGCGACATCCAGGCGGCCCTCGAACTGGCGCGGAATCTCGAAGACTGAGGAGACGATATGACAAGCACCAAGACGAAGCGGTGGGACGCGGCCGACTACCTCAAGACCGATCGCGACATCATCGCGTACCTCGAATCGGCCTTGGAGGACGGTGATTCCAGCGTTGTAGCCGCAGCTCTCGGGGATATCGCACGGGCCAAGGGCATGACAACGGTCGCTCGAAAGGCCGGGCTCGGCCGCGAGAGCCTCTACAAGGCACTTTCCGCCGACGGCAATCCGGAGCTTGAGACGGTCCTCCGCGTCGTTCGCGCCCTTGGGATCAAACTTCACGCTGTCCCCGCCCGTTAGGCGAAGCCCGGCGGTAAACCGACCACCGAAGCCAGACCCTCGTCAGCAAGTAGCGCCGGGCCACGCCCGGCGTAAATCCCTGAATCCGCTTTTCAGTGTTGACCCTGCCGGAGAGCCTGACGGACCCACGCGGCGACTTCTCCGGGCAGTCGGTCGCGGTTGGTGCGGCTGACGGTCCAGAGCAGGACGTCGGGGCGACGTTTGACGGCCTGGATGAAGCCCCCGCCGCGGAGGCCGACGGTGGCGACGAGAACGACGGGGGAGTTGAGAATGGACTCGACCGTCTCGACGAAGCTGCTCGAAAGAGTTTCCATCTTTCCGATCTCGTCGATGAAGGCGACCCGGCCGGAGCATCGCGCCAACTGGTCCGCCGCGATTCGTTCGAGGGCGGTCAGGTCGACGCCGTACTTGCCGACTCGGTGGGGAGATCGAATCTTCAAGTGAGCGAGAACGGCGCTGACGCCGTCGAAGGTCTCGATCCGAAAACCCACACGCTGGCCCGCCTCGCGGATCTCTTCGGTCGTGAACCCGCGGACCTTCAGACGGGGGAGCTGCTCGGCGGCGCGGCGGATAACGGTCGTTTTCCCGACGCCGGGAGGCCCTGTCAGGAGGAGCGCGTGAGGGTCGAACCCGGCCACGGTCGATAGACTCTAAGCCGCTGCGGGTAGCGATGGCGAAAGGGGATCTCGAAAAGAACCGCGTGCGCGATCGGATCTGGTCGCGCTTCGAGGAGACGGGCGAGGCGCTGTTTCCGGGCGCGCGCGGGCGGATCCCGAACTTCCGGGGAGCAGCAGCCGCGGCGGACCGGCTGGCGGCGACTCCGGAATGGCGTCGGGCGAGGGTGGTGAAGTGCAATCCCGATGCTCCGCAGAGGCCGGTTCGCCTCCGGGCGCTGCGCGAGGGGAAGGTCCTCTATATGGCGGTACCGCGGCTCGCGGAGGCGAAATGCTTCTGGAAGCTGGATCCGAAGCGGCTGGAGCCTCGTCAGCTGCGCGAAGCCGCGACGATCAAAGGCGCGTCCCGGCTGGGACGCCCTGTGAGTCCGAAGGAGCTGCCGCACGTCGACTTGATCGTGGCGGGATCAGTCGCGGTCAACCGCAAGGGTGTCCGGGTGGGTAAGGGCGGCGGCTACTCGGATCTGGAGTACGCGATCGGGCGAGAGGTGGGAGCGATCGACGCGAAGACGGTTGTCGGAACGACGGTGCATCCGATCCAGGTGGTCGCAGCCGAGCTACCGGCCACGGCGCACGACTTCTTTCTCGACCTGATCGTGACGCCCGAGGAAACGATCCGTCCGAAGCGGCGGCGTCGGCAGCCGAAGGGGATCCTGCCTGCGCACCTTTCGGAGGAGAAGAGGCGCGCGATCCCAGCGCTTCGCGAGCTCGGAATACGATGAGATCGTCGACGTCAGGGGCGAATACACGAAGAGAGGCTACGGCCGCGGCGCCGGCGACGAACTCGAGCTCGACGAGTGCGGGTCCCGCGCCGTCAAGGCAGCATCTTCACATTCGGGTGGCGTCGCTTGAAGTAGAGAGCCATGGCGGCGACGGCGAGGACGTTGCCCACGAAGACAGCTTGCCAGGAGAGAACATCGAGGACGTCCGCCGCAAAGACCATGGTGCCGAACAGGAATCCCGAAAGGAAGATCACCATAAACAGAACGATGCCGAACGTGTAGTTGGCGTTCTTTTCGGCAAGGCGAACGAGCAGCGCCGCGATCTCGCCGACCCCGATGAACATCAGTCCATGCAGTGCCGTGAAGAGCAGCACCATCGGCACGGAAACAGGCAGCGTTTCGGGAGGAGCGATCGGCGTCGCCGGCCGGAAGATCGCCGTCCCGAGCAGACTCGGCGTATAGAAAGGATGCCCATGCAAAGAATCGAGAACGAGAAACCAGAAGGCGATCGTGGCTCCGCCGATGATCCCGGCCGTGATCCCCTCGGCCGTGAGTCGAATGCGGCGAGGAGCCGCGCTCGCGGCAAGCGAATTCGTCATCGCTCCACGCGAATCATAAGGCCTCAAAATGGCGGCGTAAGGCGTGCGTCGAGTCTCGGATCCTTCCTCAGTCCTCCCGCGCCTTCTCGCCCTCCGACTTCTTCGGGTGCAGGGTGGCGTCGCGGTTGAGGTCGAGCGCCTCCTGCGCGTCGGGCGAGGAGCCAGCCGGAGCGTGGCCGGTGCCCATGCGGATCTCCCGCCACTTGAGTTTCAGATCCGCCCAGCGGTGCTTGGGCGGCTCGTACCCGTAGGCGCGCCAGCGGCCGGGCGTGACCCTGCCCTTTTTCGCGACGTGGTCGCGAAACCGGTCGGTCCAGGCATCAAAGGGGGCGTACACGCCTTCGCCCTCCATGTCCTCCGCCTGGTTGTCGCTGTACTTCTTTCCGCGGCCGAACTCCTGGAACGTCCATAGCGCGTCGGGCGTCTCGATTCCGCTGTAGCGGCACTGCCAGACGAGCGGCGCATAGGACTGGCGGTCGTCGTCCCAGATTTCTTTCTCGGGATCGAACCACTCCTTGTGACGAAGGAGTTTCGGCCGGCCGCTTTCATCCAGCTCGTCGCCGCCTCCGTCTCCGTAGCAGAAGAACGCGGCCGTGCGAGCCTCGAGGTGGTTGACGGAGAGTTCCTCCCACTCGGGCGAGTGCTCGAGCTGCATCGCGAGCTCGGCGTTCTTGTGCTCGATCAGATCCTCGCGCGGGTTGCCGCCGTTGGCGCAGACGAGGCGGTCGAACATGGCCTTGAGGTTGCTCGTCGGGCCGTACCAGTTGACCGGACCGATGATGGCCCATGCGTCGGCGAGGTCGAGCCGGGCGTAGAGGTCGAGGTCCCACATCAGGTCCGGCTCCTTCTTGTCGTCCTTCTGGTAGCAGTTGCAGGGCCACACGCACAGCGCCATCGAGGTCGAGACGCAGGCGTTGCAGCTCTGGATCCGCGCACGGGCGTAGACGTTACCGAGGTCCTCGACGTCAATCTCCCACTCCTGAGGCAGCCGGTCGGCCATGCGGAACATCAGCGCGCGCGCCTTCGAGTCGACGCCCGGGCAGTTGTACTGCCGGCGGTTCGATCCGGCGATCACGAGCACGCGGAACGGGCGCTGCTCGGGCGGAAGCTTGCCGTTCTCGTCGTTCGGTCTCATGACGACACTCTCCTGCGTTTCAACTGCTTCTTCGCGAGGCGGCTCAGGTACACGGTCGCCGCGACGGTCGCGACGAGGCCGGCGCCGAGCATCGCCCACTCCCACGGGCTGCGCTCGCTGTTTTCGCCGAGACTCCTCCCCGCGGCGCCGAGGTACACGTAGAGGAACGAACCGGGCAACATCCCGACCGCGGTCGCCGTGACGTAGTGACTGAACCGGACCGGCGTGAGGCCGTACAGGTAGTTCGACACCGAGAACGGGACGATCGGTGACCAACGGAGGAGGACCACGACCTTCCAATCGCCCTTCCCGATCGCCCGCTCGAGCGCGGCGAACTTCGGGTGGCGCCTCGCGAACCTCTGGACCCTGTCCCGCGCGAGGTGCCGCCCGATCACGAACGCGAGCGCGGCCTTGACGGTCGCGGCGGGCCACACCACGGCCATGCCGCCGGCGAGGCCGAACAGATATCCCGCCCCGATCGTCAGGATGGATGCCGGGACGAAGAGGAGCAAGGCCGCGATGCAGACGGCGCCGTACACGATCGCGCCGAGGAGGCCTAACCCGGAGATCCGCTCCGCCAGGGCCTTCAGCCAGTCGTTCAGGGGCAGGAAGTGCCATGCCGCGAAGAGGGCGAGGGCGCCGACGACCGCGGCGGCAATCCACATCCATCGGGATCGGTGCGACCTTTTCGCGGTCATGCCTCGAGCCGGCTCATGAGGCCCTCCTGGTGCTCTTCAGGTGCTTCTTCGCGACGCGGGCGACGATTACGGCCGTCACGGCCGTTGCGACGGCGCCGGCGCCGAGGACCGCCCACTCCGCCGGGGTTCGGTGGCCCGTCTCGCCGAGGCTCTTGCCCGCGGCGCCGAGGTACACGTAGAAGAACGATCCGGGGATCATCCCGACGGCGGTCGCCGCGACGTAGGGAATGAAGTCGACGGAGGTCAGGCCGAAGAAATAGTTCGACAGTGAGAACGGGACGAGCGCGGAGAGGCGGAGAAGCCCGACCGCTTTCCAGCCGTTCTTCCCGATCGCCGCATCCAGCGCGCCGAACTTCGGGTTACGCCGCGCGAGCCTCTCGACCTGGTCGCGCGCGAGGTACCGGGCGATGAGAAACCCGAGGGCCCCGGAGGCCGTCGCGGCGGTCCAGACGACGGCCATGCCGCCCGCGACCCCGAAGAGGTATCCGGCACCGAGCGTGAGGATCGAGCCCGGCACGAAGAGGAGCGCCGCGACGACGTAGACGGCGGTGTAGAGGATCCCACCGAGAACGCCCATGCCGTCGATCCGATCCTCGAGCGCCTTCAGCCAATCCTGGAGCGGCAGGAAATGCCAGGACGCGATGAGAGCCAGGACAGCGGCGCCCGCGGCGATCCACTTCCATTTCGATACGTCGGATGTTGCGGACTTCTTCTTCTGCTTCTTCTGCGTCACGCCTCGAGCTGGGTTCGGGACTCTTCCGGATGCGGCCGCACGGCCGGCTTCCCGTCCTCCCTTCGCCAGTCGTTCCCCCTTCGGAGGAAGGGCGACGCAAGGATCTTGCCCAGCGTGACGGCCCCCGGCCGGTCGAACGCCGGGAGGCCGATCGTGATCTCGTCCTGCGGCTGGTTCAGGAGGGCAGTGCGGTGGAGGTAATCCCAGGCGGAGAGAAGGCTCGACCAGTTCGAGTCGGTCTCGTTCCTGTAGTTCGAGTGGTGGATTCCGTGCATGCGGGGCGTGACGACGAGCCGGACGAGAACGCGTTCGAGGCCGGGCGGCAGCCGCGTGTTCGAGTGGTGGAACAGCACGGAGACGAAGAGGAGCGACTGCCAGAGGACGACCGCGGCCGGGTCTGCGCCGATGAGGGCGACCTGCGCCGCGCGAAAGAAGACGGAGAGGCCGAGCTCGCCGAAGTGGAAACGGATGCCGGTCGAGACGTCCATGTCGCGGTCGACATGGTGGACGGAGTGGAAACGCCAGAGGAACGGAACGCGGTGGTTGGCGAAGTGCCAGAACCAGAGGGTGTAGTCGAGGAGGACGACGGCCGCGACGATGCGAAGCATTCCGGGCATCGGGAGCAGGCGCAGCAGGCCGAAGTCGTGCGCGGCGGCCCAGCGGGAGACGGGCAAGAGGATCGGAATCTGCAGCAGCTCCATCGTCGCGGCGGCGATGCCCGCCACGGCGAGGTTGCGCCCGAGCCGGCGCAGCTTCGGCTCGCGCGCGGGGCGCAGAGGGCGGAGCGTTTCGACGAGGAGGAGCAGGAGGAAGGCCGCCGTCAGCGCGCCCGCGACGAGCCAGGGCGAGACGGGCTGCGGCATGGCGAGGACGATATCGCCGACCGCGTAGTGAAGCAGGCCTGCCTACTTGTCCCTCACCGCCCCGTCGAGCGCTTCCTGGGTGGCCTTCTTCGAGAAGGTGGCGACCCACTGATGAAAGCCGTCCAACGAAGCGCCGGGGGCGTAGGCGCTTCCGATCTGGTCGACGTTGACTTTGGCCTGGACCTGCTCGAGCCCGACGGCGCCGCTTTCGAGGGCCGCGTGGACCTGGTCGATGACGACGGCGAAGAGCTCGATCGTGCGGCGGAGATAAACCTTGTCACGCATTGTCGGGCCCTGACCGGGAACGATCGCGACGAGATCCAGCGCGTCGAGCCGTCGCAGGCTATCGAGCCAGGGCGTGACGGAATAGGAGTTCGTCGTCCAGGGCGGTGGGCCGTTGCCATCCTCGGGGCTCACGAGAACGTCTCCCATGACGAGGACCTTGCTGCCGGGGAGATACAGGACGGTCGATCCCGTGGCGTCTCCCGTGACGCTCATGAGGCGAAACTCCCGCTGGCCGCTCCAGAACGACATCTCGTCGCGATAGACGACGTTGGGAAGGACGCGCGGTAGCGCGAGGACCTCCGCCACGAACGCGTCGCGCAGCGCGAGGTCCTCTTCCTTGCTCTTGCGGATCTCGGGGGTCAGCGGCTTGCCGTCGGCGAGCTTGCCTGTCTTGACGGCAGCCGCGAGCTCCTCGCGATCCTTCTGGCCCTGGATCTCGAGGCCGCGAATGAAGAAGCGGGGAGGCATGCGCTTCATGTAGTCGCGGGTCTCTTCGCTGGCGATGATGCGAAGGCCGGGAAAGGCCTTCACGAACTCGTCGTTGCCGTTCCAGTGGTCCTGGTGCCAGTGCGAGTTGATCAGGGCGCGCACGGGTTTGGGCGTGAGCTTGCGGATCTCGGCGATCACGGCCTTGGCGGTCACGGCGCGGGTGGCGCTGTCGAAGACGACGACGTCCTCGTCGTTGATCACGACGACGGTGTTGGTGGAGGTCCAGACGTCGAGGGCCTCGGGAGCGCGGAAGACGAAGATGCCTTCGCCGAGATCCTCCTTGATCAGCATGTCCTGTGCGCGGGGGACGGAAGTCTCGAGCGGCTGGGCGAGCGTGGGCCCCCCGGCGGCGAGGCAGCAGACAGCGATCAGCCAGCGAGCGGTCTTCCACGTCATGGTCGTCCTCCGTATGAGAGCGCTACTTCTTACGTGGCGGGCACAAGGGGGTTTTTCGAGGGCCGCGGTGATAATTTCCGCCTCAGAGCCAACCGATTACCAAGGAGGAGCCAATGAAGTCGAAGTCCATTCTGGTGTTCGCGGCGGCGTTCGTTCTGGCGGGGGCGGTCCTGGCACAGTCAGCGGGAGGTGGGACTCCGATCTTCAAACGGTCGGGCGATCTGATCTGGGTGCAACTCGCGCCCCAGATGGACCCGGGGATTCGGATCGCCGACGTTTGGGGCGATCACGCCAAGACCGGATTCGGAGCGTTTCTCGAGTTCCCGGCGGGCTTCCTGTCCCCCCTCCACACGCACACGAACGACATCAAGCTCGTTGTGATCTCGGGGACCTACACGCAGGCGCCGGAGGGACAGCCCACTGTCCGGCTGGGCCCGGGCTCCTATGCGTTCCAACCGGGAGGGAGTTACAAGCACGTCTCCGGCTGCGACAAGGCGTCGAAGTGCCTGCTCTTCTTCGAGAGCACCGGACCCTTCGACCTGATGCCGGTGCAAACCGCGACGAAGTAGGTTTTCGCACAGAAAAAAAGGGCGCCCCCGATGGGGCGCCCCGTTCATCTCCCGCCGCGTCCGGCGTCAGTGCCAGTACGGCTTGGTGTTGTAGTACGAGTAGACCGTCGTGCCGAACGAGCGGTCGCTCATGTCCGGCCAGTGGTTCTTGTCGAACCCCGGCGCGTTCTTGAGCCTCTCCTTGTCCATGTCGAGGATGAACCGTTTCTCCTCGCGCGCGAGCTTCAGGGCCTGCATCGGCACCGCGAAGAGCTTGTCTCCCATTCCGAGGAATCCGCCGAAGGAGAGCACCGCGTAGCCGACGCGCCCCTGTTCGGGATCCAGCATGAAGTCCTCGATCTTGCCGAGGTCCTCGCCCTTGAGATTGACGACCCTGTCGCCAATGAGCGTGCTGGCCGAAAGGTTGGTCCGGCCGACCTCGGACTTGGTTGCGGATGTGGACATGAAACCTCCTGAAACGAAAAGGACCCAAAATTCGGTTCCTGCGAGATTCTGGAAGTCCCACCGGAACCGCTTCCACGGGGCGAGCGCCCTGGCGGACACTCGAGCCACTTTCGACCCTATCGAGCGAGACCACTCGAGTCAACCCGCGCGGCGAATTTTTCTGGCATGTAAAAAATTCAAAAATCGCCGTAAACGCCTTTAAAAACGCCTTCGCCCGATAACTGCTGTATCGTGGCTTCTCTCTCTCCCCACAGGTGGAACGAGCCCGTTTCACTCGAAGGCAGAAGTTAGGAGTTTCTATGGACCGCATACGCATCCTGGCCGGGATCGCTCTCGGACTCGTCGTGAGTGTCGCCGCGCAGGGCGATGCGAAGAGCATCAAGCAGTCGAAGCTTCCCGCCGCGGTTCTGCGCACCGCCGAGGCGCAGACCGCCGGAGCGACGGTGACCGGATACACGACCGACAAGGTCGACGGCGTCGTGACCTACCGCATGGATCTCGTCGCGGATGGCAAGACCCGCGCAGTCGTGATGGACAAGGAAGGAACCGTCACCTCGATCGAGCAGGAAGTCGCGTGGAACGATCTGCCGGCCGACATCCAGAAGACCTTCGACACCGTGAAGACCAAGGGCGAGCTCGGCGCGGTCAGCACAGTGACCGAGAACGGGAACCTCGTCGCGTACGTGGCCTATCTCACGACCAAGAGGGACCGGAACCTCGTACGCGTGAAGCCCAATAATCCCGCGGCGACGGGAACGAATTAGCGTCCGGGGGACTCGAACGCATTCGGCGGCTCGAAAGGGCCGCCCGCTTCTCTAGAGCCTCTGGCCCTTCGCAGCCTGTCCGCGAAGCAGAAAGGTCTTGGGGTACCGGCCTTCACCGTAGATCTTGAAGGAACCGAAGTCCTTGAACCAGGGCCCGTCGGGCGCTTCGGGGTTCGACTCGCGGCCAGATCTTCAGCTGATAAAGGTCTTCTGCCGTGATCTTGCGGTCGCGCAGCCGATCGAACAGATGATCTCGGAGCGCTGGCGGGAGGTTAGACCATTGGACGGTCGGCAATCATTCACCGAACGTCCTGCGGGCAAGCTCCTTTTTGAGGCGTGCTTGCTCGGAGGCATCCGAGGAACGGACCAGGCGGTCGGCGAGCTCGAAGAACTCCTGCTTCTCCCGGTCGCGGGCCTCGAGACCAGTCTCGATGAGCTCAACGATGACCCGGCTGGCGCTGGTTCGCTCTCTTTTCGCAATCGCCTCGACGCGACGGGCAACCTGAGACGGGAGACTGACGCTGCGTCGTAGAGCGGCTTTTAGTTCGGCCACGACGACATCCTACACCACAGTGCACCAAGTGCACCACGACGTTGCGCTGTCATCCCAGGCCTTCATCGCTGATACCGACCAGTTGACTGTGGATATCGTTGTGGACTAGACTCAACATTCAATGGAGACGATCCAGGTCGTCCTCGAAGCGGATCTGCTCAAGGCCGCCGACAAGGCGGTGCGGAAGAGCTGAAGACGAATCGGTCCGCGCTCTTTTCGTGAGGCGCTGCGCGAGCACCTGAAGCGGATCTCCGCTTCGGAGCGGGAGAAACAGGACCGCGAAGGCTACGAGCGTTATCCAGATCGGAGCGCGATCCCTCTCCGCGCGGGACGGTGGCTCCGTTCATCGACAGATCCGGGGTGTGCCGTCCGAAGTCGCGTTGGGGCCGGAGGACGGCATGAAGCAGCCGTGCGCCATCAACCTGCACAACGTGATGACGGCAGAACCTCGGCACTAGGCAGCGCCGGGCGCAGCCCGCGCGACTCGCCGCCCCTACGACCGGGAGGGGGAATCCAGCGGAAACGCGAGCGTGACCCGGTTGACGCCGTCCCGCCGCTCGTAGCGGAGGCGGGGCGCGATGGAGCGCACGAGCATCAGGCCGCGGCCGCCGGGGACGGCCTCTTCGAGGGTATGGGGCAACTCGGGGAGAGGAGCGGTGGTCGGATCGAAGAGGCGTCCCGCGTCCTCGATGGTGATCTCGACTTCCGAGGGGGAGCGCTCGACGCTGACGGTCAGCGTGTGCGGCGCTCCGTCGGACTCCATCCAGGCGTAGCGAATGATGTTCGTGACGAGCTCGTCCACGCAGAGCTCGGCGTCGGCGAGGCGCGACGGGGAGAGTCCGGTCGGCAGGGTTCGGAACCAGGACGTCGCGGCGCGCGGCGCGGTGCGGTCGGCGGGGAAGGTGCGTGTGCTCATGGAGGTCGTATCGGCGCGCGGAGCGTCGGTCTCCAGAGTATGCAGCCTCGTTGGCTCCATGCTGGTTTCCATTTACCCGGTGGCGAGGACCTTCGTCCGGGCCGCGGCGAGGTCGCTGCAGACCGGGATGACCTGGTCGATCTGTGTCCGCATCAGTACGTCGGCGACATTCGGTTTCGGGCTTGAGCAGGACGAGACGCCCCTCGCGCGACGTGACCGCGCGAGCGACGCGGACGATCACCGAGACGCCGATCGACGACATGAACTCGACTCCGTCGAGGTCGACGATCACGAAGCCTTTCCTCGCGGCGGCCAGGCTCGTGAGCTTGAGGTCCGCGGCTTCGGCGCCCTCGAGATCCAAGCGTCCAATGAGGCGGATCATGCGAATCCCGTCCTCCAGATCGTCGTGCTCCACCTGCATGGTTCCTCCAGTTTGCGGCGGAGATTAGGGAGGGGGGGTAAGAAGCGCGTGAGAAGTGGATGAACCGCGGTGTGAAGCTGCTTGGTCAGAAGGACGCGATAACGCGACAGAATGGGCCCATGCCGAACAGCAAGACCCCGTCCCCCGCCTTTTCAGCGCTCGGTCTCGACGCGAGGCTCCCCGCCGCGCTGGCGGCCCTGGGCTACGAGGAGCCGACACCCATCCAGGAGCAGGCGATCCCGCCGCTTCTGGAGGGGCGGGACGTGCTGGCGCAAGCCGCGACGGGAACCGGGAAGACGGCCGCGTTCGTGCTGCCGATCCTGCATGCGATCGCGACGGAGCGGACCAAGGGCTCGGGCCCGGTCGCGCTGATCCTGGTCCCGACGCGGGAGCTCGCGATGCAGCTCGCGGAGGCGGTGCATCGGTACGGAAAGACGATCGGCGTGCGAGTACTCCCCGTGTACGGGGGCGCCTCGATGGATGCGCAGCTCCGCGGTCTGCACAGAGGGGTCGACGTCGTGGTGGCGACACCGGGACGGGCGCTCGATCACGTGAACCGCAAGTCGCTGAAGCTCGAAGGTGTCCGGACGCTGGTGCTGGATGAAGCCGACGAGATGCTGGACATGGGGTTCGCCGAGGACCTGGAAGCGATCCTGGCGGCGACGCCGGCGGAGAGGCAGACGGCTCTCTTCTCGGCGACGCTGCCTCCGCGCATCGTGTCGATCGCGGGCAAGCACCTGAGGAATCCCGAGCGCATCGCGATCGCGCGGGAGACGACGGCCGCGGGGAAGCTGCCGAAGGTGCGGCAGACGGCCTACGTCGTCGCGCGGGGGCACAAACGGGCGGCGCTCGGACGGGTGCTGGACATCGAGTCGCCGACGGCGGCGCTGGTCTTCTGTCGCACGCGTCTGGAAGTCGACGATCTGACGGAGGCGCTGCAGAGCCGGGGGCTGCGGGTCGAGTCGCTGCACGGCGGCATCTCGCAGGCGGAGCGCGACCGGGTGATGAAGAAGCTGCGCGCGGGAACTCTGGAGCTGGTCGTCGCGACGGACGTGGCCGCGCGGGGCCTGGACATCGGCCATCTTTCCCACGTTGTCAACTACGACGTCCCGTCGTCGCCGGACGTCTACGTGCACCGGATCGGCCGGACGGGGCGGGCGGGGCGCGAGGGCGTCGCGATCACGCTCGCGGAGCCGCGCGAGCACTGGCAGCTCAAGAACATCGAGCGGGCGACGAAACAGAAGATCGAGATCGGGAGCGTTCCGACGGTCGCGGATCTGCGCGCGAAGCGGATGGAGCTGACGCGCGCGTCGCTGAGGGAGTCGCTGCTCGCGGGAGGATTCGACGGCTACCGGGTGGTCGTCGAGTCGCTGGCCGAGGAGTTCGATCCGCTGGACGTGGCGGCCGCGGCGGTGAAGATGGCGGACCCGTCGGCCGGCGCGAGCGGCGGCGACGACGAGCACGAGATTCCCGCGGTCGCTCCGCGCGCCGGCGCCGCGCGGTCCGGCGGGGCGGGGGCCGGTCCATGGCGCCGGGAAGGGAAAGTATCGGCCGCGGACCGCCGCCGCCGGCAACGTGAGGATTTTCGTCGGCGCCGGGCGCGGTGAGGGCGTGAATCCCGGCGAGCTCGTCGGCGCGATCGTGAAGCTCGCGAAGCTGCACCCGCGCGAGGTGGGCTCGATCCAGATCTCCGAGCGGTTCTCGCTCGTCGAAGTGCCGGAGGCCATCGCGGAGAAGGTCATCCGCGCGCTGCGGAGCTCCGGGATTCGGGGGAAGACGGTGACGGTGCGGCGGGACAAGGACCAGAATGAGTCATCTGAGGAGCCAACGACGAGGGATCCCAGACTGCAGCGCCGCGAATGCAGAAAGGGGAGGGGCTTCACCCCTCCCCATCGCACCGAGAGGCCGACGTCTCCGTCAGCCTCGATTGACCTCGATGGTCTCCTTCTTGCCGCTGTTCGCAACGGCGACCATGATGCCGATTCCGATCGCGGCGAGCAGCCCGATTCCGAGCCAGATCGGCGGGATCGTCGCCAGGACCCCGGTCTGCCAGAGAGCCAGCAAGCCGGCGGCCACGAGCAAGACGTAACCCAGCAGGTAGATGCCCATCCACTTCATAGGCGTTCCTCCTCGGGCGAAGCGCCCGCCGCCGAAATGGAGCAAGGTTTGCGCCAGAACCCTTGAGCGGTCATCCCGAGCGCAGCGAGGGATCCCGGACTCGCAGCGCCGCAATCGAGTCTGGGATCGTTACCGCTGGCCTGCGGCCAGCGTTGCCTACTGCCGTGGGTCTGCCTCCGGTGGCCGGCTCGCTTCGCTCAGGATGACGTGGAAAAGTGTCGGGACAAGCGACGCCGAGGCAAAAAAATGAGGCCCCTATCGGGGCCCCGGTAAAACGGGCTCATCGCCCGTCACGCTTTCTTAGGTGCGGGCGTAGGAAGTCGCGGTCTCGTAGGTCTCGACCGTCGGGGTTCCGTCGATGACGGTGGTGAGCTTGGCGAGTACCTGCGGATAGGTCGCCGTGTTGTACGTCTCGGCGTTCTTGCGGTTGTCCCAGAGGCTGATGGCGTGGACGCCCTTCGGGTTGACCAGCGTCACTTCCTCCTGGAACCCTTCCTGCTTGCGGAGCATCGGAAGGACTTCCTTCTCGAACAGTCCGGCGAATTCCTGCTCTTTACCGTTCTTGATCTGAAAACGAACGTTGCGTGCGAATCTCATGACACTACTCCTGAGTCCTTTGGTGAGAGGCCTTCACCGGGAGATCCCCGACTTCGGAAGGAAGGCCGGCAACGACAAGGTTTCGAGGCCGACTGTCTTTGAAGGACCCTCACCGTATCACACATACCGCGGCGTCAAGGGATTGACGCAGCTCGATTCAACGCGCGTTATGTACAGGATCGAGTCGATTTGGCGCCATAGCTGTCTCCTGGTGTCGATTCCTCGTTTCGGACCCGTGAACTCCTATATGGTGAAGGTCCGTCCCCACAGGTGGAACACGTCTGTTCCCACTTCAAGGCAGTAAGGAGCCCCTATGTACCGCAACCGACTCATTGCCGGCATCGCTCTCGGACTCGTCATGAGTGTCGCCGCGCTGGGCGACGCGAAGGCGATCAAGCAGTCGAAGCTGCCGCCGGCTGTTCTGAAGACCGCCGAGCAGCACACCACCGGAGCGACCGTGACCGGCTACACGAGCGAAAAAGTCGACGGAGCCATGGTCTATACGATGGATCTCGTCGCTTCCGGACTGACCCGCGGGATCGTGATGGATTCGGAAGGCAACGTCCTCTCGACCGCGCAGGAAGTCGCGTGGAGCGATGTGCCGGCCAACATCCAGAACGACTTCACGAATGCCTCCACCAAGGGCAAGCTCGGCGCCGTCAGCACGGTGACCACGGACGGCAAGATCGTGGCCTACGAGGCCGTTGTCGTCGTCAAGGGCGAGCGCCATCACGTGCGCGTCAAGCCCAACGCGGAAGCCCTCTCGCCGGCGCCGGTCGCGGCTCCGGGCGGCTCGAAGTAACCCAACTCTCAATCGGCGGGGGCGGCTCGAAAGGGCCGCCCCTTTTTTTTTAGCTCGACGGCGGAAGCCGCCTTTTCAGGGTCGAAGCTTTCCCAGGGCATCTCTCGCGTGGGAGAACTGGGGATCGAGCTTCAGGGCGCGCTCGTACGCCTCCCTGGCGGCCGCTTTGTCGCCCGAGATCTCCAGGGCTTCGCCGAGGCTGTCCTGGGCGTTGGCGGATTTGGGGAACGCCTCGACGTTCATCCGGAAGACGCGGAGCGCCTCATCGTTCTTCTTCTCTCCCAGCAGGAAATAGCCGAGCGTGTTGAGCTCCTCCTCGCCGAGGTCGTAGAGGTCGGACTGGTTCTTCTTTAAATCCGCGTACTGCTTCAACGCCGCATCGAGGCCGCCGTCTTTCCAGGTGGCCATCAGGACCCGTCCCGCGGAGCGTTTGGAGACGATCGGCTCGGGCGTCAGACCCAGGACCGTGTCGAGGGCGGCGCGCGTCACCGGAGGCTGGCCGATGTAGTCGACGTTGGCCATCCAGACGACCGCCTTGCGACCCTCGGGGATCATGACGAGGTCGGTGATGTAGCCGGTGTCGCCGCCGCCGTGGGACACGATGTCGTGGCCGCGGTGCTTGCCGAGGAACCAGCTGAGGCCGATGGCCTGGCGGCGCACGTCCGGGCCCGGCGGGGCGAGCTCGTGCGCCGGAGTCCACATCTGTTCGAGCGTGGCCTTCTCGAGGATGCGCTGCCCGTCGAGCTGGCCGCCGTCGAGGGTCGCGGCGTCGAGGTTGGCGATCGCCCAGCGCGACATGTCTTTGACGTTCGAGTGGAGGTTCGAGCTCGGCGTATGCATGCGGTTGTACGGATAGACGTGGCTCGCGAACGGGTGGCCGCGCCCGTCGAGCTCCTGGCCCCACGTCATCAGCGCGGGGTTGGCGTCCTTCACGAGGAGCGTGCTGTCGGTCATGCCGAGCGGCTGAAGAATGTTCTGCTGGACGTACTCCTCGAACGTCATGCCCGAGGCCTTGGCCACGGCATCGCCCAGGATTTCGTAAGCCATGTTGCTGTACTGCATCCGCTCGCCCGGCGCGAAGACGAGCTTCTGGTCCTTCAGGCTCCGGACGTAGCGCTCGAGCGCGCCGTCGTCGTACTGCGGCCGGTCCCACTCGTAGTCGCCGACATCGGGCATCCCGGAGGTGTGCGTCAGCATCTGCCGGACGGTGATCGTCTTCGCGCGCGGATCCGCGATCTCGAAATAGGGCAGGTACGTCGTGATCGGCGCGTCGAGGGACATGCGGCCCTTCTCGACGAGCTGCATCACGGCCGTGGCGACGAAGGGCTTCGTGATCGACGCCATGTGGAAGAGGGATCGCGTCGTCGTCGGGTCCTTGCCTTTGAGTGACTGGACGCCGAAGCCCTTCTCGTAAACGACCTTGCCGTCGTCGATCACGGCGATGGCGAACCCCGGGATCTCCTGCTTGCGCAGGAAGTCCTCGACCAGCGGCTGCAGCTTCGTCTCGTAGGGATTGGCCGCAGCCGCCGTCGGCGCCTCGCGCGCCCGACAGGCGGCGAGGAAGGCGATCAGGAGTACCGCAAGACGCTTCATTGAGTCTTCTTCCTCTTTTGCACTCCGCTCGAGATAAGTAACACGCGGCCCGAGTGATTCCCCTTGATTCCGCTCCAGGCCGACGTGATCAGGAAGTCGAGCGTGCCGTCCCGGTCCGTGTCGCCCATGCCCACGGCGTCGAAGCCGAACGTGTCCCCCGGAATCCGGCACGTGTACGTCTTCAGGAGCTTTCCGTCCTTCCCGGAATAGAGGTATGCGCGCCCTCCCGAGACCGCGGCGCCCGCGTACTGCCACGCGCCGATGATGAGGTCGGGCCGGCCGTCGCCGTCGACGTCTCCCGCGGTGGAGGGGCCGACGCCGAAGGCCTCGCCCTGGGTCTCGCCCGTCAGCGTCCACAGCGTCGCCCCGGTTTTCCCGGATGCGGCGTACGCGCGGCCGGTCGAGGGCCCCTTCGCCCGGTTTCCGAAGTCGGTCGCATAGAGATCGACGACGCCGTCGCCGTCGAGATCTCCCGGAATGGACATGAACATGTAGCCGAGGGCGGCGCCGGTGGCATCGGACTCGAGGACGAAACGGGGCTTCGCGCCGAGGCCGTCGTAGACGTAGACGCGGCCGGTCTTGTTGGGCCCGGCGGCGGGCGCGCCGATCATGATGAACGTGGTCTTGCCGCCTGGATCTGTATAGCCCGCGAGGGTCGATCCGAACGCGTCGCCTTCGCGCTCGCCCGTCCAGGTCGCGAGCTTTCTGCCGTCCTTGCCGGAGTAGAGGTAGGCGCGTCCGGCGTCCTTGCCTGCCGCGGCATTGGTGGGAGCGCCGACGAGGACGTCGTCGTATCCGTCGTGATCGACGTCGCCGGCGAAAGTGACGTGGCGGCCGAACGTGTCCGACTTCGCCTCGGCGGTCAGAGTCAGGAGGACGCGGCCGTCCTTTCCCGAGTAAACGTATGACTTGCCGGCGCCCGGCGCGCCGGCCACGACATCCGGCACGCCGTCCTTGTTCGTGTCGCCCGCGAGCTCGACGCCGGTGCCGAGCTCTTCGGCGGCCGCGCCGTCGACTTTCCAGAGGAGCTTTCCGGTCTTCGTCGAGTAGACGTAGACGCGGCCGGCGTCTTTACCGGTGCCGGCCCACGTCGGCGCGGACGTGACGAAATCCTCGGCGCCGTCGCCGTCCACGTCGCCGAGGCTGCGCGCGATCCAGCCGAACTGGTCGCCCGGCCCCTCGCCGGGCCACTCTCGGAGCACGACGACGTGCTCGGCTTCGACGAAGGGATTCGCGAAGTCCTGGGGCTTCGGAAGCAAGCGCCGCGAAGCGCGGGTCCTGGGAAAGCGCCTTGAGGTCCTCGTCCACCTGGATCTGCGTCATGTCGAGCTTCCCGGTCGCCTTCGCCTTCCCCAGCCATTCGAACGCGGCGTCGGTCTTGCCCTCGAGCGCGTAGCCGACGCCGATGTTGTAGAGGGCCTGCGGGGCGCCGGGGAGATCGCGAGCAGCTTTTCGTAGGCCGCGCGCGACTCCGGGATCTTCTTCTGCTTCAGGTACGCGAACCCGAGCTGGCGCCACGCGAGCTTGTTCCCGGGGTCGGCGGCGACGACCTTCTCGAGGATCGCGGTCGCGCCGGCGAAGTCGCCCGCGCCGATCTTCGCTGCCGGCGGCGGCGAGCTGTTTATCGGAGTCGGCGTCTGGGGGGTTCTGGGCGAACAGGAGCCCGGCGAGCAGGGCGAACGTGACGGCTATCAGATTCTTGCGCATTCATTACCTCCGCGGTCGCACCTCCTACGAATGGCCGCGAAGCGGGTTTTTCGGGAGAAGATTGGAGCGCATGGAATCCGAAGCAGAACGCCGCCTCGAGGCCGCACCTCGGGTCCGCACGAGCGGCTGCTCTGGAGCAATCCCTCGATAGCGCTCGGAAGCTTCGACTCCTCTCCCGACGACGAGGACTTCGAGACGGCGGGGGAGATCGGCGACCGTCCCGCCATCGCGTTCTCGCGCACCGCCGTCGGCATCGCGCACGAGAAGCGCGCGCCCGTCGTCTCCGACGGCACCGTCGCGGTTCTCCATAACCCGCGCTATCCGTACCGGCGCTTCCGTGTGGATGCGCGCGGAGATCACTCCGAGTGGCTGTCGATCGACCCGGAGCTCCTGCTCGGTCTGAACCGGCGCCTCGGAAATGATCCGCGGCGTCCCTTCGCGGCGTCGACGGCGCCCCTCGGCCGGCGCGCGGCCGCGCTCCTGCGGCTGGTCGTCCGCCATCTGCGCGACTGGTCGCCGCCGGATCCGCTCTGGGTCGAGGAAACGCTGTTCGACGATCGCCGCGCTCGGTCCCCACGGCGAGACGCCGAAGCGGCCGCGGGCGTCCGCGCGCCACGATCGCTTCGCGCATCGCGTGCGGGAGATCCTCGCCAGCCGCTCGGAGCAGCCGTGGAGCGTGACCTCGATCGCGAAGGTCATGGAGAGCTCCCCCTTCCACGCCTGCCGCGTGTTTCGCAGCCGGACCGGCTACACGCTGCACGGATACCTGACGGAGCAGCGGCTCCGCCGCGGGCTCACGCGGCTCGAAGAAGGAGACGGGCAGGACATCCGCGAGATCGCCGTGAGGCTCGGGTTCGCGAGCCACAGCCACTTCACGGCGCATTTCCGGAGCGCCTTCGGGATCACGCCCTCGGAGTTTCGCCGGCGCGCCACCCCGGCCGCGGTCCGCGAGCTCGCCGGCAGGCTGCGGCCCGCTTACGTTAGACCATCGTCAGCACGACCCGGAATCGCGCGTCGCCGCTCATCATCCGGTCGTAGGCGGCGGCGGCCTCGTCCAGCGGGAAGAGCTCGATGCGGGGCCGCACGCCCGTCTGCTTCGCGAACCGCAGGCACTCCTCCGAGTCGAGCGACGTCCCGGAGGGCCAGCCCGAGATCGAGCGGCGGCCAATGATCAGCGGCAGCGCCGACACCGACATCGGCTCGCTCGGCGCCCCCGCGATGATGAGCTGGCCATCGGGGCCGAGACCGCCGATGACCGCCGCCATGGCGTCGGCGTTCGTCGCGGTGGCGAGGATGACGCGCGCGCCGCCGAGCTTCTGGAGCTCGGCGACGGGGTCCTGGACCTTGTTGTCGATGTAGATGCGGGCGCCCAGCTCGCGGGCGAGCGGGGCCTTGTCCGCGCCGCGGCCGATCGCGACGGTGTCGAAGCCCATCTTCGCCGCGAACTGGATGCCGAGGTGTCCGAGGCCGCCGATGCCGAGAACGGCGACGAGGTCGCCCGGCTTCGCGCCGGAGTGGCGGAGCGGATTGAAAGTCGTGACGCCGGCATCCATCAGCGGCGCGGCATCCTCGGACTTCAGCCCGTCCGGGATGTGGGCCAGCACTTGCCACGGCGCGACGACGTAGTCGGCGTAGCCGCCGTCGAACGCGATCCCGGTGATCTTGAAGTCGTTGCGGCAGGTCAGGTAGTCGCCTCGCCGGCAGCGGTCGCAATAGCCGCAGTGCCCGCCGTGCCAGCCGATGCCGGCGCGGTCGCCGCGCTTCCACTCCGGGACGCCCGCCCCGACCGCGTCGACGACGCCCGCGATCTCGTGGCCGGGAACGCGGGGATACGCGATGCCGGGAAAGAGGCCCTGTACCGTGAGCACGTCGCTGTGGCAGATGCCGCAGGCTTCGATCCGCAACCGAACCTGGCCTGGTCCGGGCTCGGGAACGTCGCGCTCGACGAGCTCGAGCTTCGCTCCGGGTTTGGTGACGGGGAAGGCGCGCATCTTGGCCACGAAGCTCCTCCTGTGGGTGGGCCGATTCCGCGATATGGCGGTCCGCCGAAACTGTATTAGTCCGCGCCCGCGGCGGAGGGTTCAGACTTCCGGCAGCCTCGCCTCGAAAACCGCGCCCCCGCCCTCGCGGTTCGCGGCCGTGATCCGGCCGCCATAACCCTCCGCGATGGCCGCGGCGATCGAGAGGCCGAGTCCGCTGTGGCCGTCGGCGCTCGACGCGCCTTCGCCCGGCCGGTACGTAAAGAAGCGGTCGAAGACGCGCTCCAGGTGTTGCGCCGGAATCCCGGGTCCGCGGTCCGCGACGCGGATGACGGCGGTGGAGTCCCGCCGTTCGAGGCTGACGACGACCTCGCCGCCCTCGGGACTGAATCCGGCGGCATTGTCGAGGAGATTCTCGACGATCTGGCTGACACGATCCGTCGAGCCGCGGACGGTCGCGGTCACACGGCTCTCGAGCCGGAACCGGACGCGCCCGTGCTCGCGGACGTTGAAGCTCTCGACGATCTCGGCGAGCAGCCGGTCGAGCGGGACGTTCTCCTTCGCCTCCTGATCGAGCGTCGCGTCGATCGAGGCGATGTCGCGCACGCCGGCCAGCAGGCGCTCGACGCGCGCGATGTCCCGCTGCACGATGTCGCGGAAGCGGCGGCGTTCCGCCGGATCGTCGACCTCGGCCGCCATCTCGGCGGCGGTGCGGATGGAGGTCAGGGGATTCCGGAGCTCATGAGACACGTCGGCGGCGAAAGACTCGAGCGTCCGGATGCGCCCTTCGAGCCGCCGCGTCAGCTCCTGGAGCGCGCGGGCGAGGTCTCCGATCTGGTCGGCGCGGCGGGAGCCCTGGAAGCCTCCCGTGAGTCGGCCGCGGCGGTCGAGGATGGCCTTCGCCTCGTCGCGGAGGCGTCGCAGGGGACGGGCGATGGTGGCGGCCACGACGAACGAAAGAAGCGCCGCGACGGCGATCGAGAGAAGGACCACTTTGAAAAGGCCGAGGCGCTCGGCGTAGATATCTTGAAGGATACGGAATGTCGACTGGGAGACGAGGACGGCGCCGGCGATCTCTCCGTCGCGGCGGAAGGGGACGGCGCTGTAGAGGGTGACGGAACGCTGGCCGGACGCGGAGACGCGCGTGGCCGAGCCGTACTTGCCCTCGAGCGCGGACTGGATCTCGGGGCCGTCGAGGCGGCGGGCGGCGCCGTAGAACTCGGCGGACTCGAGAGCCGGAGTCGGCGGCTCGAAGATGCGGGCATAGATCCGGTAGAACCATGCGCCCACGCGGTAGAGCAGCTTCTCGCGCGTGGGTTTCCTGCCGGGCGCATATTCGTCAGCGGCGGGCGTGTCGTCGGGAGTCGGAGCGATGCGGCTCGAGTCGGCGAGCAGATTGCCCCGGGCGTCGACCACGCGGAGGCGCGCGTCGAGGCGTCCCTGGAGGGACGCGATGAGGCGCTGGGCGATCGTCCGCGTCGGCCTCCGTGGACGGCACGGTCGACAGCGCCGCGGCGAGCAGTCGCGCCTGCTGGACCATGCTGCGCTCCTGCGCGCGCAGGAGGCGATTCTCATAGACGCCGAGATAGAGGAAGCCGAAGAGCGGCAGGAAGACGAGGAGGAGGTTGAACGCGAGGAGGCGGGGACGGATGCCGGTGAAGATCCTCACGCGCCGTCGTCTCCCGCTTCCCGGTATCGATACCCGAGGCCGTGGACCGTCTGGATCGCGTCGAAGCCCGGATTGAGGTCCAGGAACTTCCGCCGCAGCCGCTTGATGTGGCTGTCGATCGTGCGCTCGCTGACGTAGGCGTCCTCGGCGTAACCCTCTTCCATCAGCTGGCGGCGCGTCTTGACGTGGCCGGGATGGCCCGGCGAGCGCCTTCAACAGCAGGAACTCCGTGACGGTCAGCGGCACCGGCGCGTCGTTCCACTGCGCGGAGTAGCGCTGGAGGTCGAGGACGAGCGCGCCGCGCCGGAGGACCTTCTCTTCGTCCTCGTTGCCCCCGTCTGCGCGCGCCGGCGTCGACTCGAGGAGCGCGAGGCGGCGGAGCAGCACGCGGACGCGCGCCACGAGCTCGCGGACCGAGAACGGCTTGCAGAGATAGTCGTCCGCTCCGAGCTCCAGGCCGAGGACGCGGTCCAGCTCGTCATCCTTGGATGTGACGAAGACGATCGGCAGCGCCTGAGACAGGGCGCGCAGTCGGCGGCACAGCTCCAGGCCGTCCATGCCGGGCATGAGGATGTCGAGGACGACGAGATCGGGCAGACCCTTCGTGGAGCTGAACGCGTTCCAGGCCGTGAGGCCGTCCGGATGCTCGTCGACCGCGTAGCCCTCGCGCCGCAGGGCGAAGGCGACGGTTTCGCGGATGTGCGGCTCGTCGTCGACGACCGCGATGGTCCGTGCGCCCTCCATCGAAGTCGGCGGCATGCGCGAAGTCTGCCACGGCCGGGCGGGGCGGCCCCCGTCTCAAAGTGTCTGCCACGGAATTGCCACATCTTTCCTCGGAAGCTTCACGCCGGCGCCCTTCGCCCGCCCGGCGCGCGCGGTCTCCTCTCGCCCAGGGAGGTAAACATGGGCAAACGCGTCGCGGCGATCCTGGTCATCTTTGTGTGTTCCACGCTGGCCTGGGTCGTCCTGGGGGGCACGATCATGACCCGCACCTATTCCCTGGACGGCTCGCTCCAGCAGAGGGTCGCCTCGACGTGGGGAAGCCCGCAGACGCAGAGCCCGCCGGCGGCCTCGTTCGTCGTGACTTCGTACAAGGACGCCGAGTCGCTCGAGGACGGGAAGAAAGTCGTCCGCAAAGTCGAGGTCAACGAGGAGAAGCTGCTCTCGCTCGATGCGAGCCGCGTGGACGTGCAGCTGGATCTCGAGCCCAGGAAGAAGGGCCTTCTCTGGTACAGCACGTACAAGGTCGTGTTCGACGCGAAGTACACGTTCGCCCCGACGGCCACGCCGGAGGAAGTCACGATCCGCATTCCCTTTCCCGGCGGCGCAGGCGCTCTACGACGATCTCGCCGTCAAAGTCGACGGCGTGCCGATCGAGGTGACGAGCGAGCCGGCGAGCGCGAACCTTCTCAGCGGGCGCCGACGTCGGTGGCCGCGGTCCGCGGGAAGACGATGGCGCTTCCGGGGATACCTCTCGTCGTCGATGTGCGCTACCGCTCGCAGGGCCTCGACACCTGGCGGTACGACTTTGGCGGCGGGGCCACACAGAGTGTCGCTCAGGTGCGCGACTTCGAGCTGAAGATGGCGACGAACTTCGACGACATCGACTTTCCGGACAACACGCTCTCGCCGACGTCCAAGCGCCGGTCCGGCCGCGGCTGGCACCTCCTGTGGGACTACGAAAACCTCGTCTCCGGCTACTCCGTCGCGATGGCGATGCCGGAGAAGCTGCAGCCCGGTCCGCTCGCCGGCCGGATCAGCTTCTTCGCGCCGGTCTCGCTCTTTTTCTTCTTCTTCGTGATGCTCCTGATCACGACGCTCCGGAGGATCGAGCTGCATCCCGTGAACTACTTCTTCCTCGCGGCCGCGTTCTTCGCGTTCCACCTGCTGCTGGCCTACCTCGTGGATCACATCGACATCCACGTCGCGTTCCTGATCAGCTCCGCGGTGTCGCTGGCCCTGGTGGTGAGCTACCTGCGCCTGGTCGTCGGAATGCGGTTCGCCGCCGTCGAGGCCGGGCTGACGCAGTTCCTCTACCTCGTGCTTTTCTCGTACGCCTTCTTCTTCAAGGGATTCACGGGGCTGACCGTGACGATCGGGTCGATCCTCACGCTCTTCGTCGCGATGCAGCTGACGGGCCGGATCCGGTGGTCGGAGCGGCTTGCGCCCGCCCCGGCCCGGCTTCCGCACGCGCATGAGCGCCCAGTACAACGTCTGGATCGTCACCGGCCTCCTCGCGCGGCTGAGGCTCCCGGAGGGGCCGCGGCGCACGGCCGCGCTCGCCGCGTGGTTCCAGGGCCTGTATCCGGCCGGCCGGGCCCCGGTCCTCGTCGGCGGGGCGGCGGCGCAGCTCCACGCTCGATCGGATTGCGCCCCGGACGATCTCGACTTCGTCGGCGACGTGACGCCGCCCGTCGCCGAGAGACTGCGGAAGGTGGGATTTCGCGAGGACGGGCGTCGCTGGCTGCTCGAGTCGGATCGCGTCGTCCTGGACATCCCCGCGGCGGGTCTTCCCGACGGCGCGACATGCGTCGTCCTCGACATCGACGACATCCGCGTCCTCGTCGCGAGCCCGGACGATCTCGCGGTCGCTGCGCCGGTGACGCGATTGGAGGATCGTAGATAATCGGCACCGCGTGAAGCCCGCTGTCATGAGGATTCGGTTCGCCGCCGCTGCTGCGGTCGCCGGCGGCACTTCTGGTTTTGCTCGGAAGCGGCTGCGCGTCTTCGACGAAGCCGCCGACCGCGACCTCCGCCAGTCGAAGTGCGAGGGAACGCTGGGGCTCGAGGCGGGCCCCGGCGCGGTCGTGACGGAGGTGTACGCCGGCGGTCCCGCGGCGGCCGCGGGCATCCAGCCGAAGGACGTCGTCCTGAAGATCGGCGACACGGCGATCCAATACGACTGCGACGTCGACAAGGCGGCCTTCAACCGCGCGTGCGAGCCGGTCAAGGTGGTCGTGCGGCGCGGCGGGGCCGAGCTCGACCTCACCCTCACGCCCGTCGACCAGATCGCGTTTCTCACCAAGGCCTGCATCGACGGCAACCCGAGCGCCTGTTTCCGGGACGCGTGGCTGCAGTGGGATCGTTCCCAGAACGCCCCCGACCTTTTCGCGACCGCGTGCAACGGCGGATCCGGCGAGGCCTGCGCCTACCAGGGCCTCCAGCTCAGCGAGAAGTCGGACACCCTCTCCCAGGCGCTGCCCGTGCTCGAGCGCGCCTGCGAGCTCCGGAGCGGCAGCGGCTGCGCGACGCTCGGTTTCCTCTACGCCACCGGCAAGTCCGTGACGAAGGACGACAAGAAGGCGACCGCCCTGTATCGCAAGAGCTGCGAGCTCGGCGACGCGCAGGGTTGCTACAACGCGGGCCTCATGGCGGACAGCGGCCGGGGCACGAAGGAAGACGCCGCGAAGGCCGCGGCCGACTACGAGAAGGCCTGCGATCTCGGAAGCTCGACCGGCTGCACGAACCTCGGGTTCCTCTACGAGCGGGGCCGCGGCGTGAAGGAGGATCGGGCGCGCGCCGTGGCCCTCTATCAGCGGGGCTGCGACGGGTCGTCCTGCTCGGCCTCGAACCTGGGCGGCTGCGTCAACGTCGGCCGCGCGTATCGCGACGGCATCGGCGTCGCGAAGGACGCGGCGAAGGCCGCCGAGGTCTTCCGCGCGGCCTGCGAGCGCAGAGACAGCCAGCATGATCCGCAAGGCGTGGCGAACGGCGCGCGCGCCTGCTCGCTTCTCGGCGGCCTTCTCATCGCGGGCGACGGGATTCCCGAAGGACATGGAGCACGGCCGCGACTTCTCGATCCTGGGCTGCGACCGCGGCGATGCGTTCGGCTGCTTCAACGCGGCGGTCTGCTTCAACTCGGGTTCGGACGCGGATCCCGCGAAGGCGGCTTCGTACTTCGATCGCGCCTGCAAGCTGGGCGACGGCGAGAGCTGCCACGAGCTCGCGGTCGCGTACCAGAACGGGCAACGGCGTCGAAAAGAACGCCGGAATGGCGACGGCCCTCGAGAAGCAGGCCTGCGACCTCGGCTTCGCGGCGTCCTGCCCCAAGCCGAAACCGCCGAAGAAGAAGAGCTAGCCCCGGCCGTCCGGCTCGGCGACCGGTTCGGCTCGGGCTTCGTCCTCGCGCACCGTGCGCTCCGCGTCGGGCGGCGGTTCGTCCGGGAGCCTCGCCGCGAGCTTCTCGTCCAGAGGATGCTTCATCCGCGCCGCCGCGAGAGCGGCTTCGTCGGTGAGATCGAGGCGCAGGGGAGTCAGGGAGACCCAGTTCCGCTCGACCGCCCACCGATCGGTTCCGGCTTCGCTGCCCTGGATCGGAACGACCGTGAACCAGTAGAGCTCGCGGCCCATCGGGTCCTTCATCGGAACGACACGGCCGTCGTACTGCCGGACCGAGACGCGCGTCCAGACCAGCCCGCGCGGCTGGCGGGGGAAATTCACGTTGATCAGCTTGAGGGTCGTGTCGGGCAGGAGGGCGTCCAGGACCCGCCGGATCCAGGGCTTCAGTCCTTCGTAATCGAGCTCGCCGGAGCCCGGCGCGGAGAGGGCGATCCCGCGGAGGCCGAGGAGAGCGGCCTGCTTGGCCGCGGCGAGGGTTCCCGAATGCCAGATCGAGTTGCCGAGGTTCAGGCCGATGTTGACGCCCGACAGGACGACGTCCACCTTTTCCCAGTGGTACGAGCCGAGGGCCACGCAGTCGGCGGGCGTGCCGTTGACGCGATAGGCCTCGACGCCGCTCCGGAGCTTCGTCGGCCGGTACGACAGCGGCCGGGACGCGGTGATCGCGTGGCCCATCGAGGACTGCTCGACGTCCGGCGCGACAACGCGGACGTCGCCGAATTCCGCTGCCACTTCCGCCAGCGCGCAGATTCCGGGACTGTAGATGCCGTCGTCGTTCGCGACGAGGATGCGCACGGACGCCGAGAGTGCAACTTGGCTGCCAGCCTTGCCCTCGACCTGACTCCAAAGACTTTCCGCACCGGCTCTCCGCTAGAGTGCCGACCGTGGAAGCTCGCCCCTCTCGTCACCTACCGGGGCGCGGTCTATCCGTCGCACTGCGACCACATGGGACACATGAACGTGCGTTCTACGTGGCCAAGTTCGACGAGGCGACCTGGCAGCTGTTCGCGGCCCTCGGGCTCACGGGGGCGCGCCTGCGCGACGAGAAGCTGGGCATGGCGGGCCTCGAGCAGCACATCGAGTACAAACGGGAGCTCTTCCCCGGCGACGTCGTCACGGTGACCTCGGCGATCCTCGAGGTCCGGGACAAGGTTCTGCGCTTCGCGCACGAGATGAGAAACGACGTCACGGGCGAGGTGGCCGCGAAGATGGTGATCGTCGCGGTGCATCTCGATGCCGTCACGCGGAAGGCGCGAAGCCTGCCGGACGATGTCCGGGATCGCGCGCGCTCGATGTTGGAGTCCGCCCCGAAAGGCCTGAGCGATTCTCGGCTCAGGACTGACTGCGGAACTGGTCCAGGATGCGGGCGTCGACCCAGTAGAGCTCTCCGGCGGTCGTGGTCTCCCAGGTGGCGCCCCAGCGCCGGGAGAAGAACAGGTACTTCCCGTCCGGCGTCGCCATGGGACAGAACTCGTGCTCGGAGGTGTTGATGGCGGGTCCCAGGTTGACGGGCGCTCCCCATCGGCCGTCCTTCTGTCGAAAGGCGACGAAGAGATCTCCGTTGCCGAATCCGGGAGACCGGCGGGACGAGAGGATCATGTAGCTCTCGTCGGGCGCCACGTAGGTGTCGCCGGTGCCGAACTCCTCGTCGGCGATCGGTGGCCCGAGCTTTGCGGGGCCGAGGAAGCTGCCGTCTCGCTGGCGCGGAGCCCGATAGAGGTGCAGGTGCTTGCCATCCTCCCGGTTGGAGGAGAAGTAGAGACTGCCGTCCGCGACGACGACGGGGTACAGCTCCTCCGCCGAGGTGCTCACGGGCGCCGGCACGAGCGTCGCGGTCGCCCAACCGCCGTCGACGCGCCGGCTGACCCAGATGTCGCTCCCCGGCTCTTTCTGCGACGGCTCCTGACGAAACTGCCCGAGGAAGTACAGCTCCTGGCCATCGGGGGAGACGGACATGTCGACGGCGACGGCCCGCGCGCCACCCGGGAACAGCGACAGCGGCTTCGGGTCGCTCCACTTCCCGTCGCGGAAGACCGAGTTGTGGATCGTGTCGACGCCGTCGACGATGCGCGTGAAGAAGAACTCCCGTCCATCGGGCGTGAAGACGCCGTTGAGCTCGATCGCGTTCGTGCTGACGACCCCCGGCGCGAACTTCTCGGGCGTGACCCCCGGCGTCGGCTGCCCGAAGTAGGGCGGGTTCGGCGGCGCCGCCGCGGCCGCTCGCTCGGTCCGGGCAGCCTTGCATCGCCATCGTCGCGAGGACGCACGCCGCGACGATCCATTCCGCGAGTGTCCGCAACCTCATTCACCGACCCAGAAATTGATCTCGCGCAGGGCGCGGCTGCCCGGCTTGAGGTACCCGTTCTGCCAGGTGTCGGTGTCCTTGAGGCCCTTCCAGCGCTTCTTGACGGGCTGGACCTGCCGCCGGAAGCGCCAGCGGTATTGGTTGTAGATCGCCATGATGTTGGCCGCGTAGGCGGCGGCGAGGCCGGGGGCGTCCTCGATGATCAGGAGGTTCTCGTCGTTGGTGCCGCTGGCCCGCGGGCCGAGGTTGTGCGAGCCCGTCAGGAGAATCGGGTGCTTGCCGAACGGGTCGATGAGGACGACCTTGCTGTGGACCATCGCGAAGGTGCCGGGGAGCTTCTTCATCTCGCGCACGAAGAACTTCGTCGGCTCGTCGATCGCGGCCGGCAGCACCACCGCGTAGTCGGCGTTCTCGAAGTTGCTCTCGTCGAAGAGCTTGACGGGATTCTTCGTCGTGCTCGGGTCCTGGTTGATGGCGCCGTGGATGTAGAGGCGCTTGCCGCCGACCTTCTTCTTCCGCGCCTTGTCGATGATCGAGTTGAGCAGGGAATCGCTCGGCCCGGGGTTGAACATCAGAAAGAGGATCGCCTGTTTGGCGCCCAGGATCTTCTTCTTCGCCTCGTCGAGGTCGACCTGTCCCACGGTCGGCGTGAACCAGAGCCGCGTGGCGACCTTGCCCGTCTTCTCCTTGCGCGGCTTCGTGTTGCTCGTCTTCAGGTCGGCGGGCGTCGCGTCCGCAGCGTCTCTCAGCCGGTCCCACTGATCCCGGTACTTCGCCGCGAGCCCGGGGTCGTCGATGAGGACCGAGTTGTTCGCCTGGGTGCAGAGCCCCGTACGCGTCCAGTTCTGGCTGCCGGTCCAGACCCAGCGGGGCTTCTTGGAGCCGTCGCAGACGACCAGGAACTTGTTGTGGGCGAGCGCCCGCGGGGAGGTCATCCGATCGTGGAGATCGATCTTCCCCTCGAGCTCGCCGCGGGCTTCGTCGTTCTGGTCCTGGCCCTTCTTGTCGACGCTCCCGTTGCCGAGGACGACGTGGGCCTTCTTGCCCAGTTTTTTCAGCGCCGCGATGAGCTGAGGATCGTCCAGCTCGTAGAGCACGGCGTAGACGTGGCGCTTCTTCTTCCGCGTCTCCTCGAGCAGCGCGAAGAGCCGGGCGCCGAGGGGACCGGCGAGATAGTTGCGGAAGGAGTCGTTCGGCGTGGAGATGATCTTCCTGAGCTTTGCGGTCTTCAGATCGTGGGCGGTCACGCCGAGCCGGCGCGAGACCCACTGCGCGGCGACGATCCCGCGATTGAAATACGCCTCCATGTTCGGCATGACCTCGGCGGAGAGCGTGATCTTGTCGGTCCAGTCGCTCGCCCGGGCCTCGTCGGCCTGCAGGTTCTTCTTGTCGGGGCCGACCATCGGGACGACGCGATACTGCACGCGTGTCGCCGGGCGCGGCCATGTAGTCGGTCCACTGGTACTTCTGGATGGGCCAGTCCGTGGAGGAGCGGCGCTCGCCCTCTTCCCACTCGTCGTCTTCGAAGCCGACCCAGGTCTTGACGGGCACCTCGACCCCGTTTCGCCGGCGGATGAGAGCGAAGCCGCGGCAGTCCGGGATCGGGCCGTCGGGCTTCCAACCGATGAATACGTCGTCGCCGTTGTGGTACGCGCGGACCTTCATGCGAACCCTCCCTTTCGGAGACTTCGCTCGGGCTCACCGCGGGCGCGGGACTCGAGGGGAAACGAGGTCTCCTATGCTCTCCCGTTCGGCCAGAACACGACCTTCATCGCGCGGCGGTCGTTGAGCAGCTCCATCGCGTCGTGAAACTGCTCGAGGCCGTCGAACTCGTTGGTCACGAGGTCCTCGACGTCGAGGCCCGCGCGGAAGAGGTCGATCATCTTGATCCACGTGTCGAAGATGCGGCGGCCGATGATGGCGTGGATCGTGAGGCCCTTGAAGACGAAGTCGTTCGTGTAGTCGCGAATGGTCACGGCCTTCTCTCGCGGGATGCCGAGCATCGAGAGGACCGCGCCCGGGCGGGCGGCGGCGAGGCCGAGATTGATCGACGACTCGGCTCCGGAAAGCTCGAGGACGACGTCGGGGCCGCCGCCCGTCGCGTCCTTGAGGCTGCCGACGGGATCCTTGGTCCGGGAGAGCTCGAGCACCGTGACCTGGGAGAGCCCGCGCGACTTGGCCCACTTGCGGGCGTGCGCGGCGGCGAGGCTGTTCACCTCGGTGATCGCGATGCGCGCGGCGCCGGAGACCCGCGCGATCTCGGCGCACATCGCGCCGATCGGACCGTAGCCGAGGACCGCGACCGACTTGCCGGAGAGGTCGGCAACCTGCGTCGTGTGGACGGCGTTGCCGAGCGCGTCGAGGAACGCGCCGACTTTGGGCGGGATCATGGCGGCGTCGAGCGGCACGACGTTGAACGCGGGCACGACCACGTACTGCGCGAAGCAGCCGTTGCCGTGGACGCCCAGGATCCGGGTGTTCTCGCAGATGTGACGCTGGCCGGTGCGGCAGGGACGGCAGGCGCCGCAGGTCACGTGCATCTCGGCGGAGACGTACTGCCCGATCTCGAGGTGGGGCCGCTTGCCGCCGGGACCGAACGCGACGATCTCGCCGCAGAACTCGTGGCCGTAGATGCGCGGCGGCTGGAACATGCCCGCCATCGACGCGTCCCACTGGTAGATGTGCTTGTCCGAGCCGCAGACGGCGGTGGCGATGACCTTGATGAGGACCTCGGCCTGGCCGGGGGAGGGAACGGGGACGGCGCGGACCTCGGTGGCGGAAGGGCCGGCCGCGGCCTTGGTCTTGACGACGGCCGTCATCTTCGCCGGGAGGCGGGTGGCCATGAGGGGGAAGCGGGCGTCGCCACCTTTCTTTTTCGCCGGTCGCTTCATTTCTGGTCCTGCCTCCCGCCTCCCGCATCCTGCCTCCTGGTCAATCTCCCGCCTGATCGTCGCGCACGAACCCGGTGCGCGCGCCGGCGGCGACGGCTGCGGCCTGGTACACCGACACGGGCTTGACGTACTTGGCGACCATGGCGCGCGAGTTCACGACGCGGAGCTTCTCGAAGAGGAACGTGAACTTCTCCTCGAGCGTCTCGCGGATCGCCTCCTTCGTGCCCTCGGGCAGGTTCCAGACGTTCTCCTTGTAGGGGCCGATCGCCTTCTTGCGCGTCTTGTAGAGAAACTGCGGCTCGCGTCTCGCCCTTCTTGCGCTCCTCGGCGGCGTTCTTGTCGAGCCAGCGCTCGATCTCGCGCTTCAGCGGCCACGGGAAACGCGGGATGGTCGTAGACCGTGTTCATGAAGTCGGTCGCGAGGTGGATCTCGGCGCAGTCGTGGTCGGGGAAGTGGCCGAAGTACTCGGGAGGAAGCGTCGACGCGCCGTGCTGGACCGCGCCGGCGAGGCCGTACTCTTCGCGCGCGACCTTGGAGATCGCCTTGATGACGTTGAAGTCGATGGCCACGCGCTCGACGGAGCCGTCCGCGGCGACGACGCCGCCATGGGAAGAGCCGGTCTGGATGGAGACCTTCTCGATCCCGTCGATGCCGGCTCCGCTTCCGAGCGCGCGCTTGTAGACGTCCATGTAGGCGCGGAACTCCTCGGGCGTCGAGTTCTCCTTGCCGACTTCGCCGATCTCGCCGCCGACGGAGATCGGCATGGCCTTGGGCTGCTTCACGCGGATGAATTTCGTGAAGCGGGCGCAGAGTGTGGCGTTGACGTCCTGCTGGGCCTCGAGAGTGGGCTTGGAGAGGTCGACGAGCGTGGAGGTGTCGATGTCGATCTGGAGGAAGCCCGCGGGGATCGACTCCTCGATCAGCGCCTCGATCGCCGCGATCTCCTTCTCGGGCGCCTCCTTCATCTTCTTGGGGTTGGTCTGGAAGTGGTCGCCCTGGAGGAAGAAGGGGCCCTGCCACTCCTCGCGGATCGCGGCGGCGAGCATGACGGCGGCGTACTCGGCGGGTCGCTGCTCCGTGTAGCCCATCTCGCTGCGCGCGATCTCGAAGATCACGGCGCCGACGTCGAGCTTGCGCGCGGCGCGCATGGCGGCGCGGGCGGTGTCGTAGGACATGATCCGGACGTTGATCGCGGGGACGGTGAAGCCCGAGACCTCGCCGCGGCCGCGCGCCTGGTAGAGCGGCAGGATCGATGCCGGCAGGATGCCGAGGGATTCGGCGGCCTCGCGGATCGCGTGCCGCGCGGCGTCCCTGGCGTCGCCCTTGCCGAAGACGGCCGTCCAGACGAGGCTGTCGATCATCTCGGCGCGGAAGCGCGCGGGGTTCGTGACGACCACGCCGCCGTCGAAACGGGCCGTGCCCGAGAGGATCAGCGCCTCTCGCAGCTCGAGAGCGGAGGAATAGAGGTTCATTGGAACGCTCCTGGAACGCGGGCGATTCTAATGCAGCGTGAGGCGGGGCGGCCGCAAGGGCAGCCCCTACGTCCGGCATGTTTCGTGGTTCACGCGCAGGGGCGGGGCGTTGCCCCGTCCCCGACGACGCTCATAGGCCCTGTGCTACGTTCTTCCGTGACGACTGAGCGGCTGGCCGAGGCCCTTTCTCGCCGGCTGCCCGCCGAGATCCTCTTTTCCGACGCGGCGTCGCTGGACGCCCATGCCCACGACGAGACGGAGGACCTGCGCGCGCGGCCCGGCCTCGTCGTCGCGCCCCGCACGGAGGAGGAGGTCCGGGCCCTGCTCGCGGCGGCGCGCGAGCTGCGCTTTCCGGTGACGCCCCAGGGAGGACTGACGGGACTCTCCGGCGGGGCGCTGCCCTCCGAAGGCGGCGTGGCCCTGGACCTCCGGCGCATGAACCGGATCATCGAGGTCGATCGCGACAACCTCTTCGCGGTGGTCGAGCCGGGCGTGGTCACGCAGACGCTCCAGGAGGAAGTCGAGAAGGTCGGCCTCTTCTATCCGCCGGACCCGTCCTCGCGCGGTTCCTGCACGATCGGCGGCAACATCGCGGAGAACGCGGGCGGCCCGCGCGCCGCGAAGTACGGGACGACGGGGCGGTACGTGTCGGGCCTGCGCGTCGTGGTGCCCGGCGGGCGCGCGTGCTCGAGCTCGGGGGCAAGAATCGCAAGGACGTCGCCGGCTACGACCTGCTGCCTCTGTTCGTCGGAAGCGAGGGCACGCTCGGAGTCGTGACGCGCGCGACGCTGCGGCTCGTCCCGTTGCCGTCGCACCGGCGGCTCCTCTGGGCATCCTTCGCCGAAGAGACTCTCGCCCTCGCCGCGGTCGCGCGGCTGTACGCGCGGGGGAGCGAGCCCTCGGCCTGCGAATTCATGGAGCGGCGCGCCGCGGAAGTCTCGGCGGCCTTCCTCTCGATGTCGCTCCCGGCGGACGCGAACGCCCATCTCTTCGTCGAGGCGGATGGTTTTTCGGAGGACTCCGTCGGTCGGACGCCGAGAAGTTCGGCGAGATCATGCTCGCCTCGGGGGCCCTGGATGTGCGCGTGGCGATGGCCGAGCGCGAGGTGCGCGACTTCTGGAGGCTCCGGCGCGCGGTCGGCGAAGCCGTCAAGTCTCTCGGTCCGTATGCCGAAGAGGACTGCACGGTTCCGCGCTCGAAGCTGCCGGAGCTCCTCGAGGCCGTCCGCGAAATCGCCGCGAAGCACCGGTTGGACGCCGTCTGTTACGGCCACGCCGCCGACGGCAACATCCACGTCAACGTCATCCAGCCTCCCGGGGAGAAGGAGCGCTGGCTGGCGGAGCGGGAGCTTGCCGTCGAGGAGATCTTCCGCGCGGTCGTGGCCCTGGGCGGCACGATCACGGGGGAGCACGGCGTGGGCGTGACGCAGCGGGCGTACCTGGCGCTCCGGCACTCGCCGGAGGTCCTCGCGGCGATGCGCGCGGTCAAGGCCCTGTTCGATCCGGACGGGGTGATGAACCCCGGTAAGATCTTCGACCACACCATGATCCGCCTCTCGCGCACGATCCACTTCAACGCCGGCCGCTCGCTCTGGCGGCCGGAGTGGACCGCCGAGAAGAACACGTCTGTTTATGGTGTCGAAAGCCCGCACGGCTACGGCCACAACTACGAGCTGGAGCTCGCCGTCGAGGGGAAGGTCGACCCGGAGACGTCGATGGTCGTGAACCTGACCGACCTCGACCGGATCCTCAAGGAAGAGGTCGATCGTCCTCTCGACCACAAGAACCTCAATCGCGACGTGCCCGACTTCGCGAAGACGCCTCCGACCGCGGAGAACCTCGCGGTGTGGATCTGGAAGCGCGTCGCCGCGCGCATCGAGCGCGAGAAGTGGCCGTGCCGCGTGGTCCAGCTGAGGCTGCGCCTGACTCCGCACTTCGCGGTCGAGATCGAGGAATAGGCGCGTCGATGGGACCCGTCCTCGTCGTCGGCGCGACCGGCCAGCTCGGGACGGCCGTCGTGGATCGGCTGCGGCGCGAAAGGCGCCAGCGCGTGCGCGCGCTCGTCCGCGCGGGGTCGCCGCGCGAGTTCGAGTCGGACGGCGTCGAGCTCGCGTTCGGCGACCTGCGCGAGGCGGAGAGCCTCGTCGCGGCCTGCAAGGGCATGGCCACGGTCGTCGCGACGGCCAACGCGGTCGTGCCGCGGGACCCGCCGCCAGCTTCGAGGAAGTCGACAGCACGGGCTACGAGAACCTGATCGACGCGTGCAAGGCCGAGAACGTGCGGCGCATCGTCTACATGTCCGTCGCGGAGACGCCGTACAACAAGAGCGTGACCTACTTCCGGATCAAGCAGCGGATCGAGGAGAAGATCCAGGGCAGCGGCCTCGCGTACTCGATCTTCCGCGGCGCGGCCTTCATGGACGACTGGTTCGCGCTGATGGGCAGCTCGATCCCTCTTCGCGGCTCGAAGGCGCACACGCTGCGCCGGCCCTTCTGGTTTGCGAAGGGCTTTCTCAAGATGGTCGGGACGTCGATCGAGAAGCGCGGCATCGCGCTGGTCTCGGGCGATGGGAAGACGCGGCACGCCTTCGTGGCGCTGGACGACGTCGCGGCGATTCTCGCGGCCGCCGCCGCCGCGCCGGAGGACGGGAGCAACCTCGTCGAGAACCTCGGCGGCCCGCAGGCCCTCTCGCGGCAACGACGTCGTCGCGATCTTCTCGAAGGTGCTGGGCCGCCCGTTGAAGACGATGCGCACGCCGGCGAAGGTCTATCGCGTGCTCGCGGACGTTCTCGAGCCGTTCTCGCCCCAGGCGGGCAACCTCATGGCCATGACCTGGGTGGACTGCCTGGCGCCGACCGAGTTCGACGGCAAGCCCGCTCGCCGAGCGCTTCGGCGTGAAGCTGACGACCGCCGAGGAATTCCTGCGCGCGAAGGCGGCCCTGCCGCCCGAAGCCTGATGGGTCTCGCGCTCGGGCTGATTCTCTCGGCGGCGATCGGTCTGTCGCTCGGACTCGTCGGCGGGGGCGGCTCGATCATCACGGTACCGATCCTCGTCTACGCCCTGGGCATTCCGCCGCATCGGGCGATCGGAATGTCGCTCGCCGTCGTGGGCTCGACGGCCCTCATCGGTGCGATGCTTCATCATCGAAAGGGCGCGGTCTCGTGGAAGACGGGCAGTCGTTTTCGCGGCGAGCGGGATCCTGAGCGCGTACCTCGGCTCGAAGCTGACGCGCCTGGTCTCGCCGCCGATCCTGATGCTCCTCTTCGCCGGGATCATGCTGGTGGCGGCGATCCTGATGCTGGCCCGCCGCCACCCCGAGAACGAGAAGCCTCATGTGCCGAGCCCTCCCCGCGAGGCGCTCGCGGGTTTCGGGGTCGGATTCATGACCGGGTTCCTCGGCGTGGGAGGCGGCTTCCTGATCGTTCCGGCGCTGCACGTTTTCGGCGGCCTGCCGATGAAGGCCGCGATCGGAACGTCCCTCTTTGTCATCGGGATCAACTGCGCGGCCGGCCTGATCGGCCACATCACCTCCGGTGCGGTGGACTGGAAGACGACCGCGCTCGTCACAGGACTCGCGGTCACAGGCGCGCTCGTTGGGACCGCCCTCTCGGACCGCTTCCACCCCAAGGGCCTGCGCCGGTTGTTCGCCTGGCTGGTTCTCGCGGTCGCCGCCTACCTGATCTACCGGAACTACAATGCGCTCTTTCAATGAATCCGAACGGCAACTCCGGGCGGCCCCCAGGGCCGCGCGGGCAAACGGGAGCGTAGGGGCGGGGGCTG
>CAVVML010000027.1:0-75523 GCA_963749265.1 uncultured Acidobacteriota bacterium | reverse complement strand
GGCGAGAGTCGCGGGAGCCGGAAGCCGGCGGGCCGTCACTGGGAGTCCTCCGCCGGGCATTCGTCGGCGGCCGCGGCGCTTCCCTTTCGGCAGCTGTAGGAGATCGTCCCGTCCGGATTCCGGTCGCCACGACGCTCATGAGAAACGTCTCATCGAGCTTCACGATCCGGGTCCCGTCGGGCCGGACGATCACTTCGTACGTTTTCCCCGAACGGTCGCGCGAAGAGAGGGCGATCCTCTGTCTCTCCTCGGACGTCGGCCGGCGGAGCTTTCCGGTCGCCGGATCGACGAAAACGCGGATCCCTCGCTCCGGGGATGCCGCGGCGCCGGGGGGTCGATCGCCGGACAGGAGTCCGGCACGGCAGGCGGGGAGCCGGAAACGCCAGCCCGGCCGAGGCGGCGAGGATCAGCCCCGCGGCGGGAGCGAGCCGGCGAAACATCGGGATCCGGTGAGCCATGGATACCTCCGCGCCCGTCGGACGCCCCGGCATTCTAGACGGGCTCCCCGCGTTGCGGGCGCCCGACCTGTCTGACATAGATTGCCTCGACACTCAGGGAGGTAAACCATGCGTTCCCGCAGGAATTTCTCCCTTCTGCTCCCGGCCGTCCTCTGTCTCGCCTCGCTGACTTCCGCCCGACTGCTCGCCGAGGAGGCGAGGGCCGGCGCCGCCGCCCGATACGTCGTTTTCGAGATCGACGCCGACGGGGCCGTGCGGCCGCAGATGCATCGGATCGTGGAACTGTCCTCCGCCTGGCGGTCGCTGACCCCCGAGGAGGTCGCATCGCGCCTCGCCCGCCCGGCGCGCGACGTCGAGCAGGTGCACGTGCGGATGTTCGCCGACGGAGGAGCGCTCGCGTTCGAGGACGTCGTCGCGGTGCCGCGGTGGACGCGCGCCGAGCTTCCCGCCTCCGAGGACGCCCCGGACGCCGACATCGAGGGCCGCCTTCCGCTGAACGGGAAGCGCGCGTTCGTGGTCCGCGTGCCCGTGCTCGAGAGGAGCTGGCTGGCCCTCTCGGTCGGCCGCGAGGGCCGACATCCGCGCGAAGCCGCCTTCCGCGACGCCGAGTTCGATCTCGACGCGCTCGCCGCGGACGCCAGTCTGCCGCTGGCCCGCTTTGCGCCGGAGGTGGAGCTTCGGTCCGCGGCGGCCGCGAACTCGGGCAACCGCGTCGACGTGCTCGTCATGGGCGACGGCTATACGTCCGGAGAGCACGCCAAGTTCGACACGGACGCGGCCAACCTGATCTCGAACTTCTTCAGCATCACGCCGTACAGCACCTACCGGAACTTCGTCAACACGGCCACGCTCTTCACGACCTCGACGCAGTCGGGCGCGGACCACCCGCCGTTCAACGCGAGCTGCGCTTCGACGCCGTTCCCGTCCTGCTGCGCCGATCCCACGGCTCAGACCGACACGAAGGCGGGCACCTTCGTCACCACGGCGTTCGACGCGACGTTCTGCTCGAGCAACATCCACCGGCTCCTCGTCGTGGACAATGCGAAGGTTCTGGCGGCGGCCGCGGCGTCGCCGGACTGGGACCAGATTTTCGTGATCGTCAACGACACGACGTACGGCGGCGGCGGGGGACCGCTCGTCCACGGTGTCGACGAACCCGACGGCGCTCTCCATCGCGCAGCACGAGTACGGCCACTCCTTCACGGAGCTCACCGACGAGTACCAGACGCCCTTCCCGGGGTTTCCGGCCTGCAGCGACGTGACCTCGCCGGCGTGCGAGCCCAACGTCACCGACCAGCAGGATCGCGCCTCGATCAAGTGGAACGACTGGATCGCCGCGGCCACGCCGGTGCCCACGCCGGCGACCGCGCAGTACAACTCGGCCGTCGGCCTCTTCGAGGGCGCCCGATTCCTCTCGACCGGCATGTTCCGGCCCCGCCAGAACTGCCTGATGCGCGCGCTCGGCCAGCCGTTCTGCGAGATCTGCAAGCAGGAGTACGTGTTCCAGCTCTACCGCGGAGGCTGGGGCGTCCCGGCCGGCGGCATCGATCTGATCGAGCCCGGCTCGGAGAGCCCCGCGCCCGGGGTTCGTATCGATTCCGTTCCCGGGAAGCCAGACGTTCTCGGTGGGCGTGCTCAAGCCCACGGGCGGCAGCCTTTCGGCCAGCTGGTACATCGACGGCGCGCCCGTGCAGGGAGCGAACACCAACTCCTACACGTTCACGCCGACGGCCGAGGGCGTCAAGCGCATCGAGGTCCGCGTCAAGGACACGACGAACCTCGTCAAGGACGAGGCCGGCGCCGGCGTCTCACTCACGAGCACGCGCACGTGGACGGCCGGCGTGGGTCAGGCCGGCCGTTTCCAGATCGAGGTGGACTGGGCGGTTCCGTCCCAGGGGCGCTCGGGCGTCGGCACCGAGGTCGCGCTGACCGCGGATACGCGCTACTTCTGGTTCTTCACGCCGGCGAACATCGAGCTCGTCATCAAGGTGCTGGACGCCCGGTCCATCAACCAGCACTACTGGGTCTTCTACGGGGCGCTGTCGAGCGTGCAGTACACGATCCGGATCACGGATACGCGTGACGGGCGCGGTCAAGACGTACACGAACCCCGCCGGGACGCTCGCGAGCGTCGCCGACGTCCAGGCGTTCGCCGGCGCGACCGGCGGAGCGCGCGCGACGCTCCTCTCGCCCAGGCGTCGGACGTCGCGTGGGCGCTGGCCGCGCAGGCGAAGGCGGGATTCGCGCCGGGCGCGCCCTCGGTTGCGAGCCTGCCGGGAGGCGATCTCGCGCCGGCGCCCGCGGCATGCTCCGCGAACTCGCAGACGCTGTGCCTCAATGCGAGCCGCTTTCAGATCCGGGTGGACTGGGCCGTGCCGGCGCAGGGTCGGACCGGCATCGGAACGGCCGTGCCGGTGACGTCCGATACCGGGTACTTCTGGTTCTTCACCTCGGCGAACGTCGAGCTCGTGATCAAGGTGCTCGACGGGCGGGGGATCAACGACCACTTCTGGGTCTTCTACGGGGCCCTCTCGAGCGTGCAGTACACGATCCACATCACGGACACCCAGACGGGCGCGACGAAGACGTACTCGAACCCGTCCGGGACGCTCGCGAGCGTCGCGGACACGTCGGCGTTCTAGGACACCCTCTCCCGGCGCGGAGAGGGGGTCAGGGCTGAGGGGCCTTCGCCGTGACGGTGATGTTCTTCGCGGCGAACCACGGATGCCATTCGAGGATGAGCCGCCCGGCCTTCACGGCCGGGTCCTGCTCGGCGAGCGCCTTCGCCTCTTCCGGAGTGTCGACGCGGAAGATGAGCATGCCCCGCAGGTCGCCGCCGTCCGCAAACGGGCCGGCGATGATGAGCTTGCCCGTGTCCGCCATCTTGCCGATGTGAGCGAGGTGCTCGGACTGGAGCTTCTGGAGCTCGGGCGTGGACCCGGGCGTCCAGTTCGGGCCCTTGCGGTAGAAGGCGACCTGATACGTCGCCATCTCGTAGTCCTCGGGCCCCGCCGCCGAGGCGGCGACGACGACGAGGCCGGCGGCCGCGAGAAGCGCCGCCGCGCAAAGAATCCGGAATCGCTTCATGGGGTCCTCCCGGGAGCGGCCGGCTCGCGCAGCCGGAACTCGCCCTCCATCTCGATCGTGGCGGCGCCGTTCTTGTCGAACGTGCCCTTGTAGGTTCCCTGGCCCTGCAATCCCTCGAGCTCGCCGGTGCCGCCGGTAAAGGCCCAGCGTCCCTGCATCGTCTCGAAAACCCCGTTGCGACCCCGGCTCTGACCGTCGAAGCGAAAGTAATAGATGTCGCCCTTCCCGCCGGTTCGACCGACGTGGTACCCGTGCTCGAGCGCCGTGTCGCCCTTCTGGTCGCGGATCATCTTCGACTCTCCGCGGAACGTGCGCTGCTTTCCGAGCACGAGGGGCTTCGTCCACCGGCACGGAGCTCTTGCCGACGGAGAGGACGTGGCCGGGCGCGTCCGCGACCTCCATCGAGGTCCGCTCCGGCTTCTCGCATTCGAGCGTGCCGGAGATCTTCGTCGAGGGCGGCGGGGGCGTCGGCTTCGCGCGGAGCGCGTGTGTCGGCGTGAATTCGGGCGTCGGCTGCGCCGCGAGACGCGAAGCCGCGAGCGCGGCCGCGACGGCGAGCAGCGATGCCGAGGATCGAAGCCTTCATGGGCCGGGGATTCTACCCGGAGCGCGACTCCGATCCCGTCCGTCACGGCGAGCCGAAGTGCGCGATCCCGTGTCGAGAATCGCGTTCCGCCTGCTAAAATAGACGCAGCGATGAGGCTCGCCGGACGTTCCGGTCGCGAAGCTCCGATCTTCGACCCTGCGCAGCTTCTCCTCTTTCCCGCTCTTCCCCCCACGGTGCGGATCCAGGGCGCCATCCGGCTGACGGAGTCCAACGTGGCCCGCAACGTGCCGCCCGGCCGTCCGGGCGTGTTCTTTCTGAAGGGCGTCGGCGAGGAGGGCGAGATCACCGAGCGGGTCGGCCGGGACGACGTCGACCTGCGCCAGCGCCTGCTCCAGTACGCCCGGCAGAGGCATCCCAACATCCTTTTCGGCTGGGTCCTGGCCGAGGACGCCAACGAGGCGTATCGGCTGGAGTGCTACCTCTGGCACGCCCACGGCGGGGCGTGGGCCGGCATCGCCGGCGACGCGCATCCTTCGCCCTCGGAGCCCATCCCGTTCCTCGGCTGCCCCGATTGCGACGAGTAGAATCCCCTCTCTGGAGACCCTGACCAACTTCGTCGGCGGGCGCTGGGTGCCTTCGGGGACCACGGAGTTTCTCGACGTCCACAACCCGGCGACCGGCGAAGTCATCGCGCGCACGCCGCTCTCGACGGGCACGGACGTGGACGCCGCGGTGGGCGCGGCATCGAAGGCCTTCCCGGCGTGGCGCGACACGCCGCCGATGGTCCGGGCGCGGTCGATGTTCCGGTTCCGCGAGCTTCTCGAGCGGCACTTCGAGGAGATCGCCGCGACCGTGACCCGCGAGCACGGCAAGACCCTGGACGAGGCGCGCGGAAGCCTCCGGCGGGGGATCGAGTGCGTGGAGGTGGCGTGCGGCTCGCCCTCCCTGATGATGGGCTACGGCCTCGAGAACGTCGGGCCCGGGATCGACTGCCAGGTCCTGCGGCAGCCTCTCGGCGTCTGCGCCGCGATCGCGCCCTTCAACTTCCCGGCGATGGTGCCCCTGTGGTTTCTGCCCTTCGCCGTCGCCACCGGAAACACGTTCATCGTCAAGCCGTCCGAGCAGGTCCCCCTGACGCAGCGGCGGATCGCGCAGCTTCTCGAGGAGTGCCTGCCGCCGGGCGTCGTCAACCTGGTCAACGGAGGACGCGACGTCGTCGAGGCGATCTGCGACCATCCCGGCATCCGCGCCGTCTCGTTCGTCGGCTCGACGGAGGTCGCGCGGGCGGTGTACCGGCGGGCGACGCACGCCGGCAAGCGCGTCCAGGCTCTCGGCGGCGCGAAGAATTTCGTCGTGGTCATGCCGGACGCGGATTTCGACCGGGCGATCGACGTCATCACGGAGTCCTTCTACGGCTGCGCCGGCGAGCGATGCCTCGCCGGAAGCGTGATGCTGCCGGTCGGCTCGGCGCACGCGGAGGCCCGGGACCGTCTCGCGGAGTCGGCGCGGGCCCTCCGGGTCGGCGACGGGTCGAAGCCCGGCGTGGCGATGGGCCCGGTCATCAGCGCGGCGCATCGGGACCGCGTCGCTCGGCTACATCGAGAAAGGGATCGCCGAGGGCGCCCGGCTGTGCTGGACGGCCGCCGGAACCCGGTCGCGGATCGTCCGGACGGTTACTTCCTCGGGCCCACGCTGTTCGACGAGGTCTCTCCGGCGATGACCATCGGCCGCGAGGAGATCTTCGGGCCGGTCGCCTCGATCGCGCCGGTCGGCTCTCTCGAGGAGGCGATCGCCGTGATGCAGGCGCACCCCAACGCGAACGCGACCTCGATCTTCACCTCCAGCGGCAAGGCCGCGCGCGAGTACGCGCGTCTCGCGACCGCGTCCATGGTCGGCGTCAACATCGGCGTCGCGTCTCCGCTGGCCCCGTTCCCGTTCGGCGGCGCCAAGGACAGCTTCTTCGGCGACCTCAAGGCCCACGGCCGGGACGCGTACGAGTTCTACACGGACAAGAAGGTCGTGATTTCGACGGTGGTTTTGACCGGAGCGGAATGAGGGACGAGGAGCGATGGGATCAGAGGATGAGCACGACGGTCAAGACGCAGGCGCCGACCAGCGAGACGACGCGCGAGATCCGCGAGAAGCACAAGGAGTTCATGCTTCCCGCGACGATCCAGTACTACGCGGAGCCGCTCGTCCTGACCGAGGGCAAGGGGATGCGGATCAAGGACGCCGACGGCAACGAGTACCTCGACTTCTTCGGCGGGATCCTGACCGTCTCGGTCGGCCACGCCAACGAGAAGGTCAACGCCGCGGTCATCGCGCAGATCACGCGGCTCTCGCACGTCTCGACGCTCTATCCGACGATCCCGGCGGTCGAGCTCGCCGAGACGCTCGCGCGGATCTCGCCGGGCCGGCTGCAGCAGAGCTTCCTCGCCACCTCCGGCACGGAGGCCGACGAGACCGCGGTCATGCTCGCCCAGCTCCACACCGGCGCCTCCGAGATCGTCGCGCTCCGCCACGGCTACTCGGGCCGCTCGATGCTCGCGCAGTCGCTGACCGCCGTCTCGACCTGGAAGCCGCTGCCGACGCAGGTCCCGGGCATCAAGCACGCGCTCGCGCCGTACTGCTACCGCTGCCCGCTCAAGCTGACGTACCCCTCCTGCGGCGTCGCCTGCGCGAAGGACATCGAGGAGCTGATCCGGACGACGACCTCGGGCCGGATCGCCGGCTTCCTCGCCGAGCCGATCCAGGGCGTCGGCGGCTTCATCACGCCGCCGCCGGAGTACTTCGAGATCGCCGTCGGCATCGTCCGGAAGTACGGCGGCGTCTTCATCTGCGACGAGGTGCAGACGGGCTTCGGCCGCACGGGCGGCAAGTTCTGGGGCATCGAGCACTACGGCGTCGAGCCCGACATCATGACGATGGCCAAGGGCATCGCGAACGGGCTGCCGCTCGGCGCCTGCATCGCGACGCCGGAGATCGCCGCGTCGCTCAAGGCGCTGACGATCTCGACGTTCGGCGGCAATCCCGTCTCCTGCGCCGCGGCGAACGCGACGATCCGCATCATCGAGGAGGACGACCTGCCGGGCAACGCCGAGCGGATGGGCCGCATCCTCCGCGACGGCTTCGAGGAGCTGAAGCGCCGCTTCCCGAGAAACGTCGGCGACGTCCGGGGCATGGGCCTGATGCAGGCGATCGAGCTCGTCGTCGACGAGACCTCCGGCGACCGGACGCCCGAGAAGGCGCTGACGAACCGCGTCTTCGAGGAGACCCGCAAGCGCGGGCCTCCTCGTCGGCAAGAGCGGCCTCGAGGGCAACGTCTTCCGCGTCGCTCCGGCGCTGAACGTCGACGCGCGGCGACGTCGAGGAGGCGCTCGCGATCGTCCGCGAGTCGTTCGAGGCCGCCGGGGCGCGCTGAGTCACCGACTAAGAACCCGCAGCGCCGCAGGCCGCGTATATGGTCGGCGTGAGGTCAAACCATGACGTCTCCGAGCGCTTCGACCTTCCACGGACTCCGCGCCGGATCGACCGCATCGTCGCTGCGCCCAGCCCCCACTGGGTGGGCGACGGGTTCTTCGTCTCCGGCTTCTTCAACGCGATCCCGGACGCCCAGCGCAAGCTGAGCCCGTTTCTGCTGCTGGACTACGGGGCGCCGCGGGAGTTCCCGCCGACCGCGAACACGCGGCAGGGCGTCGGCCCGCATCCGCATCGCGGATTCGAGACCGTCACGATCGCCTTCCAGGGCAGCGTCGCCCACCACGACTCGACCGGGCAAGGGCGGGGTCATCGGGCCCGGCGACGTCCAGTGGATGACGGCGGCCTCGGGGATCCTGCACCGCGAGTACCACGAGGAGGCCTGGGCGCGGAAGGGCGGCACGATGCAGATGGCCCAGATCTGGGTCAACCTGCCGCGCGCCCACAAGATGGACCCGCCCGGCTACCAGGCCATCACGGCGGACCGGATCGGCGTCGCGACGCTGCGCGAACGGCGCGGGCACCGTGCGCGTGATCGCCGGCGAGTACCTCGGCGTGCGCGGCCCGGCGAAGACGTTCACGCCCGTCACGATGCTGGACATCCGGCTCGAGGGGATGGGCCGCGCGGAGTTCGACGTTCCCGGCCCGCCACAACGCGGCGCTGCTCGTGATGAAGGGCGAAGATCGCGGTCAACGGCGAGGACGCGTCGGAGAACGAGCTCGTCGTCTTCCAGAACGCCGGCGAGCGCATCGCCGTCGAGGCGAGATCCGACGGAGACGCCCAGCTCCTCCTGCTCGCGGGCGAGCCCATCGACGAGCCGGTCGTCTCCTACGGTCCGTTCGTCATGAACACCGAAGGGGAGATCCGGCAGGCCATGGTCGACTTCCAGGACGGGAAGTTCGGCCGCCTCGACGACTGACGCCGGCGGCAACGGCGCGCGCGTGGGCACGGCCGCCCGCACTTCAGGGGATCGGGCTAGAATGCGCGTTCGTGACCAGGCTCGCGTTTGTGACGCGGCTTCGAGCGATGCGGCCGCTGGTGAGAACCGCTGCGTAAGCTCCGTATCGGCGTCATCGATCTGGTCTCCAAAGCGCCGACCCGCGCCCTGTACGCGCGCGTCATGAACGCGAATCTCGCCAGCATCATGCCTCAGGTCGTCGCGGTGTGGTGCGAAGCGGAAGGGCACGAGGTCACCTTCGTCTGCTACACCGGTCTCGAGAACCTGGTCGACGATCTGCCGGACCAGGTCGACCTCGTCTTCATCGGCGCGTTTACTCAGGCTGCCCTCCTCGCTTACGCGCTCTCCAACCTGTTCCGATCGAAGGGAGCCGTCACCGTCCTGGGCGGTCCTCACGCCCGCTGCTACCCGGAGGACGCCCGGAAGCTACTTCGATTATGTCCTCGGCTTTACCGACCAGACCGTGATCCGCGAGGTGCTGCAGGATTGCTCGCCGCACCGGCCGCTCGGTGCGCACCTTGCGGCGAAGCGGCAGCCCGCGTCCCTCCCCGGCGTGCGCGAGCGTTGGAAGTTCATCGAGCCGACGCTCCAGAAGGCCCCCCTTTTCAAGATCGTGCCGATGCTCGGCAGCCTCGGGTGTCCCTACACCTGCAGCTTCTGCATCGATTCGGTCGTCCCGTATCAGCCCCTCGACTTCGCGGTGCTCTCCGATGACCTCCGGTTCCTCGCGCGGACGCTCCAGCGGCCGCGCGTCGGCTGGCACGACCCGAACTTCGGCGTTCGATTCGACGAGACCCTGGACGCGATCGACGCGGCGGTGCCGCCGAACCGGATCGATTTCATCGCGGAGAGCAGCCTTTCTCTCCTGGCAGAGCCGCATCTGAAGCGGCTCCAGCGCAGCGGATTCAAGGTCCTGCTGCCCGGCGTCGAATCCTGGTACGAGCTCGGCAACAAGTCCAGGACCGGCCAACTCACCGGAATGGACAAAGTCCGCCAGGTCTCCGAGCACGTCAACCTGATCTCGAAGTATGTCCCCTGCGTCCAGACCAACTTCGTGCTCGGGCTCGACTCGGACGAAGGAACGGAGCCGTTCGAACTGACGAAACGCTTCGTGGACATGACTCCCGGTGCGTTCCCCGGTTATTCGCTTCTCTCCGCGTTCGGGAGGGCAGCGCCGTTGAACCTCCAGTACCAGCGCGCCAATCGCGTGCTTCCATTCCCGTTCCACTTCCTCGACAACAATCACGCCATGAACGTCAAGCCGAAGAACTACTCCTGGCGTGAGTTCTACGACCAGGTCATCAGTCTGACCAGGCACACGTTCTCGGGACGCGCCATCGTGAACCGTTTCCGAGCGACCCGGATGATGATCCCGCGCTGGATGAGCGTGGTCCGGGCGGTGTCGTCGGAAGGATTCGGCAGGCTCGCCTATCACCGGGAACTGCGGCGGCGACTCGACGCCGACAAAGACGTCCAGCGCTATTTCGACCAGGAGACGACGAAGCTCCCCGCTTTCTACATCGACCAGGTGCGCAAAGACCTCGGGACGCTGTGGGAGTGGCTCCCGGCCGGAGCACTGGATCACGACAGCCACGCCTATCGAAAGGCGGAGGAGGGGCAGTTGCCGGCATCGAGGCAGGACGGGCCCACCGCAAATCTGAGGCCCGGTTCTCCGCGCCCGGCTGCGACCGTGACGCGTGGGCAGAAGTTCTTAGCCTGAAGGGCTTTCAGGCAGAAAACATTAGCCACTCTTCCGCAGCTTCCGCTGGATCCAGTAGATCGGGATCCCGAGCGCGATGAAGGCCGAGGCCGAGAAGCGATTCGCGCGGAGTCTCGACGAGCGTGTTGACGACGATCGCGAAGGCGGTCGCGCCGAAGAGGATCGGGACGAAGGGATAGCCGGGGACGCGATAGGGCCGCGTCAGTCCGGGCTCCTTGCGGCGCAGCGCGATCACGGAGAGGACCGCCAGGGCGTAGAAGATCCAGCCTCCGAAGATCACGTACGTGAAGAGCTGCGAGAACCCGCCGATGACGAGGACGAGGAACGCGGACCAGAGGCCCTGGAAGAGCAGCGCCTCGACCGGCGTCCGCCAGCGCGGGTGGACGCGCGAGACGCGCTCGATGAAGAGGCCGTCCTTCGCCATCTGGTAGTAGGCGCGCGGGCCGGCCAGGATCAGGGCGTTCATCGCGCCCAGGATCGAGCAGAGGATCGCGGCCGTCAGGAGCTTGCCGCCCCATTCGCCGGTCACGCGCGTCATGGCGGTCAGCGCGACCCGGTCGGAGGCCGCGATCTCGGCGGGCGTCAGCACCTTCAGGTACGCGAGGTTCGCCAGAAGGTACAGGCCGATGACGATCGCCACGCCGCCGATGATGCCGCGCGGAAAGTTCTTCTGGGGATCGTGGATCTCGCCGGCGGCGAAGCTGACGTCGTGCCACCCCTCGTAGGCCCAGAGCACCGCGACGAGGGCCACGCCGAGCGCGGCGAGCGGCACCGGGCCGGAGGGGAGGGGAGCCGGGGCCGGCCCGGCAGTCCGCCGGCGGAATCGGACCGGGAAGAAGGAAGATCACGACGACCATGACGACGAGGCCGCCGACCTTGAGCGCGGTCAGGACGTTGCCCACGCGCGCGCCGTTCTTGACGCCGACGATGTTGACCCACGTGAGCAGCGCGATCGCGATCACGCCCGCGAGCTTCGCGGTCGTCGGGCGTCAGCGGCACGAAGGCGCCCAGGTAGATCGGGAAGGCCGCCGCGAGCGTCGCGATCGAGCCGGACGTCGCGACCGTGAAGAGCATCCAGCCGCAGAGAAACCCCGGGAGCCGTCCGAAACCGCGCGTGATGAAGGTGTAGATGCCTCCCGCCTCGGGCATCGCGGCCCCGAGCTCGGCGAGCGAGAGCGCGCCGAGCAGGGTCAGCACGCCGCCGATCACCCACACCGCGAGCATCCATCCCGGCTCGTGGACGGCGCGCGCGATCTCGGCGGGAACGAGAAAGATCCCGGAGCCGATGATCGTCCCGACGACGAGGTTGACGGTGTCGAAGAGCGTGAGGTCGCGGCGGAGCTCCGTCATGGATGACCCTCCTTCGGGACAGCGGGCGGAAACGTGCGCGTACTCTATCCCGCGCAAAAAAGACGGCCGTCTTCCGCGGCGCGCCGCCTCTGAACGTGACCCGGTCGGACGTCGAGGAGGCGCTCGCCATCATCCGAGAGTCCCTTCAAGACCTCCGGAGCGCGTCTGGATCAGGCGTTGCGGAGGAAGCTACTCGGAGCCCTCTCCGCTTCGTCCATCCGTGTACTCCAGCTCCGGCGGGTTCTCGAGGATCTTCCGCATTTGCCCGATCATGCGGCCGGTCTCTCCGGTCCGATGGAGCCATCGGGCGGCGAGAGGGGCCCAGCGCCGGTGCTCCTCGGCCCATGCTCGATACGCGGCCTCCCAGACGGCGAGCTCCGCCCCGAGCAGATCCAGGACCGTCCCCACCTTGCCGCCTTCTCCTGCCGTTTGATAGAGCATGCGCGCCACGTCGAACCGAGAACCGAACGGGAGGCGCATCCCGGCCGCTCTGGCCAGCTGGCCGAGTCTCGCACGGGACAGAAAAAGACCCGATCGCGCCGGAGCGAGGAGGAAGCGGACGATATGCGAGAGACCGACCTCCTCTTCCTCCGGGTCCGTGCTCTGCGGGGCGCTCTCTTCCGGCTCGGAGGTCTGCGAAACAGACTCCGGAATGTCCTCCATGAGGCGCCTTCGCGTGGCCGCAGCCACGGCCCTGTAGAAGGGATGAGCGGAGGGCTCCCGTTCGACGGCAAGACAGCAGATCGGGACCCACTCCAGGAGAAAGGAAGAGAACTCGAGGTCCTCCTGCCCGCCTCTTGCGAGATGTTCGAGAAACCCCAGGCAGAGGCCGACGTGATCGGGCGCGCCGACTTCGAAAAGTTCCGGCGGGCGAAAGCCCCGGTCCTCGTAACGTCGCGCGGCCTGCCAGGCGGCCGGCCCGTTCAGCTCGCCCGAAGGGTCGATAAAGGCGGTGCCGTAGGGATAGACGTTCAGCAGGAAGAGGTCCGTGTACGCGGGTGCCATCGCAGCCGGCTCGTCGGCATGCGGCGCCAGGGACGGGAGCCCTCGGGCGGCGGCAAGTGCCAGGGAATCCGGCTCGCGAAGCCAGAGGCGGGACAATAAGCCGAGAGAAACCTCGGGCACGTCCTTCACTCCGACCCTCCGGACACCCCCGCAGGGGAAGAGGGAGCAAAACGGTACGCCTCCGTGTCCGGGCGGAAGGGGCGCAACATCCAGTGCGGCCGCCGCCACCCGCCCTTTGGTGGGCGCGTCAGGGCCAACCAGCGCTTGAAGACCTCGTGAGACTCGTGCGTGTCCACGTGAACGTCCCCGTAGCGGTCCTGCGGCTCGGCCCGCGTGACTTTCACCTTCTGATGCCAGCAGTGGCTCCCGCTCACAGGATCGGGCTGCACGGGAAAGGTCAGGTTCTGATGCACCCCGGCGTCGGTCCACCAGATGCGCTCGGTGTCGGGGTCGGAAGACTTGTAAGGGGCGACGCCCTTGCGCTGCCGGAGGTCCCATCGGCCGTCCGACTCTTTCAACTCCACCAGGGCGGAGGCCATGCGGCTGGCCCCTTCTCCTTCGGCCAGCCGCCAGCGGCCGAGGTGGTGCGAGCAGGCGATGACGCCGGGGCGGATCCCCTCGGTGACCCAGACCTTGTCCACGAAGTAGCCGATCTCGGTCCGAACGCGAAGGAGATCGCCGGTTGCCAAACCGAGCCGCGCGGCATCGGACGTATGCATCCAGGTCGGGTTGGAATGGGAGATCTCGACCAGCCACTTGGCGTTGGCGCTGCGCGTGTGGATCAGGGTCGGGAGGCGATAGGTCGAAAGCAGGACAAACTCGTTCGCCGCGCGGTCGACGGAGTCCGGATGGACGTGGCTTCGAATGTACTCCGGGATCGCCAGCTCCGGCCAGCCGAACTCCGCGAGCGTCGTGGAGTAGAACTCGAGCTTGCGCGAGGGAGTGCGGAAGCCAAACTGCGGGACTCCGTCGATCATCACGCCGATCGGACGGCCGAGCCCCGTCGCCACGGGCGCCGGTGTCGGGACGATGTTCTTGGGCGGCGAGGCCGGAACGTTCGTGTAGAGGATCCCCGTCTTCTCGTCGACTTGCGCAGCGGCCACTTCCTCCGGCGAAAGAGGGCGCTCGAACTCGGCCTCGGCTCCGGCGCGGATCTCGAACGCACCGTACCTGCGCATGTAGGCGAGGGGCGTCAGACCTTCTTTCGCCGCCGCTTCCGGCAGGCCCGGCACGGAGTTCTCGAACATCCAACCGAAGTACTCGTCCATCGTGATGCGCTCGCCGGGACGATACGGAGACTCGAAGTACTGGCGGATGCCCAGAGAGCCGTCGGGATCGATCTCCCAGGAGAGGTCCACCCAGAACTCCGTTTCTTCCCAGACCTGCCCCGGATTGGCCTCGTAAGTGCGGTGGACCTTCTTGCCCGACTCGCTCCAGGGCGACCCGGCGGACGGGCTGTCGGAAGGCGATCCATTGCCCCGCGTGCGTCTCCTGGCTCATCAGGTCGTGCCGCTCGGAGCCGTGTCCCATGGGCAGCACGTAGTCCGCCCACCAGGCCGTCTCGCTCCAGGTGGGGGTCAGGGCCACATGGAGACCGATCTTCGATTCATCCCGCAGGACCTCCAGCCAGGTAAACCCGTCCGGGTTCGTCCACATCGGGTTGTAGACGCGGGAGAAATAGACATCGAGCTTCCCGCGTCCCTCCTTCAGGAAGTGCGGGAGAAGGAAGCTCATCTCGAAGTAGGAGAGCGGGTATTCGCCGGGCCAGGTGAGCTCGTTCCAGCGCTTCACGTGAGGGGCGAGCCGGTGCGGCCGAGGCACCCACTTGTCCCAGGCGTTGGCCGAGGTGCCACCCTCGACACCGATCGAGCCCGTCAGGACGCTCAGAAAGAAGAGACAGCGTGCGACCTGCCAGCCCCCGAGGTTTCCCGCGGCGGCGCTCCTCCAGTTGTGTGCCGCGAGCTTCCCGCCGCAGTTGGCCACGTCCTCGGCGATACCCCTCAAGACGCGGGCCTCGACCCCCGACTCCCGGGCGGCGAACTCGAAGGTGTACTTCGCGTAGAGGCTCTTCAGCGCCGTCTCGAAGGACTCGAAGGTGACCGGCGAGTCCGGGTGGACCAGGCGCAGATACTCCTCCCAGTTCACCCATTTGCGGACGAAATCCCGGTCGTAGCGGTTCGTCGAGATGAGATGGTTGGCGATCGCCAGCAGGATTGCGGCTTCCGAGCCGGGCCACGGGGCGATCCAGGTGTCGGCCCTCGAGGCGGTGTTGGAGAGGCGCGTGTCGAAGACGATCAGCTTCGCCCCGGCCATCTGACCCTCGACGATCCGCTGGGCGTGCGGGTTGAAGTAATGCCCGGTTTCCAGGTGGCTGCTGATCAGGAGAATGACGTTGGCGGCGGCGTGGTCGGGGCTCGGGCGGTCGAACCCCATCCAGAAGGCGTATCCGGCGCGCGCGCCGGACGAGCAGATGTTGGTGTGCGAGTTGTGCGCGTCCACACCCCAGGCCGGCAGAATCCACTCCATCAGGCCGTCGTGTCCGGGCCGGCCGACGTGGTACATGACTTCGTCGTGGCGCCCCTCCTGGAGTGCGCGCCGGATGCGCCCGCCGATGTCTTTGAGCACCTCCTCCCAGGACACCCGCACCCATCGGCCCTCCCCGCGTCCGCCGGCGCGCTTCAAGGGATAGAGAATCCGGTCCGGGTCGTTGACCTGGTTGAGGGTCGCCGGCCCTTTTGCGCAATTGCGCCCGCGGCTTCCGGGATGCGCCGGGTTGCCTTCGAACTTGCGCACCTGAAACGTTTCTTTGTCCACCCAGCCCAGTAGCCCGCAGGCCGACTCGCAGTTGAAGCAGACCGTCGGAACGAGCATGTAGTGGCGAGGCACCTTCCTCGGCCACTGCCTCTGGTCCCACTCGACCCAGTCGTCCCAGGTTTCCGGAGGCGGGTACTGCTGCATCCGTTGCCCGGCGTCGGTGGCTTGCGGCGGAAGGCGCATGGGGCTCACGGGTTCAGTCATGGTCACCTCCCGGCGCGTCAACTGTTCGGAACCTGCTGCGGGGCCATCACGAATGCCCACTCGTAGGCGAAGAGCCCGGCCAGGGACAACCCGCCCGCCGCGGCGAGCGCCGCGGCGGATCCGCCGGCCAGGAGGATCGCGGCAAGCGGCAGCGCCAGCCCGCCCACGAGGCTCCCCCAATAGTGGGGCGCGTAGCGTCCGTGGGTGATCATGCGCGCGGCCGTGGCCGCGACGGAGCTGGCGTGGGGCACGGCGAACTCGCCGCCGGCCGTCAGCAAGAGGTTGACGAGCAGGCTCAAACCGAGAGTCCACGAGAGAGCCCGGGCCGCTTCGGGGGAGAGCTCCACGAAGAGGCCCGCGATCGAGAGCGCCGCGGCCCCTGCCATGACGGCCTGTACGAACAGGTGCCAGGGGAGCAGCGTGCTCTGCCAGAGGTCGCGCCCCTCGGCCTGCGCGAAGAGAAACGCGGTGTAGACCGCCGAGAGGATGGCGAGCAGGACGCCGGGCCATCGGAGGTGCTCGGCCAGCTCGGCCGAACCCGACAGCTGAAGGACCCACGAGAAGCCAGCCACGACGGTGAAGGCGATGAGGATGACTGCCCCTCGTGTCAGCCAGGAACGCCATTGCGGGCGGATCAGGATCGTCCAGAACCGCTCCGGGCGGTCCAGGTCCCACACCAGCAGTCCCACGGTGACTCCGACGAAGAGGAGCGCCAGGAAGGAAGCGATCGTCGTAAAGAGCGGGACGGAGGGCAGAAGCCCCAGGGCGACTCCGGCCGCGGCCACGAGGAACGCGCCCGCGCCGATCGCCTTGGTGACGAGATAGGCGGGCACCTGCCAGTGCCACGGGACGCGGTGGGGGACGTTGTAGGTCTCTCGCGGGGCGCTCGACCTTCGGGAAGCGGTCCCCCGGCCGCGCCGAGAGCAACAGCGCGCCCGCCATCCTCCCCGGCGCGATCTGGATGGGGCCGCGCCAGTCGCCGTGCCCGCTTCCGCCATTCCCTTGCCCCGGCTGCTGCGCCCAGAGCATGCCCGTAATCCTGCGCCGCTGCCGTCGGGAGGATCGCCGACTGTTCCGCCTCGATGTAGAAGAGCTTGGGTCGGGTGTTCTGCTCGGGCTTGCGCACACTCACCTCATGGGTCGAGAGCAGGCGCGAGATCTCCGAGCCCGCGTCGTCGATGTCGCCCGCGATGATGGCGTGGACCGGGCAGACGACGACACAGGCGGGCTCCAGCCCGACGTCCGTGCGGTGCGCGCAGAAATGGCACTTGGCGGCCGTGCCGGAGTCCGGATCGATGTAGATCGGCGTCGTAGGGGCAGGCCTGCATGCACGCCTTGCAACCGATGCAGATATCCGAGTCGAACTCGACGATCCCGTCCTCGCGCTGGTACATGGCCTTCGTCGGGCAGATGGGCACGCAGGGCGGGTGCGCGCAGTGGTTGCAGCGGGTGACCTGGAAGTAGCGGCGGGTGTCCGGGAACTCTCCCTTCTCGACGTACTTGACCCACGTGCGGTTGACGCCGAGCGGCACCTCGTTCTCCGACTTACACGCGGTCGAGCAGGCGTGACAGCCGATGCACTTGCGGTTGTCGATGAGGAAGCCGTAGTTCATGGCTGTACGGGGACCCGATCGGCTGCGACCTGCGACGACCGAGCACTCGAAGAAAGCATTGCAGAAACGTTACCATCCCTTCTCTCACGACTCATGGGACGAGGTGGCGCGGCGCTTAAGCGCGCGCTGGATCCTGCAGATCGGGATCCCGAGCCCGATGAAGGCCAGGCCGACGAAGGACTCGCGCGGCGTCTCGACGAGCGTGTTCGTGACGATCGCCAGAGCCGTCGCCCCGAAGAGGAGTGGGACCCAGCAGGATAGCCCGCTCAAAAAAGAGCGGGCCGCCGGATCGCCGGCGGCCCTGAGGAAGGTTTTGAAGAGGCCCGAACCCGAGGCTAGAAGTTCTGTTTCTGGGGAACCCGGCTCTCGAGCGCGTCGAGCCGCTGCTCGAGATCGTCCAGCCGCTGCTGGAACGCCGGGGGAACCGGCGGAACCGGGCGGCCGGAGGCGCGGGAGGAACCGGCGGGACCGGCGGAACGCCGCGCGGGTGACGCATGTGGAACCGCCGCATCCCGGGGCCGAAGTCCCCGACGCGAACGCGGCTGTCTTCGCGCTCGGCGACCGTGACCGTCAGCGTCTTCGCCGCGCGGTCGCGGACGAGCTCGATCTTGACCGTGTCGCCCTCTTTCTTGCGCCGGATCGTGCGCACGAGATCCCTCTTGCGCTCGACTTTCTCTCCGTCGGCGGAGGTCACGATGTCCCCGACCTGCAGCCCGGCCTTGGCCGCCGGCGAGTCCTTCTCGACCGTGCCGACGAAAACGCCGGCTTCCTTCGGGGCGCCGAAGTGCGTTCGGAGCTCGGGCGTCATCTCGAGGGGACGAATGCCGATGTACCCGCCGCCTTCGAACCACGAGAGCTCCGGGAGCTCGCCGAGCTCGCCGAGGTCGGCGAACATCTCGGGGTCGTCCCAGCCTTCGCCCGACATGAAGACGCCGTCGTCGTCGACGACGATCTCCTTCTCGGGAGAAACGACGACGATCTTCTTCTTCTCCTTGACCTTGGGCTGAGTGGGCTCGGGTTTCGCCTGGGGTTGCGGGATCCGTTGTGGGTGTGGATTGCCCGCTCGCCGCGACGCGGGACGCGGTGGGGGCGATGAGCAGGAGCGCGAGCAGCAACGCTTTCAGACGCATGTGACCTCCGTCGCAGGGGGAGACGGAGGGCGCCCGAAAAGGTTACGGCTTGGCGTCTTCGGCGTCGCCTTCTTCGGAGCGGACCCGGAGGCGCGAGGCGGAGGCTGCCGCGGCGGCCTTCGTATCCAGGCTCCAGACGCCGCGTCCGGCGGTGCCGACGAGGATCCGGCCCGGGTTCGCGTAGTCCGGCGCGAGGACGATGAGGTCGGGATGCGGAGCCTCGCCCCCGATCGGCGTCCAGGACGTGCCTCCGTCCCGGGAGCGGAACATGCCTTTCTTCCAGGTGGCCGCGTAGAGAGTCCGCTGCGAAGCGTCGGCGGGGTCGATCAGGAGAACCTGCACGTTCATCCGGCCGAGGCCCTGGTGGCCGGCGGTCCAGGTCGCGCCGCCGTCGGCGCTCTTGAAGACGCCTTCGCCCTCGGTGCCGACGTAGATCGTCTTGCTCACCTTGTCGTAGACGATCGTCTGGATCTGGGAGTGCGGGATGCCCGCGCCGCTCTTGCTCCAGGTCTTTCCGCCGTCGCTCGATCGGAAGAGCCCGGCGTGCGTGCTCAGGAAGAGCGCCTCGGGCGTGGCGGCGAAGCCGAACAGACCGACGAGGCTGGATCCCCGATCCGGCACCTCGCTCTCCTTCCACGATTTCCCGCCGTCCTCGCTGGTGTAGATCGTGTCGGCGTCGCGCGACCAGATCCTCTTCGGGTCGTTCGGGTCGAAGACGAAGGATCCGATGCTTCCCTGGACGACGATGTCCTTGTGGACCTGCGTCCACTCCTCGCCCCCGTCGTCGCTGCGGAAGATGCCCTCGTCCGTTCCGGCGAACAGGATCTTCGGCGAGGACGGATCGATCGCGACGCCGCGCACGTCGGTCGTGGTCATGCCCTCGGACAGGCGCGTCCATGTCTTGCCGCCGTCCGCGGTCTTCGACACGTTGCCCTGAACGGTGCCGACGTAGATCGTTCCGGGCGCGGAGGGGTCCGCGACGAGGGCCTCGATGTCGGCGGCCTGGAAGCCGTCCGGCGTCGGCGTCCAGTTCCGCCCGCCGTCGGTCGTCTTGAGAACGCCCTCGCGGTTGGTCCCGGCGTAGAGCGTTCCCGAGGGATCCAGCGCCAGCGCCGAGAAATTGATCCAGTTGAAGCCCTTCGCGATCTCGGTCCAGCTGCGGCCCAGGTCCGTCGTCTTGATCGACGCGGTTGGGGACGGCGACGTACACGATCTTCGGGTTGGTCGGGTCGATCGCGAAGGCGTCGCCGTCGAACGGCCGCCACTGGTCGGTGCTCTTCTTCGCCCAGCTCTTTCCGTAGTCGTCGCTGCGATAGACCGCGCCGCCGACGCCGGCCCAGACCGTCTCGTTGCCGACGGGATCGACCGCGAGCGCGTGCACGTACTCCTTGCCGAGCTTGTCGTCTCCCGGTGTAGGCCCAGGTCGCGCCGGAGTCGGACGATTTGAATACACCGTCGCCCCGGGTTCCCGCGTAGAGCGTCGCCGGGCGCCTTCGGGTCGACGGCGAGGGCCGAGAGGCGAAAGTTGTGCGGAAAGCCGGAGTCGCTGTGCTTCCACGAGACGCCGCCGTCGGCCGAGCGGTGCACGCCGGGCTTTCGGTCCCGTCGTGTCGGCCGCGGCGTACACCACGCCCTTCGGGTCCACGGCGATCGCCTTCCACTCCTGGTTCTCGATTCCGAGGACGCGCTTCCAGGTCGCGCCGCCGTCCGCGCTCTTGTAGACGCCTTCCATGCGGGTCACGGCCCAGACCGTCTTCGGCCGTGAGGGATCGAGGGCGACTCCTTCGACGACGGAGTCGCGCGGGATCCCCGAGGACAGCGTCCACGTCGCGCCTCCGTCGGCGGTCCGGTAGAGCCCGCCGCCGAACGTGCCGGCGTACAACGTCGCGGGCTCGGACGGATCGAGAGCCAGCGCCTGGACGTCGCCGGTGCGCGGTCCGATCGGAGTCCAGACGTCGGCGGCGGAAGCGGCCGCGGAAAACGAGGCCGAGGCGACCGCGAGAACGAGGCGAGGCCATGCGCGCATCGTCGTCTCCTGTGTCTCGGGGACCGAAGTGCGAACGAGTTTACCAGCGCCGCTTGATAGCCTGTCGCGCGTGCGCCGCGCCGCATTCTTCGCACTGGGTTTCCTTTTCGCCGTCTCCGCCGCGGCCCAGGGTCCGTCGGCGGACTGGCGGACGATCGAGACCGCGCACTTCCGCGTGCACTATCCGGCCCCCTTCGAGGCGTGGGCCCGCCACGCCGCGGGGCTCCTCGAGCCCATTCGCGGGCGTGTGACGGCGTTCGTGGGCTGGGAGCCCGGGCACCCGATCGAGGTCGTGGTCGCGGACCCGGCCGCCGACGCGAACGGGATGGCCTTGCCTTACCTCGACCGGCCGGCGATCGTGCTCTGGACGTCGCCTCCGCCGGCGGGCTCCTGGCTGTCCGACTTTCCGGACTGGACCGAGATCCTCGCGACGCACGAGGTCGCGCACGTCGTTCACCTCGCGCGGCCGGGCACCGGACCGGCGTCTTTTCTCGCGCGGCTCCTGCCGGCGCCCTTCGGCCCGCTCGCGCTCGGCTCGCCCCGCTGGGTCTTCGAAGGGATACGCGACGCTCATCGAAGGCGCGCTCACGGGCTCCGGCCGGCCGGCCTCGAGCCTCCGCGCGATGGTCCTGCGGCAGCTGGCCATCGAAGGCAAGCTGCCTCCGTACGCGAAGCTCGACGGGGGAGGCGGCTGGCTGTCGGACGCCGTGCCGTACCTCGTCGGGCTCGGCGTATCTGGAGTGGCTCGCCGCGCGAGCCGGAGAAGACAGCCTGCGCGAGCTGTGGCGCCGCATGGCGTCCCGCTTCGCGGGAGGCTTCGCGGCTTCCTTCGAGGAAGTGTTCGGCGATTCTCCGGAAGATCTGTACGACCGATTCGTCGCCGAGACGACCGCCCGGGCGATCGGCGAGGAGCGGCGCATCCAGGCCGAAGGTCTCGCCGCGGGAGAGCTTGCGCTCCGCCTCGAGGGCGGCACGTCGGAGCTCGACGTCTCGCCCGACGGCACGAAGCTTCTGGCACGGCGCGATCCGACCCGTCGTGAGAGCTACGTCGCGGTCTGGAACGCGACGCTCGGGCCCGAGGACGCCGCCGTACTGGAAGCTTCCCCGGCAGGACGGCTTTTCGGCCTTCGACCCTCGCTGGATGCCGGACAGCCGCCGCGTGCTCTTCTCCAAGCGCGCCCCCGACGCCGAAGGCGATCTCCGGCGCGATCTCTATCTCTGGGACCCTCTCTGGGACCGGGCTTCGAAGACCGCCGGAAAGACCGTCGTCCGGATCACTCGCGGCGCGGACCTCGCGGAGGCGGACCCGGCGCCCGCGGGCGATTTCGCGGTCGCCGTGCGCAACCGCTTCGGCGTCTCCACGCTCGCGCGCGTCGATCTCGCATCGGGCGCGACGCGCGACCTCCCGGTCCGCACGGGTTCGTCCGACGCGTGGCCCGTCTGGGGCGAGCCCCGCGTGTCTCCCGACGGCCGACGCATCGCCGCGCTGGTGCATCTCGACGGGCGCTGGCGGCTCGGAATCCTTCCCGTGGACGGCGGAGACTTCCGCGAGCTCTCGCTGGGCGGCGCCCCGTTGTCGGCGCCCGCCTGGAGCGGCGACGGCGCGATCCTGTTCGTGTCGCGGGCGGGGGCCTCCGGGATTCCCGAGGTGGTCTCGGTCGATCCCGACGGCGTCGCGGAGCCGAAGGTCTGGACGCGCGTGACCGGCGGCGCTCTCTCTCCGGCGCCCTCGCCGGATGGGAAGCGCCTCTATTTTCTGGACTGGACCGCGCGCGGAGTCGACGTTCGCAGGCTCGAACCGTTCGATCCGGCGGCCGAAGCGCTCCTCGTCGTCGCCGCCGCCGCGCCGTCGTCCGCCCGCGTCACGCTGCCCGAGCCCGTGGAGGCGGAGCGTCCGTATTCGGTGTGGCGCTCGCAGACCGTGCGGCCGCTTCTCAACTTCTCGATCGGCCCCGACGGCGACACCGTCCAGATCGGCGTCGACGGGGCCGATGTGCTCGGACGCTTCCACTGGCTGGCCGCCGCGTCCGTCGGCAACACGCCCGGACCGCGCGGCGGCACCGCGGCCGCCGCCTGGCGGGGGCTGCCGGTCGCGCTGTCGGTGCAGCTCTTCTCCGCCCTCGAGAAGCCCGGCCGCCAGAGTCTCGCGCCGCGGCCGGAGCTCGACGAGGAGAGGCGCGGCGGGTTCGTCAACGCATGGTGGAGCCGGTCGTTCACGGGGGGCCGCTTCGACGCGGAGCTCGGCAGCGGCGCCGCGAGTCTCGAGGCGCTCTCGGACGACGAGCGCTTCTCGCGAGCGCTGGGCTCGACGCGGCTGCGGCTCGCGATCCGGCGCACGACCGGCCGCTGGGGCGCCGGCCTGGACCTCGAGGCCACCGGGGCGCTCGGCGAAACGCGCGGTCTCTTCTGGAGCCAGTGGTCCGGCGGGGTCCGGCCGGCCTGGATCACGCCGTTCGCGACGCTCTCCGTCGGCGGCCGCTGGGGCGGCACCGGCGGATCGCCTTCGCGGTTCGACGTGTACGCCATCGGGGGCTCGCCATCGACGATCCTTCCGCCGGGCTTCGACCGCAACCGGATCGAGAGCCCGGCGCTGCCGTTCGCGGTCCAGCTCGGAACGAAGTTCGACGCGTACCGCGCCGCCCTCGAGCTCGCCGGAGTGCCGATCGTCGTCTACGGAGAGTGGATGCGCGCCTGGAGCGGGAACGAAGTCCGGCCGGATCCCGTGCGCGCGGCCGGCGCGGAAGCGCGTCTCGAGCGCCTCGTTCCCGCGGAGTTCGGACGGACGCTCACGTTCCGTGTCGGCGCGGCATGGATCGACAGCCCGGCGCCGAACCGCTTCTCGACGGTCCGGGGATATGCTGATTTGATCTACCGACCTTAGGTTTCCGGAGAACTCCCATGCGACGTTGGCTTCTCGCGATCTCGCTGTGTCTCGCCTGCGCCTGCGCGGCGTCGTCGAAGGCTCCGTCCGCATCCGCGCCGGCCGCTCCCGCGGCGCGCGCCCCCGGCGGCGGAGCTCGCCCGCAGCGGGCTGGCGGTCGTCGCGGAGGCGAGCTTCCGGCTCACGGATCCGGCGCGGCAACGGGAGATCGAGGTCGCCGTGACGTACCCGGGAGGCGCAGGGAAGTTTCCCGTGATTCTCTATTCGCACGGCGACGGTGGAAACGGCGGGGACGCGCGGCCGCTGACGCGGTTCTGGGCGACGCGGGGCTACGTGGTGCTCGCGCCCTCGCACCGCGACGCGCCGTCGGCGAAGAACCTCGCCGATCCGAAAGCCTGGGAGACACGCGCGCGGGATCTCGCGTTCCTCATCGACGCCCTGCCCGAGGTCGAGCAGCGCGTGCCGGCGCTCGCCGGAAAGCTCGACGGCTCGAAGCTCGGCGTCGGAGGCCACTCTTACGGCGCATACACCGCCGGGCTCCTTGCGGGAGCAACGGTCCTCCCGCCGAAGGGACCGAAGACCGCCGCGGCGAAGGCGATGAGCTTCGCCGACCCGAGGCCGAAAGCGTTCCTCCTGCTTTCGCCTCCGGGCGCCGGCGTGCGGGGCTGGACCGCGGACTCCTGGTCGAACGTGGACCGCCCGCTGCTTCTCGTCACGGGCTCGCGCGACGGCAGTACGAAGGGGCAGGAGCCCTCCTGGCGCATGGACGCCTTCCGCCTTTCGCCCCCCGGAGACAAGTTCTGCCTCTTTCTCCGGGGAGCGAGCCACATGTCCTTCACGGGCCGCTATGCCGAGCCGGGGGCGACGCTGTCGGGGCGGGGCAAGGGCGCGCCTTCCGCGGAAGAGGAAGTCGCGATCTTCAAGGACGTCAAGGCCGTCAGCGTCGCGTTCTGGGACGACTACCTGCGCGGCGACGCCGCGGCGAAGGCGTTTCTGGATTCCGACGGCCTGGAGAAGGAGAGCGGCGGGAGGGCGAGACTTGAGCGGCGGTAGAAGGAGATGTTGAAGTGTTGAATCGTTAGATTGTTGAAGCCGAGAGCTCTACCCCTTTAACACTTCAACATTTTCAACACTTCAACTTCCTCTCAGTCCTGGTAGTACTGCCTCGCATAGACCAGCCCCTTCTTCCCGACCAGCTCGACTTCGATCGTGTGGTCGCCCCGCGTGCCGCGCGGCTTGACCGACGACGAGCACGTAGCGGCCCGAAGATCGCACGGCGCACGAGGTCCATCGCGAGCGCGGGGAAATTGTTGGTCTTCATGTACTTGCCGCCCGTGAGATCGGATACCTGCTTCAGGTAGCCCTCGAGCGAGTGGTAGTCCGCGTCCGCGACGTCGAGCGTGAAGATGTTGGCGCGGGCGCGAGCCAGGGAATAGACCATGTCGCTGAAGTCTTTGCTCTCGGACGCGACGGAGCCCGTGATGCCGCCGACGGTGCTTCCGAGCCCCCACCCGAAGAAGACGATCGACTTCCCGCCCGGCAGCGGCTCGAGGGCCCGGCCGAGGACTTCGATGGCCCGATCCGGCGTGCCGGCCTTCTTCGCTCCCGCGCCGTCGAGGTAGCGGCCGAGGGAGGGCCGGCCGGTGAGGTCCGGCGGCGGCGCCGGAGACGTGCTGACGGAGGCGGTGATGGCCTTGAGGATCTTCTCGCGGTCGGAGGTGAAGTCCTGCCGCAGTTTCAGCTGCGAGTCGTACGACACCACCGCGATGCGGTCCGTCTCCAGGAGCGTGTCGAGGAATCGCCGCGCCTGGTGCGACATGCGCATGAGGCCATGGAGGCGCGTGGTCTGCGTGCCGTCGTGCTGAAAAAAGAACACGATCAGCCGTCCCGGAGGCGCGTCCTGCCGGAATCGCTCCGCCTCCTCCGTCTCGATCCCGACGAGCGCGGAAACGTCGTTCTCGGGCTTGTCTCCCGGCAGCCACTCGACGTCTTCGAGAATCACGGGACGGCCGTCGATCTTCACGCGGAAGTCCTCGGGTGTCAGCCCCGGGATCGGGTTTCCGTCCGGACCGATCACGTGGGCGTCGATGACGACGCGCTCGACGACGACCTCCTCCTGCACGCCGTCCAGCCGCACGGGCGGGTCCTGGGCGAACGCCGGAATCGCCGCGCCGCCGAGCAGGAAACCGAGCGCCCCGAGGACGCGCGAGCGCACACGCGGACCACGAAAAGGAGCCGGCCGATGCATCGGCCTAGGCTAACCCAGGAATCCCGAGTTCCGTTCCCGCAGCCGCTCCGCCATTCGACGCGCGACCTCGGATTCGTCCGCCGGTTTGAGCCTTCCGTCCTGCACGTCGGCCGGCTGCCGATAGAATCCCCGCCACCTTCATGCCTCTTGCAGCCGGTACGCGACTCGGACCCTACGAAATCGTGGCTCCTCTCGGAGCGGGCGGGATGGGGGAGGTCTATCGCGCGCGCGACGCGCGGCTCGGTCGGGAGCTCGCTCTCAAGGTTCTCCCGATGGCCCTCGCGACCGACGCCGAGAGGCTGAAACGCTTCGAGAAGGAAGCGCGCTCGGCCTCGGCGTTGAACCACCCGAACCTCGTCACGATCCACGACATCGGCTCCTCGAACGGCGTGGAGTTCATCGCGATGGAGCTCGTCGAGGGACGAACGCTGCGCGAGATTCTCGCCGACGGCGCCCTGCCGTCGCGAACGCTCTTCGGCATCGCCGCGCAGGCCGCCGACGGTCTCGCGAAAGCTCACGGCGCCGGGATCGTGCACCGCGACCTGAAGCCCGAGAACCTCATGGTCTCGAAGGACGGGTTCGTCAAGATCCTCGACTTCGGCCTCGCCAAGCTGACCCAGCCCGAGGACACGAGCGACCGCACCGCGGCTCCGACGGTCTCGGGGGCGACGGAGCCGGGAGTCGTCATGGGAACGGCCGGCTACATGTCGCCCGAGCAGGCGCTCGGCCGCCCAGTGGACTTCCGCTCCGACCAGTTCTCGCTGGGATCGATCCTCTACGAGATGGCGACCGGAAAGAGAGCGTTCGAGCGGGGGAGCGCTCCCGAGACGCTCACGGCCATCATTCGCGACGAGCCCGAGCCGATCGGACGCCTCGCGCCTCTTTCGCCGGCGCCGTTTTCCTGGATCGTCGAGCGTTGCCTGGCCAAGAGCGCCGACGACCGGTACGCCTCGACCCGCGACCTCGCGCGCGACCTCGCGAACCTGCGGGATCGGGCCGGCGAGACCAGCAGCGGAGCAGCCGCGGCGCGGGCGGAGGCGCCGAGACGCCGGGAGAGGGTCTGGTTGCCCTGGGCGGTCGCCGCGGCGTTGGCGGTTCTGGCGGGAGCGCTTTGGGTCGCGAGCCGGCGCCCGGTGGCGGCCGCGCCGACCCCCGTCGTCCGCTTCTCCGTCGTGCTGCCGGAAGGCGTCCAGTTCGAGAACGGCGAGATCGAGGGACAGCACGCGATCTCTCCCGACGGACGCAAGCTCGTTTTCGTCGGCGGAGCGCTCGGGCGCCGGCGGCTCTATCTGAGATCGCTCGATTCGCTCGAGACGCGGCCGCTGGAAGGCACCGACGGCGCGGTCTCCCCCTTCTGGTCGCCCGACTCGCGCTCTCTCGGATTCTTCGCGGACGGCAAGCTCCAGCGGCTGGATTTCGCGGGTCCTCCCCGGACGATCTGCGAGGCGTCCTCTCTCGAGACTCTTCCGAGCTGGGGCTCCGCCGGCCAGATCCTCTTCGCTCAGCTCGGACCGACGGACCCCGGCCTCTTCGTCGTCGACGCGTCCGGCGGGCAGCCGAGACGCCTGGTCTATCAAGGACCGTGAGAAAGCCAACGGAGTCTGGGCGTCCTTTCTGCCGGACGGCAAGCGATTCCTCTATCTCTCTCGCGTCTTCGGACCGAAAGATCGCCGGTGGCACCTGAGGGCTGGCTCGGTCGAATCCCCCGAAACGACCGAGATCTCGGATGCGATCTGGTCCCGGGTCGAGTACGTGAAGCCCGGCTACCTCGTCTACGGGAGCCAGGGCGCGCTGGTCGCGCAGCGTTTCGATGCCGACACATTGCGCCTCTCCGGCCCGGCCGTGACGCTGGCCGAGCGCATCTACTACTTCAACGGGCCCGCGCAGGCCGGCTTCTCCGCATCCGAGACGGGGGTCGTCTCTTACGAGAAGCTCGCCGCTCCGAGCCGGGTGGCGTGGCTCGACCGCTCGGGCCGGGAAGTCGAGAAGATCGGCCTGGACGGGATTGTCGGGGCCGCGCGCCTTTCTCCCGACGGCCGTGCCGTCGCGGCCCACGTCTGGGACGAGAAGTTCGGCACCAACGACGTCTGGATCTACGATCTGGCGCGGCGGCTGTCGCTGCGTCTCACGCTCGGCGTGGACGATGAGCAGACGCCGGTATGGTCCGCGGACGGAGCCCGGATCATCTTTCGCGGCGATCAGTTCGGGCCGCCGGACATCTGGACGATCCCGTCCTCTTCCCCGGGCCGCGAATCCCTCTTGTTCCGGCGGAATGGCGTTCAGCACCCCGACGACGTGTCTCCGGACGGGCGGTTCCTGGTCTTCACGGAGTGGAGCCGCAAGACCAACGGCGATCTGTGGCTCCTTCCGCTCGCCGAAGGCGCCCAGCCGACGCCGCTGGAGCAGGGGCCGTATTACGAGGCCGGCGCCCGCTTCTCGCCGGACGGGCGCTCCCTCGCGTACGTGTCCGGCGAGGCCGGCACGCTCGAAATCTACGTGCGGCCGCTCGAGGGCAGCGGCGAGCGGATTCGCGTTTCCGCGACGGGAGGCCGCATGCCCCGCTGGCGTCGGGACGGGAAGGAGCTCTTCTACGTCGCACCGAACGGCGATCTCATGGCCGTGCCCATTCGACCGGGGGCGAGACCGGAGCCCGGCAACCCGTCGGTGCTCTTCCGTCTCGAAGGGGAAGTGCGGGACTACGACGTCGATGCCTCCGGCCAGCGTTTCCTGGTCGACCTCGCGCCGACCGAGCGCGCTCCGATCGGCGTGATCGTGAACTGGCCGGCGCTCGCGGGGCCCGGCGACGCCTCCGTGATCCTGTTCTTCGCAACGGCGCTGATGCTTTCGTCCGGGGCGATCTGGCCGACGAAGGGCTGGCCGGCTCGACGCCGGCCGCCGAGGGTCTCGACGCCGCCGTCCTCGACCGTCTCGACGCGGAGCTTGCGAGCGGGAAGCACGGCTACGTGGACGGCCTGCTCGTGATCCGCAACGGGCGGGTCGTGTACGAGAAGACCTACCGGCACGACTACGCGAAGCTGTTCCAGACGGCGCCCGACCGCGTCCCGGGGCCCTACAACTACTACGACCCGGCCTGGTATCCCGTACGAGCACGGCAGCGACCTCCATACGATGCAGTCGGTGTCGAAGAGCGTGACCTCGGCGCTCGTCGGGATCGCGATCCGCCGCGGCGAGATCTCCGGGTGTCGACGCGAAGGCGCTGCCGTACTTCTCGGCCTATCGCGTCGCGGCGGATCCGCGGCGCGAGCGCATGACGCTGAAGGACCTCCTGACGATGACCTCGGGCATCCGTTGGGACGAGACCACGGTCGACTACACGGATCCGGCCAACAGCTGCGCGCGGATGGAGGCCAGCAAGGACTGGATCCAGTTCGTTCTCGACCAGCCCATGGCCGCAGAGCCGGGCTCGACCTTCGTCTATTCGAGCGGCGTGACGGAGCTCCTCGCCGAGGTCCTCCGAAAGGCGACCGGAAAGCAGGCCGACGCCTACGCCGCCGAGCATCTCTTCGGGCCGCTCGGCATCTCGCGCTTCTATTGGAAGAAGACGCCGACGGGTCATCCCGACACGGAGGGAGGCCTGTACCTGACGGCGCGCGATCTGGCGAAGATCGGCTACCTGTACATGAAGGACGGCGTCTGGGAAGGACGGCGAATCCTGCCGGAGGGCTGGGCGGCGGCCTCCACGCGGCGCCAGAGCGATCCGACCGGCGAGGACGCCTCGATGAAGTACGGCTACCAGTGGTGGGTGCTGCCGGGGAAGACTCCGCTCCTACGCCGGCATCGGCTACGGCGGCCAGCTGCTGGTCGTCGTGCCGTCTCTCGAGCTCGTCGCCGTCTTCACCGGCTGGAACATCTACGACAAGCCGGCGCTGACGGCGGAGTTCGCCCGGGATCGCGTGCTCGAGGCGATCCGGGCGCGCTGACGTTGCCGCGCGGCTAGGACGCGCGCCGCTCGGGCCGCGGCCGGCGCTCGCGTCACGAGCTCCGGAAACTGCTCGTGGAACTTCTTGGCGACGTAGCAGTCCCAGCAGACCGGCTCGCGAGGTCGCGAGGACGTTTGGCAGCGATCTCGGGCGGGATACTCGTCCCAGTGCGATGGTGCGACGATCCCGCGTCAGGAGCGCAGGCTTGTCGGTCGCTCCGGTGGATCCGGCCGAACTCCTTGCGGCAGAACACGCAGAAGCGATCGGCGTACCAGTCGGCGCAGCATCGTCTGCACGAGGCAGCCTTCCGGCGACGCCTCGATCTGCGACAGGCACTCCTGTCCGCAGTCCTCCCGCTCCGGCCAGCGGGTGCAGGATTGCAGCCGCAGGTCGCGTCTCGCCCGGACCGCCGTCGTACCGCGGCGATGATCGCTGATCGACTCGGACCGCCACGGGCCTCTTCGTCTCCGGGCACGTGACGACCCGCGTCCCGCGGTACTTGAGGTAGGTCCGCGTCGCGATGTAGACGACTGGCACGAACGAGATCAGTAGGACGATCAGAAAGACGTTCAGAAGGATGCATGAGTCCCCCCCGAACGTCTCGAGCGTAAAGACCGGCGGAACGGCGCGCCTGATTCAAACGAATCAAATCGAGCTCCGGTCACCGGGCGTCCCTGTAGATCCGTCCCCCCTTCATCACGAAGGCGACCTTCTCGAGGACGGCCACGTCCTGCAGCGGGTCGCCCTTCACGGCGATGAGGTCCCCCCACTTGCCCGGCTCGAGCGACCCCGCCTCGTTACCGCGTCCGATGAGGTCCGCGGCGCTGATCGTCGCCGAGCGGATGGCCTCCATCGGAGTCTGCCCGTACTTGACCTGCCATGCGAACTGACGGGCGTTGAACCCGTGAGGGTAGACGCCGGCATCCGTGCCGTACGCGATCTTCACGCCCATCTGCGCCGCCTTCTTGAAGTTCTGCCGCTGGATCTCGTCTCCCTCGGGCTGCTTGGCGGCGAAATCCGCCGGGTAGCCAGCGGACTCTCGGATCCATTCGGCGTCGTAGATGTCGGCGACGAGGTAGGTCCCCTTCTCCTTCATGAGCCGGAGCCCCTCGTCGTCGACGTAGGTCCCGTGCTCGATCGAGGCCACGCCGGCCCGAACCGCGGACTTGATGCCCTCGGTCGAATGGGCATGCGCCGCGACCTTGAGGCCCTTGTGGGCGGCTTCCTCGACGGCGGCGCGCAGCTCGTCGTAGGAGTACTCGACCGCCTTCGGATCGGAGCCGTGCGTCAGAAACGCTCCCGTCGCGAGCAGCTTGATGAGGTCCACGCCGTGCTGCGCGATGTCCCGGACGCGCTGCCGCACCTGGTCCACGCCGTCCGCAACGCCGAACTTCAGGTCCCAGGGCAGTCGCGATGTCCGGGGCGAGACCGCCGGACATGGTTCCGCCGCCTCCGGTGATCGTCAGGTACGGACCGGCGACGTACATCCGCGGCCCCGGGAATGCCCCTTTCGCGATCGCATCGCGCAAGGCCACGTCCACGAAGGCCCGGTAGCTGCCGACGTCGCGGACGGTCGTAAAGCCCGCCTCGAGCGTCACGCGGGCGTTGGGAACCGACTCGAAGGCCCGCTTCGCGGACGAGGACTTGAGCTCCGAGAGCGGATCCGCGTCGCTCGCATCGGCGACGAGATGCGTGTGGCAGTCGATCAGGCCGGGCAGCACCGTGTAGCCGGAGAGATCGACGACCGTCGCGCCCGCCGGGATCGCGACCGACGGCCCGACGGCCTTCACCCGTCCGTCCTGGATCAGGACGACCGCGTTCGTCACGACCGCGCCCGCCTTCACGTCGATGAGCCGACCGGCCTTCACGGCGACGCGGGTTGCGGGCGCCGGCGGATCCGCGGCGGAGCGCTGTCCAGCGGCGAAGTCAGCGACAGGAGTCCGGCGAGAAACGATGACTTCATGCGTTGGCCTCTCCCGAAAAGCGGGCCGATTCTACGGTGATTCTGTGTAGAATCCCGCGACACCTTACGCATGGCGATCGCCGCAGGAACCAGGCTCGGACCTTTCGAGATCCTCTCTCCCCTGGGCGCCGGAGGCATGGGAGAGGTGTATCGGGCGCGCGACACGCGTCTGGGGCGCGACGTGGCCGTCAAGGTTCTGTCGGCCGAGTTCGCGGCCGACGCGGACCGCAAGAAGCGCTTCGAGCAGGAAGCGCGCGCGGCCTCGGCCCTCAACCATTCGAACATCGTCACGATCCACGACATCGGGACTCAGGGAGACACCGTCTACATCGCCATGGAGTTCGTCGACGGCCGGACGATGCGCGAGGTCCTCGGCGCCGGAGCCCTGCCGACGCGGCGCCTGCTCGACCTGAGCTACCAGCTCGCGGACGGCCTCGCCAAGGCGCACGCGGCCGGAATCGTCCACCGGGACCTCAAGCCCGAAAACGTGATGGTCACGAAGGACGGGGCCCTCAAGATCCTCGACTTCGGCCTCGCCAAGCTCCTCAAGGAGCAACCGGACCAGGTGACCAACGCCCCGACCGCGCAGGCGACTCAGGCCGGCACGGTGATGGGCACCGTCGGGTACATGTCGCCGGAGCAGGCCAGCGGCCGCCCGCTCGACTACCGCACCGACCAGTTCTCGATGGGCTCGATCCTGTACGAGATGGCGACGGGCAAGCGCGCCTTCCAGCGCGGAACGCAGGCCGAGACCCTGACGGCCATCATCCGCGAGGACACCGAGCCGGTCGCGCAGCTCAACGCCTCCGTGCCGGCGCCGTTCCGCTGGATCGTCGAGCGCTGCCTCCAGAAGGATCCCGAGGAACGCTACGCCTCGACGCGCGACCTGGCCCGCGACGTCCGCGCGGTGCGGGAGCATCTGTCCGAAGCGCACGTCTCGGGGGTGGTGTCCGGCGCGACGGCGGCCGCCGCGGCGCGTCCGAAGAGACGCTGGCTTTCCGCCGTGCTCGTCGCCGCCGGTCTCGCGGCGGCGTTCGCGGCAGGGGCGGCGGTCGGGCGGCGCTTCGCGCGCACGACACCGCCTTCCTTCCAGCAGATCACCTTCGGCAGCGGGACGATCCAGGCCGCGCGATTCGCTCCGGACGGCCAGACCATCGTCTACAGCGCCTCCTGGGACGGCAATCCCCGGAAGCTGTTCCTCAAACACCCCTCGAGCCCCGAAGCGCTGCCCCTGGAGCTGCCGAGCGCGAACCTGTTGTCGATTTCGCCCTCGGGCGAGATGGCGATCGACGTCGACTGCCGCGGCACGCATCCTTCGGTGTGCGCCGGAACTCTCGCGCGCGCGGCTCTGACGGGCGGAGCGCCTCGGGACGTGGCGGAAAACGTTCAGGAAGCGGACTGGGCTCCGAACGGCTCGCGACATGCTGGTCGTTCGCGACGTCGGCGGGAAGGCTCGGATCGAGTTCCCGATCGGCAAAGTCGTCTACGAGACGACCGGCTACGTCAGCGACGCGAAGCTGTCGCGCGACGGGAAACGCATCGCGTTCGTCGATCATCCGTTCTCCCAGGACGACTCCGGCACCGTCGCTCTGCTCGAGCCGGGAGGCGACGAAGAAGACCATCACTCCGCGCTGGAACAAGGTCGGCGGGTCTGGCCTGGTCGCCGCGGGGCGAGGAGATCTGGTTCACGGCGACCGACACGGGCGCGAACCTCTCGCTCTACGCCGTGACGCCGTCGGGAGACGTCCGCGTGCTCGTTCGTGTGCCCGGCGGTATCCGTCTCCAGGACGTCGCCCCGAACGGCCGGGTGCTGCTCGCGCGCGGGGGATCCCGCGTCGGCACGCTCGGTCTTCTGCCCGGCGATACGCGCGAACGCGATCTCTCGTGGCTCGACTACTCCTTCGTCGCGCGACATATCGATCGGACGGCCGGACGGTGCTCTTCGACGAGGAAGGGGAGGCCGGAGGCGCGAACTACACGGTCTACCTCCGGAAGTCCGGGTCGCCGGTGGTCAAGCTCGGGGAAGGCGCCGCGCTTTCGCTGTCGGCCGATACGCAGTGGGCCCTCGCGGCCCTTTCGGCCCCGAACCCTTCGCTGATGATGCTTCCGACCGGGGCGGGGCAGCCCCGCCGTCTCGAGAGTCCGGGCGTCACACCGCTCCCAGTCCGGCCGCCTGGCTGCCCGACAACAAGAGCGTGCTGCTGGCGGGGAACGCGAACCCGGCGCAGGGCGTCCGGCTCTTCGTGCAGTCGATCGACGGCGGGAAGCCGCGGGCCGTCACGATCGAGGGGATCGACACGGCCTTTCCCGGCTTCGCGATATCGCCCGACGGGAAGCTCGTCGCGGCGATCGGCCCGGACCACAAGGGAGTCCTGTTTCCGCTGGGCGGGGACGGAGGCGGCGGCGAGTCCCGGCCGATCGCGGGCCTCGTCAACGGGGAATTCCCTCTGCGCTTCTCGGCGGACGGCAAGTCGATCTTCGTCTGGAAGCGCGACCTGCCCGCCCGCGTCTACACGATCGATCTCGCGAGCGGCCGGCACGAGCTCTGGAAGGAGCTCATGCCGCTGGATCCCTCCGGCGTCGAGCGCATCTCGAACGTCGTGGTCACGCCCGACGGGAAGTCCTACGCGTATACCTACAGCCGGCTGCTGTCGGATCTCTTCGTCGTCGAAGGCCTGAAGTAGAGTCGAGGGCGAGCCGCATGAGCCGGGACGGCCAGCCCTTCTCGACCGCCTATCCGACGCTCGAGTCGCTCCGCGCGCTCGGCGAGATGTGGAACGCCTCGCCGGCGATGAAGCACTTCGGCGCGAGGCTCGACTTCGAGCGAGTCGATCGGGTTCGAGCCGTGATCGATCCGGTGCTCGACATCCACCGCGGCGGGCCTCGGCACGGACGCGGTGAACGGCGTCGTGCTCGCCGGGCTCTTCGACCTCGTCATCGGCACCGTCGGCTGGCTCGTCCGCCCCGACGCGCGCTCGGCCACCGTGAACCTCGCGATGACCTTCTTCCGGCCGACGCGCGGCGACCGCGTCGTCGCCGAAGCGCGCCTCATCCGCTCCGGGATGAACCTGATCTTCGCGGCGGCCGAAGTCTTCGACGGCGAGGGCAAAGTCACGGCCCGCTGCGACGGCACCTGCGCCATCGCTCTCGGCAAGACCGACAGCCAGGAGATCTACGAGCGCATGCGCGGCGGAGGCATCACTCCCTAGCGCGCGCAGCAGCTTCGCCGCGGCCTGGAGCTGTTCCGCGGCGCGAGCAGATCACCTTCGCGGTCGCCTCGGCGTTCGGGTTCACGTCGTCCCAGCGCCTCTCCTCGAGGGCCTCGCGCACCGCGGGCAGCGTCTTGACGCCGTAGCCGGTGTAGGCCCCGGGCGCGTAGACGTAGTGGCGGTACCAGGACCGGCCGGGCAGCCCGGTGTCGGAGGTGTAACCCGCGCTCGAACTCCGCGACCGCGCGGTTCACGGCGGCGAGCTGCGCCGCGGTGGGACGCGCCGCCCCCGAAGCGAACGCCGCGTCATAGGCGCGGGAGTAGGCCTTCGCCGCGTCCGTCAGCGCGTCCGACGCGTTCTGCAGCGGCGAGAAGTCGAAGTGCGGCGGCACGACGCGCGGCTTCGGGGCGACGAAGGGCTTCTTCGGGTCCGCCACGGCCCACGGCAGGTTTTCCTCGATGCCGAGATTCCACTCCTCCGCTTCCTCCCGCTTCTTGTTCGCGAGCTCGGCGATCTCGCCCACGTAGCGGGCGACCGCCTCGGAGGAGCCGGTGAAGTCGAACGGCAGGACGTCGGCGTTCGCGAGCCGCATCGTGAGCAGGCCCACGGTCTGCGCGAGCGCGCGGGCGTACGCGAAATCGGTGTCCCCGAAGCGGGTGTACCAGGTGAAGTCGTCGTAGATGGAGTGGTAGATCCCGCCGTTGCTCTCGCCCTCGTATCCGACGTGGAGGGAGGCGAGGCCGATGTGCTGCAGAAACGGCGTGTAATCCGAGCCCGAGCCGAGGGCCTCGAGCTCGAGGTACCGACGCTCGCCGGACCTTTTGCCGGTCTTCCGCCTTCCCCGCCTGCGAGATCTTCCGGAGGTTCATGCGTCGCAGAGCGGTCATCTTCTTTTCCGGGTCCTGGATCTCCGAGGCCACGCCGGTGACGAGGCGCCTCGAGGGAGTGGGACCCGCCGACCGAGAGGAAGCCGCGGCCGTTGCCGTCGGTATTGATGTACGCGACGCCCTTCGTCCGGAGCTCTTCCCGGTGGAACTCGGCCCACTCGGTCGAGCCGAGCAGCCCCTGCTCCTCGCCGTCCCACGCGCACAGGAGAATCGAGCGCTTGGGCCGCCAGCCCTTCTCGAGCATCGCTCCGTACGCGCGGGCCTCTTCGAGCATCGCCACGAGGCCCGAGATCGGATCCTCGGCCCCGTTGACCCAGGCATCGTGGTGATTGCCCCGGACGATCCACTCGTCGGGCCAGACGCTGCCCGGGATTCTTGCGACGACGTCGCGCGCGGGAACGAGCTTCCAGTCGAAGACGAGCTTGAGGTGGACCTTCGCGGGCCCCGGGCCGATCCGGTAGGTGATCGGGAGCGCGCCGCGCCAGCCCTCCGGCGCGACCGGGCCCTCGAGGGCCGCGAGCAGCGGCTTCGCGTCGCCGTAGCCGATCGGAAGGACCGGGATCTTCGTCAGGGTCGCCGCGTCCTTCCGCTCGAGGCGGCGCGCGTCCTTCGTCGCGCCCACGCCGGGCGTGAGCGGGTCGCCGGAGTGGATGGGCATGTCCGCGACGCTGCCGCGCTGGACGCCCTGCTCCGGCCGGAAGGCGCCCTTCGGGTAGACCTCGCCCTCGAAGAACCCGTCGTCCTTCGGGTCGGAGTAGATGATGCATCCGACGGCGCCCTTCTCCGCGGCGACCTTGGGCTTGATGCCCCGCCATCCGCCGCCGTAGCGGGCGATGACGATCTTCCCCTTCACGTCGACGCCGAGGCGCTCGAGACGCTCGTAGTCTTCCGGGACGCCGTAGTTCACGTAGACGAGCGGCGCGGTGACGTCGCCGTCGATCGAGTAGGCGTTGTAGCGTCGGAAGCTGCTCGGCCGTCTGGCCGGTGGTCGGGTCTTCCTTGAGGACCGTCTCGGCCAGCGTCGCGCGGAACGATCCGGGCTCGACGAGCTCGACGAGCCTCTCCCTGGGAGTCGGGAACAGGACGTCGAAGGTCTCGATGCGCGCGTCGAGCCCCCACTCCTGAAACTTCCCGAGGATCCACTCGGCATTCTTCGCGCCCTGGGGGGAGCCCAGATGATGCGGCGCCGCGGCGAGCAGGCGCATCGACTCGCGCGCGACCGCCGGATCGGGCCGCGCGAGGAACTCCCGCTCGGCCTTCTGCTGCGCGTCGAGATTCTCTTCGAAGAACCCGCGCGGCGGCAGAGGCGTGTCGGTCGCGGCGCCGAGAAGAACGATCGAGAGGACGAGCGGGACGAAGCGTCTCATGGAGCTCCTTTCGAACGGCGCGCAAGCATAAATCCATTGCCGCTCGCGCGCGCGCCGAGTAGAATGAAAGCGTCGAATTCCGGGACGGGCGAGCGATCCTCGCGGGAGGATCGAAGCCGCTGAGTCTCTCCCGGAGGCTGCGGAGGGCCGATTGACACTCGACCTCGCTCGCGACGCAGCTCCGCGGCGGCCGTCCCGGCCCGCCGCGACGGCGATATCCGGACTTCTCCGCATGAAACTGGTGTGGTCGCAGCCCGCGCCTCGCTCCCACGACCGCGCGCGAAGCCTGCTGCTCGTCTCGGTCCTCTGTCTCTTCCTCGGCGGCGTGGTCGTCGGCGCCGGGGGCCACGATCTGCGCGAGACGCCGCGCCCCGTCCGCGCCGCGATCGCGAGCCTGCTGACGACGGGCGGGGTGCTCTTTCTCTTCGGTGTGGTGTTGCTCGCCATCCGGAAGTCGCGGCGGCCGACGGGACGTACCCGGCTGTCCCTCGCGAATTCTCCGGATGCGTCTGCCGTGACGGAGACCGATCGGCATTTCGGACAGGAGGAACGACGGTGAGACACGACAACGTTGTCCCCTTTGACCCCGCCCGGCGCGGCGGCCTTGCGCGCCGCGGCGCTCCGGACAAGGCCGGGGATTCCCTCGTGATGGAGTGCCCCGCCTGCGCGTCCGAGCTCCGGCTCGAGGCGTCGTGGCTCGAGGGCCGCGACGAAGTGCTCTGCGGCAAGTGCGATCGTGAGACTCGCTCTGAGCGGCCCGCTGCGCGGGCCGACCGAAGAGAGAGGGGAGTCGCCTGTGAATCCTCTCCCTCGAAACGGCTGATCTCAGACTCTTGAGCGGCCCGCTGCGCGGGCCGACCGACGAGAGAGGGGAATGTCTCTCGGGGACCCTCTCCCGCGAAGTCGGCCGCTGCGCGCTTCTAGGGCTTTTGCTCCAGCGGCTTCACGTAGGTCCACCGCTGGGGCATGTCGATGTAGGCGTGGGTGTGCTCGAAGAGGGCGAACCCCACGAGCCCGTCGTCGCCCCAGGCCGGCGAGAATCCTTCGGCCGCGATGCGCAGCCGCAGCGCCGGCAGCCGGAGAGGACCCCACTTGAGATCGTCGGCTTCGGAAGCGCCGGAGAGGCCGGCGCGTTCGGCGCTCGCCGCCGCCAGCACGAGGGCGGCCTGGCCCGTGTCGCTCGCCGCCGTCAGCCGGAGATCCTCCGATCCCTGGCGGAAGATCGCGACCGGCCGGTCCCCGTCGTCGTCGGTGACGATCCGCACGTAGCGCTCGGGCATGGCCCAGCTCGATGGATCGTGGAGGCCGAGACGCGCCTGTTCGAGGTCGAGCTCCACCACGGACTCGCGAAACAGGCAGGCCCCGGCGACGGCGTCGGCGCCCGGCGGAATCTCCTCGGAGATCTGCGCGAAGAGCGACGGCCAGGACGCGTCGCCGACCTGGAGCGCGGCGCCCGGCGCGATCGACCGGCCGAACACGTCCGTGACGAAGCGCAGCGAGAGCTTCGCGGCCAGGGCCGGCGAGAAGCGGATCGGCCCGTCCGCCCGTCCGTCGACGGCGAGCCGGATCGGTCGGCCCAGCACGGCCGCGTCGACGAGGAGCGCGCCGTCGCGGCGGACCGCGGGCAGGCGGGTCTCAGGCCGGGCGAACACGGCGCGGCCCCCGCCGACCTGAGGCGTCGGCATCGTGCCGGTGGGCAGCCCCGTCCACGTGACCTCGCCTTCGACCGGACGCGCCGGGTCGGAGACGTCGCGATAGCGGGTCGGGGAGCGGAAGTCGAGATCGAAGCGCGGCGAGCGGACGCGCAGGAGGCGGCCGTCGCTCCTCGAGAAGGCGAGGGTCAGGGTATTTCCGCCGATGACGTCGAGTCGCACGGAGGCGGAATCCGCGTCGGCCGGCGCCGAGGCGGAAGAGCGCCTTCTCGTGGTCCTCGAACAGCCAGGCCCTTCGCCAGAAATATGACCGCGTGATCAGTTCCCGGAGCACCGGCTCGGAAGCGACGCGGGTCACTCCGTCGCCGTCGGTGAAGTACGCTCGGGCCGTCTCGATGCCCCGGACCGTCGTCATCCCGGCCGACGCCACCGTGTCGCGAAATCGGCGAGGCTCCCAGACCACCTCTTCCCGGCCCGTCTCGCCCGCGGCGCCGTCGGGCCGCGTGAGGCGGATCAGGATCATCCCGCCCGCGGTCAAAGGCTTGGCCCCGGAGGTCTTGCGGTAACGCTCCAGGATGCGATCCGCCATGCGCGAGGGTGCAGCTTCGCCACAGGCGATCGCGAACATCGCGACGAGCGCCGCGACCGCGACGGCCGCTTTTCGCCCGCGAGCCGGTCCCGGACCTCGGCGCCGTGGTGCGCGCGCGGTCGAAAGGGGGAACCGGCGACTCATCCGCGACGCGATCTTAACCCGGAGTTCTGCGAAGGCGTCGAAAAGCGAGAGTGAAAATTTCTCAAGCGGGCACGTAATTTTTATTGCACCCCTTCGCGCCGAGGGGTCTAGAATACCGCCCCAGTTTGATACGCCCCCCAGGGGCGAAACCACAGAGAAAAGGGGTAGTGCATATGGCAACGGCCTCCAAGGCGCTTTCGAAGTCCAACATCGCTGATCACCTGTCGAAGTCCACGGGCACCACGAAGCGGGTCGCGACGCAGTTCCTCGATGACCTGACGGCGCTCGCGTACAAGGAAGCGAAGAACAGCTTCACGATCCCGGGCGTCGGCAAGCTCGTGCTCGTGAATCGCAAGGCGCGCATGGGCCGCAACCCGGCGACGGGCGAAGAGATCAAGATTCCCGCCAAGCGCGTCGTGAAGTTCCGCGTGTCGAAGAAGGCGAAAGACGCCATCCTCGGGGTCAAGAAGTAGACTCGAGGTCTCCGAGGGGAGAAGGAGCGGTCCCGAAAGGGGCCGCTTTTTTGAGTTGAAGCGTTGAAGGGTTGAAGGGTTGAAATCGAGTCAGGGCGCCTCGAAGATCAGCTTCACGGTGTTCTCGTCTCCGGCGGTCCGGCCCGCCTCGGCCCCGAGCGAGGGCCGGACCCAGGCCGGGATCGTGGCCGCGATGCCCCCGGAGAGCGTGCGCGAGCGGGTGATCTTCGCCGTCAGCTCCACGGATTTCAGGCGCTGAGGCAGTCCGGCCGCGGACGTCGCTCGCGCGAGGTCGCGGGCGGTGTTCATCGCGGCCTCGACGAATTCGCGGACGCCGGGCACGAGCGGACGCGCCGCCGCGCCGCGCCGGCCCGAGGACGGAATCTCGAGCGTGAGCTCCTGGAGGAAGCTCGTCTCCGTCGTCTTCGACGCTCCCGCTTCGAGGACCAGGACTTCGATGCTCCCGCCCGCCTTCGTCTCGGTGCCGACCACGAGCCGGAACTCGATGCGCTTGAGCACGAGGCCGGTCTCGGCCAGCGCCTCGTTGCGCCCGGCGGCGACGTCGGCCATCGACGCGACGAAATCCGCGGGCGTCACGGGCTCGGGCGCGGCCGGAGTCGGAGCCGGCGCGGACGTGGATGCGCAGCGTGCGGCAGCGACAGAACCAGAACGAGAACCGCGAGACTCGCGAGAGACCTTCTCTTTCTCATGCTCCCTCCTCGGCGATCCACACGCGACGCACCCGGCGCACGCCGTCGCCTTCCTTCACCACCGCATGCGACTTTCCTTCGCGGACCAGGCGCGGCGTCGCGACGCGGAACTCGACCTCGTCGGCGATGGCCCGCCGCCGCGCCAGGAACCGGACGAAGGCGCGCGCGTCCTCGGCGTCGCGGGAGGACGCCGCGTGCATGCGCGACGCGCGCAGGAATCCGGCCTCCGAGAACGCGAGGGCGAAAGAGTCCGAGATCTCGACGGCCGCGCCGTCGGCCGGTCCGTACTCGGTGCCGCGCAGGAACAGGTCGCGCCGCCGCCGGCCGCGCAGGACTCGCGTTCTCGGCGCGGCACCCCCGCGACGCATCGAGAGCTTCACGATCTCTCCGCCCGGCCCGGGCGGCAGGCGCGCCGTGATCGCCGCGAGGAGAGCGGGCGGGATGGGCTCGCCGTCCTCCGGCGCGAGGACGCCGCGATCCTCGTCGGGATCGAGCTCTCGCGGCACGTTCGGCGTCGCGATCATGCGGCGGCGGAAGAGCGCCTCCGCGAGCTCCGGCGCCGCCGGGTCCGAAGCCGTGTCCGCCTCGCGCACGATCCGGCGCGCGAAGCGCCCGTAGAAGTCGGCGCCCGACGGCGACGTTTCGGCGGCCGCCGCCGCATAGAAGGCGAGCGCGTCGGCCGCGGCGGAGAGCGCGGCGGCGCGATCCGAGAGGCCGTTTCGCCGGAACAGAACGACCAGCAGGTCCCAGCAGGCTCCGGTGAGCACGTTGCAGAACGAGTGCGGCTCGGCGGAGAGCTCGCTCGCCGGAGCCGCTGTCGGGGAGGGTCCTGGGATCGACGTACTTGAAGGTGTTCACCGCGTCCCGCAGCGCCCGCGGCACGGTGGCGTCGTCGCCGTAGCGGCGGCGGACCGCCGCGCCGAGCTCCTCCGCGAGGCGCGAGACCAGATTCGAGCGTCCCGGCTCGCCGCCCGTCTCTCCGACGACGGCGGCGGAGACCGGCGGCTCGGCGAGGGCGACGAAGATCGAGGCCAGATCGCCGAAGGCCTCGTGGAACGCCGCGACCTCGAAGTGGGGCGCGTCCCAGAGGTCCGGCCGCACGCCGTCGAGGATGGCGTGCCCCTGCTCGTGCGTCGCGATGTCCACGCTGTCGCCGGAGTGCACCACGCGCCCGCTCTCCGGATCGACGTCGCGGAAGAAGCGCAGGGCCCGCCGGTCGTAGTACGCGTTGAGGTCTTCGCCCGCGACCGGAACCGCGGGCAGCACCTGGCCCGGGAACCCATCGGCCGGAGGGAAGGCGTCTCGTCCACAGCCGCTTTCCGCGCTCGAGCGCCGAGGCGAGCTGCCAGTAGAGGAATTCGGGCGTGTCGGTCGCGAACGGTTTCGGTTCCGGCGCGGGGCCCTCGACGCGGAAGGCCCACGCGCCCTCGTCGACGTGAAGCGGCGGCGCCGTATCGACGAGCTGCTCGCCCCGACCCTCCGGGTCGTTCAGGTAGACGCGGATGCGCGCGCGCTCGAGCTCGTCCATGCGATCCCGTTTCGGGTTCGGGTTCGGATTCGTCTCGCTCGAGTCTAACGTCTATCGTTTCGCAACGATTGCGCTATCCTTTCCGCGATGCGCCGACTGATTTCCGCCGCGCTCTTCCTTCTCTCCGCGTCGATCGAGGCCCAGGACAAGCCCGTCACGGGCTGGCCGGGCAACCTCCGCAACGGGCTGCCCGGCGCAGCTGCCGGGCTGGGAGGCGGCGCCGCGCGGATCCTCTGCCGGACACCGACGAGAACGAGATGGGCGTCTTCACGCAGGTCACGCGCTTCTACCAGCGGATCGAGAGCCCGACGGTCACCCGCCAGTTCCAGTTCGTCGTCCAGGACTACGCCCGGGACAAGAACCTCGAGGCCGCGATCCGGAAGGCGGTCGCCGAGGCGGCCAAGTCTCCGAGCGTCGAGACGAAAGAAGTCACGGTCAAGGGCCTCAAGGCCTTCGCCGTGACGGACCGCTCCTCCGGCAATCCGACGACGCTCGTGACCGTCGTCGTCCTGCCCTCGCGCCTCGTCCTCGCGCAGGGAGCCAACGTCGACCGCGACTCGGCGTTGAAGCTCCTGGGCTACGTCGACTTCGACGCGGTCGCGGCGGCGAAGTAGACGCGGCGCGTGAGCCGCGGTCGTCCGTCCGGCGCGCGCGTCGGGAAGACTGGCCGCGCATGGTGGAGCTCGACCGCGCAGCTCGCGACGTTCGAGAAGCTGCCCCTGCCGACCGACGACCGAGGCCGCGCGGCTGGGATCGATGCTGTTCGACGAGAAGAAGATCGAGGCGCTCGTCGCGGAGCGCGACGGCCGGATCGACGGCATGGCGATTTTCTGGGAGAGCCTGGGCTCCTCGTTCCGCGCGAGGCCTTTCCTGTTCCTCGAGGACCTCGTCGTCGACGAGTCGGCGCGGTCGGGCGGCGTCGGCGAAGCGCTCATGGCCGCGCTCGCGCGCGAGGGCGTGCGCCGGGGCGCGATGCGGATCGAGTGGGTGGTCCTCGACTGGAACGTGAACGCGATCCGCTTCTATCGCCGGATCGGCGGCGGCCCGCAGCAGGACTGGATCCGGTATTCGCTGCCCGAGGACGCGATGAGGAAGCTCGCGGGAGCGGAGCCGCAGGCCGCGCCTTCGCGCCTCTAGCGTCTACCCGTTCGGAACGTCCCAGAGGTCCTTGACGGCGGGATGGTCCCAGGGGATCCGCAGCTCGTCCGGAGCCGCCGGGTCGAAAGTCTCCGTCACGAAGTACAGCAGCGCGCAGGGGTTGGTCAGCGGGCGGTAGCCGTGCGCCACGCCCGCGGGGATGCGGACGAGGAGGTCCTGGCCGCCGCCGGCGACGATGACCTGGGTCTTGCCGAACGTCGGAGAGGTGTTGCGGACGTCGAAGAGGACGAACTTGGCCTTCGAGGGCGGCGGCACGAACCAGATGTCGTCCTGTTGGAGGTGGTAGTGCAGGCCCTTGATGTGGCCCTCGGCGTCCACCACGGAGAAGTTCATCTGGGCGACCGGAACGCCCATGAAGAACTCGGCGAGCTCCTTGCTCTGCGGGTGGTTGGCCTTGGCCCGGAAGATCTCGAGGAAGAAGCCGCGGTCGTCGGTAAAGCGGGTGAGCCGGAGCACGCGCACGCCCTCGATGGCGGGAGGCTTGGTGTAGTCCTTGGGGGAGGACCGGAACTCGGGAGCGATGTCGTCGGGCGTCATGGTCCCTCCCCGGCGATTGTAACCGGCGGCCTCGAAACGCGAAGCGGGCGGTCGCCCGCCCGCTTCGATGCGATCGAGGCTCGGTCTACTTCGTAATCGTACCGGCGCCGACGATCGCGATCCCGGCCACGAGAACGGAAACGATGGCGATTTTGGACTTCAGGGTCATGGCACCTCCTCGCGTCATTGACGAATCCACGCAAAGGGGAGCCGGCGTGCGCCGGCTGCGCCCCGATCCCGCTATTTTGTAAAACGGTCCGGGAAGAGAATCAAGAGCCGGCCGTGCTAGATTGTCGGCCTTTCTGGAGGAACGATGTTGCGATCCCGCATCCTGCTGATGCTTCTGGCGATGCTCCCCGGAGCCTGGCTCGGCGCCCAGGTCGGTCCCGACCCCCGGGAGAACAGTTTTCAGTTTTTCGTCGACGGCGTGGTCACCCAGGGCGTCATCGGGTACCGCATCGAGTTCAACCACGATCCGCAGACCCGCACCGACTCGCGCCAGCTCAACACGGCCTACTCGCCCGACAAGCGCCGCCTGGCGGTCACGGTCACCCAGAAGGGCCTCAACCGTCTTCAGGGGTGGCTCAACGACGCGACCGGCCAACGACAACCCGGTCTCGAAGAGCGTCGCGATCGTCGCCCGGGACAACCAGAATGTCGTCCTCGCGCGCTGGGAGCTGACCAACGTCCAGCCGGCCGACCATCTCGTCCGCCGGCGCGGGCACCCTCACGGAAGTCACTGCGACGATCGAGTTCTCCTACACCACGCTGACGCTGGTCCAGGCGAAACCGGACTAACGTCGCCTTCGCTTACGCGGAGACCTGCCCTGCGGGCACCGGGCCGCGGCCGTCCGGTTGCGGACTCGACCGCGGCACTGGTCTCGCGCTGCGCTCCGGCTCGCACGTGCGAACCTCTCCTCCCTTCGGTCGAGACTAGACCGCGCCGCGTACGGAGCGCCTCGCTCCGCGCGAGACTCTAGTGTTCGCGGTGGAGGTTCCGGATCGCGTCGAGGAGTGTGACGGGGGGGCGTTCGAAGCGAGCGCCGAAGCCCGGGCGCTTCAAGCCGGCCGGGGGCGCCTGATCCAGGAACACGACGTTGCCGCGGACGCGGAAGCTTCGCCGGTCACCGGGGAGTGAGAAGACGAGCTCGACGTAGTCCCCGATCTCGGGTGCCCGCGAGCTGGCCACGAACATCCCGGCGGTGTTGACGACCTCGACGAAGCCGGACAATTCCATCTCGCCAAACTTCAGCGTGGCGGGCGCGCCGATGCGAACTCGCTCCGAAGCTCTTTCGTTCGCTGGATTGCGTGCCATGGAGCGCTTCGTCGAACCTCCGCGCATGTATTTCGGCTCTTTTTTTTGCGGCTCATCGTAGCACGGGATTCGGGCTCCCCGGGCCCGCTCCTCAGCGGCTCTCGAATGCCGGAAGCAGCGTTTTTTCAAGCTTTTGGAAGAGTCCCGCCGTGGCTTCCACGTCCCGCCGGCAGTAGTTCGCGATCTCCCGCAGCCGTCCCGCCCGGTAGTACGGGCCCACGGAAAACCCGTCCATGCCGTGCTCCTTGGGGCTCTCGACGCCGAAGGCCTTGCACGTGAAGTCGAGATTCCACTTCCGCGAAGCGCCGAAGAACGTGATGGCTTCGAGCAGATCGGTGTGCGGCCGGATGGAGTAGCGGTACCCGACGAGATTGCGCGTGACCGTCAGGCCGAGGGCCGCGCTCCGGAGCATGAGAAACGGTCCGTCGAATCCGCGGCCGTTGAACGTCACGAACCGATGGAAACGGCGCATCGCCTTCCAGAACTCGGCGAGAAACACCGGCTCCTCGTCGCCGATGAACGTGAAGCGCTTGTCCGCCGACGTCTCCTCGACGCGGCCGTCGGTCTTCTCGTACCAGATCTTGCCGCGGCCGGTGTCCGGATTGAGCATCGCGACGACGATGATCCTGCCCGTGAGCGGCCACAGCGAGAGCGTCTCGGGCAACTTTGCGCGCTCGTCGTCGGAGCGCGCGTTCTTCTCGAGATAAGTCCGCTGCGCATCGTCGAGCGACTCCCAGACTTGACCGACGGTTTCGATGTCGATGACGACGGTCGCCACGCCGGGGATGCTATTCTGTCCGGCGCCGCCGATGAAGCGTCTTCGTCTCAGTCTGTTCGCCCTCGGTGTGCTCGTCACCGTCGTTCTGGCGTCGGCCTGCGGGCGCCGAGAGCCGCCGGCCGCCTCCGGCCGCCACGATCTCGCCGCCACCTCTCCGGCGACCCGCCGACGCTCGACCCGATCACGATGAACGAAGAGGAATCCGCGCGCGTGGTCGCGATGATGTTCCGGCCGCTCATCAGCATCGACAAGGATCTGAAGCTCGTGCCGGGGCTCGCGAAGTCCTGGAGCGTCTCGGACGACGGCCTCGTCTACGAGTTCCATCTCGACCCCGGCGGCGACCTGGGAAGACGGAAAGCCCGTGACCTCCGACGACGTGCGCTTCACGGTCGAGCGGATTCACGATCCCAAGGCCAACGCCGCCAACTGGAGCTGGGGATTCGAGGATCTCGCCGGCGATCGAGACGCCGGACGCGGCGACGGTGCGCATCCGTTTCCAGAAACCGTACTCCGAGCGAATCCTCGCCTTCGTCCTGCCGATCGTGTCGGCGTCCGCCTACGCTCGCGCGAAGCCCGGCGACGTCGATCGCCATCCCGTGGGGAGCGGGCCGTACCGGCTCGCCTCCTGGGATTCCAACCGGACGATCCGGCTGACGCGGAGGCCCGATGCTCCGGCGGACAAGTACAATTTCGACGAGGTCGTCTTCCGCATCATCCCGGACGACAACACGCGATTCCAGGCCGGAGGGCGCGGCGACCTCGACGAGTTCAAGATCAACCGCGATCAGCGGAAGGCGACCGAGGGCATGCCCGACTTCCTGGCCCGGGTGCGCGTGCTCAAGGTCCAGCAGCCGATCGAAGTGGTGCTCATCTGGAACGTGAAGCATCCCTTTCTCTCCGACGCGCGCGTGCGCCGCGCGCTGGCGCATGCCTGGCCGCGGGAGGAGACCGCCCGGCAGCTCTACGCGCCCGACGGCGCCGCGCTGGTGTCCGGGCCCTACCCCCCGGGCGTTCGGCGAATGCGCCCGACGTCGCGCCGCCCAGGTACGATCCCGCCGAGAGCGCGCGGCTCCTGGACGAGGCCGGCTGGAAGCCGGGCCGGACGGCGTCCGGAGCAAGGGCGGCCGGAAGGCGAAGATCGATCTCGTGTTCCGCGCCCAGTCCCGCGTCGAGATCAACCTGTCCGAGATTCTCCGGAGCGCCTACGAGAAGATCGGCGTCGAGCTGGTGCCGCTCCCGCTCGACATGGCCGTCTACACCCAGCGCGGACAGGACGGCGAGTTCGACGCGTACATGACGGGGCGCTTGTTCGTGCCTCCCAACTTCGATCCGTTCCCCTACTGGGACTCGAGCCAGTGGTCGCCGGCCGGCCAGAACATGGGCTTCTACAAGAATCCCGAAGCGGACCGCCTCATGAAGGCCGCGCGCCTCGAGCTCGACGAGGCCAAACGGATCGAGCTGTATCGCCAGATCCACCGCGTCCTGGCGGCGGACCAGCCGGCGGACTTCCTGTGGGGCGTCGACCAGTACTGGGGCGTCTCCAAACGGATCGACGACGTCGACGCTCTCGCCGCTCGGCCTCTTCCACTTCGACCCGGGCGCGCTCGGCTGGCGCCTCGCGCCCGCCGCGGCGCACTGAGGCCGCGGTGAGCGCGCCGCTTTCGGGCGTGCTCGTCCTCGACCTCTCGCGGGTCCTGGCGGGCCCCTTCTGCACGATGATGCTCGCGGACCTCGGCGCCCGCGTGATCAAGGTCGAGCACCCGGAGGACGGAGACGTCACCCGCGGCTGGGGGCCGCCCTACGATCCCGCCTCGGGGATGTCGGCGTACTTCCTCTCGGTCAACCGCAACAAGGAGTCGATCGCTCTCGACCTCGCCTCGAAGGCGGGAGCCGAGTCGGTGCGCATCCTCGCCCGCCGCGCGGACGTCGTCGTCGAAAACTTTCCTCCCGGCGGGCTCGAGAAATTCGGCCTCTCCGCCGAAACGATGCGCCGCGAGAACCCGAAGCTCGTCACGGCTTCCATCACCGGGTACGGCACGCGCGGGTCCGACGCGCTCGCTCCGGGATTCGACCTGCTCGCGCAGGCGGGTGCGGGGCTCATGGCGATCACCGGATCCGCCGAGTCCGGCGCGACGAAGGTGGGCGTCGCCGTCTCGGACCTGCTCGCCGGCTGCTACGCGGCGATCGGCATCCTCGCCGCGCTGGCCGCGCGGGAACGAACGGGCCGGGGTGGGCACGTCGAGACGGACCTCTTCTCCGCGACTCTGGCATCGCTGATCAACGTGGCGCAATCGGCCCTGCTGACGGGAAAGGAGGCCGAGCGCCACGGCAACGCGCACCCGCAGATCGTTCCCTACCGCATGTTCGAGGCCTCGGACGGAGAGTTCGTCCTCGGCGTGGGAACCGACCGCCAGTTCGAGAGGCTGGCCGCGCTCGTCGGACGGCCGGAGTGGTCGCAGAGCGACGCGTTCCGGACCAACGCCGCGCGGGTCGGCCATCGCGCCGACCTCGAGGCGCAGCTCGCCGCGATCTTTCTCGGCGACACGCGGGCGAACTGGGTCGCTCGGTGCCGCGAGGCCGGGCTCCCGGCCGGTCCGGTGCGCGGGCCGCTCGAGGCGCTGCGCTCCGAGACGGCACGGGCGCTCGAAGCCGTGGTCGAAGCGCGGGGCCTCGGCTTCGTCGCCTCGCCCGTGCGGGTCGCCGGCGCCGGCCGGAGGCTCGAGTTTCCGCCGGCCCTCGACGCCGACGGCGAAAGAATTCGCCGCGAGTTCTCGCTTCCCGGATAGCGACTCGCGGTCGGAGATCAGTCCGTCGGGACGGCCTCGGCGGCCGGAGGTCCCGACGTCACCGTGCGCCATGCGATCGCCGCCAGGACGATGGCGCCGCCCGCGATCGAATACGGACTGGGTCTCTCGCCGAGGAAGAGAAAGACCCAGATCGGGTTCGCGATCGGCTCGAGCATTCCGATCAGCGAGGCTTCCGTCGCCGGGACGTGCTTGAGCCCCTTCACGAAGAGCGCGTAGGCGCCGCCGATCTGGAACACGCCCAGGAAGCCGAGCACGGCGAACGAGCGCGGCGACACCGCGAGATCGCCCGCGACGAACGGCAGCAGGGCCAGGGCGGCCAGGACGTTGCCCCAGGTGACCACGGCCTCGGCCGCGCTGCCGCGCTCTCGGCGCAGGGAAAGCACGAGCGTCGCGAAAAAGAGGCTCGAAGCGAGGGCCGCGAGCTCGCCGCGAAAGCCCCGCGTCTCGAACCGTCCGACGAAGAAGAGGAGCATGCCGGCGAAGGCGACCGCCACCGCCGCGGCATCCTTGCGCCGGAGAGGCTCGTGCAGGAGCAGCGGCGCCGCGAGGAGGACCCAGACGACGCCGAAGTACTGGATGAAGATCGCGTTGGCGGCCGACGTCCACTTCGTCGCGAGCACGAAGGTCGTGAGGCAGGCGGCGTAGCTGACGAGGCCGATCAGAAACGCGGGCGTCCACCGCCAGACGCGGGGACGAAACAGCAGGATGAGCGCCGCGCCGGCGAACGCCGACCGGTACCAGGCGATGACGAGGGGCGGCTCGTCGAGCCACTTGATCCCGATGCCGCCGGTCGACCACAGGAGGGCCGCCGCGGCGACGAGGAGGACCCCCTTGCGTTCGGACGTCACGCCCGCCGCACCGCCGCGAGGATGGCTTCCGCGGTGACCCGCGCGGCCGCCGCGCCGATGCGCAGCCGCGTCGGAGGCGGGGGAGGGGCGCCGCCCGGAGCCAGGGCGAATACGACGTCGCCGTCGAAGAGCGTGTGCGCGGGACGGACCGCGCGCGCGAGCCCGTCGTGCGCTTCGATCGCCACGCGCTTGAGAGCTCCGGGCTCGAACGGCGCCGAGGTGGCGACGGCCACGAGGGTCGTGTTGCCGCCGAGAAACGGGCTGTCCTCGAGCGGCTCCTCGACGAGCGCCCTTTCGGAGCGGAACCCCGGACGCGCCGGGCCCGCGACGACGGCGCCGGTCTCGGGGTCCACGACGTCGCCGACGGCGTTGACGGCGGCGAGAGCGGATACGAGCGTGCCGTCCGGCAGCGTCACCGAGGCGACGCCGACGCCGCCTTCCGCGGCGCGCTCGATGCCGAGCAGCTTGCCGACCATGGCGCCGGCGCCGGCGCCCACGCGTCCGCACTCGACCGGGCGATGTGCCCGAGGCCTCCGCGGCGGAGTCGCAGGCCGCGCGGCCCATCGCGGCGTCCGGATAGGCCCTCGGGTCGCCCACGGCCAGGTCGAAGAGCACGGCGCCGGAGACGATGGGCACCCGCGCCGGACCGATGGCGCGTCCCACGCCGCGTTCGGCGAGCCACTCGGTCACGCCGGTCGCGGCGGCCAGGCCGAAGGCGCTGCCTCCCGCGAAGACGAGAGCGTCGATCTCGGAGATGAGATTGCCGGGTGTGAAGAGGCCGGTCTCGCGGGTTCCGGGAGCGCCGCCGCGCACGTCGACCGCCGCGATCGTGCCCGGCGGCGGGAGGATCACCGTGCAGCCGGTCCGCCGCGCCGCGTCCGTGGCGTGGCCGATGCGATAGCCCGGAGGAAACCTCACGTCCGAAGCTTCCGCAGCCGAGCCGGACGCCCCGCCCGGTGGCAGGCGAGACACTCGCGCGCTCCCCGGAAGGGGCGGAAGCGCCGGAAGAGCCGCCCGCAGCCCTCGCAGCGGTACACGACACGGGCCCGCTTCTCACGAAAAGAGCGCAGAGCCGGAGTCTCGGGGGCGCCGCCGTCCTTCGCCCCGAGCGTGCGGGAGAGCCGGCGGAAGAGGCGGCCGTGCCCGGAGCGCGGCCCGTCGAGACGAAAGGCCCAGGCGTGCGCGGCTTCGTGGCGCAGCGTGTCCTCCTGCTCGGTGGGAGCGAGGTGAGCGGAAATCACGATCCGGTGCGGCGGCAGCCGTAGACGATCTCGCCGCCCGTGAGCTTGCGGCGCGACAGCCGGACGCGCGCCGGATCGAATCCGAAGCGGGCCGCGAGGCGGTCGTAGAGGAGCTGGAGCCGCGACTCGGGATCGGCTTCGGCGATGGGGAAGAGCAGCTCCACCGCAATAAGATTAGCGCACGGAGGCAGCATGCTCAGAAAGCTCGGTCTCGCGCTCGCCGGCGTCCTCGTGATCTCGAGTCTCGCGCGCGCCGGCACGCCGGTCTCGTTCCCCAGCGGATCCGAGACGATCTCCGGATACCTCGCGGTCCCCGAAGGCGGCGGCAAGAAGCCGGCCATCGTGGTGATCCACGAGTGGTGGGGCCTGAACGACTTCGTGAAGGGAAAGGCCGACGGGTTCGCGAAACAGGGCTACGTCGCGCTGGCGCCGGACCTCTACCGCGGCAAGGTCGCCGACGATCCCGACACCGCGCACCAGCTGATGCGCGGCCTGCCGAACGACCGCGCCCTGCGCGACATGAAGGCCGCGGTCGCCTTCCTGCGCTCGCGTCCCGACGTCGACGGCGCCAGAATCGGCGTCGTCGGCTGGTGCATGGGCGGCGGGCTGGCGCTCGATCTCGCCGTCGCCGAGCCCACGCTCGCCGGCGCCGTCATGTACTACGGGCATCTCATGACCGATCCGGCCACGATCGCGGCCCTCAAGGTCCCGCTCCTCGGCAACTTCGGCGGACAGGATCAGGGCATTCCGGTCAAGGACGTCGAGGCCTTCGCCGCCGAGGCGAAGAAGGCCGGCAAGAGCGTCGACTTCAAGATCTACCCCGACGCGGGCCACGCGCTTCGCGTCCTCGAAGGATCCGAAGGTGTTCCGTCCCGCCGACGCGAAGGACGCCGACGCGCGCACGGATGCGTTTTTCACGAAGGTGCTGAAGGCGAAGTAGGCAGGCGGCAGAAGGCGCCCCGGCAGGAGGCAACGCCGGGCCGAGGGCCGAGCGGTAACTCTAATCCGTCGCTCTTGCGCTCGCCTACTTCTTGTACCAGTCCGCGTTGACCTGCTGGAATTGCTTCCACTTGTCCGGGATCGTCTCTTCCGTGAAGATCGCGGTCACCGGGCAGGCGGGCTCGCAGTTTCCGCACTGGATGCAGACGTCGGGGTCGATGTAGAGCATCTCGGCCGTCTCGAAGCCGGCCTCGTCCTTACGCGGATGGATGCAGTCGACCGGACACACGTCCACGCAGGCGGTGTCCTTGGTGCCGATGCACGGCTCCGCGATGATGTACATCCCCATCCGGATTCCTCCTCGCCGCGGCTCGGCCGCGCGCGCGGTGATTCTACCTGAGACGCGAGGGCGGGAAGGGCGAGCGCCGAGAGGTCAGGAGCGCGGCACGGTGATCTGGAGCGCGACGTTTTCGCCGCCGCTTCCGAGGACGTAGCGGACCGTGATCTTCGCTCCCGGAGCGAGCACTCCGGTGATTTTCGTGTCGTCGTTCCAGGAGAACCGGGCCTCGCCGCCGTCGCTGAGGGCGACGACGACCGTCCGGGAGCTCGCCTGGACCGTCCGGATCGTGCCGGTGGCGCGTCAGGGCCTTGTCGGCGGCCTCGGCGGACGGTGAAACCGTCGCGAGGACAGTGAGACACACGGCGAGGACGATGGAAGCGGTTTTGCGCATGTGTGACCTCGGGTCTGTGCTGAAAAACGCGGCTGAGCGGCCCGGCACATTCCGTGCATTTGACAGCCGCCCTACGGGTCCCTACAATACGCCGTTTTTTACAAAGCGGCCTGGAGGTAGCGAACGCGATGACCAAGCGCTGGGCGGAAGCGGAACTCAGGTTCCTCAAAGACAACGCAGAGAAGATGAGCGTCCAGGCACTGGCCGACGCCCTGTCGGTCCGGATCGACGAGCTCGAGAAGAAAATGGAGAAGCTCGGGCTCCTCGGAGGACCGGCCGCCGACGCTCCCGCTCCGAAGAAGGCCCAGACGCTGAAAGAGCTCTCCAAGCACACCGAGAACGCCCGGAAGGACTACGACCGCGGCGTCTCCGCTCTCCAGAAGAAGAAGCTCGAGGAAGCCGAGCGCCACTTCCTGGATCTCATCCAGAAGTACCCGGACGAGCGGGAGCTCGTCGACCGGGCGCGCGTGTACGTGCAGATCTGCGAGAGGCAGCGGCGCGACCCGCGCCCGGCCCTGACCGAGCCCGAGGATTTCTACTACGCCGCGGTTCTCGAGAAGAACCGGGGCAACGTGGCCGAGGCGATCGAGCACCTCAACCGCGCCGCCCGCAAGAACGGCGGAGGCAAGGTCGATTTCCTGCTCGCGTGCTGCTACGCGCAGCAGGGCGATCTCGAGACGGCGCTCGACCATCTGCGCAAGGCGATCGAGGAAGACCAGCGTCACCGGGTGCTCGCGCGGCATGACCGCGACTTCGACCCGGTCCGCGAGGCTCCCGAGTTCCAGAAGCTGCTTTCCGCATAGGTCCGCCCCGGCGTCCGTGTCGCGAACGCCGGCCTATACTGATCCGATGAAACGGCGTTCGGGCGGCCGTCGGAAAACGCCCGGGGCGCCGGCGTCTCCCGCGCTTCCGCCGCGCGTCGTGATCCTCGCGGCCGGCGTGGGATCGCGGATGCGCTCCTCGCTGCCGAAGGTTCTCCATCGCGTCGGAGGCCGGACTCTCCTCGAAGCGGTGCTGGCTTCGGTCGAGGGCCTTTCCCCGGAACGGGTGATCGTCGTGGTCGGAGTCGACCGGACCCGGGTCGAGGCTTCGCTCGCCGGACGGAAGATCGACTTCGTCGTGCAGGACTCCGCCGCTCGGCACGGGCGATGCCGCCCGCAAGGCCCTTCCGGCGCTGGGGAAGGGCCCCGGCCCGATCCTGATCCTCGCGGGCGACACGCCGCTGCTGACGGAGCGGACGCTCGCGGAGCTCGTCGCCCTGCGTGCGGCGAAGGGACTGGATCTCGCGTTCCTCTCCTTCCGGCCTCCGGAGCCCGGCGACTTCGGGCGCGTCGTGCGCGACGCCCGCGGCCGCGTGCAGCGGATCGTCGAGGCGAAGAACGCGTCGGCGAAACAGAAGTCGATCGCGGAGGTCAATGCCGGCGTCTACTGCTTCGCGCCGGACGCGCTCGGACGGGCTCTCTCCGGCATGCGGAAGAACCCCGTCGGAGGCGAGTACTACCTGACCGACGCCGTGGAGCTGCTGGCCCGAGGCCGTGGAAAAGTCGAGGCGATCGCCGCCGAGGATTGGCGCGAAGCGTGGGGCGTCAACACCCGCCGCGATCTCGCCGCGGCCGAGGAACTGGAGCGCCGCCGCGGCGTCGAGAGAGCCCTCGACGCCGGCGTGACGGTGCTGGATCCCGCGACCGTCCGCATCGGCCCCTCCGTCCGGCTCGCGCCCGACGTGATCCTGCATCCGTTCGTGTCGCTGGAGGGCGCGACGGTCCTCGAAGAAGGATGCGAGATCTTCTCGTTCACGCGGCTCGTCGACACCGTCGTTTCGGCAAACGCCGCGGTCGGGCCGCACTGCGAAAGCGAGAGCTCGACGATCGGTCCGCGCGCGCGCGTGGGTCCCTTCTCCCGCCTTCGTCCGAAGTCGGTCATCGAGGAGGACGCCCGCATCGGCAACTTCGTCGAGACGAAGAACACCCGCATCGGCAAGGGCGCCAAGGCGCAGCACCTCGCCTACCTCGGGGACGCGGACGTCGGCGCCGGATCCAACATCGGCGCCGGGGTCATCACCTGCAATTACGACGGCGAGAAGAAGCACCCCACGAAGATCGGCGAGGGCGCCTTCGTCGGGACCGACGTGCAGCTCGTCGCGCCCGTGACCGTCGGCGCCGGCGCCTACGTCGCGGCCGGGACCACGGTCACCCAGGACGTGCCGGACGGGGCTCTGGCTCTTTCGCGGGTTCCGCAGGTCAACAAGCCCGGCTGGGCCGCGAGCCGCAAGGCGAAGAAGTCGAAGAGCGCCTAGCCGCTCGTCTTCACCCGAGCCCCAGCGCCAGTCCCGGATCTCGGGCATGTCCTGCCCGTGCTCGCGGATGTAGCGATGGTGCTCGGAGAGCTTCTCGTCGAGCTCCTGGATGAGCTTCGGCGCCCGGGCCGCGAGGCGGGGAAGCCGCCGAATGGCGTCCTGCGCGAGATGGAACCGGTCGATGTCGTTGAGCACGGTCATGTCGAAGGGCGTCGTGATCGTGCCTTCCTCCTTGTACCCGCGGACGTGCAGGTTCTTGTGATTCGTCCGCCGGTAGGCGAGGCGGTGGATCAGCCAGGGATAGCCGTGGTACGCGAAGATGATCGGCTTGTTCTTCGTGAAGAGCGCGTCGAACTCGTCGTCGGGCAGGCCGTGCGGATGCTCGCTCTGGGGCTGAAGCTTCATGAGGTCGACGACGTTGACGGTGCGGATCTTGAGCTTCGGCAGCAGGCGCCGGAGGATCGTCACGGCCGCGAGCATCTCGAGGGTGGGCACGTCGCCGGCGGCCGCCATCACGAGGTCGGGCTCGCCTCCGCCGTCGTTGCTGGCCCAGTCCCACGCCCCGATTCCCGCGGTGCAGTGCCGGACCGCGGCGTCCATCGAGAGCCACTGCGGAGCCGGCTGCTTGCCGGCGACGACGATGTTGACGTAGTGGCGGCTGCGGAGACAGTGGTCCATCACCGAGAGCAGGCATGTTGGCGTCGGGCGGCAGGTAGACGCGGACGACCTCGGCCTTCTTGTTGCAGGCCACGTCGATGAACCCGGGGTCCTGGTGCGTGAACCCGTTGTGGTCCTGCTGCCAGACGTGCGAAGACAGGAGGTAGTTCAGGGACGCGATCGGGGCGCGCCAGGGCAGCTCGCGGGTGACGTTCAGCCATTTGGCGTGCTGGTTGAACATCGAATCCACGATGTGGATGAAGGCCTCGTAGCTGTTGAAGAGGCCGTGGCGCCCCGTCAGCAGATACCCTTCGAGGAAGCCCTGGCACTGGTGCTCGCTCAGGACCTCGATCACGCGGCCCTCCGGCGCGAGGAACTCGTCGTGGGGCTGGGTCTCGGCTTCCCACTGGCGGTTCGTGGTCTCGAACACGGCGTTGAGGCGGTTCGAGAGCGTCTCGTCCGGGCCGAAGAGGCGGAAGTTCCGCTCCGCGTCGTTGAGCTTCATGACGTCGCGCAGGAACGTCCCGAGAACCCGCGTGGCCTCGGCGTCCTCCTTCCCCGGCGCCGGCACGTCGACCGCGTAGCTCCGGAAGTCCGGCAGCCTCAGCTCGCGCAGCCGCAGGCCGCCGTTCGCGTTCGGGTTCGCGCCCATGCGGCGCTCGCCTTCCGGAGCGAGCGCCTGGAGATCGGGGACGAGGCGTCCGCCGGCGTCGAAGAGCTCGTCGGGCCGGTAGCTGCGCAGCCACGACTCCAGCTGCCTCAGGTGCTCCGGATTCTTGTGCGGATCGGACAGGGGCACCTGGTGCGCGCGGAAGGTCCCCTCGACGGGCTTCCCGTCCGCGCTCTTCGGTCCCGTCCAGCCTTTCGGCGTTTGCAGGACGATCATGGGCCAGCGCGGGCGGCCGGAGGCGCCGCGCGTTCGCGCCTCGTCCTGGATCTCCCGGATGCGGCCGAGGCACGTGTCCAGAGCGGCGGCCATCTGGCGATGCACGTCCTCGGGCTCGTTTCCGACGACGAAGAGCGGGTCCCATCCGCAACCCCGCATGAACTGTTCGAGCTCGGCGTGGGGGATGCGCGCGAAGATCGTCGGATTCGCGATCTTGTATCCGTTGAGATGGAGGATGGGCAGGACCGCTCCATCGTGAACGGGATCGAGGAACTTGTTGGAGTGCCACGCCGTCGCGAGCGGACCGGTCTCGGCCTCGCCGTCGCCGATCACGCAGGCGACGAAGAGGTCCGGATTGTCGAGGACGGCGCCGGCGGCGTGACTGAGGGAGTAGCCGAGCTCGCCGCCTTCGTGGATCGAGCCGGGTGTCTCGGGGGCGACGTGGCTCGGGATGCCGCCCGGAAACGAGAACTGCCGGAAGAGCGTCTTCAGGCCCGCTTCGTCGCGGGTGACGTGCGGATACACCTCGGTGTAGGTCCCTTCGAGATAGACGTTGGCCACGAGGGCCGGGCCTCCGTGGCCGGGTCCGGTGATGTAGATGGCGTTCAGATCGTGCTCGCGGATGATCCGGTTCATGTGGACGTAGATGAGGTTGAGGCCGGGGGAGGTTCCCCAGTGGCCCAGCAGCCGCGGCTTGACGTGCTTCGCTTCGAGCGGCACTCGCAGCAGGGGGTTGTCGAGAAGGTAGATCTGTCCGACCGAAAGATAGTTGGCGGCGCGCCAGTAGGCGTCCATCCTCGAGAGCAGGGAGGCGTCGGGGCTCGTCATGGCTCCTCCAGCATCGCGCGGACCGCGCGGGCGATGACGATCTCCTCGTCCGTCGGGATCACGCGGACCGTCACGGAGCTCGCGCCGGTCGAGATGACCGCGGCGCCCGCGGCGTTCTGCGACTCGTCGATGCGCACGTCCCACGCCGCGAGGCGCGCGCAGATCCGACTCCGGATCGCGGCCGACCGCTCGCCGATCCCGCCGCTGAAGACGAGCGTGTCGAGTCCTTCGAGGACCGTCGCGTAGGCGCCGACGGCCTTGACGATCTGGTAGACGAAGAGCTCGACCGCCTCTTCCGCGCGCACGTCGGACTCCGCCCGCGCGAGAAGGTCCCGCATGTCCGAGGTCCCGCCGGAAACGCCGAACAGCCCGAATTTCTCGCTGACGTAGCGGTCCATGTCCTCCGGCAGCCGCCCTTCCAGGCGCTCGAGGTGCAGGAGCAGGCCCGGATCGAGGTCGCCGGGACGCGTGCCCATGATGACGCCGGCGGTGGGCGTGAACGCCATCGTCGTGTCGACCGGGCGGCCGCTATTGACCGCGGCGAGGCTCGCGCCCGAACCGAGGTGGGCCAGGATCACGCGCCCGTCGGCGGCTTCGCCCGCGACGCGGCGAAGCTCGCCGAGAAGGTACTCGTACGACAGCCCGTGAAAACCGAGCCGCCGAAAGCCCGCGTCGATGTACGTCCGCGGGATCGGAAGAAGCTGCGAAACCCGAGGCAGGTCGCGATGAAACGCCGTATCGAAACAGACCATCTGCGGTACTCCCGGCCAGGCGCGCCCGAACACTTCGATCATGGCGATCTCCTGCGGAAGGTGTGCCAGATCGAGGGTCCGGTTTCCCCGGAGCTCGTCGAGGACGCCGTCGGTGACGCGCTGATGCTCGGTCAGCCTCAACCCGCCGTGCACGATGCGATGGCCGACCGCGGCGATCGGAAGGATGTCCGCCTGGGTGTCCAGCCACCCGGCCAGCCGCTCCGCCGCGCGGGCGTGATCGCGCGGCGCCGATTTCGAGACTCGCCACCGGATGTCCCTTCGCGTCCGAGGCCGCGAGCGTGGCGGCCGGCGTCCCGATGCGCTCGATCCTGACCGGAGAGTTTGCGCCGAAGCGCCGGGCCGGAGGAGAACACGGCGAATTTGAGACTCGACGAGCCGCCGTTGATCGTCAGCAGACTACGGTACGGCTCGTAGTTCCCGGTGCGCGGGCGATCGGAGCTCATCGTCGGCGGTCCGGCGCCATTGAATCACGCGCGGCCGCATAGTGCGGGCAACGCGTCGAACGGAAGATGTAGAGAAGACGCAAGCCGAGTTAGGATCTCCGGCGATGATGTGACAGCGATCGTTAAGCGTCGGACCGCGTCCTGTATCCTGGCGGCGCGGCGACTGTTTCGGCGCTTGCCGGGCGCGCGAGGCGCCGGGCGGTTCCGCGGCCGCACCGCCGTCGGTCTCACCGGCGGCGGCCGCGCCCGCGTCTGCGCCGACCCCCTCGCCCGAGCGCCTCGTGGGCCGCTGGCTGCGGAGCGACGCCGACTACACGATCGAGATCGCGAGCGTCGCGCCGGACGGGAAGCTCGACGCCCGCTATCTCAATCCCGGCCCGATCCACGTCGAACGAGCCGAATCGGGGATGGTGGACGGCCTGCTGCGCGTCTTTCTCGAGCTCCAGGATCGCGGTTACCCCGGGAGCTACTACACGCTCACCTACGACCCCGGAAGCGACTCGCTCTCGGGCGTTTACCACCACCTCGGGGTGAACCAGAACTACGACGTGGCGTTCTCGAGGATCTCGCCGGCCCCCTGAGACTCGCTCGTTCGGCTGCTACAATACGGCCTTCCATGACAACGCGACTGGCCGGGGCCGCAGCGGCTGCGGCATTTCTCCTCGAGGTAACCCATGTGCGGAATCGTCGGCTACACCGGCCCCCGCGAGGCCGGGCCCCTGCTGATCGAGGGTCTCAAACGGCTCGAATACCGGGGCTATGACTCCGCCGGGATCGCCACCCTCTCCAACGGCGGCTTCACGATCCACCGGTCCCCGGGCAAGCTCGGAAACCTCGTCGAGAAGCTGAGCCTCGCGCCCGCCGTCGGGGCGACCGGGATCGGACACACGCGCTGGGCCACGCACGGCCGGCCGACGGAGCTCAACGCCCATCCTCAGACCGACTGCACCGGCCAGATCGTCGTCGTCCACAACGGCATCTTCGAGAACTTCGCCGAGCGCAAGGCCGCGCTCGCGAAGGCCGGCCATCGGTTCCACAGCGAGACCGACACCGAGGTCTTCGCGCACGAAGTCGAGGCCGCGTTCCAGGGCGACCTCGACGCGGCGGTGCGCGCGGCGGTGAAGAAGCTGACCGGCGCATACGCGGTGCTCGTCTCCTCGAGCCGCGAGCCCGGCGTGCTCGTGGCGGCCCGCTCGGGCCCGCCGATCGCCCTGGGTCTCGGCGACGGCGAGAACTACGTCGCCTCGGACCCCGTGGCGCTCGTCCCGTGGACGCGCGACGTCATCTTCCTCGAGGACGGGGACGTGGCGCGCGTCGACGCGAAGGGCGTGGCGATTCACAACGCGGAAGGCGCCCGTCTCGAGCGGCCGGTCCACCGCATCATGTGGGACGCCGTGGCCGCGGAGAAGGGCGGCTATCGCCACTTCATGGCCAAGGAGATCCACGAGCAGCCGACGGCGGTCGCCGAGTCTCTGGGCGGGAAGGTCTCCCTCGAGACGGGGGAGCTCTACATCGATTCGCCGCTCCTGACCCCGGAGAAGGTCCAGGGCTACGACCGCGTCCTGCTGCTGGCCTGCGGGACGTCCTGGCACTCGGGCCTCGTCGGGAAGTTCCTCATCGAGGGCATGGCCCGGATTCCCGTCGAGGTCGATTACAGCAGCGAGTTCCGCTACCGGCGGCCGGTCGTGAACGGAAAGACGCTGACGATCGGCATCTCGCAGTCCGGGGAAACCGCCGACACCGTCGCGGCCCTCTCCGAAGCCCGGCGCTCGGGCTCTCCCATCGGCGCGATCGTGAACGTGCCCGGAAGCCAGATCGCGCGGATGGCCGACGCCGTCTATGCCACCCACGCGGGGCCCGAGATCGGCGTGGCCTCGACCAAGGCCTTCACCACGCAGCTGGCGGTGCTCTACCTGCTCGCGGCCAAGCTGCGCGCCTCGCGGGGTCTCGCGCCCGTGCTTTCGCCCGAGGAGCGGCGCGCCCTGGCGCACCTTCCCAAGGCGATCGGCGACACCCTCGCCATCGAGCCCCAGATCGAAGAGCTCGCCCGCCGCTACCAGCACGCGCGCGACTTCCTCTTCCTGGGCCGCGGGCTCCACTATCCCGTGGCGCTCGAGGGCGCCCTGAAGCTCAAGGAGATCTCCTACATTCACGCCGAGGGTTATCCCGCCGGAGAGATGAAGCACGGGCCGATCGCCCTCGTCGACGAGAGCCTGCCGGTCTTCGTGCTCGCGCCGCACGACGCCTGGCGCGAGAAGACGCTCTCGAACCTGCGCGAGGTCAAGTCGCGCGACGGCATCGCCATCGTGCTCGGCACGCGGCCCGACGACGAAGTGGCGGCGATCGCCGACCACGTCATCCAGGTGCCCGAAACGATTCCCGAGCTCCAGCCGATCATCTCGGTGATCCCGCTGCAGCTCTTCGCGTACCACGTCGCCGTGCGCCGCGGCTGCGACGTCGATCAGCCGCGCAACCTCGCGAAGTCGGTGACGGTGGAATGAGAACGAGCGTTGAGCGTTGCAGTGTTGAGTGTTGAACGAGGTGATCGAAGCCTTCGCTTCAACGCTTCAACTCTCAACACTCAACTCCTCAACCTGTATGATCCGCCGGTGTCCGACGCCGATTTCCTTTCGAAGCTGAATCCCGAACAGCGCGAAGCGGTCCTCCACGAGAAGGGGCCGCTCCTCGTGCTCGCGGGCGCCGGCTCGGGCAAGACCCGCGTCATCACGCACCGGCTGGCGCGGCTGGTCCGCTCCGGCACCGATCCGCGCACGATCGCGGCCGTCACGTTCACCAACAAGGCGGCGGGCGAGATGCGCGAGCGGGCGCAGGCCCTCTCCGGAGGGGCGGCGCACGGCTCGTTCGTCGGGACCTTCCATTCCTGGTGCCTTCGTTTCCTGCGCCGCCGCTACCGCGAGGCGAAGCTGCCGCCGCGGTTCTCGATCGCGGACTCCTCCGACCAGCTCGCCGTCGTCAAGGAAGCCATGGAGGAGCTCGGGATCTCGACCGACATGCTCCCGGCCAACTCCGTGCGATCCCGGATCTCCTCGGCCAAGAACGCCCTCGTCTCGGTCGAGCGCTTCACCGCCCAGCAGACGGACTTTGCCGGCGAGCGGATCGCCCAGATCTATGCCCTCTACGAGAAGAAGCTCGCGGCGTCGGGGGCTCTCGACTTCGACGATCTGATCGGCCGCTCGGTGCGTCTCCTCTCCTCCAGCGCGCCCGTCGCGGCCGAGGAGCGCCGGCGCCTGCGGCACCTGTTGATCGACGAATACCAGGACACCAACTCTTCGCAGGACGCGCTCGTCAAGCTCCTCGGCATGGAGTCCGATTCCCTCTGCGCGGTCGGCGACGAGGACCAGTCCATCTATCGCTGGCGCGGCGCCGAGATCGAGCACATCCTCCGCTTCGAAGAGGATTTCCCGGGGGCCCGGGTCATCGCTCTCGAATCGAACTATCGGTCGACCGCGAAGATCCTGGCGGCGGCTTCCGGCGTCGTCTCGCACAACCGCCGGCGGCGCGAGAAGCGGTTGCGGGCCGACCGCGGCGACGGAAACGCCGTCCGGCTCTGGCGGTTCGAGGAAGATCGCACCGAAGTCGAAGCCGTGGCCCGCGAGATCGAGGGCTCGGGACGGGCCCCGGGGGAGTCCGCGATCCTCTACCGGACCAACGCCCAGTCGCGGCCCTTCGAGGAAGAGATGGTCCGCCGGAAGATCCCGTATGTCGTCGTCGGCGGCATGAAGTTCTACGAGCGCGCGGAGGTCAAGGACGTGCTCGCCTACCTGAAGCTCGCGGCCCGGCCCGAGGACGATCTCGCGTTCCGCCGCGTCGTCAACGTGCCCGCCCGCGGCATCGGCGCCGCGACCCTCGACAAGCTCGCCGCGGCGGTCCGGGAAACCGGCAAGTCCTGGTGGGAAGTCTCGGCGAACCCGCAGGGCATCCCCGACAGGGCGAAGACGGCGCTGGCGCGCTTCCGCGACGTCGTGGAGGACCTGCACAAGCGGGCCGAGAGCGAGTCTCCGTCGGCGCTGCTGGAGCATCTCCTGGCGGTCACCGGCTACGGCTCTCTCTACGAGGGCTCGGAAGATCGCGAGGACGTCGCGCGCCGCGAGAACATTCGCGAGCTGCTGTCGTCGGCGCGAGAGTTCGAGCGACGCAACGCCGAGGACGCCACGGTGGCGGAGTACCTGGACACGGTTTCGCTCGCGACGAACGAAGATGCCATCGAGAGCGGAGGGGCCGTCACGCTCTCGACGCTGCACGCGGCGAAGGGCCTCGAGTTCGCGCAGGTGTTTCTGGTCGGCCTCGAGGAGGGCTACCTCCCGCACGGCCAATCCGCCGAGGATGAGGAAGAGCTGGAGGAGGAGCGGCGGCTCCTCTACGTCGGGATGACGCGCGCCAAGGACTCGCTGACCGTGACGCTGGCCGACCGTCGGCTGGTCTACGGGCGCGTCGAGCCGCGGAGGCCCTCGCGTTTCGTCGAGGAGATCCCGACGAACGCCCTCGAAGAGCGCCTCTTCGGACGCCCGTCTGCGGCCCCCGCGTTTTCGAAGCGGACCTTCTTTCCGGCGGCCGCCGAGGATGAGAGCCAGGAAGTCGACGACCGTCCGCTCCGCCGCGGACGGCGCGTCAAGCATCCTCGCTACGGCTACGGGGTGATCCTGGGCGAAGAGGGCTCGGGCGAAGAAACGCGCCTCACGGTCTACTTCGACCGCGCCGGCAAGAAGAAGTTCGTCGCCCGCTACGCCGACCTGACGCCGGCGTAGGCGGGGTCGGCTATTTCGCGGTCAGCTTCCAGCGGATCGTCAGCGTTCCGCCGTCGGCGCCCGCCCCGGCGATCTTGATCTCCTCGGTGCCGCTCTCGTCGCGTCCGCCGCCCTTGAGGGCGACGCGAACGGGCTTGAGATCCTTGGGCGGACAGCGCACGAGCTCCTGGAAGGTTCCGCTCTTCCGGTCCGGTGAGTTCGACTTGACGGTCTTCGTATAGGGCAGCGGCGAGAGCGGGACGGGAAGGACGATGGCGAGCATCTTGCCCCCGGCGTCGATCTCGGCCATCGCCACGCTCGGGTGGCCGCTCGCGGAGGCCTTGGCTCCGGGCGGCAGAGGGGTCTCGCCGGCTCCCTTGGCGTTTTCGTCGGTCGTGCAGTGCAGGGAGGCGCCGCAGGCGGGATCCGCAATGACGTCGTGGCGCGTCTCCTCGATCGAGTACGTCCCCTTCTGTGAGGCGGCGGCCCAGAGCTGGTAGCGCGCCGGGCCCTGGTTGGACGCCACGGCGATGTCTTTGTCGGCGGACCGGGCTGTGTTCATTTTGGCCGAGTCGGAGTTCGACATGCCGTACTTCTGAATCTCGCGCTCCAGGCAGGCCTCGTCCTCGCCGCATTTCGCCATGATCTTCTCGATGTCGGCTTGCACGGGCGCCATCTTCTCCTGGGCGCTCCGGGCTTTTTCCTGCTTGTTCTTCAGGTCGGCCTTCGGCTGGGAATTGGCGCGATTGGCGAGTTCGACGGTCAGCCGCTCGGCCGCATCCGGTGACATTTGCCCGAGGATTTCCGACATTCTGCGCGGATTGATCTGGGTCGTGACGTCGACCAGGATCTTCATGTCGAGGCGATCGAATATGCGCGCGGCATCTTTCGACTTCATGTTCTCGTACATGGAGACAATGCTCTTAAACCGCTGGGCCCCCACCTGATCGCGAGTCCCGATCGCGGTATTGACACGGCTCTCCGTATCCTTGAGTTCGGCAACTTTCTCTTCCAGGCGCTTTTCGGCGGCCTTAATCAGGCTCTCGCGCATTTCCAATTCCCGGTTGCGCGTGTCGAGCTCCTGCCGGCGCGTCTGCAGGCGTTCAAGAATTGCCCGTTCGCCGGGTGACGCGACCCGGCCCGGCTCCAGCGGAATAGCCGCGCCGCCAACCTCGAGCTTGGGCGACTCCGGCGGCTTGTCGGTGACCCTGAGCGCCGGGTCACTCGGTTTGTCGTCCGCACCCAGCGAACCTGTCACATCTCCGTTGCGGGGCGAATTGAAGTTGAACATTTCCTGCGCCCAGGGTTCTTTTTTTCCAGGCCCGTCAGGCCTGCCCTTGCTTGTCGGCAAAAACGATTTTCGGATTTTCCGGCACGCTCTGGGGTGCAACGACCTTCAAACCCGGCTTGTAGCGCGCCTGCATCCGCTCCGCGAACGTATAGCCGCCATCGAACACCAGGCCCGAGACCTTGAGCGCGAGCAGACTGACCGTGGCAAACAGCACGATTGGAATAAGTCGAACATCGCGCAGCAAGCGGCTCATGCGGCCCGACCACCAAGCCGGGCGCGCGTGCGGTCGGCGAAGGCCTGAGCCGCCGCGGCTACCGCGTGGGCGTTCTCAATCGCCGGCGAGTCGAGCAGGCGGCCGCGAAACGCCTGCGATGCGTGCAAGCCGCGCCAGCAGCTGATTGCCTGTTGTCAGATGTAGATCCAGCTCGCCGGCGAGCACTTCCGCCCGCTCCAGCCGTTCACTGAGCGCCTGCTCGCCTTGCTGCATGGTCATCTTCAGGCCGCTGATCGCGCGGTCGGCGATATCGGTGGCGGTAACGAGCTCCGAGATGGTCGCGCGCAGCGATTGCTCGTCCGCCTTCAGCAGACGAAGCTGTTTGTTGAGACCTACGCAATACAGGATCGTGAGCAGAAGCAGGATCGAGACCATTGTCTCGACCAGAAAACCAAAATGGTAGCTCACGGCACCTCCATTGGAGTAGTTGTCTCGTCAGCATTTTCGAACATTGCAAAAGTGGTTCGTGGCTTGCGAAGCGGTTTTGCAACGCGAACTGCGACCCGGTCGCCAACCCGCTCCATGCGCCCTTCGGTAAGCGTAATGTCGCCGCAGCGAACCGTAACCATTGCTTCCGGCTTGAGCTCAAGCATGAGCGTTTGCCCACTTTCAGGCTCATCATCTGTCTGAGCGGCATGCGGGGTTCGTCCAGAACCGCGTCGATCCCGATCCGCGCCTGGACCGATTTCGGTCGCGAGATGGCCTTCCCAGATCGAGTCGCGGCCGAATTTCTCGCCCATGAACATCTGCAGCAGCAGCTCGCGGATCGGCTCCAGCGTCGCGTAGGGCAACAGCATCTCGAGCGGCCGCCGCGGTCTTCCATGTCGATGCGCAGCTTGACCAGGATCGCGGCGTTGGCGGGCCGCGAAATGGCGGCAAAGCGCGGATTGGTCTCCAGGCGGTCGAGCCTGAAGGTGACCGGCGTCAGCGGCTCGAAGGCCGTTCGGCGTCGCCCAGGACCACTTCGATCATGCGCTGGACCAGCTTGCGCTCGATGGTCGTGTAGGGCCGGCCTTCGATGCGCATCGCGCGCGGTGCCGCGGCGGCCGCCCAGCAGCACGTCGACGATCGAATAGATCAGAGCTCGAATCGACCGTGAGGAGACCGAAATTGTCCCACTCCTCGGCCTGGAAGACCGCCAGCATCGCCGGCAGCGGAATCGAATTGAGGTAGTCGCCGAAGCGGATCGAGTGATGTTGTCGAGGCTGACTTCGACGTTGTCGGAGGTGAAGTTGCGCAGGATGGTCGTCATCAACCGGACGAGGCGGTCGAAGACGATCTCCAGCATCGGCAGGCGTTCGTAGGAGACCAGCGCCGAGTTGATGATGGCGCGGATGCCGGACTTGTCGTTCGCCCCGTCGGCGCCACTGAAGCCGAGAAGGCTGTCGATCTCGTCCTGATTCAGCACGCGCTCGGCGCCGCCCTTGGCCGATTGCAGCCCGCCGCTGTCATCGACCATCGCCGCCCACTGTTCGGCAGCCTCGTCGGTGCCGGTAGCGGCCGCTGTCTCTGCGTTCGCCGGCGTCATACCGGCGTCCAACTCCAGAGCCAGTCCCCACTCCGCCGCCAGTGCGTCCTGGTCGATTTGTTCTTTGTTCGCCATTTGTCGGTACCGCCGATCTTATTCTGTGGAGTTATTGAACGACGATCTCCTTGAAGAGAACGGCCGTGACCCGGTTGGGTGCAACAGCTGCGTTGACCCTGCGCGTGAGTTCTTCCTTGAGGCGGTAGAGGCCGGCCGATCCATCAAGATCGGTTGGACACAATCCCGCAAATAGGTCTGGAAGGCATCCATGACTCTCGGCATCAGCGGCTGTATCTGCGGCACCAGGGTCTGGTCCGGCAGTTCGAGCACGATCTTGACCTTGAGATACTGGGTCCGGTCGGTGCCGGTATTGGACAGGTTCACTAGGACGTCCGGCAGATCGACAAATGTGGCCGGCTTGACGGCGGCCTGCGGCTCCTTGGCGCGATCGGAGCCTTTAAGAAAAAAATACGCGCCGCCTCCGCCGCCGGCGAGCACCAGAAATCCGGCCGCACCAATGATCATCCACTTGAGCGGCGGTAGTTTCAGTTTGAATTTGAATTTCGACGTCGCTGTCGATTGTCGCCTTCCGGTTTGTCGTCTTCTTCTTCGACGTCCGCCGGCTTCGCCTTGCCCGCCATGCATGCCCCCGCTTCCGACTTTGGTCGGGACACGCACTCCGTCTTTGGCGAAACGCCGCGGCCGGCGCCGTCCCGTGCGCCCCTTCCGATTGAAGGTAGGTTGGTATGGTTAACAGTTACTTTCCTGGCCGGGGCCGGCCGGGAATCTTTTGCCGGGTCAGCGGCCAAAACGGCCTTTTTTGCCTCCATCCGAGCCCTGCAAAATCGACTATCACATTGTTTTAACTCTATTTTCTGCGTTGGCATGACGGCTGCACCTCCCTGACCAGCAGCACGCTTGGGAGAGCTTGCGGCATGGATGCGGACAAGGTCGGCCTCGGGAGGGCCGAACCATCCGAACGCAAGGGGAGTGACCGATGCAGAACGCGCTTCTGGTCGGACTGTCACGTCAGGTCGCGCTCGCGCGCGAGTTGGACGTGGTCGCCAACAACATCGCCAATCTCAACACCGCCGGTTTCAAAAGCGATGGCGTGGTGTTCGAGGAATACATCAGCCCGACCGCGCGTTTCGACAACTTCATGGCGGCCGACCGCCAGGTGAGCTTCGTTCAGGATCGCGCCACATGGATCGATCTTAGTCAGGGGCCGCTCGAACGAACGGGAAATTCGCTTGACGTCGCAATCAACGGCCGCGGATTTCTCGTTGTGCAGACCCCGCGCGGCGAGCGTTACACGCGCAACGGCGGTCTGCAGATCAACAACAACGGCGAACTTGTCACCAGCGAAGGCTTCCAGGTGCTGGGCGGGTCCGGGCCGATCACCTTCCAACCGAAAGATCGTAACATCGCCATCAGCGAGGACGGCACCATCAGTGTTCGCGAGGGCAACAACACGGCGACCAGTCGCAGCGCGGTCAGCTTCGCATCGTAAGTTTCGATCAGCCCGGCAGGCTGCAGAAGGATGGCGCCAGCGTCTTCCTCGCTCCGGCCAACGTCACACCTCAGGCAGACAAGATCTCGCGCGTCATGCAGGGCACGGTCGAGAAATCCAACGTGCGTTCAGTTGTCGAGATGGCGCGCATGATCGAGGTGACGCGCAGCTACACCCAGGTCGCCACCTTATTGGCACAGCACGCCGAGTTGCAGCGCACAGCGATCGAAAAGCTCGCTGAAGTGCCGAACTGAATTGCAGGAGACTGATCCATGCGAGCGCTTCACACCGCGGCAACAGGGATGATGGCCCAGGAACTCAATGTCCAGGTCATATCCAACAATATCGCCAACATGCGCACCACCGGCTTCAAACGCCAGCGCGCAAATTTCAGGATCTTCTGTATGAATATGTGAGCCGCGTCGGCACACAGACCTCTTCGCAAGGCAACATTCTTCCCGCCGGCATTGAACTGGGATCCGGTGTTAAGACCGTGGGCACGCCGCGGTTGATGAGCCAGGGCGAGTTGACCCAGACCGGCAAGGATTTCGATGTCGCGATCCGCGGCGAAGGTTTCTTCAACAATTCTGCTGCCCGATGGCCGTACCGCCTATTCGCGCGACGGATCATTTGAGCTGGACGCGCAAGGCCGGTTGGTGACTGCCCAGGGCGACCTGGTTCAGCCCGCATCACGATTCCACAAAATGCGATGTCGGTATCCATCAACACGCAGGGCCAGGTGTTCGTGACCGTGCCCGGCTCCAACGCGTCGACGCAAATCGGGCAACTTGAACTTTCAATATTCGTCAACAAGGCCGGCCTGCAGAGCATCGGCGATAATCTCTATCTGGAGACGCCTGCTTCGGGCGCGCCACAGGACGGCAATCCGACCACCGACGGTTTCGGCAATCTGCAGCAAGGCTTTCTCGAACAAGCCAATGTCGAGGCCGTGAGCGAGATATCGGACCTCATTGCCGCACAGCGCGCCTATGAAATGAACGCCAAGGTGATCTCGGCGGCCGACCAATGCTTTCCGCCACCTCTAACATGATGCGCTGAGGTGTTGCCATGATCCGCATAACCCTTGCCGCCATCGCAACCCTCGCTTCGCTTGGCGCCTCCATTGGGGCGGAAGCCATCCGGCCATCCGCAGCGTAAGTAAAAGAAACCGGAAGCTGTAGTAACGGGGTATCGTCCGCATCGGCGACCTGGTCGGAAACGGGGCTTGTTGCGGCGGCGCCCATATTCGCGGCCGAACCTTGGCTCCGGGCCCGATTTCGGCCGACAGTATGTGGAAGCCGTACGCGGCCGCTCTGATCGGCGTCGACACTGCAGGTATCCGCGACATTGTCGTGACGCGCGCGAGCCGGCGCGACTCCCATCAAAGAGATTTAAGACATTATTGCACGTGCCCTCTCCAGTCGCTCTGACATTGGTCAGGCCAAGGACATTGTCGTGACGTTCGCGCGCGAGCCGCGCGCGATGTATGTGGAGCCTTCCGCACAGGGAACGCCCCGGATCACCCAAATCGATTTCGATGCCCGCAGCGGGCTCTTCGACGCGATGCTCGAAATCCCGGCTGGGCCGGGCAAACGCACGGCGATGCGTCTGCTTGGCCGCGCTGCCGCGACCGTTGAGGTTGCGACCGTGACCAGGACGATCGACCGCGGCGGCACGATCAGGGATTCCGACTTGCAGTTTGAGCGCAGGCCACGCGCAGAAGTCGGCCGGGAAATGATCACCAGCCGCGAACAGGCGATTGGGCTTGCCGCCGGACCAACCTGCAGCCCGGCCGGCCGCTTCGCGCCGCGGAGCTGATGAAGCCGGACCTGGTACAGCGCGGCGACGCCGTGACGTTGGTCTACGAAGTACCGGGTATCGTCCTCACGCTGCGAGGCAAGGCGATGGAAGGAGGCGCGCTGGGCGATACGATCAGCGTCGTCAACGAACCGGCGACTGCAACGCCCGATCGAAGAGCACCATCTCCGGCGCCGGGCGCGTCCTGATCCGCAGTAGCTCGCCGCAACTTGCGGCCAACAACGCGGCCCGATCCGGCACGTCCGATACGCGTTGAGGACTTTTGTTCGTGCGTCAGCAAGCGTGGTCTCAATTCGACTTGGTTCTACAGCGACACGGTTTCCGTGCGCCATCAGTGAAAGCAAGGTCATGAATGTAGTCATGGTTACGCGTCACGCGGTTCTGGCCGCGCTCGCAAGCGCTCTTCTCAACGGCTGCGCCTACATCAATTCGCTCAGGAACGTCGACAACGGCCGCCATTAACGGTGGTCGACAATCCGACCACGCGACCTGGTTACAAGCCGGTGCAGATGCCAATGCCGGCGGCGCAGCCTGCCGCATACAATCCAAATTCGCTTTGGCGCAACGGCTCGCGCGCGTTTTTCAAGGACCAGCGCGCGCGTCAGGTCGGCGATATTCTCACGGTAAAGGTCAACATCACCGACAAGGCGAATATCGATAACGAGACCAAGCGTAGCCGCGCAATAACAGAAGAACTGCGGGATTGCCAATTTCTTCGGCAAGCCCAAGGTGCCGATCATGAACACTCCTGTCCCAACGCGTATTTTCACAGCCTATTCCAACACGACGATGGACGGCAAAGGTTCGGTAAACCGGTCTGAAGCTTTGCAGACCAATGTTGCGGGCGTGGTGACGCCGGAGTATTGCCCAAACGGAAACCTTGTGGTGGAAGGCAGAGCAGGAGATTCGCGTCAACTTTGAAGTGCGCGAGCTGATCGTGGCCGGCATTGTCAGGCCGGAAGACATTGAGAGCGACAACACGATCGACTCCAGCAAGATCGCGCAAGCGCGCATCGCCTATGGCGGGCGCGGCCAGATAACGGAGATGCAGCAGAACCGTTACGGCGAGCAAATCTTCAACGTGCTCCTGCCGTTCTAGTCAGTCGCGTGAGTTTCGTACCTCCCGCGCCGTTTTCGCAACGCGCGAGCGTAGACGGCGTCTAAGACGCGGTCTCCGGCTGCTCCCGGTCGGAGACCGCGATTTTTTTGGCAACAAAAAATGCCCGGCATGAAGCCGGGCATTTGGACCCGATAAACGGGAACGCGGGCTCTCAATCGTCCCGGTAAACGCGTTCGCGACGCTCGTGCCGTTCTTGAGCTTCAACCGACAACGTTGCGATCGGACGCGCTTCCAAACGACGCAAAGAAATCGGCTCGCCGGTTTCCTCGCGGTCGCCGTATGTGCCGTCGTCGATGCGTGTCAGCGCTTCATCGATCTTGGCGATCAGCTTGCGCTGACGGTCACGCGCCCGGAGCTCAATTGCTCGATCCGTCTCGGATGAGGCGCGGTCAGCAAGATCGGGATGATTCTGATTTTCCTCCTGAAGATGCTGCAGTGTTTCTTTCGCTTCCTTGAGAATATCTTCCCGCCAGGCGAGCAGCTTCGTGCGAAAATATTCGCGCTGACGCTCGTTCATAAACGGCTCCTTGTCGGAGGGCCGATAGTTTTTTGTTTTGGCCAGCATTCCCTGCCTACTCCTGTTTTTGTTCTTGCGCGCAGTCTCTCCCCTCGCGCGGCAGGCTTATATACGCCTGACCATCAGCGGACAATACGGCCGGACGGGGTCTAAGCCGTCTGGATTATTGTGACAGTTCAATGACTTAGTTTGAGCGACCTGGCGCCCGGCTGGCGGGCGGAATCAGCGTATGCCTGCTTTGGCCAGCTCTACCGCCACGCGCAGGTCGATCTCGCTCAATACGACGTCAAGTCCTACATCTCCCGAAGTTTCGGTGAGGCCCTCAGAAGCGACCTTCAGCCGGGCAAGCGTGGATTGGTCCACGCTCCCATCGAGCAATCCGAGCTTGAGGCTATCGAGGACGTCGAGTGCGCTACGGCCCTTGGCGACCGCCCGCTTCTTGCGCTCCGTCGGGTCTTGCATCCCCTGAAGCGCAATAAGAGCATCCACGGTCGAAATGGCACGCAGTCCCCCCGCCGCTGAGGAATTTCTAGGAGGTTCCTGCTCGCTGACGGCGAAAGAGCCGGTTCCGACACGACGCGCAGATGTCGGGGTTGCCGCAAGCGCGGTTCCGTTCGGCCCATAAATGCGCATGAAGCTTGCCCCCCACCGAAAACCGGATCGGTTCCCCGGTACCTCGAGCCTGACCCGGTATGGTTAATCCCCGGTAAAGAAGCCGGCAAAATTTACCGCCCAAGGGCATTCGTGCCCAACTGACAGCGCCGATCAAATTGCGTGCGACAGGAAAATCGCAGCGCTGCCAAGACGTTGTGTGACGAGCGGCTTTGGCACGCTGTTCGCATAGTCCTTGCAGTCAGACGTCACATTGGGGAGCAGTGATGACGAGGACTTTGCAGGCCGCATGCCTGGCGTTGATTTTGGCCTTGTGCGTCCCGGTTGGCGCCGGGGCGACTCGCGCATCAAGGATATCGCCGATATCGAGGGCGTGCGCCACAACCAGCTGGTCGGCTATGGCCTCGTGGTCGGCCTCAACGGCACCGGCGACACGCTCAACAACCGCCCTTCACCAAGCAGTCCCTGCAAGCATGCTGGAGCGGCTCGGCGTCAACACCCGCGGCGCCACGTGCGCACCGCCAACGTCGCGGCCGTCATGGTCACCGCCAACCTGCCGGCCTTCGCCACGCAAGGGCACGCGCATCGACGTGACCGTCTCGGCGCTGGGCGATTCCAAGAGCCTGCAGGGCGGCACGCTGCTGGTGACGCCGCTGCTGGGCGCCGACGGCGAGGTCTACGCCGTCGCCCAGGGCTCGTCGCCATCGGCGGCTTCCAGGCGGAGGGCGACGCCGCCAAGATCGCGCGCGGCGTGCCGACCGTCGGCCGCATCGCCAACGGCGCAATGATCGAGCGCGAGATCGATTTCGCGATCAACCGCCTGAACAGTTGCGCCTGGCGCTGCGCAATCCCGACCTCACCACCGCGCGCCGCGTCGCCGCGGCGATCAACGACTTCATCGGTCGCCGCACCGCCGAGCCGCACCGATCCCTCGACCGTCGCGCTCACGGTGCCGAGCGCTATCCGCGGCAACATGGTCGAGCTGCTCACCGAGGTCGAGCAGCTGCAGGTCGAGCCCGATCAGCCAGCCCGCATCATCATCGACGAGCGATCCGGCGTCATCGTGATGGGCGAGACGTGCGCGTCTCCACGGTCGCGATCGCGCAGGGCAACCTGACCGTCAGCATCACCGAGACGCCGAGGTCAGCCAGCCCGTCCCTTCTCGCGGCCAGGCCACGACGGTGGTGCCTCGCACCGCATCGCCGTGAGGAGGACGGCGAGAGAACGCTCGGCTCGTGCGCGAAGGCGTGACGCTGCGCAGCTGGTCGACGGGCTCAATGCGCTGGGCATCGGCCCGCGCGACCTGATCGCCATCCTGCAGGCGATCAAGGCGTCCGGCGCGCTGCAGGCCGAAATCGAGGTGATGTGATGGCAAATGTGTTCGCTGTTTCCACCCCTGGCCTGAAGCCGCTCGATCTGCTCGCCAACAACGCGATGCCAAACAAGCTCAATCCTGCAAAGGAGGAGAAGGCACGCTCAACGGCGCAGGATTTCGAAGCCGTATTTCTCAATTCGATGTTTCAGCAGATGTTTACAAACATCGGCGGCGACGGTCCCTTCGGAGGCAGCGGCGCGGTCGGCGTGTGGCGCTCAATGCTGACCGACCAATATGCCAAGTCATTCGCCAAGGCAGGCGGAATTGGCATCGCCGACCAGGTCTATCGCACGTTAATGGCACGACAGGAGGTGCGGTCATGACTTCGCCCGAAGCAAGACCGGCGATTAGCGATGCCGCCCAGGCCGTGAATGCAGTCACGAACCTGGAGAAAATCATGGATCAATTGGAGCAGACCGTCACGGAGGAAACTGCGCGCGTGCGCGCCGGTCATCTTTCCGAAGCGCTAAATCTCGACCATGCCAAGGTCAAATCTGCCCGCCTCTACACCACGGAAAGCGAACGCGTCAGGCTCGCCAAAGACGCCATCGCCCGCTTGGTCCCGGATGCGCTCAATCGCCTCCGAAAGCGACACCACGCCTTCCAAAGCCTGCTGCAGACAAACCTGACGGTTCTCGCGACAGCACACGCCGTCTCGGAAGGCATCATACGTGGAGTATCGGGCGAGCTTGCACGCAAGCAGGCGCCGACGACCTACGGTTCTTCCGGCCGCGCTCAATCGCCAAGCACAAAGGTAAGTCCGCCTCCATGGCAATCAGCCGCTCGCTGTAGTCAGTCCGCCATTTTCTTAAATCATGTTCCGGTTTTGCGCAGGTCGAGCTCGCGCTTGTTGAGCAGCGAATCCCAATAGTAGAAATAGTCCATCGCCTGTTTTTTTGCGGTCAGCGCCATGAAGCCGCTGATCTCCGCCAGCATGCCTTGGAACGACAGTTGCCCGGTCGAGGTACGCAAACTCGCGCACAACTTTTCGGCCTCCGTCGCAAGAGGCAACTCAAAGGTCAGACGCGGGTTGCGTTTGGTTGTCGCGAACATTGCGGCAAACCAGGCGTCGGCCAGTGATTGCCGGAGCGGGCACAAAGATAGTTGAAAAATTCACTCGAATTCAAGATCAGTGCGGCGCCCTCGAAGCCACACAAATACCAGTGCAGCTTGTTCATGGCCGGATCCAGCCCGGCGCTTTTGTATGGTCCGACGTCCCGTTTTTGTGCGAGTTCGCCGGTCTCCCAGGCGCCGAAATCGTACAAGTACGGAGGCGGGGCAGCGGCACGAATTTTCCGTTGAGCAAATAAAGCAGACACGCAATCTGATCGTGATATGAAAAATAGAACGGCAACGTCTTTGCAAAAAAATCAAGGAGACGCTGGAAGAGAACGCGTCGCAACGGCGAATAGTATAGGACGTTTGGCCCCGGATAGCTCAAGTAACCGGCGAGCCGCGCGGCAACATCATCAGAGTCCAAATTTTTGTAAGTCGCGAAAGATGTCCCTTGTGACAACTCGATCGCATACGCTCCCGCCACCCCGACCACCGATTGATCGCCCCTGACACTCGCGAGAATGCGAGGCAGCGAGGCTATGGCGTGATCGAAGCAGAAGTCATCATCGGCGATCATGAATACGAACTCAGCCCTTTGCAGGCCGCAGCACTTCAAAGAAATTCTCCAGTCCGTCACACGGTTCGGCAAAGATTATCCGGCAATTGTCACGCTGGAATTTGCCGAGCGGTACGCACTTTTCCGCACTGCCTGAATTATCGCGAACGATGACCTCGATATCATCGCTCGCCCAGGAACAAGCCTGCGCGATCCTGGAGCAGACCAGCAAGCTGTCGCGGTGCGTTGGAATCAGAATGGAAAGGTGCATTGGCCCCCTCGGTTGCTGATGTTGAAACGGCGCAATGCCGTACACAAACTCGCAAACGCCAGTAGCCTCGGCACATCCAACTGAGCGAAATGCGGATCGGCGACGCGCTCGAGCAGCGCTACGCCGATACAGAAATTTTTAAACCCGTCACGGTATCGATCTTGGTGCCATCCCGCATCGTGAGGATATTGTTCTTCGTATCGAGATAGGCCCCATTGGCCAATTGCATGATCGACGAGGTGTCGACCACCTTGAGCCCCGTGGTCGTATCGATCTGCGTCCCGTCCCGCATCGTCAGGATGTTGCTGTTGGTATCGATCGTGGACCCGTCATCGAAGTAGATGACCGGGTCGAGCACATTTTTGGCCTGAACCATATGCTGCGTTTCAGACAGGTCGCTCAGCGCGTCTTGCAATTTCTTTTCATCTGCCTGTTGTTTGTTTTGTGAGGCTATCTGCGCGACCAGGCTGGACGCATCCGTGACGGTGTTTTGCGAAATCAGCGCAAACGCATTTGCTGTCTGCGTGCTGGAGCGAAGAAATGACTTGACGCTGCCGTCGCGGCGGGCGTTTTGCAGCATGCCCAAGAGCCCGCCGGCGTTTTTTTGGTTTTGGATGGCCGTGTAGGTATCCG
>CAVVML010000026.1:0-29423 GCA_963749265.1 uncultured Acidobacteriota bacterium | reverse complement strand
CGGGGCGAGCGTCGTGCCGGCCACGTGCGCGGCGACGCAGCCAACGACGATCGAGTACAGGAACCACATGACGAGCCGCTTCCCCATCGCGAAGCCGCTGGGAGGCAGGATCGTCAGGGATCCGAGAGGACCGAGCTCGACCTTCTTCAAGAACTCGGGGTTCTTCATGTCCTTGTGGCTCGCCGCCTTGGGGATGAAGTAGTCGCCCGGACGGATGCCGAGCTTGCGCAGCGCGGCCATCGCGTCGTCTTCCGCGGGAAGCTTTTCGTAATCGTTGGCGTGGTAGCCGAGCGCCATGTGGATGATCGAGCTCAGCACGAACACGAAGACCGCCGAGAGAAGGATCGGGGCCCAGAGGGAAGTCAACGGAACGACCATGCGTCCACCTCCTCGGTTGGGGAAACTGAAACTTGGAGGGAACGATATCGCGTCCGCGCCAGGCGCGTCGAAGCGTCGCGTCAGGAGGCCGCGGACCCGCGCTCCCGCATCCAGGCCTCCGAGACCGCTCGGCCGCGCGCGGGATCGTCGACGACGAGGATGAGCTGGTTCTGGTGGTCGCTGTAGAGCGTTTCGATGTTGACGCCGGCGTCCGCCATGCGCCGGCAGATCGCGCCGAGCTGGCCGGGCCGTTCCTGGTCCAGCTTCTGGACCAGGACCTCACGGTCGCCGACAACCACGACGCCTGCGGCGGAGAGGGCCTCACGGGCGGGAGACGCCGAGGCGGCGGCGATCAGGAAGTGGGCGATCCCGCTCCCCTCCACGGTGAAGGCTCCCCCTCCCTCGAGGCTGACGCCCGCCGCGCCGAGCGCCTCACCGGCGGCCGCGAGCGCGCCGGGCCGGTTCTCGAGCCGGAATGCAAGGTCGCGCATGGCGTGGCTCACGGCCGGACTTTCTCGAGCTGCTTGAGGTGGTGCAGGTCGTGGCCCGCGAGCGTGCGCAGGATCCAGTCCACCGACATCTCGCCGACCTGCGGGTGACGGAACGGCCGGGAACGTTCCTCGTCGCTGACGCCGCGATAGAGGCCGAGGTTGAGCTTCCGCAGCGCGAGGTACGCCTCGAGAGCGGCCAGGGCGTCCACGGGAGTCTCGCGCTCGACCCACGCCGCGGCGTCGAAAGGCTGGACGACGTATTCGGAACCGCTGAGCGCCATGCGCACGCGGTTGGACCAGCCGACCTCGTCCTGGGCGAGGTGGAGGACGATCTGCGCCCCGGACCACTTGCCCGGCGCGTAGCTCGCTTTCCAGCGCGCGGGCCGCCACGGCCGCACCAGACGCTCGATGCGGTCCGGCGTCGAGGCCAGCAGCTCCAGCGGATCCTCGGAACCGACGAGGTCTTCGTACATGGGTGTCGCGGGCATGGCACCCCCTTCCCCCGAACGATACGACCGAGTGGCCGCGGGGCGAACTTGACACGCATCGCGGCCGGATGTATATAACCATTCGGTTATGGATAACGCCGCCCTCGACAGCGTTTTTGCAGCCCTGGCCGACCCGACCCGGCGGGCGATCCTGGCCCGCCTCGCCTCCGGCGAAACGACGGTGATGGACCTCGCCGAGCCCTTCGCGATGAGCCAGCCGGCGATCTCGAAGCACCTCAAGGTGCTCGAGCGCGCGGGCCTCGTCTCCCGCCGCCGCGAAGCGCAGAAGCGCCCGTGCCGTCTCGAGGGCCGGCCGCTGGCGCAGGCGAGCGGCTGGCTCGAGACCTATCGCGAGTTCTGGGAGAAGAGCTACCTGAACCTGGATGCCCTGCTCGAAGAGATGAAAGTCGACAAGAAGAAACGTGGAGGGAAAGGACGATGAGCAAGAGGGAGACCTGAAAGTCGAGCCGCAGCGGCGAGCGCGAGATCGTCATCACGCGCAGCTTCGACGCCCCGCGCGGCCTCGTGTTCGAAGCGATGACGCGGCCCGAGCTCCTCAAGCGGTGGCTGGGAGTTTTCGGCGGCTGGTCCCTCGCGGTCTGCGAGGTCGACCTGCGCGTCGGCGGCGCGTATCGCTACCTCTGGCAGGGCCCGAACGGAGCCACGATGGGGATGCGCGGAACGTTCCGCGAGATCGCGCCGCCGGAACGGATCGTGAACACCGAGAAGTTCGACGAGTATCCGGGTGAAGCGGTCGGGACGGCGGTCCTGACGGAGCGCGACGGCCGCACCACGGTGACGACGACCGTGCTCTACGAATCGCGGGAGATCCGCGACGCCGCCCTCGAGTCCGGCATGGAGCAGGGCATGGCCGCGGGCTATCTCGCGCTCGACGACGTCCTTGCGTCGCAGACGGTGGGCGACGGGAGGAAATCGTGAGCGCGGCGTCGCGCCGGACGGGACGAAGCGTTCTCGCCGTGCTCGCCGGGTTCGTCGTGATCTTCGTTCTCTCGCTGGGAACGGATGGGATCCTCCACGCGACGGGCGTCTATCCCCCGTGGGGGCAGACGATGTCGGACTCGCTCTTCGGCCTCGCCACGGCCTATCGGATCGTCTACGGCATCCTCGGATGCTGGGTGACGGCGCGCCTCGCGCCGAGCCAGCCCACGAAGCACGCGATGATCCTCGGGGCCATCGGGTTCGTGTTCAGCCTCGCCGGCCTCGTCTTCGCGCAGAAACAGGGGCCCCAGTTCGGGCCTCTCTGGTACTCGGTCGCGATCGTGGCAATCGCGCTCCCCTGCGCCTGGGCGGCCGGCCGGATCCGCGAGTCGCAGCTGCGGGCGCACTCCGCTGTCTAGGCGAGGGCCTCGACAGAAAATAAAGAGGGGGTCCTTGCGGACCCCCTCGGGGACAAACCGGCCGCCTCTCCAAAAAAGGAGCTACTGAGGCGACTCGGTCGTCTTCTCGACCTTGCGGTAGATCACGCGGCGGATCACGGGCGACTTCGAGCCCTCGACGGTCCGCGTGTCGATCGTAACGACCTTGCCGATGGCGATGTCCTGCGGAAGCTCCGAGGTCGCGTCGACGCTGTAAGTGGTCACGACACGGTCGGGACCCTCAATCGTGATGGAGCTCTTGGGTACATACGCCGTGACCGTTCCGTAGGTGGTGGTCGTCGTCTTGGTCGTAGTCGTGCCGGAGACGCTCTGTTCGGTGCGCTCGCTGGTCGTCTTCATCTGGCCCGAAGCGTCGACCGTCGTCGTCTCGATGCGGGTCACCGTGGCCGGGCCGGAGCCGTCGGAAGCGGGCTCGCTCGAGACGGACACGGTCTTGCCAACCTGGACTCCCGTAGGAACCTGGACTCCGGAACCGATCGAGAACGTGACCATCTTTCCGTCCGCGTCGCGGAGGACGATCGTCTGGCCGGGCGTGTACTGCACGACCGGGCCGGTCACGACCGTCGTCGACGACGCGGGCTGCTGCGCTGAGAGCGCCGTGGTCGCCGCGGCGAACGCGAGCGTCGCCACGAGGGTTCTCCACTTCATGAAAGCTCCTTTCGAAAAACGGGCTGAGCCCGTATGCCTCAAACGGGGCTGAGAGTTGCAAGGTCCGTGCCCTGAAACGAGGGCCCGGAGTGTCGCCAGGTCGTCAGCTCGAGCGCACGCCGAAGGTCTTGAGGTACTTCATCCCCGTGTCGCACATGACGGTGGCGACGGTGGCATCGGGCCCGAGCTCCGCGGCAATCCGAAGCGCGGCGACGACGTTCGCTCCGGTAGAGGTCCCCGCGAAGAGTCCTTCCTCGCGCGCGAGCCGAAGGGCCATGTCCGTGGCCTCGTCGGTCGAGACCCGCTCGATCCGGTCGGCCACGTCCTTCCGCCAGAGCGGCACGACGAATCCGGCCCCGACGCCGTCGATCTTGTGCGCGCCGGGCGGGCCGCCCGAGAGAACCGGCGACTCGGAGGGCTCGACGGCGACGAACGGATCCGCGCGTTTCGGCGGCGCAGGGCCTCGCCCGCGCCGCGCAAGGAGGCCGCCGTGCCAACGCTCTGCACGAAGGCGTCGACCCGGCCGCCGGTCTGGGCCCAGATCTCTTCGGCCATCGCGTGATACGCGGCCAGCGCATCGGTATTGTTCAGCTGGTCGGTCCAGAACCCGCCCGTCTCCGCGGCGATCCCGCGCGCCGTCTCGACCATGTCGCGGGTCAGCTTCTCGGTCATGCCCCCGCTCTCGCTGCGGACGATCTTCAGCCGCGCCCCCAGAATTCGCATGTGGTCGAGCTTCTCGGGAGAGAAGGCGTCCGAGCTGACGACGTGCAGAGGATGGCCCTTCACGGCGCAGATCAGCGACAGGGAGACGCCGGTGCTGCCGCCCGTGTACTCCACGACCGAGCCGCCGGGCTTCAGCCGTCCGTCGGCCTCCGCGGCCTCGATCATGGCGAGGGCCATGCGGTCCTTGATGCTTCCCGTCGGGTTCTCGCTCTCGAGCTTGAGCAGGATGCGGGCCCCCGTCCCGGGTGTCACGCGGCGCAGGGCGAGCATCGAAGTGCGGCCGATCCGCTCGAGGATGTTCGCCGGCAGGGGCGCACATGACTTGGAGTCTCCCACTTCCGGAAGTTAGGGTCCGCGCTCGGCCGGGCGCGCCGGCCGCGGGGAGGTCCTCGTTGGATCCGATCCTGTCTCGAGATGAGATCGCGGCCGTTCGGGAGCTGATCCGGCCGCACGTCCGGGTCACGCCCATCCTGCGCGCGGACGGGGAGGAGCTCGGTCTCCCCCGTTTCCATCTGACTCTGAAGCTCGAGCAGCTCCAGCACGCCGGCTCTTTCAAGGCGCGAGGCGCATTCACGAACCTTCTCCGGCGCCCCATCCCGAAGGCGGGAGTCGTGGCCGCTTCCGGCGGCAATCACGGCGCGGCGGTCGCGTATGCGGCGATGCGCCTCGGCGTGCCGGCGAAGATCTTCGTGCCGGAGGTCTCTTCTCCCCCGAAAGTCGCGCGCATCCGCGCGTCCGGAGCGGACCTCGAGATCGTGGGCCAGCGCTACGCGGACGCCCTCGCCGCGGCGGAGCGCTGGGGAGAGCGCACGGGCGCCCTCGCGGTGCACGCATTCGACCAGCGCGAAACCCTCCTCGGCCAGGGGACGCTCGCCGCCGAGCTCTCGGAGCAGGCGCCCGACCTCGACACCGTGCTCGTCGCCGTGGGCGGAGGAGGGCTGATCGGAGGGATCGCCGCCTGGTATCGCGGCGAGACCCGCGTGGTCGGCGTCGAGCCCGAGCTGGCGCCGACACTCCACCTGGCGCTGCAGGCCGGACGGCCGGTCGACGCGCCGGCCGGCGGCATCGCCGCCGACGCGCTGGCGCCGGCCCGCGTCGGAGAGCTCATGTTCCCGATCGCCCGGGCCTTCGTGCATTCCGTCGTTCTCGTCCCCGACGAAGCGATTGCCTCGGCCCAACGCCGCCTCTGGGAGCAATTCCGCGTGGTCGCCGAGCCGGCCGGCGCGGCAACTCTCGCCGCGCTGCTCTCGGGCGCGTATGTGCCCGCTCCGGGCGAGCGGGTCGGCGTCGTCGTGAGCGGCGGGAATACGACGGCGGTGTCGTTCGACGCTGCGACGGCCGCGGGAGCCACGAAGCCATGAAGCGACTCGCCCTCGCTCTCGGGGCGGTCCTCTGCGCGCGGTCGGGCTTCGCCGCCGACTTTACGGTGACGACGACCGCCGACGGCGGCGCCGGCTCTCTTCGCCAGGCGATCCTCGACGCGAACGCGGCCGCGGGCCCGGACACGATCACGTTTTCGATCGGAGGCGGAGGCATCGCCACGATCGCGCCTCTCAGTGCGCTGCCGTCCCTCACCGAGTCGGTGACGCTCGACGGGAGCACGCAGCCCGGTTTCGCCGGAACTCCGCTGATCGAGCTCGACGGCCACCAGGCCGGGCCGGGAGCCGCCGGTCTCGACGACGTCGCCGGCGGAAGCACTCTGCGGGCTCTGTCCATCGGCAACTTCCGCGGACGCGGAATCCGTCTGTCGGGTCCTGTCGGCAGCGCCGTGGAAGGCTGCTACGTCGGGCTCGACGCCACCGGCACGCTCTCCCGACCGAACCACCTTGCGGGCATCGAGATCGCCGCCGGCGCCCATCGCGTCGGAGGCGCGGCTCCCGGCGCCGGCAACGTCATCGCCGGTCAGACGATCGGCATCGCCGTGGACTCCACGGATCCGGGCAGCGTCATCCTGGGCAACTTCATCGGACTGCGCGCCGACGGCACCGGCGCGGGAAACAGCCTCGGCATCGACGTGCGCGCGCCGGGCACCTTGATCGGCGGTCCGGGCCCGGGCGAAGGCAACGTCGTCTCGGGACACCAGGGCGACGCCATCCACATGTCCGCGGGCTCCGACGGCAGCGTTCTCCAGGGAAATCGGATCGGCACGAACGCCGCCGGCACGTTCGCGATCCCGAACACCGCCAACGGAGTCAGCATCGCCGGCGCCGGCGGCATCCTCGTCGGCGGCGCCGCGCCGGGAGCGGGGAATCTCATTTCCGGAAACGGCGGCGGCGCGCTCGTCATCCAGGGAGTCGGCAACGTCGTGCAGGGGAATTTCCTGGGGACCGACGTCACGGGAGCCATCCCCATTCCCAACGGGGTCGGGCTCCAGCTCGGCGACGCGGCCGGCACGGTCATCGGCGGCGTCGGCCCCGGCGAGGCGAACCTCATCGCTTTCAACACCGGCTCGGGCGTCGTGATCGACCTCGGCATCGACAACTCGGTCCGGGGGAACTCGATTCACTCCAACGGCGAGCTCGCGATCGATCTGCTCGAAGAGGGACCTCTGCTGGGCCACACGGCGAACGACGAAGGAGACGAGGACGACGGGTCCAACCATCTCCAGAATTTCCCGATCATCGCTTCCGTCGCCCCGGTCTCCGGCGGGCTGCGGATCGTGGGATCCCTGCGCGCCGCGCCCGGCATCTACAAGCTCGACTTCTACGCCGACTCGGCGTGCTCCCGGCGTCCGCGCTCCCTGCCCCAGACGCGCGTCCACCTCGGAGAGGCCGACGTGTCGTTGTCGGACTCCGTCCAGGGCCCTCTGCACGGCGAAAGCCCTCGGCACGAAGGAGAGATCCACTTCGACGTGACGATCGACGCCTCCCTCCTGGCGGACGAGGTGCTCACGGCGACCGCCACCGACGCCAGCGGCAACACCTCGGAGGCCTCGTCCGGAATCCTCTTCGACGTCGCGCCGCGCTCCGGCGATCCTCAGGGCGGCGAGCCGTTCGTCGTCTTCGGCACGGACTTCGCGAGCGACGCCGCTCTCCTCGTGAACGGCAGCCCGGTTTCGAGCCTCGTGGTCGACGACACCCTGATCGCCGCTGTGTCTCCCGCGCTTGCGGCCGGCACCGTGTCGCAGGTGGCCGTCGTCAGCGCGAGCGGCCCGAGCGGCGCGCTCTCGCGGGCCTGGGTCTCGGATTTTCTCGACGTGCCTCCGTCGCACCTCTTTCACGAGCCCGTCGTCGCGCTCGTGGCGAACGGGATCGCCGCGGGCTGCGGCTCGGGTCAGTTTTGCGCCGATGCGGCGCTGACCCGCGCCCAGGCCGCGCCGCTTCTTCTGCGCTCGCGCGACGGCGTCTGCCAGGTTCCTCCGCCCTGCGCCGGCGTGTTCACGGACGTGCCCTGCCCCGGACAGTTCTCGGACTGGATCGAAGCGCTCGCGGCCAGCGGGATCACGGCGGGCTGCGGAGAGACGGAGTACTGTCCCGACGCGGCGCTGCGCCGCGACCAGGTCTCGGTGCTGCTCCTCAAGGCGAGATTCGGGGAGGCCTATGTCCCGTCGTCCTGTACCGGCCGGTATCTGGACGTGCCCTGCCCCGGTCCCTTTGCCGACTGGATCGAAGACCTCACGGCGCTGGGTTTCGCCGGGGGCTGCGGCTTCGACCTCTATTGTCCCGACGCGACGGTCACGCGCGGCCAGATGGCGGCCTTCCTCACGAAGACCTTCGAGCTTCCCTAGGTCCGGCTCTCCGCGCGTTTCCGCAGCCAGCGGATCTGTCCGCGATGGTTGAGCTCGTCTTCGAAGACGTGGAACCACTTGAAGTAATTGTTCGCCGGCCGCCCTTGCGAGAACGGAGTCTCTTCCTCGAGCCAGGCATCGTCGCGCTGCGCGAGCTCGTGGAGCGTCTTTTCGCGGACCCGCACCAGCATCTCGACGTAGTGAGCGAGGCCGTGTCCTCGGATCTCCCGCCGCGCCCGTTCCCCGAGATCCAGGGCGGCGCCCCACACTTCCATCTCCTGGGCGTCGAGGTCGCGGCCGAGAAACGTCGCGGCCTGGTACCAGGTCTCCACGGAAGCGATGTGGGAGAGCAGCGCGCCGATCGAGTTGCTCTCCCGGTCGTGCACGTAGTCGAGCTGCTCGACCCTGAGCCCCTCCACGTCGGCGAGCGTCGTATGCCGGGCGTAGCGCATCATCGAGACGAGGCGGCCGATCTGGGGCGTGAACCCCGGCAGGTCGCCGATCAGAAAGAGGTCCGGCGCGTTCATCGACGGAAACTAACTCCCCACATGGTTCTCAGGTGGACCTCTTCGGGCCGCGCCAATTGGGCCATCTCCGCCCCCCTCCATTGCGGCGCGTGTCATCCTATCGAGCGATCGAGGTGTCAACACTGAGTGATGGCGAGGGAGAGTGCTGGCTCCTCGGGTAGGATGTTTTCGAGCGGCGCCGGCTGGCGTGAGAGAACGGGGCCTGCGTGATGCGACGAAAGCAACACTGATGCGACCCGACCGAAGCGCTGCTTCCGAGTCTCCCGTGCGGAGCCGCTGGACGGCGTTTCTCCCGATGGGTATTGCCCTCGCCTCGCTCTGCGTCTTCCTGGCTGTGGCGGCGAATCGCCGTATCGGCACGTACGGCCTCGAAACCGACTTTTACGGCGACTACGCTCCGGACGCCGACCGGCTCCGCGCGGGAGAATTTCCGCAGAACGGATTTCAGGGGCCCGGCTACCCGGCGATTCTGGCGCTCGTCGAGTACGCCGTGAAGGATCCCTTCCGGGCCGGGCTGTTGATCTCGGCCGCGAGCGCCGCGGCGGTCGGCCTCCTGGCGTTTTCCCTCTTTCGCCGCCTCTTCGGCTACTGGAGCGGCATCGGCAGTCAATTGCTCGTGCTGGTCGGCGGCCTGTTCCCGCGGCTCGCCGTCACCGCCTCGACCGACATGGTTTTCCTGATGCTCTGCCTGGCGGCGCTGGTGGTATTCGGCCGGACGGACCGGTCTCCGCACTGGCGGGCCGGCGCGTCCGGACTCCTGACCGGCATGGCGTTTCTGACCCGATACAACGGCGTTTTTCTGATCCCCGCTTTCCTCGTCGGGATCGGCGTGCTGAAATCGTTTGGTCCCGGTCTGTGGCGGCGCATCCAGTCGGCTGGTCTTTTTCTCGGTGTCTCGTTCGTGGTCGCGCTCCCCTGGTTCTACGCGAACCTCCGTCACAACGGGTCCGCCCTTTACAATCAGAACTACCTCAACATCGCGACGGAATTTTACGGAGACCGCTTCGGCGCCGACAAGACGGGCGACGGAACCTCCATCATGAGCGAGAAGTTTCACTCCCTGGGAGAAGTCTTTCGGTATGACCCGATGAGCATCGCCCGTCAGTATCCGGGCAACCTCCTCGGAAGCCTGCGCCGCAGCCTTTCGACGCAGCTCGTGGGTCCATTCGTTGGCCTGGCGGCGGCCGTCGGAGCCGTCTTCGCGCTGTGGAGCCGACGTTCCGGGTTCCTCGCGATCGTCGCCCTGGCCGGGGCGATCTACTTTCTGCTGATGGCCCTCAATCACTGGGAAGCCCGTTATTACCTGTTCCCCGCCGTGCTCTTGGCGGGCCTGGCGGCCTACGCCGTCGTTCGGCTCGGCGATCTCGCCCGCTCCGCGAAGGATTCGTTGCCAGCGCGCATTGCCGTCGTCCTCGCCTTCGCCGTCCTGTGGGCGACGTCGTTACGAGCCTCCGCAAAGGACGTGCGAGCCTTCCTCCGGACCGAACCCCTCGAGGTGCTGGAAGCCTGCGCCTACCTGCACGCAAACGGGATTCGAGACGCGCGGATTCTCTCCCGAAAGCCCCACGTCGCCTCGGTCTGTCAGCAGCAGAGCGTTCCGTTCCCGCGGGTGCTTTCCGTCGAAGAACTGCGGCGGTGGCTCGAGGCGACCCCTGTGGATTACGTCGTCATCAGCTCGGTCGAGCTGTCGAGACGAGGCGGAGTCGCAAGCCTCGGGGATCCCGCCGCGGCCCCGCCCTGGCTGTCTGTCGTCTGGACGCACAAGGACCCGACCTTCATCCTCTACAAGTCGGCCGGGAGTCGATGACACGCTTCCACGGGCATGCTCGAAGGCCGTGGTCGGTGCCTGTCTCGATGGAGCTTGCGCTCGCAAGTCGTAGAGAGATTGGCTCCTCAGGTAGGACTCGAACCTACAACCCTCCGGTTAACAGCCGGATGCTCTGCCATTGAGCTACTGAGGAGCAGAGCGGACCGGGAAGGATAGAGACATCGGCCCGGGGAGTCAAACTCCGCGACGCCGGCGACCGGGCGATTGGGCTATTGGCTGATGGGCGTCCAGCCCGCAAAGCCGACCTTCCAGGCTTCCCCGTCGTTCACGAGCCGGAGCTCGAAGTCGTATTTGGCCTCCGAAGGCAGGAGCCCGCTCAGGCCGCCGACGGCGCGCGGCTGGCCGGACATCTGCGCGCGGAGTCGGACGCGGGCGGCGCCCGATCCCTTCTCGATCTGGACGTCGGAGACGGTGACCTGGAGGATCTCGTACGCCGCGAAGTAGCGGTTCAGGAGCATCTCGAGATCGAGGCGACCGGTGCCGTCGGCGGCCTCGAAGTCGGGCGACACCCGGGCGAGGACCGCGGCCGCGTCGCGGGCGTTCGCCGCTTTCACGACGGCGTCGATCGTCTCGCGGATCGGATCGGTCTTCCGGGCGCAGCCGAAGAGACACACGAGGACCAGACTCGAAATCGCCGCCGCTCTTCGCATCCGCCTATTGTGCGCTCGAGCGCGCGATTCCGAGCGAAGCAACCTTGACCCCGCCGCGTCCTCTCCATAGGCTTGCCTCGCGTTTCCGGGAGGTTGTGATGCGCTCTCTTCGTGTTCTGCTCGCGACGCTGCTGACGGCGGCGGCCGCCGCTCCCCTCGCCGCCCAGAGCTTCAACCTCCGCGACATGCTGACGGACTTCCTGCGCGAGGGCATCACGCTCGCGCCCCCGCCCGAAGGATTCCCGAGCCATGAAGCGCACTTCATCGGAGACGACTCGCCGCAGTTTCGGGCCGTCGAGCAGTTGAACTCGCTGATTGCCTCCCAGCTCTCGTCCTTCCCGCTGGCGTCCTCCTCCGGCGGGTTCGTTTATCAGTTCGATCCCGCGCTCGGCGTGCTCACACGCGTGACCGAGAGCTTCGGCCCCATCTACGCCGAGCGCGCCGACACGATCGGACGGGGGCGCTTCAACCTCGGCATCAACTACAGCCACTTCACGTTCGACCAGATCAACGAACTGTCGCTGCGTGAGGGAGACTTGCGGCTCGTCTTCACGCACGAGGACGTGAACCACGACGGGGGCCACGAGAATCTCTTCTTTGAAGGCGACGTGATCACGGCCGCGCTCAGGCTCAAGATCAAGACGGACATCGCCGCGTTCGTCTTCGACTACGGGATCCTCGACAACCTCGACGTCGGCTTCGCGGTTCCGATCGTGAGCGTCGACATGGAGGCTCAGACCGACGCCTCGATCGATCGGCTGGCGACCGGGACGACGGCCCCCGGGATTCATCGCTTCCAGAACGGCCAGAGCACCGAGACGTTCAGCGAGAGCGGCAGCGCCTCGGGCCTGGGCGACGTCGTGCTCCGAACGAAGTGGCGCTTCCTCTCCAGCGCCAGGGCGGGCCTCGCTCTCGCCCTCGACGCGCGCCTGCCTACGGGGGACGAGCTCGACCTGCTGGGCACGGGAGCGACGCAGCTGAAGGCATTCCTGGTCGGCTCCGGACACTACGGGTGGTTCAACCCGCACCTGAACGCGGGCTACACGTGGTCGCTCGAGGGCTCGGACGACATCAGCATCGCGGACGAAATCAACTACACCGTGGGCTTCGACGTCTCCGTCGGGCCCCGATTCACGTTCGTTTTCGACGCGATCGGGCGGACGTTCCTCAATACGCAGAACATCCACGTCGAAGACACCCTCTTCACGGCGAACACGACCACGAACCCGGCGGATCCGCCGAACATCGTTTCCGCGGTGCTCCCGAGGCTCGTCACCGAGCGCGGCGACATCAACCAGATCCTCGGGTCCGTCGGCGTCAAGATCAACCCGTTCGGAAACTTTCCTGCTGACGCTGAACGGCCTCTTCCCGATGAACAGCGAGGGCCTGCAGGACGGCTTTACGCCGCTCGTCGGGATCGACTACAGCTTCTGACGGGGCGAGCTAGCGGACGGCGACGATGACCCAGCCGTCGCCGCGCTTCTCGAGCTGAAGCACGCGGTCGGCGGTGACGCGCAGATCGTTTCCGGCCTTCGGAACCGCGACGCGCGTCTCGAATCCGAAGACCTCGGCGGACGTTCCCTGCGGGCCCATCTCGATCTTCCGGATCTCGAAGTCCACCGACTGCGAGCGGAAGCTCGAGAACGCCTGCTCGATGCGGCTGCTGTCCACGCTCGGAAAGACCCGCACGTAGAGATCCGCGTTGAGCGTGTTCTGCGCCGTCTCGTAGAGTCGGATGGTCTCCCGGATGCGGTCGGCTTCCGTGGAAACCGGCCGGGCAGGCGGAGGCGGAGGCGCCGCCGCGGGCGGAGCCGTAGGCCGGAACGCCTCGCCGGGCGGAAGCGCGGTCGCGGCGGGGGCAAACGGAGTCGCGGCGAATGCAGGCGCCGGCGCGGTCGGGACCAGGATCGGAGCCCCGATGGCGGATCTCGGCGAGGGTGGAACGTCGCGCGGCGCCAGGACCGCGACCCGGGTGGGCGCGCGGCGCGCGGCCGTCGGCGGGGGCGGGGCCGTCGGCTCCGCCGCTTCGACCGATTCCGGAGTCGGCTCGGGTTGGGGCGGCGAGGTCACCTCGGGCGCGGCGATGACGGCGGCCGTCGGCGCGGGAGCCGCCGGCGTCGGCCGGGCCGCGACGGAGGCGTCGGCGGCGGACGGAGGCTCCGGGCGGCGGCGCGAGGTCGCCCACAGCACCCCACCCACAGCGATCACGGCCAGAGCGGCGGCGACCAGCCACAGCGGCATCCTGCGACCCGGCACTCTCGGAATCGGCGTCGTGGGCACGAGCTCGTGGGGCAGCGAAGGGGGCGAGAGCGGACGCGACGTTGGCACGGGCACGGGCACCGGCTCCGGCGCCACGGCGGTCCGGTCGTCCTCGCCGGTGCGCCGCGAGGGCGTCGGCGTCTTCAGCGCCGCGAACTGGCGATCGATCTCGCCCTGGGCGCTGGGGGTCGCGGGCTCCACGCGGATTCCGCCGCTCGGACGAATGCGCGCGAGCTCGGCCCGCATCTGCTCCACGTCCTCGGGACGCAGGAACCGGCTCCGGATCGCCAGGATCTCCCGATCGAACTCCTCGGCGTTCGCGAATCGGTCCTCGCGTTTCTTCTGCAGCGACTTCAGCACCGCGCCGCGAAGCTCGGCCGGCAGGCGGCCCTCGGGGTCGGATTCCGAGAACGGGCGCGGCGGCGAAAAGACGTGGGCCTTGAGCAGCTCGACGACCGTGTCGCCCTCGAACGGCAGAACCCCCGTCAGGAGCTCGTAGAGGACGACGCCGAGACCGTAGAGGTCGCTGCGCCCATCCATCCGGTGCCCCTTCGGCAGCGAGCCGTACTGCTCGGGAGAGGCGTACTTGAGCTTTCCGAGGAACACGCCGGTGGCCGTGGCTTCGACCGGCGCCTCGGCGACCTTCGCGATGCCGAGGTCGATGAGCTTCACGGAGGGGCCGCCCTGCTCGTCGCGCGTCAGCATGATGTTGTCCGGCGCAACGTCGCGGTGGACGATGCCCTTGCGGTGCAGGAACCCGAGGGCCAGAAGAGACTGGTGGGCGATCTCGAGGGCCAGCGGGAGGGCGGGCCGCCCATGCAGCTTCAGGAGATCCGAGACGCTGACGCCCTCGATGAACTCCATGACCAGATAAGCCATCCCGGAATCGTCGATGGCGAAGTCGTGGATCGTGCAGATGTTCGGGTGCTTCAGCCGGGTCGCCGTGCGGGCTTCCTCGACGAACCGTCGGCGGAGATCGGCGTCCGCGACGACGCCGGGCTTCATCACCTTGACGACACGGATCTCGTCGAGGAGCCGGTGGCGGACGCGGTAGATAGACCCCATGCCGCCCTCGCGGATCTTGTCGAGGATCTCGTACTTGCCTTCGAGAAGCGTGCCCGGTTGAACCACCGAAGAACGGCCCCTCCCGCGGCCAGCCCGCGATTGTATTCCGCGGACCTCCTAGAATCCGCTCGGATGGCGGACGTCGACTTCGATTTGAGCTCCGAGCACCGTGCGCTGGACGGCGTCCTCGGCCGGTTTCTCGCGGCGGCCGGGTCGGGAGCGCTCGACGCCGCGCGCGAGGCCATCGCGGAATTCGATGACGCGCTGCGCCGCCACATGGCGCACGAGGAGGGCCATCTCTTTCCGCCCCCGCCCGCGCGCAAGCTCCTCGCTCCCCTCGAGGAGACGGCGGCCGGGGAATCCGCGTCGGAGCGCCTGTCGCGCGAGCTTCGCCTCGAGCACGTCCAGATCCGCGAGCTCTCGGGGATGATGCGCCGCCTCGTCGTGGAGAGCGGCGACCTCGCCGGCGCGCAGCGGCTCTTCGGCAACCTCGCGCGCCGCTGGGACGCGCATACGGAGAAGGAGGAGCGCGCCTTCGCGCGCGGCGACTTCTAGCTCGAGGCGCCCAGGACCGCGACGCGGACGGTCCGCTCGCGCGGGCCGTCGAGCTCGATCAGGAAGACGCCCTGCCATCGGCCGAGGAGGGGTCGGCCGCCCTCGAGGGGGACGAGCCGGGCGTTGCCGATGGCCTCGGAGAGGAAGTGCGCCGGTGAGTTGCCCTCGCCGTGATCGAACCGCACGTTCGGCACCCAGGCCTCGAGCGCGCGCTCGATGTCGCCGGTGACGTCGGGATCCCAGGCCTCGCCCACCGTGACGGCGGCCGTCGTGTGCGGGGTCGACACGATCAAGGCGCCGGCGCTCTCGCCCACCGCCCGGGCGGCTTTCTCGACCTGCTTCGTGATGTCGAGGCGCTCGATCTTGCGCGAGGTCTTCACACGAAACTCGCTGGCGCCGGCCACGGCCGGATTCTAAGGCGATATCCTCGGCCCGCCCCGCGGGGGTTGCAACCCGGGAGGAGTCCCCGACAACATGTCGATCGTCCTCGAGAACGTCACCAAGCGATACGGAAAGCTGGTCACCGTGGACCGGGTCTCGCTGGAGGTCCAGGCCGGCGAGCTCTTCGTGCTGCTCGGCGCGTCGGGAAGCGGCAAGAGCACGGTGCTGCGGATGATCGCCGGCCTGACCTCGCCGGACGAGGGCGTGATCCGTGTCTCGGGCAAAGACGTGACCCGGCTCTCGCCCCAGGCGCGCGACGTCGGGTTCGTGTTCCAGAACTACTCGATCTTCCGGCACATGACGGTCGCCGAGAACATCGAGTTCGGCCTGCGCGTGCGGAAGGTCCCGACCGCCACGCGGGAACAGCGGCGCGAAGAGCTGCTCGACCTGGTCGGGCTGGGCGGCCTCGGCGGCCGCTACGAGAGCCAGCTCTCCGGGGGACAGCGCCAGCGCGTCGCGCTCGCCCGGGCGCTCGCGTACAAGCCCACCGTCCTTCTGCTCGACGAGCCGTTCGGGGCTCTCGACGTCATGATCCGCGGACAGCTGCGCCACAGCCTGAGGGAGATCCAGAAGACCCTGGGCGTCACCACGATTCTCGTCACGCACGACCAGGAAGAAGCCTTCGAGCTGGGACATCGGATCGGCGTCGTCGAGCGCGGCCGCCTGCTCGAGATCGGCGAGCCGGAGAAGCTGTACGAGAGCCCGCGCTCGCTGTTCGTCGCCACATTCCTCGGCGCGGGGACGATCCTCGTCGGCGGCTCGAAGGGCGACCGCGTCGAGCTCGGCGGCCTCTCGCTTCCGATCCCGCCGGAGGTTCCTCACGAGGAGGGCGACCGCGTCCGGGTCCTCGTGCGACCCGAGCAGGTCTCCCTCGTGGAGCAGGAGCCGGCCAGCCCCACGCCGACGCTCGGCCGCGGGCGCATCGTGGAAGAGACGTTTGCGGGCGCCCAGCGCCGCATCCGGGTCCGGTTGCCCGCCCTCAGCGGCGTGCGCCAGCTCGTCCCCGCGCTGCCGTTCGGCGAGGAAGCCATCCTTCTCGACGTGGATCTTCCCGCGCACCTCTCCGCGCCCACGAGCGATCCGTGGGTCGTGCTTCAGGAGTGGCACATCCTGCGGCAGCCGACGCCGCGTCTGCTCGTCTGCGACTCCGGCGAGGGTGTCGCCCCCGCGCTCGAGCTCGTGCCTCCGCTGCTCTCCGCGCTCGACGGCGTCGCCACCGTTCTGGGCGTCGCTCCGGATGCCCGGTCGCAGGATGCGCTCCGCGAAACGCTCGGGCGGCGCGCCGCGGAAGCGGGATTGACCGCGGCCGCGATCCGAGTCCGCCGCGGCGATCCGACCGAGCAGATCGCGATCGAGACGACCGAGGCGCCCTACGACTTCGTCATCGCGGGCGCCGGCGAAGTCGAATCGTTGAAAGGCCGCCGCGGTTCTCCCGGCCTCGTCGAAGAAGTCGCGGAGATCACCAAGATCCCGCTGATCGCGGCACGCGGACGTCCCCGCAAGCTCCAGCGCATCCTGATCTGCACGGCCATCGGCGAGCCCGGCAAGGCGGACGTCCGCGCGGGTGGCTGGCTGGCCCGCCGGCTCGGAGCGGCGGTGACGCTCCTCCACGTCACGCCCCCGGGACGCGCGCCGCAGCCGCTACGCGCAGGCGCACCTCGAGAGGGGCGTCGCGACGCTGCGCGAGCTCGGCGTGCACTCGCGCTTTTCGGTCCGCGAGGCCGACGCGCCCATCGACGGCATCCTCGAGGAAATGCGCGCCGAGCCGACCGATCTCGTCGTCATCGGCGCCGGCAGCCGCGTCACGCGCCAGGTGCTGCGCACCTGCGGATGCTCGATTCTGGTCGTGCCGGAAGGGAGCTGGTAGGAAGTTGAGCGTTCAGTGTTCGAGTGTTGAGCGTAATCGCCTTCAACGCTGAACTCTCAACTCTCAACGCTCTACGGGTACAGCTCCCGATACGACTCCGCGTACAGCATGACGCGCCGCACGTAGTCGCGCGTCTCGTAGAGCGGAATCGACTCGAAGAGCTCGTCCTCGGGCAGCCCGGGGTTCTCGCGAACGAGCCGCGCGATGCGCGTCGGCCCGCCGTTGTACGCCGCGAGCGCCAGGAGCGTGGAGTTGTCGAAGCGGTCGATGAGCTCTCGCAGGTATGCGGCTCCGAGGCGCGTGTTGACTCCCGGATCGTAGAGAAAGGCGCGGCGATAGCGCGTGCGCAGCACTGAACGCGACAGGCTCTGCGCCGTCGCGGGCATGAGCTGCATGAGCCCCATCGCGCCGGCGCGGGACCGCGCGTTCGCGTCGAACACGCTTTCCTGGCGCACGAGGCCGCGCAGTACGGCGGCGTCCAGGGAGAACTCGCGGGCGCGCTCCGGGCAGGAATCCGCCCTCCTCGATCGGATAGTAGAGGCGGCGCCAGGCGTCGGGGACCCGGCTCTCCTCCGCCGTTCCGATCTCGGGCAGCGCCCGCTTGATCGACGAGGCCGCGGTCATGAAGCGTCCGAGGGCGAAGTCCGCCTGGGCGATGCGGAGATCCCGGCCCCGCGAGGGCAGCAGGATTCTCGCCTCGGCGGCCGCTTCCTCGAACATTCTCAGCCGCAGGAGCTCGTCGACGCGGGCGAACGCCGCCGTCGCCGTCGACGGGTCCGAGAGCTCCGTCTGGTCCCTCCGGGCCGGCCGCGTGACGTGCGCGCTCGCGAACCGGGCATAGAGATCCGGCGGCTCGGCCGCGGCCAGCTCCGCGAAAATCGCGTCGGCTTCGAGGTTCCGCCCTTCGTGCTCGAGGCAGCGGGCCTTCCAGTAGTCGAGCCTCCGCGAGATCGAGACGGCCCGGTAGACGCCCTGGAGCGCATCGAACCGCTCCCGCGCGACGGCGTAGTCGCCGTCCCGATAGCGCTGCCAGGACAGCCGCCAGAGGGGCTCGAAGCCTTCGAGGCCGTCGGGGTTCTCGACGAGACATTTCGCGCGCCAGCGCGAGGGCCGAGTCGAAATCCTCCCGGTCCGCGGCGAAGCGCAGCAGGCGCTCGCGCGCTCCCCTCCGGACGGAGGCCGGGGACTTCCGCGAGACGTGAGGCTCTCGAGAGCGCGCGTCACCGGCTCGAGACGCGCATCCTCCCCGGCCCGCGAGCCGTTGCCGTTGCCGTTCCGGCCGCCGGAAAGCCGGGTCACGACGATGTCGCAGCGGAAGAGGCGGGCCTCGTAGGCGGAAAGCGTCCCGTCATCGGGAACGCGCGAGGCCGTTTCCTCCGCCGCCTTCGTCTTCTTCAATGCGAGCTGCCCGCGCGCCAGAGCGAGCAGGTTCGCTCCGCGCTCCCCTTCCGGCCAGTCCCCGCTGCGATCCCTGGAGAGGAGGGCCACCCCACGCCGGGGGTCGCCGGCGGCGACGAGCGCGCGCCCCCGGCGGCCGCGGTCGGCCGGCGAGAGCGTCTTCTCGGCCTCGGCCGCCGCGCGCCGCGCGAAGGCCGGGGTCGAAGAATGGGCGTCGTGGGTCGGCGCGCGCAGCAGAAGATCGCGCGCCGCCGACCGCGTCGCGAGCGTATCGCCCCGGGCGACGGCGAGGCGGATCCGGTCGATGGCGACTTCGGCGCTCTCGTCGGGAGTCGCCGCGGCCTCGGCGGCGAGAGCGAGGACGCGCGCGGCTTCCTCGGGTTTTCCCTGCTGCTCGCAGAGGCGCGCGAGGAGCGTCGCGGCGCGAATCCGGAACGCGAAGCGGCCCTCCGCCTCGAAGGCCAGCCGGGCGGGCTCGATCGCTTCGGCCTGGCGGCCCGAATGCTCGAGCGCCTCGGCCCGCCGAAGATTCCGGTAGGCCTCGAGGCCGATCGGCCCGGCGCTGGCGGCTTCGAGCGCGAGCGCCGCGCCCGCCCAGTCCTCCCGCCCGGCATCGGCCGACTCCGAGGAGCATCGCGGCCCGGGCGTTCCACGCCGGCTGGTCCGCGTTCCGCAGAAGGGTTTCGAGGACGCGCTCGGCCTCTTCGCGTTTTCCCTCTTCGAGCAGGTCCGCCGCGCGGGCGAACTCGGCGTCGAAATCCGTCGAGGCTCGAGGGTAGGCGCGTTCCGCCGACGCGGCAGACGCGGCGGCCCAAAAGACGACGACGAGCACCGGCAAATGCTTCACTCGGACCATCCGGAGTACAGAAAGATTCGGAGAGGGCGTTAGATTCCCAGGGCCTCGGCCCGGCCGTCCGCGAGGATGCGCACCAGCTCCTCCTGGAAGAAGTCGGTGCCGTTGCGGACGTCGGCGGGAATTCGCTCGTTGTACATCTGGCGGCTGCGGTCGATGTCTTCCTTGAGGCGGCGATACAGGTTCCCGCCCTCGCGCCCTTCCAGGACCGCGCGTTCGTTGTAGAGCTTGATCTCCGAGATCAGGAGCCGCGCGAAGCGCCGCGCCTCCTCTTTCCGCTCATCGCCGACGGCCACGGAGAGCGGTCCGCTCAGGCGCCGCGACGGCTCGGGCATCGGGATCGCGGGCGTCTCGATCGAGATGGCCGCGGTCATCGCGGGCGCCGGCGGTTCGTCGAAGCCTGGCCGGGACTCCGAAGGCGCCGCGGGCTCCGCGCCGGGTGCGGGCTCCGCTTCGGCCTCCACGGCCTCCGGCACTTCCTCGACGGCCGCGCCCTCGTTCATCCACATTCCGGCGGGCTCCGGACGCTTGACCGTCTCGAGGGGCCGCAGCGCGGGCGCCGGCTTCAGCTTGCGCGCCGCAAGACGATCGACGACGAGACCCGCGAGATACGTCAGCAGCCCGAGCGCTTCGGGATCGAAGCTCGGCTCTTCGCCCAGCACGGCGTCCGCATAGAGGGCGCCCGAAATCTTTTCGCGCACCACCATCGGAATCGCGACCGCTTCGGACACCCGCGCCGCGCGCAGCAGTGTCGAGATCTCGTTGGCCGCCGGCAGGCGCAGCGCCGTGCCGGTCATGAGGCGGGAGAGCAGTCCGCCGTCCGTCAGCGGCAGGGCGAGCTGGCGAACGGCGTCGTCGTCGCCGCCGTGCGCAGGAAAATCCGACGGCCTTCCACGCGCCGATCGAGCCGCCCCGCGCCACGAGCAGCGCCGCGCGCGAGCAGTGTTTGCGGCACTCGTCGAGAAAACGATGGAGCACGTCGACCTGGGTCGCCGCGAGATCGAGGCCCCGGGCGGTCTCGATCGACACCGCGCCCGGCCGGGAGGCGCCGGCGGCGCGCGGAGCGGACGCCGCGACGAGCTCGGCGGGGACCACTCCCTTCAGGTCCTGATTGAATTTCTCGAGAAATCCGAACCACCGGCGGTCCGTCTCCATGCGAAGACGGTCGAACTCGTCGCGGAGAGCCGCGAACCTCTCCGCCAGCCGGCGCTCGATCTCCGTTTCGAGCAGCTTCGCCCGGTCGGTTGCCTCAGAATCGGTCACTTCCGGCATTATCGGGGTTGAGACGCGATTCGTAAAGCTGACCGATGGAACGGCCGAGGATCTAAGCTCCTCTCGGGACTGGGGATACCAGCAATCCCGTTGACACCCCGGAGCCGCCTTCTCTAAGATAGCCGGTCTTTGTATCTCGCGGTAAGGGGGTGAGTGTCCGTGCCTTTGGTCCACGTCAAGGAAGATGAGTCTTTCGAGAACGCCATGCGGCGTTTCAAGAGAAAGTGCGAAAAATCAGGCATCCTCTCCGAACTCAAGAAGCGGCAGCACTACGAAAAGCCGAGCGCCAAGCGGAAGCGCAAGATGATTCAGGCCCGCAAGAAAATGCTCCGCAAGCTTTCGGAGGAACGTCGGGCGACGCCGTAACCCCGGGAGACGGAGACGGCGCCGACTTCGATTCGCTCGAGTTCGGCGTCGTCCTCCGGCTCGTATCCGCTCTGGCTCGAACGCCGCCCGGACGGGCGGCGGTTCTGTCTCTGGTTCCCGCCCTCGAAGAATCCCGCGTTGCCGCTCTCCTCGCCGAGACGGCGGAGGCCTCCGGGTTCCAGATCCGCCACGGACGCCTTCCCCTGGCCGGACTCGACGAGATCGGCCCCGCGCTCGACGCGCTCGAAAGCGCCGGCGGCTCGGGGGCGCCGGAGGATTTTCGTCCGATCGTGCGCGCGGCGCGCGCCTCGGAAGCGGTTCGGCGGGCGCTCGCCAAAGCCGACGGCCCGATCCTCGCCGCGCACGGCGAGAGCCTCCCGTCTTTCGTCGCTCTGCTCGGGCGCGCGGCGAAGCTCTTCGCCGAAGACGGAGGCCTCAAGGATGACGCGTCGCCGGAGCTCGCGACGATCCGCAGTCGCGCTTGCGCCGGCGCCGAGGCGAGGTCTCGCGGCTCCTGGAGAAGCTCCTCGACCAGCGGCGCGAAGCGCTCGGCGACGCCGTCGTCGTTCTTCGCAACGACCGCTACTGCCTTCCGGTCCTGGCGTCCTCACGGGGGCGCGTGCCGGGGATCGTGCACGACCGTTCGGGCTCGGGCCAGACGGTCTTCGTCGAGCCGATGGAGGTCATCGAGTCCAACAACGACCTGGCCCTGACCTCGGCCGAGGAGCGGCGCGAGGTCGATCGGCTGCTCTCCGAGTTCGGCCGCGAGGTCCTCGCGCAGGCCGACGAGCTCGAAGGCGCGGTGGACGCGCTCGCGGCCCTCGACGCGCTCGAGGCCAAGGTCGCGTTCGGCGAGATGGGAGGAGGGCGGCTGCCGGAGATCTCGCAGGACGGCGCCTGGTCGCTGCGCGCGGCGCGGCACCCTCTTCTCGACGCGAGGTACGAAGGCCTGCGTCGCCGCGTGCTCGGGGAGACGCGCGCAGGGCCGCGTCGCCGTGCCCCTGGACTTCGAGCTTCGCGCCCGAAAAGCACCTGCTGGTGGTCTCGGGCCCCAACGCCGGCGGAAAAACCGTCGTCCTGAAGACGGCCGGGCTCTTCTCGATGCTCACCCAGTGCGGCATCCCGATCGCGGCGGAGCCCGGCACGCGCTTGCCGATCTTTCGCGCGATTCGCACCGAGATCGGCGATGCCCAGGCGATCCTCTCGGACCGTTCGACCTTCTCGTCTTCGATGGAGACGCTCGCCGGGATCCTCGCCGGCGCCGGGCCCGGCACGCTCGCCTTGATCGACGAGGTCGGAGGGGCGACGGACCCGGAGGAAGGCAGCGCCCTCGCCGTCGCGTTTCTCGAGGCGTACCTCGAGAGCGGCGGCCGGGCTCTCGCGACCACGCACCTCTCCGGCGTCAAGACCTTCGCCGCCTCGCGGCCCGACTCGCTCTGCGCGGCGATGGAGTTCGACGAGGAGACCGGACGGCCGAACTACCGGCTCCATCCGGGCCTCGCCGGCCGCAGCCGCGCGCTCTCCGTCGCCCGCGAGCAGGGCATCCCCGAGGCCGTTCTGGCGCGTTCGAAGCAGATCCTCGGGGAGGCCTGGGAGCGGCGCGAGCGCGCGGAAGACGACGCCGAGAAGGCCCTCGAACGGCTGCGACGCCTCGAGGCGGAGCTCGCGACCGAGCGCGCCGCCGCCGCGCGCGAGGCCCAGAAGCTCGAGGCCGAGCGGAAGCAGCTCGCCGAGGAGAAGGCCAGGATGCTCGCCGAGGGGCTCGCCGGATTCGAGCGCGCCCGCCGCGAGCTCGCCCGCAAAGTCTCCGAGGAGCTCGATCTCGCTCGCCACGAGACCGCGCGGCTCGCGCAGGCCTCCGCGGCGCGCGTGCTCGAGGAGGCCGAGCGCGCGGCCGAGGCCGAGCGTCGTCATCGCCGAGGCTCGGGAGGCGGAAGAGCTCCGCTCGCGCGAGGTCGGCGTCGGCGAACGAGCACGGGTCCGGGGCCTCGGCACCGAAGGCCGCGTCGTGGCGTTCGACGGCGAGTGGGCGCACCTCGAGTTCCGCGGCAAGCGGATGCGCGTGCGGCGGTCGGACCTGGAGCCGATGGCGGGAGGCCGGAGGCCAGGAGACGGGAGGCAGGAAGTCGTCGGTGGAGATGCCGAGTCCCGAGTCGAGCGGCCCCATCGTCGAGGTCAACCTCATCGGCCAGCGCGTCGAGGAGGCCATCGAGGCCGCGGAGCGCGCGATCGACCAGGCGCTGGTATCCGGAGCCTCGCGCCTGCGCGTGATCCACGGGCACGGCACCGGCCGGTTGCGGGAAGGGATTCGCGAACACTTCCGTTCTCACCCCGCCGTCGAGAAGCTCCGCTCGGGGGACAAGAGCGAAGGCGGAAACGGAGCGACGATTCTGGAACTGAGGTAGTCCTGGAACTGAGGTAGGTTGAGAGGTTTGGCATCCGATCTCGACATCAACGACCGGGTCCTCGCCGAGCTCCGGATGGCGGCCGACATCGTCGAGGTCATCGGAGACCACACCCGCCTCAAGAAAGCCGGCCGCTCCTGGAAGGGCCTCTGCCCCTTCCACAACGAGCGCACTCCTTCCTTCACCGTGGACCGCGACAAGGGGCTGTACCACTGCTTCGGGTGCGGCGCGGGCGGGGACGTCATCCACTTCGTCCGCCAGATCGACCGGCTCGAATTCCCCGAGGCCGTCGAGGCTCTCGCCGGGCGCTTCGGCGTCACGATCCCGCGGAGAGAGCGGCGCGGCCCTCGCGACGACCGGCGCGAAAAGCTGTTCGAGGCCGTGGCCGCCGCCGAGCGTTTCTACCGGGAGCGCCTCGACAAGCCGGGCAACTCCGCGGCGAAATATCTCGAGGGGCGCGGCGTCCCGAAGGAGCTCTGGCAGGAGCTGACGCTCGGCCACGCCCCCGACGCCTGGGACTCGATCGGCCGCGCGCTCTCCCCGGCTTTTCCCGAAGCCCTCCTGGTCGAGGCGGGACTGCTCCAGCCCCGCGCGGAGGCCAAGGGCGCATACGACCGCTTTCGCGACCGTCTCCTGTTCGTGGTGCGCGACGAGCGCGGCCGGGCGGTGGGATTCGGCGGACGCGCCCTCGCGCCCGAGGGCGAGCCCAAATACCTGAACTCGCCCGAGTCGCCGATCTTCTCGAAGAAGCGGCTCCTCTACGGCCTCTTCCAGGCGCGCGAGGCGATCCGCCGCCGCGACCGCGTCGTCCTCGTCGAGGGGTACTTCGACCACATGGCGCTCCTGCGCGCGGGGGTGGCCGAGACGGTGGCGTCGATGGGCACCGCGCTGACGCCCGAGCAGGCGGAGCGGCTGCGCCGTCTGACGGCGCACGCCATCGTCTGCTACGACGGAGACTCCGCGGGTCGCAACGCGACGCGTGGCGCCCTCGCCCTCCTGCTCGCGCAGGGATTCGAAGCCCGGGTCGCGCGGCTTCCTCAGGACGAGGATCCGGACGACCTGCTTCGTGGAGAAGGCCCGGAGGCCCTGGCCCGGCGGATCGACGAAGCCCCGGACTTCCTGACGTGGCTTCTGGAGGACGTTCAGCCGGATGCCGCCGGCCTCACGCCGACCGAAAAGCGCGAACGGGTGGCCAGAATCCTCGAGATCCTGGCCGCAATCCCGGACCGCATCCTTCGCTACGAGGAGTACCGAAAGGTCTCGGCGGCGGTCTCGGTCCCGGTCGACGTACTTTGGGGGGCGGACAAGGCGAACCTTCAGCCGTCGATTACGCGTTCTAAAGGTGTGGGGGACATGATTCCGGCTCCTGGAACGCCCGGGAATGCGGGCGCGTTATCGGCTGTGGCCCTGCCCGGAGCGGAGAAGCAGCTGCTTCAGGCTCTGACGGCAGGGGGGGAGCTCAACTCTCTGATTCTAAGCACTTTGAATCCGGATCACCTCGCCGACGAAAGGGTTCGGAGGGTGGTCTCGGCCCTCCGGGAGGGGTCTTCCGGGTCGGAAGTTGTTGATTTTCAACGGCAAATCGAACACCTTACGGAGGAAGAACGCAGCTTCATCTCCGGTTTCGCGCTCGAAGAGGCCGAGCCGACGCAAAAAGGCGTCGAGGAGCTCCTCAAGAGGCTCGAAAGCAACTACCTCGAGCGGGAAAGCGCGGAGATTCAGAGGGCAATCGATCGGGCGGGTCAGGGGTCTGGAGATCTGGCGGAGTTGATGCGCCGGAAACAGGAAATCATGCGTCGGAAAGCTGCGCTCGGCCGCGCTCCGCGATGGAAAGGAAACGAACTTGGTGATTGAGGAAAAGTTCCCTGAGGTTGGGGTCCTCCTGAAGGCGGGCCGGGAGAAGGGCTACATCCTCTACGAGGAGATCCACACGATCCTCTCGGACGAGGCGACCGCTGCGCCGAAGGACCTCGAGGGAATCTACGCCCGCTTCTTCGAGGTCGGCATCGAGATCGTGACCGATCCGGATCGCGCCGCCCGGCGCCGCGCGGCGGAAGCCGCGGAGACGGCGGACGAGGCCCGCGAGGCGGTCGAGAAGACCAACGACCCCGTGCGCATGTACCTGCGCGAGATGGGGACGGTCAAGCTGCTCGACCGCGAGGGCGAGGTCCGCATCGCCAAGCGGATCGAGCAGGGCGAGGCGAAGATCTACCAGGCGCTCGCGAACAACCCGATCGTGCTCGAGGAGATCCTCAAGCTCCTCGAGAACGCCGGCCGCGACACGCGCATCGTCGACGAGCTCGTCAACGCTCCGGACGAGGAGGACGAAGAAGAGCCGGAGGTTCGCGAGACGCTCGACGACCGCGCGACTCGCCGGATCGACGGCATCCTCGGGAGCTTCAAGAAGATCGGAGCGCTCGACAAAGACATCAAGCGGATGAAGTTCAAGGCGCGCACGATCAAGAAGGGCACCAAGGCCCTGGCGCGCATCGAGGCCTCGATCGACAAGAAGATCGCCGACATGGCGAAGCTGATCCGCGCCGCGGACTTCACGCCCGCCGTGCTCAACCGCGCGATCGGCATCCTCAAGGACATCGACCGGCAGATGTCGGTCCCCGAGATCACGATCCGCCAGGACACGAACACGCCTCAAGAAGGAGAAGAACCCGACGCGGGTCGACTTCTACCGCCGCCGGATCGCGAAGTACAAGAAGAACCTGCGCGAGCTCGAGCAGAAGTTCGGCGTCGAGCACGAGGACGTCAAGAAGACGCTCCGCATGGTCCGGGAGGGCGAGGAGGAGGCCGACCAGGCCAAGCACGAGCTCATCGTGGCGAACCTCCGCCTCGTCGTGTCGATCGCGAAGAAGTACACGAACCGCGGCCTCCAGTTCCTGGACCTCATCCAGGAAGGCAACATCGGCCTGATGAAGGCCGTCGAGAAGTTCGAGCACCGCCGCGGTTACAAGTTCTCGACGTACGCGACGTGGTGGATCCGCCAGGCGATCACCCGGGCGATCGCCGACCAGGCGCGCACGATCCGCATCCCGGTCCACATGATCGAGACGATCAACAAGCTGACGCGCACCTCGCGCTCGCTCGTCCAGGAGCTCGGCCGCGAGCCCAACGCCGAGGAGATCGCGAAGCGCATGGACATGCCGGTCTCCAAGGTCCGCAAGATCATGAAGATCGCGCAGGAACCGATCTCGCTCGAGACGCCGATCGGGGAGGAAGAGGATTCGCATCTGGGCGACTTCATCGAGGACCGGCAGGTCCTCTCGCCGATCGACGCGGTCCTCGTCTCCAACCTGCAGGACCAGACGCGCCGCGTGCTGAAGTCGCTGACCCCCCGCGAGGAGCAGGTCCTCAAGATGCGCTTCGGCGTCGGGGACGGCTCGGAGCACACCCTCGAGGAGGTCGGCCGGTCCTTCAACGTGACCCGCGAGCGCATCCGCCAGATCGAGTCGAAGGCGCTGCGCAAGCTCCGGCATCCGTCGCGGGCGAAGAAGCTGAAGCCGTTCCTGGAGACCATCCGTTAACCCGGAGGCAGGATGCAGGAAACAGGAGGCAGGACGCGATTTCGCCCCGCCGCCTGCCGTCTGCCTCCGCTCCTTGTCCCGGAGACACCTTTGTTATATTCATCGGGGTCCATAGCTCAGCGGTCCAGAGCCACCGGCTCATAACCGGTCAGACCCCGGTTCGAATCCGGGTGGACCCACCAACGAGGGCGGAAGATTGAGGCGTTTGATCCGAAACCGACTTCAAAACTCGCGGGCAACGCAAGGGTGTCCCACAACCGGAACACCCTTTTCCATCTCGGGCCGTCTCGGCCATCGACCGTCCTCCTCGGGGTGTCGCGATGAGCGACCTCCTCGGGCAGCTCTACCGGCTGCAGACCCGGATCCAGTTCGTGCGGGACCGCGAGCGGAAACGCGACACGGTCCCGCCGAGCTCATCGAGGTCGACCGGGAGTACCGCGACAAGGTCGAGGCGGTCGCCGGGCTCAAGGCGCGGCTGACCCAGGCGGAGCTCGAGAGGCGGCAGCGCCGACGCTCGAGCTCGCCGACCTGCAGGAGAAGCTCAAGAAGTACCAGACCCAGCTTCGCAACGTGCAGTCCAGCCGGGAGTACTCGGCCGCCTTGAACGAGATCGACGGCGTGGAGAAGCTCGATCCGGGCGACCGAGGACCGATTCCTCGAGCTCGAAGAGGAGATCGAGACCGCGCGCGCCGACCTCGAAGCCCGCGAGAAGAACCTGCCCGCCGAGACCGAGCAGCACGAGGAGAAGCTCAAGGACTGGCGCGCCGACCAGCGGACGATCAACGAGGAGCTCGTCAGCGCCAAGGACGAGATCCAGCAGCTCGAGGCGGAGATCCCGCCCCGCGACCGCGCCGAGTTCCACCGCCTGCTCGACAAGAAGCGCGGCCTCGCGGTCGTCCTCGCCGTCGGCGGCTCGTGCTCCGCCTGCCACGTCAAGATCCGCCCCGCCGCCCTGCAGCTCCTCAAGCAGGGCCGCGAGATCATCTACTGCGACAGCTGCAAGCGGATCCTCTACTACGACGCGCAGAGACTCGTGATAGGGAACCGCTCGGTCCGACCGGGACCGGCTGACCGTGCGCCTCCCATGAGATTCCGCGCCTTCATCGACGGCGCGGCGCGCGGCAACCCCGGCCGGCGGGCGCGGGCGTCTCGTGTCGGCCGAGGAGCGAGCAACCAGCCGAGGAGCACTTCGAGGCGCTCGGGCAAACGACCAACAACGTCGCCGAGTACCGCGCGCTGCTGCTCGCGCTGAGCGCGCCGCGGCGGGTCGCGTCCGACGTGTCGAGATCCTTCCGACAGCCAGCTGCTCGTCCAGCAGATGCTGGGCCGCTACCGGGTCAAGGCGCCGACACCTCAAGCCTCTGCTTCACCGAGGCCTGCAGCGCGCGAAAGCTTCCGCCGTTCTCGATCCGCACGTGCCGCGCGAGGACAACATGAACGCGGACCGGCTGGCCAACCTCGGCGCCGACGCGAGCGAGCGCGCTTGGCCGAGGCCGTCACCCGGGAGCCGATGACCCCGGAGCCGAGGACGATCGCGCGCCGGCGCGAGGACTCTCGGCCGGAGATCGCGCGGGCGGCCGCGCGGGCCGGCCGGGACGCCGCGGCGTCCCTGATGGCGGTGACGAAGGCTCAACGCCGACGCCGTCGCCGCTCGCGGCGCGCGCCGGCATCGTTCTCTTCGGCGAGAACCGCGTCCAGGAAGGCGTCGGCAAGATCGACGCCGCTGAGAGCCGACTTTCCCGGACCTCGAATGGCGTCTCATCGGACCTTTGCAGACCAACAAGGCGAAGACGGCGCTACAATGCTTTCAGGCCGTGAAACCGTAGATCGGGAAAGACTTGCGGCGCGGCTCGAGGCGCTCCTCGCCGAGACAGGACGAGTGCTGCCGGTCCTCCTGGAGATCAATTTGGGCGCCGAGGAGTCCAAGCCGGAGCCCCGCCCGAAGAGTGCGGACGGCCTGGCGCGCGCCGTCACGTGCCCGCACCTCGAGCTTCACGGCTCATGGCCGTCCCGCCTTTCGATGCCGACCCCGAGCGATCGCGCCCGTACTTCGCCGCCTTGCGCGATTGCGCGACCGGCCTGGTCCGACCGTCTCGGCCGGCCCTTCCGGAGCTCTCGATGGGGATGAGCCACGACTTCGCCGTCGCCGTCGAGGAAGGCTCCACGGAAGTACGCGTCGGGACGGCCCTGTTCGGGACCGCGCGGGGTGGCATGAACGTTGGCGGCTCGGCCGCCGGAGCCTTCCTCGACGCGTCGCTCTGGGCTGCTGACGGCCCTGCAGTGGATCGTCATCATCGCGGCGCTGATCTCGTGGGTCAACCCGGACCCGCGAAACCCCATCGTGCGTTTCCTGTGGGGCGTGACGGAGCCGCTCTTCCGGCCGTTCCGCAGGCTTCTCCCGCCCTCCCGCACGGGGAATCGACCTGTCGCCCCTCTTCGTCCTTCTGATCATCTATCTCCTGACGCGCTTCGTCGCGCGACTCGCGTACTCGGCACCTCTCGCCCTGAAGGAGGTTCCCATGCGCCCCCGGTCCAGTCCGCTCGAGATT
>CAVVML010000025.1:0-246257 GCA_963749265.1 uncultured Acidobacteriota bacterium | reverse complement strand
CGCGTCATCGACGGCGTCGACACCGACGAGGGCGGCCACCTCGACCGCCCGGGCCATCTTCGACCGCACCCGCTGCGCACCGACCGCGGCGGCCTCGATCAGCCAGCGTTCGGCGCCGTCACCCAACCCCAGGAAGGCGCCTTCGGCGTCGCTGCGCGGGCTTGGGCTTGGGTGGTCGGGGCCCGTTGCCGGCCGGGTGGTGCGGGTAGTGGTCATCGACGATGCGCGGATGCCCGGGGTGGACAGCTCGTGGCGGACGACCTCCACCAGCCCCGTCGCCGCTGTCGGCGACGATGACCAGCTCGTCGCCGACGACCCGACACCACACCTCGCGCCCTGGTGCCCGTCGGGGTCGAGTAACGCACCGAACCCCACCGGATCGTCTGGTCGTCATCGACCCGCCGGGTCTCACCCAACGCGGCGGTGTGCGCCTCGGCGGGCAGCACGTGCAACCAGCGCCGTTCCTCGGCCAGCATCTCTGCTGGCGCCCGACCGGTCTCGCGATGCGGGCGGGCGTTGACCTGTCGCAGAACGCGTCGGCGGCCGCGACCAGCTCGGCGAAGCTGCGCGTAGTCGTCGCGCAGGTTCGCGCTCGTGGGCACCAGGTCGCGTTTGGCGATCTTCACCGTCGCCTCCACGCCGCCCTTGGACTCGGGGTCATACGGGACGCAGGACTCGACCTTGCAGCCGTAGTGCCGACCGCCGGCGACCATCGTCGGGTGACGCACCGGGATCGCCGGCGACGTGCTCGACGGTCACGGTCTTTTCGTTGTCCGACAACAGATACGTCGGTGCCCCGCCGACCCGGCGCAGGGTGGCGTCCAGACAGGCGACCAGGGTGCCCATCGTGCGGTCCCACGTCGGGATCACCACCCGGAACCGGGACCACGCCAGCCACGCGCAGAACAGACACGTCTTGCGCCGCCGATCCTCGGGCCGTCACCCCAGTCGAACTGGCACCACATCCCCGGCTCGGGCACCCACGGCCGATAGCGGCGCCGATGCCCGCCCGCCACGCCGCCTTCACCTCCGCCACCGCCCGCCGGGTGGTGCGCTCATCACCGCCGAACCCCATCGCCACGAGCCGCTCGTGCACCACTTCCGCGCGCACCTCGGCCCTGCGAGCGGTCGACCAGCTCCTCCACCTTCTCCAAGAACGGATCGATCAACCGAAGCCGCCGGACCCGCGCGAACGGGTTGCCGCCCGCGTCGCGGATCGCCACGTAACGGGCCACCGTCTTCGCGTCGACGCCCGCCAACTCGCCGCCGAATGGGCGCAACGGGTCAGATCGAACGCTTCAAGATCTCCATGATCTCCCTGTCAGACTTAGTCAACGGTCCCTCCGGATCGGACTGGCTTTCGTTGGCAAGCAAGAGCCAACCCGATCCGGAGGGCCACCGCGTTCATTGACGAGCGTTGGGAGTGTTCTGGAGATCTCGTGACCGCCGACCCGGAGCGATCATGTCCGCAGGGCCGGACCCAACTGTCCGCCTACCCGGATTTTCCCGTGTCCGCTGTCATGGCAGTGATTGTCGGTCGTTGGTCTGCCCTCGTCGACGTTCCAAGGCCTGGAGACGGCCTGGAGGTCCAGACCGTCCGCGCCGGCGCGCCGAACCCGCCCGCCCGCCCAAGTCGCGGCAAGAGCGTGTGTGCATGTCAGTGCCACATCCGCCGATATGCGCTATACCGGCAGTGTGTCGAACGCGTTTGTGCAGAGCATGGCCCATAACTTCGAACAGGCGCTGCGGCTGATGGAGGCGGCGCTGACCGACTGCCCCGACGAGCTGTGGCAGACGGACTTGTGGCCGGACGAGGCGCCTACGGCTCCGACGCCGCACGGGGGATTGCACGGCTCGGCTCCCTGGTTCCTCGGCTACCACGCGCTGAATACGCTCGACTATGACCTGGCTGGCGAGTTCGAGCCGTGGGCACCGCCACAACCGTTTGACGACAACACCTACGGCTTCCCTAACCGCAGGTTCACTAAGCCCGAGCTTCTCGGGTACGTCGACTGGTGCCGCGGCCGCGTACGCCAGACCCTTGACGGCCTCACCGAGGAGATGGCCGCTCGGCCACTTCCAAGCGCGCATCGATACCACGGAATGCTGTTCGCGGTGATTGTCGGCAGCATGCCGCTGCACGTCGTTGAGCACGCCTCCCAGATCCGTCAGTTCCTCACCGCCGCGGGCCTCACAGTGCAACCCATGCCCGGTGACCGTGGGTACACGGGTTGACCGTGATGGTGATTTGCCGAGGTCAGGGCGTCGGGCAGGGTCGGCTTTGGTCGCTCTTGGCCGGTCCGGCTGCTGTACAGCCGCATGGGGGCACCGGCGATCGAGCCGCTCGCTCTCGCCGAGGTCGCGGACGAGTTCGACGGCTCAGCCAGCGACCAGGTGCAGGTCATCAGCTACCCGGACGCCGATACACGCCTGACCGGCCCGCTCCTTAAGAGGTTGGCCGGGGAGCTGAACATCCCGAGCCGTTGCTCCGCCGGAGTGGACCTGTCACCTGCACGACCTGCGGCAAACCGGAGGTACCGAGCACCGCGAGGAGGCCCGGGTGGTCCGTGGCGCCGCGCATGTCGATCACCCGAGTGGAGTGGATCCGCAGCTCCGCGCTCGCCAGGATGTGCTGCAGGCTCCCGTCGTCGACGTGCGCATAGCCCGGTTTGCCGCAGTGACCCGCGTCGGCGATGCCCAGGTTGAGGTCGGCGCCGATGATCGTGGGCAGGGACTCCGCCGAGGTGCGTACAGCGGGGATGGCCGTGCCGACCAGGTACTCGCACTGAGCCCGCGCTGTGGCGGCGGCGCCCTGGGACAGATGTGTGGTGCAGGCGTAGAACTCGTCGATGGCATTCAGGCAGAGCCATGCCCGGAGCTCGTCGCGGGCGTGCTGCATCGGATAGATCCCGCCGTATCTCAGGTAGGTGCCGTCCGGCCCGGGAACATGCACGAGCAGGCCGTTGCCGAACTGCTGGCCGTCGCGGCATTCGACCGGCCGGTCCGCATAGTCGTTGAAGGCATGTTGGAACGCGGTCATGACGGTGCCACCCTGGTGCGCCTGGGCCATCGCCTGACCAAGGTTGGCTATGTCGTTGTGGCACACCTCGTTGAGCGTGACGACGTCCGGCTTTTCGGCGCCGATGACAGCTGCGGCCTGGGCGAGCGCGCGGCCGGTGTAGCACGACGCCTTGCCGCTGTTACAGAGGTTCATCTGCAGCACCCGCAGGAGACGGGGGCGCTCAGCGTCGCTGCCCGCAAATCCGACCAGCGACACGGCTGCGAGGACAAGGCTGAGTACTACAGCCAGTGACCGTCGCGGCCGACGCTTACCCAATGCGATTCCTTCTCGTCTACGAACGATCGAGCGATGTGTGTCGGAGGCTACCCGCGTCGCGCTCGCCGTGCCCGATGGGCGGGGCCAGGATCTCGTACGTGGCCGAGTGAAGATGACGAGGACCGACGCGAGCGTGCCAGGTTGCCTCGACCACGTCGCCGACCCAAGCGGCGGGCCGACGGGTCGGCAACCCGCGCGGTACCGGGTTCGCGTCCACATCACCGCGGGCCAGCAGGAACCCGAACAGACCCGACACGCTCGACAGTCGACGTCGCACCGTCCGTGCCGGTACGCCACCGCCGTCGCGCACTGGCTGCAGCTGGCCCAGCCCACCGGTGTGCTGCGCCGTCACGAACCCGAGCACGTCCGCCGACGTCACCTCGTACGGTGGCTTGCCCACCACCGTGAAGAACACCCTCAAGTCGTAGGCGACCGCCAGCACCGTGTTCGGTCGCGACCGAACCGTGAGGAACTCTAGATACCTGTCCAGCAGCGGCACACCCAGCCGCACCGAAAGATCACCAGACGCGTTCCGGGAGCGCGTCCGACACGGATCCAACCAAGGCATGCGGGCACCCTCCCAGGTCCGAGGAGTACCCGCATATCAAGCATGAGCGGACGTCTATCAGCCTGACGGTCCGCTACCCTTCGGAGGGTGGACGATCCCGAACGCCCCAGCGAGCGACTCGTCGAGCAACGCATGCGCGACCGCGCGCCATGGAAGCGGTGGTTGCCCTCAGCGAAGGCGACTCGGACGTTCGTAGCGTCGGCGTAGGTGAGGGTTCAGGGATGGAGCCGGTGGAGAATCAGGGCCCTTACCAGCCACGAACGCCGCCGATGGCCGAGGACGATCCGGTTGTGCAGTGGCTGCTGCAGGGCGATCCGGCGATCCGCTGGCAGGTGCTGCGCGACCTCGTCAACGCCTCGGAGGCCGAGGTGGCGACCGAGCGAGCGCGGGTGGAGCACGAGGGCTGGGGTGCTCGGCTGCTGGCGCTGCGGGCTCCTGATGGCCTGTGGGCGGACGGGGCCTGCTTTCCGGGTACCGCGGCGTTCGCAGCGGCCACTGCGCGGGCTCTGGCTGCCGGTGAGCCACCGCCGCCTTTCCCGTCGCCCGACGCGGAACCGGCCGAGGCACCGACCGACGGGTCGAGTGCCGAGCCGGGCGAGCCGCGTACCGCGACGTACCCGGTCCTGCTCGACCTGTGCCACCTGGGCATACCCCCGGACAGTCCGGTGATGCAAGAGACCGCACACCTGGTGGCCCGCAACTGCCGATGGGAGTACGACGGGCTGCCGTTCTTCGCCGGCGAGGTGGACTGCTGCATCAACGCCGGCACGATCCTGATCGGTGCCTACCTGGGCGTCGACGTCGACCCGGTGGTGCAGCGGCTCGTGGCCGACCAGATGCCGGATGGTGGCTGGAACTGCTGGGCCGAGACGCGCCCAGCGCCGGCATCTTTCGCAAGCACCCTGGACGTGATCGACGCTCTGCTGAGGTGGGAGCGCCATACCGGCGGATCTGAGGAGGTCCGCCGGGCTCGCCGGAACGGAGAAGAGTACTTGCTCCGGCGCAACCTCTTCCGATCCTTACGCACGGGCGAGGTGGTCAACCCGCAGTGGGCATTGTTCTCCTACCCCCCACGCTGGCACTACGACCTGCTCAAGGCCACGGAGTACTTCGCCCGGCGTGGGGGCACTCCGGATCCGCGGCTGGCCGAAGCGATCGAACGCGTCCGCGCGAAGCGCCGACCCGACGGGCGTTGGCTGCTCGAGAACAACCACCCCGGCGCGGTCCACTTCCGGTTCGAGGAACCCGACGGCACGCCTAGCCGGTGGAACACCTTGAGGGCGCTGCGGGTGCTGCGCTGGTACGACGCGTCCGCCCACTCCGGCAGCGCGAGCCAGGCGTCTTGACGACAGGTGGCGACATCACGTCAACGTGGCAATTGAGCCGTTCCGTTGGACGAACCATCAGCGGGAACGCGACTTGCCACCGGGCAAGGCGCACGACCGAGGGTCCCACTAGACCCGTCCGGCTCCCGAGGCTCGCTCATCGGCATGAGCGTTCTCGGCCGGGCGACCCGCTCCACCGCTGTGACGACGGGCGCAGGGCTCCGGCAGACTGTCGGCACGCCTCAGGGCGCGAGATAAGTCAAGGTCGTCTAGTCGAAGTGTCACGGATCATTTGACACCTCCCTAGCCAAGGCCCGAGCGGCCGGTTGCCTCCATCCGCCCGGGCCGCCACATCTCTCCGCCCGAGAACGTGCTCGACACCGGGGACAGCTGGGGCAACCGATCTGGACCTACAGGCACGCTCGCGACAGGGCCAGTCCGTCTCGACGGAAGCGACACATACCGAACCACGCCCGTCCTACCGTCGAGACAGTGGCCGACGAACTCAACGCACTGACCGACCGGCCCAACTGGACCGTCACCGCCGGCGTCGCAACCTACGAACCCACGCCCGGAGCCTGGCTCGCCCGCATCCGGGCCATCCGCATACCCGGCCGGGCCGGCGACCGGTGGCACATCGCCATCATCGACCCACGCGGCATGGCCCGTTACACCAACCCGTGGCAATCGCCAGCCTGGTCCTCGGCCTGCTGGCCCTGCGCCGAGCACGTCCAGGCTCGTAGCAGAACCTGACGCGCGACCGCCGTTAACGGCAGGTCCCGCTGGCTCGCGTTAAGAACCCGTCAAGATCGCAGTGATGAGTGGCGTCCGGCCGTTTACTGCGGTCATGTGGGACACCATGAAGCGGCTGGTTGTGGGCCGCCCGCTGCGCAGCGACCGCCTCGGTGAGCAGCTGCTCCAGAAGCGGATCGCGTTACCCATCTTTGCTAGTGACCCGCTGTCGTCGGTGGCCTACGCGACCCAGGAGATCCTGCTCGTCCTGACCTTGGGTGGCCTGGCCTACCTGTATCTGGCGCCATGGGTCGGCCTGGCGGTGGTCGCGTTGCTCGCCGTGGTGGTGATCTCCTACCGCCAGGTCGTTCGGGCCTATCCCAGCGGCGGCGGTTCGTATGAGGTCGCCTCCCGCAACCTGGGTACCACCGCGGGTCTCGTGGTCGCGGCGGCGCTGTTGGTCGACTACGTGATGACCGTGGCGGTGTCGGTCGCCGCAGGAGTTGACAACATCATCTCCGCAGTGCCGGGACTCAACCCGTACCGCATCGTGATCAACATTGGGTTCGTCGCGCTGCTGACGGCGATGAACCTGCGTGGCGTACGTGAATCGGGCCGCACCTTCGCGATCCCCACCTACTTGTTCGTGGTCGGTGTTCTGTCGATGATCGCGATTGGCCTGGGCCGGACCGTCTTCGGCGACGCACCGGTCGCCGAAAGCGCCGGCTGGCAGATCAAACCCGAACCAGCCCAGGTGGGCCTGACCGGGCTGGCCCTGCTGTTCCTCGGGCTCCGCGCGTTCTCCTCCGGATGTACGGCGTTGACGGGGGCGGAGGCGATCTCCAATGGGGTACCGGCGTTCCGGCCGCCCAAGGCCGAGAACGCGGCCCGGACCATGGCCGCGATGGGCATTCTGTCGATCGTCATGTTCGCCGGGATCACTGCTCTGGCGTTGATCGCCGACGTGCGCTATGTCGAGCACACCTGCGATCTGATCGGGTTCCCCGGCAACTGCGAGACCGACGCTCAGCTCACCGTCATCGCCCAGCTCGCCGCGGCCGTCTTCGGCGGCACCAACACCTTCATGTTCTTCTACATGCAGGCCGCAACCGCACTGATCCTGATCCTTGCCGCGAACACCGCGTTCAACGGGTTCCCATTGTTGAGCTCGATCCTGGCCGAGCACCGCTACCTACCCCGCCAACTCCACACCCGCGGCGACCGGCTGGCGTTCTCCAACGGCATCATCCTGCTGGCGCTGGTCGCCGGAGCTTTGATCTACGTGTTCGATGGCTCGGTCACCCGGCTGATCCAGCTCTACATCCTGGGTGTGTTCACCTCCTTCACCCTGTCCCAGGCCGGGATGGTGCGGCACTGGAACCGGCTGCTCGCCACCGAACGCGACCCGAAGCAGCGTGGCCGCATGCATCGGTCCCGGTTCATCAACGGCTTGGGTGCCTGCTTCACCGGCCTGGTCCTGGTCGTCGTACTGATCACCAAGTTCACCCACGGCGCGTACCTGGTCGTGATCGCGATGCCGCTGCTGTTCGTCATGATGCGGGCGATCCGCCGCCACTACGACCGGGTCTTCGTCGAACTTGCCCCTGACCCCGGCGGCATGACCTTGCCCAGCCGCATCCACGCTGTGGTGCTGGTGTCCCGATTGCACAAACCCACGCTGCGCGCGCTGGCCTATGCGCAGGCCACCCGCCCCGACACCCTGACCGCGCTGACCGTCGGGATCAGCGGCGACGAGGTGCGCCAGCTGCAAGCCGAATGGGACGAGCACGACATCCCCCTGCAGCTGACCATCGTGGACTCGCCCTACCGTGACATCACCGGATCGGTCCTGAGCTACATCGCGGACATCCACCGCGAGGACCCACGCGGCCTGATCGTCGTCTACATCCCCGAGTATGTGGTCGGCCGGTGGTGGGAACACCTGCTGCACAACCAGTCCGCCCTGCGCTTGAAGGCCCGCCTGCTGTTCCAGCGCAACCTGATGGTCACAAATGTGCCGTGGCAGCTCGACTCGAGCCGCCCGGACGAGCAGGACACCATCAGCGACCGCCACGCAATCTCGGGACGTACCGGCGGCTAGGGTGACGGTCATGGGCAGCCCGGCCACCACCGGCCCACAGCGCGGGCTCGGGCAACACCGTCTGCTTGCCGGGTTCGCCCTGGCCGTGTTTGGGTTGGCCGGCCTGACTGGCGTGTTGCTGACCGCACGCGAGGACATTGCCCTGGCGAGCACCGTCCTGCTCTACCTGACAATCGTGGTGGCGGTCGCCGCCCTCGGCGGGCTGTGGCCGGCCCTGACTGCCGCCGTAGCCTCCGACCTACTCGTGAACTTCTTCTTCGTCCCGCCGTTTCACACCCTCACAGTCGCAAGACCCCGACCACGTCATCGTGCTGTTGGTCTACGTCGCGGTCGCGGTCACGGTCAGCTTGGCGGTTGAGCTGGCGGCCAGACAGCGAGCGACCGCCGCCCGGACCGGCATCGAGGCGGCGCTACTTGCCCGCATCAGCGCAGAGCCGATCACCAGCGGCTCACTGCAAACCTTGTTGGCCCACGTTCGCGACACCTTGTCGATGGACACTGCCGCTCTCGCCGAAACCACCGACACCGGCCAGCGGCTGCTCGCCGTCGCCGGACCACCGCCGAGTGCCAGCCCGGTGCTGACCATCCCAGCCGGCGACAGCCAACAGCTGATTCTCGATGGCCCACAGCTGTTCGCCGCCGACCAGCGCTTCCTCAACCAGCTCGCCGCGGCCGCCGCACGCACCTGGCAGGCCGAACGCCTCGCCGCAGAAGCGGTCCGGGCACGAGAGCTGGCCGAAACGGACCGGCTCCGAGCCGGCCTGCTCACCGCCGTCGGACATGACCTGCGCACCCCGCTGGCCGCGATCAAAGCCGCCGCGTCGAGCATGACCGACACCGGCATCGTCCACAGCGAAGCCGAACGCGCCGAACTGATGGACACCATCGAGGAATCCACCGACCGCATGGCCGATCTGGTCGAGAACCTGCTCGCGATGAGCCGCCTGCAAGCAGGTGCGATCAGCGTCCACCGGCGCCCCACCGCGCTGGACGAAGTGGTCGCCAACGCGCTGAGCCACATGCCCGCCACAGCACTCGTCGAGGTGGACGTCCCCGCCGACCTTCCCCTGGCTGACGCCGACCCAGGCCTGCTGGAACGCATCGTCGCCAATCTCGTCGCCAACGCGGTACGAGTCAGCCCGACGGGACAGCCGACCCTCATCCGTGCGCAGGCCGAATCCGGACGCCTATCGCTAGCAGTCATCGATCACGGACCCGGCATACCCGCCGACCAGCAGCAGCACATGTTCACCCCGTTCCAACGCCAGAGCGACCACACCAGCGACGGCGGCCTGGGGCTCGGCCTGGCCATCGCCCACGGCTTCGCGCAAGCGATGGACGCCACCATCAGCCCAGCCGACACCCCCGGTGGCGGGCTCACCATGACCGTCAGCCTGCGGCAGACGACATGACACACATCCTGATCGTCGACGACGACCACCAACTCCTACGGGCGCTGAGGGTCGCGCTCACCGCACGCGACTATGACGTCACCCTCGCCACCAACGCCACCTCGGCGATGACAGCCGCCGGCCAGCACCCGCCCGATCTGGCGATCGTCGACCTGGGCCTGCCCGACATGGACGGTCTCACCGTCATCGAGAGAATCCGCACCTGGTCCAGCCTGCCAATCATCGTGTTATCGGCACGGCACATAGAAGAAGCCAAAATCAGCGCCCTCGACGCCGGCGCCGACGACTACATCACCAAACCCTTCGGCACCGGCGAACTGCTCGCCCGGGTCCGCGCCGCCCTACGCCGAATCACACCCGCCGACGAGCAGCCCATCATCACTACCGCAGCGTTCACCATCGACTTCGCCGCCAGAACCGTTACGACGACACATCAAGGCGGCCAGACGCGGCTCACCCCAACCGAATGGCACCTGCTGGAAATACTCACCCGCAACCCCGGCAAGCTCATCACCCAAAAGCATCTACTACGCGAAGTCTGGGGACCACGGTACGAAACCGAGACGAACTATCTCCGGGTCCACATGGCAAATCTACGGCGCAAACTCGAACCAGACCCCAGCCGGCCACGCTACCTTTCCACCGAGCCGAACCTCGGATACCGCTTCCTACCTGAACGCATGAGCTAAGCCGCCGAACGCTGCTGCGCACGGTAACTTTTCGATCTTGTTTAGCAACGAAGTGCAGCCCGGACTCAGGTTGTCACGACCCTCGGCAGCGGACCGGTCCAGACGTTCCACCCGCGCCAGTCGCCGGGAGCGCCGGACAGGACGACAGCCGGTGAGCCTGGGTGCTGCTCCAGCCGAATGGGTCCGTGCGCCGAGTGCGAGTACGAGATCAAGCATGAGGAATCGAACGCACCCGAGGCGCCGTGCGCGGCGACGTCAGGCCGGCGAATGAGCCACCCGGCACCCGGCTTTCGGCGATTGGTTGTGTTATGTTCGCTGCCTTCGTTCAGGTTGGCTTGCTGGTCGGCCACGGTCAGGATCTTCTGGCCGGCCTCCAGCGTCTCGCCGGGGTCGGCGTGCCGGGCGATGACCACGCCGTCGATCGGCGAGAGGATGCGCGTCTTGGCGAGAACCGCGGCCAGCCGGTCGGCCGTGGCCTTCGCGGTGGCGCGCCGGGCGCCGGCGGCGTCGAGGTCCCGCTCGGCCTTGTCGACCGCCTGGCGGGAGCCGACCGACTTTTCCCACAGGGACCGCGCGCGCTCGACCTCCGAAGCGGCGAGGCGGATGTCGGCATCCGCTTCGAGCACGCGCGCCCGGGCCTCTTCGAGGGCGGCCCGATGGTCGTCGGAGCGCATCTCGGCCAGGACCTGGCCCCGGCGGACCTTCTCCTTCTCCCGCACGTTCAGTACTACGATCGTGCCCGCCAGATCGGTTCCGACGATGACCTCACTTCCCGGGTAGGCCACCACCCGGCCCTCGGCGGCCACCCCGGACGCCACGCCCGGCGCGGGCGCGGGGCCGGCGACGGTGACCCGGGAGGCGCTCCGGCAGGCGCCGGACGTCACCGCCGCCCGCGCCTGCAGACCGACGACGGCGAGAAGGCCCAGGCCGAGGATCGGCCAGAGCGCCCGGTTCCAAAAGTTCTTCATCATCTCAACCCCCTGCAAGTTGAACTGTCGAATTGTCGAAATGTTGAAGCGCTTCAACCTTTCAACCCTTCGACATTTCGACTTCCTCAATCAGGCCGCGAGCCCTTCGGCGGCCAGCAGGCCGTCCTGGATGCGGAGGACGCGGTCTGCGATCGTGCGGACTTTCGGGTCGTGCGTGACGATGACGAGCGCGCGGTTCTCCTGCTTGGCGAGCGCGCGGAACATTTCCAGGACCTGGCGCCGACTGCGAATCGAGGTTCGCGGTCGGCTCGTCGGCGAGGAGGATCGGCGCGTTGCCGGCGAGCGCGCGGGCGATGGCGACGCGCTGCTTCTGTCCGCCGGTGAGATCGCGCGGCAGGAAGTTCTGCCGGTCCGAGAGGCCGACCGCGTCGATCACGCGCTCCGCTTCGCGCAGCGCGGCCGCGCCTTCGACGCCCTTCACGTTCAGCGCGTACTCGACGTTCTCGAGCGCGGTGAGCGACGGGAAGAGATTGAACTGCTGGAAGACGAAGCCGAGCGACTTCCTGCGGATCGCGGGCAGGCGCGCCGGCCGATCGGCCGAGATCTCCTCGCCGTCGACGACGACGCCGCCGCTGGTCGGCGTGAGGATGCAGCCGAGGATCGAGAGGAAGCGTCGTCTTGCCGGAGCCGGACGGACCTTCGAGCGAGACGATCTCGCCGCGCGAGAGCGAAGTGACATGCCCCTCAGGACGGTCACGGTCTCGCGTCCTTCGGGGAAGTGCTTGGACACGCGAATCGGCTTCGAGCACGGTCGTCATGAGTGACCCGGATGATCTCTTTCTTGATTCAGCCCCGGAAGACCAGCGCCGGATCGATGGACGCGACTTTGCGGAACGAGATCATCGCGGCGCGCGAGGCACAGCGACGACCGCGCCGACGAAGACGATGGCGACGTAGAGCTGCGTGCGGGATGATCAGCTTCAGGTCGATCTTCGCCATCACCGGCCGCAGCGCGAAGGCCTGCAGCGCGCCGAGGGCGAAGCCGGCGATGGCGGCGATCGGGGCCTGCTTGCCGAGGATCCGGTAGATGTCGCCGTTGCCGCCGCCGATCGCCTTCACGGTGCCGAACTCGCGGATGTGCTCCATCGTCGAGGTGTAGAGCGTCTGCGCGACGACGACGATGCCGACCAGGCAGCCGAGGAAGACCGTGATGTACATGTTCAGGCCGAGGCCGGTGGACTCGATCCAGTACGTTGCGCGAGCGCGTCGCCCACTCGGTCTTCGTGTAGACGTCGTTGTACGGGAAGCCGGCGCGCGATCTCCGCGCGCACCGCCTCGACGTCGGCGCCCGGCGCGAGCTTCACCAGGATGTACGTCGTGTTGCCGCGCAGTCGCCTTCGTTGAGGCTCTGCGCGAGCCGGTAGTCCATGAACGTGAGCGGCGTGGTGGTGAACGACTTCGCGTCGACGGTGCGGCCGATGATCTTCAGCCGCCGGCCGAGGACCTCGCGATAGTCGCCGACCTGCGAACGCGCCCCAGCGCTTCTTCGCGGAGTCGTCGAGCACCATGTACGGGCCGCGGCGGAGGTCGGCGAGATTGCCCTCGACGACGTTCCAGCGGGAAGTTCCAGCGCGCGAAATCCTCGAGCGCGTAGACCTCGGTGCCCTCCGACCGCGCCGGTGGGCAGGTTCACGTTCATGAACCAGACGATGAGGTTGTCGGCGCGCTCCACGCCCGGCGACCGAGCGCACGCGCTTGATGTACGTCTCCGGGAACGTGTGCGCGAAGTCGACGTTCGGCGTGTTGCGCGACGTGACCCAGAGGTCGGCGTCGATCTGCTCGATCGTCAGCGAGCGTTGTCGAGCAGGCCGAGGAAGAGCCGACCTGCACGAAGACCAGCGTGACGGCGAAGGCGACGCCCGACACCGTGATGAAGAAACGGAGCTTGTCGTGCAGGAGAGCTCTTCGTCGCGAGATCGACGGCCATGTCAGGACTCCTTCAGTCGCGTCGCGCTCGAGCCGCGGATCATGACGTCGATCTGGGCGTGCGCGCGCTCTCGATCGGGTCCGCCAGTCCACCCAGGCGTCCTTGCACTTGGCGATCTGCAGCGAGACCACGCCGTGGATGCCGGCCCAGATCATCTGCGCGACGAGGTCGGCGTCGGTGAGCTCGGCGCGGAAGCGGCCCTGCGGCGATCGCCTCGGCGACGTGACCCTGAGGAACGCGTACGCGTCCTCCTCGGGGTTGCCCTGCTTGATGCGGCTGTCTTCCGGCTTCACGTCGTCCGGGTGCGGCGTCATGAACATCAGCCGGTAGTGGTTGGGGTGCTTGAGGCCGAAACCGACGTACGCGCGGCCGGCTGCGCGGAGCCGCTCGATCGGGATCGGCGATCTGGGCGATCTTCGAGGAACCCGTGCGCGAGCGCGCGGAAGTCGCACGTCGCAGAGCTCGCGCGAGCAGCGCTTCCTTGTCGCGGAAGTGGAAGTAGATGGCGGTGGGGGAGTACTCGATCCTGTCCGCGATGCGGCGCATCGTGACCGCCTCGACGCCCTCGTCGGCGAACAGCTCGCGGGCGGCGTCCAGGATCCGCGTCCGGATCTCCTCGCGCTCCCGTTCCCGTCGTTCCTTCGGTCCCAAACGTTCCTCCGTTACTTAACTACGTTAAGTATTCGATCTGGGTTCTGGTGTCAAGGGACGATTTGCTCTACTTGATAACTTCGCGCCTGCCTGTTTCGTATGTGATACAGAACTGACTGGTCAGTTCCGGAATAGGTCGAAAGTCATGCCCAGAGTCAAGACCGAAGCAAAAGAGCGCGCCATCCTGGATGCGGCGGCGAAGGTCTTCGCCACGAAGCCTTTCCACGGCGTGCTCATCGACGAGATCGCCTCCGACGCCGGGATCGGCAAGGGAACGATCTATCGGTACTTCGAGACCAAGGACGACCTCTACTTCGCGACGACGCTCCACATCCTCGACCGGCTCGCCGAGGTGCTCTCCGAGGCGCTCGCCCAGGAGCGCTCGGCCGCGCGGCGGCTCGAGCGCATTGCGCCGGAGAACCTGCGCTTCTACTGGGGCCGGCGGTTTCTCTTTCCGTTCCTCGAAACCGACGGCTCGCCCGGCCGGCGCGAGGAGTTGCTGAGGCGGCGGGAAAAGATCCTGCGCTTCGCGCAGGAAGCGATCCTCACCGGCATCGAGCAGCGCGAGCTGCGGGGCATCGACGCCCGCATCGGCGCCGAGCTGTTCATGGGCCTCGTCCGCTCGGCGAACCTCTTCCGGCTGCCCGAGGACACGCAGGAGGATCTGGTCGCGCAGATCATGTCGGTCTTTCTCGAGGGCGTCGACGCGGAGAGAGACCATGAGGCGGGCCGCCGCGTCGGCTGCTCTGCTCGCGCTGGCCGCGGGCGGACTGCTCGATCCTGCCCAAACAGAACGTCCAGAACGCCGTCGCGCCCGCGCCCCACGAGACCTGGACGCCCCCGGCCGGCCGCGCGCATGCCGCCCTCGCCGGATCCGGCGCCGCCGCAGATCCCCGAGGAGTACACGCAGCCGGGCACGACTCTCAAGCTCGGCCAGCTCGTCGACGTCGCGCTCCGCAACAACCCGGCGACCCGCGAGTCCTGGTTCGCGGCGCGCGCGGCGGCCGCGGAAGTCGGCTCGCGCCGCGCGCAGTACTTCCCCTACGCCGAGGCCGTGGGATTCATCGAGCGCGCAGAAGAGATCCGAGGTCAACAACCAGTTCAACTTCATTCAGACGACCTACGGGCCCTCGATGGCGGTCTCGTGGCTGCTCTTCAACTTCGGCGCGCGCGAGGCGGAGGTCCAGGAGGCCACGCGGTTCCTCTACGCCGCCGACTGGCTGCCACAACGCCTCGATCCAGGACGTCGTGCTGGAAACGAGCCAGGGCTACTACCAGTACCTCAACGCCAAGGCCCAGGTCGTCGCGCGGAAGGCGAACCTCGAAGAAGCCCGGCGCAACCTGGCCGCGGCCGACGAACGCCACAAGGCGGGTGTCGCGACGATCGCCGACGTCCTGCAGGCCAGGACGGCCGCGTCGCAGGCGGAGCTGGCGCTGCAGGTGGTCGAAGGACAGGTCCAGATCGTGCGCGGCGCGCTCGCCACGACGATCGGCGTGCCGGCCACCGTGCCCGTGGACGTCGGCGAGCTGCCCGAGGAGCTTCCGCTCGACGCCGTGCAGCAGAACGTGGATCAACTCATCGCGCGGGCCGTCGAGGAGCGGCCGGACCTCGCGGCGCAGCGCTTCCGGGTCCTCGCGGCGGAGAGCCGCATCCACGCGGCGGCGGTCGACGGACTGCCCCGGCTCACGCTCGACGCCCTGGGCAACCGGACCTTCTATTACACGCCGAACGCGCATGACCCGTTCTCCACCAACTGGGCCGGCGCGATCACGCTGCGGATCCCGGTCTTCCGGGGCTTCGAGACGGCCTACGAAGTCCAGAGGGCGCGCGAAGAGGCCGAAGCGTTGAGGGCCAGCGCCGATCGGACCGAGAACGACGTGATCCTCGACGTCTGGTCGAGCTACTACGGCCTGCAGACCGCCGCGCAGGGCGTTCGCACCACGCGCGACCTGCTCGCGAGCGCGCTGCAGTCGGCGGAAGTCGCGGACGGCCGCTACCGCGCCGGCGTGGGCTCGATCCTCGATCTGCTGACGGCGCAATCGGCTCTCGCCGACGCGCGCTCCCAGGAGGCCCAGGCGCGCTCGCTCTGGTTCCTGGCGATGGCCCAGCTCGCCCACGCGACCGGCGCGCTCACCCCCGGCGGAACCGCTGATCCCGCGCATGTCCGACAGCCAGCACCGGAGGAGCACCATGAAGCGGCATCACGCCCCGGCGGTCCTGGCGGCGGTGTTCGCCCTGGTGCTTCCCCTGGCCGCGTGCGCGCGCAAGGCCGAGGTCCCCGCCGCCGAAGTCGTGCCCGTCCTCGCCGCGAAGGTCGAGAGGCGCGCGGTGCCGATCGAGCTCTCGGCGATCGGGAATGTCGAGGCGCTCCAGTCGGTTGCCGTGCAAGCCCGCGTGTCCGGAGAGATCGACCAGGTCGCGTTCTCGTGAAGGCCAGGACGTGCAGCCCGGCGACCTCCTGTTCACGATCGACCCGAGGCCGTACCAGGCGGCGCTCGACGAAGCGCAGGCGCGTGTCGAGCGCGACCGGGCGCTCGCCAAGAACGCCGAGGAGACCGCCGCGCGCTACGCCGACCTCGTCAAGAAGGACTACGTGACGCCGGAGCAGTACGAGCAGATGCGCGCGGGCGGCGAAGCCGCGCGGGCGACCGCGAAGGCGGACGAGGCGGCCGTCGAAAACGCGCGGCTCCAGCTCTCCTACACCCGCATCACGGCGCCCATTGCGGGCCGCACGGGCAGCATCCAGGTGCACCGGGGCAACATGCTGCGGCCCAACGACGAGCGCACGCTCGTCACGATCAACCAGATCCGGCCGATCGCGGTGGCTTTCACGGTGCCCGAGTCGGCGTTCGACGCAGATCCGACGGGCCCGGGCGGATTCCAAGCTGTCGGTCGTGGGCCCTCGCGCGGCCTTCCTCGCGGCCTCGGCCGAGCCCGGCGGCGCGCGGGAGTACGGAGGCCCGGAAGCGGGCCGGCTGGCGACAAGCCCGGGCCCAGACGGGAGAGCTTTCCTTCGTCGACAACACCGTCGACCGGGCGACCGGCACGGTCCGTCTCAAGGCGACCTTCGCGAACAGCCTCGGGCGCCCTCTGGCCGGGCCGCTTCGTCGACGTCGTTCTCACGCTGGCCCACGATCCGAGGCGCCCTCGTGTTCCGGCCGAGGCCATCCAGACCGGGCCAGCAGGGCTCCTACGTCTTCGTCGTCAAGGCCGACTCGACGGTCGAGTCGCGGCCCGTCACCGTGGGCGCAAGCAGGGAGGCCATGTCGTGATCGCGAAGGGCCTCGCGGCCGACGAGCGGGTCGTGACGGACGGCCAGCTGCGGCTCGCGCCGGGCGTCAAGGTCGAGGTCAAGCCATCCGCGGAGGTCCGCTCGTGAACTTCTCCGACGTCTTCATCCGCCGTCCGGTCGCGACGACGCTCATCATGCTCGCGATCCTTCTCTTCGGCGTCGTCGCCTACCGCAGCCTGCCGGTCTCGGATCTGCCGAACGTGGACTTCCCGACGATCCGCGTCGACGCGGGCCTGCCCGGCGCGTCCCCCGAGACGATGGCCGCCGTCGGTCGCGACGCCGCTCGAGCGGCAGTTCTCGACGATCGCGGGCCTCGACTCGATGACCTCGAGCTCGGCGCTCGGCTCGACCTCCATCACGCTGCAGTTCAACCTCACGCGCGACCTCGACGCCGCGGCGCAGGACGTCCAGGCCGCCATCGCGGCGGCCGGCCGGCAGCTGCCGCCCGACATGCCGACGCCGCCGACCTACCGGAAGGTAACCCGGCGGACTCGCCGATCCTGTATCTCGCGCTGACGTCGACGACGCTGCCGCTCTCGACGCTCGACGAGTTCGGCCAGACGATGATGGCGCAGCGCATCTCGACGGTCCCGGGCGTCGCGCAGGTCCAGGTCTACGGCTCGCAGAAGTACGCGGTGCGCATCCAGCTCGACCCGCGGGAGCTCGCCGCCCGCGGCATCGGGATCGACGAGGTCGCCCAGCCGTGCGCAACGGCAACGTCAACCTGCCGACCGGGCACCCTCTACGGCAAGCACCAGTCCTTCACCGTCGAGGCCGACGGCCAGCTCACGCGCGCCGAGGCGTACGGGCCGCTGATCGTGGCCTACCGCAACGGCGCGCCGGTGCGCCTCCGGGACATCGGCCGCTCGCATCGACAGCGTCGAGAACGACAAGACCGGCGGCCTGGTTCGTCACGGCCCAGGGCTCCGCGCGCACGATCATGCTCGCCATCCAGAAGCAGCCCGGGCACGAACACCGTCGAGTCGTCGACCGCGATCCGCGCAGCTCTTCCCGCCTTCCAGAAGCAGCTCCCGGCCGCCGCGACGCTGCGCGTCGCTGTTCGACCGCTCGATCGTCGATCCGCGAGTCCGTCAACGACGTCAAGTTCACGCTGCTTCTGACGCTCGGCGCTCGTCGTGCTGGTGATCTTCCTCTTCCTGCGGAACGTCTCGGCGACGGTCATCCCGAGCCTCGCGCTGCCGCTCTCGATCGTCGGCACGTTCGCCGTGATGTACCTGCTCGGCTTCAGCCTCGACAACCTCTCGCTGATGGCGCTCACGCTCTCGGTCGGCTTCGTCGTCGACGACGCCATCGTCATGCTCGAGAACATCGTCCGCCACATGGAGAAGGGCGAGAAGCCGCTGCGAGGCCGCGCTTCGAGGGCTCGAAGGAGATCGGCTTCACGATCATCTCGATGACGATCTCGCTCGCGGCGGTGTTCATCCCGGTCCTGTTCATGGGCGGCATCGTCGGACGGCTCTTCCACGAGTTCGCCGTCACGATCGGCGTCGCGATCCTGATCTCCGGCTTCGTCTCGCTGTCGCTGACGCCGATGCTCTGCAGCCGCTTCCTGCAGCCGGGCGGCCACGGCGCAGAAGCACGGCCGCGTCTACAACGCGCTCGAGAGCGTGTTCGACCGGTCGCTCGGCTTGTACGAGCGCACGCTGCGCTGGACGCTCGCCAGGAAGCGGGCGACGATGGTCTTCTCCGCGGTCATCCTCGCGCTGACGGTCTGGCTCTTCGTCAAGATGCCGAAGGGCTTCCTGCCGAGCGAGGACACCGGCCAGGTCTTCGGCTTCACCGAGGGCGCGCAGGGCATCTCGTTCGAGGCGATGGCCGAGAAGCAGGCGCCAGATCGCCGAGATCATGGCGAAGAACCCGAACGTCGAGGCCGTCATGTCCAACGTCGGCGGCCGCGACAACTCGAACCAGGGCATCGTCTTCGCGCACGCTCAAGCCGCGCGCGACCGCGACAGCAGGGGCCCGACGAGGTCATCCAGGAGCTGCGGCCGCGAGCTCGCGAAGATCCCGGGCATCCGCGTCTTCCTCCAGAATCCGCCGCCCATCCGGATCGGCGGCAGCCTCACGAAGAGCCAGTACCAGTTCACGCTGCAGGGCGCCGACACGGACGAGCTCTACGAGTGCGCGCCGATGCTCGAGGAGAAGATGCGCGGCGCTGCCGGGCTTCCAGGACGTGACGACGGACCTGCAGCTCAAGAACCCGCAGGTCACGCGTCGAGATCGACCGCGACCGCGCCGCGGCGCTCGGCGTCACGCCCGCGCGGATCGAGGACGCGCTCTACACGGCCTACGGCTCGCGCCAGGTCTCGACGATCTACGCGCCCAACAACCACTACCAGGTCATCATGGAGGTCGCGCCCGAGCACCAGCTCGATCCCGCGGCGCTCTCCTCGCTCTACGTCCGCTCCGAGTGCGGGCGCGCTCGTCCCGCTCGCGGCGCTCGCGACGTTCACGCAGGACGTCGGGCCGCTCGTCGGTCGAGCCACCTCGGGCAGCTGCCCGCGGTCACGCTCTCGTTCAACCTGCGCCCGGGCGTCTCGCTCGGCGAGGCCGTCGACGCAGGTCGAGACGCGTCGCGCGCGAGACGCTGCCGGCCGACGATCGCGACGAGCTTCCAGGGCACCGCGCAGGCGTTCCAGGACTCGACGCGCGGCCTCGGCATCCTGCTCATCGTCGCGATCCTCGTCATCTACATGGTGCTCGGCATCCTCTACGAGAGCTTCATCCACCCGCTGACGATCCTCTCGGCGCTGCCGTTCGCCGGCTTCGGCGCGCTCGTGACGCTGCTCGATCTTCGGCGTCGAGCTCTCGATCTACGCCTTCGTCGGCATCATCCTGCTCGTCGGCCTCGTCAAGAAGAACGGCATCATGATGGTCGACTTCGCGATCGAAGCGCAGCGCAACGAGGGCAAGAACGCCGAGGAGGCGATCTACGAGGCCTGCGTCGTCCGCTTCCGCCCGATCATGATGACGACGATGGCGGCGCTCATGGGAACGCTGCCGATCGCGCTCGGCTTCGGCGCGGGCGCCGAGTCCCGGCGGCCCGCTCGGCCTCGCGGTCGTCGGCGGACTGCTGTTCTCGCAGATGCTGACGCTCTACGTGACGCCGGTCTTCTACGTCTACATGGACCGATTCCAGCAGCGGCTGACCCGCCGGCGCGGACCCAAGCGCGGCGAGCCGGTGGTTGCCTCCCAACCCCCTGCGACGGAAAGCGTCGAGCGGGTCCCGGCGACGGCCGCTCTCCGCCTGCGCGACGTCTGACGTCGCCGCGGAGCGTCCGCCGCCTGCGCCGATAAGACCTAGGTCCTATCCCGTTTCGGAATGGCGGGCGGTACCCTCCAGTTCTTCCACGCGCCACCATGCACATCACCGTCGACAACCTTCGCCGCGTCAGCAGTGCCCTCTTCGATCGGCTCGAGGCCCGCGGCTACGAAACCATCGACGTCCCGCACGACTACTACTGGGACATCGACCGCGTGCAGCGCCACAACCTCGATGCCGAGCCCGAGAACCTGACCGTCGGCCAGCTCACCGAGGACTGGTGGAACCTCGAGGAGATGCTCCGGGACGAGAGCCTCTGCGCGGCCTACGGGCTGACCTGGCTCGCCGCCGTTCTCCGCGAGATCGGCGAGCTCATTGTGGACTAGGTCCGGCTCGCCCTTCCGCTGACCTGGAACGCCGGCCTCCCGAGCAGGTAGCCCTGCCCGAACTCGATGCCGAGCTCGACCAGCGCCTTCCTCTCCGCCTCGACCTCGATGCCCTCGGCCACGAGCGTGGCGCCGATCCGCTTTCCGATCGCATCCAGCGAGGCGAGGATCTCGCGCTTGATCGGGTCGTCGTGGATCTTCCGCACGAGCGAGTCGGCGACCTTGATGTAGTCGGGCTTGAGGTGGAGGATCGTCTCGAGCCCCGAGTAGCCCGAGCCCGCGTCGTCGATCGCGATCCGCATCTTGGCGCTGCGGACGTGTCGAGGACGTCCTGGAAGGACGCGTAGTCGCGGACCATCTCCTTCTCGGAGATCTCGACGACGACGTCGCCGTGGCTGCGGTTGATCGCGGCCAGGTTGCGCTGGTCCAGGAAGACCGGGTGGCGCAGGAGCATCGCCGAGGCGTTGACGAACAGCCGCTTCTCGCCGACGGCCTTCGGCAAGCCCGCGAAGATCGTCTCGAGGCACAGCGTCTCGAGCTCGACGTCCATCTCGTTCTCGTGGGCGACCGCGAAGAGCACGGTCGGCGGCTCGAGCGTCGAGCCCTGCGGCCCGCGGATCAGGGCCTCGTAGCCCATGATCCCGCCGTCGGCGAGGCGGCGCACGGGCTGGAACGCCGGCCGGAGCTGCTTGCCTGCCGATGACCGACTTCAGCCCGTTGAAGAGCTCGAGCCTCTCGTGGGTCTGGCGCTGGGCGACGATCTTGACCGCTTCCTGCAGCGTGCGGACCTGGTGGCGCGAGGGACGCACGCGCGGATTGTCCGCGACCGAGAGGCTCGAGACCAGAACGCTGACGAGGTCGGCCGTCGGACCGTCGAACGTCTGGCGGAGGCGGCGGACGACGCCGGCGCGGAGCCGGGCCGCTTCTTCCTGGAGGTCGACGGGAGGGCGCCCGCGCCCCGCGGGCGGCAGGTCGTAGAGCACGAAGAACCCGTCCGCGCCGGAGAAGCGGATCGACCGGACGTAGGGGGCGAGGCGCGATGTGCCGACGTCGTCCTGCAGTCCGTCGGAGACCGTCGCGAGCACCCGGTCGTACGACTCCCAGCCGAAGAGCTCCTCGAAGCCGAAGAACTTGCCGACCTGGAGGTAGATGACGCCGAGGTTCTCGATCCTCTCGTCCACCCGCTCGGGCGTCTCGAAGGGATGGATCGGAAGATTCGTGATGCCGTCGTAGACGATGCGCTCGCGGCGGAGGTTGAGCTCGTCCAGCGACTCCGGGCGGCGAGGGCATCGTCGGCTTCGGCTTCCACAGGCGGAAACGGAACCTCGATGACGTCGGTACGGCGTTTGGCCCTCATTCTTCCTCCATGGTGTGAGATTCCTCGAGGAGCGACCGCACCTTCCGGCGGAGCTCTTCGGCGCCGAAGGGCTTCGCGAGAAAGTCCGAGCCGCCGAGCTGCATGGCCGTGATGCGATCCTTGACCTCGGAGCGGCCGGTCAGAAACAGCACGGGGACTTCGCGCGTCGACGACTGGCGGCGGAGGATCGCGCAGAACTCCCAGCCGGTCATGCCGGGCATGTTCACGTCGAGGATCACGAGGTCCGGCACCTCGCGGATCGTCTCGACGAGCGCCGTCTCGCGGCTCGGCCGGCGTGTCGACCGCGAAGCCCTCGGGCACGAGGAGATCGCGGACCGCCGTCGCGATCTCCCGGTCGTCGTCCACGACGACGATGCGCTTCATCGGGCGCCTCTCTGGAACGGCAGCAGGATCGTCACCTCGGATCCGTAGCCGGCCTCGCTCGAGAGGCTGATCTTGCCGCCGTTGGCCTCCAGGATCTCCTTGGTGACGGCGAGGCCCAGCCCCTTGCCGCGCCGGCCCGACGCCACGGCGCCCCGGCCGCGAAAGGCGTAGTCGAACGCGCGCGCGCTCTCCTCGGGGCTCATGCCCATGCCGGTGTCCTTGACGACCACGAAGGCCTGCGTGCCCGCGGCGCCGGCGCGGATGCGCACCTCGCCCGCGTCGGGCGTGTACTTGATGGCGTTGTCGAGGACGTTGCGGAACGCGCGCTGGAGCGCGACCGGATCCGCGGCGACGGGAAGCTGCGGGCGCTCGGCGATGAACTCGATGCGGATGCGCCCGCCGTGGGCGAGGCGGTAGGCCGTCGCGAGAGAGCCCAGGATCTCGACGAGGTCGGCGTTCTGGGGCGCCGGAAGCTCCGCCGGCCCGGGAGAGGGCTCCGGCGACGCGAGCGGTGTTCCGACGAGCCGCTCCGCGAGCTCGATCTCCCGCTCGAGGTTGTCGAGGTACTCGCGGTTGGGAAGCTCGCCGCGCCTCGCCGCCTCCTGGATGAGATCGGTGTAGACGCGGATGACGGAGAGGGGAGAGCGCAGGTCGTGGAGCACCTCGGCTTCGGGATCGCGCTCGGGGACAAACGAAGCCGATGACGAAGGCGGAGTCGCCGCGGCCTCGGATGCGGGCGCCGGGACGCGCTTTCTCGTTTCGGGTACCTCCGCGGACGAGGGCGAAACGCCGGCGGCGATCTCGAGCGTCACGAGGAGGGCCGGAGCGGCGAGGGCCACGCCGGCGAGCGCGAAGAGCGAGGCGGCCGATCCGGTCGGAACCTGGCCGAGGGTCACGAGGGCGGCGACGCCCATCAGGGACGCGACCGCGAAGAACCGCGCGGCGGCCTTGCCCTCGCAGTGCCAGGACAGCGCGACGCCCGCGGGCAGCAGCAGCGCGTACGGCGAGAGGGCGCCGCCCGTCAGCGACATCGCGCAGAAGAGGAGGCCGAGGTCCGCGACCATCGCCAGGGGCGCCGCGAACTCGCCGAGCGCCTCCCGGATGCTTTCGCGAGTCAGCAGGAACAGGGAACCGAGCGCTCCGCCGAGAGCGAGCGCGAGCGGCCGGGCGTCGCCGAGGCGCAGCACGATCGCGATCAGGGTGAAGAGGGTGAAGAGACCGGACGCGGCGGCGCGGTGGGCGAAGAAGGCCCGGCGCCGATCAGACATAGGCGCAGCCGACGCGGACTCCGCCTCCGGGCAGGGGTGCGATGTTCAGAGCGCGGAGGCGGATCGGGTGACGTTCGGGATCGTTCTTCTGGAAGATCTCCGCCTTCCACCGCGTCGGCCACTTTTCGCTCTTCTTCGCGTGGAACGCGAGGCCCCGGTAGCTCACGTCGACGACGGACGCGGTCACGGCGCGGCTGTTCGCTGGCGGCCGTTCCACTCCATGCGCAGGCTCATCTCTTCCGGCGCGAACCGGGGGTGGAGGCGCCGCTCGCTGCCCTGGCGAACGTGGACTGCGAGCGGCACTGGTAGAGCCGCAGGTCCGCGACCTTGAGCAGGAAATCGGTGCTCTTGCCGTCGTTCGGATACGACGCGACGCCGTAGTGGAGGTCGAGCGCGGCGGCGCCCGAGCGGCCGCCGAGCGGCATGGCGCCGACCAGCTCGCGCACGCGCTCGAGGACGGCGAGCGCCGAGATCATGTCGGTGTTCGGCAGGACGAGCACGAACTCGTCGCCGCCCCAGCGGCAGCCGGCGTCGACCGCCCGCAGCGACTCGCGCACGATGCGCGCCGTGCGCACGAGGACGCTGTCGCCCACGGGATGCCCCATCCGGTCGTTGATCGACTTGAATCCCTTCAGGTCCATCATGCCCACGGCGAGGATCCCGCCCGAGCGCTCGGCGCGCGAGATCTCGCGGCCCAGGTGATCGATCAGGAAGCGCCGGTTGTAGAGGCCCGTCAAGGGATCGGTGATGGCGTTGACGCGGAGGACGGCCAGATCCGCTTCCGAGACCAGGCGCGGCTCCTTCAGGAGGCCCTTCGTGCTGTGGAGGTGGTGGAGGAGCACGGTCTGCAGGCCGAGCGGCGCCCCGAGTTTCTGGCGCAGGGTGGGCAGCATCCGCTCGATCTCGCTCCACCGCTCGAGGGCCTCCGCGGCCTCGAACGGAACCCCTGTCCATTCCACGAGCAGCTGGCGGAGGACGTCCCCGCGGTCGCCGTTGCGCGGCGATGGCGGAGAGGGCCTTCGCGAACCGCGGAAGCGAAAAGTCGCGCTGGCGTCCCAGGCGCGCGAGCCCGCTGATGTGGTGGCTCAGGTCGTGCGAAGCCAGCCGCATCCGATTCCCGTCTTACCCGGTGTGAACATCATCGCCGCTCTCCCGACTTTCCGACGCGCCGGGAACGGGACGTCTGCGCCGACACGATCCCTGCGACGCGTCTCCCCGCGGCGCGCCTGCTCGTTTTGCTCGGCCTCGCGAGTGAGACGAGAGACGGCGCCCGCGGCCTCGGCCACCGCGTCGCCGAGCGAGCAGACCAGGACGAGCTGGCCTTCTTTGAGCAGATCCACGACTTCGCGATCCGACCGGGCCCAGAGCACGCTCGAACCGACGACGAGCAGGCGCGCCTTGGCGAGGTCGGCCGACGGGTCCAGCTTCGCCAGGGCGTCGGCGCAGCGGCGGATCCGGGCGAGCCCGACGCCGCCGGCGCGCAGCCTCGCGGCGACGCGGAGGCGCACCACGTCGGCGAACGAGTAGCGCCGCGCGGAGCCGTAACCGGACGCCTTTCCGGCCGATGGATGGACGAAGCCTTCCCTATCCCAATGGTCGAGTTGCCTGGCCGTGAGGCCAGTCAGACGAGCGGTCTCCGCGGTGGAAAAGCTTTTGGCTACCACACTGCTGAATTTCATGGATGTAATTCTAAAAATGGTAGCACAGGCGCGGGTTTTTTCGCATTCCGGCGGGGCGCCGCGGACCCTGCGGTACAGTCCGTCCCGAACGTTTTGGAGGGTCCATGATCGCCTGCCTCCTGCTCGTCTCCGGCCTCGCCTCGGCCGTGCCCGCGTCCGGACCCGACACTCCCTACCTGTACCGGACCACCCTCGTTCAGGCGGCGCCCGGCAAGCTCCTCGAGGTCGTCGAGCTCCTCAAAGCCGGCTGGCCGGGCTCGAAGGACAGCGGCGACGAGCCGCCCATCGCGATGCGGCACAGCCAGGGCGACCGCTGGGACCTCCTGCTTCTCTTTCCCATGGGGGGCTGGAGCGCGTATTACGCCCCCGAGCGGGTCGCGCGCCGCGACCGGGCCCGGGCGTCGGCGAAGGCGGAGCTGTCACGGCTCGAGTCCGACGTGGCCTGGACGGAAGACGTCTTCGTCTACGGACCGCCGCTCGAAGCGCTCCGCGGGCAGTTCGCGGGCGCCGGGTTCTTCCACGTCGAGATGTTCCAGGCGCTTCCGGGCCAGATCGCCGGTCTCTACCGGCAGCGGGAGATGGAGAACGCGTACCTGAAGGCTCTCGACCAGCCCCGGAACGCGATCTTCGTGCGCGACGCCGGCGCCGCGTGGGACGTCTTCACGATCGGGGCGTACCGCGACCTGAAGCACTACGCCGCGAGCGCCGACGTGCCCGAGGCGAAGCAGGAGGAAGCGGCGAAGGCCGCCGGATTCGAGGGTGTGAAGGGGATCGGGCCTTACCTCCGGACCTTCATCGCGCTCCACCACGACACGCTGGCGACGGCGATCAAGTGACCGCGCCGCGCGGCGCGGTCATCCCGAGGGCTTAGGCCCGAGGGATCCCGAACTCGGCGAGCCGGGACCGCTCTCTTCGTCCCGTTCGGTCCGTAGCGCCGTCTGCTCCTCGGCGGCGTGGCGCTTCTCCGGCTCGAGTAACCCCTGGATCGCGAGAAACGCCGGCCCGACCTGGCCCGGATTGATGCGGCCGGGGTAGGTCCGCCGGTAATCGATCCAACCCTTCCACTCCATCCAGAGGAGGAGCCGGTCGACCAGAAAGACGGCGAGGACGAGGCCGGCGAGCCCGAGGACGATCTTCATGGACGGCTCACAAGGGATAGCATCGCACCGCTTTTCTGCGGAGGACATGATGACACTCGACCGACGCTCCCTGCTCGTCTCCGGCGGAGCCCTCGTCGGGGGCGCGCTGGCTTCCCGCGCGGACGCCCAGATCCCGGCCGGAATCGACGGCTCGAAGTCCGCGGCCCTCTTCCTGAAGGACGACGACGGCCTCGCCCCGGCGAGCTACGACCGTCTCCCTCTCGAATGGCACCAGGCCCGCGCGCGGACGCTCCAGGCGCACCTCGTCGAGAACGGGTTCGCCGGCGTCTGGCTGTCGGACCCGATGAACATGATCTATTTCACGGGCCTCTTCTTCACGACGACGGAGCGGCCGTTCTCGGTCTTTCTGCCCGCCGACCGGCTCGCGACGATCTGGTTCAACCCCGGCCTCGACCGCGACCTCGTGAAGAGCTGGTGGGCCACCGAATCCGACTACTACTTCGACTTCCAGCACGCCGACGGCGCGTTTCCGAACGAGGGCAAGGTCCAGCAGGGCGCGAAGGTCGACCTCTTCGAGTGGGTCCTCAAGGGCCTGAAGAAGCGGGGCTACGACGGAAAGCGGATCGCGACGGACAAGGACCTCTCCGCGCGCCAGCTCTCGAAGGCGGGGACGGTCTTCCTCAAGGAAACGAAGTTCGACTCGATCGCGGAGCACTGCGAAAAGCTGCGCATGGTCAAGTCGCCCGAGGAGCTCGCGCTCTGGCGGCGGGCCTACCGCGTTTTCGACGAGACGCACGCCTTCGCGCGGGATCTGCTCCTCGCGAAGGGCACGGATCTCACCGACTACGAGCTCGCCATGACGGCCCAGGAGTTCGGAATGGGCCGGCTGATGCAGGGGATCAAGCGCGACGGCCGTCCGCACACGGCGGTCGGGATCGACCTCGGCGTCGGCGTGCGCTGCGGCGTGGGCACGGCGTACCCGCATCCGAACCAGATGCACTACAACAAGATCCAGAAGGGCCAGGCTCTCCAGATCGCGGGAGGCGTCGCGATCGCCGGTTGCGGCGGCGAGCTCTACCGCGCGTACCTGCTCGCGCCCTGGACGGATCACCAGAAGAAGGTGTGGACCGTCGCGCGCGACTGCTGCCTGATGCAGAAGGATCTCTCCCGCGCCGGCGTCGCCTGTTCGACGGTGGCGTACCAGATCCACGGGCACCAGGTGAAGGAAGGGATGCAGAACTACATCTACCACCGCCCGGCGCACGGCATGGGGATGGAAGGCCACCAGCCGCCGTATCTCGCGCTCGGCGACTACACGATGCTCGAGCCCGGGATGATCTTCTCCGTCGAGCCGGGGCTCTACGATCCGCAGAACGGCTTCGGCGTCAACTTCTCCGACGGCTTCGTCGTGCAGGCGGGCGGCAAGCCCTCGCTCCAGATGTCGCGGCTGCCGTGGAGCGAGGAGTGGTGCCTGGTGAAGCTGTAGAAGAAACGTTCCAGGCGCGTGATAGAACTCAGAGTTCTACCAAGGAGGGTGCCATGGGACTCTTCGATCAGTTGCTCGGCGGCGTCGTCGGCCAGTTCGGCAACAACCAGCAAAAAAGCTCACTGATGGATCTCGCGACGAACGTGATCCAGGGCCAGCCCGGGGGCCTTTCGGGCCTACTGGACCAGTTCCGCTCCGCCGGCTTGAGCTCGCAGGCGGACTCGTGGGTCTCGACCGGTCAAAACGTGCCGGTCTCGGGCGATCAGGTGACGAACGCGCTCGGCCAGGGCAACGTCCAGACGATGGCCCAGAAGCTCGGCCTGCCCCCCGGCGCCACGGCCGCGGCCCTCGCCGCGCTCCTGCCCGTCGTCATCGACCAGCTGACGCCAAAGGGTCACGTAGAACAGCAGGGCGACATGTCGTCGACTCTCGCCGCGCTGAAGTCGAAGTTCCTGACGTAGGCCTGGGCCGGAGACGAGCGCCGCCTCACGAATCCAGACGCCACCTCGTGACCGAGCCGGGTGTCGCGCGCGGTACACCTCGCCCATCCCGCCCGCGCCGATCGGCGACAGGATCTCGTAGGCGCCGAGGCGTTATGCCGGAGGCGAGCGTCATTTTGGCTTCAGCGTCTCGGACCAGTTGAGAACGAGAGTGAGAGGTCGGGGGGCCTGGTCCTCGCCGCGCACGAGGGCGAGGAATCGGCCGTCGGGCGCGACGTCGTAGCGTGTGACCAGGTCGAAACCGGGGTCGCCCTGCATGAAGAGTCTGAGCGGGAAGAGCGCCTGGCCCTGTCCGAAGGCGAGATCATCTCCGGTGTGGCCGACCGGCACGGCGAAGAGCTGGCCCGCGCGGATGTAGAAAAGCTCTCTGCCGTCGCGGCTCCAGCGCGGCTGTGCCCCGCCTTCGGAGGTCACGCGGACCCGCCGCGTGGCGTCGGGAAACGACGCGGCGTAGACCTCTTTGCGCCCGGATTCATCCGAGACGTAAGCGACCCAGCGGCCGTCCGGCGAGAAGTCTCCGTTGGTCTCGTCATCCGGGGTGGCGATGAACGTCCGGGGCGTGCGGTCTCCCGACAGTCCCACCACCTTGAGGTCCCCGAGGGTCCCGGGATTGAACTCCCGATAGAGGAGATACTGCCCGTCGGGAGAAATGTCGTTGGCGGTCTTGCTCGTCTCCGATTCCAGAAATACCTTCAGGTCGGTGGCACCTCGCGGAGTCGTTTCCCAGAGGTCCCAGGGGCCGCGGGAGTAGGCCGAACAAAAAATCCGGCGCCCGTCGGGAGTGATGACAGGCGCGAGCTGGGCGGCGGAATCGCGCGTCACCCGGATGCCTCGCCCCGCAGACGTGTCGAACATCCAGAGGTCCGGGGGCAGCGGGTTCTGGGCAACACCCGCCACGGCCGTGCGGCCGTCGGGAGTCAGGGCGAAGCTGAAGATGTCTCCTCCGGGGCCGACCGCCGCCATTTCTCGCCCCGCCCGGTCGAGCCAAACCAGTCGTCTCGCCGCCTGCGGTGGGGAGACCACGAGCAGGTTCTCCGAAACGGAAAAGAAAGGCGAGCCCGGCGCCACGCGCCCCTCGACGTTCGAAATCAGAGCGGTCGGCTCGCCCTGGATCGCCAGAGACTTCGGATCGCAGGCCGCTGACATGAGGTTCTTTGCCCGCACGAAGAGCAAGAAGCCCGGCGGCGCGTAGGCGGGACTCGAATCGTCGGGGAGGATCTGCCGCTTCTCGGCGCTGTCGAGTGACGCCACGAAGGTCGCGCGGGCGAGCGTCGGGCCGGCGTCTCCAGGACCCGGCTTGCCGATCTCGACGAGATAGTGGCGTCCGTCCGGGAGAAAGCGCGGCCACCGGTGCGATTTCTCGTCCCCGACGAGCGGCAACACCACGGCGGTGGCGCCGCCCGCGGCGGAGACCTTCTTCAGAGGCCCCAGATTCCCCGGCGAAAAGAGGATCGTTCCGTCCGCCGCCCACGTTCCGCCCCGCGGCTCCAGGATGTCCGTCGCGAGGACCCGTGGCGGTTGTGGGGACGGAGACGCGTCGACGACTTTCAGCGCACCACGGGCGAAGAAACCGACGTGGCGCGAGTCCGGAGACCAGAAGGGAAAGAGCGCTCCGTCTCCGCCGGGAACGACGTAGGCCTCGGACGCGTCCAGGTCGCGGATCCAGAGGCGCATGGTGCCGTCCGCCTCGCGGGCGCCGAAAGCCAGATGCCGGCCATCGGGAGACACGGTGGCGGGGGCGGAGTTGGCGCTGTATTCGAAGGTCGTCCCCGCCGGCGGAAGCATGAACGTCCGCATGACGGTAGGCTTCGATGCGGGCCGCGCGCCGCGGAGAAGTCCAAATACCGCGAGCGCGACGGCGGCGGCGGCGATCCCCCAGGGAAGCGCCCCGGAGAGACGCCGGCGCCGCGAAGGCACTGCCGCGATCGGCTCCGAGGCCGAGCGGTCCTGCCGGATGCCCTCGATCTGGAGCGCGACGTCGCGCGCAGTCTGCCATCTCTCCTCGGGCTCCTTCGCGAGACAGATCGCGACGACGCGATCCAGCGCGCGAGGGGAGAGCGGATGCTCGCGCGAGATCGGGGCAGGATCGTCCCGAAGGATCGCGCCGATGAGCGACGCGCGTGTCGCGCCCGAAAAGGCCGTCCGTCCGGTGACCATCTCGTAGAGCAGCAGTCCGAGCGCGAAAATGTCGGTCCGCGCGTCGGCCTCCTTGCCCTCGAGCTGCTCCGGCGCCATGTACTGGACCGTCCCGAGGACCGTTCCCGCTTCGGTCAGCGGCATCTCGGTCGGGATCTCGGTGAGAGAAGCCGTCGCGGGCGACGGCCCCAGCGCCTTGGCCAGACCGAAGTCGAGGACCTTCACGCCCGAGGAGGTCAGCATGACGTTCGCGGGCTTCAGGTCCCGATGCACGATGCCCTGACGGTGCGCCCGATCGAGCGCGTCGGCGATCTCGGCTCCGTACCGCAGCGCCTGATCGAGAGGCAACGCTCCCTTGGCCAGCCGGTCCGCGAGCGTCTGTCCTTCCAGCAGTTCCATGACGAGGTACTCGGTTCCGTCCTGATGACCCACGTCGTAGAGCGCGCAGATGTGCGGATGCGAGAGCTGCGAGATCGTCTTCGCCTCGCGCTCGAAGCGCTGGAGCGCCTGCGGGGAAGAGGAGAGGCCGGGCGGAACGACCTTGACCGCCACCTCGCGCCCGAGTCGCGTGTCCCGCGCGCGGTAAACCTCGCCCATGCCGCCGGCGCCGAGCGGGGCGACGATCTCGTACGGGCCGAGGCGTACGCCGGCCGAGAGTGTCAAGTCAGACCTTGTCGGGAGAGGGTCCACATGGAACGTCCCCTCTTTCGTCGGTTGGCCCGCGAAGCGGGCCGCTCAGAGTCTGAGTCATGGCCCTCCGGAATGCGCCCGGATTCTATCGTCCGGTCAGGCGGAGATTCTGGCCTCCGCGCGGCGGCGGCGGCGCTCGGCGAGCGCATAGAGAACGAACCCTGCAACCACGAAGCCGAACGAGCCGGCGGCGACCTGGAGGAAGAAGCCGCCGCGGTCGGCGGAGTCCGCCGGGGGGATCAGCGCGAGGACGATCGCGACGAGCGTGGTGATGAAGCCGAGCCCATTCCAGAACCAGCTTCCGGCCGCGCCGCCCGGTACGGGCACTGCTCCCGGCTGCCTCAGCACGTCGAGCCGCATCCTGATCGCGGCGGCGAACATGTAAAGGTACGGGAGGAAGTAGACGATGAGCGTGGCGTTGACGAGCTTCAGGTAGGCGTTCTTCACCGTGTCGCCCTGCGTCGCCGCGAGGATGAACACCGCCGAGAGGCCCGCCTGGAAGAGCAGCGCGAACCACGGCGTCTTCCACTTCGGGTGCGTGGCGCCGAAGATCGGCGGCAGGTACTTATCGAGGCCGCCGACGAAGAGGATGCGCGCCGAACCGATCAGCCACGCGCCGACTCCTCCGAGCCCCGCGAGCGTCATGAGAATGGCCGTCGGCGGCCCGAGCCAGGGCAGCCCGATGCGCGCTCCGGCCTTCGTCACGGCCTGGTTGACGCCCGAGATGATGGAGGTCTCGGAGGGCGGCAGCGACCAGAGGAGCGAGATCGTGCCGAGGAGGTAGCACGCCGCGATCGTGAGACCCGAGATGATGATGGCGCGAGGGAAGGTGCGCCGCGGCTCGACGACCTCGCCCGCCATGACGGGCGCGAGCTCCAGCCCGGCGAAGCCGAAGCAGAGGTTGGCGAAGAAGAGGATCGTCGGAAGCGCCGCGAAGTCCGGAACGAACGAGGTCGCGGGCATCGGCGTCGCCGAGCCGAAGCGAGTCAGCGCGACGAGCCCGACGAGAAGGAGCGCCGCCGACGGGATCCACTGGGCGATCCCGCCGATGTTCTGGACCCAGCGGCCGGACTTCATGCCGACGATGTTGAAGACGAGCGCGATCAGAAGGAGCACGATCGCCGCGCCGGCGGTGTAGATCCGGCTCTGCTCGAGGTGGGCGAAGCGAACGCCGAAGACGTACAGCGCGTACACGACGGTCGAGAGCGTGAGCGTCGGGAAGTAGAGGATGTTGTTGGCCCAGTAGAGCCAGCCGGCCATGAAGCCGTGGCGCTCGCCGAAGGCCTTCCTCGTCCAGACGTAGAGGCCGCCTTCCTCGGGGATCGCGGAGGCCAGCGCCATGACGGCGAAGCCCTGCGGGATGAAGAAGGCGACCGCGGCGAGCACCCAGAGCAGCAGCGACGATGGCCCGTTCGCCGCCGCGAGCGCGATCCAACGCATGCCCACGATCGCGGCCACGTTGAAGAGGACGATGTCGCGGGTCTTCAGCGCGCGTTCGAGGCTCATGCCTGCGGCCTCCTTCGGTTACTTCAGTCCGTCGATGAGGTACAGATCCGACGTCGCCGAGCGGCCGTAGCCGTAGGCGTACGACCTTCCGTCCGGCGTTATGGAGATCGTGCTTATGTCGATCAGCCCGGAGAGGTCGGGCGGCGCGAGGGACTTCCAGGGCTCACGCCGGCCGGTCGCGACCTCCACGCGCACGAGCTGAGCGGGAATGCTCCCTGTGAGCGCGGCGTACAGGAATTTCCCGTCCGGAGCCCACTGGAGAAAATCGAGATCTTTGGTTTGCGGGATGGTGCGCGGCTCTCCACCCGCCACCGGCAGGAGGGAGGCGTCATCGCTCCAGTCTCCGTACGCGACGACCCACTGCCCGTCGGGCGAGACCGGGCGGAGGCCGAATCCGTAGCCCGCGGCCGCGATGGGCCGCGGTTTCCCCGCCGGCAGATCCTGCACGTACAAGCGGCGCTTGTGCCCGGGCTCGGCGGCCTGCAGGAGCAGTCGCTTGCCACCGGGAAACAGCACCGCCGCCGCGACGGTCTCGAATCCTGGCTCCTCGATCGTGACGGGTGTGCCCGTTCCGCTCGGGGTCAGGACGAGACTCGACTCCGAACCGGGTTTGCGCGCGAGGACCCATTTGCCGTCGGCGGAAAGGTCCAGAGCCGCTCCCGCACCGAGCTTGACCGCCGGCGAGCCGTCGGTCTTGCGGAGGTAATGCGCCCCCTCCGTCCCCGCGGCGTCCCCGAACTCGTTGATGAGGGCGAGGCCGCCGTCGTCGGAGAGTGCGATGAGGCTGGATCGGTCGAACCAGGTCAGGTCGCGCTCGCGCGCTTCGCCGGCCACGAGAAGGGAGATCCCCGGCTTGCTGTCGTACCGCTCCACGAGAACGCGCCCGTCCTGCGAAATGTCCTGGATGAGCAGCCCGACCGGCAGGGTGGCCAGGACCCGCACGCGTCCCGTGAGGTTCACGGCCTTCAGGAAGTATTGGCCGCGCTCCCCCCGGTCGTCGAACCAGATCTCCTCTCCCGACGGGGACCAGGCGATTCCCTGGCCGCCGACCGGACCGACGAGTGTGGCGCTCTTTCCGGCGAGGTCGACCGTGCGGATCCAGGGGCGTCCCGAGATTCTCTCGGCGAAAGCGATCCGATCGCCCTTGGGCGAGATTTTCGGAACACGAAGGCCATGCTCCGTGGCGTAGATCACTTTCCCGAGCGGGAGCTCGATGCGGTTGCGCCCTTCCAGGAACCGAGTGACCGCAATTTGCTTTCCATCGGGAGTCCACGCCGCGCGCTCGACGAACTCCGCGATCGCCCGCGGCGCGCCGCCGCCGATCGGCACGGTGGCGAGTGTCCCGATACCGGCCGGGCCGGCCAGGAACCGCTCGCGCAGAGAGATGGCGAGCTCTCCCGAAGACGAGACGGACAAGAGGTCCGCGTTCTTGACGCCGATCGGCGTGGACTCCGGGCCCTCGAGGCGCGTCGTGTAGATCTCGAGGGGCCCGCCCCCCAGGGAGGCGCCGTAGACGACGCTGTGCCCGTCGGGCGCGAACCGGGCGGTGCCGATGTTTCCGCGGCGGAACGTGAGCCGGCGATACGTCGGGGTCGAGGCGGAGGCCGACTTCCAGAGAAAATGCCCGGCGGCGAAGGCTGCGATCAGTGCCGCGAGCCCGACGGCCACCATCCACGGAAACGCCGTTCTCGGGCGGCGCGCGGCCACGCCGGCGATCGCCGTTCCCGAGGCGCCGGAGAGCTCTCCGAGGTTGAAGGCGAGGTCGCGGGCGGACTGGAATCGCCGCTCCGGGTTCTTCTCGAGGCAGTGGCGGACGATGCGTTCGAGCCCCGGCGAGATGTTCTGGTTGGTGACCGAGAGATCCGGCGGATCCTCCCGCAGGATCGCCGACATCGTGTCCGCCGCAGAATCACCGTGGAAGGCTCGCTTGCCCGAGAGCATCTCGTAGAGGATCGCCCCGAAGGAGAAGATGTCGCTGCGCGCGTCGGCGGGCTTGCCGCGCACCTGCTCCGGCGACATGTAGCCGAGCGTTCCCAGCACGACACCGGGCTCGGTGCCCTTGGTCTCCGTCGGAAGGTTCGTCCCGCTCGAGCCCGCACCCTCGGTCTGTGTCAGCTTGGCGAGGCCGAAGTCGAGGATCTTGACCCGTCCGTCTTTGGTCACGAAGACGTTCTCGGGCTTCAGGTCGCGGTGGACGATCCCCTTCTCGTGCGCGGCCGCCAGGCCCTCCGCGATCTGCGTCGCGGTGTCGATGGCCTTGCGCGGCGAGAAGCGGCCCCCCGCGAGCTCGCTGCGGAGCGTCTCGCCCTCCAGGAGCTCCTGGACGACGTACGGAGCGCCGTCGTGCTGCCCGATGTCGTAGACGGCCGTGATGTTGGGATGGTTGAGGACGCCCGCGGCCTTCGCCTCCTGCTCGAAGCGGCGGAGCCGGTCCGCGTCCTGCGAGAACGACGCCGGCAGCACCTTGATCGCGACCTCGCGCCCGAGCCGTGGATCCTTCGCGCGGTAGACCTCGCCCATCCCTCCGGCGCCGATCTGGCCGAGGATCTCGTAGGGGCCGAGCTTCGAGCCGGAAGACAGAGTCACCGGGCCTCCAGACCTTCGACGATGAAGAGTTCGGATTCGAAGCGCGAGTAGTTGTAAGCGTAGCTGCTTTCGTCCGGCGAAACGACGAAATTGAAGAAGGCCTCGGCGCGCGATGCCTCCTTCGGATCGATCTCGCGCCACTTCTCGCGCTTCCCGGTTGCGAGATCGACCTTCCAGACGGTCGCCGGAAAGCCGAAGGTCGAATAAAGGTAGAGGAAGCGTCCGTCCCGGCTCCAACCCGCTGGCCAGTCGCCGGCGGTGTAGGCCGTGACCTCCCGCGGTTCGCCGCCGTCGATCGGATACAGGAAGGCCCGATTGTCCGTGCGGACGGCGAAGATCTGTTTTCCATCCGGGGACAGGGAGCCGGGCGCGCCGAGAGCCCCCGGGAGCTCGCGCAGTTTTCGGGTCTCCACGTCCGCGATGTAGAGCTTGATCGGTTCGCTGCCTCGCGTGCCCGAGAGGAGGAGCCGCTTGCCATCGGGCAGGAACTGCGCGGTCCGCGGCCGGATCCCGAAGTCGGGCAGGGCTCGGGGCTCGCCCGCGCCCAGAGGAAGAAGCACGAGCTTCGAGTCGGTCCCCTGCAGCGTCACGACCCACTTTTCGTCGGGCGAGAGACTGTCGGGGATTCCGTCTCCCAGGCGCACGGCGGGCGAGCCGTCGGTTCGCCGCATGTACACGCCGCCGTTGCCGCTGCCGGCTTCCCCGGTCTCGCCGAAGACGACGAACGAGCCGTCTCGGGCAATGGCCGCGGCGTACGACACATCCAGCCATGCGAGGTCGCGCTCTTCGGCGGCGCCCGGCGGTCGGCACATCAGCGCGAGTCGGCCGCCGGCCTCCTCGATGAGCAGTCGGCCGTCGGGAGCGATGTCATGGAGAACCAGGCGGCCTGGACCCGCGAGCACCCGCCTCACCTTCCCGTCGAGGGTGACGGCATGGACGACCCGGTTCGCGCCCCGCTCGGACGCGGTGAACCAGATCTCGCGGCCCGACGGGGTCCAGGCGATGCCTTGGGTGCTCGCCCAGGGACCCGTCAACGTCGTCTTCTTGCCTGCGCGGTCCACGACCGCCAGCGTTCCGCGGTCGTCGCCGAGCAGCGGATGGTCGAAGAAGGCCACGTGGCGGCCGTCCGGTGAGATGCGCAGGTAGCTGACGTGGCCACCCGTCTGGTAGAGGGACTTGCCGATCGGGTACTCGAGGCGGAACCCGCCGCCGATCCAGCGCGAAACCGCAAGCGACAGTCCGTCGCGCGAGATGTCCGCGGCGCCGATGTCTTCCGCGATTTCGCGGAGCGCTCCGCCGGTCAGGGGCACACGCGCGAGCGTAAAGCCCGGCGGAGCGGGAACGAGCACGGCCATCTCGCCCGAAGACGTGATGCCGGCGATGTCGTCCGCGCCGGGGATTCCGAGCGCCTGCGAATCCGGAAGTCCGATCCGGGCCTGGTAAAGCTGCTTGCGGTTGCCGTCCCAGTCCGCCGAATAGACGACGGAGTGGCTGTCCGGTGTGAAGCGGGCCGATCCGATGGTTCCTCGATAGAACGTGAGCTGGCGGAAGACGGGCGGCTCGGCGGGCGGCCGACGCGCGAGGCCGAGATACCCCGCCGCGGCGACCGCGGCCGCCGCGAGCGCCGGCCAGAGCCACGACCGGCGGCCCGTGCGCGGCGGAACCACTGCCGCCGCGGGCGTCGAGACGCCGGTGAGTGCCTCGAGCGCGAAGGCGACGTCGTGCGCGGAGTGAAATCTCTTCTCGGGGTTTTTCTCGAGGCAATGGCGGACGATCCGTTCGAGGCCCGGAGAGACGTCCTTGTTGGTCAGCGACAGGTCCGGCGGGTCCTCCTTGAGGATCGCCGACATCGTGTCCGCCGCGGAGTCGCCGCGGAACGCGCGGCGGCCCGAGAGCATCTCGTAGAGGACGGCGCCCAGGGAAAAGATGTCGCTCCGCGCGTCGGCCGGCTTCCCGCGCACCTGCTCGGGCGACATGTAGCCGAGCGTTCCCAGAACAACGCCGGGTTCGGTGCCAGCGCTCTCGGTCGGCAGATGGGCTGCTCCGACAGCGAGTCGTGGGGCGCCATCAGCTTTGCCAGGCCGAAGTCGAGGATCTTGACGCGGCCGTCCCTGGTGACGAAGACGTTCTCGGGCTTCAGGTCCCGGTGGACGATGCCCTTCTCGTGGGCCGCGGCGAGCCCGGTGGCGATCTGCGTGGCGTATTCCACGGCTCGCCGCGTCGAGAAGGCTCCGCCCGCGAGCTCGGCGCGCAGCGTCTCGCCTTCGAGCAGCTCCTGGACGACGTAGGGCGCGCCTTCGTGCTGACCGACGTCGTAGACCGCCGTGATGTTCGGGTGGTTGAGAACGCCGGCGGCTTTCGCTTCCTGCTCGAAGCGGCGAAGGCGATCCGCGTCCTGCGAGAAGGATGCCGGCAGCACCTTGATCGCGACCTCGCGCCCGAGCCGCGGATCCCTCGCCCGATAGACCTCGCCCATACCCCCCGCGCCGATCGCGCCGAGGATCTCGTAGGGGCCGAGCTTGGATCCGCTCGGGAGCGTCACTTCTCCAACCCTCCGATGAGGTAGAGCTGCGAGAGCTGGCGTTCGCGTAGCTGTAGAAGTAGTAGCGGCCGTCGTCGGAGGGCACGATCGCGAAGGTCGAGAACTCCGCCGGGTCCGCGGAGATTGAGCTGCTTCCATGGCTCTCGACGCCCGGTGGCGAGATCGACGCGATGCACTTGCAGGTCGCGCGTCCACATAGAGGTGCAGGCTGTCTCCGGAAAAACCGCACGGGGACGCGTCGCCGGCTTCGATGCCCGGAATCGTCCGCGGCGCGTCGCCTCCCGCAGTCGCATAGAGTCGGGACAGACTGCGCGGTGGATCGCGCGAGACGCGACCAGGATCCGGCGAGCGTCTTCCCGTCGGAAGACCACGCCAGCGGATAGAAGTACGTCTCCGGCGTACGGCGGCGGGATGGGCTCGACGCGGACGACGGCGCCCGCTTCGTCGAGCTGGAGGATCGAGCTTCCGCGGCCGCTGTTGGTGGCGATGGCGCCGGCCGTCCGGACGCCAGTGAGGCTCGATGATGAGGTCCTTGGCCTGATCAGCGGCTTCAGGCCGCTGCCGTCCTTCTCGACGTCCAGATCTGATAGCGGCCGCCGGCGCGGTCGGAATGGAAGGCCGAGGCGCTTTCCATCCGGCGAGAACTTCGCGTGGCGGTCCTTCGGGGTATCGTCCGTGAGCTGGCGCATGTTCCGGCCATCGGTGTCGACGAGGAAGAGATCGTCGCGGGCGCTCCCCCGACGAGTCGAATGCGATGAGCTTTCCGTCCGGCGAGATGTCGCAATCCGCGATCTCCTGCGAGCTTCCGAGGATCTGCTCGGGCTTGCCGGTGAGCTTTCCGGACGAAGCGTCGAAGACGAGTCGGTCGATCGAGTACGTGTTTTCCCGGACGACGTACGCGGCGCGCCGCCCGTTCCTGGAGAGCGCGAGCCGCCGACCTCCCGCGCCGGCAGGATCTGGGCTCGGCGGGGCCCAGCATCCGGCCCGTCGCCTCGTCGATCGGGACCCGCCAGAGGTTCATCGCGCCGTCGCGATTGACGAGGAAGTAGATCGTCTTGCCGTCCGGCCCCCAGACCGGGTTCCAGTCCATGGCTTCGTCCTTCGTCGACCGGCACGGGCGTTTCGCCCGGCCCGAGCCCCTTGACGGGCATCGTCCAGATGTCGCGCTGACCCGAGCCGGTCGGCAGGCCCCAGTAGGCGATACGCAGGCCGTGTGGAGAGACGTCGGGCTGGACGCGTCGAGATCCGCGGAGAGCTTTCGCGTCTTGCCGCTGGCGACGTCGACCGCCCAGAGCGCGCTCGTCCCCAGGCGGCCGTAAGGGCGCCGACGAGCTCCGTCGACGTAGAAAATCTCCTTGCCGTCGGGCGACCACGCCGGGTTGCTGCCGACGTTCGTCAGGCGCCGCGAGTTCTCGCCGGTGGCGCCCATGATGAAGAGCCCGCCATCCCCGCACTGCGAGCCATACGCGATGAGGCTCCCGTCCGGCGAGAAGGCGGGCTTAGCTGTCGCGGTCGCAGTCGGGCGTGAGGTTGATCGGTTCCGTCCGCCGGCGCGCTGGATCCTAGATGTCGGTCTTGCCACCGGCACGATGCACGAAGGCGACGGTCTGGCCGTCGGGCGAGAGCGACGGCGCGTTCTCGGCGCCGGACAGGTTCGTGAGCCGGCGGAACTGCGCTCCTGCGAGTCCGGCGGCCTGCGGCGCGCCACGCTCCCGCAGCCGAAATACGCGGCGGCCGCGCCGGCGAGGGCGCCGAGGCCGAGCAGAAGGACGGGCATGAGCCGGAGCCGTCGGCGGCCAGGAGCCGGCGCCGACGGTCTGCACGGACGTCCCGGAAAGCGCCTCGAGGTCGAACGCGAGGTCGCGCGCCGACTGGAACCGCTGCTCCGGATTCTTCTCCAGGCAGTGGCGGACGATGCGCTCGAGAGCCGGGCGAGATGTTCTGGTTCGTGACCGAGAGCTCCGGCGGATCCTCCCGCAGGATCGCCGACATCGTGTCCGCGGCCGAGTCGCCGTGGAACGCCCGCTTGCCCGAGAGCATCTCGTAGAGGATCGCGCCGAAGGAGAAGATGTCGCTGCGCGCGTCGGCGGGCTTGCCCGCGCACCTGCTCGGGCGACATGTAGCCGAGGGTGCCGAGGACGACGCCCGGCTCGGTGCCGCCGTGGCCGGTCGGCAGGTTCGTCGCGCTCGAGCCGCGCCGTCGTCCTGCGTCAGCTTCGCCAGGCCGAAGTCGAGGATCTTGACCCGGCCGTCCCTGGTGACGAAGAGGTTCTCGGGCTTCAGGTCCCGGTGGACGATGCCCTTCTCGTGCGCCGCCGCCAGGCCGTGGGCGATCTGGATCGCGTAGTCGATCGCGCTTGCGCGGGCGACAGCCGGCCGCCCGCGAGCGCCGCGCGCAGCGTCTCGCCCTCCAGGAGCTCCTGCACGACGTAGGGCGCGCCGTCGTGCGCTGCCGATGTCGTAGACCGCCGTGATGTTCGGGATGGTTCAGGACTCCGGCGGCCCGCGCTTCCTGCTCGAACCGGCGCAGGCGATCGGCGTCCGGCGAGAACGACGCGGGCAGCACCTTGATCGCCACCTCGCGCCCGAGGCGCGGATCCTTCGCCCGATACACCTCGCCCATTCCGCCGGCGCCGATCGGCCGAGGATCTCGTAGGGACCGAGCTTGGATCCGCCGGACAGGGTCACGTGGGTGGATTCTACCCGCCGGGTACGCAGGGCTCATCGACGGACGCCGCGGAGCGTCTGATACGCTGGCCGAAGCTCTCGGAGGCTCCATGACGCGCCGATTCCGGCCGTTCGCGTGTTTTGCCGTCCTCGCGTCCGCGGCCTCGCTCTTCGCCGCCGACCCCACCGTCACGACGAGCTACGACGTGCCGTTTACGACCGCGGGCGGAGCGGAGCTGCGGATCGACATCGCGCAGCCGGCCATGGGCGACGGCCCGTTTCCCGCGATCCTCGTCATCCACGGGGGCGCCTGGCACGAAGGCGGGCGGGAGGAGAACCACCGGTACCTGCTCGAGCTCGCGCGCCGGGGCTACGTGGCGGCGTCCCCGCAATATCGCTTCTGCCCGAAGGACACGTTTCCCGCGCAGCTCGAAGACGTCAAGGCGGCGGTGCGCTTTCTGCGCTCGAACGCGAAACGCTCAAGGTCGATCCCGAGAAGATCGGCGCGATGGGATTCTCGGCCGGCGGGCATCTCGCGCTGCTCCTCGGCATGACGGGTCCCAACGACGGGTTCGACGGTCCGGCCGCGAAAGGCGTCCCCAGCGCGCGGGTCCAGGCGGTCGTGGACTTCTTCGGTCCCGCGGATCTGGCCGCCACGGATTTCTCGGAGACCGCGCGCGGCTTCGTCCAGTGCCTGATCGGCGCGCCCGCGGCCGAGAAGCCCGAGCTCGCCGCGAAGGCCTCGCCGGTCACTTATGCGGGCGCGGGCGATGCGCCGGTGCTGGCGTTCCATGGATCGAAGGACACGCTGGTGCCTCCGTCCCAGGCCGTGGAGCTCATGGAGAAGCTCTCGGCCGGCGGAGTGCCCGGCCGGGTGGAGTTCATCCTCGGCGGGGAACACGGATGGCAGGGCGCCGCGTGGGACCGCACCTGGAAAGAAACGATCGAGTTCTTCGACACGACACTCAAGAAGCGATGACGGCGACGGCCGCGGGCCGATACTGCAACACATGGTGCAGGTCGGCCAGAAGGTCCGCCCAGATTGGGCGAGCGCCCGAGTGTCTTGACGCATCGAGAGACGCTCTGCTACCTTCCGGCAACAAATGGTGCGGATCGCTCCGTTGCGGATCGACGCCGTCGAGCTCCGGCTGCTGCGCATGGATCTCGTCGAGCCGTTCGAGACGAGCTTCGGCCGGGTCGGGTCGAGGCGGATCGTGCTCGTCCGGCTCGAGGGAGAGGGGCTCGAGGGCTGGGGGGAGATCGTGGCGGGCGACGAGCCCCTCTACAGCTACGAGACGGTCGGGACGGCGGTGCACGCGGTGCGCGACTACTTCGCGCCGGCGATGCTGCGTGCTCCGTTGCAGGACCTCGCCGAGCTCGCCGAGCGGCTGGCTCCGTTCCGCGGTCACCCCATGGCCCGTGCCGGTCTCGAGCTCGCTTTCGTGGACCTCGTCGCGAGGTCGAAGGAACAGTCCATTTCGAGGCTCCTCGGAGGCGTTCAGGCGCGCATTCCGGTCGGGGTCAGCCTCGGGATCCAGGCCGACGTCGCCGGAGTGTTGGAGAGGATCGAACGGTCCCTTCGCCTCGGCTACCGGAGGATCAAGATCAAGATCAAACCCGGCTGGGACGTGGCGGTTCTCGAGGAAGTGCGGCGCCGGCATCCCGACATCCCGCTGTCCGTGGATGCCAACGCGTCGTACGCACTGTCCGACCGCGAGCACCTGAAGAAGCTCGATGCCTTCGGACTGCTCATGCTCGAACAGCCGCTGGAGCACGATGACCTCATCGACCATGCCGCGCTCCGGCGGGGACTATCGACGCCCATCTGCCTCGACGAGAGCATCACGGGAGCTCGAGCCACCCGGCAGGCCCTGGAGCTCGGCAGCTGCGACATCGTCAACCTCAAGGTAGGCCGGGTCGGCGGCTACTCGCAGGCTCTCGCGATCCACGAAATCTGCCGGTCGAGCGGCGTGCCCCTCTGGTGCGGCGGAATGCTCGAGTCGGGCGTCGGGCGCGCCCACAACATCGCCCTCGCGAGCCTGCCCGGCTTCACCCTGCCGGGCGACATCTCGGCGAGCCGACGCTACTTCGCCCGCGACATCATCGTTCCGGAGGTCGAGGTGAGCCGGGAGGGAATGGTGGAGGTTCCGCTCGCTCCCGGCCTGGGATTCGAGATCGATCGAGAGTACGTGGCGGCCATGACCGAAAGCGTCGAACGGTTCACGTTGCGCGGGAAGACGGTTTCGGTGTCGTGAGATTCTTCCCGGACCCGGAACGAGAGCGAGACGCCCTCCCGGCGTCACGGCGGAGGGATCGACATGCCTGCACGTACTGCGATTGAACAGCGGCTTGCCGACGCGCAGTCTCGCCTGAACCCGCGCCGCCGCCGCATCATCCAGGCGGCCCTCGAAAATCCCGACGAAACGTTCTTCCTTTCCTCCCGGGCGCTCGCGCGCCGCTATCGCGTCGACCCGGCCACCATCGTCCGGACGATCCAGGTGCTGGGCTACCGGCAATACGCCGACTTCCTCAAGGATCTGCGCGAGCACTTCATCCAGCGGGTGACGCCCTACCGGATCGTCGAAGCGACCGCCCGCGAGCGGCGGAGCGTCGTGGACCACGTGCGGCACAGCCTCGAGCGAGACCTGCACAATCTCGACGCGGTGCGTTCGGGCCTGGACCCCACACGGGCCGTAGACCTCGCCCGCCGCATCCACCGGGCGCGCTCGATCCTGGTCGTGGGCGTGGACCTCGCCGCCTCGCTGGCCTGGTTCTTCTCCTACGGGCTCGATGCGCTGGGCTTCAACGCCGAGGCTCCGGTCGGCAGCGCCGGGATTCTCCAGCACAAGGTCCGGGCCCTGAGCCGGCGCGACCTCGTCGTCGCGATCAGTTTCGGGCGGTGCCTCCGGGTCACGATGGATGCCGCGACGGAGGCGAAGGCGCGCGGCGTGCCCACATTCGGGATCACGGACAGCGACATGACACCGATGGCGCGGATCTGCGACGCGTATCTCCTGGCGCCGATCTCCGCCTCCACGTTTACCGGCTCGTACGTGGCTCCGATGGCCGTGTTGAACGCAGTGCTCGTGGCGTGCGCGCAACTGAAGCCCAGGCGCTCGCTCGCCCTCCTCCGGCAGACCGAGAAGGAATACCTCTCGGGCCCGCGCTGGTACGCCCAGGCGCCCTCGGACGATGCGATCGGCGGGAATGCGGGGAAGCGGAGGACCTGACGTGAGAGCGCGCGAATGGTTCTCGCGCTTCGACGCGCGTCGAGAGCGGCTGGCGGAGGATCTCGAAGCCGCGGTTTCGCAGGAGAGCCCGTCGGAGGATGCCGAGCGCGTCACATCTCTGGCACGTTGGGTCCGCGATCGGCTCCGCGAACGGGGCGTCGCCGCCGAGACTCATCCGTGTGTGGGCCGGGGCGAAGCCGTGTCCGCCCGTGTCGGCGGCGGAGGAGGAATCCTGATCCTCGGACACCTCGACACGGTGTGGGCGTGCGGAACCCTGCGCGATTTTCCTTATCGGATCGACGGAGACCGGGCCTCGGGCCCCGGCGTCTTCGACATGAAGGCGGGCATCGTCGTGGCCATGGCGGCCCTGGCCGGGCTGGCGGAGGAGGGGTCCGGAAAAGCGACGCTGCTGCTGGTGCCGGACGAAGAAGTCGGAAGCGCGGCGTCCCGCGCCCGAACCGTCGAGCTGGCCCTGCGGCATCGCAGCGTCTTCGTGCTCGAACCCTCCCTCGACGGCGCCGCCAAGGTCGCGCGCAAGGGCCACCGGCGTCTTCCGGCTGCGCTTTCGGGGCCGGGCCGCGCACGCCGGTCTCGAGCCCGAGCGAGGAGCATCGGCGCTCTCCGAGCTGGCGCGTTGCGTGATGTTCCTGGAATCCCTGGGCGATCCCTCGAGCGAGACGACGGTGGCCCCGACGGTGGCTCGGAGCGGAGAAAAGATCAACGTGATCCCGGAGCACGGGGAGCTGTCGGTGGACGTGCGCGTCTGGTCCGTCGCGGAGGCGAGCCGCGTCGAAAAGGCGATCCGCGACTACCGGCCGGCCGACGCGCGGGTGGAGGTGGAGGTGGACGGAGGAGTGGATCGGCCTCCGCTCGAGCCGACGCCCGCCTCCCTCGCCCTGTACGAGCGCGCGCGAGGGCTGGCCGAGGAGCTGGGCTTCGCACTCGAGGCGGCCCGCGTCGGCGGCGCCTCCGACGGCAACCTGACGGCGGCGGCCGGAATCCCGACGCTCGACGGACTGGGCCCGAGGGGAGGCCACGCCCACGCTCGCGAGGAGTTCGTGTCGCTCTCGGACCTTCCGCGAAGGGCGGCGCTGCTGGCCGCGCTGGTGGACGCCCCGTGAGACGTCTCGTCGTCCGCGAGTTGCGCACGCTCGCCGACTTCGTCGCGGCGCAGGAGGTGGCGCGGCGCGTCTGGGGATTCGAGGATCGCCAATTGCCGTCCACGTTCGACCTCCAGGTCGTGGGTCACGTCGGCGGCCTCACCGCCGGCGCCTTCGCGGGAGGCGAGCTCGTGGGCTTCGTCCATGGACTGGCGCGGACCAACCTCCGACGGCCCTGTCATCATTCGCATCTGCTGGCGGTCCGGCCGGAGTTCCGCGGGCGGGGCGTTTCCGTCCGGCTGAAATTCTTCCAGCGGTCCTGGTGTCTCGAGCGCGGAATCCGTCTCGTCACGTGGACCTACGACCCGCTCCTCGTCCTGAATGCGCGCCTCAACCTCGTGCGGCTCCGGGCGCGCGCGTGCGCGTTCCTGCCCGACGTGTACGGCGAGCTCGGGGGTCTCTACGGCGGCCTTCCGACCGACCGGTTCGAGGTGCACTGGAACCTGGCGACACCCGAAGTCGGAAGGGCCGCGCAGGGGCGGGCCCCCGAGCCTCGGCGGGCCGAGCACCTGCCGCGCGCGAATCCGCGCCACATGCCGACCGCGTCCCGGGTCGCCGTCGAGATTCCCTCCGGGGCTCCGGCTCTGTATGCGTCCGATCCGGCGGCCGCGCTCCGCGCGCGCCGGGCGCTCCGCCGTACGGCCGGAGCGCTCTTCGAGCGCGGTTACGAGGCCACCGCCCTCGTCGCGCGCGGCGACACGGCCCTCTACGTCTTCGAGCGCTGAGGGCGCTCCGCGGCCCGGCGGGCCTGCAATACATGATGCGTTTCGCTCCAGCGAAGGCTCGATTCGGCGCCGCTGCAGGGGTCAACTCAGCGGTATCCGACGCTGTATTGACACGTGGCAACGAATGATGCATTCTCCGGACAATTTGGTGGGGTCGTCGATCGGCGGGAGCCTTTCCGGCGACTCGGTGAGGGAGGAGATCTCATGAGATCGTCCCCGAAGACCTGGGTCGCAGCGGCGGCCGCTTTTCTCCTGGCTTCATCCGTCTGGGCGCAGAGCGGTAGGCGGAACCGTCTTCGGCCGCGTGTCCGATCCGTCGGGCCGCCCACTCTCGGGGGCGACCGTCGTGGCGCGCAACCTGGCCACCGGCCAGGTCCGTACGGTCACGGCCGACGCGGACGGCTCCTACCGACTGGTCGAGCTTCCCGTCGGCAGGTACGAGTTCACGGTGAGCTCGGCCGGTTTCGCCACGGAGGTGCGGACGGGCGTCCAGCTGCAGATCGGCCAGCAGTCGGCGATCGATTTCGTTCTGAAGGTCGCCGCCGTGGCCGAGACCGTCACCGTGCAGGGCGATGGCGCCGATCATCGAGACGACGCAAGAGCGCGATCGGCGCGAACATCACGACCCGCCAGATCGATGAGCTGCCGCTCTCGGAGCGCAACTTCCAGGACCTCATCTTCCTGACCCCCGGAATCACGACGAACGTCACCGGGGAGGGAACGACCGTCTCGGCCGCCGGAAGCAACGGAGCCAGCAACACGTACCTGATCGACGGCATGAGCAACGACCAGGACTCGCTCGGCGGAACCCGCGGCGACTTCTCCCCCGACGCGATCGGTGAGTTCCAGGTCATGTCGAGCCAGTTCGACGCCCAGTACGGTCAGGCCTCGGGAGCCATCATCAACGTGCTGACCCGCTCCGGCACCAACGATTTCCACGCCCGGGTCTCCGGCTACTACCGCGCCGACTCCCTGACGGCGAGCGACCCCTTCGCGCAGACCAATCCCATCACCGGCGAGAAGGAGGAGACGCCGTTCGATCAGTGGATCTTCAGCACCTTCCTCGGCGGGGCGATCGTCAAGGAAAAGCTCTTCTACTTCGGCTCCTTCGAGCAGACGTGGCGGGACGCGACGGCCGTCGTCGCGGTCGATCCGGCCATCCTGGCGTCGCTCGGCCTCCCGACCGAAACGTCCGTCCCCCAAACCTTGCGCGAGCCCCGGGTCGTAGCCAAGGTCGACTTTCTCCCGACCAGCAGCAACACTCTGACGGGGCGGTTCCGGCTGGACAATCCCGAAACCACGAACGACTTCGTCGGACAGGATGCCGGGGGCGGCGTCGTCGTCACTTCGGAGGCGGGGTTCACCCTCGATACCCACAACTACGACTACGGTCTGTCGGACTCGTGGGTCATCTCGCCGGTGCTGCTGAATGAGGCCCGCTTCCAGTATTCCGACCAGTCCAATGACGCGACCCAGCAGAACTGTCCGGGGTGTCCGACCATCATCCGGCCCTCGCTCCTCTCGGGCAAGCTTCCGAACCAGCCCCAGACCTTCACCGAGAAGCGGTACGAGTTCATCGACTCGGTCAGCTTCACGCTCGGCAGCAACGGCGAGCACGCCTTCAAGGCCGGCGTCGACTACAACCACATCAACCTCGACGCCTTCGTTCCCCAGTACTTCGACGGCTTGTTCCAGTTCATCAGCGACCAGCCGTACAACCCGGACGACCCGCTGACGCATCCCGTGATCTATCTCCACGGCACAGGCAATCCGTTCATCAAACTCTCGAACAACGTCGTCGCGCTCTTCGTCCAGGACCAGTGGCAGGTGCTGCGCAACCTGACGCTGAACCTCGGGCTGCGCTGGGACTACGAGGACCAGGTCTACACCAAGAACGACTGGCAGAACTTCGCGCCCCGCGTCCATTTCGCGTGGGACCCGTCCTGTCAGGGGAAAACGTCGGTGCGAGGCGGCTTCGGCATGTACTACGACCAGATCTTGCTGAACGCGCCGCTCATCGGCTCGCTCTTCGAGCCGGGACGGTTCGAGATCCAGGCGACGCTGGATCCCGGTTATCCGGACCCCGGCACGGGCGGTTTCCCGCTGCCTCCGCGACATCGCCATCCAGGACCCCAACAACACCACGCCGTACAAGAACGTCGGCAGCCTCGGCGTCCAGCAGGAGCTGGCTCCCGACATGGCGGCGAGCATCGACTTCGTCTACGCGCGGGGCTATCACCTGCTGTACCTGCGCAACGCCAACGCCCCGATCGACGGCGTGCCGCCGGATCCGAACGTCGGCTTCGCCTACGACATCCAGACGGAGGGCAAGTCCAAGTACCTCGGGATGCAGGTCGGGTTCCAGAAGCGCTTCGGCCAGAATCTCGGCGTCCAGCTCGCGTACACGCTGGCCTCGTCCAAGGACAACACCGACAGCCACCAGTACCAGATCAGTAACAGCTACGACGCCAACGCCGACTACGGCCCGAGCTCGAACGACATCCGCAACACCCTGAACGCCGGCGCCGACTGGAGGGGGCCGTGGGGCCTCATCCTCGGCGGGACCGTGAACTTCCTTTCCGCGCCGCCCTACAGCGTCCTCACCGGCCTGGACCCGCTTGAACCCCAACGAGCGGCCGCCGGGAGTCGAACGCAACTCGCAGCGCGGCGAGTCGCTCTGGACCGTCAATCTGCGCGTGGCCGAGCAGATTCCGATCGGGGAGACGAACCTGCAGTTGATCGTCGAGGCCTTCAATGTCTTCAATCACACCAACCCGACGGGCTACGTCGGCAACCTGACCTCGCCGAACTTCGGCGAACCCACGCGGACGGCCGCCGGGGTCGTTCGGGCCGCGCCAGATACAGTTCGGCCTGAGGTTCGATCTGTGAGACGTGGAGATCCGATGACAAGAAGCACCCCGGCCATCCTCTTCGGCGGACTTCTTTCCGCCGCCGCGCTTGCCGCCCAATCGGTGGTGCCCCTCCCGACGAAGCCTCCGTCTCCGGCCGCGAAGTGCGCCGCAAAGTCCGAATCCGCACCGGCGGCGGCCCCCGCGGCAGCCGCGGAGATGACGGCCGCCGACGTCGAGGCCTTTCTGGACGGCGTCATGCCGGCGCAGCTCGGCCCGGGGGACGTCGGGGGCGCCGTCGTCGTCGTGGTCAAGGACGGGAAGGTCCTGTTCGGCAAAGGCTACGGTTTCGCCGACGTCGAGAAGCGGGTCCCCGTCGACTGGCAGACGACGCTCTTTCGGCCCGGATCGATCTCGAAGCTCTTCACCTGGACGGCGGTCATGCAGCTGGTCGAGCAGGGCAAGCTCGACCTCGACGCCGACGTCAACACGTATCTCGACTTCAAGGTGCCCGAGGCGTTCGGCAAGCCGATTACGCTGCGCGACATCATGACGCACACGCCGGGCTACGAGGACTACGCCAAGGACCTGATCGTCGGCGACGCCAAGATGCTCGTGCCGCTGGGCGATCACCTGAAGACGCACCAGCCGCGGCGCATCTTCCCGCCCGGCTCCACCCCCGCCTACTCCAACTACGCGACCGCGCTGGCCGGGTACATCGTGGAGCGCGTCTCCGGAAAGCCGTTCGAGGACTACGTCGAGCAGTTCATCACCGGGCCGCTCGGCATGACGCACGCGACCTTCCAGCAGCCCCTTCCGGCGGCGCTCGAGCCCCAGATGTCGAAGGGCTACAAGGTCGGCTCGGACAAGGCGAAGCCATTCGAGATCGTCGTCCCGTCGCCGGCGGGCGCACTGTCGGCATCCGGCGCCGACATGGCGCGCTTCATGATCGCGCACCTCCAGGACGGGCGTTACGGCGACACGCAGATCCTCAAGCCCGAGACCGCGAAGCTGATGCACGCGCGCCAGCGCGGAAAGTCGCCCGAGACGGACGGGATGTGCCTGGGCTTCTACGAGGAGTCTCGCAACGGGCACCGGATCATCGGACACGGCGGCGACACGAACTGGTTCCACAGCGACCTGCACCTGATCCCCGACGCAACGCTCGGCTTCTTCGTCTCCTACAACAGCGGCGGCAACGGGAAGGGGAGCGGGCGGACGCTCCTGTGGGAGCAATTCCTCGACCGCTACTTCCCCTCGACGCCGCCCGCCGCCCCGCGTGTCGCGGACGCCAAGGAGCAGGCGCAGAAGGTCGCCGGCAACTACCTGGTGAGCCGCCGCTCGGACAGCAAGTTCCTCCGGCTGCTCTATCTGCTCGAGCAGACCAAGGTTTATCCGTCCCCGACGGACGAGGGCGCGATCGAGATCTCGGCTCTGACCGGCTACAACGAGAAGCCGAAGACATGGGAACCGATCGGCAACGGCGTGTTCCGCGCCGTGCACGGCCAGGAGAAGGTCGTCTTCCAGACGGATCCGCTCGGACGCGCGGAGCTGGTCACCGAGTACCCGTTCTTCGACTTCTTCCGACCGCCTGCGTACCTCGACGCGAAGCTGATCCTCCCGTCGCGATCGTGAGCCTCTGCGTCATCGTGCTCGCACTGGTGCTGTGGCCGGTGGGCGCTCTGGTGCGAAGGCACTACGCGAGGCGGCTCGAGCTGCCGCCCGGCGAGCGGCGCCTCCGGCTCTGGACGCGTCTGGTGTGCCTGGTCGAGGTGGTGATGGTCGCGGGCTACGCGACGCTCATCATCAAGGGCCTCGAGGATCTCGACCTGCTGACGCCGAAGACGGATCCCTGGCTCCGCATCCTGCAGGTCCTCGCCGCGCTGGCTCTCGTCGGGACGCTGATCGCGCTCGTCAATGCCGCGCGCGCGTGGGGAAGCCGGCAGCGCGGCGTGTGGAGCAAGCTCGGGGAGACGCTGATCGCGCTCTCGTGCATCGGCCTCGCGTGGATCATCCTGGCGGGTCGCCTCCTCCACGTCGGCCCGAGCTACTGATGCGGACCCGGACCGCGCTGGTGGCGGCGGCGCTCCTCGCGCTCGCCGCCGCGTCTTTCTCGCGGCGGCCGGTCCGGTCGAGGAGCCGGTGGAAGAGGTGACCTTCGACGTCGTGATCCGCGGCGGCACCGTCTACGACGGCTCGGGCGGAGATGGCCGCCGTACCGACGTCGGGATCGTCGGCGACAAGATCGCGGCGATCGGGGATCTCTCGAAGGCCGAGGCCCGCCGCACCGTGGATGCCTCCGGCCTCGCCGTGGCGCCCGGGTTCATCAACATGCTCTCCTGGTCGACCGACTCGCTGATCGTCGACGGGAAATCGCAGAGCGAGCTGCGTCAGGGAGTGACGACGCAGATCTTCGGCGAGGGCTTCTCCATGGGGCCGCTGAACGACAAGCTCCGGAAGTTCCTCGAGGCCCAGCAGACGGACTTCAAGTACGAGATGCCGTGGTCGACGCTCTCGGAGTATCTCGCCTACCTGGAGAAGAGAGGCATCTCGCAGAACGTCGCGTCTTACGTGGGCGCGACGACGCTCCGGACGTACGTCATCGGCTTCGACAAGCGCGCGCCGACGGCGGCCGAGCTCGACACGATGCGCGAGCTCGTCCGCAAGGAGATGGAGGCGGGCGCGCTCGGGATCGGCTCCGCCGCTCATCTATGCCCCCGGCAACTACGCGTCGACGGAGGAGCTCATCGAGCTCTGCAAGGTGGCCGCGAAGTACAAGGGGAAGTACATCTCGCACATGCGGAGCGAGGCGGACGCGCTCCTGGAGGCCGTGGACGAGCTCATCCGGATCGGCCGCGAAGCGGGCCTGCCGGCGGAGATCTACCATCTGAAGGCGGCCGGCAAGGCGAACTGGCCCAAGATGGACCAGGTCATCGCGAAGGTCGACGCCGCGCGGCGCGGGGGCCTCGAGATCCGCGCCAACATGTACACGTATACCGCGGGCGGAACCTTCGCTGGACGCGTGCGTGGCGCCGTGGGCGCACGACGGCGGAGACGAAAAGTTGCTCGAGCGCCTCAAGGATCCGGACACGCGGGCCAGGATCGCCGCCGAGATGAGGGTGCCCGGCAAGGACTGGGAGAACCTCTGCCTCCTGACCGGGGGGCCCGAGAACGTGCTGCTCGCGGAGTTCGCTCCGGACGCCATGAAGCCGCTGCAAGGCAAGACGCTGGCCGACGTCGCGAAGATGCGGAACAAGGACTGGGTCGACACCGCGCTCGACCTGATCGTCGAGTCGGACGTCGGCGTCGGCGCGATCTTCTTCCTGATCTCCGAGGACAACATCAAGAAGGAGATCGCGCTGCCGTGGGTGTCGTTCGGCTCGGATGCCGGCTCGGAGGCGCCCGAAGGCGTGTTCCTGAAGTCCAACCCGCATCCGCGCGCCTACGGGACCTTCGCGCGCGTGCTCGGGAAGTACGTCCGGGACGAGAAGGTGATCCCGCTCTCGGAGGCGATCCGCAAGCTGTCGAGCCTGCCGGCCACCAACCTGGGCCTCGACCGCCGCGGCTTCCTCAAGCCGGGGATGTTCGCCGACGTCGTCGTGTTCGATCCCGCCACGATCGGCGACCGCGCGACCTACGAGAAGCCCCAGCAGTACGCGGTCGGAGTGCGACAGGTCTTCGTCAACGGTGTTCACGTGCTGAAGGACGGCGAGCCGACCGGGTCTCCCGCCGGCCGCGCGCTGAAGGGCCCCGGCGCCGTGAAGGCTGGCTCCTAGGAGTCTCAGTCGCCGCGCTGGTCGCGGCGCGGCCGCGTCGAGCGCTCGATCTCCTCCGCCGAGTAGGGCAGCCCCGGCGTCAGGATCTCGTGGCCGATCCTTCGTCACGAGAACCATGTCCTCGAGATAGAAGCCCTGGCCGTCGACCGAGAAGATCGGCTCGAACGCGACCACCATGCCGGCGGCGAGCGTCTGCGGCGATCCCTCTCCCGCCTCGAGGCCGACGCCGTGGATTCCCCAGAACTTGAGACCGTCCGCTCCGAGGAGGACTTCGGCCGCTTTCTTCCCGAGCGGCGTCGCGAGCGCGGGCTGTCGGCGGCGGACTTCCGAGAGGCTCGCCGCGAAGACCGCATCGCTCGTCACGCCGTCCCTGATCGCCGAAAGTCCCGCGCGATAGGCCGCGACGAGAAGCTCCCAGGTCTCGCGCTGTCCGGCGTCGAAACGTCCCGAGACCGGCGCCGTGCGGCCGACGTCGCCCTTGTAGTGGTCCGCGTCGCAGCCCACGTCGACGCGCGCGACCTCACCGGCGCGCATCGTGCGGTTGAGATGCCGGTAGTCGACGAGGGATTCGAAGGGCGCCGGAAACGCGCTCGCCGGGCCCGTCATGACCCACGGCCAGAACGACGGCCCCTCGGCGCCGGCGTCGAGGCAGGCGCACACGACGTCGCCTTCCGCGGCGCGCTGCGTGCGCCCCGGGCGGAGGGCCGAAAGTCCCGCCCGGAGAGCCCGCGCGCTCGCCGCTCCGGTCGCCCGCATGGCCTCGATCTCGGCCGGGCTCTTGACGAGGCGCATCTGCTCGAGGATCGGGTCCGCGGATTTCAGGCGCCCGGTCGGCCAGAGCTCCTCCATCGCGTGGTTCCAGGCCGCCTGGGGATCGTCGAGCGCGATGTCGAGGGGAAACCCGTGCCCGCCCTCGGCCAACCCGGCCGTGTAGAGCAGCAGACCCGGTGCCTCCTGGCGGCGGGTCAGAAACGCCGGCAGCTCCTTGCGGCTGACGACGTGGTCGACACCGAGGGCGGCGGCGCTCTTCTCTCCCGGCTCGATCCGCGCGCGCTCGAGCAGCGCGCCGAGCCCCGGCAGCTCCTTCGGCACGAAGAGCCAGGTCTCCTTCGCCGCTCCGTCGATCGCCAGGACCGCGCCCGAGGCGCTCGCCAGGCCCGTGAAGTAGTAGAAGTTCGGCCTCTGCTGGAAGCCGTGCAGAAAGACCTGGTCGCCGGCGAATTCGAACGATATGGAGGGCAGGAGCAGGATCCCGTCCGGCATGCGCCGCATCGCCTCCGCGCGCCGCGCGCGAAACTCGGACACCGGAAGCTCGCTCGCGGGCGAAGCGGCGGCGGCGCTCGCGGCGACGCTGAGGCCGACGCCCAGGCCGACGCCGACGCGCAGAGCGAGCAGGTACGGAACGTGCATTCTCATCGGGCTCCCTCCATTCGCGGAGGGGATAATCGCACGCTCAGCGAAGGAGTCGAGCCATGCAAGACGGGGGCGGCAACATCTTACGCAATCGCGGCTGCAGCCGGCTGATGATCGCGCTCGTGATCGCCGTGGTCGGGATCATCGCGTACATGAGCCGCACCGAGGTCAACCCGGTCACGGGCGAGAAGCAGCACGTCGCCCTCTCGGTCGATCAGGAGAAGGTCCTCGGCCTCGAGGCGGCGCCCGAGATGGCGAGCAAGATGGGAGGCGAAGTGGACCCGAGCGATCCCGAAAGCGCGCATGGTCCAGGAGGTCGGCCAGCGCGTCGTCGCGAAGAGCAACGCCGCCTCGAGCCCCTACGCCGGGAACTTCCAGTTTCATCTTCTGGCGGATCCCGAGACCATCAATGCCTTCGCCCTGCCCGGCGGGCAGATCTTCATCACGCGCGGTCTCTACGACAAGCTGCGGGACGAGGCGGAGCTCGCCGGGGTGCTCGGCCACGAGGTCGGCCACGTCATCCATCGCCATTCCGCCGAGCAGATGGCGAAGGGCCAGCTCGGCGCAGATCCTTTCTCAGGCCGTCGGCGTCGCGGCGTCCGACGGCTCCGACGGCGGGCAGCACGCCGCGATGGTCGCCGCCATGGTGAACCAGATGGTGCAGATGAAATACGGCCGCGGCGACGAGTCCGAGTCGGATCGCTACGGCATCGACGCGATGGCCGAAGCCGGCTACGACCCCAAGGCGATGCTCGAGGTCATGGAGATCCTCAAGCAGGCGAGCGGCGGAGCGAGGCAGCCCGAGTGGCTCTCCTCGCACCCGCTCCCCGAAACGCGCATCGCCGAGATCCAGGAGTACCTCCGGCAGAAGGGCGCCGGAGGCGGCTCCGTCAGCGAGGGGCGGCCGCTGAGCTAGGCGCCGCCGCCACGAGAGTCAGCGTGGCGCCCGGTTTCGGAACGATCCGGTCCTGGAGCGCCGGGACCTTGTCGTCGGCCTTGTGGTGGTAGCAGATGACCGTTTTCGCGTCGATCCGGCCCTTTCTGCTGGGCGATCTTTCCGATCAGCCACGGCGAAACGAACGCGTAGTCGAGGTTCTTCATCGCGAGGAGCTGATCGGCGCTGTCCGTGTCCCCCGTGAAATAGAGCCGGACACCGTGCCACTCGACGAGGTAGGACGCGTGGTCCGCGTCGCCGTGCGGAGTCGGAAACGCCTCGATCGTGATGTCCCGGTACGTCATCTTCGGCGCGAAGGGAATCACGCGCGCCGGCGGCAGCGTCGCGGCGACTTTCGGCGGAGCGATGGCCTTCGCATCCATCTTCGCGAACAGCGCCGCATCGAAGTGGTCGCGATGGCCGTGCGTGAACAGGCACAGGCTCCCGGGAGCCTTGGGAACCTTCGCGAAGTCGTAGCCATGTAACCGAACGCTCCGGACTCGTACGGGAAATCCGTGTAGAGCGCCGTCTTTCCGTCCGTGATCGCGAAGGCCATGTTGCCGATGAACTGCGCCTGGAGCTTCGCGGGAGCCGCGGGCGGGCGCCGCAGGCCGCGGCAGAGGTCGAGCAGAACGAGCGCTGCGACCTCACTCGTCGTGATCCCCATCTGCGTCAACTGGAACGCGTAGTCGTAGGCGACTTCCCGGAGCTTGTCGTACCGGCCCGAGGAGCCGCCGTGGCCCCCGGCCATGTTGATCTTGAAGATCAGCGGATTCGAGTCCGTCTTGAGCGTCCGCAGCTTGGCGACGTACTTCGCGGGCTCCCAGTACATGACCTGCGAGTCGTCGAAGGACGTTTTGACGAGCATCGCCGGATACGCCTTGGCCTCGAGGTTGTCGTAGGGGCTGTACGACCTCATGTAGACGTACTGTTCGGGCACCTTCGGATTGCCCCATTCCTCGAACTCGCCCACGGTCAGGGGCAGCGACTCGTCGTACATCGAGTTGATCACGTCGACGAACGGCACGCGCGCGACGACGGCCTTGAAGAGGTCGGGCCGCATGTTCACCACCGCGCCCATGAGCAGCCCGCCCGGCGGAGCCGCCCTCGATGACGAGGCGGTCCTTCGAGGTGTACTTGTCGGCGACGAGCGTCTCGGCGACCGCGATGAAGTCGGTGAAGGAGTTCTTCTTCTTGAGCATCTTCCCTTCGTCGTGCCACTTCTTGCCGAGGTCGCCGCCGCCGCGGATGTGGCCGACGGCGTAGACGACGCCGCGGTCGAGCAGGCTGACGAGCGTCGAGTCGAACCCGGCGTCGTTCGAGGCGCCGTAGGAGCCGTAGGCCGTCAGCAGCGCGGGCGCCGTGCCGTCGGCGACGAACCCCTTCTTGTAGACGAGCGAGATCGGGACCTTCGTTCCGTCGGAAGCGGTCGCGTAGCGCCGCTCCGAGGTGTAGCGCGAGGGATCGTAGCCGGGCACTTCGCGCTGCTTGAGGAGCTTGCGCTCCTTCGTGGCCATGTCGAAGTCGTAGACCGCGGGAGGCGTCGTGAAGGACTCGTACTCGATGCGGAGCGTCCCGGTGTCGAACTCGCGGTTGTTCTGCGGCCCGACGGAGTAGATCGCCTCCGGGAAGTCGATCCGGTAGCCGCCGGCGAGAGACGCGTTCGAGACCTGGATGCGCGGCAGCGCGTCCTGGCGCTCGTACAGGACCGTCCAGTCGCGGAAGAGATCGAAGTCTTCGAGCATCACGTCGTCGCGATGCGGCACGACCTCCTTCCAGTTCTCCCGGGACGGGATCGGCGGCCGGCGCCGTGACCAGGCGGTTGTTGCGCCCCTGGTCGTTGGTCATGATGTAGAAGAGATCGCCGCGGTGGTCGACCGAGTACTCCTGCTCCTGGATGCGGGGCGCGACCATCTTCATCTCGGCGGCCGGCGTCGCCGCCGGCACGTAGCGCCACTCCGACGTGGTGTGGCTGCTCGAGGGAAAGAAGAGGTACGCGCCGCTGCGCGAGCGGTATGCGCCGACGCGGAAGCGCTCGTCCTTCTCCTCGTAGAGGAGCGCGTCGGCCGACGTGTCCGTTCCGAGGGTGTGGCGCCAGATCTTGTGAGGCCGCTTCGCGTGATCGGTCGTCGCGTAGAAGAGCGTCTTGTTGTCGGGCGCCCAGGCGACGCTCGTGACGCGCTCCATCGTTTCGGGCAGAAGCTTGCCCGTCTGCAGATCCTTGATGCGCAGCGTGTAGTCGCGGAAGCCGGTGTTGTCGGTCGTGTACGCGAGCAGGCGCCCGTCGTCGGTGACCTGCCGCGCGCCGACGCTCATGAAGCGCTGGCCCTTCGCGAGCTCGTTGACGTCCAGGATGACTTGCTCGGGAGCCTCGACGGAGCCCTTCTTGCGGCAGTAGATCGGATACTGCTTTCCCTTCTCGGTGCGCGAGTAGTAGAAGTAGCCGCGGTCCCGATAGGGCACGGTGAGGTCCGTTTCCTTGATGCGCCCGAGCATCTCGTCGTAGAGCGTCTTCTGTAACGCCTCGGTGGGTTTCATGAACGCCTCGGCGTAGGCGTTCTCCTTCTCGAGATACGCCCGGACCTCCGGGTTCTCCCGCTCGCGCATCCAGTAGTAGGGGTCGACGAGCTCGTCGCCGTGCAGCTTTTGCATGTGGGGCACCTTCTTTGCCGTCGGCGCCGGGGCCTGGGCCGATTCGGGGCCGGCCCCCCACAGGGGCAGCGCGGCCGAAAGCATCCAGGTCACGACGACAGTCCGCGATTTCATCGAGCGCTCCTATGCAGGGAGCGAATTCTATCGTGCCGGCCTCACGGGGAGGCCTTCGCCTTCGCGAAGTCGCCGGCCTTGACCATGGTCATTTTCGCCGGGTCGATGTGGCGGCGCATCGCGGCGAGGACCTGCTCCCCGGTCAACGCCTGGATCCTGGCGTCGAGCTGCGCGTCCCACTCGAAGTTGCGGCCGAGATAGAGCTGCACCGCGAGCATGCGAGCGACCGACGCGTCCTGGGACCGCGTGATCTGCCGGGACTGGAGCCAGCCCGATTTGGCTTCCGCGACCTCTTTCGCCGGGAAGACTTCCCCGAGCACGCGCGCCAGCTCTTCGCGGAACGCCGCTTCGAGCCGGGCCGCGTTCTGCGGCGCGTAGATGGCGAACGCGGTGAACGCGCCGGAGGCGTCGAGCGGCGAGGCCGAAAGCTGCGATCCCACGCCGTAGGAGAGCCCCTCCTTCTCGCGGATCCGGACGTAGAGCCGCGCGGTGTCCGAGACTCCGAGCATGAAGTTGCCGAAGATGAGGGCGGGGTAGTCCGGGTCGTCGTCGCGGAGCTTGAGGTTCTGGCCGGCGACGAAGTAAGCGTTGGCCTTGTCCGGCGTCTCGAGCGACTCGTTCGCCGGCGCGACGTCCTGAAACTGCTGAGGAATGCGCGCGTAGGTCGCGGGGCTCTTCCAGTCGCCGAAGAGCTCGGCCGAGAGCTTCGAGACCTCGGCCTCGTCGAAGTCGCCGACGATCGCGAGCTGGCCGTTCGAGCCTCCGAAGTAGTCGCCGTAGAACGTCCGGGCGTCGGACGAGGGTCGCGGCCTTGTAGCTTTCGAAGGACTCCTCGAGCGTTTCGACGTACCGCACGTCGCTCTTTCGGGTAGGGATTCATGTGGCGGTCGTAGGCGTTCGAGCCGACGGCGTCGGGCTCGCTGCGCTGCGCCTCGATCGCCGCCAGGTTCTGCTGCCGGAGCTCCTCGAACTCCTTCTCGGGGAACGCGGGCTCCCGCAGGATCTCGGCCGCGAGACGCATCACGGCGGGCAGGTTCGGGCGGATCGTCTCGAAGGTCAGCGTCGCCTGGCCCGCGCGCCCGCCCACGCTCATGCGCGCCTTCAGGCGGTCGAGCTCGTCCTGGATCTGCTGGCGCGTGCGCTTCTGCGTTCCCCGCATGAGCATGTCGGCCGCCAGGTCGGCCGTGACGGCCTTGCCCGCGAGGCTCGCCGGATCGCCGAAGCGGAGCGTGACGACGCCGACGGCCGTGGCGCCCGCGCGTCTTCTTCGGGAGAAGCGCCATCTTCATGCCGCCCGGAAGCTTCGAGCGCTTCGTGCGGGACTCGAGGTTGGCGGGCGAGGGGTCGAACGCTTCGCCGGCCGCGATCGCGGCGTCGCCCTTGTAGTCCTTGACGATCGCGGCGACGTCGGGCGGCGGCGCGACCTCGGCGCGGTCGGGTTTCGCGGTCGGCAGGAAGACCCCGACCGTGCGGTTGGACGCCTTCAGATAGGACGCCGCGGCCTTCCGCACGTCCTCGACGGTGGCCTGCCGCACGCGGTCGCGATTGAGGAAGAAGAGACGCCAGTCGCCCTGGCCGATGTACTCCGAGAGCAGCAGCCCGACGCGTTCGGCGTTGTTGAGCGTCAGCTCGATGTTCTTCAGGATCGACGCCCGGGCGCGATCGACCTCCTCCTCGGTGATCGGCTCGCGTCCCGCCGCGGCGTCGAGAGTCGTGAGCATCGCCGAGCGCGCGTCGGCGAGCGACTGGTCCTGGCGGACCTCGGCGTCGAACATCACGAAGCCCGGGTCGTGCAGGGCCATGAAGTAGCCCCCGACCGACGTCGCTTTCTTCGTCTCGACGAGAGCCTTGTAGAGCCGGCCGGAAGGCGTGTCCGTCAGGATCTCGGTCGAGCAGGTCGATCGCCCCCGACTCCGGGCTCGACCCCGCGGGGACGTGGTACGCGGCGGCGATCGCCTGCACGTCGCCGACGCGCTCGAGCGTGACCTGCCGCTCGCCGTCCTGCGCCGGATCGAGCGTGTAGATCCCGGGAAGCTTCCGCGTCGGCTTCGGAATCGCTCCGAAGATGCGCTGGATGAGCGCCAGCGTTTTCGCCTCGTCGAACCGCCCGGCGACCAGCAGGACCGCGTTGTCGGGCTGGTAGTAGGTCCGGTAGAAGGCCTGCAGCCGGTCGATCGGGACGTTCTCGAGGTCGGCCTTCGCGCCGATCGTGGACTTGCCGTAGTTGTGCCAGAGGAACGCGGTCGAGAGGACGCGCTCCTGGAGGATCGAGGCCGGGTCGTTCTCGCCCATCTCGAACTCGTTGCGCACGACGGTCATCTCGGTGTCCAGGTCCTTCTTCGCGACGAAGGAGTTGATCATCCGGTCCGCTTCCATCTCGAGCGCCCACTTCAGGTTCTCGTCGGTGGCCTGGAGCGTTTCGAAGTAGTTCGTCCGGTCGTACCAGGTCGACGCGTTGGAGCGCGCGCCGTGCGCGGTCAGCTCCTGGTTGAGCTGAGGATGGTTCTTCGAGCCCTTGAAGAGGAGGTGCTCGAGCAGATGCGCCATGCCGGTCTCGCCGTAGTTCTCGTGGCGGGAGCCGACGCGGTACGTCATGTTGACCGTGACGGTCGGCTTGGTCGGATCGGGGAAGAGCAGGACGCGAGAGTCCGTTCGCGAGACGGTACTCGGTGATGCCTTCGACGGAGGCGACCTTGACCGGCCCGGGGCGACCTCGCGGGAGCGGCCGCGGGTGGCCTTCGCGGGCGCCGGAGGAGGCGCGGGCCTCGCGGCCTGCGCCGCGAGATCGCCGGCGGCGAGGATGAGAAGGGCGAGGGCGAGGACGCCTCGCCGCGGCGAGCCGATGGGCATGCGGTTCCTCCTGAGGCCCGGCCGGAAGGACCGGGAAAGAGCGGAACGAATACCACGATCGGCGGATTCCCGGGCCGGGGACTTCGGGCCGCGCGAACTAGAATCACCCGAAAACGGGGGGAGGATTCCATGAAGAGTTGGCTCGTGGCCCTCGCGGCGGCGCTGCCGGCCGCTCTGGCCGCTCAGGATCCGCACGCGGACATGCCCGGGATGTCCCCGCCCAAGACGCCGGCGACGCTTCTCTCCGGGACCGGCTCGCATCGACATCCGATCGCGACCGCGAGCCCGGAAGCCCAGAAGTTCTTCGATCAGGGCATGACGATGGCCTACGGCTTCAACCACGAGGAAGCCTACCGTTCGTTCGCGAAGGCCGCGGAGCTCGATCCGAAGGCGGCCATGCCGCACTGGGGCATGGCGTTCGTGCTGGGGTCCAACTACAACGATCCCGCGCCGGTCGAGGAGAGGCTTCGCAAAGCGCGAGCCGAGGTCGAGCAGGCCCTCGCGCTCTCAGCCGCCGGCCCCGAGAACGAGCGCGCCTACGTCGAAGCGCTCGCGATCCGGTATCCGGCGGATCCCTGCCGCGGCGGACAAGGCGAAGGTCGCGAGCGATTACGCGGCCGCGATGAAGGCGCTCTCCGCCCGCTACCCGGACGATCTCGACGCCGCGACGCTCTACGCCGAGAGCCTGATGAACCTGACGCCCTGGAAGCTCTGGACGCCGGCCGGAGACGCCGGGCCCGAACACTCTCGAGATCGTCGCCGTGCTCGAGTCGGTGCTGAAGCGGAACCCCGACCACCCGGGCGCGAACCACTTCTACATCCACGCCACCGAGGCCTCGAAGAGCCCCGAGCGCGCGCTTCCCTCGGCCAGGCGCCTGGAGACGCTGGTGCCGGCGGCCGGCCACCTCGTGCACATGCCCGCGCACGTCTACGTCCGCACGGGGGACTACGTGGCCGCGGAGAAATCCAACACCGTCGCCGCCGAAGTGGATCGCGCGTACATCCGGGAGACGGGAGCGCAGGGGATGTATCCCGTCATGTACTACAACCACAACGTCCACTTCGAGTCGTATGCCGCTTCGATGGCGGGGCGATACGCCGCCGCGAAGCGTTCCGGGGACCGCCTGTTCGACGAGGTCGCTTCCGGTCGTCTCGATGGACCAGATGCTCGAGGGCTTCCTTCTCCAGCCGGCGTTCGTCGCGGTGCGCTTCCGGAAGTGGGACGACGTCCGGAAGATGCCGGACCCGGGGCCGAAGCTGCCGCTCCTGAGGGCGGGATGGCTCTGGGCGCGCGCGATGGCCGCCGCGGCCTCAGGGAGACGTCAAGAAGGCGGCGTTCGACCCTGCGCGAAGCCTTCGTCATCGCGCTCGAGCCGCCATTCCCGAAAAGAGCATGGCCGGTCCGCAGAACTCCGCCGAGGCCGTGCTCGCGGTGGCGGCCAACGTTCTCGACGCCCGCATCGCCGAAGCGAAGGGCGACTCGGCGGCCGCGATCGCGAGCTGGCGAAAGGCCGTCGAGGCCCAGGATCGTCTGGCCTACGACGAGCCGCCCGCCTGGTACTACCCGACGCGCGAATCGCTCGGCGCGGCGCTCCTGCCGCGCCGGCCAGGCCGCGGAAGCGGAGGCGGTCTTCCGCGCGGACCTCGAGCAGCATCCGCGCAACGGCCGCTCGCTCTACGGTCTTTCGAAGAGCCTCGAAGCCCAGAAGAAAAACGTCGACGCCGCCTTCGCCCGGGCCCAGTTCGACACGGCCTGGAAGGACGCCGACACCCCCGTGCGGCTGGAGGATTTGTAGAGACCGGTGGAAGGCCCGTTCGCTAGACGCTAACGCTAGACCCGCAGCTCCTGCGACGCCATCGCGTTGCCCTCGACGCGCGCCTTGATCTTGGCAAACGCGGTGTCGCGCGAGGTCGACGTGTCGTCGCCGAACGGCGAGAAGCCGCAGTCGTCCGTCGAGCCGAGATTCGCCGGGTCGATGTATTTCGCCGCCTCCAGGATCCGGTCGCGCACCTCCGCCGGCGTCTCGACGCGCGGCGAGATCGGGTCCGTGACGCCGACGAAGACCCGGCGGCCGTTCTTCGCGTGCGCGCCCAGGATCTTCAGCACGCGCGGCCGGTCGCTCTCGCTGGCGAGCTGCACGAAGAAGTTCCCGACGTCGATCCGAAAGAGGGCCGGCAACAGCTCGGCGTAGTCGACGTCCGCACTGTGCGTCGAATCCTGGTCGCCACCCGGGCAGGTGTGGATGCCGATGTGCTTCTTCTCCTCCGCGCTGAAGCCGTCGAGCACGCGGTTGTTCAGGTCGACGAAAGAATCGAGCAGCTTCTTCGAAGGATCGAGCTTGATGCAGAGGCGCCCCTCGGTGAAGTCGATCTGCACCGTCGCGCCCGCGGCGAGGCAGCGGCGGATGTCGATCTGCGCCTCGCGGACGAGGTCGTCGAGGAACTCTTCGCGCGAATACGCGGGAATGCCGCCGCCGGGATACAGCAGCGACAGCGCCGACGCGGCGATCACGGCCTCCTTCATCGGCCGGGTCGCGTACTTCTGCGCGCCCTCGAGGTAGCTCGCGGCGTAGGTCGCGTAGCGAAAGGGCCCGGAGGTCAGAACGGGAAGCTGCCGGGTGTGGCCGTCCTGGAACGGGATCGTGACGCCGCCGGGCGCGAGGTTCGACGCGCCGTGGATCGGGTAAGTCGCGAAGCTCGGCTTCCGCTGCTCGCCGTCGGTGATGACGGGAGAGCCCGTCTCCTCGAAGCGGCGAAGCGTGTCGCGCACCGCGCCGTCGAAGAGCGCCTCGAGCGCATCGCGGGTGATCCGGCCCGCGCCGAACGCACCCATGCCTTCGATCAGCTCCTTGGGTCGTGGAATACTTCCGACGGGTTCCGTGGGCAGCGTCATGCCCGGTAATCTATCGAACTTCGGAGGTCACGATGAGTCGAGTCTGGAGCGCGGTTCTCTGCCTGGCGGCGACTCTTTCCCCGGGTATCGCGCAGCCGCTCGATCCCGCGCTGTACGCCGATCTTCGGTGGCGACTCGTCGGTCCATTTCGCGGCGGCTGGGGAACGGTGGCCGAGGGCGTTCCGGACGATCCCGCCGACCTACTACTTCGGCAACGCGGCCGGCGGCGTGTGGAAGACGCAGGACGCGGGCCGCACGTGGTCGCCGATCTTCGACCGCGCGGGCTCGGCTTCGGTCGGCGCGCTCGCGGTGGCTCCATCGAATCCCGAAGTGATCTACGTCGGCACCGGCCAGATCCAGGCGCGATACGACATCGGCTCGGGCGACGGCATGTATCGCTCGGACGACGCCGGCGCCACGTGGCGGCGCGTCGGACTCGCGGACTCGCGGGCGATCGGACGGATCCTCGTCGACCCCAAAGACGCGAACGTGGCGCTCGTCGCGGCACTCGGCCACATGTTCGGCCCGAACCGGGAGCGCGGCGTCTTTCGCACCGAGGACGGCGGGAAGAGCTGGAAGCAGGTCCTCTTTCTCGACGAGAGCACCGGAGGCGCGGACCTGGCGGCCGATCCGGACAATCCCTCCACCGTCTACGCCTCGCTGTGGCAGGCGCGCAACTATCCCTGGCTCTCCTACTTCAAGCCGATGGTCGGTCCGGGCAGCGGGATCTACAAGTCGACGGATGCGGGCCGCAGCTGGAAGCGCCTCTCCGGCGGCGGCTGGCCGGCGGAGAGCCTCGGGCGCATCGGTCTCGGGGCCTCTTCGGGCGGGCGCGTGTGGGCGCTCGTGGATGCCGCCGACGCGCCGGGCAAGCCCTCCGCGGCGGCCGGCCTCTGGCGCTCGGACGACGCCGGCGCCACGTGGACGCGCGCCAACGCGACGCCCGGCCTCGGCTCGAGCTACATGAACCGGCGTCACCGCGGATCCGCGCAATCGCGACGCGGTCTACGTCATGGGACAGTCCATCCGGCGTTCCGAGGACGGCGGGAAGACGTTGACCTTCTTCCGCGGCGCGCCCGGCGGCGACGACTACCACTTTCTCTGGATCAATCCGAAGAACCCCGAGTCCATGGTCACGGCCGCGGATCAGGGGACGATCGTGACGGTGAACGGCGGGAAGTCGTGGAGCGACTGGTACAACCAGCCGACCGGGCAGTTCTACCACGTCGAAACCGACAACCGGTTTCCGTACAGGATCTACAGCGGCCAGCAGGACTCCGGCACTGTCGGCGCCGCCTCTCGCAGCGACGACGGCGTCCTCACCTATCGCGACTGGCGGCCCGTCGGCGGCGAAGAGAGGGGTTGGGACGTTCCGGACCCGAGGGATCCGGACATCGTCTACGGCACCGGGCTCGGCGGGACGATCACGCGCTTCGACGCGAGGACGAGCCAGGTCCGGCACGTCTCGCCGGCGGCGGAGAGCACGTACGGCCGGCGGCCGGCGGCCGGGGCGTATCGCTGGGCCTGGGTCTTTCCGCTCGCGATCTCGCCCGAAGCCTCCCCATGCGCTCTACGCGGGGTCGCAGTATCTGCTCCGCTCGCTCGACGAGGGCGCGAGCTGGGAGAAGGCCAGCCCCGATCTTTCGGGAGCCGTTGCCGGCACGAAGGGCTGCGAAGGCGACGTCACGATTGCGGCCGCGCGGCCCTGCGGGTTCGGCACGATCTTCACGATCGAGCTCTCGCCGCGCGATCCCGACGAGATCTGGATCGGGACCGACGACGGCCTCGTGCAGCGCACCCTCGACGGCGGCAAGAGCTGGAAGAACGTGACGCCGAAGGGCCTGCCCGCCTGGAGCAAGATCTCGACGCTCGACGTCTCGCCGCTCGAGCCCGGCGTCGTCTATGCCGCGGTCGACGCGCACCGGCTGGACGACTTCACTCCGCACGCCTACCGGACGCGCGACGGCGGCGAGAGCTGGCAGGAGATCTCGGCCGGGCTGCCGCCCGTCCGGCTTCGTCATGGCGTGCGCGCCGACACCGCGCGTCGCGGCCTCCTCTATGCCGGGACCGACACGGGCATGTTCGTGTCCTTCGACGACGGCAACCGGTGGCAGCCGCTGCAGGCGAACCTCCCGGTGGCGTGGGTCTCCGACCTCAAAGTCCATGGGAGCGATCTCGTGATCTCGACGCAGGGGCGGGGCCTGTGGGTTCTCGACGACGTGACGCCGCTGCGCCAGCTGACGCCGGAGGCGTCTTCGACGGCGGCGACTCTCGTCGCGCCGGCCGAGACGATCCGCGTGCGCGCGAACCATGTACCGCGACACGCCGCTGCCGCCGGAAGTTTCCCTTCGCCCACAATCCGCCTCCGGGCGCGGTCATCGACTACGCGCTCGGCTCCCCGGCGAAAACGGTGCGCCTCCAGATCCTCGACGCGCAGGGAGCGACCGTGCGCGAGTTCTCGAGCAACGATCCGCCGGAGACGCTGAACGCGCGCCGCTACTTCACGGATCTCTATCTGCACCCGCCCGCGCCGCCCTCGGCGGCCCCCGGGCACCACCGTTTCGTCTGGGACCTCCGCTATCCGAGGCCGAAGTCCGAGAAGTACGAATACATGATCTCGGCGGTGGCGGGCGAGAACACGCCCGTCGATCCGCGGGGGCCGCTGGCGCTTCCCGGCCGCTACACGGTGCGGCTGACCGTCGACGGCGTGGTCCATGAGCAACCGCTCGTCCTGAAGATGGATCCCCGGGTGAAGGTCGAGCCGGCGGCGCTCGAGGCGCAGCTCGCCCTCCAGCAGAAGCTGGTCGCGGCCATGGCGGAATCGTTCGCGGCGATGGAGAAGACCGCGGGCAAGCCCGCGTCCTCCAAGGCCTTCGGGGCGGTGAACGAGAAGCTGGGCACGATCCTCAACTCTCTGGATGGCGCCGACGCGGCGCCGACCTCGATCCAGACCGAGGCCTACGCTCGGCTGCGAACGGATCTCGACCGGTTGCTCGCCGGCAAATCCGCGCGGTACCTAGAACTTTCCGAGGATTCGGGCGTGACCGAGCCTTAACCTCTCGCGCGTTTCGCCGTAAGAGGCAGGCGAGGGCCCCATGGCGAACCGCAAGACGACTCCGCACGCGCCTCCGCCGCCCCGGCATCACGCCGGATTCATTCGCAAGTGCGACGAGGACGATTACCTCGGCCGGCACCTGCCGGTTCCGACACGCATCGTGTCGAACGAGGAATACGACCCGCCGGCGCAGACGCCCGCGCAGCGGCGCGTCGAGAGCCTCCTCCTCGAGACGGCGGGCGCGCTCGGGAAACGCCTGGGCATGGGAAGGCGCGAGTTCCTCCGCACCTCCTGCGGCATGGCGGCCGCGTTCGCGGCGATGAACACGGTCTTCGGCCGATACTTCCGCGTCGAGGCCGCGGAATTGACGGAGGCCGGAGGCCGCGGCCGGAGACCCGACGAAGTACTTCGTCTTCGACGTCCAGACGCACCACGTCGATCCGCGCCGGAACGCGCCGACCCCGGACCAGGATTTTCTCGACTACCTCGTCGCCGTGCGCGAGTACGGCGGAAAGTTCAACCCCAGGCTCGCCGGGAAGAAGGCCTCCATCGAAGAGCTCTACCGCCTCAACTACATCAAGGAGGTCTTCCTCGACAGCGAGACGGCGGTCGCGGTCGTGAGCGGCCTGCCGCAGATGACCCGCGAGACCTACATCATCCGCCCCGAAGAGATCGTCAAGACACGGATGGAGGTCAACGAGCTGTCGGGCTCGCGCCGCGTCATCGCGCACGGCACGATGTCGCCGGAGCTCGGCGCGCAGGGCATCGACGCGATGCGAGCCCAGGCCGAGAAGCTCAAGATCGAGGCGTGGAAGGGATATCCCGGCCAGCCGCTGGGTCCGAACGGAGCGGGCTGGTGGATGGACGACGAGAAAGTCGGCTACCCGGCCCTCGAGCTCTCGCGGAAGCTGAAGATCAAGAACATCTGCGCGCACAAGGGCCTGCCGGCGCCGGGCTTCTCGGCCGAGCACTGCCACCCGAAGGACATCATGAAGGCGGCGATCGACTTCCCGGACCTGAACTTCCTCGTCTATCACGCGGGATTCCGGGGCATCGACGAGGAGCTGCTCAAGGCGATGGAGTCGGGCTTCACCACCTCGTCCGCGGTGCCCTGGGTGACGGAGCTCTGCGAGTGGAAGAAGAAGAACCCGAAGGTACAGAACGTCTACATGGAGCTCGGCGCGACCTTCGGCATGACGGTGATCACGTTCCCGCTGCTGACGGCGCACATGCTCGGCATGATGATCGACGCCTTCGGCGCCGACCACGTTCTCTGGGGCACCGACTCCATCTGGTGGGGCTCGCCGCAGTGGCAGATCGAGGCCTTCAAGCGGCTCGAGATGCCCGAGCCGCTCGCGAAACGGTTCGGGTACGCGCCGCTGACGGCCGAAGTGAAGCGCCAGATCCTGGGCCTGAACGCCGCGCGCGTCTACGGCGTCGACCCCGCGGCCCTCGTCAAGCCCGTGCCCTCGGACTACGTCGATCGCCTCAGAAAGACATACAAGGAGTCCGGGCCTCGCCGTTCCGAGCCACACCCAGTACGGCTGGGTGCGGCCACGCGCGGACGCGGGCTAGCTCGAGCTCGCACTCGCGCGGAGGCGAGTCGTCCGCGCATAGGCGTAGATGAGGGTCCCGGCCGCGAGCGCGATCCCGCCCGCGACGAACACCCGCCGCTCCACCGCGGCCAGAAGGAAGATGCAGACGAGCGAGGCCGTGATCGGAATGACCGGTCCGCCGGGCAGGCGCAGCGTCTTCGGAGTCGAGGGCAGCCGGCGGCGAAGGATCGGCACGGCGAGACAGGTCCCGAGATACGACACGAGCCGCGCGATGATGGAGATGAGGGCGAGCTCCTCGGCCACGCCGAAGGCTCCCGGCCGGACCGCATGGACCGCGGCGTCGGCCGCGATGAGGCCCAGCGCCAGAGCGCCCTGCGTCAGGATCGCGACGTAGGGCGTCCGGAAGCGAGGATGGATCCTCGCGAAGATCCGTGGGAGGCCGCCGCCCGCGGCGAGGGCGTACAGGAATCGCGGCCCCGACAGGATCATCCCGTTGTTCGTGCCGAGCACGGATATCGCGGCGCCCAGAGTCAGGAGCACGCCTCCCGCCGGGTCCCATGAGAATGCGCCCCGCGTCGGAGAGCGGAGTCTTCGCGAGGCCGAGATCGGGCACCGTGCCGATCGCGACGAGCTGGACGAGCGTATAGAGGGCCGTCACCGTGACGAGCTGGATGATCAGCGCGAACGGGAGATTGCGCTGCGGGTCCTGGAACTCGCCGGCCGGGGCGGAGACGGCCTCGAAACCGGAGTAGGCGTAGAGGACGAGAAGCGCCGCCTGTCCGAAGTTGCGGGAGTCCGGAGCGGGCACGGGGAAGACGCCGTCCCAGGACACTTCCAGAAGGCCCGCCCCGACCAGCGCGAGCAGCGGCAGGAGCTTTCCGATCGTGAGGACGACGGTGGTGCGCGCTCCGGCTTTGACCCCGAGGACGTTGATCCATGTGAGGAGTCCGAGCTGGAGCAGGATCGTCAGAACGAGCCCCGGTCCGCTGCCCGCGGCCGGCCAGAAATACGCGAGAACGCGGCCGAAGAAGACGGTCAGGCTGGCGACGGCGGCGACGCGGGCGAGCCACGTCATCCAGCCGACCTGGAACCCCGCGAAGTCTCCGAACGCGGCGCGGGCGTAGAGATAGGCGCCGCCGGGCTGGTCGAAGCGGCTCCCCGCTTCCGCGAAGCACAGGACGATGAGGAGAACGACCAGTCCGCCGGCCGGGATGGCCCATACGCTCGCCGGCCCCAGAAGCTGCGCGGTCGCCACGGGCAGGACGAGATACACGCCGCTTCCCACCACGCCGTTGATCGACAACGCGACGATCTCCCATCGGGTCACGGCGCGGAGAAAGCCCGGCGCAGGCGTGGGGGCGGCGGAGGACATGTTGCGCGGATTCCAGTCAGGTTCGGCGAAGAGGGGGACTTCGCGAGGCGAAGGGTTGGCCTGCCCGGGGAGATTCGAACTCCCGACGATTGGTCGGCCCCAGGATAGGCGCCGCGCTTCGCGCGATGCTGCCTACCGCTTCGAAGTTTTCCTCTGGTGGACGGCTCGAACCTGCGACTGTAAGTTGGCCTGCCCGGGCAGATTCGAACTGCCGACCTACGGCTTAGAAGGCCGTTGCTCTATCCGGGCTGAGCTACGGGCAGGTTGCCGATCCGCTATCGCTGCGTCGGCTCAGCACCTCTTACCGCCGGCCCGCGGCCGGGTAACGCCGAGCTTCGCTCGGCGTTGCCTAACGCCGTGGGTTTGCCTGACGCTGGCCTACCGCTTCGAGTTTGCCTCTGGTGGTCGGCTCGCTCTATCCGGGCTGAGCTACGGGCAGCCAGAGGGATTATCCGGCAAATGGAGGACGCGGGTTGACCTGCGTAGCTCAGGGGCGTACAAGTCAAACGTAGGCGAAGCGACCCGGCCCTCTTTCGAAAGGAGGCGAGCCATGAGGACCTTGCCGAAGCTCTCCATCGTTCTCGTTTTCTGTCTCGCCGCCGTTCCGGTGCTCGCGCAGTCGTCCGCGTCGGACGAGAAGGACGTCCGCGCCATCGCTGCGCAGCTCCAGGAGGCATGGAACAAGGCGGACGCGAAGATGCTCGCGGATCTCTTCCTGACCGACGGCGACTACGTGAGCTCGACCGGCAGGACGGCGCGGGGCCGGCCGGAAGTCGAGAAGGCCTTCGCCGCGCAATGGGCGGGGATCTACAAGGGCACGCGGATCACGGTGACGACGACGACCGTGCATTTCATTCGCAAGGACGTCGCGATCGCCGACGGAGCCTTCGACGTCACGGGCATGAAGGATGCCTCCGGCAAGTCGGTCGGTATGCGGAGCGGTCTCTCGACCGTCGTCGCCGTCAAGAAAGGGGACCGCTGGTACGTGGCCGCGCTGCGAGGAATGGTCCCTTCGGTTCCCGAGGGGCTCGGAAAGTAGTCGAGACGTGAAGCGTCTTCTGCTGCCCCTCTCCGCCGTCCTCGCCTTCGCCGCCTGCGCCACCGGCGGGGGGGCGGGGGAGGCGGCATGGCCTACACGGATTGCTTCACGGACTACTGCGTCGATTACGACGACAGCGGGTTGCAACGTCTGTACCTTCGTACGCCCGGAGTCACACCGACCGGCCGCTCGGACGTCACGACGGCGGCCGGGCGCGGCGGGACGCAGGTGGTGACCCGGAATCCGGGAACGACGGCGGCCGCCTCGGCCCGCATGAGCCCCATCCCGTCCGCGCGGACCTCCGGCGGCGGAGGCCGACGGCCATAGTCCACACCGTCGAGCCGCTGCGGCCGATGCTCCGCTGCCGGAAGATCGACTCGGAAGAGGCGGCGCGAAGCGTCTTCCACGTGACGGAGCCGGACTTGCCCGCCTCCGTCGAGAGCCTCGAGCGCGTCGCGCGCATCGCCGGGCTCCTTCTCCGCGAGAACGACCTCGCCGGCCGCTTTCTCGTCGCCGGGCCGGGGCTGCTCGCTCTCGCAGCTTCCGGCGAGCGAGCGGACTTTTTTCCACAACGGGATCGTCTTCGCGGCGCTGGACGCCTACAACGATCCCGTCCGGAATCCCACGCTCACGCTCTCGGCCGACGGCACCGTCTAGCCCGCGAGCGCCTTCGCGCCTCCGAAGGTGGGCGTAGAGGGAGTCGTAGAGGAAGGCCGCGCGCTCGAGGATCTCCGCATCGTCCGACGAGACGTCCGTGAATCCCTGGCTGATCGCCCAGAGGCCCGCCGATTCGGGCGTGGCGTCGATCTCTTCGGGAAAGTCGGCGCCGTGGACGATCCGGGCCAACGCTGCGAGCGCCCGGTCGTCGGGCCGCATGGCCTCGACGAGCTGCTCGAAGGAACAGCGGCCGGCGGCGTCCTTGTGGGGATGGCGGGCGCCCGGCGCGTCGAAGCCGACGGCGCCCAGCGTGTCCTGGATCGAGGCGACTTCCTGCGGCTCGACGAACAGGATCTCGGCCGGAGGGATCGAGGAATCTCCGGATGAGCCATCCCGTGGCGGTGCGATTGACGTGGATTCGCTTGCGTGTCACCCATTTCATGCGGTGTCCTCCGCGGCCGGCGGCGAGGCCGGAAGAAAGATGAGCGCCCACAACGTCCCGGCGACTCCGAGAGCGCCGGCGGCGAGGAACGTCCAGGCCGGACGGATCGTCCAGAGCAGGCCGCCGACGGCCGCCGCTCCGGCGACCGCGAAGCCCCGGATCGCGTAGTAGGTCCCGACCGTTCTCCCGCGCGCCGACGGATCGGCGAGGTCCACGATGAGAGCCTTGCGGGCGGGCTCGCCGATCTCGCGGAGCCCGCCGATCACGAACGCCGCGACGAGCGCCCCGAAGGATTTCGACACGAGGACGGCCAGGGGAAAGAGCGTGAAGAAGACGTACGTCAGGATCACGAACGGTTTCTTTTCCGCCCGCCCGGCGAGACTCGCCGCCGGCACGTACGACACGATCGCCGTCGCCATGAGCACGGACGTGAGCAGGCCGAATCGCGCCGGGGACACCTTCACGATCTCGATCGCCCAGACGACGAGAAAGACGTCCGGAAGCCCCTCGCACAGCCGAATCAGGCAGTCGGCGACCAGGAGCTGGCGGAGAGCCGGCCGCAGGCGGACGCGGCCCCGCGCCGGAGCGGGGGATCGGAGCATCTCCGCGCCCTCTTCACGGACGTCCCTCCGCAGGGCGCGCGCGAGGAAGATCAGCATGCCGATCGAGAGCACGATCGACACCGCAAACCCGATCTGCATTCCTCGTTCGAGCCCGAAACGCTCGAGAAGAAGGCCGCCGAGAGGCGGCGCCAGCACGATCGGCACGCGTTTGAGGATGGACTGCAGCGTGAACCCGACGACGCGGCCCGAACCGGCGAGCTCTTCGCCCACCAGCGAAAACGTCGCCGGCAATCCGAGCGACGCCCACGCCATCACGAAGAAGAGCCCGACGAAGACGGCCGCCGGCGAGGCCCACAGGAACAACACCAGGAACCCCGCCGTCGTCAGCCCGCCGAAGAGCAGCAGGGCATGGCGCGTGCCCAGCCGGTCGGAGAGGACGCCGCCCGGGTAGGCGTAGGCCGCGTCGAGGAAATCTTTCAACGTTCCGAACAGTCCGAGTCCGAAGGCGGTCATACCGAACGCCCGCAGGTACTCGGGAAGGTATCGGAACCAGAGCTCTTCACCGAATCCGAAGACGAACAGAGCGACGGCGAGCGCGGTCGCCCGGCGCGAGGCCATCCCCGGAATGTATCAACGGGAACGCGGCGGAGCGTGTCATGATCCGCGGCAATGTCGCCGAACATCATCCGGAAGCGGGCGCTTCGGGGCCCGCGCGTTACCGGCGCGTGACGCCGACATCCCGCTCCGGGAGCTCCCGCCGGGCCTGGCTCGGGCGGTTGCCCGCCGCGGTCGTCCGCTATCGCTGGGCGATCGTCGCCGCGTGGTGCGTCCTGGCGGCGCTGGTCATTCCGATCTCGCGCAACATCGAGAACCGGCTGGAAGTCGCCGCCCGCATGCCCGCGCGCCAGGCCTCCGCGGTGAGGACCGAGCTCGAGGAGCGTTTCCGATCTCCGTTCACCGACCGCGTTCTCCTGGTCGTGCAGGGGACCCCCGGGCCGCGGACGCGGGAGGGACGCGCCGCGCTGGAGGCCATCGTCGGAGGCATCCGCAACCTGCCGGGCGTCGCGGGCTCGCTGTCTTCGCTGGACACGAACAACCCCTTGTTCGTCGGCAAGGACGGCGGCTGCCTGGTCATCGTGGGCCTCGACGCCGGCTCGGCGCCGGTCGAGTCGCTGCTCCCGCGGCTGCGCCAGCGCACGGCGGAGCTCGCCGGCCAGCTCAAGAAGAAGTATCCCGACATCTGGCTGGGCTGGACGGGCGAGGCGCCCCTCAACGCGGACCTGCGGATCGCGAGCGCCGCGGACGCCCGGCTCGCCGAGGCCCGGGTCCTTCCCCTTTCCCTGGTGCTGCTGCTCTTTGCGTTCGGGAGCGTGATTGCCTCGATCCTTCCGATCTCGGTCGGCATCCTCGCGATCGTGTTTTCGATCGGTGTGGCCGCGTGGCTCGCCCAGTTCTTCACGATCTCGATCCTCATCCAGACGCTGGCGTCCATGATCGGCCTGGGCCTCGGGATCGACTACGCCCTCCTGATGGTGAGCCGGTTCCGCGAGGCCCTCTCCTCGGGGATGACCACGGCGGCCGCGGCCGAGGAGGCGGCGCGGCGGGCGGGCTGGACGATCTTCCTCTCCGCGTTCCCGGTGTCGATCAGTTTCGCCGCGCTCCTGATGATTCCCCTCTCCGAGCAGCGCTCCATCGGCGTGGCGGGGCTTCTCGTCACGTTGTTCGCCTGGGCCCTCTCGGTGACCCTGCTGCCGGCGGTGCTCTCGCTTCTGGGCCGGAACGTGGATCGCCTCCGCATCCGTCCCAACCGGCCGGGCCGGGCGGCCGAGGGCTCGGAAGGCTGGCGCCGCTGGGGGCACCGGGTGACGTCGCGGCCCCTCCTGTTTCTCATCGTGACGAGCGCTCCGCTTCTCCTGCTGGCGTGGCAGGGGCGCCGGCTGGACACGACGATGCCCCGCGGGGACTGGCTGCCCAGGGGCACCGAGGCCGTCGAGGCCTACCACCGCCTCAAGGACATGGGCCGGGCCAATCTCATTCACGCGATCCGCGTCATCCTGGACCTGCCCCCGGGCGTCACGATCGAGAGCCCGGAGGGTTGGTCGGCGGCGACGCGGCTCTACGACAAGCTCGCCGCCGACAAGAAGGTCGAGCGCGTGGAATGCCTCGTGTCGCTCGTGCGCGGGCGCGATCCCAAATACCTCGCGCTCGTTCCGCCCGGCGTGCGGGGCAGCCTGATGTCGGTCGACGGAAGGGCCGCGCTCTTCGAGGTGATCCCGTCGGCCGGCCTGGCTCCCGCCGAGCAGGTCGCGTTCGCGCGAGTCATCCGGACCTGGAACGTCCCACTCGTGACCGGGCTTCCGGGCACGACGATGCGCGTGGGGGGGCAGCCCGCATTCGATGCCGACTACGAGGACGTGGTCTCGGAGCACTTCCGCATGGTCATCGGGCTCGTCGTGGGCTGCACCTTCATTGCGCTCTTCGTCGGATTCCGCTCGCTCATGATTGCGATCAAGGCCGTCCTGCTCAACCTGCTGTCCGTCGGGGCGGCGTTCGGCGCGCTCGTCCTCGTGTTCCAGGACGGCTGGGGCGCGAGCCTGCTCGGCTTGAGCGCGCCGACAGAAAGCGTGTTCCCGATCATCCCCGTGATCGTCTTCTGCATCGTGTTCGGCCTCTCGATGGACTACGAGGTGATTCTCGTGGCCCGCGTGGCCGAGGCGCGGCGCGCCGGCTTCGACGAGTCGCCCGCGATCGCCGAGGGCCTCGCGCGCAGCGCCACCGTGATCACCAACGCCGCGGCGATCATGATCGTGGTCTTCGCCGGCTTCACGCTCGGCGCGTTCCTGCCCATCAAGATGGTGGGCTTCGCGCTGTCGGTCGCCGTCCTCGTCGACGCGGTCGCTCGTGCGCATGGTCATCGGTCCGGCGCTCCTGCGGCTCGCGGGCCGCTGGAACTGGTGGCCCGGCGGGCTGCGATGACTTCGGATTCTCCGGAGCTCCGCCGAGCCTTCTGATGGGCGCGGCCGGCGCCGGCGACTCGAACCCGCACCCGGTCGGCGAGGACATCGGCCGCGTCGAGACGCTCGCCGTCATGGCGCAGCCGCTCATCTGGGCCGGGGATGGGACGGCGATTCCCCTGGGCCCTGATCGGCCTCGAGGAGGAGGCCCGGATCGGCTGGGGGATCCTCGCCGTGCTGGTGCTCGTCTTCGCGGTGCCTGCCGCGCGCTGGCTCCGCGCGACGGCGGGACGGCGAGAGGCGGTTCGGCGGTATGCCGTGATCCTCGTGCTGCTCTGTCCGCTGCTGACGGCGGGGTTCGACTTCCTCTCGAGCCGCCACTTCGCCCGCTTCGGGTACGCGCCGGCCGGGCCCCTGCTGGCGCTCGATGCGGCCGTGCTCCTCGGTCTCGCCCTGTGGGTTCGGTCGCCGGACGAAGTCTTCCGGGCGGGGGGCGCCTGGCGCCCCCCGATCCCCCCGGCGGGCCGGGGCGTCATGCTGGCGGCCCTCGCCGCGGCCGCGCATCGACTCGGCTCCGCGCTCCTGTATCCGCTGGACCCGCGCCGTTCCGACATGCTCGAGGTGATCGATCAGGCGGCACGCGTTTTCGCGGCGGGCGGAGAGCCCTACGTCGACACGCTGCGCCAGGGGCTCAAGTACCTTCCCGGGACTTTTCTTGCACACGTTCCGGCGGTTCTGCTGGGCATCGATCCGCGGATTCCCGGGGCGCTCATCCTTCTCGGAATCGGTCTCGCGCTCGCGCGCTCTCTGCGTCGGGGCGCCGCCGCCCGGGTCGGGCAGGCCTCGACCGCCGAGCTCCTCACGATGCTGGTCCTGCTCAACCCGTACCACGCGTTTCGCCACGATCTCTACTTCGACGCGTTTCTCGCGCTGACCGTGGCCGTCTTTCACCTCGCGGCGCGCGGCGTTCCGACCCGACTCGGCCTCGTCTCGATGGGCGTCCTCGTCGGGCTCGCTCTGGCGACGCGGCAGTGGGCCTGGGTCTACGGACCGTTCGCGCTGCTCGCCGCGGCGGCTTCGCCGGCGGATCGCCGCGGGCTTCTCGGAAGGCTCGGGGTTGCGGCCGGGATCGCGGCCCTGGTCGCGGCGGTGATCGCCGTCCCCTTTTTCCTGCAGGATCCGCCTGCGTTCCGCAGGGCCTTGTTCGCCTTCGTCGGCGAGAGCTTCAGCGAAGCTTGCCTCGGAGTCGCGGGGCTCGCGGCGGCGCTCGGCATCTCGCGCCTCCTCCCGCTCCTGCAGGCCGTCGTCTGTGTCGCGGGATTCGGAAGAGCTCTCCGCCGTCCGGATGCGGCGCTCGCGACGGGATGGCTCGCGTGGGCCGCGGTCGTGATGCTCAGTCCGTTTCTCGAGAACTACTTCTACCTGTCGCTCGGGTTCGCGGCAGCGGCGAGCGCCGTCGCCGCGCGCCGCCGGTGTGATCGAACGCACATGATGTGACACGCGGCGTGCGGGAGTCCGCGCGCAAAAAAGTGGCGCACGGCCGCGCGCCGCCGCGCAGTTTCCGTCAGCGCGTCGCCGACTTTCCTCGGAAACTGGAGCGATTCCCTCGTTTCGTGTGTGGCGCGTGCGTTGCACTTACGCCCGTCCGCATTGAATTCATTGGCGCTTGTACGGTCGGAGTGTGCTTCGAACGTCCCGGCGCCTCGAAAAAGTGAAGGAGAGTCGATGAGCGTGAGGGGTGTGCCGATGACACGGATCCTGGCCCTGGTTCTGGCCTTGCCGAGCCTCCTGCTCGGACAGGCGAACGACGACGTGTACCTGAGAACTGGTCCGCTCCGCCGTACTGGCAGGCGGAGGCCGCGACGGGCGAAGCCGCTTCCTCGTTCGCGCAGAAGTCGGCGGAAGGCGGCGTGAATCCGAATCCGGTTCCGTTCGTCTCGCTCGCGCCGTGCCGTCTCGCGGACACGCGTCCCGAGAACGGATTCCCGGCGCCCTACGGTCCGCCCGCGATGTCGCCCCTGGTCAACCGCGACTTCACGGTGGCGGGTGAGTGCGGCGTGCCGGTCGGAGCGTCGGCCGTGTCCTTCAACTTCACGGTCGTGCGCACGCAGGGCCTCGGCTACCTGGCGCTGTTTCCCGAGGGCGGAGTCTGGGGCGGCACGTCGACGTTGAACTACGTGGCCAACCAGATCGTCGCGAATAACGCGATCTCACCGCTCGGCACGAACGGCGGCATCACCGTCTTCGTCTCGGGCGCTCAGGCCGACCTCATCATCGACATCAACGGCTACTACGGCGGCGACATCGTCACGAGCATCAACACCCTGGCCGGCGACGTCGTCATCACCCCGGGCGACAACATCTCGATCACGCCGAGCGGGAACACGCTCACGGTGGCGTCGACGGTCCCGCAGGGTCCTCAGGGTCCGGAGGGTCCCGCAGGCCCGCAAGGGCTGCAGGGCGTTCAGGGTGCCGCAGGGTCCCCAGGGTCTCCAGGGCTTGCAGGGCCCGATCGGTCCGCATCGGTCCGCAGGGCGACCTCGGTCCTCAGGGAACGCAGGGCCCGCAGGGACTTTCGATCACCTTTGCCGGCGCCTGGGATAACGCAGCGTCGTACGAGCTCCTGGAGTGGGTGACGTTCGGCGGCTCGGGCTGGCTCTCGCTGGTCGACGGAAACACCGGCAACCAGCCCGACACGAGCCCCGCCGAGTGGGCGCTCGTGGCGCAGAGAGGTGACGACGGCGCCGAAGGCGATCAGGGTCCCACCGGCGCGACGGGTGCGCAGGGCGCGCAGGGTCCGCAGGGCGAGCAGGGGCCGCAGGGCACCACGGGTGCCACCGGTGCGCAGGGCGCTCAAGGCCCGTCCAGGGTCCCCAGGGTCCGCAGGGCGACACCGGTCGCGCAGGGTTCAATCGGCCCCATCGGTCCTCAGGGTCCGCAGGGCGACCAGGGTACGCAGGGTCCCGCGGGGGCGTCGATGAGCTTCTTCGGTGACTGGGACGGCGGCACCACGTATGCCGCGCTCCAGGTCGTGACCTTCGGTGGATCGAGCTACGTCTCGCTGGCCGACGACAACACGGGCAACCAGCCCGACTCCAGCGCCGAGTGGGCGCTCATCGCCCAGAAGGGCGACACCGGAGACCAGGGTCCTGAGGGCGATCAGGGTCCGCAGGGTCTGCAAGGCGCGCAGGGCGAAGTCGGTCCGCAGGGTGTGCCGGGAACCCCGGGCTCGATCGGTCCGATCGGTCCGCAGGGTCCGGTCAGGGACCCCAGGGTCCCCAGGGCCCCGCTGGTTCGGGCAAGGGCCTGATGTTCACCACGTCGCACAATTTCGACTTCAACAACGGGGGTGGGACGGCCTACTTCAGCCCGATCCATTCCGACGAATCCGGCTCCCAGATCATGGACGTCGTCGGCGTCATCCCGGTGCCTTGCACGATGACGACGATCGCGGCCAAGGTCAGCGCCGGACTGGACCCGGGCGTCAACGCGACCTTCCTGCTCCGCAAAGGCGCCTCGCTCGCGGCGCTCGCCAACACGACCCTCACGTGCACGATCAATTCGGTGACGACGTTCTGCAGCGACACCGACGCTGTCGCCATGGACGCCGGCGACCTCTTCACCTTCCGCGTGACCTATACCAACGGATCGACCGGCGGCGGAGACATCTACATCACGGACGCCGTTTGCCAGTAAGCGTCCCGAATCCATAAGTCCCTTCGGTGACCGCCGCCCTTCGGGGCGGCGGTTTTTTTTGGAGCCGCCGCAACCGGCTCCGGCCGCGGCGGCGAGACCGAGGACGGCGGAATCGTGAGGTCGAGGCGCGCTCGAGGCGGCGCTCCCTTCCGTTCCCGCCGCGGCGCGTATGGCGGGAAGAGAGGGGACGCCGCGTTCGCGCCGGCGAGCGGCTACTTCGTTTCGGGGACGAGCACCTTCTTCAGGATGCCACCGACCTCCGATCCGCCCTTCTTGTCGACGTAGTCCACGACGACCGGGACGAACTTCCCGACCATGTCGTTCGTAAGCCCCAGCTTCTCGAAGCTCGAGCCGAGGCTCGCGAGGCCCGCGGCCGTTCCGCCGGCCTTGCCAGCCACGCTCCCGACCGCCGAGGCCGCCGAGTCGACGGCCGGCGCCTGCTTGATGAGCTCCCCGGCTTCCGGCACCGCGCTCTCGACCTTCGCGTATTCGTTGGTCGGCAGCGCGCTCTTGGCGTAGCTCGAGGATCGCGCCGGCGCCTCCGGACGCCTGAGTCTCCGTGACGTTGAGCTGCGAGACCAGCGTTTGAGTGAGCGAGGCATCGTCGGCGGCCGAGGCGAATGCGGCGATTCCGAGAGCGACCAGGGAAGCGAGCAGGATGCGTTTCATGGCAACCTCCTGGAAAACGAAGTTGACCGGACTTTCGGTTGGAATCGGAGGTCGCCGGCGAGGAGGGCTTCGTCCGCGGGTACCCGAGATCGACAGGGACACCACGACGACGAGGGGCATGAGGAACGGCTACCGATCCAAGCCTATCGCCGGGGACCCGGGAGCGCAAAGCGGACACGCCTGCTTCAGCGGCGCGGCGTATTGGTCGGCGGCCGGGATCGAACCGGCCCGCCTCGCTAACGCTCGGTGGGCCGGATCCGGCGTGCATTTCCTGTGCGGAGGGCGCACGGCGCCCCGAAGCCCCCGATGGTCGCCGGTTCGATTCGGCTCTTGTGCGGGTCTCGAAAAAGTGAGCGTTGAGACTAACTGAGCGGCATTTTGGTCGGGGCGGCCGGGATCGAACCGGCGACCATCTGCTCCCAAAGCAGATACGCTACCGCTGCGCTACGCCCCGTGCGCGCGATTATCCCACCCACGGCGGCTCCCCCGGTGACCTCGGGAACCCTCGCGTGCCGTGACAGCGCGGAGGCAGTTCAGGCGGGCATGGTCGTCGAGGTGCGTGGACTCGGCTCTTCGGAAGGACGCGAACAGTAGGACGGCGAGCGTCGCGAGGCTGATGGCGGCGCCGGCCATGAAACTGTCGGGCCGATACCGCAACTCGAGCCGATGGCGACCGACGGGAACCCGAAACGCCAGAAACGCGTGGTTGTAGGAAAGCGGTTCAGCCGCGAAACCATCGAGCCGTGCCTTCCAGCCGGACCAGGCCGTGACCGACGTTCCGACGATGGCGTCGCGCTCAGCCTCGACCTCGAGCGTCATCGACTGCGGACGATACGAAATGACGGTCACACGGCCCGGGCCGTTCTCCGTCGCCTGGGAAGATGTGGATGGCGGCTTCGAGCCCGACGACTCCCCAGGCGCGAAAGTCCGTGATGACCCCGAGCGCCGCGAGGCGCCGCGCGTGGTCCGGCTCATCGTAGATCGCCGATGGCACGAAGGCCCGCGGCAGAGCCTGCGCGTTTTCCAGGAGGTCGGCTCCCCGGCCGCGCGCGAGCCTCGTCCATCCGGGCGGCGCCTCGTAGCCCTCGGGCACGAGGGCATAACGGACCCCCAGGAAGGAGAGGAAGGGCCGCTTCGAGGTCATCCACCCGGTTGTACCAGACAGGCTGCGCGACGCACCACAGGGGATACGTCTCGTAGAAGTCGCGCAGAGTCATGGCCTCGTAGCCGCGGACATCTTCCAGCTCGTAAAGGGCCGAAGCATTCGGCACCAGCTCGAAGCCGAGACCCACGAAGCGGTAGGGCGTGCGTCGAGGGATTGCATCGAGAACAGGAAGAGTCGGGTAATACGCCGACGCCCGATAGGTCGGATACACCCTGCCCGCTTCCGCGGTTCGCGATACCAGGAGGAGGCCGAGCAGGAGCGGAGCGGTCCACCGGGCTCGACTCGAGCGGAGAGCGAAGACGACGAGAAGAGCGGCCAGCGCCAGAGGGGCCATCTCCCAGAAAAGCCTCGTCGTCCGGAACGCGCCCGGCATGCCGAGCCCTTCCATCCCAGCCGCTCGGAATCGAAAAACGCCCAGGATCGCGAGCGCCGACAATCCCGTCCCGACGAGCAACGCCAGCAGGCCTTCTCCGTGGCAGAGCCTCTCCGCGCCGAGGGCCGCCAGGGCCGACAACCCGAAGACGGCGAGGAAGACGAAGTACTCGAGGATGCTGATCTCGAAAAGCGGCAGCGAGGCCACGGCATCCGTGACGACCCGCGAGCCGCAACCAGAGCGCGGCGCCCAGCAGGCCCATGGCCATGAAGATCCAGCGCTGCCGGATTGCGTGAATACAGGCCCGTCCACGCGAGCGGGAAGAGGATGGATCCGCGTAGACCGCGGGAGGGCCGAAATCCTTCCAGACGTTGCTGCGTCCCGACTCTCCGTAAGCGAAAGGCACCGGGAACGTCAAGACGCGCCGCGCGCTGTCGATGAGCGGGGCGCCTTTCTTCGCATCCGCGAAATAGCCGCTGCGCACGCCGTGCTCGTGCGTCTGCGGCATGGCTTCGGCCAGGGGAAGCAGCTGGACGGCCGTCAGGCCCAGAGCCGCGGCGCCGGCGACGAGCGAAAGAAGGACGGCGGGGAGCCGCCGGGCCCGGTCGGCGAAGGCAAGTTGAAAGAGGAAGTACACGCCGCCTCCGGCCACGGCGAAGAGCAAAGTCTCGGGGTGGCCGGCCGTGACGATCAGGACGAGCGCGCACGTGGTCAAGCCGACGGCCCGCCGATTGGCGTCTCTCGCGAGTCGGGAGAGCCCGAGAAGCAGGAGCGGAAACGGTCCGACGGAATTCCCCACAGGAAACCCGAGCCAGAAGACGAGAAAGTCGGAGAACCCCCAGCCGACCGCGCCCAGAAGAGCGGGCGCTTCGCCGCACCCGAGGTCCCGAAGGAAAGAGATAGGCCCCGAGCAGCGCGACGAAGAGGCGCAGGGTCATCTGGAAGGTCCACGCCTGGGGCAGAGGGAGAAGAAGTCCCAACCACGTGCCGGGGTGGAGCGCGGCGGGTTGTTGCACGGCGAGGAGCGGCTCGCCCGCGAGGATGTAGGGATTCCAGAGGGGAATTCCCCCGTCCGCGACGGCAGAGCGAACGGCCTTCTGCCAGGGGAACATCTGGGTCGCGACGTCGTGAAGGAGCGGCGTCCAGGGATAGCCGATGCCGTGCTCGGAGCGGAGGGACGCGAATGGCTCGGTCGGATACAAGAATGTCCACGGGCCCGTAGACGCTCGCCGTCAGGAGCGCTCGGCCCGTGAAGAGAAGCGGAATGACCGCGATCACCAGAGCCACGCGAGCCTTCAGAGGCGAAACCCACCGATGCGCGGCGAGGAAGGCGAGGACTCGCGGTCGCTCCGTACACGGCGACCGAGGCGGCGACGAGCGGGAGCACTCGGCCGATTCTACGATCTCGCCACTACCGCCACCCGGAGCGCATCGTGGGAAGAAAGACGTCGTCGAGGAACGTGCGCTGACTGTTCTCCACGGCCTGTGGGGACGGGCGGATCGACACGACGGCGGTGGCCGCCACGAGGCCGGCGAGGGTTCCCGCCAGCAGCGTGACACGCGAAATCTTTGCTCCCCACACGGCGGCCAGGAAAGCGACAGCGCAGGCAAGAAGCGGAGGGACGAGCGAAACCAGGGGCGGCAGACCCGCCGCGACCCCGAGGTTGAATTCCACAATCCCGCGCCGCAGATAGTAGAGGGACACGGTTCGCGCCGGGTTCCACGCTCCATAGGGGATCATCCAGGAAGTGGATCCCGAAATGGCCAGCAGGCACGCCCCGTAGACGACACCGGCGACGAGCGCGACCTTCCAGCGGCCCTGCCCTCCATTCGGGCTGCGTACCGCGAACAGCCAGAACACGAGCAGGAATCCTCCGATCAGGTATCGCGGCCCGAGACACCAGCCGCCCCGCCAGTGCGGTGGCGCATACCCGGAGATCGCGAGCAGGAGCAGGAGCGGGCCGAGCGCCGGCACGAGCAAGGACGGATCCCCTCTCAGGCTTCGGAGAGCGACGACGGCCACGATCGGCCACAGGATCATGAACGGAGAGAAGTAGAGCAGTCCGTGCGCGGGATCCAGAAACAGCCCCGCGGCGGCCCGGAGGGAAGGCCACGAGATTCCCACGATGCCGCGGCCGGCGAGCGACGAGTAGTTCTCGCTCGCGGCGGGTGGGGAGCGGAAAACTCCCCCGAAATAGTGGGCGTGGTACCAGGCGAGCGCCAGGGCGGGAACCGCGGCCCCGGCCACGAACGCGACCATGCGGGTCGCAGGTCCCCGCAGGGCGACGGCGATCCACAGGCAAAGAGCAATGAGGGCGACGGGGTATTCCGTCGCCACGGCCGCCGCGGCCAGGAATCCAGCGGCCACCGCCGACATCCATCCGCGGTCGTGCGTCGCGAGCGTGAAGCTGAGGAACAGGAGGGCCGCAACGAAGGCGTGGGAAAAGAACGACCGGGCGTAGACCTGGAACGGGGTGGCGAAGAGCAGGGCAAAAAGCCAGAACGACAGAAAGGGCGACGCGGGAATCCGTCGCAGAACGCGCCGGACGAACACGGCCACCGCCAGGACGACCACGAGCGTCACCGACAGGACTCGCGATCCGTAGAACACCAGCCAGTCCTGCAACGAAGAAGGGGCCGGCAGGAACCGGCGGATGACCGTGTATCCCGGAAGTGCCGCGACCGCCAAACCGGGCGCCTTGTTCGAAAACCGATGGCCCTCGTGGACCGCAACGTCGGTGTGCGAGCCGAGGTCGCGCAGCTCCGGCTCGATTTCGGCCGTGCCGCGTTCCCCGAGGGCGCGCAGCAACTGGAAATGGCTGCGCTGATTGGAGTCCGCCGCAAACCCGGGTACAGCCCGACGAAATACACGCAGACGAAGGCGAAGCAGGCAAGAACCCAGGCGCACGCTCGGCCAGACCGAGCGCGATCCTCCGCGCTCGGGAGGTCCGCGCCTGCGACCGATGAGCGATTCATGGTGTCGTGGGGGACGGGGCCTGTGATTTCGGCCGGGCCACGACGGCGAGGCTATCCCAATCCGACGGATCGCGAGGGCGGCGTCCGCTGGCGTAAGCTTGCTCGTCCATGGCGGATGCGGCATTCCGGAGACATTGGCCGTGGCTCCGCCGGATCGCAGCGACCATCGCATTCGTCACGGCGTTCGTCTTTTTGACGGGCGGCAATCCGTTCCCCGACTTTCGAGGCCGGCTGGGCGTTCTTCGCCGATCCTGGCGCAAGGACTCGTGGGACCGTCGCCTCGAAGGAACCGCGGCCGCTTACGACCGACGGTTCGCCGCCTTCCTGAATGTCGGCGCGAGATGCCCTGCCCCCCGATACCCCCGGGCTCGCTCTCTACGCGCCCGGCATTCCCGAGTGGGGCGGGTTGTACCTCGCCATCTATCATTTCGCGCCGACCCCCGTCCTCCTCGCTCCCAAGCGCGTTCCTCCCGGCTGGCTCGTGTTGACATACGGCCCGGCCGCGCCTCCCGTCGGGCGAGTCCTGCGGCAGTTTGAGGATGGCGCGCTGGTTCGTGCCGCCATGAGCTCCGACAGCCTTCCGTGGTCCGTGCTTCAGGTCGGTGGAATCCTGCTCCTCGCGTTGGTCGTCGGCCGGGCCGTCGTCTCCGTCCTGCTTCCCGGCGGCCACGGCTGGCGGCTCGAGAGATGGGGCTGGAGCATTGCGGTCGCCTCGCTGCTTCTGGCTGTCGAGGCCGTCGTCTCGTTCGCGGTGCGGCTTCGTCCAGGTTGGATCGCCTTCCTCGCGATGGCCATCGGCGGGGTCGTTGCGGCTCGCCGTTTCCGATTGCCGAAGGTCGATCGGATGCCCGACCGGGGATGCCTGGCGCTCGCCCGTCCCCGTGCTTCTTCTCGCGCTCACGCTGGCCGGGTCTCGATCTATCTGGTGCGGAGCCTCGCGGAACCGATGTGGTCGAACGACTTCCTCGCCATCTGGGGACTGAAAGGCAAGGCCATCTTCGGCGACGCGGGGATCCCGCAGTGGTTGTTTCGATGGCCGGAGTTCGAGTTCTCCCACCCCGGCTATCCGATCGGGCTTCCGCTGGTCTACGCGGGAATCGCGTTTCTTCTCGGATCGATGGGACGACCACGCCGATGGCCCTGCTCTTTCCGTTCTTTCAGGTCGGCACGCTGCTGGTCCTGGTCGGATGGCTGCGGAGGCGTGGCGATCGGTCTCGTCGTCGCGCTCGCGGCCGCGGCATTCGTCGCGAACTTCGGCGTGCTGTATTCGGCCTGGCTGACCGGCATGGCAGAGGTTCCGGCGGCATTCGCTTTTCTCCTCCTGGGTACGGCGCTCTGGGACGTTCTCGACGACACGGATCCGGGCTCCGTCCGCCGGCTCTTTCTGGCGTCGCTCCTGGCCGCCGCCACGAAGAACGAAGGTGTGTTTCTGGTCGCGGTCGCCGGGGCGCTTCTCGTGTTCCGGGCAGCCCGGCGACGAGAGCGACGGCTGTGGATCGGTGCCGCGGCCGTTCTGATTGCCGGGCCTGGGCTCCGTCCTGCTCCACCGACTTGCTCTGGGAAATCACCGATCCGCGGCCTCGACCCCGGGCTCCTGTGGCGCCCCGGCCTCGGTGCGCGCCTCATGGAGACTCTCCGCGAGGAATGGATTCAGCTCGTGCGGCCCATCTGGCCGGGCATCTTCGCCGTCATCGCGCTGCTGGGCTCGGGCGGGCGGCGGCCTCGCGCGAATCCGATACTCATCCTGGTGGCGGCTTCGCTCGTGACCTACCTTGCACTTCCCGTGCTCTGCCCGTTCGGACCCGGCTGGCTGATCCACTGGACCGTGGGACGAATCATCAGCGCCCTGGTGCCTCTTCTCGCGGCCGGCGTCGGCATGGCGTGGTGCAACTCCGAGCCAATCGCCACCGCCGCGGCCGACCACGATCGAATCGCGACCCCGGGAAGCGGCGCCGAGACCCTGACGCTCGGCTAGCGAGCCGCGATGCGGCGGGCGGCTTCTTCCGCCGCAGCGCGGACGAAGAGGTCGAGGTCTTCCCGGCGAGTCCGGTGATTCGTGAGGTTGACCCGAATCGCCAGTTGACCTCGGATTCGCGTGGCCGACGGGACGGCGACTCCGGATTCCTGCAGCGCGACCACCACGTCCTCGTTCAGTGAGTCCACGGCGGGCTCGTCCCAACCCGGGGGACGGAAGCGGAAGCAGACGATGTTGAGCGAGGGCGTGTGCAGAAGCTCGGCGCCGGGAAGCCGCCGGACGAGGCCGGCGAGGTCACCGGCCTGGCGGCAGTTCCTCTCGATCGCTCGCGCGAACGCGGCTGCGCCGTGCTCCTTCAGCGCCATCCAGATCTTCAACGCCCGGAAACCGCGCGACAGCTCTGGTCCGAGATCGGACGGCCACTCTCCGCCGCCGGCGAGACCGCGGTCCGAAGAGCGCAGATACACGGGCCGCATGGAGAAGGCCGACCGATGCGCCTCGCCGTCGCGGACGAGCAGGCCGCCGGCGTCGTACTGGACATGCATCCACTTGTGAAAGTCGAAGGCGATCGAGTCCGCCTGCTCCAGGCCGGCGACCTTCGGTCGGAGGCTCTCGCTCAACACGGCCAGCGCGCCGAAGGCGCCGTCGACGTGGAACCAGAGCTTTTCGTCGCGGCAGATCGCGGAAATCGACTCCAGATCGTCGATCGCTCCCGTGTTCACAGTGCCGGCCGTTCCGATCACGCAGAAGGGCTCGAGCCCGGCCTTCCGGTCGTCGGCGATCGCCGCCCGCAGCGCGTCGAGATCGATGCGGAAGTCTTCGGTGACCGGAATCCGGCGAAGTCCCTCGCTTCCCAATCCCAGGATCTCGGCGGCTCGCGCGACCGAATGGTGGGCCTCCGCCGACGCGTAGGCCACGAGAGCTCCCGGCCGGCCGTGCAGTCCTTTGCCCCGGATGTCTCCGCTCCGGGAGTTGCGCGCCACGCAGAGCCCCGTGAGATTCGCCATCGAAGTGCCGGTCAGAAGGACTCCGGTGGCTCCCTCGGGGAAACCGAAGATCGACCGGCACCATGCGATCACGGCCCGCTCGACGTAGAGCCCGACGTGCGCGCGGCCTCCGCAGTTGGCGTTCATGGCCGCGGCGGTGAGCTCTGCGACGATGCCGGAGGTGAGCCCGACTCCGTGGACCCAGTCCGAAGAACCGCGGGTGAATGTTGCCGACGGGAAACGGGAGGACGAGCTCTCGAAAATCGTCGTACACCGCCGTAAGCCCCTGCGGAAGGACGGGAAACGGCTCTTCCAGCTTCGCCCGGACGGATTCGGGCACCGGTCGCCAGACCGGCCGATCCCGAACGGACCGGATGTAGGCGATGGCTTCGTCGAGGGCGGTGTGGGCGAGCGAGCGAAACTCTTCCCAGTCGGCGGGATCGAGAGAGTCGGAGGATAGCGGGTCGTCGAGCTCCGAGTCTCCCGTCATTGCGGAGACTGTACCGCGCCACCGGCCAGATGGCAATCCGGTCGCCCGAATTCCCGCAGAGCCCATCGGACCCGCCAGCCTGTCCCGGCGGGTAATGCTCGGGACCCGGCGGCGATCGGGTATGGCAATATCCCCGCGAAACGCTCCGGAAAGGAAGGCCCGCTTCGATGCACCGCGAATACACCGCCTGGGATTCGCCGACCCTCGGCCGCAGGATGGAGCTGCTCTGGTTCGGGCACGGCGGGCAGCCCATGATCTGGTTCCCGACCTCGCAAGGGCGCTTCTACCAGAACGAAGACTTCGGACTCGTCGGAGCGGTCTCGGATCTGATCGAGCGCGGAGTCATCCAGGTCTTTTGCGTCGACAGCGTCGACGCCGAGAGCTTCTACGCGACGCAGAAGCATCCGGCGGAGCGCATTCGCCGTCACGACCAGTACGACCGCTACCTCCTGACGGAGGTGGTTCCCTTTGCCCGCAGCAAGGCGCACTGGGCCGGGCGTCTGGCGACCCTGGGCTGCTCGTTCGGCGCGTACCACGCGGCGAACTTCGGATTCCGCCATCCCGACGTGATCGACAAGGTCGTCGGCTTCTCCGGGAAGTACGACATCCACAACTTTCTCGACGGTTACTGGGACGAGCTCTGCTACTTCCACTGCCCGACGGCGAACGTTCCGAACATGAACGCGCGAATGGGTCGAACGCCTCTCATCCATGGACATCGCGATCGTCACCGGCGAGACCGACAACATCCTCGTCGGGAACGACGACGATGCTCGGCCTCCTCGACGCGAAGGGAATCCGCCATCGCGGCTCCGTCTGGAACGCCCCGTACGGCCACGACTGGCCGTGGTGGAAGACGCAGATCCGCAGCTACGTGCCGTAGAGGTGGAGGGGCCGGCTGCTCAGGGCCACTGAAGACCCAGCGCCTTCGCCATGAAGATCGCCATCTGCCGCCGCGTGACCGGGCTGTCCGGACAGAAGCCCCCGCCGCCGCATCCGCCCGTGATCCCCGCCGCCACGAGCGCCTCGATGTACTGGAATCCGAAGTCGCTCATCGGGACATCTCCGAAGGTCGCCGTCGGCGGCGCCGGGCTGACCTGGAGCTTGTAGCCGACCACCGCGCCGGCGAACTCGACCGCCTCGCTCGGGGTGAAGTAGAGAAAAAAACGGTAGTCGCGGTTGAGGATGGTGAAGTTGTCTGCGGTAAGGTCCTGCGTGACCGTCCGGCAGCCGGCCGGCAACGGCTCGCCGAAAAGGACGGCGAACCCGGTTTCATTGCCGGTGCGGTCGAGCCGGAGGACCCCGAAATCGGGGCGGTTGCCGCCGTCGGCGTCGCAGTAGTCCCACTCGACGGAGGTCAGGACGGCGCCGGCCGGAAGGTGGATGAAGGAATACCAGTTGCCGCTGCTGACGTACAGCTTGTATTCGAGCACCCAAGGGGAGACGCTCGAGGTCGTCCCGCGAAACTCGTCGGGGCCGACCGACATGTAGGACGTGGCGGTCGTCCCGAACGTGTTCTCCGCGCCGAAGGCGATTGTCGCGACTCCCCACACCGACAGACAGACGACGGCCCGAATGACGCGCATCGCTGCTCTCCTTTCCAGCCGCGCTTACGCGGGCCAGAGGTTTCCGGAAGACCCGACCCAGGTCTTGTCCTTGTTGTAGTTGACGCCCATCATCTTGCCCTGCGAGAGGCGAGCGAGCGTCGTGACGGGAAAGGGGCTTGCCGTTCCGCCAGACGAACATCACGCGGACCTCGACCTTGGAGAAATTGCCGTCGGCAGTCGCGACCGCGGGCGCGTACTCGATCTTGCGCATGAGGAGCGTCAGTGAGCGCGCTCCGTCCGGGAGTGGCCGCGTCGAGATCCTGGCGGCGTGACTTCCACCTTGACGCCGGAGCCCGCGAAGGAGAAGAGAGGCTTGAGCACCCAGTTCTCGAGGTCGTTCGGCGGCGCGGCGAAGTCGGAGAGGAGCCGCGATTCCGGAACGGTGGGATGCGAGATTTCCGGCAGGCAGTGCTTTGACCAGCGGAAGTACCAGTTCGGGTGCCCCGCCCAGGAGACGTCGAGCCGCGAGGTCAGATCGAAGGGCAGTTTCGCGCCCTTGGCCTCGAGCTCGTCGAAGATGAGCCGGTTGTAGATCCGCCGGATCCGCGTCTGCTTTCCCGTCCCGCTCGTACCAGAGCTCGCGTCCTCGCTTCTCGATCTGCGACGGGTCGAGCGCCCGGACTCCCCAGAACTTCTCGGTGAACGCGAAGTCGATCGCCGTCTTCTGATGCGGCGGATCCAGATCGAGAAGGATGACCTCGTCGGGAGCGAGGCCCGAGAGGATCGCCTCGCCGACGACGCGCTTGTAGGCGGGGGTGTCGAGACCCGAGAGGTACCAGTCGAGCCGGTGGCCGTCCGGACAGACGTACGAGAGCTCCTCGCTCTGGGCGACCTGGAACGCGTAGAGCGTGGGAAACGCCTGGAGCTCGATGAGCTTCGGAACGAGCCGGCCGGCCTCCTGCGCGACCGCGAAATCCGTGACGGCGAAGACGGGCAGATCGTCGCAGCCCGGCACGTCGAAGCGCTGCGGCACCGCGGCGAGCGATCGCTGCAGGGCCGCAGGGGTGGAGAGCTGGCGGAAGATCTCGAGCGAGGCCTCCACCATCTCGTCGCGCAGCGCCGGCGGCAGAAACACCGGCGTCTCGGCGAGACGGAAGGGGATCTCCATCCCGCCCCGCTCCGAGAGACGCTTGGCGTAGGAGCGGTAACGATCTTCCGAGAATCCCGCGTTGTAGGCGCGACGGAGCTCGGGGATCACGCTGGGAATCCTCGCCGGGCCTCGATGCATCGTCGGGAGTCTATCCAACGGCGAAAAAAATCGGCCGCCGGGAAACGGAACCCGGCGGCCGTGAAGCGCGGCGTCTTGAGCAGGCGGCGCCGCTAGCGTGAGGTCGTTCCCTTCCCGCCGCCCGGCCGGCAGCTCGGCGAGGTGGGGCTGCACGGGGCCGGCACAGGCCGGCACGCCACCTTCCGGTTGAAGCAGGGGCCAGGCTGCGGTGTCGGCGGCTGCTGGGCCGCCTGGGCGGATTCCGCCGCGGCGGAGAGCACCAGAATCGCGATCAGAGCTCCAAGGCGCTTGTTCATGACGACCTCCTTGTCGCCACGCACTTTCGCGCGGCGAGACCCCTCGGGTCCGGAGGCGGACATGAGATGTTCGTGAGACTTTCGAGGCCGCGGCGACTTCAGGCCATCGACGACCAGGAAGACGGAGTTTTCGGTTCGAAGAAAAAATCGGCCGCCGGGAAACGGAACCCGGCGGCCGTAAACGCGCATCCTGAAAGGCTGCGCTCGCGAGCGGATTCGGGGGCCCTACGACTTGCCTCCTCGCCAGCAGGGCGACTGGCCTGGTCCACCGCACGGCAGAGGCGCCGGTGCGCACTGCTTCCAGACGGGGCAGATAGCTGGCGCGCACCGTCGCCAGGGAGCACAGCGGACCGGGTTGGGCTTGGGTTGGGGCTGGGGCTGGGGCTGGGGTGTCGGGCCGGCCGCCAGGCCGGCGTTCGCTACCGCTGCCAGGACCAGAGCCGCGATCAGGCTTCCAAGGCGCTTGTTCATGACGACCTCCTGTTCTCGAAAGCACGCTACGGTTTCGGAGCCCGCCGAGTCGTTGGGACAGCCCTTGAAAAATGCTGGCTTTGGGCTGGTTGCGGGACAATCGCTCGCGCGTGGAGGCCGCCCGGGTCCGGAGGCAGACATAAGATGTTCGTGAGATCTCGAAGCGATGGCGTATCGATTCGGGCCGTTCCTCTACGATTCCGTCCGCCGCGCGTTATGGAAAGACGGAGCGGATATCCCTCTGACGCACAAGAGCCGCGAGCTCCTTCTCCTCTTTCTGCACAATCCGGGGCGCCTGCTGACGCGCGAGGAAATCGTCGAGAAAGTCTGGCCGGACGTCGCTGTCACCGACGATGCGCTCCGGTTTCAGGTGGCCGAGCTGCGCAAGGCCTTCGGCGACGGCGGCGAGGCCTTCATCCAGACCATCCGGCGCGAAGGCTACCGGTGGGAAGCCGCTCGTGACGCCCGCGGCGGATCGGCCCGTTCGGCCCGCGGAGGGCGAATCGTCCCCGCGCCCGACGCCGCGCTTCCGGCTCGTGCTGGAGACGCGCGAGGTCCAGCTTCTCGAAGGCGAGAACGTCATCGGCCGGGACCCCGATGGCGCGCTCTGGATCGATCATCCTTCCGTGTCCCGCCGCCACGCGCGGATCGTGGTCGCCGGCGGGAAGGCGGTGCTCGAAGATCTCGACAGCAAGAACGGCACGTTTCTCGGCGGAAAGCGGCTCGCGAAGAAGGCCGCGCTCGCGGACGGTGACGAAGTCCGGATCGGTCCCGAGACGATGGTGTTCCGCGCGGCGTCCTCGGCGACGACGCGAACGGAACGACGGGAGCTAGGGAAACCGCGCGAAGCGCCTCGGGATGACTGCGACGCGGGTAAGTCTGGGATCCCTCGGCGCTGCCGCGCTCTCGGGATGACCGCTACGCCGCGGCGCGGGCGCGGCGTCGCTACGCGGTCAGATCAGGAACTTGCCGTCCTTCATGATCTGGTCGCCGTCGAACCAGATGTCGAAGTCGCCGGCCGACGATGTCGATGTGCGTGGTGCTGCGCCACTTCGCTCCGGTGTGCTCGGCATAGGGGTGGCCGAACGCGATGTGGAGCGTCGGCAGCTTTTCGTCCTGGAGGATGTTGCCGATGACGTCGCTGAGGGCGATGTTCGTGCCGATCGCGAACTCGCCGACGCGGTCGGAGTTCTCGTCGGTCGAGGTGTAAGCGCGGAAGTCGGCGACGAGGTCGGCGCGCTGGCACGCGATGTCGACGATGCGGCTGTTCTCGATCGTGACGGAGAGCGGGTTGTTCTGGAGGTCGCCGTAACGCGCGCACAGGTAGTCGCCGACGACGCCGTCGGCCACGTAGACGCCGTCGACGCGCGCGGGCGCGGTCAGCACCTCGCCGCCCGGGAGGTTGCCCCACTTCGAGGTCGAGATGATCCCGGAGGTCTTCAGCCACTTGATGGTCGGATCGAAGGTCGCCTCGAGCTTCGAGCCTCCGGGCGAGGTCGCCGTGATCCGCTTCGCCTTCTTCGCCCGCTCGAGGACGCGGGTGGAGATCGCGTCGACCTCGTCGAAGTTGGCGCGCATCGCCTCGGTCATGATCCGGTGCGAGATCGACACCATGTGCGCGTGGCGGATCTGGCGGCGGTCGATGATCTGCGTCAGCGCCCGGCGGAAGGCGAGCTCGCCCTCCTTGGGCTGGCCGGCGTAGATCGAGACGTCGGCGCGCTCGAGCGCGGCGCGGATCGGCGCGGGCAGCTCCAGCATCGGGCGCGGGCCGTAGTCCTCCATGATGAAGGTGTCGCAGGGCGCGCCCACCTCGCGGACCTGGTCGGCCAGGCTGGCGGCGATCTCCTCGGTCTCGCGGTCCGTGACGATGGCGACGCGCTCCGCGGGCTGCACCCGCAGGCACGTCCGGATGGCGTTGCGCGCCCCGGGGATCAGGTCTTCGGCGTAGGCCGTCAGCGTACCGGTCTCAGTCGACATCGCGGAATTGTGCTCCTGGAGCGAGGATCGTGCCAGCCGTCAGCGGACGGCGGACTGGATCGGGGCCTCGACGGGCAACCCGTAGCTCGTTTCCTCGCAAATGTAATCGACGACTTTCTTGAGGTCTCCGCCGGTCGCGTCGTACACGCGAAGCTGCCGGTCGGCTCCCGTTCCGTTCTCTAGGATCCAGTTTACCCCGTCGAAGACCTCGTGGCGAGAGCCGAGTTCGTCCACGACGTCGTCGACGAACTCGAGCATCTCCGCGACGAGCTCGCCGAAGGGCACTTCGATCTCTTTGCCGAAATCGATCAGCTTGCCCTCGATCCCCTAGCGGCTCGCGCGCCACTTGTTCTCGAGGATCAACGCGCGGCGGTACCGGCGGAAGCCCAGGTTCTGCAGGCGAAGCTTGTAGAGCTTGACGCAGATCGCCTGAAACAGCGCCGCGAGGGTGAGCGTCTCGTCGAGACGCATGGGCACGTCGCAGACGCGGAACTCGATCGTCTCGAAGAACGGGTGCGGACGAACGTCCCACCAGATCTTCTTGCCGTTGTCGATGGAGTTGGTCTTGACGAGGATGCGGACGAATTCGTCGAACTCGGCGGGCGTGTCGAAGTATTCGGGGATGCTCGTGCGCGGGAAACGGTCGAAGACCTTCGTCCGGAAGCTCTTCAACCCCGTGTTGCGGCCGAGCCAGAACGGGGAGTTCGTCGACAGCGCCAGCATGTGCGGCAGGAAGTACAGCGCCTCGTTCATGATCTGGAAGGCGAGCGAGCGGTCCTTGATGCCGACGTGGACGTGCAGGCCGAAGATGAGGTTCGCCCGCGCCAGAAGCTGCATCTCCTGGACGACCGAGTCGTAACGGGGATCGGGGAAGATCTTCTGGTCGGCCCAGTTGGAGAACGGGTGCGTGCCCGCCGAAGCGACGCGCATCCCGTTCTTGCGCGCGAGCCGGATGATCTCGGTCCGCATCTCGCCGACGTCCTGGCGGACCTCGGCGATGTTCTTGCAGATGCCGGTGCCGATCTCGATGACCGACTGGTGCATCTCGGGCTTGACCCGCTCCTTCAGGAGAATCTTGCCCTCGTCCAGGATCTCCTGGACGTGGGAGCGCAGCTCCCGCGTCTCGGGATCGAGGATCTGGAACTCCTCCTCGACGCCGAGGGTGAAGGCCGGGCGTTCCATGGAAACGGTCAGGCGTCGCGACGCGGACGGCTCGCCGGGCCGGCCGACGGTGCACGCGGCGTGGCCGGCTTCTTCGCGCGGCTGTGGCCGTTCGTCTTCTTCGCCGGCGCGAGCGATTCGCCGCCGGCCAGGAACGTCTGCCAGCGGTAGTCGGCGATCGGCTCCGCCGGCTGCTCGACCCGCTCGAGGAGCCACTTCGCCGAGGTCTCGACGACCCACTGGAAGTTGTCCTCGCCGACGGACTCGACGGCCGCGTCGGGCGCGGGATTGAGGAAGTCGATCGCGTAGGGAATCCCGTCCCGCACCGCGAACTCGAGCGTGCAGAAGTCGTAGCCCAGCGCGTCCATGAGCTTGAGGCAGTCGGTGCGGACGCGCTCCTCCATCGCCGGCTCGATCGGCGCGCCGTCGCGGACGTAGCGCTCGTGATGGGGCCGCCGCGGGTCGTACTGCATGATGTGGACGTACTTGCGGCCGATCGCGTAGCACCGGAAGTACTGGTCGAAGACGATCTCCTCCTGGAGCGTCATCACGTGCTGGCCGGAGTCCTGGTACGCCGCGAAGAACTCGTCGGGGTTGGTCACGCGGTAGACGCTCTTCCAGCCGCCGCCGGAGTACGGCTTGAAGAACGCCGGGAAGCCGATGTACTGGAACATCTCGTCCCACTCGAGCGGGAAGACGAGGTTCGACATCGACTCCGACGTCGTGTCCGGGCGGATGCTGGTTCGACGGCAGGATGACGGTCTTCGGGACGGCGACGCCGACCTGCTGGGCCACCACGTTGTTGAAGAACTTGTCGTCGGCCGACCACCAGAAGGGGTTGTTGACCACGATCGTTCCGTCGACCACGGCCTTCTTCAGGATCGCCCGGTAGAAGGGGATGTCCTGGCTGATGCGGTCGAGGATCAGGTCGTAGCGGCGCGGGCTGTCCAGCCCGATCCCGCCCACGACGACGGGCTCGGCGACGGCGACCCGGCCCTCGCGGTTGATCCGCTCGACGAGCGCCAGGGGAAAGGAGCGTTCCTGGCCAAACAGAATGCCAATGCGTTTCATGAGTGATCCTTCGTTTTTTGGATGCGGGCCCCCGCCCGGAGAACCGGGGATTATGTCACGGGGCTGTGTCTTGTTCGGGCCCTCGAGCCCTCAAGGCGTCCCGAGCCATTGCTCCATCCAGGCCAGGTTGCGCTCGGCGACGTCGCGGAGGAGACGCGGCTCGCGGATGCCGTGCGGCTGGCGCGGATAGGTCACCATCCTGGTCGGGATCCCTTGTCGTTTCAAGGCGTTGTACAGCTCGTACCCCTGGGAGATCGGCACCCGCAGATCGCTCTCGCCCTGCTGGATGAGCGCCGGAGTCCTCGCCCGACCCACGTGAGTCATGGGCGAACGCTCCCGGTAGATCTCGAGGAGTTGCTCCTCCCAGAACTCGCCCCCGAAGTAGCTCGGAAGAAACGCCGGGATGTCCGACGTCCCGGTGAAGGACACGAGGTCGGTCACCGGCGCGCCGATCGAGGCCGCCTTGAAGCGATTGGTCTGCGTGATGATCCAGGAGGTCATGAACCCGCCATAGCTCCAGCCCATGACGCCGAGTCGGTCCGGATCGGCGATGCCCATCGCGATGACCGCATCGACGCCCGCCATCAGGTCCCGATAGTCGCCTCCGCCCCAGTCCTTCTCGTTCGCCCGGCGAAAGGCCGTGCCGTAACCCGAAGATCCGCGCGGGTTGGGACGCAGAACCGCGAAGCCCGCGGACGCGAAGACCGCGGTCGTGTACGCGCCGGGCGTCACGACGTGGGTCAGCTTGAAGACGCCGGCGGGACCGCCGTGGATGACGAGGAGGAGCGGGTAGCGCTTGCCGGGTGCATATCCGACGGGCAGCGTCAGGAGTCCCTCGATCTTCTCGCCGCGATCCCCGCTCCAGGTGATCACGCGCGTTTCGGGAAGGGGATGCTTCGGCAGGTTGGCGTTCACCTCAGAGATGCGGATCGGAGCGAACTTTGAGAGCGCGCTCGCCCACGCCTCGCTCGGATCGGTCGCCGTCTGCCGCACGAAGCCGATCCAGGTGCCGCGCGCGTTGACGTTCGCGCCGCTCACGACTTTGCCCTCGTCGGTCAGGGCGCGGATCGATCGCCGTCGCGACGTTCTGGGCGTAGAGGAGGTCCGAGACGCCCTTCGACTCGGTGAAGTAGAGCGTGGCTCCATCGGCCGAGAAGCCCGCGAGCTCCGGCGACTCGTCGAAGGAGGGGGCAGCGTGCGCGCCGGGCCCTCCGATCTCCAGCGGCGCCAGCCGGATGTTCTCCCTGTGAGCCCATGCGGCGGCTCGTCGGTGACGACGTAGGCGAGAAAGCGGCCGTCGGGCGAGAAGAGCGGCGAGGTCTCCGCGGCGCCCGTCGCGGCGAACGGCCGGACGGCGCCCGTGGCCACGTCCACGAGCGAGATGTCGGAGCTCGGCCAGTCGTTGATGACGGGGCGCGGGGTGTGGGAGAACGCGATCGTGCGCCCGTCGGGCGAAAAGGCGATCGAATCGGGCGCCGTGGGATCGGCGGCGCCACCCACCGAGAACCCCGTGGCGAGGAGCTTGCGTCCCGTCAGTCGGCCCTCCGCGTCCGGCTTCACGCGCACGAGCCACAGTCGCCCCGGCCGGTCGTCTTCGTCGACGACGCGCGCATCGTCCCGTTCCCGTTCGCGGCGCTCGCGATCGGCGGGAGGGCCGTCCGGCGCGACGTACGCGATCCACTCCCCGTCGGGCGACCAGATGGCTTCGGAAACGTCCGCCGCCGACTCGGACACGCGCTCGGCTTCGCCTCCACTCCTCGGGAAGCCGCCAGACGTTCGCCGTCTTCCCGCCGCGTTTGCCGATGAAGGCCAGCCACTCGCCGTCCGGCGACCAGCGCGGCCGCGAAGCCGAGCTCGGAGCGGACGTCGCCGGCCACGAGCGCGGGACCTCGCCCGGCGCGCCGATCGTCGACAGCCAGATCTGCGTCCGATTCTCGCTGGTGTCGGGCTCGAGGATCGACTCGCGAACGACGTACGCCGCCTTCCGGCCGTCGGGAGAAATCTGGACGTCCGTGACCTGGCGGTATTTGAGGGACTCGAGCGGCGTCCACTTGCCGGAGCCCGCTCGGCCCCGAAGAGAGGCGCACACAGCGCGAGCCAGAGCAGTGCCCGATTCAGCGCAAGACGCGCAAGAACCACCCCCTGGATCCGTGCATCTTACGGCCGGGAACCGCCGCGACGCCGCGGGGTCTCCTTTCACAGGAGGCCGTCATGGAACCCTGCTCGGCTCCTTCGCTCACCGCCGTCTCGACCAGGCCCTGCGGTTGCTCTGCGCAACCCGCCGAGCAGACCGTCTTCGAATACCGTCCGATTCTCGAGCGTGAGGCCGGGCACGCGCGCGCCATGCGGCCCGAGTACGGCATGTCGTTCGACCCGATGCCGCACGCGTCCGGAGAAGCTCCGATCTTCATGCTCTCCCTGGGCTGGGCGGCGTTCGCCGTGTTCGTCCTGCTCTCGCGCCGCCGACCCTATGTCCTCACGCTCGGCGCTCGCCGGGCCTCCGTCGTCGCCCGTTCTCGTTCGCGGCGTTCCCGGGTCTTCCAGCGAGCACGAGCACGTGCCGAGCGCGACGTGGACTACAGCCAGCCCCGCTTGCGGAACCACATGAGCATCCCGCCGGCCAGGCGATGCACACGCCCCAGAAGATCGGGTAGGAGATCGCGTAGTGGTTCTCGGGGATCGGCATGTTCATGCCGTACACCCCGGCGAGGAACGTCAGCGGGATGAAGATCGTGCCGATGATCGTGAGGACCTTCATCACTTCGGAGAGCCGGTTGGACATCGAGGTCATGTAGGTCTCGGTGAGGCTCGTGCCGACCTCGCGGTACGTCTCGATGATGTCCATGATCTGGATGATGTGGTCGTAGACGTCGCGCAGGTAGGTGCGCGTCGTGTCGCTCATGCACTCGTGCGGCTCGCGCTGCATGGCGTTGACGACCTCGCGCATCGGCCACACGGCCCGGCGCAGGAGGAGGAGGTGCCGCTTGACCTCGTGGATGTCGGCGATCGTGTGGCGGTCGGGCCGGTCGAGGACGAGGTCTTCGAGCTCCTCGAGATGGTCGCCGTAGTGCTCGAGGACCGGGAAGCAGTGGTCGACGATGGCGTCGAGCAACGTGTAGGCGAGGTAGCTCGCGTCGTGCTCGCGCAGGCGTGAGCCGGGCTTCTCGATCCGCGCGCGGATCGGATCCCAGATGTCGCCGGGCGCTCCTGGATCGTGACGACGATCTGCTTGCCCACGAACATGCTGATCTGCTCGGCTCTCGAGCTTCTTATCGACGAGCTGGATCATCCTCACGATGAGGAAGAGGTACGGGGGGCGTCCGCCTTCCGCGGTATAGCCTTCGAGCTTCGGCCGCTGGCCGGTCGACATCAGGTCTTCGATCGCGAGCGGATGGAAGCCGTACTTGATCGCCAGCGCGCGGATCGCCGCGGGATCGTTCAGTCCGTCGACGTTGATCCAGCGCACCTTGACCCACGGTTCACGGCGACTCTTGATGAACTCCTCGAAGTCCTTGTCCGTGATGTGCCGCGTTTCGACCCGATCGTCCGAGTAGTCGATGCAGGTGATGGGCACCCGCACCTCGGGAATCGGCATCCCCTCGAGCTCGGCGAGGTCGATCCCCGGTCGGGCGCCGGGCTCGCCCTGCCGGAAACGGGTCGGAAGCTCGAGGCCTTCGCCGTCGAGCTCGTCTTCGTGGACTGTGGGGAAGCCCATGGCGGGCACGATACCCCGCCGGACCCTTACGCCGTCATCCTGAGCGAAGCGAGCCGACCCCCGAAGGCAGACCCCCGCCGTAGGCGACGCCGACCGGAGGTCGGCAGAACGATCCGGGACTTGGGAACGGCCGCGAGCGAGTCGGAATCCTCGGCCTGCGGCCTCGGGACGGCTGACGCGTCGCTTGCGCTGCATTCACCAGATCTGACACACGTCCGCGCGCACCATCGGGTCGCCCGCCTTGCACGAGAAGGCGGCGGCGAACGACAGGGATGTTCGACGGAGCCCCGTTGGCGCGGAACTCGGGCAGGGGTGCGGGTTCGTGTTCATCAGGAGCTTGGCGAACTCCGGCCGCATGTTCGCCGACCAGACGCGCGCCCACGAGAGGAAGAAGCGCTGATCCGCCGACAGGCCGTCGATGGGCGCCGGCTCGGGCTTGCCCGCGAGCGTGCCCCGGTAGGCGCGATGCGCGATCGACAGGCCGCCGAGATCCGCGATGGATTCGCCCAGGACGAGCTTGCCGTTGACGTTCTGGCCGTCGAACGTGTACGCGGCGAACTGGCTCTCCACGCACTTCGCCCGCGCTTCGTAGTTCCGGGCGTCCTCGGCGGTCCACCAGTCGCTCATGTTGCCGCGGGCGTCGAACTTCCGGCCCTCGTCGTCGAATCCATGCGTCAGCTCGTGGCCGATGACCCCGCCCATGGCGCCGTAGTTGACGGCGTCGTCCGCCTTCGGATCGAAGAAGGGCGGCTGGAGGATTCCGGCCGGGAAGACGATCTCGTTGAGCTGCGCGTCGTAGTAGGCGTTGACCTCGGGCGGCGTCATCTGCCAGTCCTCGCGATCGACGGGCCGGCCGACCTTCTTGAGCTGGCGGCGGAACTCGAACTCTTCGGCGCGCTGGACGTTGAGGACGAAGGGGCCGCGGTCGATCGTCAGGCTCGAGTAGTCGCGCCAGACGTCGGGATAGCCGATCTTGGGGCGGAACGCCGCGAGCTTCTCGACCGCCTTCTGCCGCGTGGCCTCGCTCATCCACGGAAGGGTCTTGAGGTCGTCGCGGAGCGCGGCCACGAGGTTCTTCACCATCCGGTCGGCGGCGGCCTTGGCCTCCGGCGGGAAGTACTCCTTCACCTAGGACTTTCCGAGAGCCTGCCCCAGCTCGCCGTCCGCCGCGACGACACAGCGCTTCCACCGGGCCTCGTTCTCCGGCGTGCCCTGCAGCACCTTTCCGTAGAAGTCGAAGTCCGCGTCGACGAAGGCCTTCGAGAGTCTCGGCGCGGCGTCGTTCAGGAGCTTCCAGCGCAGGTAGGTCTTCCAGCTCGCGAGGGGAGTCGCCTGGATTTCCCGGCTGACGGCCTCGAAGAACTTCGGCTGCGCGACGTTGACGGCCGCGGGGCGAACTCCGACGGCCTGGAAGTACGCCGACCACGACCAGTTCGGCGTGAGCGATGCGAGCTTCGCGGCGTCCATGCGGTTGTAAGTCTTCTCGGGATCGCGGCGCTCGACCGGGGTCATCGACGCCCCGGCGAGCCGCGTCTCGAAAGCCATGATGGTCTTCGCGTCCGCCGCGGCCTTCGTGGCATCGTCGCCGAGGAGCTGGAGCATCCGCGCAACGTGCGCCTCGTACTGCTCGCGGAGCTTCTTCGACTCTTCATCGGTCTTCGTGTAGTACTCGCCGTCGGGAAGGCCGAGCCCGCCCTGCGACGCGATGGCGATGACCTCGGTCGACGTCTTGCGGTCCTGCTCCGCCGTGAAGCCGAAGACCGCGTTGGCGCCCAGCATCTGCAGGCGCGTGATCTCCCCCTGCAGATCGGCGGGTGTCGCAATCTTTGTGATGCGGTCGAGCTCCGCCTGGATCGGTTTGGCCCCGGCAGCTTCGATGGCCGCCTCGTCCATGCAGCTCGCCCAGAAGTCGCCGATCTTCCGTTCATCGCTGCCGGCGGCGGCAGACTTGTTCGCGGCGGCCTTCTCGAGCACGCCGCGGAGCTTGTCGCGGTTCTCCTCGAAGAGGATCGAGACGGAGCCCCAGTAGGACTGGTCGGCGGGCAGGGGATTCGCCTTGAGCCAGCCGCCGTTGCCGAAGGCATAGAGGTTCGTGCAGGCCGAGACCGAACGATCCAGATCGGCGGGGTTGAGGCCGTGGATCGCGACGGGGGCCGGCGCCGTCTGCGCCGGGGCGGCCGCGCCGTCCAGGGCCAGCGCGGCGACGATCGCGACGATCCTGACAGTGGCCGCCGGAATCGGGTGCGAAAGCTTCACAAGTCCTCCTCGGATTCGGGAGTTACCCACGGGGATTCCTACGTCGGCGAGCGGCCCGGAGTTCTGAATCACTTTGGGCGTGACGGGGCGCACGCGGCCGGGGGCCGGAGCGCTTGTAACCTGAGCGCTCTCAACAACTCAAAGCTCAAGCAGCGCCGAGGAGGGTTCCATGAATCGTCGGGTATGGGTCCTGGTGTCTCTCGCGCTCGTCCTGGCTGTCGCATTACAGGCACAACCCGTGGATGCCGCGGACGAAGCCACGAACGCGAGCGGACTCACGCTCTCCCGCGTGATCCCGGCGGTCGCCTCGGCTCCCGGCGCCGGCGGCTCCTTCTTCAAGACCGCGATCCAGCTCTTCAATCCTCTCGGCTTCCGGTTGACGGCGCGCCTCGTCTTTCATCCGGTCGGCTCGCAGGGCTCCGTGACGGACCCCAGCATGGACGTCGCCATCGAGCCCCTCGAGACCGAGTCCTTCGAGGACATCGTCGCGGCGATGGGGATTTCGGGACTCGGGACGCTCGACATCATGCTGCCTTCGCCGTCGAACTCGCCCGTCGTGGTCGCGCGGGTCTACGACGACGCCGGGGCGAGCGGCACCCAGGGGTTCACGCAGGAGGCGGTCAGCCCCAACGACAGCGGCACGGCTGGCCGCGTGCTCAGCGCGGGGACCTCCGGGCACCTGATCCTCCCGGCCGACACCGACGCTTACCGCTACAACATCGGCATGCGGACGCTCGGCACCAGCGCGACGATCCAGTTCACGGTGCGGGACGCGTCGGGGGCCTTCATCAGCCAGAAGTCGCTGTCGATGTCGTCGAACTCCTTCCTCCAGTCGGAGGCGAGCCAGTTCCTCGGCCTGTCGCTGCCGCCCGGCGGCGTGATCCGCGTCGGCCTCCTCGGAGGCAACGCGATCGTCTACGGCGCGACGGTCGACAACACGACCAACGACTCCAGCGTGCAGTTCGCCCGAAGCGGGTCCTAGTTTCCCGTTTCGACCGCCGCCCGCCGCGCTTCCCCCGCGCTAGGTCGGCGGCGCGAGGTGCGCGCGGAAGAACGCCAGCGCCATCTCCAGGATCTCGCGCGTGCGCGCGTCGTCCTCCTTGTGCTCGAATCCGTGCGATCCGGCGGGGTGATTGACGACGGTCAGCGTGAGGTTCCGCTCGAGCGCCTTCGCGACGAACCGGTCGATGGAGGCGTTGACTCCCGGGATCGCGTCCTTCCCCGCGCGGGCGATGAAAAGCGGCGGGATGCTGCCGGCCGCCGGTGTTTCGATCGCCGCGAGCGGCGAATACGCGCGGGCGGTCTCGCTCGTGATTTCGGCCTCGCTGAGGTTGACGTGCTCCGTATCCAGGAAGGAGTAGAAGCCGGCGAGGGCCCGCACGGCCGGATTCGGTTTCCGCAGGAGCGGCGCGAGCATCGGGCCGCCGCCCGAGAAGGTCGCGACACCGACGCGCGAGCCGTCGAGGCCGAGCGCGCTTCCGTCGCGCTTCAGGAGCTCGAGCAGCGCCCGCAGGTCCTCGGCGCCTTCCGCGTACTGGCGCTTCGGGTAGCGCAGCCGGTGATTGAAGGCCACGGCCGCGAATCCGGAAGCGGCGAAGAGTCGCGAGAGAGACGTGTACGCCGCCCAGTCCTTGGTGTTCTCGGCGCCGCCCGCCTGGAACACGACGACCGGCGGGCGGGTCCCTTTCCCGTCCTCCGGCGGCAGATAGACGTCGGCCAGAAGCTCCGTGCCGCCCACCTTCTCGTACACGACGTCGCGGCGCACCCGGACTCGGTCCATGCCGGGCACGGTCATCACGACCGCGCGGGTGGGATCGGGCTCCGGGGCGGAGGCCGCGGCGACGAGAGCGAACGCGAGGCCGGCGAGAGCGTTCATGGGTTCCTCCGGCTATGGATTGCCGCACGGGCGGCGGTCAGTCGTTCGAGCGGGATCTGGAGCGCGACGAACCGGAGCGCGCGGCCGCGGTCGCCGAGGAGCGCCTCGCGCTCGGCTTCGAACGCCGGCCCGGGATCCTCCGCGAGACGAAGGAAGCGCTCGAACTCGCGCCGGGCCTCGCCGCGGCGCGCGGGATTCGGAAAGTATGCCGGCTCGAGCGCGACCGACCAGAGACTCGGGACGGTCTTCCCCTTCCATGCCTGGAAAGCGCGGAGACCCGCCGCCGTGAGACGGCCGTCCTCGCCCTCGGTGTACATCGACGCCAGGACGGTCTCGAAGGCGGCGCGCTCGCTGTCGTGCGCTCGCCCTCCATGCCGCCGCGGCGGCGGCGGGCGATTCCCATTCCCGCTCCGGCGGGCGCGCGTGCAGCCGCGCAAAGAGACCGGCATAGACCACGGCGATCGCGAGCGTGAAGAGCCGGGCTGCACGCATCACCGGAGACCGGGTCCGCCGGCGGCGCCGGACGGAGCGGCCGATGAGCGCTCCGGCCTCCAACGGCTGGCCGAAATCCTCGAGGAGCGCGTCGAGATCCCGTCCGCTCTCCAGCCCGTCTTCGATGTGCGCGGCGAGCTCCGCCGCGACCTCGTCGCGCTCGCCGTGGCGCAGGCGCGCCGCATCCAGGCTCGCGGCGATCCGCCGGGTCGCCCTCGCGGGCAGAGCGGCGGTTCGGCGTCCTCCCGCGGTCTCACCGGCCTGGCCGCTCCAGCACGCCGAGGCGCGTGAGCGCCTGCGTGACGGCGCGCCATTGCACGGCGATGCACGTCGAGGCGCCGCCGCCCTTTGGCGGTCAGCGCGTAGTACTTTCGGCGCCGGCCGGCCGGCGTCTCACGCCAGGTCGCCTTGAGGAGCCCTTTCGCTTCGAGGTTGTAGAGCAGCGGGTAGAGCGTCGCCTGGCCCATGTCCAGGGCGCCGCTCGAGCCGGCCGAGAGGGCGGCGACGAGCTCGTACCCGTACATCTCGCCGCGTCGCGCGAGAAGAGCCAGGACCGCGGCGGGCCCGGCCCCGCGCATCAGCTCCCGTTCGGCGCGGGCGACTTTCCGATCCTCGGGAACTTTCGGTGCTTTGGCTTCGGGGGCGTCGTGTTCGCTGTGTCTCATATACTATGTCAAACATAGTATACGGACGGACCGGGAGCAAGTTTGCACTCGCTCCCGGTTTCCTCGGACGGATTTACTGGGGGGTGCTTTCGCCGGTGTCCCGGGCGGAGCCGGTGTCCCGCGCCGTCGCCCCGCCGTAGGTCAAACGCCCGTTCTCGAGCGCGGCGTCACGCAGCGTCACGGCGAGAGCCTCGGCCAGGGTCGCCACCGGCAGGACCTCGATCTCGTCCCGCACTTCCTGGGACAGGTCCTCGAGATCCGGCGCGTTGTCGCTCGGAATCACGATCCGGGTGATGCCCGCCCGCACGGCGCCGAGGATCTTCTCCTTGAGCCCGCCGATCGGCAGGACGCGCCCGGAGAGCGTGATCTCGCCGGTCATCGCGACGTCGTTGCGGACGGCGCGGCCCGAGAGCGCCGAGGCGACGGCCGAAGCCATCGCGATGCCGGCCGACGGCCCGTCCTTCGGGATCGCCCCCGCCGGCACGTGGATGTGGATGTCCCGCTCGAACTCTCTCTCGTGGATCCCGAGCAGCGGAGCGTGCGACCGCGCGAACGTCCACGCGGCCCGCGCCGACTCCTTCATGACGTCGCCGAGCTGGCCGGTCAGGATGAGCTCGCCCTTGCCCCGCATCAGCGAGGCCTCGACGAACATGATGTCGCCGCCCGCCGGCGTGTAGTACATGCCGGTCGCGACGCCCACCTGGTCCTCGCGGGCCATCTTCTCGGGGTGAACGTGGGGCCGGCCGAGCAGCGGCCGGACGTCCTCGGGACCGATCACCTGCTTCTCGATCTCGCGCGCCGCGATGCGGCGGGCCACCTTGCGCGCGAGCTTGCCGAGCTCCCGCTCGAGCTGGCGCACGCCCGACTCCCGCGTGTAGCTCGCGATCACTTCGCGAATCGCGGGGTCGATGACCTGGAGCTGTTCGGCCTGGAGGCCGTTCTCCTCGATCTGCCGGGGAAGGAGGTACGTCCGGGCGATCTGGAGCTTCTCCTCCTCGGTGTACCCGGCGAAGGTCACGACCTCCATGCGGTCGAGGAGCGGCCCCGGGATGCTCTGGACGAAGTTGGCCGTCGCGATGAAGAGCACTTCCGAGAGGTCGAACGGCACGCCCAGGTAGTGGTCCGTGAAGGAATCGTTCTGCGCCGGGTCGAGCACCTCGAGCAGCGCCGACGCCGGGTCTCCCTGATAGGAGATCCCGAGCTTGTCGACCTCGTCGAGGAGGAAGACCGGGTTCTTGGTGCCGGCCTGCTTCATGCCCTGCAGGATCCGTCCCGGCATCGCGCCGATGTAGGTCCGGCGATGGCCGCGGATGTCGGCCTCGTCGCGCGCGCCTCCGAGAGAGATGCGGACGTACTTGCGCCCCATCGCGCGGGCGATCGACTTCGCGATCGACGTCTTGCCGACTCCGGGAGGTCCGGCGAACAGGAGGATCCGCCCCTTGCCGGAGCGTTTCGTTTCCTCGCTCGCTTTTGTCTCCTTCGGCTCGGCGGTCGGCAGAGGCGGAGGCGTGTTCTTCTCGCGCTCCTCGCCGAGCTGGCGGACAGCCAGGAACTCCAGGATCCGATCCTTGACGTCCTTCAGGCCGTAGTGATCCTCCTCGAGCACGCGTGCCGCCTCGGGCACGTCGAGCTTCTCGGCGCTCCGCTCGTTCCACGGAAGCTCCGCGATCGTCTCGAGGTACGTGCGGATGACCTGCGACTCCATCGACTCGCGGCCGATGCGCGTCAGCCGCTGCCACTCGCGGTCCACTTCCTTGCGCGCGTCCTCCGGCATGTCGAGCGCGTCCAGCTTCGCCCGCAGCTCCTTGAGCCCCTCGTCGCCGGCCCCGTCGGTCTCGCCGAGCTCCCTCTGGATCGCCTTGAGCTGCTCGCGCAGATACATCTCGCGCTGCCGGCTGCCGATCTCTTCCTTGACCTTGGACTGGATGTCTTCCTGCGCCGACAGCACGTCGATCTGGCGCTGCATGTGGACGAGGACGCGCCGCAGCCGGTCTTCGACCGAGAGCGTTTCGAGGAGGACCTGTTTCGAGGACACGGGCACGTCGAGGTAACCGGCCACGAGATCCGCGAGGCGGCCGGGCTCATCGACCTCGGACAGGATCTGCTCGACGGCCTCGTCGGGCAGTCCGAGACGCTTGCCGAGCTCCGCGGCCCGCGCCCGGGCTTCGCGGTGCAGACCCGCGAACGCGGCATCCCGCGAATCGAGGGGCAGCATCTCGTGAGCTTCCTGGACGGTCGCCTCGAGGTAACCCTGGCGGTTGGGAGCGAAGCGCAGGGCGATCGCGCGCGCCTTGCCTTCGAGCACCAGGCGGATTCCGCCGAGACCTCGCTGGACCGAGCCGATCGTCGCGATCGTTCCGATCGTGTAGAGCTCCGATGCCGACACGTTCTCCGACTCGCTGCGCTGCGCCACGGCGAAGACCTTGTGGTCGTCGGAGGCCAGGGCCGCCTCGATCGCTCGGAGGGTGCCGGCCCGTCCGGCTGAGATCGGGAAGGTCACGCCGGGGAAAAGAACGGCGTTCCGCATCGGAACGACCGGTAGAGGCTTCTGGTTGATGCTCGCGTTGACTTCCGCCATGGCGGGTACCTTTCTCGTTGCCGGTCAGTTGTTTGCGAAGTTCCGGCAACATGCTCAACCCGCCCTGACGGCGGGCAATTCCATATACGTGAGTCCCTGCCACGCAGGTTCAAAAGGGAGCAGTGCCGGTCCCGGGAGGCGACCCCGGAGGCTCAGATCCGCCGGATGACCGCGACCGAGACGTCGTCGTCGGGGAGCACGCGGGCGCGGAAGGTTCTGAGGCTCCCGAAGATGGCGTCGGCTTCGGCCTGGGGATCGTAGGGCGCGAACTGGCGGAGGAGGGCCTCGATGCGCGCGTCGCCGAACTCCTCTCCCGCGGGGCTGCGCCCTTCGGAGAGGCCGTCCGAGTGGAGGACGAGCGCTCCGCCCGGCTCGATCCGGCCCGTCTCGACCTTCCAGGTCAGGTTCGGCCGGATTCCGAGGGGGTAGGCGCCCTTGCCGATCCGCTCGCGGACGGCGCCGTCGGCGCTCAGAAGCAGCGGCTGCGGATGCCCCGCCACGGATCCGGCGAAGGAGCCGTCGTCGGAGAGCAGGAAATAGACGCACGAGAAGAACGCCCTCGGACCGCCGGTGCGGCAGAGGATCCGATTCAAGGTCGCCAGCATCGCCGGCGGCGAAGGGTCCACGTCGAGCTGGGTCCGAAACGCCGCGTGCGCGACGGCCATCACGAGACCCGCCGCCATCCCGTGGCCCGAAGCGTCGCCGAAGAGGACCGCCAGCCGCCCGTCCGGGAGCGGCACGAAGTCGTAGATGTCGCCGCCGACCGTGTTCGCGATCTCGTTGCGCGCTCCGACCGTGTAGGCGGCGGTCTTCGGGAGCTCCTTCGGGATGAGGCTGCTTTGCAGGTCGCGCGCGAGCTCGAGCTCGTCGCGAAAGTTGATCTTGTCGACGAGCTCCATGCCGAGCAGGAGCCCGAGGAGCACGGTCGACGCCATCAGGAACGTGCCGTCGAAATCGACGTCGGTACGACCTCTCCTTCGTGACGCCACCCTCGACCTTGTTCGTCGGTCCAGTGGAACTCCGGACCGCACATCGACAGGAAGAGGCACAGCAGGACCACGAGGAACACGACCCGGCGCGCGGGCGCGAGGCGGCGGGCGAGACCGTAGAGGACACGTTGGTCGTCCGGAAGAACCGCCGGATCTTGCCGCCGCCCGTCCGGACCGGCTCGCCCGCCTCTTCGATCAGGGCCTCCTGGGCGCGCCGCCACTCCTGCGAGTAGAGGCCGGTCAGGTCCTCGCGCCCGACGGCGGAGAAGGTGCCCCGAAGGAGCTCCGTCCACTTCTTTCGAGACGGCATGCTGGAGCTATACGCAGCGGTGACCGCGAGGGTCCGGGCTAAAGACCGAGCAGAGCCAGCTCGTCGAGAAGATTGGCGAGCCGCGGATGCGCGGCGAGCTCCCGGTAGAGCCAGCCGTGCTGGTCGCGCAGCTCTTTGAGGCCCGACCGGAGGGCTGCTCCGTTGCGCGCCGCGGCCGCCGCGCGGAGCTTCTCGAGGGCGTCGCGGCCGGCGTCGTCGATGCGCCCGCGCACCGGGTCCTTCTCGTACAGCGAGTCGAAGGACTCGTGGACCCGGGATTCGTGCTCGTCGCGCGGCTTCTCGGCCATCGCGGTCAGACTACATCAGTCGAGGAGCGTCGGAAGTTCGGCGATCGAGGCCAGCACGGCGTCCGGCCGCACCGGCGACTGCCGGAGGTCATCTGGTCGATGCTTCCCGGTCCGGACGAGGACGCCGCGCATCCCGGCGCGCTGTGCCCCGCCCACGTCGGACTCGAGATCGTCGCCCACGACCGCGGTCTCGGAGGGCGCCGCGCCCGTCGAGGCCAGGGCGGCCTGGAAGAACGCGGGCGAGGGCTTGCCCGCGAGAATCGCTTTCTTCCCGGAGGCGTGCTCGAGCGCCGCGCAGAACGGCCCCGTGTCCAGCATCAACCCGTCGTTCGCCTGCCAGTAGCGGTTGCGGGCCAGCGTGACGAGCTCGGCGCCGTCGAGGAGCATCCGGAACGCGCGGTTGAGGCGCTCGTACGTCATGCCGGATCCGAGATCGCCGAGGACGACCGCCTCGGCGCCCTCCTCGACCGCCTCGAGGCCGTCGAAGTCCTCGAGGAGCGCCGGCCGCAGGAGGAAGTGACAGCGCGTCCAGCCGCGGGCGGCGATGAGGCCTTGCGCCGCGCGCGGCGCCGTGAAGAGGCGGTCCGGCTCGATGTCGAGTCCCATTGCCGAGAGCTCGCGCAGGATCACGGAACGCGGCCGGCTCGTGGCGTTCGTGACGAATCGCCAGGCGACGCCGCGCCGCGTCGCTTCGGCGAGGGCCTCCGCGGCTCCGGGGATCAGGGCGCCGGACTGGAAGACCGTGCCCTCGAGGTCGAGGAGAAGCGCGCGCGGCTTCATGGCCTCATCTTTTCGGAGCGGCCGCGGCGAGCTCCTCGTACACCGTGAGCAGAGCCTGCGTTCCGTCTTCGCCGCGCCCCTGCGCCTCGAGCGAAGAGAGCAACTGGTGCGCGAGCGCCACTCCAGGCAGAGGCACGCCGCTCGCGCGCGCCGTCGCCAGGACGATCGCGAGATCCTTCTGCTGGTGCTTCACCGCGAACGCGGGCTTGAAGTCGCGGGCGATCATCTTCTGACCGAGCACGTCGAGCATCCAGGAGCTCGCCGCGCCTCCCATGAGCGCCTCATGCAGCGTCGGCAGGGGAAGGCCGGACTTGGCGGCGAACACCATGGCCTCGGAGACGGCGACCAGGGTTCCGGCGACGACGATCTGGTTCGTGGCCTTGCCGAGCTGGCCCGCGCCGGACGGTCCGAGATGCGTGATCCGCTTTCCCATCGCCGCGAGGATCAGGCTGGCTTTCTCGAGAGCCAGCGCATCGCCGCCCACGAAGAAGGTCAACGTGCCCTCGGCCGCGCCCTTCTGGCCTCCCGAGACCGGGGCGTCCAGGAACGCGAGGCCCGCCTTCCCGAGCCGCTCGCCGATCGAGCGCGCCGCCCCCGCCGCGATCGTCGAGCAGTCGACGACGATGGTTCCCGGCGCCGCTCCCCGCACGGTCCCGTGCTCGCCGAGATGGACCTCTTCGACGTCGGGTGCGTCGGGCAGGCACGAGACCACGACGTCCGATCCGCGAGCGGCCTCCTCGGCGGACCTGGCCGCACGCACGCCGCCCCCGAGCTCCCGCGCGAACTTCTCGGCCTTGCCCTGGGTCCGGGTTGCGACGGTCAGCGGGAAACCGGCCTTAGCGAGGTTTTTCGCCATGCCGACACCCATGGTCCCCAGCCCGACGAATCCAACTTTGAGCGTCATGACGATCCTCCTCGCTCGGGCCGATTCTAGAATGCGTCTGACTACCGCTTTCGCGGGTCGGAGGCCGCCCATGAGCCCGATGCCACACGAAGTCGTCATTCGCGAGATCGGGACGGGCTACGCGCAGGAGATCCGCGCCGGGCGCCACGAGCTGCGCGCCGACGAGCCCGTCGCCTCCGGCGGGACCGACAGCGGTCCCGACCCGTACGCGCTGCTGCTCGCGGCTCTGGGCGCCTGCACGTCGATGACGATTCGGATGTACGCGAATCGGAAGGGCTGGCCGCTGAAGGGCGTCACGGTGCGCCTGTCGCAGCAGAAGACCTACGCGAAGGACTGCGAAGACTGCGAGACGAAGAGCGACGCGCGCATCGACCACATCGAGCGCGAGATCGAGCTTTCGGGGGACCTCTCGGCCGAGCAGAGGGCGCGCCTGGTCGAGATCGCCGAGAGGTGCCCGGTGCACCGCACGCTCATCAACCAGAAGACGATCGTGACGAGGCTGGCGGGCGCATGAGGCTCGCCCGGCTCGCCATCGCGGCTGCCGCGGCCATCGCGTTGCTCACCGGCGCGCTCGCGTCGCCCGGAACCGACACCACTCGCGCCGCGCGCGATCTCGTCGCGGCGATCCGTCCGGCGCAGCGGACCGCCCTGGTCCAGCCTTTTGCAGGGGAGGAGCGGCTCAGCTGGAGCTACTTTCCGGGACGCCGGCCGGGCGTCGCGCTCAAAGACCTCGAGCCTTCCGAGCGCGCCGCCGTCTTCGCGCTGCTGCGCTCCGCGCTCTCGGCGCAGGGGATGAAGCGGACCGAGGGAGTGATCGTGCTCGAAGGCGTGCTGCGCGAGATGTCGACGTTCGGAATCGGGCGCGACCCGGACCTCTACTATCTGACTCTCTTCGGCGAGCCTTCGAGCGACAAGCCGTGGGCGTTCCGCTTCGAGGGGCATCACCTCTCGCTCCACTTCTCCTCCGCGACCGGCCGGCTGGTCTCGACGACGCCGGCCTTCTTTGGCGCCGAGCCTTCGAAGGTGCTCTCGGGCCCGCACGCGGGCCTGCGCGTGCTCGGAGACCAGGAAGACGGAGCGCGGCGGCTCTTCGACAGCCTCGACGCAGCGCAGAGGAAGGTCGCGATCGTCGCCTCCTCGGCTCCGGGCGACATCATCCTGAGGCCGAGCCGCAAGTCCGTGCCCGACCCCGAGGGCCTGCCGGCGTCGCAGATGACGGATGCGCAGCGGAAGCTCCTCATGGAGCTCATCGCCGTCTACACCGGCAATCTGCGGGAGGATCTCGCGCGCACCCAGACCGAGAAGATCGAGAAGGCCGGCGCGGATGCGATCCGCTTCGCCTGGGCCGGCGAGAGCCGGCCGGGCGGAGTCTTCTACTACCGGGTCCAGGGGCCGACGTTCGTTCTCGAGTACGACGTCACGCAGAGCGACGCCGACCACGTCCACAGCGTGTACCGCGATCTCGACAACGACTTCGGCGGCGATGCGCTGCGGCGTCACTACGCCGAGAGTCCCCACCACACGGGATCCCGCCCCGTTTCGGGCGGCTGAGAGTCAGCGCAGGTCGATTCCGGAGAGGTGCGCTTCGAGCGCCGCGTCCTGGGCGTCCCGCAACGACGCGAGGCCGGCCTTCGCGAGGCGGAGGAGCTCGCCGAGCTGCGAATCCGAGAACGGGCGCCGCTCGGCCGTGCCCTGGATCTCGACGAACGCTCCCGAGGCCGTGCCGACGACGTTGCAGTCGACGTCCGCCTCCGCGTCCTCGGCGTAGCCGAGGTCCAGGACGGCCTGCCCTGCGCAGATGCCGACCGAGATCGCGGCGACCGTCTCGCGAAGGGGCCAGCGGGGGACCTTCTGTTCGCGGACGAGCTTCGCGAAGGCCATCGCGAGAGCGACGCACGCGCCCGTGATCGCCGCGCAACGCGTGCCGCCGTCGGCCTGGAGGACGTCGCAGTCCAGCGTGACCGTCCGCTCGCCCATCCCGCGAAGCTCGGTCACGCTTCGGAGCGAGCGGCCGATGAGACGCTGGATCTCGTGCGTCCGCCCGCCCTGGCGCCCCTGCGCCGCCTCCCGCGAGGAGCGCGTGTGCGTGGCCCGCGGGAGCATCCCGTATTCGGCGGTGACCCATCCGCTCCCGCTGCCCTTGAGAAACGGTGGAACCCGGTCCTCGACCGAAGCGGTGCAGAGGACGTGCGTGTCGCCCAACGCGATCAGGGCCGAGCCTTCGGCGTGGCGCGCGACGCCCGTCTGGATCGTGATCGGGCGGAGCTCGTCGGGAGCGCGCCCGTCGGGACGCGGCGTCTGGGTCATGGCCTCATGGCTTCGGCGTCGCAGTCTCGTTCGCCCCCGAGGTGTCGGTCGCGCCGGGCGGCGTGATCTCCGGCTCGACGTCGGGCGTCGCGACGATGTTTCGCAGAAAGAGAAGCGGCCGGGTCAGATCCACGTGGCCTCCGAGCGTTTCGGCGGGCTCGCCGTTGACCAGGATTCTCACACGGGACGTCTCCGCCACGTTGTGCAGTGTCGTGTTCACGAGGGAGCCGACGATGCTCAGCTCCTCGTCGGAGCCGAACGTCAGGGCGGAATCCAGGGCCAGATCCAGAACGACCTCGCCTTCGGGCAGCAGAAACGCGTTGCGGAGCTGCATCTTCGGAGGGATGACGGCGATGAGGCCCTCTCCCGTCGGCCCCCGCTGGAGCTCGGCGAAGAGCGCCTGCAGATAGGCGGCGCCTCCGGTCGGCTTCGGGACGTCGCGTTCCTCCGGGTGCAGGAGCAATCCGTTCTGATCGGGGAAGTAGAGGGTGACGCGCACCGTCTCGGGAACCGGCACCGGCGTGGCGCCCGGCGGCGCCGTGACGATGGGCGGGGGCGCCGGCGTGATGCGCAGAAACGGTCGCGGGACGCGCTTGGAGAGGCGTGCGAGGTCGCCGCGGTTGGCGAGGATGAGGGCCGCGACCGCGGCCGCCAGCACCGCGAGAAGGATCGCGGCGGCGCGCCGGCTCATGGCGCCGGTCGGGGGCTCGGCGTGGGGCGGACCGCGGCCGGCAGCCGCCGGGCGTAGAAGCGCGCGACCGCCCGCGCGACGGCATCGGCGACTGCCTGCTGGAATTCGGGGGTGCGCAGCTTCTTCTCCTCGTCGGCGTTCGAGATGAACGCGACCTCCACGAGGACCGCCGGCATCGTGGCGCCGACGAGGACGCGGAAAGGCGCCTGCTTGATTCCGCGGCTGGCCGTGTTCGAAACGGCATTGAGCTCGACCTGGATCGCTTCGGCGATCTCGGAGGACTCCTTGAGGTGGGCGCTCTGCGCCAGGTCCCAGAGGACGAAATCGAGATCCGGGTTGCCTGTGGCTCCCGGGCCCGCCGCGGCGGCGCCGCCGCCGTTCGCCTCGTTCTCGCGGCTGGCGACCTCCTGGGCGATCTTGTCCGAGGCCTCGAGCGAGAGGTAGTAGGTCTCGGAGCCCTGGGCCGACGCCGACCGCGAAGAGTTGGCGTGGATCGAAAGGAAGAGATCGGCCTTCTCGTGGTTGGCGATGGACGTGCGGTCGTCCAGCGGGAGCTGGATGTCCGAGTCGCGCGTGAGCACGGTGCGGCACGCGAGGACGCGCGGCAGAGTCGCGGCGATCCTCTTCGCGATCTCGAGCGTTGTCTCCTTCTCCTGGAGACCGCCCGGGCCGATCGCGCCGGTTTCGCCTCCGCCGTGCCCCGGATCAACCACGATGGTCAGAGGCGCTCCGCCGGTGGCCGGCATCGAAGGCTCGGCTTCGGCGGGAGCGGCCGGACCGGCCGGACCCGCCGGCGCGGCGGGCGCCGCGGGCAAAGCCGCCCGCCTCCCGATCTCGACCACGAGGCGATCGGGAGAGCTCAGCGGATAGGCGCGCGCCGCGAGGCCGGGCTCGCGGAAGTCGATCGTCGCGAGCTCGCCTGAGAAGCGCACCGACGCGACGAGGGGGTCGTCGTACTTCTTTTCGGGAAACGGCGGATCGATCTTCGTGTCCGCGAAGCGGACCTGGAAGCTCCGCTCGGAGGTCGCGGTCGCCGTTTTCGCCGCCGCCGAAAGGCGGAACACGACCTGCGTCGTCGGGGCGACGTGCACGACGGCGATCTCGATCGAAAGCGGCGGCGGCCCGGCCGGGACCAGCGTCCAGGTCTTCTTCGCGGCGTCCCAGGTCCCGGCGGCGCCGCCGAGCGGAAAGAGGACCTTCTCGAAGAAGTCGGGCGGCGCGTAGAGCGCGCCGGCGACCAGACGCGCGGGGCCCGAGATGGGCACGATCCTCCGATCCACGGGGACCTGGGCCGTCCCCGGGCCGAGCAGGATCTGATGCCCTCCGCCCGAGATCGTCAGGACGCCGGTCGCCGCGTCGGAGGCGACGGTGAGACCGAGCGCCCGGGCGGCATCCGACACGACGAACTCGCGTCCGCCGAGGGTGCCGATCGGGTGGGTCTCTCCCTTCCAAAGGATCGTCGCTCGCTCCTCGGCCGGGGCGGCGCCGGCGGCGGCGGCCACGAGGGCGAGGAGGAGGGCGAAAGCGGCCGCCGGAGCGGCGGCGCGGCGGTCTCGGAACCGAGATTGGGCGCGGCTACGGATACGGAAAAGAGGGTAGCACGGCGGGCCCGCGGCCGGCGCTTCGCGGCCTAGCGGCGCACGGCCGCGACGTAGAACTCGGCGGGAGGATCGCTCGTGGCCGCCGGCCCAGAGCTCCGTGACTTCGAAGCCGGCAGTCGCGAGGACGTGCCTCACTTCGGCCTCGGTGTACGCGCGCACGCGGCCCGGCGCTTCGCGGGAAAGCCTCGGCGTTCTCGACGTAGGCGCGCGTGTACCCCGGAGAGAGCAGGTTCGGGAACTGCGTGAAGAGGCGCCCGCCGGGCTTCAGCACCCGATGCGCGTCGCGCAGATACAGGAAGGCGTCCTCCCGTTCGATGTGCTGGAGGACCAGGAAGGAGAAGACGACGTCCATCGTTCCCGCGCCGAAGCTCGACAGGAACTCCCGGTTGCCGACCTCGCGGAGATGCACGTTGGGGAGTCCGGCGAGGCGCTTCTCGGCGCGCCGGATCATCTCGCCGCTGATGTCGATGCTCCACATCTCGCGCACGCGCGGGGCCAGGTACTTCTCCACGCGCCCGACGCCGCATCCGATGTTGAGAACCGCGTCGCCGCCGCGGAGGTACTTCGCCACGAGCTCGGCGTCCTCGCGGCCCAGGCGCTCGAAGCTCTCGTCGGTGGCGCCCGTCAGGATCGCGTCGTGGGCGTCCCGGACCGCCTGACCGTTCCACGTCGACTTGTAGTCGTTCGGATCCTTGGAGAGCTACCGCTTCAGGAAGAACTTCAGGCGCCTCGGATCGAACGCCGACATCGCGCGCGGATTGTAGCCCCCTCCCCGCCGCCCCATCCGGAGCCGCGGAGAGGGGGCGGAGCATCACTGCAGAAGCCGCTGGAAACTCTTCATGTCGCTCGAGGTCTCGAAGAGGAGCTCGCCCGTCGCGACCGAGACGACCGAGTAGCGAGGCGAGGGGCCGGGCGTCGAGTTCCAGGCCTCGATGGAGAGGCCGAGGCGCTGGCCGTCCTTGGAGAAGCCGGTGAGCTGGCCGACGATGTGAGCGAGCGCGCGGTCGCGGAGCGGACGCCCCGAGGAAAGGAAGGCGACCTCGCGCGCCGGTTCGTCGCGTTCGAGAGAGGTCATGACGGGTACGAGCTGCGACGGACCGGCGACTTCGATCCACGCAACGGAACGGCCGTCGGGGGAGATGCGCAGCGAGCCCGGCGCCGGCAGGATCGGGACGGCGGCCTTGCGCGCAACGACCTCGCGGGTCGCGCCGGCGCGGGTCTCGACGGTGAGCGTCAGGGCGCCGAGCTTTCCGTCGATGCGCACAGTACGCTCCCGCCCGCCGCTGCCGATCCTGACCTCCTGAGGAAACGAGGGCGAGCCGTCTCCGCGCATGGCGAAGAGGATCGCGGCGCGAGAGGCCAGGCGACGGCCGTCGGGCGTGTCCGGCGAGAAGGACTGGACGCGGACGCTGGCCGCGCGGAGGCGCGCTTCGAGCTTCGCGAGCTCCTCGAGCTTGCCGAGCGCCAGAAGATAACGGCCGATCCCGAGCGAGGCCTCGCCGACATGCTCCGCCGCCGAGCGCACGACCGATGGCTCCTCGGCAACCTCGAGAAGCGACGAGCCAGGCGTTGGATTCCTGGAGCAGCCCGGCGAGAGAGGACGGCCGGTCCCGGAACTGGACGCGGAGGAGTCCTGCCTGGGCTCGTCTCGCGGACGCTGCGCTACGGACTCGCTGGGCTCGTGTCCGAGCCGAGCAGGTCCGCCGCGCGCTGGAAGGCGGACCGTCGTAGACGCCGCGTGTGCCCGTCGCGTCGGACTTTCTCGGCCAGGCCGAGCTCCGTGCGGAAGGGGCCTCCCGTCGACGCGAGCTCCTCGAGCGTTTCGCCGAGCAGGACTTCGACCTCCGGGTCGGGAGTCTTCGCATCGCGCAGCCTGGAAGCCGCGCGGTCGAGGAGGCACGCGGCGAGCAGCCGGTGCGTGTCGTTGTCGGAGAAGGCCCGGCCGATGATCACGAGCTCCCGGGTCGCGTTGACGTCCTGGGGAAAGACCACGGCGACTTCGCGGGCGATCCATCCCGTCGGAAGTCCCTTCCGCTCGACGCGCAGGTACCGGTCGCGCGCTTCGATCACGGTCAGCCGCGAGCCCTGGGGGAGCTTCGCGAGGACGCGCGCGTCGCGCGAGGGCTTCTCGCGCAGAAGGGCCTCGCGCGGCGTCGTGAACGCGTCGGAGCCGCTCATGGAAGCCGTGCTGCCGGTCTCCGCCGCCGCGTACGTGCACGCGCCGGCGATTCCCATCGAAAGAATCAGGGCGATCAGGATGCGGGGAACGAGGATGCGGGCGAAGTCCTGGGCCATCGCTTTCATGACTGCCTCCTGTTTGCGGCCTTGCGGGACGCTTTGGCGTTCTTCGTTGCGTTCGGTGGGGCTTCACCCTTCGGCGGCGCGGGAGCGACGGCCTGCTGGCCGGCGACGACGCGCTTGTAGACCTCTCCGGTGAAGGCGTCGCCCTCGATCGAGGGCGTGAGGATCACCTGGACGTTCGGGGAGAGGCGGTCGGCGAACGTCTTCGGGATGAGGAGCGGATTTGCCGTGACGAGGGCGGCTTCCCGCTCGAGGCCTTCGAAGTCGGCCACGGCCTGGACGCGCGTCGCGTACGCCTCGGCGTCCGCCATCTCCTTGCGCCGGTCGGCGTCGGCCCGCGACTGGATCCGCGACGCCTCGGCCGTGGCCTGGGCGCGCTGGACGATCGTCTGCCGCTCGGCTTCCGCCTCCAGCTTCTTCTGCTTGATCTGCTTCTCCTTCAGGTCCAGGACGTGGCGCATCGCGTCGGCCTCGCCGCGCGCGGCGATGACGCGCTGCGCGGCGGCCGCTTCGGCCTCCTGGACCTGGCGCGCCTTCTGGGCCTCGGCGGTCAGTCGCGTCTCCTCGACCTCCTTGGCCTTCTTCTTGAGGGTGACGTCGAGACGCTCGGTCGACTGGACCTCATCGAGCATGGCGAGACGCCCCTTCTCGAACTCGGGCGGCAGGACGAGATCGCCGATGAGGACCTCCTTCAGGACGATCCCGCTCTCGGCGAGGCGCTTTCGCGCTTCGACGGCGGCGACCGTCGCGAGCTCCTCGCGCTTCTCGGAAATCAGCTTCGTCACCTCGTAGCGCGGGGCGGCGCCGCGAAACGCCGCGAAGAGAACCGGGGCCACGAGCTCGCCGTCCGGGCTGCGGAGGGAGGGCCGCCCACTGCGAGAGCAGGCGCCGGCGGTCCACGGCCCAGCGCGCCTGGACGGTGACCTGGGCGAGCACGCCCTCCTTCGTGGTCACCTGGAACTGACCTTCCTCTCCCGAGAGGAGCTGGTCGGAGATCCGGACCGGATGGATCTCGTAGAGGACCGGCGGGCGGAAATGCGTTCCGGGCTCGAGGGCTTCGAGCGTGCCGGTGAACCGGTTGGCGGAGACGCCGACGAAGCCCGGAGCGACGCTCTGGAAGCTCTTCTGCGTCTGGCGCCAGGCGGCGATCGCCGCGAGGAGCAGCACGACGAAGAGGAGGGCGCGGCGTGCGGACGTCGGCTTCCAGGGAACGCGAGGCGCCATCCGCGGCACGCGCGCGAACGCGTCGCGGAGCGCCCGGGGCCATTCCGCCTTCGGCTTCGGGCCTCCGGGCTTCTCGGGCTCGGGTGAGTCGAGATCGAGATCGATGTGCTCCATGTCGTGCCTCGTCTTTCCGTCCGCACGCCGCGGACTGGAGGCTCGGGACTTCAAGGGCCGTGCCCGGAAAAACGGGGGTTCCGGAGGGCTGGAATGCTCCAATTTGGAGATTCATGAATCAAAACGAAGTATTATTCGCGCCATGGCTGACGACCCCCGCCGGGAGGCCGCCCGAGGCGGCTCCAGCACGACCTCGGGCGCTACATTCGCTTTGCGGCGCCGGAGGAGCTGGAGCCGGACACCGACGCCCTCCGCCAGCGCCTGACCCGGGACGTGCTCGGGACCCGCTCGACTTCCGAAGGCGTCGTCCCCGCGAAGGCGATCTTCGAGACCTGGCTCGCGGAGGAAGGCGGCGCCTTCGCCGGCGCCGCCGAGGTCGGGACGCTCGGGGACTTGGTGCGCGCGCTGGACGGGCTCGCGGGGCGCCTCCCCGAGCTCGGGCGGGCGGAGCTCGAGGAGCTCGATCGCCTGACGCGATCCATCGCCGGCGAATGCCGCCGCCTGCTCCGGCGGATCGAGCGTGGCGAAGTAGGCCATGAAGCCCCGCCGCGGCCGGCCCCGGATCCTCGTCATCGACGATCAGTCGAGAACGGCAGAGGCGCTCGGCCGGCTCCTCGTTTCGGAGGTGGAGCTCGTCCCCGTGCGGTCGGGCGGCGAGTCGCGTCCCCACGCCCGCACCTGGCGGGAGGCCGAGCCGCTTCTCGACGGCGCGCGGCCTCTGGACGCCGTCGTTCTGGACGTCCGCTTCGACATCCCCGACGAAGACCTCCTGCCGGATCAGAGACCTCTCGGAGACGACGCATGCTGCCCGCCGCCGGCGGCGGGAGCGGCGGGAACGCCAGGGGATCTACATCCTGGAGCGCCTGAGGCGCCGGCGGCCCGATCTCCCGGTGCTCCTCACGACGGCCTACGACGACATCGCCTTCGAGGAAGCCGCGCTCACGCTGCGCGCAGACGCATTCACGTACGCGGTGGGCGAGGACGAGGCCTCCGCCGAAGGTGTCGTTCGCGCGCTCCGGCGGCTCCTCGAGGAGCGCGAGTCGCCTCCGCGCACCGGTCGTTTCTTCTGGGGCTCGAGCGCCGCGATGCGCGAGCTGCGGCGCAAGGTGTCCGCGCTCGCGCCGACGCCCATGCCCCTGCTGATCACGGGGCCCACCGGCACGGGCAAGAGTCTCCTCGCGCGCGACGTCATCCACGCGCTGTCGAGCCGATCCGGCTCCTTCGTGGCGTTTGATTGCGCCACGGTGCCGGAAGGGCTCCTCCCCGCGGCCCTCTTCGGGACGCTCCGCGGGGCCTTCACGGGAGCGATCGCCGACCGGCCCGGCGTCTTCGAGGCGGCCGCCGAGGGCACGCTCTTTCTCGACGAAGTCGAGAACCTGACCGCCGACGCCCAGAAGATGCTGCTGACGGCGGTGAACGACGGCCGGATCCGCCGGCTCGGCGCGACCGCCGACATCCCGCACACCGCGCGGCTCGTCGCGGCTTCGAACGCGGATCTCGGGCGGCGCGCGAAGGACGGGAGCTTCCGCTCCGACCTCCTCATGCGTCTGAACCCCTCGCTCGCGCTCGAGCTGCCGAGGCTCGCCGAACGGCGCGAGGACCTGCCGGAGCTGGCGCGGGCGACGGCCGGCGCGTTCTTCTCCGACACCCGCCACCGGCGCGCGATCGCCTCGCTCGTGCGGGCTTCGGGAGGGCCCGAGCCGCCGCTCACCGACGAGGCCCTGGCGCTCGCGCTCTCCGAGGACGAAGCCCGCAAGAGCGAAGCCGCCGTGACCTTCGTCGTGCCGCGCAAGGCCTGGGGCGCGATGGAGAAGCACCCCTGGCCGGGCAATGTCCGGCAGTTCGAGATGGCCCTGGCGGATGCGCTCGCCGCAGCCGTATACGCGGGTGGAGGAGCGTCGATTGACTCATCGGGCCGCGCGCGGATCCCGCTGGACGCGCGCCTGCTCTTCGACCTGCTCGCCGGCGCTCGCGCCGCCGAGTCCGGGGCAGGTCCGTTCGCTTTGGAGCGTCCGCGCGCCTCGACCGTCGCCGCCTTCCGGCGCGAGCTCGAGAAGGCCGCCATGCGCGCCCTCTTCCGCGAGGCCCGGGGCGACTTCGAGCGCATGGCCGAGGCCATGACCGGCTCGCCTCGCGAGGCCCGCGCCGTCCGGCTTCGCTTCAACAAGATCGGGCTCTCCGCCCGCGAAGACCGTTGATCGCCGCGGCTCTGCTTTTCGCCTTTCAAACACAGGAGCCGGTGCTCGGGGACTGTGCCCGGGACCCCGACACGCTCGCGGCCCGGGCCGCCGAGACCCTCGCCGAAACTCCGGAGGCTTCCGAAGCCGCGATCGCGCGCGCCCGGCAGCTCCTGCGCGCGGCGAGGCGCGCGCGGCGGTCGGCGGCCCTCGATCTTGCGGCCGCGGATCTCGCCTTCGGCGCCGGCGATCTCGAGGAGGGCGGCGACCTGCTCGCGGCGGCCGCCGAGGCGGACCCCAAGGATTTCGCTTTCGTCGGGCGAGCTTTATCTGCTGGCGCGCCGGGCCGAGGAGCGGCGCCGCTGGCGCGAGGCCATTCTTCGTTACGACGCGCTGCGCCGCGCCCTGGCGGCCGAGGGCGAGCCGGCGCCCTGGATCGGGCCGCGCATTCGCGAGCTCGAGCTCGAGGCGCGCGCCGCGGCGATCGCGCCGCCGCCGTCCGGCCCTCCCGCCGAGGCCCGGCTGGCTCTGGCCGACGGGAAGCGCGCGCTCGCCCGCGGCCAGCTCGGGGACGCGCGGACGAAGCTCCTCCTGGCGCTGAAGCTCTCGCCGGGCTACGCCGAAGCGCTCCTCGCGCTCTCGGCCGTCGAGACCCGGGCGGGGCAGCCGGCCGCCGCGATCAAGGCGGCGCGCGAAGCGCTGGCGGCCGAGCCCGACCGCGTCGAGACGCTGACCTCGCTCGCGAGCCTTCTCTGGGCGGAGCCGGATCGGAAAGCGAAAGAGGAGGCTCTCGCGCTCTCCGACCGCGCGGCGACCCTGCGGCCGGGCGAGCCCGGGCTCCTCCGCCTCGCGGCGGAGAGGTACGCCGAGCTCGGCGACGCGCCGCGCGCTCTCGAGCGGCTCGACCGGTACATCGCGAAGGCCTCGCCCTCGGAGCGCGCCCAGGTGGCCTCATTGCGGGAAGCGCTGTCGCGCCAGGTGGCGCGCTCGTTCAGTCGCGTGTGGGAAGCGCGCCGGAAGGTGCCGGCGCCGCCGAGGCCGGGGCGGACGAGCCGGCGTCCGAGGCCGTCGACCGCTGGCGCAAGGCGCAGGTCCTTGCCGAAGCCGGCGACTTCGAGTCCTTCGGCGCCGCGCTGGATCTTCTCGCCGAAGCGGAGCGGCTCGATCCGACGTTCGCGCAGGCGCCCGAGCTCGCCGCCGCGATCCACCGGCGGCGCGGCGATCTCGCCGCCGCCGAGGCCGCGCTTCTGCGCGCGATCCGCGTGGATCCCTCCCGGGCCGCGCCGCGCGAAGAGCTCGCTCGGCTCTACGAAGAAGATCCGGCGAAGCGGTCCCGGGCCGAAGACGCGTGGCGCGGCGCCGCCGAGGCCGGCTCGACGGATGCCGTTTTCGAGCTCGCCCGCATCGCCGAGGAGCGGAACCGGCCCGGGGACGCGCTCGAGCTCTACCGGCGCTACCGCATCGAAGCGCCGGCCGGACGGCACGCGGACACGGCGTCGGCCGCGATCGCAAGGCTCGAAGCCGCGCGGACTGCGTTTGCGCGTTGCGATCGGCGGCCTCGTTCTCGCGCTCCTTCTCGGAGGCGGCGTCGTCTTCTATCGCCGGAGATCCGGGCAGACGCTGGAGGAGTGGCTCGCCGACCAGCCCGCGCGCGTGCACCGCATCCGTCCGGTCGTGGGGCGGCTCCGGCACGAGGCTCTCAAGCACGGAGCACTCCTGCTCCCGGACGCCGCGCGGCGCCTGCGCGAGGACGATCCCGAGGCTCGCCGCGACGCGGCGAAGCTCATCGCGGCCCGGCTCTACGGCTCGGAGACGACGGAGGCGGAGTCGCCGGGAGCCCGGGGCCTGGTCGCGGAAGCGCGGGGCGCCGTCACGGAGCTTTCGGCCATCGCCCGCGAAGACGGCGCGACACTCAATCTCGAGCGGCGCGATCCCGCGTTCTCGCAGCTCTGCCGGGGCCTCGACGCCCTGTCACGCGCGCGTCCGAGTCTGGAGAAGGTCGCGGACTCCGATGGAGATGCGCGGGCCGCCGCGCGGGCGGCGAACCTGCTGTCGGAAGGCGCCCGGCGGTTCGGCCTCGCGTCGAGCGCCGGGATCGAGCGGATGCTCGATCGAGCCTCGGCTCTTCCGGTCCGGATCGAAGCCCTCCAGGATCTCCTCGCGCGGGTCGCGGTCGAGGTCGACATGCCCGTTCCGCGGCTCGAGCCTCTCGGCGCGCTCGAGTCGCGCGAGCCGCTGCCGAGCGTCCGCTTCGCCCCGCTGGACTGGGAAACGCTGTGGCGGAACCTGTTCGCCAACGCGATGGCCGCGGGACGCTCCCGGGTGCCCCGGGCCGTGCGCCTCGGACTCTCGGCCGAACCGCGTCGCGACAGCGCGACCGGGGAGTCGCGCCTCGTGCTGGTTCTGGCCGACGATCTGCCGGGGGCGCTTTCGGCCGAGGAGCTGCGAAGCCGCCCGGCGGAGCGCGGCTGGGGCGTGATCGCCGAGATCCTCCGCCGGAACGACGCCGCGTTCGACGTGACGCCTCCGCCCGCGCGCGGTTTCACGAAGGGCATCGGCCTGGATCTGCCGGCGATCGAGAGCGTGCGTTGAACGGGAAGGTCATTCTCGTCGTCGAGGATGGCACCGAGTACGTCGAAGCGTTTCGCCGCCTCGCCGGAGCGGACTCCCGCTCGCCGGGCCTCGAGCTGGTCCGCGCCGGCGACGCAGCCGAGGCGCGCCGCGTTCTCGAAGGACGGCGGATCGACGGCGTCTTCCTCGACGTCGTCTTCGATCGGACGCCGCCGGAGAAGCTCTGCGGCGACCCGACGCAAGCGCGCTCGACGGAGCAGCTCGCAAGCCAGCAGGGTTTCTACCTCGCCGCCGAGCTGGCCGGGCTTCTGGCCTCCGTCGCCCGTGTCGTCATCGCGTACGACTTCGCGAACGAGCCCGGACGACTCGCCGCGCTCCGGGAGAGAGTTCCCGCGCTCGAGGGCGTCGAGGACGGAGCTCCGCTGTCGCGTGTCCTCGCGAGGCTGGCTTCGGACTAGCGGGCTCGCTCGCTAGCGCTAGCTGGCTTGCGCCCGAGCGCGCTCGAGCCACGACTTCATCGTCTCGCTCGGGACGAGGCCGGGCTGCTGAAACACCAGACGGCCGCCGCGGAACACCGCGAAGTTCGGGATGCCGCGCACGTTGTAGCGCTCGGCGAGCTCGGGATGTTTCTCGGTGTCGACCTTGAGGACGACCGCGCTCCCGGCCATCGCCGCCGCGGTCTTCGCGACTTCGGGCGCGGCCACCTTGCAGGGCCCGCACCATTCGGCCCAGAAATCCACGAGCACCGGGACCGGAGCCTTCTCGGTGACCTCCCGAAACGTCTCGGGGTCGGCGTCGATCGGGCGGTCGGGCGGGGAGATCGGCGTCTTGCAGTTTCCGCAGCGGCCCTCGTCGGCGAGCCGTTCGGCCGGCGAGCGGTTCTTCTTGCCGCAGGAGGGGCAGGTCAGGATCATGGGACCAAAGTTTATGTCCGGCTTACGGGAGAAATGTTGAAAGTTGAAGGTTGAAGGTCGACAGGGGATTGCTTCTTTCGACCTTTAACTTCCAACCTTCAACCTCTCCGAAACCTCTTTCTCGGCCGCCCGTCTCCAGAAGCGAAGGAAGGGAAGTCCCATGCGCGTCGCCGCCGCCATCCTCGCCGCCTTGCTGGTCTCGACCGTCCTGCCGGCGGCCCCGGAGCCCGGCCGGAAGCCGGATGGGGACGCTTACATCCTGTGCCTCGATGACCATTTCATGTCGTCGGGCTGGGACACGGACGTCGACGACCTCGTCCGGATGCGGAACCGGTTCCGCAGCGACTTCCTCTGGTTCCGCCGCGCCGGGAAGACCTACCAGGTCGAGGACGCCGCGACAGTCGCGAAAGCGAACGCTCTGTTCGTCCCCGTGCGGGCGCTCGAGCCCGAATTCGAGGATCTCCGCCGCAAGGAGCGCCGGCTCGATGCCCGGGAGGACGAGATCGACCGCGAGGAAGAGCTGATCGAGCAGGACCTCGAGGATCTCGACGCGGACGAGGAAGCCGGTCTCGCCGTGGACGAGAACGCGCGCCGGAACCTGGAGACGCGCCGCGACGTCGTCCGCTCGCGGATGCGCGATGTCGAACGGGAACAGAAGGAGCTCGAACGTGTCGAGCGGGCGCTCGACGCGCGCGAGGAAGTCCTCGAGGCCGAGGCGGAAGGAAAGCTCTGGCGCCTCATGGACGAGGCGATCGGAAGCGGGACCGCGAAGGTGGCGCCGCGTTAGCTCATCCTACTTCAGCCGCTCCTTCAGAAACTTCACCGTCAGCGGCCACGCCTCGCGCGTGGCCTTCATGTTCGCGCCGTCGCGCGCTTCCTGGTCGCGGAGGAAGCCGTGGCCCGCCCCCTCGTAGATGTGAGGCTCGTAAGTCTTCCCGAGCTTCTTCATCTCGGCTTCGGCCGGAGCGATGGTCGCGTTGACCCGCGCGTCGTCGCCGCCGTAGTGGCCCTGGACCGGGCGCCTTGATCGTCCCGAGGATCGGCGCGTCGGGAGAGGCGCCGTAGTAGACGACCGCGCCGTCGAGGCCGGGCTGGGCGCCGGCGTAGGCGAAGCTGCGGCCGCCGCCCCAGCAGAAGCCGACCGTGGCCGACTTGCCGTTCGCGGCGGGGAGCTTGATCGCCCAGTCGCGGACGGCGTCGAGCCGCTTGTTCGCTTCTTCGGGCGAGATCCCGCGCGTGAGCGCGACGACGTCGTCGCGGCTCGACACGGATTCCGTGCCTCCGCCGCCCGGCCCGAGGCCCGAAACCATGTCGGGCGCGACGGCGATGAAGCCCTCCTTCGCGAGCTGGTCCGCGACGGCGCGGAGCCAGTCGGTCAGGCCGAAGACTTCCTGGATGACGATGACGACGCCGGCCTTGTCCTTCCGCTCGGGATAGGAGATCCACGTGCGGATCGGCGCGCCGCCGCCCGGCATCTTGACGTCGATGTACTCGCCGTGGCGCGGCGAGCTCTCGAGCGCCGCCTTGGCATTGTCCGCGGACGCCGGAAGCGAGGCATCCGGGGCCTGGGCGAGGAGAAGCGTCGAAAGCAGCAGCGCGTGGATCATCGGGAGCCTCCTGTCGCTCCCGGATTCTAGTGCGCTTCCACCTCAGTCGTCGTTGGTGGTCGTGCCGGATATGGCGTCAGTCGTTGTCGGTGATGGTCAGGATCGCGCGCTTGCCCTGGCCCAAGCCAATGCCACCAGTGGGATTGCTGAGGGTGAGGTTCACTGACCGGTTCCCGTCCTGTGCCGTGTCATTGATGATCGGGATGGTGAACGTCCGATTCACCTGTCCGGGGGCGAAGCTGAGCGTGCCCGAGGTTGCCACGTAGTCCAGACCCTCGGTCGCCGTGTTGTTGCTTGTGGCGTAGCTGACCCCGGCCGCATGGGTGGCATTTCCCGCTCGAGTCACCGTGATTGTCGCTGTCGGCCCGCTCTCGGCAACCGTGAACGTGACGGTCTTGAAGTTGAGCGAGCCATAGCCGTCGTTGTCGACGATGATCAGCAGCGCCCTTCTTCCAGCCCCCAACGTGCCACCGTTGGTGGGATTGCTGAGGGTCAGGTTCACAGTCTCGTTACCTTCGACCTGGGTGTCGGTCAGGATCGGGATACTCACGGTCTTCGACGTCTCGCCGACTGCGAAGCTCAGAGTCGTCGTGACCGCCGTGTAATCCACTCCCGCCACGGCCGTGCCATTACTGGTCGACACGGTGACCGACTGCGCCGCAGAGCTGCTCGTGCGCGCAACCACAATTGCCTTCGCCCCGGTCTCCAGAGTGGTGGTGGCGGCGCTCTGGAATGTGAAGCCCGAGGAGGAAACGTCGTTGTCGACGATGGTCAGAGGCGCAGCGCGCCTGGTCAGTTCCAGGGTTGCGCCGCCCGTCGGGTTGCTCAGAACCAGAAGAGCACTCTCGTTGCCTTCCGCCGCCGTGTCGTTGGTGATGGCCACTGTGAATGTTCGACTCGTCACGCCGCCGGAGAATGTGAGCGTTCCACCGGGTGCAGTGAAATCGGTACCTGCTGTCGCCGTATTGGAGACAGCGCTCCAGTCGACACCGACGGTGCCAGAAGGATCACCCGTCCGCACAACGGTGATGGTCGCCGAGGCAGTTGCCTCATTCTTGCTGTAGCTGGTGGTACTGAAAGCAACCGCAAGCTTGGGGGCGACGTCGTCATCGGTAATGGTGACGACGGCGTTGCGGTTGGTTCCCAGGAGGGCGCCGATGGGAGCACTGAGAGTGACATTGAGCGACTCGTTGCCTTCGGCGAGGACATCGTTCGTAACCGGGATGGTGAAGGATTTCGAGACCTCCCCCACCGCAAAGTCGAGTCTGCCCGAGACCGCGTCGTAGTCGGATCCGGCCGTTGCCGTGTTGTTCCCCGTCGCGTAGCCGACCGAGATGGCCCGGTTGCCTGTGCGCGTGACGGTGACGGCAACCGAGGTGCCGCCTTCCTTGACCGAGTAGGACGTGGCGCCGAATTTGACGAACTCCAGGACGTCCGTGGTTTGCGTCGTCGAGTTGTTCGTGGCGTCGGTATCCGGTTCGTTGCTCTCCACCGTGGCCGTGTTGCTCAGCGTGCCCAGCGTCGTCGCTTTGACGACAAGGGTGATGACGACCGACGCTCCACTCGCGATCGTGGGAGTCGTGCAGCTGACGGTCCTCGTTCCGACGCAAGTCATGCCGCTCGACGTTGCCGATATGAGTGTCCCTGCGGGTACGGAGTCGGTGACTTTCACGCCGGTCGCCGGCCCGGGGCCAAGGTTCGTCACCTCGATGTTGTAGGTCACCTGGCCGTTCTGCATGACCGGATCGGGCGAGTCGATCATGCTGATCTCGACGTCGGTCGGAACCGGCGGCGTGCCTTGAATTCCATAGATGGCCCCGCCAACAGTGTGATCGGCGACGAAGAGCTCACCGGCCTCGTTTTCGCCAAACGACACAATGGCCAGAGCGGTGTCGAGGAGAAGCGCAGTCTCCGGGACGCCACCCGGTTGAACCAATCCCCAGATCCGACCAGCTGCAATAGTCTCCATAAAGGTAAACGCCCTGCATGCCGGGATATGTGACTCCCCGGTAGACGTAGCCACCCGTCACGGAGCAGCCTTGGGAATGGTCATACTCGACAATCGGCATTGTGAGACCGGCGGTGTCGCACGTGCCGCCGCCGAAGCAATGAGCTCCTTCCATGATTCTCCAACCATAGTTCTCGCCGCCGGTGCTTGTCGCCGCTTGAAAGTTGATCTCTTCGGAGATGCTCTCGCCGACATCGCCCGTGTATAGATCTCCCGTTTGCGCATCGAAGGAAAAGCGCCAGGGATTGCGCCATCCCAGTTGCCAAATTTCGGGAAGATAACCAGGCGTGCTGACGAATGGGTTCGTCGCGGGGACGGTATAGGTCGCGGGATTGCCGGTTTCGACATCGATGCGCAACGTCTTGCCCAGAAACCTCCCCGGGTCTTGCGATGTATCGATGGGGTTGCTGGCGGAGTCGGTACCATTGCCCACGGCTGTGTACAGAAAGCCGTCGACGGGGCTGAACGCCGGGGGTGAGCCGGAATGTCCGCAGCTTCCTGGCAGGTGTGTAAATGACAGAACGATTTGCTCGCTGTTGAGATCCGCGACATCGGGATTGGCGGTCAGGCCGAAACGGGACAGCACGATGTTGCACGCGGCATCGGTGTACTTGACGTAGAAGTGCTGCTTGCTGGCGTAGTTCGGCGGAAACGCCACGCCGTGCACGTGGTGGGTCCCGACTCGAGTCGAGAGGTCCATGAATGGCGTACTCGATACGACACCGTTCTTGACGATCAGAATGCGGCCATGCTCTTCCGACACGAAGAGACGCCCGCTGCCGTCCCCGGCGTTGGTGATGTGCACGGGCTCATTGAAACCGGTGATGGGCGGAGACAGCGAGATCGTCGGCCAGGACTGACCATTGGCGGGGGTTGCCAATGAGAAACTCGCGAGAACGGTGACCATGAGACTCGCCAGACCCGGAACACGTTCGCGGAACGACGGCATTTTTCAAAGTCCTTTAAACGGAACAGGTGGGGCCACCGCGGTGCCTGGAGTGAGCGGGCCCATTTTCTTACAAGTTCGTTGTGTTCGGGGAAAATTGTCGGTGGCTCGGCCAAGAGATGTACGAACGGTCCGGCATTGACGGTGCTGCCAATCATCGGAGGGCGGCGATGACGACGCCCGCCTTGTCCTGTCGAAAGCCGCAGCGCGTGGATCATCGGGGGCCTCGTGTCGGCCCGGATGTTAGTGCGCTTCCACCTCGCCTTTGAGCTGCTCCAGGAACCCGCCCCAGCCGAACGGATAGTCGCCGATGTCGGCCAGCCGCGAGAAACCGCTGTGCACGAGCGTGACGCGCGTCTTCGCGCCCACGCTCTCGAGGATCCAGGCCACGCGCGTGCGCCCCCGCGATTCGTCGCCCCGCCAGTCCGGCCAGTCCGTGACGATCCGCTCGTTCTCGACGAAGTCGAGGATCTTCGTCGGGCCGCCCTCGACGTCGCGGCCGCCGTGCTTGTACTTCCAGCCGTAGGTGTACGCGCCGCCGACACGCGGCTCCACCGACGCGGCCGAGGCGATCCAGCGGTTGAGCGCCTCCGGCTCGACGAGCGCCCGGAACACGCGCTCGCGCGGCGCGTCGATCACGATCGAGAGGCGGATTTCGGGGTTCGGATCGGTGTAGTCGGGCCGCACGATGCCCTCGCCGCCGCGCAGGTGCGCGTCGAGGTTGCCCAGCACCAGCCGCCAGTGGTCTTCGACGAGCTCCTCGGCGTAGGGCGCCGCGGGTTTCGCGGCGAAAGTCTGGGCGAGCGACAACGCCGTCGCCGGCGGGCCGCCGGCGTCCTTCGCGGGCTCCGCCGCGAGCTCCAGCACGACCTCCGAAGCCGCGCCGTCGAATTTCCAGCGAAAGGCGAGGGCCCGGCCGGGCTCGAATCGGGTGATCGGATGGTCTCCATCCTCGCGGCTCGGGACGCCGTAGGTGTACCGGCCCCAGAAGCGGAGCTGGCCTCCCGGAGGCGGCACCATCTCGGCGTGCTCGGCGAACCACTGGCGAAGCTCGCCGGAATCGGTCAGCGCGCGGAAGACCCGCCCCGGCTCCGCCGGCAGCGTCACGCGATACGTGTGCGTCCAGCTCATCGGCGTCCTTCTCCCTTTTCGACGTAGTGCTTGAGGTCGTGGAGGCGCGCGGCCCAGTGCACGCGGTACGCCGCGAGCCACCGGTCGATGTGGGCGAGCGGCGCCGGAGCGAGCGAGTAGCGGCGTTCCTGGGCGACACGTTTCTCGGTGACGAGGCCCGCGCCGCGGAGCACCCGCAGGTGACGCGACACCGCGGGCCGGCTGACGGGGAAGCGCGCGGCGATCGCGCCCGCCGGCATCTCTTCGTGGCGACGCAGGAGATCGAGGATCGCCCGCCGGGTCCCGTCGGACACGGCCTCGAACACCGGCCCGGCGGCTTTTTGGGTGGCGGCCATGTGTGTAACCATTCGGTTACATACTACGGCGGCGGGCGGGTCCCCGTCAACGCCTGGGCTGGCAGCGCGGGCAGGCGAACATCCGGCGCGCCGAGAGGGGGAACTCGCGGATCGGCGTCGCGCACCGGCGGCAGATCTCCTGCTGGTACACGTAGAAGTCGTCTTCCGGGCCTCGCCCGGACATGGGGTGCGCCGGATCTTTCGCGAGAATCGTGCGGACGCGCGCCTGCACGACGCCTCGCCGCATCAGCGCGCGGGTCGTTCGCCAGAGCGTTTTCCCACTCCTCGGCAGAGAGACTCTCCGCCGTCCTCAGCGGGTGGATGCCCGTCAGGAACAGCGCCTCGTTGCGGTAGATGTTGCCGACCCCCGCGATCACGCTCTGATCGAGCAGCGCGTCGCCGATCGCGCGGCGCGGGCGCCTGCGCAGGTTCTCCCGGGCCCGGTCGGGATCGAAGTCGCGGCGGAGCGGGTCCGGGCCCAGCCGGGCCAGCAACGCGCGCCGCGCGAACTCCGGGATGAGCTCGCAGGTCGGCGGCCCGATCAGATCCGTCGTGACCGACGGCGTCTCCAGCGCAGGCGGACGGTCGGCCGCGGTTCCGGGACTCTCCGCGAGCGCGCGCCCGAGCCGCGCGTAGCGGTAGAACCAGCCGGCCATCCCCAGGTGCACGTGGACGACGAGCCCGCCGCTCCAGTGGTGGAAGAGGTGCTTGCCGTAAGCCTCCGCGCGCCGGAAGCGCCGGCCGTCCAGCCTCTTCGCCTCCTTCGCGAAACGGCCCTGCGGGGAGCGCGCCCGCACACGGCGGCCCGCGAAATCCCGGTTGTGGATGCGGGCGAGGCGGTGGATCGTGTTTCCCTCGGGCACGGCGGGACTCTACTGCCTCTACGCGGTCGCGGGTCGGGCCCTGCCGGGGGCCGCCTTGAGGTAGCGTCCTCTCATGCGCCCCGCCGTCCGCCGTCTGCTCTGGATCGCCGGCGTCCTCCTCGGCGTGCTCGTCCTGGCCGTGCTCGCGCTGCCGTATCTCGTCTCCCTCGACGCGTTGCGGTTGCGCGTCGTCGAAAAGGCCGAGGCGGCTTTGCACCGCAAGGTCGAGGTCGGCAAGGTGCGCCTGCAGATCCTGACGGGCCTCGGCGCGGGTGTCGAAAAGGTCGTCGTCCACAACCAGCCGGGATGGGAGAGCCCGGCCCTCCTGACCGCCGACGAAGTCTCGGTGAAGGTCGCCTTCTGGCCGCTGCTGTCCCGCCGGGTCGAAGTCAAGAAGATCGTGCTCCACGGCCTGGCGCTGACCGTCGAGCGCGACCCGGAGGGGAAGCTGAGCGTCGGCGACTTCATCTCGGCGGGCGGGCGCGAGAGCGCCTCCGCGGCGGAGACGGCGGCCACGGCCCTGCTCGTTTCGCGCATCGAGATTGCCCGCGGCCGCGCCCTCTTCGCCGACCGGAAGGTCTCGCCCGGAAAGACCGTCACCACGGCGATCGACGATCTGCAGGGGCGGATCACGGACATCGGCCCAACGACGCCCGCGCGGTTCAATCTCGCCGCGAGGTTTCTCGCGGACACCGGCCGCAACCTGACGCTGGAGGGGAGTTTCGGACCGCCTCCGACGAACGGCGAGCCCGTCGGACGAGCCCCGCTGAAGGCCGTGTTCGCCGCGAAGGGCCTGGCGCTCGCGCGCCTCGCGCCTTACGTTTCGGCGTTCGCGGCCGCGGATCCGGGAGTCCTGACGCTCTCGGGCAACGCCGACGGGGCGCCACTGGGCACGCTTTCCCTCGTGGGCCGTGCGACGCTCGCGGCCGCGGGGACAGCCTCGAAGATTCCCGCCGCCGACGGCACGTACCGCCTGACGCTGGACTGGCCCACGGGAACCCTCGCGATCACCGACACGCTGCTCTCGGTCGCGAATCTTCCCCTCGAGATCGAAGGCCGCATCGACGGCCTCCGAAAGCAGACGCGCGTGGAGCTGCGCGCGAAGACGCCCGGCGAGGTCGCGATCGACGCCGTCACGGGGCTGCCCGGGATCGCCGGGACGCTTCCGGCCGGCGTGAAGCTGGGCGGCCGCGTTCGCCTGCAGGCGAAGATCGAAGGCCCGACCTCCGACCTCGATACGCAGGCGTCCGTCGACGCCGCGGCCCTCTCGGTCGCGACCGAGACGGGGCCGCTCCTCGATGCGGCCTCGGCCGGAGCGACGCTGGCCCGCCGAGGCCCGGGACCGATGGGAGGACGCATCACGATCCCCTCGGGGAAGCTCCGCGGCGTCCCGTTCGAGAGCCTCGTCTCCGACTGGACGTGGAACACCGGCGCCCTGATCCTGGTCCCGTCGGCCTCGCTGTACGGCGGCACGCTGCGCGGTCGGATCGAGTCGGACTTCTCGCGCAAGGACGCGACGTCCCGCATGTCGCTGGACGTGGCCGGCGTCCAGGCGAAGCCGCTCCTCGAATCCGCGACGACGCTGCGCGAGGTCTTCTCCGGGAGCCTGAACGGACGGATCGCGCTCGAGAGCCGCGGGCTCGGCTGGGACGCGGTCTCGAAGACGGGGAAGGGCGAAGGCCGCCTCTCCGTCGCCGATGCGGATCTGCGAACCGTGAAGCTCATGCCCGAAGTCGCTCGGACGCTCTCGGTCGTCGGTCAGGCCGCGGGCTTCCAGGTGCCGCCGGGCCTCGAGGACCACGAAGTTCTCCAGGCTCGAGACGTCGCTCGCTCTCGCCAACGGCCGGGTTTCGACACCGGATCTGACACTCGCCGGCGCGGACGTGTCGGCCGCCGCGAACGGTTCGATCGGCCTGGATCGGACGATCGACTATGCGGGACGCATCGTTCTCGGGCCTTCGATCGTGAAGAGCCTCGGCAAGACGGGCCGCTACGTCGCGGACCCCGAAGGCCGCCTCGCGCTGCCGTTCCACGCCACCGGCCAGATCGCGTCGCCGAAGGTCACGATCGACGAGTCGCATCATCGTCGACCTCGCGCCGCCGCGCCCTCGCCCGGCAGGCGCAGGAGCGGGTCGGCGGCACCGCCGGCCAGATCCTCGGCGACGTCCTCGGAGGCGGCGACGCCCGGACGCCCGGCGCGGCCGACATCCTCCAGCAGCTTCTGCGACCTCGTCCGACGCCCACGCCCCGCACGCTGACAGCCCGAGCCTTACACTCGAGGAACAAGGAGTCCCCGCATGCGCCGACACGCGTTCCCGGTTCTCGCCGCCGCGCTCCTATTTGCGGCCGCGCCGGACGGCCCGCGCCCAGGAGCCCACCGACATCACGAAGCTCTTTCAGTCCGCGCCGTCTTCGAAGAGCCTGACCAACGCCGACATCGTCGCCGGCCTGAAAGAGGCCCTCGAGGTCGGCACGACGAACACCGTGGACCTCACCGGGCAGGTCGACGGCTACTTCGGCAACGCCGCGATCAAGATCCTCCTCCCGTCGCAGTTCCAGAACGTCGAGCAGGGACTGCGCGTCCTGGGCCAGGGCCAGAAGGTCGACGAGCTCGTCCTCGCCATGAACCGGGCCGCCGAGAAGGCCGCCCCGGCCGCCAAAGACATTTTCTGGTCCGCGATCAAGGGCATGAGCTTCGACGACGCTCGCAAGATCCTCTCGGGCGGCGACACGGCGGCGACCGACTACTTCCGCTCCAAGACGAGCGAGGCCCTGACCGCCGCCTTCCGCCCCGTCGTCGACGCGTCGATGAAGGAAGTCGGTGTCGTCCAGCAGTACAAGCAGCTCCTGAGCGCGTACCAGTCGGTGCCGTTCGCCTCGGCGCTGCCGTCGTTCGACATCGAGTCCTACGTCGTGACGAAGGCCCTCGACGGCCTCTTCACCGTCCTCGGCGAGCAGGAGCGGAAGATCCGCACGGACCCGGCGGCGCAGGTCACGAGCCTGCTGAAGAAGGTCTTCTCGAGGTAGACCGTTGAACGCGCCCGCCATGCGCCTCCCGGCGCTCTTCGTGTCCCACGGCTCGCCGATGATCGCGATCGAAGACGACCCGTGGAGCCGTGCACTCGCCGTTTTCGCCGCGCGCCTGCCCAGGCCGCGTGCCGTCGTGGTCGTCTCCGGCCACTTCGAGTCTTCGGGCCCCGTGCGCGTGACGGCCTCGCCGGCGCCCGAGACCCTGCACGACTACCACGGCTTTCCCGAAGAGCTTTCGCAGATCCGATACCCGGCGAAGGGCGATCCCGGTCTCGCGGCCCTCGTCGTCCGGCTGCTCGAGGAGGCGGGATTCCCGGCGAAGGCGGATCCGGAACGCGGCCTGGATCACGGCGCGTGGGTGCCGTTGCGGTTCCTCTATCCCGATGCGAGCGTTCCCGATCGTCGGGATTTCCCAGCCCCTGCGACGCAATCCCGAGGACGGGCTCCGGATGGGCGCCGCCCTCTCGCGCCTGCGCGACCAGGACGTTCTGCTGCTGGGCACGGGCGGCGTCGTGCACAACCTGGCGAAGCTCGATCCGTTCGCCGAGCCCGGCGACGCGGCGGAGTGGGCGCGCGCCTTCGACTCCTGGTTCGCGCACCGCCTCGCGGCGATGGACGTTGCGGGCATCGCCTCCTACCGCACGACCGCGCCGCACGCCGAGCGCGCGGTGCCGACGTCCGAGCACTTCGACCCGGTCTTCGTCGTGCTGGGATCGGCCCGCTCCGGCGAACGGCCGTCGACCATCTACGAGGGCTTCCGCTACGGAACCCTCTCGATGCGGAGCTTCGCTCTCGCCTGAGCGGCTGCCCTGGGGCTAGGCTTTCTTCGCCGCCGGGACGACCGTCAGCACGAGGCCGAGCGCGGCCAGGCCGATCGACACCCAACGCCCGGTCTCCCAGCCTTCCTTCTTGGAGCGCTCCTCCGAAGAGAAGACCGACTTGATCCCGCCCTCGACCGTGTCGTAACCCGCTCTCTGACTGGACGCCAGGACGAAGCCCACGAGCCCCAGAACGAGAAGAATGATGCCAATGCGTTTCATGTGTGACCTCTGGGAAGGACTCTGAGCAAGGACGATACCAACCCGGGATCCCGCGCCAAAAACAAAGCCCCTCTCTCCCCGGAGGCCAGGAGAGAGGGGACACACGGGCCGGCAGAAGACGCTCTAGAGCGAGCCCAGGAAGGCGTACAGCAGGGTCTTCTTCCAGCCCGGCAAAGCCGCGAAACGGTCGCGGGCCTTCTTGCCCTGGCCGTCGTGCGCGAGGATCGCCTGCTCATAGGTGGTCGCGCGGCCGTCGTGGAGGAAGCGCGTGACCTTGCGCAGGCCCCAGAGCGGAGCCGTGCGCATCCGCGTGCCCGTGGCCTTGTTCTGCGTGATGCCGTCGCCGAGCGCGCCCATGTCGTGCAGGAGGAAATCGGAGAACGGAGCGTAGGAGACCTTGTTGAGCGCGGCCACGGGGTTGGGTCCGGTGCGAAGCGTCGGCTGGTGGCAGCCCGCGCAGCCGATGCCGCGGAAGATCAGGTCGCCCGCGAGGGCCGACCCGGTGATCGGGCCGCGCGGCGGCGGAGCCAGGAACGTCATGAAGTCGTGGAATCCATCCACGCCCGAACCGTCGTCGTTCATGCCCGGCAGCGGGTTGCAGGAGAGCGCGTCGCAGTCACCGCCGGGGCAGTTCTCGTCCGGGAACTCCGGGCTCGTCACACCCATCTCGTTCAGGTAGGCGTCGCCGGAGAACTGGAAGAGCGACGGGACCTGGGCCTTCCAACCGAACTTGCCGACGGCGTTGCGGCCGGTGGCGATCCTTGGCACGACCGAGACGACCCCTTTGATTCCGTCGGGATGGTATTTCTGCGCCGTCGCGAGCGCATAGAACGTCGAGTCCGGAGTGGCGTCGACGAGGCCGAGGCCGAAGAGCGGGGTGGTCCGCCGGTCCGCGATGATCGTGGCTTCGCCCGGAACGATCTCGGACAGGTATTCACACAGGTCGGCGATCCCGATGCCGTTCTTCTGGATCAGGCCGCCGCCGAACTCCGGCATGGAGTCGAAGAGACCGTCGTCGCCCATCCGTCCGAAGCGGGTCTCGAGGATTTCGCTCCCGCCCCCGACGGCCGGCACGAGATGGCAGGTCCCGCACGAAACGTCGTTGAACACGGGGCCGAGACCCTCCTCCGGCGTCTCGACCTCGGCGAACTCGTCGAGGCCCTCCTCGAATCGTTCGAGCTCCTCGGCGTCGAGACCCGCGAGTGCCTCGCCGAAGTCGGGCGTGGGTTGGCTGTGGCTGGGCGTGAAGGCGAGCGATGCGAGCGCGGCGGCGGCGAGAACGACGAGACCGGTCCGAAACGAAACTCTCGAGGCCATGGGAGCCTCCCCTTCGTTCGGCTCTCGGATTGTTCGGGTTGACCCTCAACCCGGAATCGGGAGTCTTGCGCCGGAATCTAGGTGGCGCCGGCGGCGGCCACAATTGCTCGCAAGTCCAGGAAAGGTTCAGGACAGAGGGGGCAGGCCGTTCAGGGTGCCGGGCTCGGGATGGGACAGGGGAGGTCAGGAGAGCGATCTGGCCCGCGGGTCAGCGTCTCCGCGGGCGGACATCATCTGTCCGAACCCCCAAGGCACTCTTGAGCCTGAAGATGGAGACGGGCAGAGTCCTCGAGCCGAGAGTCTGGTGCCGCAGCCGGCCGTGCCGCGACGGCGAGACGGCGGAGCACCGCCCCGACGACGGCTGTACCTGTCATCCCCACGGCGTAGAGATCGAGCCCCGGCCCGAGCCTCGGATCACCGTGCTTCGGGCCAGGGCGACGCGCCTTCGGGCGTTCGCGTGCCGCGCTTGCGGCCAGGCGGCGAAACGCATGGTCGAGTATCCGGAGCTCTTCTTCCGCTGCGAGCCCTGCGCCGCGGACGACCGCTGGCCCTCTGTCGTTGGCCGCCGCTCGCGGATAAACGCGCGCCGCCGGCGCAACCTCCGGCTCCGATCCCGGGTTGCAGGAGCAGCCGAGGTTCGTCGGATAGGCTTTCGAACCCGGAGGACGTATGCCCTTCGACCTCGAGACCCTGCGCGAGCTCTTCGCCTACAACCGCTGGGCGACCGCGAAGATCCTCGATTGCGTGGCGCCGCTGACGGAAGAGGAGTTCGCCCGGCCCATCGGCGGCAGCTTCGGCTCGGTGCGCGGCACGCTCCAGCATGCCTGCGGCGCGGACTGGGTCTGGCTCGAGCGCTTCCGCGGCCGCTCGCCGCGCGCGCTCCCGGAAGGCGCGGACCTCTCGAGCTTCGAGGCGATCCGTAAACGCTGGGCCGAAGTGGAGGACGAGCGCGACGCCCTGATCGGCGAGCTCTCGCCCGCGCGGCTGGAGGAGTGGCTGTCCTACGTCAACTTCGCCGGAGAGAAATGCTCCTATCGCCTCGGAGAGGCGCTGTTTCACGTCGCGAACCACCTGACCTACCACCGCGGGCAGATCGCCTCGCACTTGCGACAGCTCGGCAAGTCGGCGGTCGCCACGGACTACCTGCGGCTGCTCGACGCGCAGCGCTCGTCCTGACGGAGTCTCCATGCATCTTTCTCACGAAGACCTCGTCGAGCTCTACGCGTTCAATCGCTGGGCGAACGCGAAGACGGTCGAGTCGGTGGAAGTGCTGACCGGCGAGGAGTACGCGAAGGCGATCGGCGGCAGCTTCGGATCCGTTCGCGGCACGCTCATCCACCTCTACGGCGCGGACTGGGTCTGGCTCGAGCGGTTCCACGGGCGCTCGCCTCGGGCCATGCCCGAGAGCGAAGAGCTCTCGACCCTCGAACGCTCTCGCGGCGAAGTGGCTCGAAGTCCAGGACGCTCGCGAGGCGTTCCTTTCGACGCTCATCGCCTGAGAAGCTCGCCGGCCCGCTGTCCTACGCCGGTTTCGACGGCAAGGAATTCACGCGCGTCCTCGGCGACGCCCTCTTCCACGTCGCCAACCACGGGACGTACCACCGCGGGCAGGTGGCGACGCTTCTCCGCCAGCTCGGGAAGAGCCCTCTCTCGACGGACTTCACGCGCTGGCTCAATGAGCGCACGCCGGGCTGAGCGGCCTGTCGAGCTCTATTGCCGGCGGCGACTCGACGGCCGCGGGAGCGCGGCTCGGCACGTCGTTGCGCCGCGGTTCGCGGCTTCGAGCGTATTCTCGGGTCGTTTCGCGCTGCAGACGTGTTCGCGCCGTAGCCCTTCTTGGTGACGAACTGGAAGTCCACCTGCTGGTAGGGAACCTTCTTGGGCAGGAGCTCCTTCCGGTAGTGCCAGACCTCCATCTTGTCGTCGCCCGGACGCGGCCGCCTCTTGCCCGGGCCCACGTAGCGGAGTTCGCGCGAGTTGCGCCAGCTGGGCGGACGACGGCCCTCGGGCGTCCGTACTGCGGAGCCTGCGCGCTGGCCTTCAGGCCTGTTCTCGGCGTTCCTCGCGTCCTGCGATCCGACGGTCGAGAGCCCTGCGTCGTCGCCGGCATCGTCGCCGGTGCGCAGGGGCTTGCGGCCCGGCGTAGGTCGGCGGCCCCATGCAGCGATGAAGACCATCCCGCGATCGGTCCTGCTCCCGCGCTGCTCCTCGATCCTCCGCGAGGTTTGCGTCCGCGAAAGCGACCCGCCGCTCGAACTCCTGCCTGTACGTCCGGCCGTCGGCGCCGGGCAGCGCCGCGCGCGCCGTCCAGAACTCGTCGACGAACGCGACCCGCGCGTTCGGATCGGTGATGGCCGACCATGCGGCCTTCTCCGAGTCGGTCATGATCCAGCGCACCGCGCCGTCGCCCCAGTACTGATCGGCGAGGTACGCGGTCTTTCGCGTCCGCCGGGCGGCTGGAACTCCTTGTAGGCCTCGGCGAGAGAAGGCGCGCGCTCGGCCGCCTGCTTCTGGGCTTTCTCGAATGCGGCGACGGCTTTCTTCGAGTACACGGCCGAGTCGATCGTCGCGTTGGGCTGCAACTTGAGGAAGGCGCCGAAGGAGGCGACGGCCTCGTCCGACTTCCCGAGGTTCGCGGAACAGACGCCGCGGTAGAAGGCGAGAGGGCCCGCGAGCTGTTTCTGCGCGCCCTCGTTGCCGGGCTTCGCCGCCTCGGTCTCCAGCGCGTCGAGGGTCTTCAGCGCCTCGGCCCAGGATTCCGATTTGACCTCCGCCTTGACCTTCCCGAACAGCTCCGGAAGCGTCTGGGCGGCCGAGATGGACGCGAACGCGAACGCGAGCGTCGCAAGCACGAAAGCCGGAATCCGAATTCGTTCTCTCACCAACGAACCTCCTGTTTCAGGGCCCCTGGCGTCGAGACTTCGCGGCGTCGAGCGTGTTGACCGATTCGGTTTCGCGCTGGAGCACCTGCATGCCGTAGCCCTTCTTCGTCACGAACTGAAAGTCCACCTGCTGGTAGGGAACCCCGGAGGGGAGGAGCTCGCGCCGGTAGTGCCAGACCTCCATGCGGTTGTTGTCCGAATCGAGGGCGTTGCGGTTCGGGTTGCCGAACTTCACGCTCTGGGTCGCGAGCTTGCCCGAGGTCATGTTCCGTCCGCCGGTCGCCTTCAATCCCTTCGCCGCGTTGGCGGCGTCCTGCGAGCCGACCGTGGACATGCCCGCGTTGTCGTTCGCGTCTTCGCCGGTGCGCATCGGCTTGCGGCCGGCCCAGGTGGGCGGACCCATGAGGACGAAGACCATGCCGCGATCGGTCAGGCTGCCGCGCTGCTCGGGGTCGACCGCGAGGTTCTCGTCCGCGAAGGCGACGCGGCGCTCGAACTCCTGCCGGTACGTCCGGCCGTCGGCGCCGGGCGAGAGCCGCGCGCGCCGTCCAGAACTCCTCGACGAACGTGACGCGCGCGTTGGGCTCGGTGATGGCCGACCACGCGGCCTTCTCCGAGTCGGTCATGAGCCAGCGCACCGCTCCCTCGGCCCAGTACTGGTCGGCGGGATATCGGTCTTTCGCGTCCGCCGGCGGCTGGAATTCCTTGTAGGCCTCGGCCAGAGAAGGCGCGCGCTCGGCCGCCTGCTTCTGGGCTTTCTCGAATGCCGCGACGGCTTTCTTCGAGTAGACGGCCGAGTCGATGGTGGAGCCGGGCTGCAGCTTCAGAAACGCCGCGAAGCTCGCGACGGCTTCGTCCGACTTCCCGAGGTTCGCGGAACAGACGCCTCGGTAGAAGGCGAGCGGGCCGGCGAGCTGCTTCTGCGCGCTTTCGTTTCCGGGCTTCGCTGCCTCGGCCTCCAGCGCGTCCGAGTGTCGCGAGCGCGTCCGCCCACGATTCCGCCTTGACCTCCGCTTTCGCCTTCGCAAAGAGCTCCGGAAGTGTCTGGGCTAGAGCCACGGCGGTCACAACCGCAATGAGCAGTACGGAAACGGAAACCGTCCGAAAAAGCCTTTTCATTTTTAGCCCCGTGCCAGTCGGCTCCCAGCCAACGCGGGTCTAGTTCCCGCAGGACGGCGGGCGTTACGGACGAAGCTTCGGGGTCGATCCGGCCGGGCGGGCCGAGCGTCAGCGGGAGGCCGGGGCCGGCTTCGCGCCTTCGAGCGCGGTGACCGTGTTCGATTCGCGCTGGAGCACGCTCACGCCGTAGCCTTGCTTGGTCAAAAATTTGAAGTCCAGCTCCTGGAACGGGACCCCGGCCGGAAGGAGCTCGCGCCGGTAGTGCCAGGTCTCGACCGTGTTCGTGTTGGCGCCGAGGGCGTTCTTTCCGGGTCCGGCGAAGCCCGCGCTCTTGGTCAGCGAGCTTGCCGGAGGTCGTCTGGCCGGCGCGCGCGCCGCGCTGAGCATTGGCGGCGTCTTGGGATCCGACCGTGGAGAGGCCGTCGGAGATGTCCTGCTCGTCGCCGCTGCGCATGGGCTTTCGCGCCGCCCAGTTCGGCGCGCCGAGGAGGACGAAGACCATGCCGCGGTCGGTCAGGCTGCCGCGCTTCTCGGGATCCTGCCCGAGGTTGGCGTCGGCGAACGCGACGCGACGCTCGAACTCCTGGCGGTAGGTCCGCCCGTCGGGACCGGGGACCGCGGCGCGCGCCGTCCAGAAGGTCTCGACGAAAGTGACGCGCGCGTTGGGGTCCGCGAGCGCGGTCCAGGCCCCCTTCTCGTCGGCCGTCATGATCCACTGCACGGGCCCGTCGCCCCAGTACTGGTCCACGGTCTCGACGGCGCCGGCCGGCGGTGAAAACCCTGCGTAGGCTTCGGCGAGCGAGGGCGTGCGGTCCGCCGCCGCTTTCTGCGCCTTCTCGAAGTCGGCCACGGCTTTCTTCGAGTAGACCGCCTTGTCGATCGAGGCGTTGGGCTGCAGCTTGAGGAAAGCGCCGAAGCTGGCGACGGCCTCGTCCGACTTTCCCGAGGTTCGCGGAACAGACGCCGCGATAGAACGCGAGCGGCGCGTCGAGCTGCTTGCGCACGCCTTCGTTGCCCGGTTTGCCCGCCTCGGCCTCGAGGGCGTCCAGCGTCTTCGACGCGTCGGCCCAGGACCCGGCCTTGATCTCTTCCTTGGCTTTGCCGAACAGCTCCGGAATCGACTGGCCGAGCGCCACCGACGCCGAAAGCAGAAGTCCGATGACGAAAACTCGCTTCATGGCTCCCCCGGGCCGGTCATTCTACCCGTGGGCGGCGCGCGAGACGATAAGCCACGGCGAACAAAAACGCCGACGCGGCGATCAGCATCAGCGCTCCCCAGAAGACGTTGCGCGCCATGCCTCGCGCCCGGACGGAAGCGTCTTCGATGGTTCGCCTGGTCAATGCGTCGAGCCCGGCCAGGGCCGCGGCGCGCTCCTCGGAAATGCTGGCCATGGCGGCCCGGCGCTCTTCGCCGAGCGCGGCGAGCGCGGCCTCGCGCTCCGCCGTGATGAATCCGGTCATGGCGAGACGCTCCCGTTCGACGGCCGCCAGCAGCTCGTTGCGCTGCTCGTCGAGGAGCCTGATCAGGGGCTCGCGCGCTTCGCGCACGGCTCCGGGCAAGTCGGCGAGCAGCGTATCCGCCCGCCGCGCGGCCGCGCCGATGGCATGGACGTCGTCGAGGGTGGCGCCCAGGCTGTCGCGGCCCGCAATGTCTTCCGCGGCGAGCACCGCCTGCCACCGCGTCACCTTGGGCAGAAGCGTGATGTAGGCGTTCAGTCGCAGCGAGATGTCGGCGAGAGTGTCCGTGGCCTGGCCGACCGAGGCGAGCGCTCCGGCGCTCTCGTCCTGGGCAAAGCGGGCGAGCTCGGAGAGGGCGGTCTCGCGTGCCAGGAAGGACCCGCCGATCGGGTGTGCGCGGGCGAACTCCTGGAGCCTGGCCTGTCGCCGGAGGTAGACCGCTTGATCGGTGTAGAGAGAGGAAGCCGTGCTTTCGGTGAGCCTCACCATCTGCTGGACCGCACCGACGGCGATCTGTTGCTGGGGGCCGAAGGCGTCTTTTCCGGCGCCCAACTTCGACGTAGTCCGCCATCTGGTAGACGAACACCGCGAGGTCGAGGGCGCCCGCGAGCGGGTCCGGCCGCAGGGCCGCGGCGTAGAGGGCCGGGATTCCATCCGCTTCCCAGAGAAGGGCGCGGCGCCGAACGGCCGGATCGGAGGAGGCCAGACGGATCTGGTCGGCCGCGATCTCGACGATGCCGCCGAGCTGCTGCGGCAGCTCGTAGAGCCGGAGTCGAAGCTCCGTGGCGCTGATGCCGCCGGGCGTCCCGATCTTTTGTTGCAGCACGGAGCGTTCGGAAGGCTTCGTGCTCCCGCAGGCCGACACGAGGCCGCAGGTCGCCAGGAGAAATGTCGCGCGGCCGAGCCGGGCACCGGATGGCATCAGCGCCTCCTCTCCGTCAGCTCTTCGGTGGCTCCTCCGCCCGGTTCTGGACGAATTGCCAGCCGAAGCGTCCCTTGATGCAGAGGTGTCCGTTCGTCACGGAATGGTCGAGGGGCGAGGTCACGCGGACGATGGCATTGTCCTGAACGCGGAGCTCGAGCGTGCAGCCGACACCGCAATAAGGACAGATCGTGTCGGTCACGGTCTGCTTCGACTCGTCCCAGCGTCCGGCCTGCCGCAGGTCGTACTCGGTCTTGAACATCAGCGCGCCCGTGGGGCAGACCCCGATGCAGTTGCCGCAGTAGACGCAGGCGGACTCGGGCAGCGGCGTCGCGAGCTCGGTCGAGATGCGGGCGTCGAAGCCGCGTCCCGCGACGGTGATCGCGAAGGTGTTCTGGGCCTCGACGCCGCACGCCTGGACGCATTTGTAGCAGAGGATGCAGCGGGCGTAGTCCCGGACGTAGAGATCGTTGTCGATCTTGACGGGCTGGGCGACCGTCGCGGTGGCCCCGCCCGATGCATGATGATGCCCGGGCAACGCGCGGTCTCTCTCGCCCGCCTCCGCCGGCGGGGTGGAGGGCCCGTATCGCGCGGGCTCCGCGCCGTAGCGCTCCATCCAGCGGCGGACGTCGTCCGAAGCGCAGGAGAGGTCGACCGAAGACGCCAGGAATTCCAGGACGACGCGGCGCGAGAGGCGCACGCGCTCGCTGTCGGTCGAGACCTTCATCTTCGGCTCGACCGGGCGCGAGCACGCCGGAACGAGGACGCGCGATCCTTCGACCTCGACCACGCAGACGCGGCAGACGTTGACCGGCGTGAGGTTCTCGAGATAGCAGAGCGTGGGCGTGTCGATGCCCCGCGAACGGCAGGCTTCGAGGATCGTCGTACCGCGGGGCACGGTGACCGCGTCGCCGTCGATCGTGAGCTCGATCGGCTGGCTCGGGTCGAGGCGTTTGTCTTCGGGAATCAAGACTTGGCGCCTCCGAAGACGCCGAGCTTCGCGATGGCCGACTGGATGGCGCCCGAGGCCGTCTGGCCGAGGCCGCAGATCGACGCGTCCTTCATCGCCCGCGCCATCTCGTCGAGCAGGGCGAGCTCCTGAGCCATCGAGCCCAGCGGCCGTCCGGAGCCGATGCGCGCCACGAGCTCCTCCTGCCGCTGCGTGCCGACGCGGCAGGGAACGCACTGGCCGCAGGACTCGTCGCGGAAGAACGCCGCGATGCGGCGGACGGCGTCCGCGACGTCGGCGCGCTCGTCGAAGACCATGACGACGCCCGAGCCGAGCGTGGCGCCGATCGCGCGCGTGCCCTCGAACGTCAACGGCGTGTCCATCGCCTCCGGCCCGACGAAGAAGCCGGCCGCCCCGCCGAGCAGGATGCCCTGGATCGCGCGGCCTTCCGGCACTCCGCCGGCCTCCTCGAGGAGCTGGCGGAGAGTCGCGCCGAACTCGACTTCGTAGACGCCGGGCCGCCCGACGTGGCCCGAGACGCAGAAGAGCTTGGGACCGGTCGACTGGCCGCTGCCGATCCCCGCGAACGCGGCGCCGCCGCCGAGCACGATGAGCGGGACGCACACGAGCGTCTCGACGTTGTTGATGACCGTGGGCTTGCCGAAGAGGCCTTTCTCGACGGGGAACGGCGGCTTGTTCCGGGGCTCGCCGCGGAAGCCCTCGATCGAGTTGAAGAGGGCGGTTTCCTCGCCGCAGATGTAGGCCCCGGCGCCGCGGCGGATCTCGACGTCGAAGGCGAAGTCTCGACCGGCGATCCGCGGACCGAGAAAGCCTCCGCGGCGCGCCGCCACGATCGCAGCCTCGAGCCGCTCGATCGCGAGCGGGTACTCGCCGCGCACGTAGACGTATCCATGAGCGCCGCCCGTCGCGTAGGCCACGATCGTCATGGCCTCGAGGACGGCGAAGGGATCCTCCTCCATCAGGACGCGGTCCTTGAAGGTGCCGGGCTCGGACTCGTCGGCGTTGCAGACGATGTAGTGCGGTTGCGCGGGCTGCTTCGCCACGGCTTCCCACTTGCGGCCGGCCGGGAAGGCCGCGCCCCCGCGTCCGACCAGCTTCGACTCGAGGGCTTCGCGCACGATGCCCTCGGGCCCCAGCGCGAAGGCCTTCTCGAGCGCCGCGTATCCGCCGTTCTTCCGATAGTCATCGAGGCTTCCGGGGTCGACGCGGCCGACACGGGCCAGCAGGCGCAGCTTGGCGTGTCGGGCGTCCTGCGTCTGGGGCGCGGAAGGGGAGCCCGGACCGGGGCGAGCGTTCGGCAAGTTCCGTACGGCCGGCAGGGCGTCCGCCGAAGCCGGGGCGACCGCGAAGTCTTTCGCCCCGTCACCGGAGGTCTGGACGAGGGCGGCCGGCGCCCGCTCGCAGAGACCGAGGCACGGCGAGGGCTTTGCGGCTCCCTCGGGAAGACGTCGGCGGAGGTCGGCGAGGAGCCCCGGGCCGCCGGCGAGGCGGCAGGCGATGTCGTCGCAGACGTGCACGATCGTCTTCGGCGCGGGAGTGACCGAGAACATCGCGTAGAAGGTGGCGACGCCCCAGGCGTCGGCGGGCGCCACGGAAAGACGCTGGCAGATGTAGTTGAGCGCGCCCGGAGAGATCCATCCTTCGCAGGACTGGGCCGCCCAGAGGGCCGGGAGCAGAAGGTGACGTTTCGCCCGGATCGCGTCGCCGCCGGTCGAGACGTGGCCCTCGAGGTCCATCCGCCGCGTCCCGCCCTCCCATCCCGAAGCCGGGGGGCCGAGGAGAGCGTCCACGGCCGCGCGCTCCGCGGGGGAGGCGTCCGCGCCCGGGATCAGATGCAGATCCACGGGCCTACTCTAGCAAGCGGACGGCGCCGCCCTCAGGGCTTGACCTCGCTGCGCGCCTTCTCCCGGGCCTGGTCACGCTCCTTCTGCTGTTCCACGACGAGCTGGTAGGCCAGGTAGTACTTGTAGATGTTCGAGACGTAGGTCACCGTCTCGCGGCCGATCTTCTCGGAGGCGATGATCTCGACGTTGTTGAACCAGACGTTGGGATTGAGGCCGCGCTCCTTCGCGATCTTCCGGAGCTGGGCGATGCGGCCCGGTCCCGCGTTGTAGGAGGCGAACGTGAAGAGGCCCTTGTTCAGGGCGTCCATGGGCTCCTTGCCGTAGTACTTGTCGAGCATGAAACGGACGTACTTGACGCCGGCGTGGATGTTGGGATCGGTCTGCGTGATGTCGCCGACGTTGAGCTCCTTGCCCGTGGCGGGCATCACCTGCATGACGCCGACCGCGCCGACCTGGCTCTTGGCGTTCTGGTCGAGGCGCGACTCCTGGTAGCCCTGAGCGGCCATCAGGAGCATGTCCATGTCGTACTGCTTGCCGTACTTCTCGAAAAACTTGACGAGACCGTTGAACTTGGCGCGCTCCGCTTCGGACGTTGCGCTCTTCGCGTACTTCGTGCTCTTCAGGTACCTGCTGAGGAGCTGGTTTCGCATCGAGGAGCCTTCCGGATAGCGGGCGATGAAAGCGTCGAGCGCCTTCTTCAGCTGCGGGCTGTTTTTTCGGATCATCCAGCCCGTCTCTCCCCCCGTGCGAACCGCCGCCTGGGGATGGAGCTCGATCTTCGTGAAGACCTGCTTCCAGAACTTCGCGCGCGTTTCGTCGATGACCGTCGCCGTCACCAGCCCGGCGTTGACCATCTCGAGAATGTCTTCGGCCTCCAGATTGTCCGGCGCGATGCGGATCTTTGCCGGCGGTTTGCCGGCCTTCTTGAGCTCGGCGTTGAGTTTCTCGACGCTCTCGTAATACGAGGATGCCTTGCGGAGATAGACCTCCCGGCCGGAGAGATCCTGCGGGGAGCTCAGCGGCGGCTGGCCGGCCGTCGTGACGACGATCTCCGAGACGTTCCTGGCCGTCGGATTCGTGAAGTCGATTTCCTTCAGTCGCTCGGGGGTGATGGTGAGGTACGCCATCGCCACGTCCCCGTAGCCGTCCTGAAGCTCCTGGATCAGGTCTCCGCGCGCGCTGGGCTTGAACACGACGTGGACCTTAACGTGGCCCTTCTTGAGGTGCTTGTTCAGGTCCTCCTCGAAGAGCTTGAAGACGTCGTGCGCGAGGCCTCGCGGTTGCCCTTTGTCCACGAAGTAGAGCGTCTTCGAGTAGGGCACGAGCACACGGATCTGCCGGCGCTGGAGCATGCCGTCCAGGTCGCCGGTATGTTTCTGCTCAGCGAACTTTTCGAGAGCGGCCTCCGAGGGCGACTGGGCCTGCGGTTTGGGCGTGGGTGCGGGGGATGCAGCGAAGAACAGCGCGGCGACGGCCGCGAGCGGAGCGAAGAAAAATGACATGCGGCGGATTCTATGCCGACGGTCCGCACCCGTCATCCCGAGCGAGCGAGGGATCCCGAACTTGAAGCGCCGGCTTGGAATGAGTCCGGGATCCCTCGGGCGTTCGCCCTCGGGATGACCGCTACGCCGTCGCGAGCGACGGCTGCGCGGTCGTCTTCTCGATCCGGATGGCCGTGGCCTTGAACTCCGCCGTCCCGGTCTTGGGATCCGTTGCGTCGATCGTGAGGATGTTCGTCGCGACCTCGTCCTGGAAGTGGAGAGTCATGAACGCGAGGCCGGGCCGCAGGGTCTCGTCGTAACGAACCGGGACTTCGATCGAGCCGCGCCGCGAGACGGCGCGCACGAGCTCACCATCAGCCACCGAGAGCCGCTTTCCATCCTCCGGCGCGATGTCGAGCGACTCGCCGCGGCGCAGAGGTGAGGTGTAGCCCGCGGTCTGGACGCCCGTGTTGTACGAATCGAGCCGCCGTCCCGTCGTCAGACGGATCGGGAAATCCTCCGTGAGCTTGTCCACCGGCGGGTCGTGCTCCGTGGCGACGAAAATGGCGAGAGGCTCCCCGGGCGGGTCGTCCCACAGCCGTCCATGCAGGAACGGGCTCCCGGGATGAGACTCGTCGGGGCAGGGCCACTGCAGGCCCTTGTGCTCCTCGAGGCGCCGATAGCTCATTCCCCCGTGCCAGGGAGAAAGCGAGCGCATCTCGTCCCAGACTTGCTCGGCCACCGAGCTTCCGACATCCACGCCGAGGCGCTTGCCGAGCTCGACGAGGATCGCCAGGTCGGATTTCGCCTGCCCCGGCGGATCGAGCGCCTTGCGCACGCGCTGGACACGGCGCTCGCTCGAGGTGACCGTGCCCTCGTCCTCGCACCAGGAGGCCGCGGCCGGCAGAACCACGTGCGCCATCTCGCCGGTCCGGGTCAGGAACATGTCCTGTACGAGGATGAAGTCGAGCCCCGAGAGCAGACGCATCGCCCGCGTCTGGTCCGCCTCCGACTGGGCCGGGTTTTCGCCAAGGACGTACAGCCCGCGGAACTTCCCGTGCTCCATTTCCTCGAACATCCTCGAGAGATGCCAGCCGCGATGGTGGGGAATCGGGGCGCCCCACACGCGTTCCCACTCGGCCCGCGACGCCGGGTTCTCGATGTCGTGGCCGCCCGGCAGCTTGTTGGGCAGTGCGCCCATGTCCCCGCCCCCCTGGACGTTGTTCTGCCCGCGGAGAGGGCAGACCCCCGAGCCCCAGCGCCCGACGTGACCCGTCAGAAGCGCCAGGTTGATCAGCGCGAACACGTTGTCGAGCGCGTTGTGGTGCTCGGTGATGCCGAGGGTCCAGCAGAGCTGCGCCTTTTCCGCCTTCGCATAGGCGTGCGCCACTTCGCGAATCGCCGCGGCGGGCACGCCGGTCTCCTGCTCGGCGTACGCGAGCGTGTATTTCTGAACGGCGTCTCGATACGACTCGAAGCTCGCCGTCGCCTTGGAGATGAACGCCCGATTTTCCAGCCCCGCCTCGAGGATCTCGCGGCCCATCGCGTTGGCCAGCGCGACGTCGGAGCCGACGTCCAGGCCGAGCCAGATGTCCGCCCACTGCGCCGAGACGGTGCGTCTCGGGTCCACGACGATCAGGCGCGCCCCGTTGCGGACGGCCTTCAGGACATGGTGGAAGTAGATCGGATGAGCCTCGCGAGCATTCGAGCCCCAAAGGAGGATGACGTTCGCCTCCTCCGTCTCGCGGTACGAGCTCGTTCCGCCTCCCGCTCCGAACACCGTCGTCAGACCGACGACGCTGGGGGCGTGTCAGGTGCGGTTACAGCTGTCGACGTTGTTGGTGCCGAGCGCGACCCGGGCGAACTTCTGAGCGAGGTAATTCACCTCGTTGGTCGCTTTCGAGCACGAGAAGAGGCCCAGCGCCTCTCCGCCGTGCGCGTCGCGAACGCGGCGGAACCCCTCCGCGGCGGCGTCGAGAGCTTCGTCCCAGGACGCCTTGCGGAGCTTCCCGCCTTCGCGAATCAGTGGCTCGGTCAACCGTGCATACGGTTTCATGTCTCAAGCCTAGCACCGGGCCGTCACTCCGGCGGCGCCTCCCGGACCGGCGCGACGGCCGGGAGGACCTGAGGGATCCCGAGCTCGCGTCTCGCGACCTCCCAGATGGTCGGCAGAGTGTTCTCGCCCTCGCCGGTGTAGATCGGCCGGCCGCGAGGATCCCGGTCGTCCCGCCCGATTCTCGCCGCGAAATCGTCGCCGTAGCGCTTGAGGGCCTCATCGACCATTTCCAGGACCCAGTCGGGGATCGGCCGCATGAGCAGGCCGGCCTCGATCACTGCCGCAGCCGTGCGGTCGACCTCGATGTCGGGGTACCCCGCCAGGAGCCGAAGCATGTTGAGGTCGGATCCGTCGACGGCGGGCTCGCGCGCGAACCCTTCGGCGAGACGGCGGAACTGGTCTCGAGTCAGCTCCGGAGCCGGTTTCGCCTCTTCCGGAGATGCGGGTTCTTCTTCGACGATCGCAAGCTCTTCCGTCTCCGCCTCGGAGTCGTCCTCCAGGACGTACACCTCCATCGGCTCGGTCCGAAAGTCGAGGAGGTAATAGAGATCGATGAGCCCTTCCGAGCGCGTGGCCCGATGCTCGGCGGCGGTGACGTGCCAGTCGAGTCGGTCGGCGTCGTCGCTGCCGTCGGCCTGGAGCTCCACGGCGAGCCGGACGACCTCGGCGATCGCCTCGATGTCCGTGTCCTCGGAATACTCATCGAGCCGCAGGGAGTGGTACATCGCCCAGCGGTTCGCCAGCCATGCCTCGAAGGCGTCATAGGCCTCGTCGGAATCCCGGCGCATCCTCTCCAGGTCTTCGCGCGACTGCGGATGGCCGAATCGCGCTCGGACCTGATCCGGGTTCTCATCGAGCTGCGACGAATAGAGCTCATATCGGTAGGACTCGAACTCCCTCTCCTGCGCCGCTCGTTCGGCGCCTCTTTGGAGTAGAGCCACGAAGACTTCACCGACCTCCCAGTGGGTCGAGCCGTAATCCTCGCCGAGATCGACGGATATCGTGTCCGGCGTGTCTCCCTTGAATCTCTCCAGCACCCGGAGCTCCGCCACGGTCCTCTTGCGCGGCACCGACCAGACCGGCTCGCTCGCGCTCGCGCCGAGCTCGTGCGCGTCCAGGCTTTCGATCCGGACGAGGGCGATTGCCTCCGCTCCTTCGATGTAGCTCCAGATCGACATCACGATCCCACAAGCCCGGGAAGGGACGGGAAAAACGATCTGCGCGAAGACGAGCAGGAGTACGACGACGACGGTGGCTGGTGTCTTCATGGTGCGCTCCTCGAAGAGGCGGGACACCGGAGGATCGGCGTCGGTTCCGTGGCTTCGTTGCCATGATCGCGATTCCGGAATGCCGGACGTGCCGTGCACGAAATTGGACGTACGGCACGCCAAGAATCGGGCGTGCGAGAGAGTCTCAGCCGGCCAGCGCCTCCACGGATTCGCGGAAGACCCGTGTATGGAGATCGATGTCGGTTTCGGTCGTCGCCGGCGAGACGAGCGCCATGTTGTGGAACGGGGTCATGAGGATTCCGCGATTCAGGGCGGCGAGGTGCATGTAGCGGTCGAGCTCGGGATCGATCGCGGCGGCGGCCTCGGAGCCGTTTCGCGGCGGCGTCGGCCGGAACCAGTACTCGGCGCGGCACCCGAGCTGCGCGACGTGCCACGGCAGGCCGTGCTCGGCGATCACGCCCGCGACGCCCTCCGCGAAGCGGCGCGCCAGCGGGATCGTCTTCGCGTAGGCCTCGTCGGTCAGGACGCTCTCGAGCGTGGCCCGCATCGCGGCGAGCGAGAGCGCATTGCCGGCGAGCGTGCCTCCGATGCCTCCGGTATCGGACTCGTCGACGCGGATTCCCGCCTCGATGCGGCGTGCGAGATCGGACGACACTCCGTAGACGGCCGCGGGCACGCCTCCGGCGATGGGTTTGCCGATCGTGAGCATGTCCGGCGAAAGTCCCCAGGCGCGCGTGCAGCCGCCGGGCCCGGCCGAGATCGTGTGCGTCTCGTCGAGGACGAGGAGCGTTCCGGTCCGCCGCGTGGCCTCGCGGAGCGCCGCGTGGAAGCCGGGCTCGGGATGGACGATGCCGATGTTGGTCATGACCGGCTCGGCGAGCACGCACGCGACGTCGCCTGCGGCGAGCGCGGCTTCGAGGGCCGGCACGTCGTTGAACTCGACGACGCGGGTCGTCACCGCCGGATCGACGGGAGGCCCGAGGTTGCCGGGCCGAGCGCGGACGACGCCGTCACGGAGCGTCACGAACGTCTCATCCACCGTTCCGTGGTAGCACCAGTGGAAGACCAGGATTTTCGGCCGCCCGGTGAGGTGGCGCGCCAGCCGGATGGCGAAACGATTCGCGTCGGTCGCGGTGAGCGTGGCCTGCCAGTAGGGGAGACCAAAACGGCGGGCGAGCTCCTCGCCCAGCCACACGGCGTCCTCGGTCGGCAGCATGAACGTCATTCCTCGGCGCGCCTGCGCGGCGACGGCGTCCGCCGCGGCGGCGGGAGCGTGCCCCGTCATGGCGCCGGTGTCTCCGAGACACAGGTCGAGATAGTCGAGCCCGTCGGCGTCCCGGAAATGCGCGCCCGCCCCTTCGGCCACGAACAGCGGGAAGCGGCCGGCCCATCGAACCATCCAGTTCATTGGAACGCCCGACAGCCAGTGCGCGCGAGCGCGTTCGGCGAGGGCGCGACATCGCGGGTGTGAAGCCGCGAACCGTTCTTCTTCGCTCGCGAGGGCGTCGCGGAGGCGCCGCCGGTCCGGGAACATTGCGGCGCAGTATACGGACCCGGGGCTACTCCTCCTGCAGCAGCAGCCCCGGCTGCGGCGCAAGAAACTGTTCCTTCTGCGGCGGCGGGATCGCCAGACCGCACTGCGGGCATTGGGTTCGAGGCGGCCCGGACTCGAGCTCGGTGTGCCAGCAGCGGGGGCAGCGAAACATCTGATGCGGCTCCGGCATGTCCATGGCTTCCTCCGCGGTGTCGTTCGACTCGATCGCCATTTCCGCTTGCGCCTTCCGTGGGCGCCATCTCCGCGCGGCGGCTCGCGCCGCCGGCGGATCCTCTGAGGGCTTGGTGTCAGTGCTCCTCGGGCTCCGAGCGCTTCCGGTCGGAGGACCGATTGCGAAACTCGATCGACTGATCCCGCGGATCCAGGTCTGCGCCGGTCTCCCAGCCGAGCCGTCCGTGCTCCCCGTCGATGTGCTCGGCCGATCGTTCCGGCGCGGCGAACGGATCGCTCCGGAGGAGTTGTCTCAAGTAGTCGCCCTCGGCGACGTCGTCGCGATCTTCATCGGAGGCGAGGCCGCCCGTTCCGATGTTTTCTCCGCGGTCGAGGCCGAGCCCCGTGGCCGTGCCCGAAGCGATCTGCTGGAAGGCCCCCTCCTCGTCGCCGGTCGACGCCATGGTTTCGCCATCGTCGACCGCGGCGGCCTCGGCGGACATGCCCTTGCGCGCCGTGGTTTCCGGATCGTGCTCCGAAGCGGCCGGGCCTCTGCGGGCCTTCTTTTCGGGCTTTTTCTCCATGTCTTTCGAGGATGCGATTTCGATGCCACGGCCCGGCCACGGCAAAAGCAGGGAAATACCCAAACTCGCAACATAATCCGCGGTCGTGAGGACCTGGGCGAGCCCCAGCGGCCCGGGGACCGGCTCGGTGACGAGTCGGTTCACCTCGCGCCGGCTCAGGTCGATTCTCTCGATGTGGCGCGCCTCGATCCGGGGGCGCGACCTCTTCGTCGCGAGCATTCCCATCACGGCGTCGGTGTTTCTCGCCGGATACCTGCTCGTGCGCGCGGAGGAAGCGTCGCGGCAGGCGTTCAAGCAGAAGGCCCTCGAGCTCCGCGCGCTCCTCTTCGATCGCCTCGCGCAGCCCGTCGAGAGCCTGACGGTTCTCGCGAGCTTCGTCGAGATCTCCGAAGGCGTGACACGCGATCAGTTCCGCCTGCTCGCGATGCCGCTGCTCGGCCGGCATCGCGCCGTGGCCGCGTTCGAATGGATGCCGTGGGTGCGTGAGGAGCACCGGCGGGCATTCGAGTCGGAGGCGCGGGCGGCCGGCCAGACGGACTACCGATTCTGGGATATGGGCCCCGACGGAAAGCCGCGGGACTCGGCGTCGCGTCCGTTTCACCTTCCCGTTCACTTCATGGAACCACCCAGTGCGCTCGCGCTCGGGTTCGACATCTCGAGCGATCCCACCCGGCTGGCCACGGCGGAGAGAGCCCGCGACCGGGGGAGAATCGCGGCCTCGCAGCCGTTCATCCTGGTCCAGGACACGGGACGCCACGACGCCTCGCCGGCCGTCGTCGTGTACGCGCCGGTCTATGCCGAGCGCGAGCCCGCGACCGTGTCCGAGCGCCGCGCCGCGCTGTTGGGGTTCACGGTCGTGATCTTCCACGTCGCGCCGCTCATGGACACGGCCGCCTCGAAGATCGGAGCGACGGGGCTGGCTTTCATGCTCCGGGACGTGGACGCGCCCGGCTCGCCGGTCCTCGCCGAGCGTCCGCTGCGATTCACGTCGCTGCCGCGGCGCAAAGGATACGAGGTCTCGCTGATCGGGGATTTCGCGGACCGGAAGTGGAAGCTGGACGCGGTGCCGCTGCCGGGGCAGTTCGTTCCCTCGCGGCGCGGCGCCGTCGCCATGGCGCTCGCGGGACTCTTCACCGGGCTCTTCGGCCTCGCCCTCGTCACCTCGCTGCGCGTCATCTTGCGCCTGAAGCGGCAGCGGGAAAAGGTCGGGCCCTACCGGCTCGTGCGCCGCCTGGGGCGCGGAGCCATGGGCGTCGTCTGGGAAGCGCGGCACGCGCTGCTGCGGCGGCCGACCGCGGTCAAGCTGCTCGCGCCCGGGACCGAAGGCGAGCGCGCGCTCGCGCGTTTCGAGCGCGAAGTGCAGCTGACCGCGGGCCTCACGCATCCGAGCACGATCGCGATCTACGACTACGGCCGCACGGCGGACGGCATCTTCTATTACGCCATGGAGCTTCTGCGAGGCCTGAACCTCCAGCAGCTCGTGGCCTTCGACGGGCCTCTGCCGGCGGGGCGGGTCGTCGGTCTCCTGAAGCAGGCCTGCGGCGCGCTCTCGGAAGCCCACGCGGCCGGGCTCATCCATCGGGACATCAAGCCCGCGAACATCATGATCTGTCTCTACGGCGGTATCCCGGACTTCGTGAAGCTCCTCGACTTCGGCCTGGTCAAGGACCTCACCGCTCCGCCGGTGGAGGGCGAGCCGCTCCCCCTTCCTCCGGGCGCCGATGACGGCCTGCTCTCTCAAGACGGATCCCTGCTCGGGACCCCTCTCTACATGGCGCCGGAAGGGATGAGCGATCCGGGACGCCTCGACGCACGCGCGGACCTCTTCGCCCTCGGGGCCGTGGGGTATTACCTCCTGACCGGGAAGCCTCCGTTTCCCGGCCGCACCGCCATCGAGATCTTCAAGCAGGAGCGCCACGGTCCCTCCGCGCCCCTCGCGCAGGCGGCGGCCTGTCTGCCGCCCGGCCTCGCCGCGGCGCTCGGAAAGTGTCTGAGCTTCAAGCGGGAGGACCGCCCGGCGTCGGCGGACGCCCTCGAGGCGCTGCTCGAGGGGTGCGGAGTGGCGCCCTGGAGCGCGGCGGAGGCCCGGGCGTGGTGGCGGACCCGGGGGACCGCCGCTCTGGAAGCGACCGAGCCCGCATCGGACGAGCGCGAAAGCAGCCAGGCCGTCTTTCCGGCCACGGCGAGCGGCAGTCAGCACTGACCGGGGCTAGCTCGTCCCCGGGGCGGCGAGAGACCATAGAATAGCCGCCATTCCAAGCGAGGAGCCGAGATGTTGACCGTGGACGCCGCCTTCGACAGGATTGGATCGGCTCTCCGGGAGCGGGGCTACAAAGTCGACAAGGACGAACGGCCCGGGGACAAGCCCGAGGATCGGGTCGTCGTCTTCATCTCCGAGGACATGCACGTGCGCCTGCGATGGCACGGGAAGGCGCGCATGCTCACGGTCGATGTCCACACCGACGACGAGTGGGTGGAGTTCGCCCGCCGCAATTTCGGTCCCCTGGGGCTCGAGGAGAGTTCTGTCGACGCCCTCCTTCGGAAGGTGCTTCTCGAGGTCGCCGAAACGTCGACCGACTCGGACTGACCACGTTGCGAGCGCCGAGCGCTCGCAGAGCAGCCTAAATCCGGGTTTCGCGATCCAGGACCGCGATCGCCCCTTCGTAGATGGACTCCGCCTCCTCGGGGCTGCCGCCGATGGCGGTCAGGCCGACCTTTCCGTACTGCGACAACGCTCCGATCATGTGGAAGAGGGCGCCACTCTCGGTCGCGTGGCTGTAGTGCAGGCGATTGACCGTCACGAGATCGATCAGGTCATCGGGACAGAGCCCGCGATAGGACGGCGACTGCAGGTTGTCCGTCGACCGATAGAACTTGGGGCGGCCATCGGGCGAGAAGAAGTGGCCGGATTCGGAATCCAGCTGTCCTCCCGTCAGGAACTGGAGCGCGAGGAAAGGATGGGTCGTCCCGCCGATGCGAAGATTGATTTCCAGCGCGAACGTTTCCCAGGACGCGTCCGGACGCCGGCCGGCGAAGAAGTCGACGCCGAAGCGGCTCACGACCCCGCGTTCGGCGAGGACGCGACCGATCGCGCGCGCCGCGTCCTGGATCGACCGGCGGTACGGATCCGCCGCCGGAAACCGGCACCCCTGGTACACCTGGCCCGAAACTCCGCCGAGAATCTGGTCGTGGCTCGAGAGGAGCACGACCTCCCCGTGAGGGTCGATGCGCAGCTGTACGCTCGGCGAAGCCGCCTCGGGATACTCCACGAATTCCTCGACGATGCCGCCCATCCGTCCGAACTTCTGGCAGTAGCTCTCGGGCGTCTCCTCGGGAACCGCGCAGGCGAGTTGCGCGAGCGCGCTGCGAATCGCTTCGCGGCCCGTCGCCTCGGGATAACGAAAAACGGCGTTGCCTTCCCCGGAGAAGCTGTCCTCGAGCTTCAATAGCGCACGGCGGATGCCCGGCTTCCGAACACGCAGTTCGTCGAGCGCCTCGACCGCATCCTCCTCGGAGCGGAGATCTTCGAAACCCTCGGGGAACTCGACACCGGCCTCCCGGAAGATTTTCCGACTTCCCGACTTCGTTCCGAGGTTCGCCAGCGCCGGATCGACGCCGTTCAACGGAATCCCGAGCAGGACCGACAGCCGGCGCTCGAGCGGCGTCGCGTTGAAGCAGGTCATGAACGCCCGCGACCGGTCGGCGATCCCGTATCGGATCCGTTGGATCAGCCGGGGCCGCTCGAGGATCTTTTCCGTCAGCGAGCGCGACGAGTCGTCGTAGGCGCAGAGGAGGGTGAGGCGCGCCCGGGCGTGGCTGGCGGGAATCCCGGCGAGAAGCTGAAAGTAGTACTCGAGGATCAGAGGATGAACGGGCTGTGAGGTCACGTAGACCATGCGGGCGTGAGGGTTGCGCAGGCGAATGAGCAGGAACAGCAGGCGCTCCTCGTAGAAGCTCGCGGCCTCGAGTTTGGAGAGTTCCGCCTGGTTGAGCGTGAGCGAGGGGATGACGACGGAGGTATAGGGTTCCTCCTCGCGCGCCGAAAGGGCGCTCCACAGGCTCTTGAGGCGGGGCTTCAGCCGCTCGAACTCGGCGAGTTCGAAGGACTCCGAGAGGTCTCGGGCGAACGGGGGTTTGGGGATCAATTGGCGTCGCTCACGACGCAGTTCCGTCCTGCCGTTTTGCCGGCATAAAGCGCGCGATCGGCGCGGTCGAAGAGATCTCGCGCGGTGCCCCCCGCCGACGTCGCGATGCCGATCGTAACCGAGATCGGGCGTTCTCTGGCCCCGACGCGGAGGGGGCGCATTCGGAGACGCTCGACGATCGACTCGGCCTGCCGCCGCGCGGCGACGACATCGGCCCCGCACATGAGCAGGGCGAATTCGTCGCCGCCCCATCGTGCCGCCAGGTCATCCTCGCGCTTGCACTCGTTGAGGACTTCGGCGACCCGAACGAGCGCCGGCGCCACCGGCCTTGTGCCCCAGGGTGTCGTTGATGGCCTTCAGCTGGTCGACGTCGAGCAGAAGCAGAGAGAGCGGTTCCCGGTAGCGGGCCGAGTGCTCCACGGCCCGGCGTTGATGCGCGGCGAACGCTCGGGCATTGGCGAGGGCCGTCAGCTCGTCATGCTCGGCCAGATCCCTGTAGAGCGTCCCGCCTCGTAGCGGTATGCGGTCCGGCACGGCGTCCGACGAGCCAGCCCGCGAGGCCGAAGACGAGGCTCGTGGCGATGAGAGCGTAGAGGTAGAAGAATGCGTTTGCCGCGAGCTCCGCGGGAACGTCGCGAATGCCGCCGAGCGTCCTCAGCAGCAGGGCTCCCAGGGGGCTCCGATCCCGAGCAGGGCTCCGATGAGCGTTTCGCGCCACGGGCAGCGCGCGGTCCGGACCCCGCGGGGACCTTTGGCATTCTCGGAATGGTTCGAGAGGTCAGGCGTGGCGAGTCCAGCGCGATCGGATGAATCAAGGTCCTTGCCCTGCACAGAGTGTTTCCGGGGTCCGGTTCGGAATATGAAACGCACCAGAAGGATGGAAATCCGGCGGTGACCCGGCCCGTTCCCGTGACGCGTGCGGCGCGGCCGGCCGTAAAGGCCGGCCGCATCCCTGTGGGGCTAGAGGACCTTCTTCGCTCGAAGCTCTTCGAGGATGCTCAGGCCCAGGAGCACGACAGCGGCGAGGAGCAGCAGCGGCCCGAGGAACATGAACGCGGTGAAGAGGTAGGCGGTCTCCTTCAGGAGCAGCGCGAAGGCCAGGATCACCGCGATCAGCGTGCAGATCGCGGCCAGCCGGAGACGCCAGACCGCGCGCTGCTCGAGTGTCGCGCTCATCGCATCGCCTGCTTCTCCGGCGTCCCGCCGGCGGTCTCGGGCTTGTGCGCCGGGCCATGGCATTCGAGGCAGGAGTTCTCGTTCGACAGCAGGCTCGGCATGATGTCCTTGTCGTGCTTGGCGACGAAGTTCTGGGCTCCGCCGTGGCACGAGAGGCAGCGCAGGTTCGAGTAGGGCTTCGCGATCTTGATGGGTTTGGGGTAGTTCCCCGCGATGTTGTGGTAGACGTGGCCGAGGCCCTCGAGCTTGGCGCTCATCGTGCCGAACATGCCGTAGTCGCTGTGGCAGGTGTAGCACTGGTCCGTCTGGATGTAGCGGTTCTTGTAGTGGACCGCGGCGAGCGAGTCGCTCGCGGGATTGCGCAGATCGGCGACATGCCCCTTCATGACGTGGCAGTCGCCGCACGCGTCGACCGTCATGGACTCCTGCATCCCGTTCGCCGTGGCGAGAAAGATCACGATCGCCGGAAGGACGACGATCCCGCCCAGGAGCAGGGTCTTCGACGCCGTCGTGATGCCCTGCCGACGGACCAATTGCCAGATGAAAAGTACGAGCACGATGTCGAGGATCGCGAGAACGAGACCGACCCCCCGGATCCACTCACTCGTCGTGCCGATCCAGCCGTGAGGCGACGGGACGCCGAAGTCCGACGGGTCCGCGCCGAGAGCCGCCGCCGCCGTGAGGACGGCGACGGCCGCGGCGACAGCGAAACGACGCATTACTTGCCCGGGTAATCCTTCAGCCACGCGCCGTCGACCTTGGCTGGCGCCGCGCTTGTCTTTCTCGGCGACCAGCCACTTGCCCGCGTCATTGAGGTCGGAAGCGCCCTTCTTCGGCATCGCGGCGGTGTGACAGGACTGGCAGTTCTTCACGTCGACGCCGGCGGCCTTCGCCTGCTTCTGGATCTCCATGTCGGCGGACGACACTCCGGTAAAAGCGATCCAGCCGGCCCAGACGAGCGCCACGATCATGATGCCGAGGCGAGAACCCAACTTGGACATCGGGAACCTCCTGTTCGATGGCGGGATTCTATCCCCCAACGGTTTCAGGGACGCCAGTGCAAACCGACGTAGTAGCGATTTCCGTTGTAATCCGCGAGCGCACCGGCCTGGTCGAACGCCGGACGTTCGCGGTACTTGTCGTCCAGCCATTCGAAGGTCGCGCCCAGATTCTTGAGGAAGAACCAGTCGGCCACGACCCGGAACCGGTCCACGGTGAACGGGATCGAGCCGTTGTTGTTCATCCAGAGGTAGGCGGCATCCAGGGAGAAGTCTTTCCAGAGGAAATGCACGCCGCCCTCCCAGGTGTGGCCGAATTCCTTCTGTTTGGTCGGGATGATCTCGAAGTCCTGGGGAACCCGGATGAGGATCTCGCGGTTGGTCGCGAACTCTCCGCCCGAGGCCCGCACCGTCAGCATGTTCTTGAGGAGCGAGACCTCCACGTCGGCCACGAACTCGCGCACCTTCGCCCGGTAGCCGATCTCGACGATGTCGTCGTCGGCGTGGGTCTCGGAGAAGACCGCCCCGACCTTGAGGAAGTCCTTGAAGTTCCAGAGTGCCCGGAACTTGTAGCGGTCCCGATTGATGAAGTCGGTCCGGAAGATCGGCTGGTTGGCGTCGTCGTGCCGGTAGTCGCCCGTCAGGGTCACGCCGCACGCCGCGAACGTGAAACCGCCTCCGAAGGTGTTGACCGTGCGCTCGAACTCTCCGCCCTGGCCGCCCGGCACGATGATCTCCGAGGCATCGGGGGTCGCGAGGACGTCCTGCTGGAGCTGCGACCAGCCGGCGTTGACCGAGAAGGGCCCGAGCATCTGTGCTGTGACGCCGGCGTCGAAAACGGTGTCCTGGCGCTCCACGGCCGTCCTCGCGTCGATCTGCTGGAGCAAGTCGCCCGCCGGCACGCCGGCGAAGGTGACCGTGTTGAGGTACAGGCTGGCGATCAGGGCCTGCCCGGTGAGCGTGCGGCTGTTCTCCGACCAGCCTCCGGCGACCTGCACGTTGGATGTGACGTCGAACTCGGCTCGGGCGGATCCCTGCCAGTAGTCCGTCCGTGCCCGCGAGTTCACGGTTTCGCCGAGGCCCGCGAAGAAGCGCGAGATCTCGAAGGAGACGAAGTTCCCGGCGTCCGCCTCGATGTAGCGCGTCTCGTTGCTGCCGTCGGCTTTCATGTAGGAGCCGATGAGCTTCAGGCGGCCGAACAGGCTTCCCGTAACCCAGGCATTGGTCACCGGCGTGTTGACCTTGTTCTCCTGGACGGACGCGATCACGTCGGCCGTGACGTCCTGCCCGAGGATCGGCGTCGTGACGTTGCCGTCGCCCGCACCCGGCACGAGGGTGTTCGTCTGGTTCCAGCGGAAGTACCGCCAGCCCTGCGTGACGCCTCCCTGCACGGGGCCGTACTGGAAGCCGAAGCCGAGCCGGTAGAGGTCGTCGACCGAGTTCACCTGGTCGTTGAGCTGGAACTCGTTGCCGCCGAGGTGGTACGTCGTCGTGCCCGGCCCGCTGTACGTGTTGCGCGTGAACTGGAGGATCGGGCTGATGATCTTGCCGGGAAGAAGCTGGAGCGTCGCGTCGTAAATGTTGCGCTGCCGGTTGTACGTCTGCTGTCCGGGGATGATCCCCTCGGCCAGGAACGGATTGGCAAAGGCCGGCAGGGCGCTGTAGAGGTCGGTCTGGCTCCAGGTGAAGGTGAGCTTGTACAGGTCGACCGCTCCGGCCTGCAGGCGCAGCCGGCCTGCGGGACCCGCGCCGATGTCCGAGGCGTCGACCTGGAAATAGTCGAGAAGGCCCCCGCCGAGCGGCTCCGACAGACGTGTAGTTGAAGGAGCGCAGGAGGAGTCCCTGGCGGTCGTTGATTTGCGTCCGGTACATGCGCTCGTTGCCGGAGACGTCGACCCACCGGTAACCGACTTCGAGATCCAGCGGGATCGCCTGCGGAAGCAGGGGCGCCGCGAGGGCGACCGCCGCGAAGGCGAGGATGGCAGCCCGACGAGCGCGCGCGACGGTCGGAATCATTTCAGCAGTTGGGGCGAGAGGTTCGACCCGTGCACGGCGACGTGGCAGGTCGTGCAGTTGCGATAGCGCGCCTGCGTCAAATCGTGGAACGACGGAGGCTGCGAGCCGAACGTCCGCGGACCTCCGGTCTGGGAGTGGCAGGACAGGCAGAGCTGCTCGACGCGCGCCCAGAGGAGCATGTTCGGGTTGTTGGAGCCATGCGGCTGGTGGCAGGAGAGACAGTTCCCGCCCGAGCCCGTGACGTGATCGAAGACGAAGGGCCCGCGCATCTCCGAGTGGCAGTTGAGACAGGGCAGCTCTCCCTGCGTCGTCATCTTGACGGCCTGGCCCTGTTTGGCGTGGGGCGAGTGGCAGTCGAGGCAGGTCATCCCGCCGCGGTCGAGGCGGTGCACGTACGGCTTGTTCTGGAACGACGCGGTCTGCGTCGTGTGGCAGGTGGCGCAGAGCTCGCCGGGTGTCTTCGCGAGAAGGGACGTGCTCTTCTGGACGGGGGCGTGCATCGAGTGGCACGTCAGGCAGTTCACGGCCGCCGAGTTGGCGTGCACGCTGTGGGCAAAGGAATCCTGCGTTCCCTTCGAGAACGAGTCCTGGCCGCCGGTCGAAAAGGGCTTGACGGTCTCGTGGCAGGCGAGACAGTCCTGCGAGCCCTTGGCGCCCCTCGGCACCGAGATGAAGGCCTTGTCGCCGCCGTTTTCGATGTGCTTCGTCCCGTCGCCGTGGCAGGTCGAGCACATGTCCTCGGGACCGGGCTTCTGGCCCTTTCCCGAGTAGCGGACATGCGGATTCCTGGCGAAGGCCGCGACGAGATCCGTGTGGCAGTCGGCGCACTTCGGCAGCTCCGACGCGGCCTCGGCGGTCGGCGTGCCTTCCGCTTTCGGAGCGGCGGCCGGCGAGGTCGGAGCGGGCGTTGTGGAGGCGGGCGTCGTGGGCTCGAGCCGGCGTCGCGGCGGAGGGAGGTGGTGTCGGTGTGGCGGTCGGATCCGGCGCGGGGCTGCCAGCGGTGAGCCCGGCGAATCCCGCCGCGAGCGCGGCCAGGGTCAATGCCAGGGACGCACGGCCCCTCGTCACACCCTCACTCCTTCCCTGCGCACAACACGGGCGGGAACAGCCCCCGCCCCTCGCAAACGACTACCGGGCGTGAACCTTATCGACCGAGAACACCGCGTTGGGCCCGTGGCACGCCGCGCACGCTTCGCCGAAAGGCGCCGTGTTGACGAAGGCGTGCGCCGCCGCGGACTCGGAGTCGTGGCAGCCCAGGCAGGCGGCCGCCGTCGGCTGCTGCGGCGTGTAGAAGTCGTTCGGCGTCTGGGTCGGGAGCCGGCCCTCCGGCAGGTTCTCGAGCACCTGCTGCGTGCCGTCCACGTGGCACGTCAGGCAGTCTCGCAGGTCGCCCGGGAAGCGCAGATGGTTGAAGTCGAGGTAGGGCTGCGTCAGGTCCTCGCCCCGGTGAAGGCGGTGGATCATCAGCTTGAAGTCGAGCGATGCCGACGGCTCGTCACCGCTGGTGAAGTTGGGGTTGTGGCACATCACGCATTCCTGCGGGTTGAGGCGCTGGCCCCCGTGGAAGGCGAGCTGGCCGTGGCACGTGTTGCAGTTCGCGACGTCCACCACCATGCGGCGCGGGTCCGCCGTGCCGCCCCCGAGGTCCTCGTAGTGCATCGGGTTGAACGCTGCCTCGCGGATCGTGTCGTCGCCCGGCGGGAGAAACTCGACGGCCACGTCGCGGCGCGCCTCGATCGAGAACGCCCAGGTGCCCGTCGCGTCGGCGGGAATGGCAGTGCTGAACGTGTAGACGAAGGCTGTGCCGTTGGACGTGGCACCGTTGGCAGGCTCGCGGTACGGGTTGATCGCGTAGTCGGCCGTCGGCCCGCCCATCAGGATGTTGAGGTTGCTGCCGCCGGACTCGGTCGTGAAGGCGGAGGGCGGCACCGGCGTCCCGTCGTTCTCGGTGATGCGGAAGGTCACCGTGGGGTGCTGCCCCGGCGCGGCGTTCGAGACCGACACGATCTCGGCGTTCAGGCCCTTCAGCTGCGTCGACTTGTAGGGGACCGTGTGCGCGCCGATGATCGAGGCGTCAAATTCGCGGGAGCCGACCGGCTGGTGGCAGGACGCGCACGCGGCGTCGCTCGCCTGCGGGCCCGCCGGGATGGTTCGCGCCCGTCACCCAGTCGATGTCGTCGTGGCAGGAGGCGCACGCCGCGCGGGACGGGAACGTGTACCAGACGTTCGACTGCGTCGCCTCGGGCGTGTGGCAGCGCACGCAGTTGCGGATGTCCTGCGGAAACACGACGTCCGAGAAGTCGTGGACCGACTGGTTGTTGCCGATGATGATGTAGGGCGTTCCCGCTTCGACGCTCGGCAGCGAAGAGCCCATGTGGATCTTGTGGACCATGACCTTCATGTCGACGGTGTTTCCCGTGTCCGGATCGACCGTCTGTGGCTGGTGGCAGGTAACGCAGAGCTTGACATCCTGCCGCGAGCCGCCGTGCGCGGATAGGAGATCGTGGCACTGGTTGCAGGCGGCATTCGTCGTCTTGTCCCAGGTCTCCGTGACGTCCTGGCCGTCGGGGCGGAAGTCGTGCTCGACGTTGTCGTAGTAGTTCTTGCCGATGAAGTCGTCGACGTTTCGCGTGGCGTAGACCGCCAGAGTGTGCGTCTTCGTGACGTCGTAGCCCTCGGGCAGAACGGTCTTGAACTTGTACGTCGAGTGTCCGATCTCCAGGTCCGTCCAGGTCCCGCCGGAGTCGGCCGCGGCCTGCGTCGCCGAGTTGCCGGTGATCGGGCTCGTCTGCACGCGCGTCGTGTACGCGGTGTAGTGGCGCGCGTCCGCGTCCCACCAGGCGAGAACCTGGTTGATGCTGAGCGATCCCGGAGTCGTCGAACCCGTTGCGATCGAGGGGCTGATGGAAGTCGTCGGTGAAGGAGTAATCCACGAGAGGCCGGCGATCCTCGGGGATCGTGATGCTGTTGACCGTGAGGTGAAAACCGGGCCGGATGAAGCCGAGATCGTCGGCCGTCATGTAGAACTCGCGGGTGTCCTTCCCGTAGACCGGAGCCTGCTGCGTCAGCCCGCGTGTCCCGATCGTCTGCGTCAACCGGGTGTTGACGGTGGGAACCACGACGAGCGAGCCTGCGGCCATCGCCGTCACGAGTCGCATGCGCTGGAACCTCATCGCAGACCTCCGGGGCCCGTCCAACCGTATGTATGGACGCAGACAACCCTACCTCTGCCAGCGGGTTGCACGTCAAGGAAAGTTCCGCGCAGCACAGTCCCCGGCGCATTTGATCCATTTAGGTCTCGTTGACCTCCAACGGTGTCTCCTTGACCTCCAACGGTGACGGCTTTTCCGAGGAGTTCCCGGCAGGAGATCTCGAGATCCGTGTCCGAGAGCTCCTCCCACCCGCGGCACGCACCGGGCGAGCGGGACGCGGCGTCGCATGCGGAGAGTCACCCCCAGGCGCAACTGCTCGGAGAGCCGCCAGATGTCGGCGAACGCCTCCATCTGCGTCCGCGTCAGATGCGTGCTCGTCCCGATGTGGGGCCGGAATCGGCGGTGGAACTCGCGCGCGGGCCACCGGCGGAAGCCCTCCGCAGAATGATGCCCCGCTCGGCCGCGAGGCGGCAGAGGGACTGTTCCGCCCCGCACATCTCGCGGAGGACCGGGCGGAGGCGAACGATCGCCTCCTCGCGCGTCCAGGACTCCGCCGGGCGAACCTCACTCGACAAGGGCGTCTCGTCCCGTCATGTCCTTGTAAGTCTTTTCCAGGAACGCGTTGTCGAACATGTTCCAGCCGTCGCAGCCGCAGTGCTCGCGCGTCTCGGCGTCGCAGCACAGCTGGAAGCCGCCCACCTGCTGCCGGGCGACGTGGTAGAGACTGATGAGTCTCTCGAGCTCGTTTCGGGAGATGCCCGGTCGGCTGCGGGCGATCCAGTCGAACCGGCCCCGCAGCGCGGCGTCCGGCAGGTCCCGGAATCCCCGGCAGAAGACGCCGAGATGGGCCGCCGCTTCGCAGGCGCAGTGCTCGTTGTCGCACATGGCCGCCAGCTTTTCCCGGATGGCCGCGATCGCCTGGGGCCGCGTGAAATGCATGGGCCGGAGCAAGACGGGGAGTGCGAGCGTTCATGACGCGCTCTCCTTTCCGCGCTCCGCCGTCTGGACCGCGCGGAGCGCATCCTGAGCACGGAACCGGTAGTGCCCTCCGGGCGTGCGGACCGACGCGACGAGCCCGACCCGGGCCCAGCGCGTGACGGTCGAGGCCGAGACGCCGAAGAGCCGCGCGACTTCGCCGCGGGAGAGGAACTCCCGGCTCGGCTCTGGAGGTTCGGCGTCGTTTCGATTCTCGAGGCCGGGCATCCTGAGAACTCGGTTTGATGTGTTCATGTCGAGGAATATCCGCCGGGGAGCGTTCGGGGCGAATGATGCAAACGAATCAAATTGACGATGCCGCTCCCTTCACCCGCCGCTCGGCTTCCCGGCGCACGGCCGGCAGCAAGAGCTTTCGAATCAGCAGGATGCCGGGGCCGGCAAACCTCCAGTAGCGGCGGAACTTCGCCCGGGAGGGCTCGTCCGTCGCGACCGCTCGCGTTTCGGTCGCGAAGCGGGACCAGCCCGCCTTCTCCGGCACGGCCTCGAGCGTCCACGCGATCTTGACCCGGCCCGGCTCAGCGTAGGCGGCGAAATCCGCCGGCGGCAAGGGTCGGAAGTCGACGTCGGCGAGCCAGGGCCGGCAGACGGCGCCGGCGCAGAAGTAGCGCCCCTGCTCTTCCTCGAGGACGCCCCAGCCGAGGCGAAGCGTCTTCTCGACGAGCCCCGCCGCCAGTCTCGGCCTGCGGGAGCCCAGGATCCAGGCCCTCAGCGAGAAGATCGCGCGAACCGCCGGAATCGATTCCGGATCGAGCTGCCGCGCCGTGGCGAGGACCAGGTCCGCCGGCGCGTGGACGAGGATCTCGTGTTTCTCGCGCACGTCGGGATGCGGCAGGAACCGATCGAGAGGCGGTGCGGCGGAGGGACGGTCGCTGTGCTCATCGACACCGATTCTTCGCGCACGGTGTCCCCGTCAACTTGATGCATCGGCATCAATCCGCGCGAACGGGGCGGGAAGAGACTGGCGCCATGGTGCTTCGGCCGCAGATCTCATGACGAGACGGTCCGACCGGGAAAGGAGCTTCCCATGCTGCCCCACATCAAAGCCGCGCCGCGCCTGGCCGAAGTGCGTGACCTCATGACCGATCACGTGTTCACGCTCGGTCCCGCCGACGATCTCGAGTCGCTCTACGACCTGATGGACGCGCATCACGTACGCCACGTTCCGATCGTGGATCGCGAGGGCGACCTCGTCGGCCTCGTCACGCAGCGCGATCTCGCCCGCAGCGCGCTCGGCGCCCAGGAGCTTCTGCCGCTCTCGGTGCAGCAGGAGATCCTGCGCCGGTGCAAGGTCCGCGAGATCATGGCGACCGAGGTCGAGACCGTCGAGCCCGCCGAGAGTCTCCGGGTCGCGGCCGAGATGCTCCTCGAGAACAAGATCGGCTGTCTGCCGGTCGTCGAGGGCGAGCATCTGGTCGGAATTCTGACCGAGTCCGATTTTGTCCGACGCTTTCTGGAAAGGAGCTGACGATGCTTACTCGAGTGAAGGTGGTTCTGTCTCTGGCGGCCGCCGCCCTGGCGACGGCGGTCTTCGCCTCGGTCGGCGTCGAGTCGATCGACAAATTTCATCGCGTCGACGCCCGCGTCGCGATCGGCGGACAGCCCACGCCCGAACAGATCCGGCTTCTCGCCGACGCGGGTTTCCAGCAGTCCTCAATCTGCGGGAGGATGTCCGAGGAGAACGACGGCTTCCATGCCCGCGCGGCCCGGAAGCGGGGATGCAGTTCTATCCGCGTCCCGGTCTCGACGCGAATCCCGTCGGACGCGTCGGTCGAGAAGTTCCTCAAGGTCACCGACGACGAGACGCTCTATCCCGTCTATATCTATCTGCGCGGCGGGCAACCGCGCCGCCGCTCTTCTGGATGATCCGCCGCGTCCTGCGCGACGGCTGGACGCTCGAGAAGGCCGAGAAGGAAGCCGCGCCGCGGGACTGACCAGCGAGGCGATGCGGGATTTCGCGCGCGGCTACATCGCGCGTCATTCCGGAGGCACGCATTGAAACCCGTCCGCCGCATTCTCGTCGCGACCGAACAGCGCGGCGCTGTGGATCGCCCACGTCGCGGCTCCTCCGCCGCCCCTGTCCGCAGAAGGGTATGTCCTGCCTCGATTCTACGAAGACATCACTCTGGCAATTCGGACGGACGCCGAGAAGAAACTCCGGGTCCTGGAGGGCGAGGCTCGAAAGTCCGGAGTGTCCGCCCGTCTGCTGCTTCTTCGGGGCTCGCCGCACGAGGCTGAATCGGGCGGCGAGCCGCCATCGCGCGGACCTGATGATCCTCGGGACGCGCGGACGGACCGGCCTGAAGCGGCTGCTCGTCGGAAGCGTCGCGGCCCGCGTCGTCGCGACGGCGGCCTGCCCCGTGTTGACGGTCCGAGGGCGATGAGCTCGCGACCGACTCGGGTCTAGTAGGCGATTCGCCGCGACGGCGGAAGCGGGACCCGGCGTTCGACGCGGACCCGCGCGTCGACGACGCGGACCCCACGCGCCAGCACCTTGACGGGATTCAGATCCATCTCCCGGACCTCGGGGCAGGCCTCGGCGAGCGCGGACAGCCGCAGCAGAAGATCTCGAAGCGCGCCTTCGTCCATCGGCGCCGCGCCTCGATAGCCGCGCAGGAGCGCGGTTCCCCGGACCTCCTCCAGCATGGCGTCGACGTCGGCGTCGGTCAGGGGAGGCAGTCGAAACGCGACGTCCGCCAGGAGCTCGACGAGCGTGCCGCCGCTCCCGTAGAGGACGAGCGGCCCGAAAGTCGGGTCGCGGGTCACTCCCGCGATCACCTCGACGCCCCCGGGCACCATCGTCTGCACGAGGAAGTCCGTCAGGTCGGCGCCGAGCTTCCTCTTCAACGCTCGAGCCTCCCGGCCGACCTCCGCGGCATCTCCGAGGCCGAGGCGGACGCCTCCGACCTCGGTCTTGTGGAGGATCGCGGGCCCGATCGCCTTGAGCGCCACCGGGAATCCCAGGCCTCGGGCGGCGGCGGCCGCGGCCGCCGGCGTGCGCGCGACGCGCGCCGGCGCCATCGGGATCCCGAACGCCGCCAGGAGCTGCTCGGTCTCGGTCGGGGACAGCCAGCCGCCTCCGCGCTCGAGCGCCCGCGTCGATGATGGCGCGGCCGGCGGCCGCCTCGATTCCAGGCGGGGCGGACACGGTGCCGGCGGGCCGCCGCCGCCACTCACCGTAGGCGGCGGCGCGGGCGAGCGCGATCACGGCCGACTCCGGGAAAGGGTACGACGGGATCGGAGCGAGCAGCTTGCGGCGCGCCGCGCGCGCTCATGAAGGTCGAGAGCACGGGCTTGCGAGCGCCGGCGGCGCCCTCCACGATCGCCCGCGCGACCTCGTCGGCGTTCGAAGCGATCGGAGGGATGAAAATCACGAGGAGACTGTCGATCGCGTCGTCGGCGAGGAGGATCTGCTCGGCCTGCCGGTAGTGCGCGGGCGGCGCGGAGGCCAGCATGTCGACGGGGTTTCCGACGCTCGCCGCCGCCGGGAGAAACGCGCGGAGTGCCGCGATCGGTCTTCGCGAGAGAAGGCCGGCAGCTCCAGTCCCTGCGCCTCGCACGCGTCGGCCGCCAGGATCCCCGGCCCTCCCGCGTTCGTCACGATCGCCGACGCGGCGCCCGGCGGGCAGCGGCTGGTTCGACAGGAGCATCGCGACGTCGAAGAGCTCCTCGAGCGTCCCCGTCCGGATGACGCCGGCCTGCCGGAGCAGCGCGTCGACGACGCGGTCCGACTCGGCCAGCGCGCCGGTGTGCGACGACGCGGCCCGGGAGCCGGCCTGCGAGCGGCCGGACTTGACGGCGACGATCGGCTTGCGACGCGCGACGCGGCGCGCGATCTGTCGAGAACCGGACGGGTTTCCGAAGCTCTCGAGGTAGAGAAGGATCACCTCGGTCCGCGGGTCCTCCGCCCAGTACTGGATGAGGTCGTTGCCCGAGACGTCCGCCTTGTTGCCGACCGAGACGAACGTCGAGATGCCGAGGTTGAGCTTCGAGGCGTAGTCGAGGAGCGCGAGGCCCAGGGCGCCGCTCTGCGATGAGAGCGCCACCTTCCCCTCCGGCGGATAGATCGGGCGCGAAGGTCGCGTTCAGCCGGAAGCGCGGATCCGTGTTGACGAGGCCCATGCAGTTGGGGCCGACCATCCGCATGCCCGCGGCGCGGACCTTCTCCAGGAGCGCGGCCTCGCGCCGCCGCCCCTCCGCGCCGGTTTCGGAGAATCCGGCGGTGATGACGACGACGCCCGATACGCCCTTGGCTGCACAATCGTCGATCGGCCGCTTCGACGCCGGCCGCCGGCACGGCGATGACGGCGAGATCGACGGGGCCGGGGACGTCCGTGATGCGGGGTAGGACTTCTCGCCGAGGATCTCGCCGGCGCGCGGATTGACGGGCACGACGCGGCCGCGAAAAGTCCCGTGGAGATTGTGGAAGATCTCGGCGCCGATCTTTCCCCTCTCCCGGCTGGCGCCGACCACGGCCACGACGGACGGCTCGAAGAGCCGCTGCATGGAGGCGTATGCGGCCCGGGCCGAGCGCGTCGGCGGCGTGCTCCTCGAACGCCGCGGTCGGAGCGATCGAAAGCACGATTCTTTCGACGCCGCTCTCGATCCGGCGCTCCGATCGTTTCGAAGCCGCAGTTGCGGAAGACGTCGATCATCCGGCGGTTGTGCCCGAGGACCTCGGCTTCGAACGTCGTGACGCCGTGGGCGCGAGCGATCTCGGCCAGCCGCTCGAGCAGGCGCGTCCCGACGCCCTGGCCCTGAAGAGCGTCCTCGACGGTGAACGCGACCTCGGCGCGGTCCGGCCGACGGGGCAGTCGGAAGTAATGCGCGACCGCCACGATGCGCCCGGCCGTCTCACCGACGAGGGCGAACTGCTGGTCGTAGTCGACGCGGCAGAATCCAGCCGCCCGCTCCGCGTCGATCTTCGGCAAAGAGAAGAACCGGAAGTACAGGCTGTCGGGCGACAGCCGCTGATAGAAGGCCAGCAGCGCCGGGGCGTCCTGCGGGCGAATCGGCCGCAGGCGCAGCGTCGATCCCGAGCGCAGGACGACGTCCCGCTCCTCTTCGCGCGGGTACGCAGCTTTCCCGGTCTCCGGGGGCGTCACGGTCGTTCGCAGGGATCCCTCCCGGTCAGGCTCTCGCCGGCGAGCCGAAGCCGCCTGATGCATCGGAATCATAGGACGGCGTCGCTCCCGCCCTACAGTCGAAGAGGAGGTCGGCGATGCACAACCGTCAGGTGCCTCGGAGCGAATGGTTCCATTTCTTCCGGGAGTTCAGCCGGCGCCACGACGGCTGGCTCGTCAGGGTGCGGGTGATGCATCCGAGCCTCGGATCGCAGGTCGAGCTCCACGACGTGCCTCTCGAAGGCATCGTCTCGTCCTCGGACGCCACCGGGCCCATCACGATCCACGCCGGAGCGTCGCCCGTACGCAACCTCGAGCATCACGTCCCGGGGCCCGTCCAGGTCTGGGTCGAGGTGTCGGAGAGGAACGAGGACCAGGCCCTCGAGATCGTCTCCGACGACGGCACGAAGACGATCCTGGAGTTCCGCACCGCGCTCTCTCGGAACGATCTCGACGACGGCGACGGCGGCGAGCGTTCCTGATGCGGCTGCATCAGGCGCCGTGAGGCGGCGGCCTGCTACAAAGACATGCGTCCTGAAGGACGAGGAAGGTGAGGAATGCGCGTACTCGTCGCTACCGACGGCTCCCGGGCCGGAGTCGCCGCCGTGAAGTTCGCAGCCCGGCTCGCTCATGGAGATCGTGACGGCCGGCTGATCGTGCTCACCGTCGAGCCGAACGGCGGCGGCCCTCGCGGAGCTCGCAGCCCGGAAGCGCAGAAGGTGCTCGATGGAGTCGCGCGCAAGCTGCGGCGGGGCGGACCTCCGGCCCGGTTTCACGCCGTGTCCGCCCGCCGCGGGGACGAAGTGCCCGAGGTGATCTCGCGGGAGGCAGACCGACACCGTGCGGACATCGTCGTCGTCGGCAGCGAAGGCCGCGACACTCTGGACGAATGGGTCGTCGGCGGTACGGCCCTGCGCCTGATCTACGTGGCCCGCCGGCCGGTGGCGGTCGTCCGGGCGCCGCGCCGGCGCCGGGCGGGGTAACCGGCACTCGGGAGCCTTGCGGAGGCGGTGTAGGCTATGTCCTCAACCCCGAGGCCTCACGTGCCGCAAACCGACGAAGCCCTCGACCGCATCGCCCGGAGCGGAGAAGCCGTCTTCGCCATCGATTCCTCCGACCGCATCATTCTCTGGAACAAGAAGTGCGAGGAGCTGCTCGGTCGCCCCGCGCGCGCCGTGCTGGGCAAGCGCTGCTACGACGTGATAGCGGGCCGCGACGAGAATGGGAACGTCTACTGCTATCGCAGCTGTCCCGTGGCGCACCAGGCGCGGGACCTCCCGAACGATCCGGTGCACCGCTTCGCGCTCTCTGTTGATACCGGCCGGGGCGGCCGCCGATCCGTCGAAGTCTCGCTCTTCGCCATTCCCTCGTATCACCCGGCGCTGTCGACGGTCGTCCATGTGCTCCGCGACGGAACCCAGAAGACGACCGCGCTCGAACGCGATCTCGCCGCGCGCGCCGAGGTCCGCGAGCCGCTCTGGCCGATGGCGACGAAGGACGGCGCGGTCGTCGAGTTGACGGCGAGAGAGAAGGAGATCCTTCGATCCCTTGCCGAGGGACTTTCGACCGCGGCGATCGCCAAGAAGCTCTTCATCGCTCCTGTCACCGTGCGGAACCACATCCAGAACCTGCTGCACAAGCTCGACGTCCATTCGAAGCTCGCGGCCGTCGTTTACGCCTACCAGCACGGCCTGATCTGACACTCGGCTTCGTGCGGCGGGCCCGGCCCGGCATGCCGGCTGATGCAATCGAATCATGGGCGCACGCGCTTCTCCTCTGAGAATGGAGCTCGCGAAGGAGGTGCACGATGTCCCGATTTCAGCGGATCCTGGTGGCGACGGATTTCTCGCAGGACTGCGCAGCGGCGTTCGCGGAAGCCACGAGCATGGCCCGCGAGTGGGGCGCCCGACTCACTGTCCTCTACGCGTACGAGGCGCCGGCCGCGGCGTCGGTTTCCGGCATGCCGGCCGGCGACTATTACGAAACGCTGGCCGCCGTGCGGACGGTTGCGGAGAAGAGGCTGCGGGACCTGGTCTCCGGGGAATTGACGAAAGGGTTGGATGTCCGACCGCTGGCGGTGCAGGGCCCCCCGGCCGAGGCGATCGTCGAGACGGCGGTCCGCGAAAGAGCGGACCTGATCGTCATGGGCACGCACGGTCGTCGGGGGATGGCGCGGCTGCTGCTCGGCAGCGTGGCCGCGACGGTCATCGCGACCGCCGAGTGTCCGGTGCTGACGCTGCGGAGTGCGGGCCGGCGAGCCCGTGTCGAGGCGGCGTAGCTTCCACTCTCGTGGTCGGCGCGCGGCGCTCCTAAAAGATCGCCCACGCCGTCCAGGCGGCGCCGATCACGAGGAGCAGCCCGGGGAGGACCTCGAGAGCGAAGGCCCGGTCCCGCGACAGCACCGCGAGCGTGGCTTTGGTGATCGTGTTGGTCGAGAGAGCGGCCAGAATCGGGATCACCGCGGCGTCGGGCGGGATGCGGCCGGACGCGGCGACAGAGGCGGCCCCGATCGCCGCCGCATGCGTGTCGGCGAAACCCGCGACCCCGGCGGCCAGGACCAGCCCGCGCTCGCCGAGCCACTGGTGGATCGCCGCAGACGCGAGCGTGACGGTCGCGACGATCGCCGCGAAGCCGACGGCTGCGGGAAGATGGAACGCGTGGCCCTTCTGCTCGCTTCAGAGCGCGCCCGGTGCCGGGCTCCGCGACGACGAAATAGATGGCCGCGTACGCGGCGGCCGCGACTCCGGAGAAGACCAGGGGCCACCGCAGCGCCCACAGAGTCTGTCGGCTCGTCGCAGCGAGGAGCAGGGCCATCTGAACGATCGTCGCCACGGTCGACAGCACCGCTCCGGCGACGGCCGCCGGCCGTAGCGAGCCGGATTCTCGCGCGCCCGCGCCCCCATGGCGGCGATGGTCGCGGAGCTCGATACGAAGCCCGACGCGAAACCGGAAAGGGCGAGGCCGATTCCGGGTCCCAGCAGGCGGAGACCGACGTAGCCGGCTCCCGAGATCGCCATGAAGATCACCACGAGGCGCCAGACCGTCCGGGGATTGATGACCGACAGCGGGCCCACCGCCCGGTCGGGCGCCAGGGGAAGCACGACGAGCGCCGCTGCGGCGAGGAGCAGCGCGTCGTGCAGTTCCTCCTCGGTCAGCACGCGCTTCACGAAGCGATGCAGCCGCGTGCGCGATGCCAGCAGGATGACGACGACGACCGCGATGCCCGACGCGAGGACGGGCTCCCGGATCGCGAGGGCGCCGAGAAGCACGGTCGTGAGCAGGGCGATCTCGGTCGTCAGGCCGGGGTCGCGAGCTCTAGAACGCGCGTAGCTGACGGCCAACAGAGCGCCGATCACCACGGTGACCGCCACGAGAACGACTTCGCCGCCGAAAGCGAGGCTCAGCCCTCCGGCGAGAGACGCGACGGCGAACGTGCGGATCCCCGCGGGCGCGCGTCCACCCCCCGAGCCTTTCCGCCTCTCGCGCTCGACGCCGATCAGCAGGCCGATGCCGAGCGAGATCGCGAGTCGGATCGCGAGGCCTTCGGTCATCCTGCGGCGGAACCGATCTGGCCGCTCGTCTCGAGAAGTCGGCGCACGGGGGTGAGATCATAGTTCGATGCCGGCGCGGTTTTCGGAGACGGTGGTCCTGGTCGCCGGCGGCACCGGAGCGCTGGGGCGCGCCGTGAGCCTCGCGTTTCTCTCGGAGGGTGCGTCCGTCGTCGCGACATCGCGCCGGAGCGCGGAGCTCGACGCGCTCCGCACCGACGCGGGCGCGGCCGGAAACAGGCTCTCCGGCGAGGCCGTCGACGTCACGGACGAGGCGGCGGTCGCGAAGCTCGTGGCGGCGATCCGCGCGCGGCATGGGCGGCTCGACGTCCTCGTCAACTGCGTCGGCGGCTATGCGGGCGGGTCGAAGCTGTGGGAAGCGGACGCAAAGACCCTCGACGACATGCTGGCGCTGAACCTGCGCTCCGGCTGGGCGCTCGCGCGCGCGACGGTGCCGATGATGCTCGATGCCGGGCGGGGCGCGATCGTGAACGTCGCCTCCCGCGCCGCCCTCGTGCACGGAGCGGGCGAAGCCGCCTACGCCGCGTCGAAGGCCGCGGCCCTCGCGTTGTTCGATTCGCTGGCGGCCGACCTGAAGGGCACGGGAGTCCGCGTGAACTCGGTCCTGCCGAGCCTCATCGACACGGAGGCCAACCGGAAGGCCATGCCGAAGTCGGATTTCTCGAAGTGGCCGAAGCCGGACGAGATTGCGCGCGTCATCCTGTTTCTCTGCGGGGACGATGCGAAGCTCGTCCACGGCGCCGCGATCCCGGTCTACGGGGGGAGTTGAAGCTTCCGGCGGCGCGCGTCTTCGCCGCGGGCGATGCGGTCAGGCTCGGCCGAGCTTGAGCTTGAGGTACTCGCCCACGACGATCGAAGCGGGATAGAGCACTTCCTCTTCGAGCTGGACGTGGACGTTCAGCTTCTCGGCCAGCCGCGCGTAGCCCGAGTGCTGCTCGGCGGTCGCCGCCCGGAGAAACCCCTGCAGAGCCGCGACGATCTGCTTGTGCTCGTCCAGCATGCGCGGGAGCTCGGCCTTCAGAAGCTCTGTCCACCGCAGGACGCTCGCCATGTCTGCCGAGATCTCGCCGCGTGCGAGGCGGGGCAGCAGCGAGAGAGGAGGGATGCCGAATTCTTCCTCGAGAAGGACGTGAGGGAACAAGACCCGTACGACGGCCTGCGCGGCGGCTCCGGTTTCGCCGCCGAGCCGCGTCGCCGCGACCATCTCCTCATGCAGCTCTTCGTGCGCCTTTCGCAAAACGCTGGGAAGGTCGGCCTTCGACATGCGTTCTCCCTCGTGTTCGCCCGCCGCCGGTTCGGTCGGAGCGACGATACCCCGGCGCCGCAGTCCGGAAGTGATTCGAATGCATCGTTCCTGCGCGGCGCCGCGATCCCGGTCTACGGCGGCGGCTGAGGCGCTCTGTTTCCTAGAACGAGAACGGCAGGTCGAGCTGGACGATGTTGTAGTCCCTGCTCGTCAGGGGCTTGTCGAGATAACAGCGTGTAGGAGAGGCCGGGCCGGAACCAGGACTTCTCGCCGACCTTGAAGTGAAAGCGCGGACCCGATGCCGAAGCTCTGCTGCTGTCTCGCCGCGTGGGTCGCTGACGACCGGCGAGGCGTTCGAGATCCAGCGCTGCACCCGGAACTCGGCGCCGAGTGAGGCGGCCGGCGAGAAGAAGTGGGCCGCGTGGATGCCGCCGGTGAAGTTCGTGCGCGAGGAGTCCTGGGTCTCGGGCCCGCGCACGCGCGTGAGCTGGAAGAACGTGGCCTCGACCTGGAGAGAGATCCAGGGAGACACGTACGTCATGTCGAGTCCCGCGAGCACGGTCCAGTAGTTGACGGCGAAGAGCGAGCCCTCCATCAGCGAGCGCGCGTTGTTCGCGGCCGTGAGCGCCGCCGCCGCGCCGGGATCGGGGTTGTCGCCGCCGCCGCTGCCCCACGGGATGTTCGAGGCCAGAAAGCCCGTGAAGCGCCAGCCGTCTCCGAAGGGGCAGGAGTAAGTGGCGCCGAGGAGTCCGTTCGAGAATGCGTCACCGGAGGGGTCCGGCCCGTCTTCCGGAGCGTCATTCGATACCCAGGACTCGCGAAAGACGATTCCCCAGTTCGGCGCGAGCTTGTACGCCGCGTGGAAGCTCGTCGACGTAGGTGACGCCCGAGTTCCCCGTGACCGGGTCCTCGTAGAAGCCGACCGTCTCGTCCAGGCGAAGGACGGTGCCCGGGATGGCCGGCCGCAGCAGCCAGGGCAGGGAGTAGAGAGCGGGCTTCGGCGGCTCCTCCGTCGGAGCGGCTTGCCCCTGGATGGCCGCGACGGGGAAGAGAGCGAGACCGAGCACCACGAGCCAGTGTCTCAGCCGCCATCGCCGCGCGCATCGCATGAGCATGTTGTCGGAACGTCCACTCATCAGTAGACGCCGCGAATCGTGGAATGTCAACGTCGGATGCTTCTTGGGAAGCGGGTCAGGCGCGGAGGCGTCGTCGACGCGATCCGCACTTCCTGGCCGTCGAGGATCGAATCGGGAGGGCTGTCGATCACGGCGGCGTCCGGGCGCAGCCCCGAGGTGATCTCGAGCTGCGTGCCGAGGTCCCGCCCGAGAACGACCGGCAGCAGAGCGACCTTGTTTCCCTCGACGACCGTCGCGATGCGCGGGCCCTCCGCGCGGAAGAGGAGAGCGCTCACGGGTACGAGCAGCGCGGGAGTCGCGTTCTCCAGCTTCAGGTGGACCTGCGCGTACGCGCCCGGCAGGATCTCGCCCTTCGGATTGTCGAGGTCGACCTCGACGCGGAGCGTCCGCGTGCCGGGGGTCGATGGCGTCGGCGCTGCGCGCGATCGCGCCCGGATACCGCTTGCCCGGCCGTTCGGCGAACGTGAGCTCCACCGGGACGCCGGCCTTCGCGGCCGCGGAGTCGACCTCCGGAACCTCCACGAAGACACGAAGCTTGTCGGTCGAGGCGATCCGGAAGAGCTCGCGCGCCGCTCCTCCGGCGCTTCCCGAGTCGACGAGCTGGCCGACGTCGGTGTTCCGGGCCGTGATCGTGCCGGCGAAGGGCGCCACGATCCGCTCGAACCCCACGAGCTGCTCGAGACGCCCGACGTTCGCTTTCGCGGAGGCCGTCTCGGCGCGCCGCGCGGCGTATGCGCTGGCCGCGTTGTCGTACTCCTGCTGGGACACGGCGTGGGAGCCGACGAGCTTGGAGAGGCGGTCGGCCGTGATCCGGGCGAGCTCCTCGTTCGCCGCCGCGGTCTGCAGATCCGCGCGCGCCTGCTTGAGCTGCTGGTCGACCTCGGGGGACTCGATGTCCGCGAGCTTCTGACCTTTCGCGACGCGCGTTCCGATGTCGGCGTACCAGGCCTTCACGTAGCCGCTCGTCCGGGCGTAGATCGGTGCGTCGGTGAAGGCCTCGACGTTGCCGGGCAGCACGAGCTCGTCCCCGGGATCGCCGGCGACGGGCCGGATCACGTCGACGATGGGCGCGGCGGCGGCCAGCGTCTTCTCCCGGAGCGTCGGCGCGCGCCCGCACCCGCGAGGCCACGCCGAGGGCCGCGACGACGACCGCGGCGACGGCCAGGACGAGCAGCAGAGGCGGGCGCGATGCGGACGCGGGGGTTGCGCGTTCATGGCTTTCCTTCCGAAAGGTTTGGCGGCGCGGGCGTGGACGCGGGGACGGGCGCCGGCGCTCCCTTCCGCCCGTGGACCAGACGGAACACCACCGGCACGAAGAAGAGCGTCGCGCACGTCGCGAGGAGCAGGCCGCCGATCACCGCGCGGCCGAGCGGCGCGTTCTGCTCGCCGCCCTCGCCGAGCCCGAGCGACATCGGGATCATGCCGATGATCATCGCGAGCGCGGTCATGATGACGGGCCGGAACCGCGTGAAGCCCGGCGATCGAGCGCCGCTTCGCCGGCGCGTCCGGTTCTCGGCCAGGCGCTCGCTTCGCGAAGCTGACGACGAGGATGCTGTTCGCGGTCGCGACGCCCATGCACATGATCGCGCCCGTCAGCGCCGGCACGCTGAGCGGCGTGTGCACGAGGAAGAGCATCCAGACGATCCCGGCGATCGCGGCCGGGAGCGCCGAGATGATGATGAGGGGATCGAGCCAGGACTGGAAGTTCACGACGATCAGCAGGTAGACGAGGACGATCGCGAACACGAGCCCGAAGAGCAGACCCGCGGAACGAGTCGCGCATCGTCAGGATCTGCCCGCGCGTGATGATCCGCGACCCGCGGGGGAGCTCCTTCCGCGACGCCTCGACGAGCCGCTCGATCGGGCCGGCCACGGAGCCGAGGTCGGTCCCGTCGACGCCGCCGAAGATGTCGATGACGGGCTGGACGTTGTAGTGCGACACGGTCGCGAGCTCGCGCGCCCCGGGTGATCGACGCGAGGTTGCCGAGGATCTGCGGCGGCCGTCCGGCGCCGGGCCCGTGACCGGGATGCGCGTCGAGGTCCGCGAACGACTCGATCTCGGTACTGCGGCGTCTGGACCGCGACGGGGTACTGACGCCGTTCTTCGGGATCGAGCCAGTAGGTCGGCTGCGTCTGGGGCTCCCGCTCAGCGCGACGAGCAGGTTGCCGGCGACGTCGCGCTGCGTGTAAGCCGATCTGCTCGGCCTTGCGTCCGGTCGACGGCGACGTAGAGGCGGGGCGCGTCGAACGCCTGCTGGATGCGCAGGTCGACCGATGCCCGGAACGCGGCGCATGCGGTCGAGGAGCCTCTCGGCGAACGCGCGGTTGCCGGCCAGGTCGTTGCCCGACGATCTGGACGTCGATCGGCGCCGGCAGGCCGAAGTTGAGGATCTGGCTGACCATGTCGGCCGGCAGGAAGTAGAAGGTGACGCCCGGGAACTCGCGGGTCAGCTCGATCGCGCAGCTGCGCGGGTCACCTCCGCGCCGGCCGGTGCTCCTCCTTCAGCGTCGACGAAGATGTCGGCGTCCGCGGGCCCGATCGGCGCCGAGTTGCTGTACGAGAGGTTGATGCCGCTGTACGGCAGGCCGATGTTGTCGATGATCGTCCCGAGCTCGGCGGGCGGGATCGTCGGCGCGGATCGTGCCGTCGATCCGGTCGCACAGCCGCGCGGTCTCCTCGATGCGCGTGCCGGTCGGCGCGCGGACGTGGAGCTTGATCTGGCCGCTGTCGACCGACGGGAAGAAGTCCCGCCCGAGCCAGGGCAGCAGGAGCGCCGCGGAGCCGCGCAGAACGCGAGGAAGATCGCGGCGAAGAGGACCGGCGCGCGCCATGGCTCGCTCGAGCAGGCCGCGGTAGCCCGCGCGCAGCCGCTCGAAGCGCTCCTCGAAGCCCCGCTGCAGCGCGCCCGAAGACGTTCTGTCGGCCGGCGCGCCCTCGGCTCCGCCGGGCCGCGCAGGAGGATAGCGCGCCATCGTCGGCACGAGCGTGCGCGAGAGGAAGTACGACGCGAGCATCGCGAAGACGACCGCCTCGGCCAGCGGGACGAACAGGTAGCGGGCCACGCCGGTCAGGAAGAACATCGGCACGAAGACGATGCAGATCGAGAGCGTCGAGACGAACGCCGGGACCGCGATCTGCGCGGCGCCGTCCAGGATCGCCTGCGTGATCGCCTTGCCCTGGGCGAGATTGCGGTTGATGTTCTCGATCTCGACGGTCGCGTCGTCGACGAGGATGCCGACGGCGAGCGCGAGCCCGCCGAGCGTCATGATGTTGATCGTCTCGCCGAGCGCCGAGAGGATGAAGAGCGACATCAGGATCGAGAGCGGGATCGAGACGGCGATGATGAGCGTGCTGCGCCAGCTTCCGAGGAAGAGCAGGATCATCAGCCCCGTCAGGCAGGCCGCGATCAGCGCCTCCTTCACGACGCCGTCGATGGAGGCGCGGACGAAGAGCGACTGGTCGGCGAGCGGCGTGATCTTCAGGTTCGGCGGGAGCGAGTCCTTCGTCTGCGCGAGCGTCTCGCGCACGCTGCGCGATGATGTCCAGCGTCGACGCGCTCCGGTCTTCAGGATCGTCAGCAGCGACGCGCGCTGGCCGTCGACGCGCACGATGTTGGTCTGCGGCGGGATAGCCGTCGCGGACCTGCGCGACGTCGCGGATGTAGACGACCGCGCCGCCCGCCGCGCGGATCGGCAGGTCGTTCAGCGCCTGGATCGTCGTCGGGCTGCTGTTGGTCTCGATCGCGTATTCGTAGGCGCCGATCTTGGACGTGCCGGTCGGCAGGATCAGGTTCTGCGCGCTGATCGCGTTGACGACGTCGCTCGGCGCGAGTCCCCGGGCCTGGAGCGCGGCGAGGTCGATGTCGACCTGGATCTGGCGCTGCTTGCCGCCGTACGGGTACGGGATCGCGGCGCCCTCGACGGTCGCGAGCTGCGTGCGGATGACGTTGTTGCCGAGGTCGAAGAGCTGCTGCTCCGAGATGCCCTGGCCCGAGAGGGCGAGCTGGAGGATCGGCACGCTCGACGCGCTGTAGGTGATGATGAGCGGCGGCGTCGTGCCCGGCGGCATCTGCCGCAGCACCGTCTGGGCGATCGCGGTGACCTGCGCGACCGCCGCGTCGATCTTCGCCGTGCGGCTGGAAGAAGACCTTGACGACGGCGACGCCGGCGAGCGACTGCGACTCGATGTGCTCGATGTCGTTGACGGTGGTCGTGAGCGCGCGCTCGTAGCCCGACACGATGCGGTTGGCCATCTCGGGCGCCGAGAGGCCGCCGTAATTCCAGACGGTGCTGACGACCGGGATGTCGATGTTCGGGAAGATGTCGGTCGGCGTGCGCTGCAGGACGATCGGGGTCATGAGGAGGATCACGATCGCGAGGACCACGAACGTGTAGGGGCGGCGGAGGGCGAGGCGGACGATCCACATGGCTGTCGACTGGAATCTATTTCCCGGAGGGGGCGCGGCGCGAGGGGCTCTCGTCCTTCGGAGCCAGCAGGGAGGATGCCGGGGCCGCCCCGACCCGCCGAAGGCGCGCACCGGTCCCGACCCGGGGCCTTCGAACTTGTGGAGAACGCGGGGGTTCGTCCGCGCGCCCGCGAGCGAGTTCCGGATTCATGCGGTTTCCTCGGGCACCGTGGGAGCGGACCGAGTCGGTCGAATATCCTGCGTTTCAACAGGTCCGACGTGCAGACGATAGATGGAGTCGAGACAGCACCGAGCTCGAGCCGCCCGGAACGGCGGATCTACCTCGCCGCCGCGTTCCTCGTCGTTCTCATCGGATCCGTGATCCGCGGCCACGCCCTCGGGCGGTTCTCACTCGGCAACGACGAGATTCATGAGGTCCGCTGGTCGCACCTTCCCTGGCCTCGGATGCTCGCCGCGGCGAAACGCGAGGGCGTGCATCCGCCACTCGATTACTTCGCACAGACACTTCTGGACCGCACGGGCTCTCCGGAGTGGGCCCGGCGGCTTCCGAGCGTTCTTGCCGGCGTCGCCACGATCGGCCTCACGATCTTTCTCGCGGGCCGGTGGTTCGGGCCGATCGCCGGAATCGCCGGCGGATTGCTTCTCGCCCTCTCGCCGATCCACGTCCGCTACTCCCAGGAGGTCCGGCCCTACGCGCTCGGCCTGATGTTCCTGATGGGAAGCCTCGCGGCGCTCGAGGCGTTTCGTCAGAAGCCGCGAACGGTTCATGGAGTCGCCTGGTTTCTGAGCGTCCTCGCGGCCGCGTATACGCTCTATTTCGCCGGACTCATCGCGGCGCTCGCCGGCATCGCCTTCCTCTGGACGTTTCGCCGCACGAGCCTGCGCCCTCTCTGGAAAACCCTGCCTCTCGCCGTCCTCGGATGGACGCTGCTGTATCTGCCGTGGATCCCCGTCATCTTCTCCGCCGCGAGGAGCGCCCCGCCGGGTGTCGCGCCCGAGCGGCTGGATCGCGCGTGGGCGGCGTCGCGTCTCCAGGCCTTCGGCACCGGCGACTGGAAGGTCGAATCGGTGTCGATCGGCTCATGGGCGTTCTGGCTGCTCGTCGCCGCCGGTGTCCTGGGCGCGCGGCGCTCGCCCTTCGCCGCCGTCGCGGTCTTCTGGCTGCTCGGCGGCGCCGCGATTCAGCTGGCGATCCTGCAGCTGCGGCCCCACTATCCCGCGGCCCGCTATCTGCTGCCGTCCTGGATGGCGGCGGTCCTGCTCGCCGCCGCCGGCGTCGCCCTCGCTCGGGCACGCAGGACGACATGGCCGTGGCTCGCCGCGCTCGTCGCCGTCGCGCTGGTTCTTGCGTTCGACGTGCGCACCTTGCGCTCCTACTTCTCAGAGGGCCGGCCGCAATGGAGAGAGGTCGCGGCATTTCTCCGCGAGCGTGCGAAGCCGGGTGAGAGCCTCGTCGCGGCGAACTCCTGGGTGTTTCGCAATCTCGGCTACTACTGGAATGAAGCCGGGGGGCCGCCGCCGAACGTCGCGCTCGAGCACAGCCGGACCGATGTGGCCGGGCCCGCCTGGCTCGTGCTGGCGGTCTGCCCGACGAACGCCGCGGAGCGACGGGAGCTCGACACGCTGCCGCTCGCCGCGGCGTTCCCGCAGACGAACCACTGCGAGATCCGATACGTCCCCGCCGGACGGACGATGCGCGTCGCGGGGCTCTGTCTGGGGGACTCGAACGACTACGGGGAATCGAGAGTCGGAAATGCAACTCTCAGATCGTTGACGAATGACATGATTTTGCTTTCCGGAAATCCGTCTCCCGCCCTCATCGCGAGGTGTCCTCTCGCCGTCGCCGCTCGCTCTCCCTCAACATTTCGTTCAAGTCCGCCGCTGGACGGATCTCGACCGTTCCACATTTCCGCTTCACTCCCGGATGTTGGGAAATGAGCTGAATGGCGTGATTCAGATCTCGCGCTTCGAGCACCTGAATTCCACCCAGTTGTTCCTTCGTTTCCGCGTACGGACCGTCTGTCACAGCGACCTTTCCGTTCGTCCAGGACACGGTCACCGCCGTGTTGGCGGGCTGAAGAGATTCCTCGGCGACCAAATGTCCGTTCTTCCGCAGTTCGTCGTTGTAGCTGAAACACTCGTCCAGCACGGTGGTGCGCTCGCTCTCCGACATGTTTTCGAACTTGCCGGGCTCGACATAGCCCAAGCAGATGTATTTCATCCATTCCTCCACGACGCGACCCGTGTTGCTGACGCCAGCGAGATCAGAAACCTGGGTCACCCGCCTTTCGTTGGGTCCTCAGCCCTGACCGATCCCGGGGATCTGCTGGTTGTCTTCCTCGGTTCGCGGGAGGAACGGGCGCACCTCGATCGTCGTCCGACAGGCGAGGGCAAACTTGCGCCCCCACGCCAGGGCCTCATCCAGGTTCGCGGATTTCAGAATGATGAAGCCGCCGACGTGCTCCTTGGTCTCCAGGTACGGCCCGTCGGTGACGACCACTTTGCCATCGGGCTGCGCCCGCAGGGACTTCGTCTCGCTGGCCGGGTAGAGGCCGGCACCGAAAATCCTGGCGCCGGCAGCGACCAACTCTTCGTTCATCACGTCGATATCGCGGATCATCGCTTCGGTCACGGTGGATGGGTCGAAATTGTCGGGGAGGTAACTCGTAGCCAGATATAGCGGCATGATTTCTCCTTTTGTCGTAACGGTCTTCTTCCGGTAACGCTCTTCGGGCCGGTTGCCCTGCCTTCACGGGATAGTCGAACGGCCGGGCCGGAATTCGACAACTCGTACGAGAAATGTTTCCTTTATTTCAACTGCCGGATCCGCTCTTGCAGGAATTGACGCTCCGGTTCCTGTTGGGTCAGAGCCAGCGCTTTCTCATACGAGCCCCGGGCCTCCGCGGTCCTGCCGAGCCTGCGGTACATATCTGCACGGGCGGAATGCGCCAGGTAGTAATTTGCCAATTCGCCATGTTCCAACACCGCGTCGATGTGCTTCAGACCGGCCTCCGGACCATCGCACATGGCCACGGCCACGGCACGATTGAGCTGGACCACTGGCGAAGGCTGAATTCGTAGCAATCGGTCGTAAAGCGCAACGATCTGCCGCCAGTCGGTCACGGCGACCGAGTCCGCCTCCGCATGGACGGCCACTATCGCTGCCTGCAGCGTGTAAGCGCCGAAGCGGGGGGACTTCAGGGCTTTTTCCAGCAATGCCATTCCCTCCGCAATCTGCTCCCGGTTCCAGAGCGACCGATCCTGGTTCTCCAGCAAGATCAGCTCTCCGGCCGGAGAGGTTCTCGCGGCGTGACGGGATTCCTGCAGCAACATCAGGGACAGCAGCCCGATGACTTCCGGCTCGGGCTGGAGTTCGGTCAGCAAGCGGCCCAGTCGAATGGCTTCGCCGGTCAGCTCGGCCCGCGTCACTTCCGCTCCCGCCGCAGCGGAGTAGCCCTCGTTAAAGATGAGATAGACGACGTGAAGCACCGCGCCCAGTCGCTCCGGCAATTCCTCGGGCGTCGGCACCTCGTACGGAATCGGTGTCTCTCGAATCTTTGACTTGGCGCGCACAATGCGCTGCGCCAGCGTCCGTGAAGTGGTGAGAAAAGCCTTTGCGATCTCCTCGGTCGTCAGCCCGCACACCTCACGCAAGGTGAGCGCAATGCGCGCTTCCGGCGCGAGAGATGGATGACAGCACGTAAAAATCAGGCGCAGCCGATCATCCTCGAGGCTGTCCTCTGCATTGGACTGTTCCGCCGAACTCCATTGCGCTTCGAGCTGGCGCACGAGCTCGTCCTGGGACGCATCGAATCTTGCCCGTCGACGCAAGGTATCGATGGCTTTGAATCGGGCCGTCGAAATCAACCATGGTCGCGGGTTGCCGGGGACTCCACTGCTCGGCCACAGGCTCAGCGCGGCCGCAAAGGCTTCGTGCATCGCCTCCTCGGCAAGATCAAAATCCCCGAGCAAGCGGATCAGCGTTGCCAGGATTCGCCCCGAATCCACGCGATACAGGGAGTCGAGCAACTCGCGGATCTGCTCGGGGGAACGCTCGGACATGGCGACGACCTTAGCAAACCAGCCCCAGGCGGCCAGCGGGGAGCCAAACGCCTGAAAGGAAAAGGGCCGAGAATCTCGGCCCTGACGTCGATGAACCAAAGTTGGTGGAGGCGGCGGGATTTGAACCCGCGTCCGGAAGCGTGACGGGAGAGGCTACTCCATGCTCAGCCTCTTCGTGATTGTCGCCCCGCCGCCTCGAGAAGAGGCAAAACGGCGTCGGAGCCACCCCGCCGCACGGCCGTTTGGCCTCGAGCATGCGTCGGTAAGGTGGGGAGAATCAGCCGCCCGCTCTCCGGCGACCGCGTCGAGGCCCTACCTTCGAAGCCGACCCTTCACCATCCGCAAGCACAACCGATCCAGGCACCGGACCGACCCACGGCAAAGGCCCATTCGTATCGCGATTTCTCGTTGGCTCAGCCCTTCCTCGTAGCGGAAGCGATAGAACGTGCGCAGCCGACTTGGCAGTAGCGCGGCCCGGGCACGCAGTAGGTGGGCGAGACTGGGGTCGGCTTCGGTCGAGGCGGAGCCGCCCTCCGAAAGGGTCAAGACCGCAGCGCTTCGACGCTTTCGCTTCAAGAAGTCGATCGCCTTGTGGTTCGCGGTGTGAAAGACCCAAGTGGCGTTCACCGACAGGTTCGGCCCGGCCTTCCACAGCGCGAGACGAACCTCCTGCAGAAGGTCGGGCGTGTCTTGCTGAGGGACTCCGAATTGTGCCGCCACTCGCGAAACGGCTCGGGCGAGGTAAGGAGACTCTAGCCACTCGACCACCGGCCGCGCGACGGCGCAGGGGTCCAAAGGCATCCCGACGTCCCCTCGGTTTCCGAAGCCGTCGTTCGGATGCGATCGGTGAGCACCGGCACCACCGCGATACCTGCCCAAATCCCACCTGCCTCGAAGAGGCCCCTGATCGACTATACCTTCGAAGTCTTGCATGTCCCTAGTCCACCCTCCATTCTTCCTCGCCTTCGGCAACTTCCTTGGCCCAATAAGGCTCTCCCACCCGATTGTTAGTTATCAGCATGAATCGAGTCGGTGGATCGTCCCCGACTTGAAGATGAGGACGCCGACGGAAATACGAATGGGCAGCTCGAAGTGCTATGAGCTGCTCCTCATCGAGCAGGCTGCGATACCTGTCGCGGATGAGCTGCGGAAATCCTGTTTGTTCCGGGGCGATCTGCGATACCGGCGGGAGGAATGGAGCGAGGGACTTGGCGATTCCATCCCGCGACAGGTCACTCGATCTGATCCTTCCGATTGCTGCGAGCGAGTCGGAGAAAGCGCTCCGCCTCTTCGACTGGCTCGAGCAACACTCCGGAGGGACTCCGACGCTGGCGATCCTGCCGGCAGAGGCATCCCCCCAGACCCTGGCCGCCGCATCGCAAATTGTCGACGACTTCGTCCTATGGCCCTTTCGCTCCAACGAGTTGCACGAGCGGCTCGCGCGGGCCCTGGGGGAGAGCGGGACTCCCGTGGAAATCGTGCGCGACCGGTTGAACCGCGAACTCGGGCTTTCGAGTCTCATCGGGACGGATCCGGGCTTCTTGCGGACGGTCGAAGCCATTCCCCGGGTGGCCGCAAGCGAGGGCGCGGTTCTGATCACCGGGGAGACGGGGACAGGCAAGGAGCTCTGTGCCCGCGCCATCCACCACTCGAGCCGGCGGCGAAACTTTCCGTTCGTCCCAGTGGACTGTGCCGCTTTTCCGGAACAGCTTCTGGAAAACGAAATCTTTGGGCATGCCCGTGGAGCCTTCACCGACGCTCGCAGCGACCAGAAGGGGCTGGTGGCGTTGGCGGAAGGGGGGACGCTGTTTCTGGACGAGGTCGACGCCCTCTCGCTGTCGGGCCAGGCCAAGTTGTTGCGATTTCTGGAAGATCGGATCTACAAGCCACTCGGGGCCGAGCGTTTCGCGCGCGCAGACGTGAGGGTGGTGGCGGCGACGAATCGAGACCTGGAAAGGCAAGTGGCGGAAGACCGGTTCCGCTCGGATCTCTTCTTCCGTTTGAACGTGTTCCGTCTTCGTATGGCGCCCTTGCGAGAGCGGAGCGGGGACATCGTTCTTCTGGCGCAACACTTCGTCGACAGGCTCTCAGCCGACCTCGGGCACAAGGGGAAGGTTCTCTCGCCGCCGGCGCTGCGACGGCTGACCCAGCACGATTGGCCCGGCAACGTCCGAGAGCTGCACAACGAGATTCAACGCGCCTTCGCCTTCGCGGAGGGCTCGCAGATCCTTCCCACGCATCTCTCGGTTCCGGCTGCCGTTTCCCCTCCTGCCGAGTGCCCCATCGGTTTTCGTGAGGCCCGGGCACGGGCGATCTCCGAGTTCGAGAGGGCTTACCTGAGCGAAATACTCGAGAAACACCACGGGAACATCACGCGGGCCGCGCGTGAGGCGGGAAAAGAACGCCGCGCGTTCGGGCGGCTGGCGAAGAAACACCGAATCCAGCGACTCGACGCCTAGCCCGGGTCCAAAGGCGCCCACCCCGGGTCTTTTTCTTCCCGCCTCGGTCCTTTCCCGCAACGCGTGGAATGCCAGTCGGAAGGGTTGCGCGTCGCACGCGCTGCCGGGTCGGCGTCGTCCCGCCTCCGCCGGATGGCAACTCTCGTCGTTCCCGACAACCCACACGAAGCGCGGCGCTTAGCCCCGAGAGCCGGGATGGTGCCGCTCTTGCTACCCGGCTCAGTGGCGCGAAGTTGCGAAATGGACGAGACGCGACATCCGACGTCGGTGAAGAGGATCCTGCGGTACTTCGTGCGCAATCCGGAAGCCATGGATACCTACGAGGGCATCGTCCGGTGGCGCCTCAGCGAGGAGGCGATCCACCGAACGACCGCGGAGACACAGGAAGCTCTTGCCTGGCTCGTCTCGCAGAGCTTTTTGCGCGAGGTCTCGGTCACGGGAGGCCTTCACTTCTTCCGGCTCAACCCGGATAAGCGCGACGAGGCCGAGGCCTTCCTACAGCGCTCGCTGAAGGATTACGAGCACCGCCTGGGGTCGATTCCGCCTGACGCAGGTGCGGAGGGTGACGGTAAGTGACGGCGCACGGGCTCTGGACCGACCTGGCACGCCTCGACCAGCGGCTGGCGCAGGCGGTGGCGGCGGCCGATCGCGCCTACGGCCGCGAGGCGGCGGGCGATCGCTTCCGCGGCCTGCACATCGGCCCCGACGACGTGGATCGGCTGCTCGCACGCGAGGCCGGGACACCCACGTTGCATGCTCCCGGCGACGACGGGCCAGACGGCAACGGCGAGGCCCTAGGTTCCTCGCGCCTCGACTGGCTCGCCGATGCATACGAGCTCTCCGCCTTCGATCGTGACGTCGTCCTGGTGGCCCTGGCCCCCGAGGTCGACCTTCGCTACGAGCGCCTCTACGCCTACCTGCAGGACGACGTGACGCGCCGGCGCCCGAGCGTCGACCTCGCGCTCAATCTCCTCTGCGCATCGAAGGAGGAGAAGCTGGCGCAGCGCTCGCGCTTCGCCGCCGACGGGCCGCTGCTCCGGAACGACCTGCTGCGGCTGATCACCGACCCCACGCAGCCCGAGCCGCCGCTGCTCACGCACGCCCTCAAGCTCGACGATCAGATCGTGCGGCTGCTGCTGGAGGTCGAAGGTCTGGATCCGCGGCTGGCGGGACTGGCGTACCTGTGCGAGCCCTCGCACGCCAACGCGGGACTCGACGATGCCACGCTCCGCGCGCTCGACGGCCTGGCCGCTCGGCACCTCGCACGTAGCGAGCCGCTTCGCGTGCACATGCACGGCCTGGATACGCACTGCCGCCGGATGGCCGCCGAGGTGATCGCTTTGGGTACGAACAAGCGGTTGCTCTGCGTGGACCTCGCGACCACGTCGGACGGCGAAATGCTGGAGCGCGCATTTCGAGTGGCATTGCGCGAGGTGTGGTTCGACGACGCGGCGCTGTATCTCGAGGGCTGCGAGCGTCTGTGGGACTCGGAGCGCCCGCACCTCTGGACGCGCTGTGCCCGAGCGCTGGCGATGCACAACGGCATCGTGATCCTGGGCAGTGGTACGCCGATGGGGCGGCGGTCGACGCCGGCGGGCACTCCGCCGATTGGGCTCCTCCCGATGTCCATCCCGCCTCCGGCCGAGCGGGAGCGCCGTACGCTGTGGGAGGCCCACCTGCGCGAGGCCGGCGTTGCACTCTCGTCCGCCCACGTCGAGTGGCTGGCGGATCGTTTCCGACTGACCAGTGGTGAGATCGCCGAAGCCGCAGCCGTGGTGGCGGAGACGGCGGAATCAGCCGGAGAAGCCCAAGGTACCGCGGCCGCCCTGTTCGCCGCCGTGCGCAACCGCAGCGCGTGGGACGTCCAGGGACTCGTGCGCCGGATCGTGCCGCGGCGCCGGTGGGACGAGCTCGTGGTGCCGACGGAGACACAGGCCCAGCTTCGCGAGCTGTGCCAGCGCGCGCTGCACTCGCGCCGCGTCCTGACTGACTGGGGCTTCGGCGCAAGGCTGTCGCTCGGGCACGGCACCACGGCCCTCTTCGCCGGCCCCTCGGGCTCCGGCAAGACGATGGCCGCGGAAGTGATCGCCGGCGAACTGGGCCTCGACCTGTACAAAGTGGACCTCTCGGGTGTCGTCAGCAAGTGGATCGGCGAAACCGAGAAGAACCTCGACCGTATCTTCCGCGCCGCCGAGGGCGGCAGCGGCGTGCTCTTCTTCGACGAAGCGGACGCGCTCTTCGGCCGGCGATCGAAGGTGCACGACTCTCACGACCGCTACGCGAACGTCGAGATCTCGTATCTGCTGCAGCGGATGGAGGAGCACGACGGCCTGGCCATCCTGGCCACCAACCTGCGCGCCAATCTTGACGACGCGTTCATCCGGAGGCTCTCTTTCGTCGTCCACTTCCCATTCCCCGACGAACACAGCCGGCTGTGCATCTGGCAGCGCATCTGGCCTGAGGAGCTGCCGATCGACGGTCTAGACCTTCCAGGTCTAGCCCGCGAGCTTCAACTGACGGGCGGCAACATCCGCAATGTGGCGCTGGCAGCCGCCTACCTCGCCGCCGCGGACGGCGGCGTGGTGCGCATGGACCACGTACGCCAGGCCGTGCGCCGCGAGTTCCAGAAGACGGGGAAGATAGTCGGCGCTGGCGGCATCGGAGCAGGGGTGGTGTCTTGAGCGGGCCGGCGCCCACTGCATCCCGCTCATCAACGACACCCGGCGGTTTGCGCGCCGAGCGGCCGGCCTCGTTGTCCGAGAGGCATCCGATCCTGGGTCCCCATGCGGACATCTTGAGCCTTCAGCACAGCGCCGGTAATCGTGCGATGCACGAGGCACTCGCGGCCGGCAGCCTGCTTTCCAGCAACTTACCGATGATCTCTCCGGCAGTGCCAAGCCACGACTCGGGCCGGCCACTCTCGCAGGCACTGCGCTCAATGATGGAAGCCCGATTCCGCACGGACTTCACGGACGTGCGGATCCACACCGAGCGACCGGCCGCCGCCGTCGCCGAGACTCTCAACGCCGACGCGTACACGGTCGGACGGGACATCGTGTTCGCCCCGGGACGATTCGCCCCGTCCAGCGGCGCGGGACGCCGTCTGCTCGCGCACGAGCTCGCGCACGTAATCCAACAGCGCCGCGGTGGCACGAGCCCGGGCATCGTCCCGGCACAGCACCATCTCGAACGTGCCGCCGACGCCGTCGCGCGAGCGTCCGGCGACGGTCCCGTATCCGTGGCCGGCGCGTCTGCTCCGGCGATCGCGATGAAACGGAGGCAGCTCAGCGAGGCTGAGTACCGCAACGCCTTCCTCGCGAACCGGTATTGGGCTACACACGGCAACCGACAGGTGCCACCGGGGTGGCCCTACACGGATGTGCTGAACGCGATCTGGGACACGACGAAAGCGCACTGGTCCCAACAACCGGGGAAACCGATCAAGGTTATCGATGACAAGAAGGGGACCGAAGCCGCCAAGCAGTTCATCGACAAGGTCCGCGAGTTCCAGATCGACGTGCTCAAGCTCCCCGACAAGCTGGCCAATGGCGTCCTGGATACCAGTACCTCGGTCCTGCTGCTCGACAAGCTGCTGCCCGCAGAGGGGGAGGACGCCCCACCGAAGCCCGTAGCACTTAAGACCAGCCCCACCCCCGCCGGAGCCAAAGCACCAGAGGCGGACCCGTTTGCGGCTCCGTCTGCTCCTCAGCTCATGGCGTCGGAGGTCCAGGCCGCCAAGCCGACCGCGGCGGAGAAGGCCGGGTTGCCGACCGGTGGTGCGGCGGAGATCCAGGCGGGCATCGCAAAGCTCAAGACCGCCACGGTTGGTCAGGCGTTGGCGGCCCAGGCTGCGCGATTCGAAGCCAAACCGATGGCCACCTCGTCCGACGACCTCACCCTGTTCGAGGCCACCAGGAACATTTGGTATGTCACGCGCAGCCGGATGTACCTGCTCGATCGCAGCGGCCACATACTGAGCGCTACCGATTTCGCGTTCTCCACCGGCAAGACGACGCTCAAGCCTGGAACGTACTTCGTCGGCCGTGAGCGCATCGGGACCAAAGGGTCGACCTCGACCATGGCACTGGCGCTGCCCGTTCGGGTCGACGACAAGGTGACGCCGGCCAAGGGCGATGTAGGGCCGAGGACTGTCCTCACCGGCCTAGTACCCATAAAGGAAACCCTCGAGGCGGCGACGGCCGAGAAAGTCGGCAATGCCTTCATCGTCTCCGAGTCGTTCAAAGAGAAGGGCCCGCCCGAAAGGAAGGAGCAAAACCTGCTCAAGGCCGCGCGGCGGGCCAAGAACCACCTCGAGTGGGCCATCAGGAGCGAACTGCGCGATCGCAACCTCGCGGGCGAGATCCTGAAGCAGGCACAAGGCATTGTCGTCCAGCGAATCGCAGCACGCATTCCAGTCGTCGCTGGTGCGGCCATAGCGATGCAGGTGATCGAGCTCGTGACGTGGCTGGGGGAGGTGGCGAACATCGCGCTTTTCGCCCAGACGGAGGACGAGATCGACATCGCCGCACAGGCCATCGCCCGCCGGCTGGCGCAGGAGGCGGTCGACGCAGTACTCGCGCGGATCGCCAAGGCCGTCGGCGGGGCTCTCAAAGGCAAGCCGAAATCGTCCCAGGAAGCCGGGGGCGCCCCGCAGAGGCGAGGCGGCCAGCGCGAGCGCGGGAAGGAGGCTGCGCCCAGGAAGGAAGCTGCGCCCAAGGAGGAGGCTGCTCCCAAGAAGGAGGCTGCCCCCAAGAAGGAGGCTGCTCCCAAGAAGGAGGCTGCCCCAAGGAAGGCTGCGCCCAAGAAGGAGGCTGCGCCCAAGGAGGAGGCCGCCCCAAAGAAGGAGGCTGCGTCCAAGGAGGAGGCCCCCCCCAGAAAGGAGGCTGCCCCCAAGGAGGAGGCCGCCCCCAAGAAGGAGGCTGCGCCCAAGGAGGAGGCTGCTGCCCCCAAGGAGGAGGCCGCCCCCAAGAAGGAGGCTGCGCCCAAGGAGGAGGCCGCCCCCAAGAAGGAGGCTGCGCCCAAGGAGGAGGCCGCCCCCAAGGAGGAGGCTGCCCCCAAGAAGGAGGCCGCCCCCAAGAAGGAGGCCGCTCCCAAGGAGGAGGCCGCCCCCAAAAAGGAGGCTGCCCCCAAGAAGGAGGCTGCCCCCAAAAAGAAGGCCGCCCCCAAGAAGGAGGCTGCCCCCAAGAAGGAGGCTGCCCCCAAAAAGAAGCTCGCCCCCAAGAAGGAGGTCGCCCCCAAGAAGGAGGCCGCCCCCAAGAAGAAGGCTGCGCCCAAGAAGAAGGCTGCGCCCAAGAAGGAGGCTGCGCCCAAAAAGAAGGCCGCCCCCAAGAAGAAGACCGCCCCCAAAAAGAAGGCCGTCAAGAAGGCCGCCCCCAAGAAGAAGGCAGAGTCGAAGAAGGAACGATCCAAGAAGGAAAAGCCGAAGAAGAAAGGCACCAAAAAGGGCGTGGCGACCCCCAAGGGGCTGGATCGGCTCAGCCCGCAGGCCCGCAGGACGCTGGCGAACCTCCTGACCAATCCGAGGGCGCGCCGGTCGCTCGCCGCCGCAGGCGACGACATCATCCGCGCCATCAACCGCTTCCACCGGGTCAAGGGGTTCCACCAGGTCGTCTCGAGCTACACCTCAGGGGGAAACCGGCAACAGGGCGCGCGGTTCGTCCTGCGCTTTGCGGAGGCGAACTTCCCCAAGGTTCCGAAGGAGATGCGCTTCGAGATGCCGCACGGGAAGCGGCGCATCATGGACCTCGTCGTTGGCGACACCCGTTACGAGTTCAAGTCCCGGCTCGACATCCCACCCTCGATCATTACCGGCAAGGGCACGGGGCCACAGATCGGGCAACTCCAGCGCGACTTGACCCAGCTATTGAGCCAGGCTCCGCTGTCGCCGGGGAAGCTCAAGTGGGTCTTCGATAGCGCGCGTCTGCCAGGCCTGTCGAAGGCCGACGTGGCAACCAGGATCCGGCAGCTCCTCGGGCAGGGGATCTTCCGAAACCATCCCCGGAGCGCAGACCTCATGAACTGGATCGACGACATCGTCGAGCTGTGGCCATGACCACTGCGACACGCAGATGATCCCCGGCGCCGACGAGATCCTGCGCGACCTCATCCAGTCGCGCGTGCCCGCGCTGGCGGGCTCGCTCAGCCAGGTGGGCTTCGAGCCGCCCACGGACGACTGGAAGCAGGCCGTGGTCGCGGCGGGCGAGGAGCGGCTCAACCTCTACCTGCACGACGTGCGCGAGAACCGCAAGCTGCGCACGAACCAGACGCTCCGCACGGTCCAGGGCGGGTGGACGCACGAGGAGCCTGCGCCGGCGCGGCTCGATTGCCGCTACCTGATCACCGCGTGGAGCCCGGCCACCGCGATGCCGCCCATGGTCGAGCCGACGCGCGAGGACGAGCACCAGCTGCTGGCGGGCGTGGCCGAGGTGCTACTGCGTTACCGCGAGTTGGACGTCGCCGAAGTCTACGAGCCGGGATGGACGTTTCCCTCGAACAACACGGCCGCGTCGTTCCCGCTGCTGGCCGGCCACTCCATGCCGCTCGAGGTCGCGGTGCCCGACGGCGGCCCGAACCTCGCTGAGTTCTGGAGCACGATGAAGACTCCAGCCCGGCCGGCGCTGCACGTCACCGTCACCGTTCCCGTGCTCCTGCTCCGCAGCGAGCGCGACTTCCCCATGGTGACCACGGCGGTGACGGACCTGCTGCCTTTGGGGGCCGCCGATCAGTTCGAGCGCCTGCACACCCTGGGCGGCCAGGTGTCGCAGACCCTGCAGGGTGGCGCGCTCGAAGCCGTCCCGCGCGCGTGGGTCCAGATCCTGGGGATCAGCCCCCCCGCGTTGCAGGTCGTGAGGCGTCGTGTCATTGCGGGCGGCGACGGCCGCTTCATCTTCCAGCGCCTGCGGGCGGGGCGCTACGAGCTGCGGGCGGTAGCCCCCGGCATCGGCAACTTGCCGCGTGAGGTCGACCTGCCGTCCGAGACGGGCGAGTACGACCTGGTGTTTCCGTAGAAGGAAGGAGCAGACGAATGGCCACCCAGTACTCCTACCCCGGCGTCTACATCGAGGAGTTCGCGCCGGCCGCGCCGATCGAAGGCGTCGGCACCAGCACTGCGGCCTTCATCGGCGTGGCCGAGCGGGGCGACCTCGACACGCCCACCAAGCTCACCAGCTGGGACCAGTTCCGAGCCACGTTCGGCGAGCAGCCGGTCCCGGGCTTCTATCTCTGGTACGCCGTGCGGGCTTCTTCGATAACGGCGGCCAGGTCTGCTACGTCGTACGGGCCAGCAACGGGACTTACGGGACGGCCGATCGCTCGACCGCGAGCAACCAGTCGCGAACCCGGTGATCCGGGTGCGCGCGCGCCAGCCCGGGCGCTGGCCATCACCGTTGGCGTGCAGGAGAAGAACCTTCTGCAGAGCGCCAACACACAGGTGTTCCAGCCGACGGGGACCATCACCGGCGGCGCCGGCACGCAATTCCTCACGCTCAACTGGGCCCAGGGAAGGCAGTTCCGCGCGGGCGACTTCGTGGCTGTCGGCGGCCACCGACCGCGTCGCGGTGCTGCGTGCGACGCGGACGGACCAGGACGAGGTGACCCTTCGGCTGGCCGAGGCGCCGTCGGCGGGGACGACGCTGCGGCTGGCGGACGCGCCTGCCGGCACGCGCCAGCTGCGCATCCTGTCGAACGTGGCCATTCCCGCCGGCGCCCTCGTTGCCGGGACCGTCCTCACCATCCTGGGCCAGCCCGAGTCGGTCAGTCGTCGAGTCGGTGCAGGTGGAGCACCTGGACACCGGCCTGATCACGCACCGTCTGACGTTCCGCGAGGGGCTGAAGCAGGCGCTGGACATGACGGTCCCGGCCACCGTGCATTCGGAGGAATTCGACCTGACGGTCACCCTCGGCGCCAGCACCGTCTACGCCGACCTGTCGATGGACTCGGCCCATCCGCGTTATTTCGCGCGCGTCGTCAACGACGACGCGGCGGGCGCAGTCAAGGTCAGCCTGGTGGAGCCGCCGCCGGCCGTCGCCTGGCCGGAGGGCCTGCCGCAGACCCAGCCGGCGGCGTCCTGGACCCCAGGAATACAAGAGAACCTCGCCGACCTGGCCAATCCGGCAGCCCAGCACGACATCCATTTCATCGACGCGCTCGACACGCTGCGGGCGATCGACGACGTGAACCTGGTCGCCGTTCCCGGACCGCCTGACGACCCGCGCCGTCCAGCAGGCGTGATCGCGCACTGCGAGCTGCTGGCCGACCGCTTCGCGGTGCTCGACGCGCGACCCGGGCGCTGACGCTCTTCGGCACGCCGGCAGCATCGAGGAGCAGCGCGCCGGCCTCGACTCGACGCGCGGCTACGCCGCCCTCTACTACCCGTGGCTGCGGGTGCGCGCCGGCCGGGCCGGGCGACCCGATCCTGGTGCCGCCGTCCGGCCACGTCTGCGGCATCATCGCGCGCAGCGACACTCACGCGCGGCGTGCACAAGGCGCCGGCCAACGAGATCGTCAACGGCGCGCTCGGCGTCGAGCGCACGATGAGCGACGTCGAGCAGGGCCAGCTCAACCTGCAGGGCATCAACGTCCTCCGCGTCTTCGCAGGCCGGCGGCCGGCCGATGCTCTGGGGCGCGCGCACGACGGCCACCGACGCGAACTGGCAGTACGTCAACATCCGGCGGCTGTTCCTCTTCCTCGAGGAGTCGATCCAGGAGGGCATCCGCTGGGCCGTGTTCGAGCCGAACAACCTGGCGCTCTGGCAGAAGCTCAAGCGCACGCATCACCGAGTTCCTGACGCGCGTCTGGCGCGACGGCGCGCTGTTCGGCGCGACGCCGAAGGAGGCGTTCTACGTGCGCATCGACGAGGCGCTCAACCCCTTCTCGCGAGCAGGCGCTCGGCCGGCTGCACATCGAGATCGGCGTCCGGCCCGACCTATCCGGCCGAGTTCATCGTCGTGCGCATCGGCATCTGGCAGGGCGGCTCCGAAGTCAGCGAAGCCTGAGCGGAGGAGACGAACCATGGCAACCGGCAGCGTCATCGACCCGTACGGCAACTTCAACTTCCTGGTCGAGATCGACGGCATCACGCGCGCCGCCTTCCAGCGAGGTGAGCGGCTTCGACTCGACCATCGACGTCATCGAGCACCGCGAGGGCGGCGAGAACACCACGCATGCGCAAGCTGCCCGGGCATGACCAAGTACAGCAACATCGTCCTCAAGTGGGGCATGACCGACGACCGCGAGCTCTACGACTGGCACCGCCGACGTCGTCGAAGGGCGACGTCGCAGCGCAAGAACGGCTCGATCGTCCTGCTCGACCGCAAGGGCAACGAGGTCGCGCGCTGGAACTTCGTCGACGCCTGGCCGACCAAGTGGGACGGCCCCGACCTCAACGCCGAGAGCAACGACGTCGCCATCGAGACGCTGGAGCTCGCCCACGAAGGCGTGGAGCGCGCCTGAGTCGAGAGGAGGAAGACCATGTTTCAGACCGAGTTCGAGTTCACGCTGCCGTGCGGCTATCTGGACGAGCGACGGCACGCTCCACCGCGAGGGCGTCATGCGGCGCGCCACCGCGGCCGACGAGATCCTGCCGCTCAAGGACCCGCGCGTGCAGAAGAACCCGGCCTACCTGGTCGTGATCCTGCTCTCGCGCGTGGTCACGCGGCTGGGCGGCGTGGACGCAGGTCAAGCCGAAGGTGATCGAGGACCTGTTCGCGACCGACCTCGCCTACCTGCAGGACCTCTACAACGAGATCAACCGGCTGGACGAGCGGCGGGCCGGACGTGACCTGCCCGCAGTGCCAGCACGCGTTCGCGGCGGAGGTGGCCGCGCCTGGGGGGATCCTGGGCTACCCCCTCGACCAGCTCCACGAGGAGGTAGCCTTCGTCGCCTATCACTTCCACTGGCCGCACCGAGAGGTCATGAGCTGGAGCACGCCGACCGGCGGCGCTGGGTGGAGGAGATCTCGGCCATCAACCGGCGCCTCAACGAGGCATGACGACCACGGGCCTGGCCGCCGCGGTACGGGCACGCTACGCCGCGGCATCCGGCGCTCGTGCCCGCCGCCGCGCGTGGCGCTGGCGGCGAGGCCCGGTGCCCGTCACGTTGCGCTCCCTGCATCGCCACGATCAGTACCTGCGTCTGGGCGTGCCGCGGCTGAGCGTCGTCCTCGCGGAGTCCCGGAATCGGGCGGCGTCTCGCCGGCCGAGGGCGCGTCCGCGCCGCCGGGCGCGGTGCGCCGGGAACAGCTCGAGACCGGTGGTCGCAGCGCATCGTGCTCCCGCGTCGAGCGCGTGGAGGGGACGCCGGCGCCGCCGGGTCCGGACGCGTGCCCATCGCGGCCGCACGCCGAGCGCGTCTTCCACACGACGCGCGCGACCGCGATCCCCGACCGTGTCGGGTGCCGTGCCTCGGCACCAGCGACGTGGCTCGTCCGCTCGCGAGGCGGCGCGCTGGCCCGGCTGGCCGCGGCCAGCGGCCGGCCGCCACATCCGCTCGCGCCGGTGCGACGTGGAGCGGCTCACCGACCAGGTGGTCCAGCTCCATCGGACGCCGCATGAGCGCGTAGCGCGAGCGGCTGGGAGCGTTGACCATGCCCTCCTCGAGAAGGCCCTCATCACCAACACCGTCACCGGCGAGGACGTCGAGGTGATGTTCAACCCGGAGGAGCTGACGCTCAACCGCGACAACAACTTCGCGCAGATCGGCCGTCCCCGGGTTGCGTTCGCCGCTGCTCCAGTTCGTGCACGGGAACTTGCAGACGCTGGAGATGGAGCTGCTCGTCGACACCTACGAGCGCCACCAGTCCGGCGGACGTGTGCTCAACCAGGCCGGAGAGGACGTGCGGCGCCTGACGGGCCTCATCCGCGCGCTGCTCGACATCGACCCCGCGACGCACGCGCCGCCGGTGCTGCTCTTCACCTGGGGTTCGCGTCGAGCTTCACGCTGCGTGCTGGCCAAGGCCAGCGAGAAGCTCATCATGTTCCTGCCCAGCGGACTGCCCGGTGCGGGCGCGCGTTCAGGTCACGTTCAACGAGTTCACGAACGCGGAGCTGGAGGCCAAGGAGACCAAGCGCGAGACGGCCGACTACGCGAAGTCCTATGTGGTGACACGAGGGCGAGACGCTCAGCAGCATCGCGGCCGCCGTGTACAAGAACGCGCGGCTCTGGCGGCCGATCGCGCTCCGCAACGGCGTGGACGACCCGCGCCGCCTGGTGGTGGGGCAGCGGCTGCTGATCCCGCGGCTGCCCTTCCGTGACCCTGAGACCGGCGAGGTGATGGCCTGACGGCCTGATTATGGCGAGCGAGCCCGTCTACGTGCCCGACTTCCGGCTCGAGATCGGCGGCCAGCCGATCCCTGACGCCCTGCGCGGCGCGGTCACCAGCATCAGCTACGAGGACGGCCACCAGGCCGCCGACCGCGTCGAGGTGGGCCTCGCCAACGTGGACCTGCGCTGGCTTCAGAAGCACATCAAGGGACTGGGCGTCACGATGTTTCCGGGGCCGCCGCGTGTCGGCCCGGACAACGTGCTGCCCGAAACTCCGGAGGGCCAGTTCGACCTCGACAACGAGCTGACGCTGGCGCTCGGCTACGCGCCGGGACCGCTGGAGCCGATGTTCGTGGGCGAGATCACCGGCGTCGAGGCCAACTTCCCCACCGGCGGCATGCCGATCATGACGGTCGTGGCGCACGACTACCTGCACCGCCTGTCGGCAGGCAAGTACGCGCGCGGCTTCGGACCTCTGCCGGACTTCGTGATCGCGTCCATCCTGGCCATCGAGAACCGTCTGCTGGCGTCCATCGAACCGACCATCATCGCCGCCTCCACGGCGGTCGCGGCGGTGAACCTCATCTTCAAAGGGGCGGGTACCAAGCAGAAGGGCCAGACGCACCTCGAGCTGCTGGAGGAGATCGCCGCCCTCTACGATGCGGACTTCTTCGTCGAAGGCGACGTGCTCTACGTGACGCGCTTCATGAAGGAATACGCGCCGCGCCTGACGCTGGAGTGGGGCCGCTCACTGCTGAGCTTTCAGCCCAAGGTCACGAGCGTCGGCCAGGCATTCGGCGTGGCGATGAGGTTCACCCTTCGGGAGATCCCCCTGGATTTTCTGGTCACGGTCTGGTGGGACTTCGACCGCGAGAGACTCGGCATCTCGGTCCTGCCGGGCGCGGCGGCTCCCGCCGGGACAGGGCCCGTGTTCACGCTCATCGACCGGCCCGTGGGCAGCCCGGCCGACATCATGAACAGCGCGCTCGTGCTGGCCCACGAGCTGCGCACGAAGATCAACAAGCGGCTCACCGGCACCGGCAGCGCGATCGGCGACCCGCGCATCCGCGCGGGGGCGGTGATTCGGCTGGAGGGCCTGGGCCCCGACTTCAGCGGCGACTACCGGGTGGTCTCCGCGACGCACTCCATGGGCCCCAGCGGCTACCAGACGCAGTTCGAGGTTCAGAAGGAGATCATCCCGTGATCGAAGAGCTGGAACGCGGAATCAAGGAATCGCTGGGCGCGCCGCCCCAAGGAGGCCGGCAGAAGTTCTACGGCGTGGTGGTCGGAACCGTGATCGATCCCAACGACCCGCTGATGCTGGGCCGCGTGCAGGTGAAGACCCCGTTCGTCGACAGCATCGACCTTGCCCCCTACGCGCGGATCGCTCAAGGCATGGCGGGCCCGCTGCACGGCTCCTACTTCGTCCCCAACCTCGGCGAAGAGGTGCTGCTCGCCTTCGAGCACGGCGACGTCAATGTGCCCTACATCCTCGGCAGCCTGTCCAACATGGTCTCGCGGCCCCCGCTGCCCTCGCCCATACCGCAGATTCGCACCATCCGCACGCTGGTCGGCAACCAGATCGTCTTCACGGAAGCGCCTCCCTCGGTCGTGATCCAGAACGGGCCTACGCCGCCTTCGGTGGAGCCGGCGCCGATGATCCCCACGGCGCCTTATCAGAGTCTCGTGCTGTCCAACCTCGGCGTGAGCATCATGTCTCCCTCGTTGGTCTCCATCCAGGTTGGTCCCACTGCCAGCGTCCTGATCAGTACCGCAGGCATCGTGCTGAAATTCGGCGCCAGCACGCTCGCGCTGACGGATATCGGCATCGTCCTCGACGGTCCGATCATCAGCGCCCAGGCCAGCGGCCAGGTCGGGATCTTCGCGCCGACTGTGCGCATCAACTCTTGAGGAACGCCATGCCACCCGCCGCGAGACTCGGAGATCCCACGGCTCATCCGGGAGCCCTGACCGGACCGGGCGTTCCCAACGTGCTCATCGGCGGCATGCCTGCCGCCGTGCAGGGCGACGCGCACGTCTGCGGCTGCAGCAACCCGCATCCGCCCACCTTCTTTGTGAAGGGCAGCGCGACCGTGCTCATCGGCGGGCGCCAGGCGCTGCGCATGGGAGACGTGTGCGCCTGTGGGGCGCCGATCACCATGGGCGTGCCGAACGTGCTCATCGGCGGTTGAACGCCATGGCCGACTCCGATCCCAGCAAGGCGTTCCTCGGCACGGGCTGGGCCTTCCCTCCGATGCCGGAGCCGGGCGGCGACATCGGGACCGTGTCCCACGAGGACGACATCCGACAGGCGATCCTCGTGATCCTGGGCACGCGTCCCGGGGAGCGCGTGATGCGCCCGGACTTCGGCGCCGGGCTGCACGCGCTGGTGTTCGAGCCGATGAGCCAGCGGACCGTCTCCCTCGCACGGCTCCGAATTGAGGAGGCGCTCACGCTCTGGGAGCCTCGCATCGATCAGATCTCCGTGGACGCGCGGCCGGAGCACACACGAGGGCGGCTCCTGCTCGACATCCGCTACCGCGTGCGGCTGACCAACATCTTCTACAACCTCGTTTACCCGTTCTATCTCACCGAAGGGAAGGCACGGTGAGCACGTCTACTCCCGTCGTGGATACGCGCGATACCGGCGCCGTGCTGCGCGGGCTTCTCCTGCGCGCGCCCGCCTTCCTGCCCGGATGGAAGCCGTCCTTTCCCGGCCCCGGCGGCGCGGTGCTCCACATCGTTTCGCGCTACGCGGAAGTCCTGATCCAACGGCTCAATCAGGCGCCGGACAAGAACAAGCTGGCGTTCCTGGACATGCTGGGCATCGAGCTGCTGCCGCCGCAGGCGGCGCGCGTCCCGGTGGCTTTCCAGAGCATCCCCAATCTCGCCGACAGCCGCATCCCGGCGCGCACCCGCGTGGGAGCCTCCGTCCCCGGTCGAAGCGAGCCTCTCGTCTTCGAAACCGAGCGGGCCATCGCCCTCGCCTCCGCCCGCCTGGCCGAGGTCGTCACCGTCTGGCCGGCGCGGGACGCTTACGCCGACCACACCCGCGACGCCCTGGCGGCGCGGCCGTTCACGCTGTTCGAGCCCCTGCAGCCCATTCCCCATGCGCTGTACATCGCTCACGACATGCTCTTCGATTTCAACGGCGCCACTACCATCGACATCGAGCTGGCGCTGGCCGTCCCCGCGCCCGCCGCGCTGCGCTGCGTGTGGGAGTACTGGGACGGCGAGATCTGGCGTCCGTTTTCGGCGTTCGACACCGCGGACGCCGACGCGAGCCACGACGGCACGCACGGCTTCACGCGCAGCGGCGTGGTCCAGTTGAACGCGGCGTGCGGCCGCGCCCTGCGCGTGGCCGTCCAGGGAGTGGAGGCCTTCTGGCTGCGGGCGCGGCCGGCCCAGCCCCTGCCGCCCGTTCCCGGCCAGGTGCTTCCGGAGATCGATCGCATCCGGCTGCGCACCGTCACGAAGCGGCCGTTGCGGCACGGCCCCTGGGCGTTGGGAGGCGGGTGTCGGGGCGGCCTCCGAGGCTGATCGCGCGTTCGCGGGCACCGCGCGCCTCGACCTCACGCAGACGTTCTTCCCCTTCGGGCGCGTGCCGGCGCCGGACACCGCGTTCTACTTCGCTTCCGAGGAGGTGCTGTCCAAGCCGGGTGCGGAGGTCGACATCTGTTACACGCGCGTGCGCACGACGGAGGAAGAAGCGGACGAGCTGGAAGCGGAGGTGCTGGAGCAGCAGGCGCTGGCGGGCATTCGCAAGACAGCGGCCGACGCCGCCCAGGTCGCCGTGGCCGCGGCGGGTGCCGTCACACCGCTGGTCGAGCCCGACCATTTCCTGAACGCTCGGCGGCAGGAGCTGACGGATGCCGCGCAGGCGGTCGCGCAGGACGGCGACGTCGACGGCGTTGCCCACCAGCTCTCCCAGGTGACGGCCGCGATGGCCGACGCCATCGCGGATCCGGAGCCGGCGATCGACGACCTGATCGTTCTCAGGAGGCTCAGGACCGCTTCGAGGCCGCGGTGGCGGCCGTCAGCCTGGCCTGCGCGCGCGCGATCGACGTCTTCGACGCGCTGGCCGAGTTCGCTCCCGTGATGAGCCCGGCGGGGGCTGAGAAGCTGCTGATCGCGGTTCGCGCCGCCGCCGACGTGGTGCTTGCCGCGGCGGCCAGCCAGCTCGAAGACGAGGAGGACTGGAGCCTCTTCGACCTGTTCGATACCGAGCTCCGGGAGAAGCTCCTGGCCGGAATCGACGCGCTGCACGCCGAGCGAGACGACACCAACGAAATCACCGAGATCGACAGCCTGAAGGATGCCACCCAGGCGCTGGCGGACGTGGTCGAGGAATGCGCCGAATCGGACTTCTCGCCACTCGGCTGGTGGACCGACGACGACCTGCCCGAGATGCTTCCGCGGATGGCCAAGGCCGCGCTGAAGGCGGCCGGCCACGTCTCGACGATTTTCGACCAGCTCCAGGAGATCGCCGCCATGAAAGGCGCGGGCACGGTCGACGAAAGCGCGCCCCAGCTGCCGTCGCCGCGCGTAGCCTGGGAGTACTGGAACGGCGCGCGCTGGCGGCGGCTGTTCTCGCCGGGCAGCGAGCCGGGCGAACACTTCATCGACGTCCGGCGAGGTGTCCTTCACGGTGCCCGGCGATCTCGTTCCCACCACCGTGAACGGCGTGAACGCTCGGTGGGTCCGTGTGCGCATCACCGGGGGCGCATTTGCGCGCGTGCGGATGGTGAAGTGGTCCGACACGGTCAGCGGCACGTCCAACGTCATGCCGATCCTCGAGCCGCGGCCGCCGGCGCTGTCGCGCCTCTTTTTGGGATACACCTATCGGTCTCCCACACTCTCGCCCGAGCGCTGCCTCACCCACAACGACTTCCGGTTCGAGGACCACGGTGACGACGCGCGCTGGCCGGGTCCAACGTTCGCGCCGTTTCGCCCCACCGCCGATCTCACGCCAACGCTCTACCTCGGCTTCGAGCGCGCGCTGCCGGCGGACCTCGTCAGCCTCTACCTCGATGTCCGCGAGGACGAGGGCCGCCCCGCCGGGCCCAAGCTCGCGTGGGAATGCTGGAACGGCGAGTCGTGGGCCGGGCTCGACGCCGAGGACGACACGCGCGGGCTGGCCGTGCCCGGCATGGTGGCCGTGGTGTGGCCAGGCGTGCCGGGCCAGTCACCGGCCGCCGTCGTCCAGGCGGCCGACACGTCGGTTCGCCTGCTCGAGCCGCGCGCCGCCGCGCGCTTCCGAAAAGGCGACCTCGTGTCATTGCGCCGGCAGGACGCGAGCGAGCTGGCCGTGGTGCACGAGGCGGCCGCCGGCGTCATCCAACTGCAGTGGCCGCTGGGGCAGGACTACGCACAGGGAACGGTCGAGCACGCCACGCAGCCGCGGTTCGGGACGGAACGCACCTGGCTGCGGTGCCGTTACGCGAGCGAGACAAAGGCGCAGCGCGTGCGCTTCGCCGGAGTCCACCCCAACGCGGTCTGGGCCGCCCAACTGGAGACGATCGAGAACGAGACGCTGGGGTCCAGTGACGGCGAGCCCAGCCAGGCGTTTTTCGCGCGACACACGCCTGTGCTGCACGAGGAGGTGCTCGAGGTCCGCGAGCTGCAGGGAGCGCGGGCGGCGGTCGAGCTTCCGCTCCTCCGCGACGAGCTGGCGCGTCGCGGGCTGCCCGCGGAAGACCTACGCACGGTCATCGACGGTCGCACCGGCGCGGTCAGGGAGGCGTGGGTGCGCTGGCGCGCGCGTCCTCACCTCTTCTTCTCCACGGCCGAGGACCGTCACGTGCTGCTCGAGCGCGCCGCGGGGCGGCTCGTGTTCGGCGACGGCCGGACCGGAACGGTGCCGCCGCCGGGGCCGGACGCCGTCCGCCTGTCGCGCTACCGGACGGGCGGCGGGCTCCAGGGCAACGTCGCCGCCGGCGCCGTCCAGCAGGTGCTCAGTGGCGTGGCCGTGCAGGGCGTGAGCAACCCGGGAGCCGGCGAAGGCGGCGCCGACGGAGAACCGGCGGCGGACGTGCTCCACCGCGGCCCCCTGGTGCTGCGGCACCGCTATCAGGCGCTGTCGGCGGCGGACTACGAGGCGATGGCCCGCCAGGCCTCGCCGGGTGTGGCGGTCGCGCGCGCGCTACCCATCACCGACGGCGAGGGCCGTCCCGAGCCGGGCTGGGTCCGCCTCGTGATCGTGCCCCAGTCGCTGGAAGCGCAGCCGCGGCCGACGTTCCAGCTGCGCGAGAGGGTGCACGACTACATCCGCGCGCGGGCAGCGGCGACGCTGGCCGGCCTCACGGTGGCCGCCGCCCGAGTACCTCCCCGTGGGCGTGGACGTGGCCGTGGCCGTCCTGAACGTCGACGATGCAGGGCCGGTGCGGGACCGGGTGCTGGCGGAGCTGGAGGAGTTCCTTCATCCACTGCGTGGCGGCCCGAGTCGCCGGGGCTGGCCGTTCGGCCGTGACGTGCACCTCTCGGATGTGGCGGCGCTGGTCGAGCGCGTGAGCGGCGTGGACTACACGGTCACGTTGCAACTCGTCCTCGACGGCACGCCGCGCGGCACGGTCGTGAGTGTCCCGCCGGACCGCATCGTGGTCGCGGGCGAGATGCAGGTGACGGTGCTGGCGGGAGAGCGCTGAGATGGCGCTGCCGCTTCCCAACCTCGACGACCGGCGCTGGTCGGACCTTGTGGACGAGGGTCGCGCGCTCGTGCCGCGGCACGCGCCGCGATGGACCGACCACAATGCCCACGATCCGGGCATCACGCTGGTCGAGCTCTTCGCTTGGATCGCCGAGCAGGGCTTATACCGACTCAACCAGGTCCCCGAGCGCCACCGGCTGAAGTTCCTGCGGCTGGTCGGCTTTTCACCATGGCCGTCGCGTCCCGCCCGTACCGTGATCGCGCTCGCGCCCGAGACCGGGACGCAACCGTTCGCGGTGCCGGCCGGCGCGCTCTTCGAAGGCGACTTGCCGGGCGCGGCGCCCGCGCCGGTCTTCCGAACGCGACGGGCCGTGCTCATGCAGCCCGCGCGCCTGCGCGCGCTTCTCATCGACCGCGGCGACGGCACGCTGCGCGACGGCACCGCCGACCTCATGGACGAGGCCGCCGTGCAGGCCTTCGGGCCTGCTCCGGGCATGGGCGCCGCGCTGTACTTGGGCTTCGAGGAGCTGTCCACGGACCTCGCGCTCTCACTGGCCGTTCACGTGCAGGGGCCGCGCGCCGACGATGACGAGCGTGAGCGCCTGCGGGTGGAGACCGCCGCGCAGCGGGCAGACTGCCGGCCCCGCGCGCCCTGGAAATGCGACGGCGCCGTGGAGGCCGCGCCCGAGATCGACCAGGTCCCGCGGCATCACTCCGCGCGCCTGCTGTGGGAGGGCCTCACCGGAACCTCCCCGGAGACATGGACGGCGCTGTCGGCGGTGACCGGGCCCGAGCCGCCTCCGCCGGGCTCTGTGCGTGACAACACGCGCGCCTTCACGCTCGACGGCGAGGTCGAGCTGAACCTGCCCGCCTCCAGCGTGCTCGCCAGCCTGGGACCCATCGCCGAGCCGCTCCGCTACGTTCGTGCGAGGCTCGTCAGCGGATCGTGGGACGCTGCTCCGGTCCTCACGTCGATGGCCGTCAACGGCGCCTGGGCCGACCAGCGCGCTCCGCTGTGGAGGGAGTTCGTCATCGCGTCCAGCGTGCCCCCGCCGGCGTCGCCCCCTCCACCGGGAGCGCCGACGCGCCTGAGTATGGGCCTCGACACGGCGGGCGTGATCCAGTCCCTCACGTTCGGCCCCGGCGTAGACATCGATCCCGAGTTTCACGTCTTCGACTACGAGCCGCCGGGAGGCGGGTCGCCGGGACGGCTCGCGCTCGGCGCCGACCTGGTCGCGCGAGGGCACGGCTTCCCGGATCAGGAGGTGGCGCTGCCGGGAGCGCCCGCAATCCGCGACAGCACTCGCGTGTACACGCATGACGGCCAGTCCTGGCAGCCGTGGGCGGCTCAGGCGGACCTCGATGCGTCACGCCGAACAGACTTCCACATTGCGCTCGACGCGCATCGGGGCCGGCTCCTCGGAGGCGACGGCGAGCGCGGGCGCGTTCTGCCCGCGGCCGTGCCCGTTCTCGTCTCCGGCGAGCTCACCGACGCCGAGATCGGGAACGTCCCGGCCGGTACGCTGACACGGCCGGTCCCGGGCGTGTTGAACTCGGCCTGGTTGAGCCCCGCCGAGGCGCTGGACGATATCGTCACGCAGCCGCAGCCCGCTGCCGGCGGCGCGGCCACCGAGAGCGTCGGGAGTGCCGCGCGCCGGGCCGCGGAGACGCTGCTCGCGCACGAGCGGCTGGTCGCGCTCGCTCAGGACGCGGCGCGTGTGACCCTGGACCAGCTCGACCCCGAGGCTGTGCGCGGCGTGCGCGCACCCTTGCGGGCGTACACGCTGCTCGACTACGAACGCCTGGCGCTTGACGTGCCGGGCACCCGCGTGGCGCGCGCGCGCGCCTTCGCCGGGCATCACCCCGCGTGGCCCTGTCCGGGTATCGCCGGGTGGGTCACGTGGTGATCGTGCCCGACTTGGCGGTGCCGCGCCCGGAGCCGAGCGTGGGCCTGCTTCGGGCCGTGCAGGCGTACCTGGAGAGGCGCCGCACGGTCGGTACGCGCGTCGAAGTCGTCGCACCCCGCTATCTCGAGGTGAGCGTGAGCGCCCGTGTGCGCACCAACTCCCTGGCCGACGCCGCTCGCGTGCGCGACGACGTGCGGGCGGCGCTCGACGCTTTTCTCGACGGGCGCACGGGTGGCCCCTGGCGGCGCGGGTGGCCCTTCGGCCGTGACGTGTACCGCAGCGAGGTTCTGCAGGTGATCGACGAGGTGGACGGTGTCGACTACGTGGAGCACCTGGAGCTGACGGCGGGCCAGGAGGAACCGCGGTGCGGCAACGTCGCGCTCTGCCCGACCTGGCTGGTGGCGCCGGGCCCGCATTGCCTGGAGGTGAGGTGATGGAGCGACTCCTGTACCGCGAAGGCCAGTTGCTCTCGTCCGCCGACCTGCGCGACGCGGCTGAGCGGGACGACGCGCTGCGCTCGCTGCACGTGAAGCACCAGCACGGAACCTGGGGCATCGCGCTGGGGCTGGAAGTCAGCCCGGCGCCGGGCGGGGGCGCGGTCATCGTGGGCCCCGGCCATGCCATCGACACGGAAGGACGCGATCTGCTCCTGTCTCATCCGCGTACGAAGCCCGTGCCCTCGGCGGTGGGACCCGAGCGTTTCGCGCTGATCGCCACCCATGAGCGCCCCGGCCGCAGCGGCTGCGGATGTGGCTGCGGCGGTGGCGGGGGATGCGGCTGCGGAGGGCATTCGTCGGAAGAGGTCGGCCGCATGCCCGAGCGCCTGACGCTCTCCTGGCGGCCGCTGTCGCAGGTTGCCGCACGCGCCGTCGTGCTGGCGGTGGTCCGCGTGACCGGCGGTCTCATCGATCCGCCGCTCGACTTTCGCGGCCGCCGCTATGCGCGCCGCTTATGGCGGCCACGCCTAGCCTCCGGGTCCACCGAAGGCCGCAGCGTCTGGCGCGAGTGGAAGGAAGCGGGACCCGACCCGCTGGGACTCGAGCTGGACGTCGATGCGAGCGACGCGGCTTTCCGCGAGACGCCGTTGTACTTCGCGGCGTTGGCTGGTCCTTCAGAAGTCCCCGCCCGCCGACCTCTCCCGACGCTTCGTGGCCCTTCGGAAACGGCAGCGTGCTGGACGCATCGCCGCTCGGCTTCGTCGCCGACGCTGACGCCGACGGTTTCGTCTTCCGCCTGCTGAGCGGAACGGCGCCGTTCGGGTTTCCGCTCAGCGCCGCGGAGGCATCCGACGAGGGCTGGCACGTGCGGTGGGTGGGAGTGGAAGCAGGAGGTCCGCCATGAGCGGCGAGCTCAAGCTGCCGAACCTGGAGCGCGTCGTGTTCTTCTCCGGGCAGCGGTTGACGGCGTCGGACCTTTTCGCCCTCGAGCGGCGGCAGCGCGAACTGCGCTGGCTGCACAACCGCAACCTCCACTCCTGGGGAGTGGCCAGCGGATTCGGAGTGTCCGGGTGCCGCGGCGATACGGCCGTCCGGGTGGAGCCTGGCTACGGCACCGACGCGCTGGGGCGCGAGATCTTCCTGGCGGAGCCCGTGAAGAAAGACGTCCCGGCGGTGGCAGCCAAGACGGGCGGCGAGACGGTCTTCTATCTGGTCGCCGCCTACGTGGTCGATGCACAACAGGAGGTCCTGGAGACGCGGGAGAGTGTGTGCCACCCCGGCGGAGCGGTGCGCCTCGGCGACGACCCGCTGCTCGACTGGCGCACCGCGACCCAGCTGGACGAGGGCCGCCACCTCGTGCTGGCGAAGATCTGGGTGCGCAACTGCCGCCTGAGTCGCGACGCGTGTACGAAGGTGCGAAGGGACGTTCGTCCAACCCTGCACCCCTACGTTTCCGCCGGGCGCACCGAAGCGGGAGACACCGACTGGACGCCCTGGACCGTCCAGGGCCAGATGGTGGGCCTCTCCACGAAGGTCGCGACGAAGGCCGCCCGCTTCCACACCACGCCGCGCTACCTGTTCATGCTGGCCGGCGAACGCTATCTGGACGCGTCGCCCGGCCCGCTTCTGGCCGCCCCGTTCACGGAGATGAACGAAGCGTCCGCCAGCGGCTTCACGGTGCGCGTCCTGCTGCCCAAGATCAGCGGTCCTCTCGTGAATCCGGCGGCCCTGCGCAAGCCGGCCACCACGCCCGCCCTGGTGCGCGAGAAGCTCCGCTGGCACCTCCAGTGGGTCGGGATCGAGGGCTAGGGCAATGGACTGGACGTCCGGCTACATGCACTTGAACGTCGCCAACGAGTGGCCGGAGTTCGAGCTCCATGCTCTGGAATTGACGGACGAGGGCGCGTTGCGACTGGAAGGCGCCCCCGGGGGCGGCTACGTGCCGCGCGGGGTGTGGCGGGCCGGTCCGTTCCAGGTCACCGGCACCACCACGGACTGGTACCGCCTCATCGTGGACGCGGCGCCTCTGCCTGAGCGCACGCATGTGAGTCTCTTCACGTTTGCCACCGATGGCGGCATTCCGCCCTTCGACCCGCAGGCAGACCAGCCGTTCACCGACTCCGGATGGCGCGCCGCGCCGCGCGACAGTCTCGACCTCGTGATCGCCGGCGATCCGCAACCGCATCTGTGGATCGGCGGCATCGTGCGCGGTGACGGATCCGCCTCGCCCCACCTGCGCCAGATGAAGCTGATCTGGGGCCGCCAGACTTATCTGCAGCACCTGCCCGCGATCTACGCCCGGCAGGATGGGCCGCGAGACGCGCTCGAGCGATTCCTCTCGCTGCAGGAGACGGCGCTGGGCGGCCTGGAGTTGGAAATGGCCGACCTGGCGCTGCTCTTCGACGCCGCGGCGGCGCCGGACGGCCCCGCCCAATCCTGGCTTTCCTGGCTCTTCGGATGGCTGGCCTTCGAGCGGAGTGAGGCCTGGAGCGAGCCCGAAGCGCGCGCGTATCTCTCCGAGGCCTTCGCGCTCTACGGGCGCCGAGGCACGGCGGGCGCGCTGCGCCGCTACCTGGAGATGTACGCCGGCGTGCAGGCTCGCGTCGAGGAGCCCCTGCTGAACGCGCGCATCTGGGGTTTGGGGGAGACCTCCGCGCTCGGGTTCGACACCATGCTGGCCTTCGAACCTCCGGAGGGAGCGGTGCTGAACGAGTCGGCCGTGGTCGACGGCTCGCACGTCACCGGAGCGACACAGGACGCGCTACCGCTCTTCTCGGACCTCGCGCACCGATTCTGCGTGCGCGTGCACTGCGCCGAGCTGACGCCTGGCGCGCTGGAGGCGGCGCGGGGAGTGATCGAGCGCGAGAAGCCGGCCCACACCGAAGCACACCTGTGTGTCATCGAGCCCCGTCTGCGCGTGGGCCTCCAGGCCCGGGTCGGCATCGACGCCGTCGTGGGCGGACCCTCATGGGCGCGGCTCGACGCGCCGCTCGGTGGTGACCGTCTGGCCGCGGCGGCGGAGACGTGCGTCAAAAAGGAAGAGGAGCAGGCATGGCATCACCCGTGAACGAAGGCGGCCCCGTCCTGGCGTCGCCGGAACGCAACAGCTTCTTCTTCGGGAAGCTGATGGATGTGCCGCAGTGGCGTAAGGACCAGCGCCACTTCGACCTCAAGCGCTCGCTGGTCAACCGGCTGGTGCTGGGCCGCGGCGTGGTGTGCGGCCTGGGCCTCGAGCCGGCGGACGAGGGCCGTCTGCGGCTGCTGCCGGGGATGGCGATCGACGCGTGGGGGCGCGAGATCGTCGTCGCCGAACCGGTCGAGCTCGATCCGCATCAGCCCACCGACGACGAGGCCCAGCCCCTGGGCGAGCCACTGGATGAGGGCAGAGTCGCCGTCTGTCTCGCGTATCACGAGAGCGGCATGGACGCCGTGCCGACTCTGGTGCCGGACTGCGACCATCCCGGCGGCTGCGCCCACGACACGATCCGCGAGGAGTACCGACTCCTGATACGGGCGGTCGAGGACGATCCACCGCCACCTCCCGGCTGCGGTTTCGACGACCTGCCGTTCGATGATCCCGCGGAGCGCTACCGATACGTGCGCGAGCGCATCGCCCAGGCCTGCGCGACGGCGCCGGAAGACGCCTGCATCGAGTTGGGGCGAGTCACGCTCGAGGACGGCACGATCGACACGGCCGGACGCCCGCTCGTGTATGGCAACGCGCTGTTGCTCGAGCTGCTTTTGTGCCTGGCGGACCATGTGTTCGCGCAGCCCTGAACGGAACGGAAGGAGATGACTATGGCCGTTGTCGCTATGCCGCGCTGCCGAGAAGAGGCGCACGTCGCCGAGCACGAGTGCGGGCGGGGAGCGCTGGAGCGCGTACGGTACTTCCAACGACAGCTTCTCACCGCCGACGACATGCTCACGGACCAGGACTACTTCCGCGAGAAGATGCGGCGGCACAACCGGCTCCTCCACGGGTTGGGAGTCGTCTGCGGACTGGAGGTCACCGCCGCTCCCACCGCGGAAGCGCCCTGGCGGGTGCGCATCAGCGAGGGCTACGCGCTAGGCCCGCAGGGCGACGAGATCTCGGTCGCGGGCGACGTCTTCCTCGACCTGGCGCGATGCGGTCCGGGCGTCACGACCGACCCTTGCGACCCCGGCCGGCTTCACGGCGACGCCGCCGCAAGGGGCATCTTGTACGTCGCCATCCGCTACGCCGAGTGCCTGACCCGCCCTGTGCGCTCGGCCGCGGCCTGCGGCTGCGACGACCTCCTCTGCGAGTACTCGCGCGTGCGCGACAGCTACGAGCTCGAATGCCTCACCGAGCCTCCGCCCATGCCGGAGGCGCCCGACCTGTGCGCGCGGAAGCCGCTGCCCTGCCCGCCTTGCCCCGAGGAACCCTGGGTCGTGCTGGCGCGCGTCGCGCTGCCCGATTCGCTGGAGGACAACGTGGCCAACGGACAAATCGACCACGGCGTGCGTCGCACGCTGTACAGCACCTTCGCGATACAGGAACAGGTCATCCACTGCTGTTGCGAGCCGGAGGAGGAGCCCCAGCCGGTGCCGGTGCGCGTGGCCACCGTGAACCCGGCGAACAACGCGGTGTTCCAGTTCTTCGAGCCGCCGGAGGTCGTGACCGTCACGTTGGACAAGGACGTGCACGCGAACACGGTCAACAGTCAAACCTTCCAAGTGACACGGCCGCCGTCGTCGGGCGGCGGAGGGCCGCAACCGGTCCCCGGAGCCGTGACGTACAACGCCGCCACGCGGACCGCGACGTTCAAGCCCACGAATCGTCTGGACTCCGCTCAATACACCGTGCGCGTGCGCGGCGCCGGCGCGCAACACGTGACCGACGTCGACGAGCTGGCCCTCGACGGGAACAAGGACGGCACGGGGGGCGACGACTTCACCAGCGGCTTCCTCGTGGAGATGGAGCCTCCGGCCTGACATGGACGGCCCCGTTTTTCCCGGCCCCGACCGGCCGCTGCTGGAGGCAGAAGGGCCACTGACCGCCGGGCATCTCCTGGGGGAGCAGGAGCACCGCCGCCAGCGCTTGCGCCGGCACCTCCGACTGCTTCACGGCTGGGGGGTCGTGTGCGGGCTGAGGGTGGTCCCCGCCGGCGACGTGGAACACCCCTGGTCCGTCATCGTGTGCCCCGGCTACGCGATCGGACCGCACGGCGACGAGATCCTCGTCGGGAGCGCCGTGACGACCGACATCCACGAGAGTGCGTGGAAGGCGCCCACGCTCCATCCGGCCCAGGCGTACGTGGCGGTGCGCTACGCCGAGACCGCGCTGGCCCCGACATGGCCCCGCCCTGGTGGGTGCGGATGCGGCTGCGGCGACACAGACCCCCAGCCCAGCCGCATCCGAGATGGCTTCGCTGCAGAGGTGTTATGGGAGCCGCCTCCACCGCCGACCGGCGAGGCCGACCTCTGCCACCCCGGCCGCCGTCCCTGCCCGGGCTGCTACCCGAGCCCCCACGTCGTGCTGGCCTGCATCGACCTGCCGGACGACGAGGCCGTGGCCATCACGCACGAACGCATCCACCTAAGCGAGTGCGGCTCAGGGTGAATGCGGGGGAGGAGGCGCGAAGGTGACGACCTATGTGCTGGCGGCGATGTCGGCGTCCGTCACTACGGAGACGAGGCGACGCTGAAATCCAGGTGAAGCGACGTCGGGCGGACCCTCGGAAGAAGACTTTGGGGGGTCTGATTGGACAGAAACAGCAGGGCCTCATCGTCGGCGAGACTACGTTGGGTACCGGGCGGGCTCTGTGGCCACGGTACGCATGGACAAGGGGAGACCCGCCCGAAGGTTTATCGGATGGTCATCGAGCCGCGAGAAGCAGCAGCCGGTAAGGTTCGAGGGAGGGAAACCGTATTACCGGGCGCTCTCATTTCAGGTCCTGGCTTGGTGGACATCGATCCGCGTCCGGGCGGTCCGGAGTCCGGTTCGAAATTTTTTAATGGTGGAGGCGGCGGGAGTTGAACCCGCGTCCGGAAGCGCGGCGGGAAAGGCCACTCCATGCTCAGCCTCTTCTTAATTGTCGCCCCGCCGCCTCGAGAAGAGGCAAAACGGCGTCGGAGCCACCCCGAATTTGTTTCAGCTCTCCGTCCGGGGACCCGGAGTGCCTACACCCGAATTTCGCGACGTCAGCCGAAGCGCGTCGGGTGCGCTATCCGGCAAACGAGGCTACTTAATTAAGCAGCCAGAGCGAAGTTGCTGTTGTTCGCAGCTACTATTTTTCACCCTGCTTTTACGAGGAGGGGTGAGACCTCGGCATGCAACCTCTCGCGCCATCGTCCCCGTCGAAGCCGTTTCGCCCCCACGTGGTATCGATCGCGAGACTCAGACTCAAAGATCGAGGAGGGAGTCTAACACCCGCTCCTCCGCATTTCTTCCCGCTGGCGCTTGACTCTGGTGCCCGCTCGGGGTCCAATCTTCGCGGTGGCTGTCGACAACTCTTTGATGGTGGTCGTCACCTCCGTCGGCACGGAGGAGCAGGCGCTCGACGTCGCGCACGCCCTCGTCCGCGCCAAACGCGCCGCCTGCGTCAACATCATCCCCAACGTGCGCTCGGTCTATCGCTGGAAGGGGAACGTGTGCGACGACGGCGAGATGCTGCTCATCATCAAGACGCGCGCCGCGAACTTCGAGGCCGTCCGCGAGACCATCCACCGTGTCAACACGTACGAGCTTCCGGAGGTCCTGGCCTACCGCGTCGACTGGGCCTCGCCCGGCTTCGCGGAGTGGGTCCAGAAGTTGACCGCGTCCCCGCGTCCGCTGACCATCCGAAAGACCCCGCGATCGACATCCGCTCCGGTTCGAAAGCTCCGACGCAAGCCAGCGTGAGGCTCCGGCCACGGCCGTCTCGGTCGCGTTCCTGTCGCTCTTTCTCGGGCTGACCTCCGGCGATCGACAGGTCCGGCTCGCCGTCCAGGGCCGCGTCGCCGAAGTCCAGCTCCTCCTCGACGGCGAAGAAGTCGCGCGGCTCGACACGCCACCCTGGATCGCGCCGATCGACCTTGGCCCGCAGCTCGTGCCGCACGAGCTCGTCGCGCGTGCGCTCGACCCGCAGGGAGGAGAAGTCGCGCGGGCGAGGCAATGGATCAACATGCCCCGGCCGCCGGCGGAGGCGGGGATTCTGCTCGAGCGCGACGCCGAGGGCCGCGCGGTCGCGGCCTTGGTCACCTGGCAGAACGTGATGGGCGAAGAGCCGCAGCGCGTGACGGTCAGCTTCGACGGACGGCCGATCGCGATGGACGCGCTGCGGCGCGTCCAGATCCCGCCGCATTCTTCGGAAGTCGTCCACGTGGTCACGGTCGAGCTCGACTTCCCGAGCGGCCTTCGGTCCCGCGACGATGTCGCCTTCGGAGGAGCGACCGGAGGCGAGGCGCAGAGCGAGCTGACGGCGGTTCCGATCCGGATGACGAAGAAGCGCAAGCTCAAACCCGAGGCTTTCCAGGGCGTCCTCCGCGCAGGCGAAAAGCCGCTTCGCGTCGCCACGGCGGAGGAAGGGCCGGCGAGCCTCTGGATCGTCCGCGACGAGAGCGCGACGGAGGCCTACGGCAAGCTCTCGGGGCTTGGCGCGGGCCCGCGCGCACCGGCGGCGCTGCCTCTCGAGAAGGCCGACGAGGTCAGCTTCCTCTGGCCGCGCCCGAGAGCCTTTCGCGGGTCGGCGCTCTTTCCTTCCGCCGGCGGTATGACCCGCGCGGACGGGGGCCTCACGTTCCTTCTCTCACACGTTTCCAATCCGACACCCGAAGGGCTGTTTCCGATGTATGCCGACGCCGTCGCGGTGGCCGGGCTCAACGCATTCGAAAGCTTCGGCCGACGAGCGGTCCTCCTCGTGCTCGGCCGCGTCACGGAGGACACCAGCACCTATCGGCCGGCGGTGGTGCGACGTACCTCGATCTCCTGCGGGTTCCCCTCTTCGTCTGGTCGCTGGAAGACAGCCGCCGGGAGGCTCCCCCTGGGGCGAGGTCGCGGCGGTCGGGACGCGCTCGGGCTTACGCGCGGCTTACGCCCGAATCCGCGAAAGCCTCGACACCCAGAGATTCTTTGGGTCGAAGGCCGCTATCTCCCTCAGGAGATTCAGCTTGCCGGCGGGGCGAACGGAATCGAGCTGGTCCGCTGACCAGTCTCGGGACTGGCCATTTGGCCGGGTCTGGCCTTAAAGTTGCACCTTCCAACGTTCGAAATTAGCCAGGAGGAGGGCTCCGATGCGAGTCGTGCAGCAAGGGTCGGCACTGTCCGTGGAAGCTGGAGCTTCGGCTGGCGATGTGGCGCTTCTCACGAACAGCATTCGTGAAGAAGAGACGGCTCTCTGTCTGGATTGCTGCGTGGCGTTCAACGTCCGCAACCGCGCGTGCCCCAAGTGCGGCGGCGAGCAGTTCTGGCTCACCGCGAAGTGGCGGCGCGGGCTCGAGAAAGCCGGCCGCCGCTCCGGCGGCGTTCCGGGTTCCGCCGCAGCAGGTGAGCCGCGCAGGTCTGCGCCTCCTCCGAACGGCCTAAATCGCTCGATCCGCGCATCAGCGACTTCCGTAGCCCGGGCGCAAGCCCGGGCATCCGTCTTGCTCTGGAAAGACGGCGGAGGTAACACTGAATGGTGGACGAAAAGTTCGACAAGAATCCCGCGAATCGAGATCCGATCACCGATGAGCCGGGCTCCCATCCCGTCGGAACGGGAGTCGGCGCGGCCGGCGGCGCGGCGGCGGGTGCGGCGGCCGGAGGAGTCGTCGGAGGCCCGATCGGGGCCGCCGTCGGCGGCGTGGTGGGAGCGGTGGCGGGGGGAGCCGCGGGGCATGCCGCCGGGGAGGCCGTCAACCCGACCGAGGAAGCCACGTTCTGGCGGGACAACTACAACAAGCGGCCCTACTACGTGACGGGCAAGCCGTACTCCGAGTACGAGCCCGCCTATCGTTACGGCTGGGAGAGCGCGGCGCGTCCCGAGTACCGGGGTCGGAAGTTCAATGAGGTCGAGGGCGATCTCGAGAAGGGTTGGGACAAGGCGAAGGGCACGACCGGACGGGCGTGGCATGACGTCAAAGACGCCACGCGAGACGCCTGGGATCGGATTCGAAACTAGGCCGCTCGAGAAGTTTTTCGTTTCTAGCGAACCGCCTCCAGCGCCTGGTCCAGGTCCGCCAACAAATCCTCGGCATCCTCGATGCCGACGGAGATCCGGACCAGACCGGGCGTGACGCCGAGGCGGTTTCGCTCCTCTTCCGGAATCGAGCCGTGCGTCATCGTCGCGGGATGCGAGATGAGGGTCTCGACTCCGCCGAGGCTCTCGCCCAGAGAGCACAGCCGGACCTTCTCCAGAAACGCGCCGGCGTTCTCGAGCGATCCCAGATCGAACGAGATCATCGCGCCGAACCCCGACATCTGCTTCTTCGCGAGCGCGTGCTGGGGATGCGTCGGGAGACCCGGGATAGTAGACCTTGCGGACCTTCGGGTGCTTCGCGAGGTGCTCGCGCGACCTCGCGGCCGTTGGCCTCGTGGCGCTCCATGCGGACGACGAGGGTCTTGATGCCGCGCAGGACGAGCCAGGAATCCATCGGCGAGAGGATCGCGCCGGAGCTGTTCTGGACGAAGCCCAGCCACTCCACGTGCTCCTGGCCTTCGCGACGGCGATTCCGCCGACCGTGTCGGAGTGGCCGCCCAGGAACTTCGTCGTCGAGTGCATGACGATGTCCGCGCCCAGGGCCAGCGGCTTCTGGAGGTAAGGCGAGGCAGAAGGTGTTGTCCACGACCACGACGGCGCCGACACGGTGGGCGAGCTCCGAGAGGAGCGTGATGTCCGCGAGGCGCATCGTCGGGTTGGTCGGGGACTCGAGATGCAGCATGCGCGTCTCGGGCCGGATCGCCCGCTCGACCTCCTCCGGATCCGCCGTGTCCACGAAGTAGAACGTCACGCCGTAGCGCGCGAGGATCTTCGTGTAGTAGCGGTAGGTCCCGCCGTAGGTCATGTTCGAGCAGACGACGTGGTCGCCCTGCTTGACGAACGTGGAGATGGCGGTGATCGCGGCCATGCCCGAGGCGAAGGCGCGGCGCGCCGGCCCCGCCTTCGAGGACCGTCAGGTTCTCCTCGAGGCGCGAGCGCGTCGGGTTCTGCGTCCGGCCGTACTCGAAGCCCTTGTGCTGCCCAGCCCCTGCTGGACGTAGGTGGAGGTCTGGTAGATCGGGACCGAAACGGCGCCCGTCGCGGGATCGGGCTCGTTGCCCGCGTGGATGCAGTCGGTGTAGAAGCCCATAAGTTCCTTTCTGGAGCGTTGAGATGTTGAGTCTTGAGTCGTCGAAGGTGGCGTCTTCGACTTCGACGCTCAACGCTCAACGACTCGACTCCTTCCGAAGATCCCCTGCTCCGGATACCTCTCCGCCCCGTCCGGAAACAACGTGACCACCGTCTTGCCGGGGCCCAGCCGCCGCGCGATCTCGAGCGCGGCCGCGGCCGCCGCGCCGGAGGAGCCGCCGACGAAGAGGCCCTCCTCGCGCGCGAGGTCGCGGCAGGTCGCGAAGGACGGCGCGTCCGCGATCGTGACGACCTCGTCGATCAGGCTCCGGTCGAGGATCGGCCAGATCTGCGAGAGGCCGATGCCCTCGACCTCGTGCGGGCCGGGGCCGCCCGCCGCCGAGGATCGAGCCTTCGGGCTCGACCGCGACGCGGAGGATCCCGGGTGCCGCTCGCTCAGGTAGCGCGCGACGCCGGCGAACGTGCCGGTCGTCCCGACGCCCGCGACCCAGGCGTCGATGCGGCCGCCGATCTGCTCGGCGATCTCGGGACCGGTCGTCTCGAAGTGGGTGCGCGGGTTGGCGGGGTTGTGAACTGGTTGGGGAGATAGGCGCCGGGCGTCGCGCGCGGCGATCTCTTCGGCGCGCGCGATCGCGCCGGCCATCCGATCGTCGGCGGGCGTGCGGACGACTTCGGCGCCGGCGGCCGCCATGAGCTTCGCCTTGACCGCGACCGTAGCCCTCGGGCATGACGATCATGCAGCGATAGCCGCGCGAGGCCGCGATCAGGGCGAGGGCCACCCGGTGTTGCCGGAGGTCGCCTCGACGATCGTGCCGCCCGGCGCAAGAGCCCTCGCGCCTCGGCGTCGTCGATCATCGCGCGGGCGATCCGGTCCTTGACGCTCCCGCCGGGGTTGAAGCCACTCGAGCTTGGCGAAGAGGCGCGCCGCGCCGCGGGCAAAGCGCGGGAGCTCGACGAGGGGAGTGGAGCCGATCGCCGACGAGACGGCAGCCGGCGGCGGAGCGATGCGGTTTCGGGGGGGGAGCTTGGTGGTCAAGTGGGAGCTCCGCTCGACGATAACAAAAAAAGCCCCGGCGAATGCCGGGGCTTCGGATCGGACCGGGAGACGCGGCTAGTAGGCCTGCTGCGACCGGCGTGCCGAGTAGCACTCGCGGCAGTAGACCGGCTTGCCGTTGGTCGGATTGAAGGGGACCTGGGTCTGCTTGCCGCAGCCGTCGCAGGTCACGTCGTAGAAGGTGCGCTCGCGCCCCTCGCCCGACGCCGTCTTGCGCTTGTCGCGGCAAGCCTTGCAGCGCTTGGGCTCGTTTGTGAAGCCCTTGCGCGCGTAGAACTCCTGGTCATCCGCGGAGAACAGAAAGGTCCCCCGCAGTCGACGCAAGTGAGATTCTTGTCCGTGTATTGCTGCATCATGGAATTTAGCGATCTCCTGGGTTTAATCCCCTGCCCGGGGCGCGTTGTCCGCACCGGTGAAAAAAATGGTGAATACGGATACACAACTCGGAGAACCCCGACGCTCGCGGCGCCGGGATCAAGCTCTCTCTAGGACCGACCCCCTTTCGAACGCGCGCACGCCTGCCCGCAAAAGGCGTACGGATGGGGGATGGAAAACATAAAGGCGGCGGTTGGGGTGTGCGGGGTTTTCGTAAAAGCTGGCGGAACGTAGCACGGGATTTGAAGTCTTTGCAAGGGGAATCTGTACGGAAGGACAGGGGCGCCGCAAGCCCCGTGGATGCTAGTGGTTAGAGGAGGCACGGGCAGGGGCGGGGGCAGGAAAGAGGCTCTCCTGCCGTCGCTTCCTACGAGCCGATCACGCCCGTGATCGGCGAAGAAGCCGTGGCGTAGCGCTTCCGCGGGATGCGTCCGGCGAGGAAGGCGTCGCGTCCCGCGCGGACGGCGTCGCGCATCGCCCGCGCCATCCGTACCGGATCGCCTGGCGCCGGCGATCCCGGTGTTCATCAGCACGCCCGCGGCGCCGAGCTCCATGGCGACGCACGCATCCGAGGCCGTGCCGACCCCCGCGTCCACGATGACGGGAACCTTCGCGCGCTCGAGGATGATCGCGATGTTGTTGGGATTCTGGATCCCGAGCCCCGAACCGATCGGCGCGCCGAGCGGCATGACGGCCGCGGCGCCCGCATCCTCGAGCTTGCGGCAGACGATCGGATCATCCGAGGTGTACGGAAAAACGACGAAACCTTCTGCGACCAGAGTCTTCGTCGCGGAGAGGAGAGCCTCGTTGTCGGGCCAGAGCGTCTGCTCGTCGCCCAGGACTTCGAGCTTGACCCAGTTCGAGAGGCCGACCTCGCGGCCCAGGCGCGCCGCGCGCACCGCGTCCTCGGCGTTGTAGCAGCCGGCGGTGTTCGGGAGAAGCGTCATCCCCTTGGGAACGTAGTCGAGGAGCGATTCCTTCGAGCGGTCCGTGAGATTGACCCGGCGCACCGCGACCGTCACGATCTCGGCTCCCGAAGCGACGAGCGCCTCCCGCATCAGGGGAAACGTCGCGTACTTGCCGGTGCCGACGATCAGGCGCGAGACGAACGTCCGTCCGCCGAAGACGAAAGGATCGGCAGCCGCGGAAGGGCGGGAGCGCTCTCGAGGGTTTCGGTTTGGGTCGCCATGGATCTGTCTGTCTATCCTCTCTATGCTCCCGGCCGCTCCGGGTCAAGGAGGATAACGTTGTCGATCAGGCGCGTCTTCCCCAACCGTACGGCGGCGGCGAGCGCCACGCCCGGGCGGACCTCGGAGGCGCGGGCCATCGTCCCGGCGTCCACCGCCTCGACGTAGTCGACGGCGAGCCCGGCGGCGTCGAGCTGGCGAAGGACGTCCACCTCGAGGATCCGCGCGTCGCGCTCGCCGTGCTCGGCGCGGGCCCGGGCGGCGAAGAGCGTCCGCGAGAGATCGGTGGCGCGTCGGCGTTCCTCCGGCGACAGGTAGGCGTTCCGCGACGACAGCGCGAGGCCGTCGGGCTCGCGCACGGTCTCTCCGACGACGAGCCGGATCGGAAAGTCGAGGTCGCGGATCATCCGCCGCACGACCGCGACCTGCTGGAGGTCCTTGCGTCCGAAGACCGCGACGTCGGGCAGGACCTGCATGAAGAGCCGCGCGACGACCGTCGCGACTCCGGAGAGGTGGCCCGGCCGCCGCGCGCCCTCTCCGCCCTCCGAGACTCCGCCGACCTCGACGCGCGTCGAGAAGTCCGGCGGTAGAAGCGCGCGAGATCCGGAACGTAGAGGACGTCCACGCCCTCCCGCGCGAGCAGGGCCGCGTCGTCCGCTTCACGCCGGGGATAGCGGGCGAGATCCTCGTTCGCTCCGAACTGGAGCGGGTTGACGAAGATCGAGACGACGACGAAGGGCGCGTGGCGCTTCGCGAGGCGCGCGAGCGACAGATGCCCCTCGTGCAGAGCTCCCATCGTCGGGACGAACGCGACCGGCTCGCCGGCGGCGCGCGCCCTCCCCACGGCGGAGCGCAACGGGCTGAGCGCGGAGACGGTGATCATGAAGTCGAAGAGTCTATCCGCCCCGAGCGTTGACGGGTCTCGGGCCAGGGTGACTTCGCGCAGGGCACCCTCGGGGGTGAACCATGGAGGCCGGGGCTCTCGTTCTGTCGGTTCTTCTCGCCGCGGCGCCGGACCCGTCTCCACCGGCCGCCCGAACCGTACGGGTCCGTGGCGTCGAGCTGGCCTACGTCGAAGAGGGCCGAGGGCAGCCCATCGTTCTCCTGCACGGATTCGGCCACGACTACCGCGTCTGGTCGGTCGTGTTCGAGACTCTTTCGAAAAGCTATCGCGTCATTGCTTACAGTCGCCGGCACAACTTTCCCAATCCGCAGAGAGGGGAGGCGCCGACTAAACAGACGCCGTGGCGGAGCGATCTGGCGGCGTTCATTGCGGCGCTCAACCTGGGGCACGTGCACCTGATCGGCCATTCGGCCGGCGCGAACCTCGCCCTCCTCCTCGCGCGGGAGCATCCCAGACTCGTGAGGAGCCTGATCCTGGCGGAGCCGTTCCTCGAGTCGATCGTGGCTGGAAACTCCGAAGCCCAAAAGCTGCCGTCCTTCCCGTTCGAGGAGCCTTTCGGCTGCTCCAGGCCGGCGACGTCGAGTGGGCCGCCCGCATCCTGGCCGACGCCATCATCGGCCGGGCGGGCGCTTACGATCAGATCCCGCCGGAGTTCCGTCGGGTTTTCCTGGACAACCTGCCGAGGGAGATGAAGGCGGCCGCATCCGCGCCTCGCGACCCACAGTGTTCACCTGCGATGACGCGCGGCGGATCCAGGCGCCGACGCTTCTTCGTGGAAGGGGCGAACACTTTGAGACTCTTTCAGATCGCGGTGGAAGAGTTTCGCAAGTGCATGCCGCGGAGCGAGCTCGAGATCCTTCCGGGGGCGACGCACGCCCTCGAGCTGGAAAACCCGGCCGGGTTCGACGAGATCGTGTTGAGATTCCTCGGTCGCCAGTAAGCCGCGCGCGAGAGCCCGCCCTTCTCAATGAACCCGGCGCAACCCCGTGGGCCGGCCGCCCGTGAAGGACTCTTCTTGAGACGGGAAGGACCCGCTCTTGACGTCCTTGACGAAAGCGCGCGCGGCGTCCCCGATCACGGTGGTCAGGTCCGCGTAACGGCGCACGAACTTGGGCCGCAGGTCGCGCGTCAGGCCGACGACGTCGTGGAAGACGAGGACCTGGCCGTCGCAGTGGAGGCCGGCGCCGATCCCGAGCGTCGGCACGGCGATCTCGCGCGTGATCTCGGCGGCCAGGGTTTCCGGCACGCACTCGAGCACGATGGCGAAACAGCCCGCGTCGGCCAGCGCCTTGGCGTCCTCGCGGATCTCGCGCGCCGAGTCGGCCTCGCGGCCCTGGACCTTGAAGCCGCCGAACTTGCGATACGACTGCGGCGTCAGGCCGACGTGGCCCATGACCGGAATGTCCGCCGCGAGGATGGCCTCCACCGCCGGAAGGATGCGCCGCCCGCCCTCGACCTTGACCGCCGCGGCGCCGCCCTCGGCCAGGAAACGTCCCGCGTTTGCGACCGCGTTCGCGGGATCGGTCTGGTAGGAGAGGAACGGCATGTCGCCGACGACCACGGCGCGCCGGACGGAGCGCGAGACGGCGCGCGTGTGGCGGATCATCGTGTCCATGGTCGCCGAGAGCGTGTTCGGCTCGCCGTAGACCGTCATCTCGACCGAGTCGCCGACGAGCAGGATCTCGATCCCCGCCTCGTCGAGCAGCCGCGCCGAGGGCGCGTCGTAGACCGTGAGCATCGCGAGCTTCTCGCGGCCCTTGGCCGAGACGATCTGCGGGATCGTGAGGGGATCTTTCTCCGGAAGGTCCGTCATCGTTCGCTCCTTGCCTTTCGGTCGACGTCCCGAAACCTGGGATCGCCGCCGAGAAGGGCGAGGCCGAAGATTATACGCCGGGGTCGGGTCCTTACGAGTCGGACCGCCTTGCGCCGCGCTGCGCCCGCCACCGCCGCTCGTCGCCTCCCGGCGCGATCCCGAGCATAGCGGAGGCATGACCCCTCGGCAGGCTTACGCCGCCGGCGGCGAGTCGAGGTCCTGATCCCGAGTCGTGCGCGCCTCGAGTTCTGACCCGCCTGCTGCGCTTTGCGCGCCGGCGGTCACTCGGGCGCGCTGGCCGCGGGGACGTAGTACTGGACGCCCTTCTTCGCCTTCTGGATCTGTCCGACGAGGTCTTCGAAGTCGCCGGGCCGGTTGACGAAGTCGATCTCGTTGGTGTCCACGACGAGCAGGGGCGTCTCGTCGTAGTGGTAGAAGTAGTAGTTGTAGGCCTCGATGAGCTGGGCCAGGTACTCCGGCGTCACGGCCTTCTCGAGCGTCCGCGGCTTCTTCTTGATCCGCTTCAGGCACGTCTCGATCGACCCCTGCAGAAAGATCACGAGGTCGGGCTTGCGCACGGACTCCGACAGGAGCGTGTAGAGCCGGTCGTAGATCAGCAGCTCCGAGTCGTCCAGATTGATGCAGGCGAAGATCTTGTCCTTCGGGAAGTGGTAGTCGGCGACGACGAGGTTCGTGAACAGGTCGATCTGGGCGATCTCCTGCTGCTGCTGGTAGCGGGACAGGAGGAAGAAGAGCTGCGTCTGGAACGCCGCGCCCTTCTTCTTCTTGTAGAAGTCGGCGAGAAACGGGTTGTCGACGTCCTCGAGGATCTTGGTGCCGCGGAACCGCCTCGCGAGCAGCTCGACGAGCGATGTCTTGCCGACGCCGATGGGTCCCTCCATCGCCAGGTGGCGCAGCGTGACGTCCCCTTCGGTCGGAATCGCATCGGGCGGATTCTAATGCGAACGCGCGAGCACGTCCGCGATGCCGCAGGCGGCGAGCACCACCGAGACGAAACCGTTGGCCGTGAAGAACGCGGCGTCCACGCGGGAGAGGTCCCCGGGACGGACGATCGCGTGCTGGTAGACGAGCGCCGCGAGGGTCGCGACGATGCCGGCGAAGAAGAGCCATCCGCCTCCGGCGAGCCGCCAGACCGCGACGAGCAGGATCGCCATTGCGGCGTGAAAAAGCCGCCGAGATCCAGAGCGCGCGCCGCGCCCCGAAGCGCGCCGGGATGGAATGGAGGCCGACGCGGCGGTCGTGCGCTTCGTCCTGGAGGGAGTAGATGACGTCGAACCCGGCCGTCCAGAAGAGGACCGCGAGCCCGAGGCAGGACCGGCAGCAGCGCGATGTCCCCCGCACGGCGATCCAGGCGCCGACCGGCGCGATCGCCAGGCAGAGACCGAGGACGAGGTGGGAAAGCGCCGTGAATCGCTTCGTGTAGGCGTACAGAGCGAGCAGCCCGAGGGCCACCGGCGAGAGCAGCAGCGTCAGTCGGTTGAGGCTCGCCGCCGCGGCGAGGAAGACGGCGACCGACGCGGCGAGGAAAATTCGGACGAAGGCGACCGAGAGGGCGCCCGACGGGCAGCGCGCGGGACGCCGTCCGCGGGTTCGCCGCGTCGAACCGGCGGTCGGCGAGCCGGTTGTGGGCCATGGCTGCGCTCCGCGCGCCGACCATGGCCAGGAGGATCTTGACGAGCGTCGCCGCGCGGCCAGCCGCCCGCCGCGAGGAACGCCGAGAGCAGGGCGAAGGGCAGCGCGAAGAGCGTGTGCGAGAACTTGATCATCTCGAGCGTCGTCCGGACGGACCGGAGAGCGCCCGTGCGCGCGGACCGGAGCGCTCACCGCTTCGGCCGGCGGCGGGGCTGCCTGCGTTGCGCTCGGGACCGCCCGGCTCCCCTTCCAGCGGAACTCCTCGCCGCGAGGCCTCAAGCCCGAGCAGACGCGCGGCGCGGACGCAGTAGGCGTCGAGCAACCTCTCGACCGACGGGGACGTCGACGTAGAACGCGGGCAGTGGCGGCGCGACGATCGCGCCGGCCAGGGTCGCCGCGCGCATGTTCTCGACGTGGACGAGCGAGTACGGCGACTCGCGGAACGCGAGCACGAGCGGGCGCCGCTCCTTCAGGCAGACGTCGGCCGCGCGCTGCAGCAGGTCGCGGCGCGATGCCGTGGGCGATCGAGCCGAGCGTCCCGCCGCTGCAGGGAATCACGATCATTCCGGACGCCGGATAGGAACCCGAGGCGATCGACGCGCCCACGTTGCCGTTGTCGTGGAGGACGATGCGCGCGCGCTGCGGCTTCGGAGCCCCGAGAGTGGCGATCCAATCCTGCGGGCGTCGCGATGCTCGCGCGCGATCTCGCTGCGCGCGACCTCGAGGGCGGGATCCGAGAGGACGAGGTGGAGCTTCGCGAGGCCCGGCGGAGGCGAGCGCCACCTCGACGAACCGGCGGGCGAGCTGCGCGCCGGAGCCGCCCGAGACGCCGACGACGATTTCCGTCCGGCGGTTTGTCCCGCGGCGACCTGGGATCACGGCGGGCAGTCTACACGCGGGTCCGACAAGAAATTGGACAGGTGTCCTGACGGCTCTGGCGTCCGCGCGACGCCGTTCGATTCAACGACTTGAGGTCGAGCCGCCGCAAAGCGGCGACCGACTTTTTGTCGGCGGCGGTCGGGCTCGCGGATTCGTGCCGCCGCCGCATAAACCGCGTGGCGCGTTCGACTTCTCGCTCCGCCGCGGGCCGCGCGGCACGGATCTCGCCTTCCCGCGCCCCCGAAAGGAGGTGCCGATGGAGAACGCCTGATCGTGACGGCTCGATGAGGACAAAAACCCGTACCGCTCAACCCATCCGTTTCTTCGTGTCTCGCATTCCGGTCTAACTCGCTGATCCGAAAGGAGTCTCGATGCTCGCATCCAGGATTCGTGTGTCCGCGATCGCCGCCCTCGTGACGCTCGGCGCGGCGGCTCTCGGCTTCGGCGAGGGAGCCGACGCGCCCGCGGCCGTCGAAGAAAGTCAACATCAACACCGCCTCGGCCGTGGAGCTCGCCTACCTGCCGCGCATCGGCGCCAGCGTCGCCGAGCGCATCGTCGAGCGCCGCAAGGAGAAGCCCTTCGCCCGCCCCGAGGAGCTCATGGAGGTCAAGGGCATCGGCGAAAAGCTCTTCCTGACGCTCAAGCCCTACGTCTCCGTCACGGGACCCGACCACGCTCGACTCCAAGGTTCGGCTCTCGTCGTCTCCTTCGGCGGCCGCGCTTCCTCCCCGGCGCCGGCCGCGAAGGAGAAACCCGCCAACGCCGTCCCGGTGGGCAAGGGACGGTGACCTCCACGCCCGCCCGGGGCCCTCAGGGCCCCGGGCCCCTCTCGCCGAGCTCCGGCTGACGGCGCTACGAGCTCGTCGTCGAGCCTGCTGCTCTGTGGCGTTCCTGGTCTTGCTCGCCGCTGCCGGGAGCTTTGGCGCTGCGGGAGTCGGTGTCGATCCGAAATGCGGTCCACGAGACGACCGTCGCGTTCTACCTCGCGCGCTCGTACGCGATCTCCCGGGACCGCAACGTCGGGCTGAAGTTCCGCAAGAACGGCGACCGCTACGAGTGGGCCCTCTACGGCGATGGAAACGGAAATGGCGTCCGCACCGTCGGAGATCGCGAGCGGCGTCGACCGCTTCCTCGGGATCTACCTATCCCTGGTCGCGCAACGACGTGCGGCCCGCCATCATGACCGGGCATCCGCGTGCCCGATCCGGGCAGCCCGGGCCGTTACCTCGATCGGATCGACGATCCGATTCGGTTCAACAATTCCGACATCTGCTCCTTCTCGCCGCTCGGAGACGCGACGCCGGGCTCCGTCTACCTCTGGGACGCGCACGATCGGATGGCCGTCGTGCGGGTCTTCGGGGCGACGGCGAAGATCCGGACGCTCTACTACCGGCGGGGAGCGAGAGGCTGGACGCGATGAGCGTTCCGATCGAGTCCTGAAAGAGGGCGAAAGGAAGACGAAAGGTGGCGCCGGATTGGATGGCGCGCGATCCGAGAAGGGTTCGCGCATCGCCGGAGGCAACCCCGGCTCCCCCGCGCACGCTTCGAGCGGCGGGCGGAGGAAATCGCCCGGGCGGCCGAATCCATGTGCGACAGATGGTCGAACAGGAAGCCGAGCTCGTGGGCGACTTCGCGCCGAGGCTCGGCGCGCCGGACGGCCGAGCCGTGGAGCGGGACGCCGTGCCGTTCGGCCTGAAGAGGCGGGTCGTCCTTCGAGTGCCTGTCTTCCGCGGAAACGCCGGAGAGGTCGCCGACGGCGCCGATGAGATCCGTCCTGCCCGAAGATCTCGGCCGCGTTTCCGAGGAAACCCCCGACGCTTCGCTCCGCGGCGCCGACACCGAGCTTCGGCGGGTGCGCTCTCTCATGGCGCAGCTCGCTCTCGATCTGATCGCCCAGGTGATCGAGATCAACCGCTACTTCGCTGCGGCGGGGCTCGTGCAGGCCCCGGAGTGATGCTCGGGCGGGCGCCGTCGGAGCGCGAGTCGTCCGCGGGGAACACCATGTCCGGCGGGAGCGCGGGATCCTCCTTCCGGCGCCGCGCGTAGAGCTCGGCGTAGGAGTAGGGAATCGCCTCGGCGGGTCGAGCCCGAGAAGCGCGACGACGCGCCGGATGCGTCGTCGGGTCGCCCTCGACCTCGACGAACAGTGCCGACGGGCGTCTCGTCGAGCGCGACCACGCTGCCGTCGCAGTCCCACTCCTCGCGCCGCTTGTCATAGCGGAACCGCGGCACGAGGCCGAGCCGGCGAGAATCGCCTCGCGCCTCCTCCGGGTCGGAGACCTCTGTCTCGCGCTCCTCGCGCGTCTTGGCGCCGTCCTGGAAACGCGCCGGGCCCTTGTAGGTCAGGATCGCGCCGCCCGGCCGCCCGGCGCAGGCGCACCGTCCGGCCGCTTCCCGAGAGCCGGCGCTCGGCGTCGTCGAAGAGCACGTTCGATTCCTCGTGGGCCGCCGCGCGGAGAGCCGCGCCGGCGGCGCGCAGTCTTTCGCGGACGGCGTCAGGCTCCCGGACCGGAATCTTGACCTCGATCTCCTCGCGGACGCCCGCCGCGCCGCCTCGCGCGTCACGGCAGCAGGCGCCGGGCGATCTCCTGGGCCTTCTTTCCGTCGACGCGGCCCCTGTGAGCCGCCATGAGCTCCTTCATCGCGAGGCCCACGTCCTTGCGAGGTCGAGAAGCCCTTCTCCCGGATGATGTCTCTGAGCGCCGCCTCGATCTCGGCGTCGGAGAGGCCCTTCGGCAGGTATTCCTCGATGATCGCGAGCTCGCGGCTCTCGGCGTCGACGAGGTCCTGACGCCCTCCGCGGGCGTACTGCTCGATCGAGTCGCGGCGCTGCTTGACCGCGCGGCGGAGCACCGCCTCGAACTCGTCGCCGGTCAGCTCGCGCTGCGCCTGGATCTTCTCGTTCTTCAGCGCGGCGAGAAGCAGGCGGAGTGTCGCGACCCGGGGCTTGTCGCCGGCCTTCATCGCGGACTTGAGGTCCGCCTCGATGCGCGCCTGCATGCGGTCCTGAGGCTATCACCCGCGCCGCACGGCGCGGAGAGGCGATACCCTTCCGGCCGTGAAGCGGTTTCTCGTCGGCACCGCCGGCCACATCGACCACGGCAAGACCGCGCTGGTCAAGGCGCTCACCGGAATCGACGCGGACCGCCTGCCCGAGGAGAAGCGCCGCGGGCATCACGATCGATCTCGGATTCGCGCACGCCGAGTGGGAAGGCGTCCGGGTCTCCTTCGTGGACGTGCCGGGGCACGAGCGCTTCGTGCGCAACATGCTCGCCGGCGCCGGCGGAATCCAGGCGGTCCTCCTCGTCGTCGCGGCCGACGAATCCGTGATGCCCCAGACCCGGGAGCACTTCGAGATCGTGCGGCTGCTCGGCCTCCGGCCGGCGTCATCGCGGTGACCAAGTGCGACCGGGTTCCGCGCCGAGCTCGTCGAGGTCACGGCCTCGGACGTGCGCGATCTCGACGCGCGGCTCCTTCCTCGAGAACGCTCCGATCGTTCCCGTCTCGGCGCGAACGGGCGAAGGTCTCGAGGCGCTGAAGGCGGCGCTCGTCGGCCTGGCGACTGCGCCGCGCGGCGTTCGAGGCGGACGCCGCGCGGACGTGCGATCGCCCGGCTGCCGATCGACCGCGCCTTCCTCGTCGCGGGCTTCGGACCGGTGGTGACGGGGAGCCTCGTCTCCGGCGAGCATCCGCAAGGACGCACCGGCTCGAGGTCCTTCCGGATCGGCGGCCCGTGCGCGTCCGCCGCCTGGAGGTCCACGGGCGCGAAGTCGACGAAGCGCGCGCGGGGGAGCGGGTCAGCGCGAACCTGGTGGGCGCCGAGCTCTCGGATCTCGCGACGGGGGCTCGTGCTCGCGACGCCGTCCGCGTTCGCGATGTCCAACCGCGTCGTGCGCCCGCGTCGAGCTCCTGCCGGGCTCGCCGCGCGTCCAGAGCGGGAATCGGCTGTCGTTCCACCACTTCGCCTCGGAAGCACCGCCGTCCGTGCGGATCCTCGAAGGCCCGCGAGATTCCGCCCGGGCGGCTCGGCGCGCGTCGAGCTCCGGTTCTCGAGGCCGATCGCGGCCGCGCCCGGGGATCGCTTCGTGCTCCGCCGGCTTTCGCCGGTCACGACGATCGGCGGCGGAGTCGTCCTCGACCCCCGGCCGACGGCCTTCCCGCGCACGCGACGAGGAGGGGCGGCGTCGGATGCTCGACCGGCTCGAGAGCGGCGCGCTCGCCGACCGCCTCGTCCTCTGGATCGAGGAGTCGCGCGAGCACGGCGTCGACGAGGAGGAGCTCGCTCGCCGGGCCGGCACGGCAGCCGGAGCGGTGCGCGCCGCCCTCGCCCCGCCTCTCGCGGAGCGCCGGGTCCACGCGCTCCGACGCTCGCCCGACCGCTACGCCTCGGAGTGCGGCGCTGGCCCGTCTGGCCGGCGCTCGCGACCTCGGAGCTCGAGAGGCTCGCGGCCGAGGGTTCGGGAGCGGTCGGCGTGCCCCGCCAGACTCTCCTGAAACGAATCCTTCCGCGCGCCGATCCACGGTGGGCCGAGGCGATCGAGGCGGCTCTCGCCGCCCGTGGCGCGCTCGCCATCGTCGGCGACGAAGCGCGGCCTCCGGGTCGAAGCGATCTCGCGGGCTCGGACCGGGAGCTGTCCGAGCGCATCGCGGCGTTCTTCCGACGGCGCGGTCTCGACCCGCCCTCTCCTTCCGAGACCGCAGAGGCCGTACGACATCGCCAGAAAGTCGTGGAGGGCCTGATCGGCCATCTCGTGAAGACGGGAGCCCTCGTGCGGCTGCCCGGCGGCTGGATCATCGCCCGGGAATCGGTGGACTCGGTCGTCGAGCGCGTGCGCGCCCGCGCGAAGAAGTCGCTGGACGTCGCCGAGTTCAAGGAAATGTTCGGCCTGACGCGCCGCCTGGCCATTCCGCTGCTCGAATACCTGGACGGCGCCAAGGTCACGCGGCGGATCGGCGACCGGCGCGAAATCGTCTAGGCGCGAGCGAAGCCGACGTAGCCGTTCGGTCCGCCCAGCCGTAGTGTTCCTCTGAGATCGCGGCGCGCGCAGTCTCCCGAAGTAACCGAGGGAGGAGGCGCGCGCCGCGGGAGCGAGCGCGGAGCGGAGGGTCAGGCCTGCGGTCGAGCCCGCAGCCGGGCGAGCCGCAGGCCGGTGCGCCGAAAGGCGCAGACCCGAAGCGAAGCGTGAGCGACGTGCTCAGGGGCCGATCGCGCGGCGGAGCGCCGAGATCTGCTTGATCTCGTCGTCGAAGGAGATCGTGCCGGACATCGCCAGCTCGTTCCAGGATTCGACCGGCGCTCCCTTGCGCTGCGCGGGGCGAAGCACCCAGCTGCTCATCGCGCGCCGGAAGTATGGGAGAAAGACGGGATCGGTGATCTCGAGCGGGATCGCGCGCTCGATGCGGCCGTTCTTGTCGACCTTGATCCACCACCGGCCGGAGAAGGGCCCTTGAAGGAGTCCGCGGACCACGGAGTCTTCGTCGGCACCGGCGCCGTGTCGACCTCGAGGAGAGAGACGGTGCCCTCCGGCGTCGGGCCCGGCTTCCGGGTCTCCAGCCACTCGGCGTCGGGCGGCCACGAGAACGGCGCGGGAATCGGAGTCGTTGGCGTCAGCGGCGTCAGCGTCGCTTGCGTCACTTTCGGCGAGTCGATCTCGACGGAGAGCTCGAGGCGATATGCGCCCCACGTCTCGACGGCCTGCCCCGAGCGGCGGGCGGGAGTGATCGTCCAGCGCTGGATCGACCGCATGCTTTCGGCGGCGAGGGACGGAATCGGATCGCGGTCCCGGCGCACCGATATGGCCTTGCCGGTCGGATCGACTCGCGCCGAAACGAAGAATCCGCTCGAGAGCACCGCGTCCGTGAAAGGAAGCTTGGCCGGGAGTGCGGCCGGCGTGTCGAGCACGCTCCCGTAGGGGTTTTCGGTCGGAAGCTTCGAGATCGCAATGGACGCCGCGTCGTGGATGCGGGCCGCCGGGATCGGCGGAGGGGGCGGGGGCACCAGAGCCGCTGCGGCCGGCGCCGACGCGTCCGCGGGAACCGGCGCCGTTTCGGCGACCGGAGGAGGCGTTTCGGCGGGAGCATTCGCGGGCGGCGGCGTCGGCGCGGGGGCCGGCTCCTGCGCGTGGAGCGAGCGGCTGGCCGCGGCGCCGAGAAGGACCGCAATCGAAAAAGCGCGAACGACGAAACGCATCGGTTTTTCGGAAAGTATATGGGAAGCGGGACGACCCGCGCAGGCGCCGGCTTGTCGAGTCCGGGATCCCTCGTCGCTGCGCTCCTCGGGATGACCCGCGGCGCGCGTGGAGCGGCCGTCCCCGCCGTCATCCCGAGCGTGCCCACCGTCATCCCGAGGGTCTCCGCCGTCATCCCGAGCGCTAGCGAGGGATCCCGCGATCGGCAGGCTTACGAGCCGCGCGGCGAGTCGAGTCCGGCGTCCCTCGTCGCTGCGCGACTCGGGATGACCCGCGGCGCGCGCGGCTTGTTCGGCCGGGATCCCTCGTCGCTGCGCTCCTCGGGATGACCCGCGGCGCGCGAAGCGCGGCCGCGGGTCACTTTGCCTCGAGCCAGTTCTGGCCTGAGCCGACGTCGACCGCGAGGTGAACCTTGAGCTCCGCGGCGCGTTCCATGACTTCCCGCACCAGCCGCTCGACGGCCGGGACCTCGCTCTCGGGCGCTTCGAGAACCAGCTCGTCGTGGACCTGGAGCACGAGGCGAGCGGCCAGGGCTTCCCGCGCCAGGGCCGCATCCAGCCGGATCATGGCGATCTTGATGATGTCGGCCGCCGTGCCCTGGAAGGGAGCGTTGAGGGCCATGCGCTCGGCGTTCGCCCGGACCGCGCCGTTGGATGCCGCGATGTCGGGGATCGGGCGCACTCGGCCGAAGAGCGTCCGGACCTCTTTCGTGCGCCGCGCTTCGACGAGGATGCCGTCGAGGCAGGCGCGCACGCTCGGGAACTGGTTGAAGTAGGAGTCGACGTAGCTCTTCGCCTCCGACGTCGAGACCCCGAGCTCTTTGCCCAGCGTGAAGGCGGCCATCCCGTAGAGCAGGGCGAAGTTGATCCGCTTCGCGGCCACCCGCATCTCGTGGCTGACCAGGTCGGGCGCCACGCCGAAGATGCGCGCCGCCGTGGCGCGGTGGATGTCCTGCTCTTCTTCGAAGGCCTGCGATGAGGGCCGCGTCCCCGGACAGGTGCGCCAGGATGCGCAGCTCGATCTGAGAGTAGTCGGCGACGACGAGCCGGAACCCGCGCGGCGCGACGAAGGCCTTGCGGATCTCGCGACCCGTCGTGGTTCGGATCGGAATGTTCTGGAGGTTCGGGATCCGACGACGAGAGCCGCCCGGTGGCCGCCACGTTCTGGCGGAACGAGGAGTGGATCCGCCCGGCCGCGTCGGCCAGCAGAGGAAGCGCGTCCACGTAGGTGCCCTTGAGCTTCGAGATCTCTCGAAACTCCAGGACGAGCTTCGGAAGGCTCAGGCCCTTCTCCGCGAGCTCGGTCAGGACCTCGAACCCGGTCGAGGAGGATCGCGTCTTGGCCGTTTTCTTGAGGACGGGGTACTTGAGCTTTTCGAAGAGGATCTGGCCGAGCTTGACGGGGGAATTCACGTTGAATTCCTCGCCGGCCTCGGCCCAGATCTTCTGCTCGAGAGACCGCAGCTCGCCTCTCCATCCGCTTCGAGATCTCGGCGAGAAGCAGGCTGTCGATCGCCACGCCGGCCCGCTCCATCCGCGCGAGCACGGGAGTGAGCGGCCGTTCGATGTCGCGGTAGAGACGCTCGAGCTCCGGCCGCGCGGCGAGCTCGGCCGAGAGCACCGGCGCCAGCGCGGCGGCGGCGGAGGCGCGCTCGGCCAGCCACCGGTCGGCATGCGCGATCTCGTAGGACCCGGGCAGGGCGCATGCGGACACCCCGGCTTCCTTGTCGGGCACCAGCCGCTGGCCGAGGCGCTGGAACGCCATCGGCTCGAGCTCGGCGCTGGCGACACCCGGGGCCAGAGACGTACTGCGCCAGGCACACGTCGAACACGTCGGCCCGCACCTCTTCGCCGGCTCCGGCGAGCAGGGCGTCGAGCGGCTTCGCGTCGCCCATCGCGAAGGCGGCGCCGCCCGCCTCCAGGGCCTTCCAGCGGCGCACGATCGCCGCGGACTCTTCTTCGGCGATGAACGTCTTCTCGCCGGAGCGGACCGCGAGCAGAGCGTGGCCGTTGCGCGTCAGCAGGGAGACGCCCGCCGGACCGGCGATCGCCGGAAACGGGCTCCCGGGAGCCACCCGCTCGAACGTCGAGCTCGGGCGCCACCGCGGCGTCTCCGTGGATCTCGGCCGCGAGCGAATGGAACTCGAGTCGGACGAAGAGCTCCTTCAGCCTCCCGAAGTCGGGCTCGGAGCGGCGGAGGGCCGTCGGATCGAATGGCACCGGCAGGTCCACCGGGATCTCGACGAGGCGGCGCGAGAGCAGGGCGTCCTCGCGATGCGCCCGCAGGCTCTCTCCGACCTTGCCCTTGATCTCGTCGGCGTGCTCGAGCAGCGCCGTCAGGCTCCCGTACTCGGTGATCCATTTCTTGGCCGTGACCTGCCCGACGCTGGGCACGCCGGGGATGTTGTCGACGCTGTCGCCCATGAGTGCCAGCACGTCGCCGACCTGGCCGGGGGCGACGCCGAAGAACGCGGTCACGCCGGCGTCGTCCAGGAAGATCTCTTTGCCCGTGTGGAAGACGCGGATCCTGTCCCCGGAGACCAGCTGCAGCATGTCTTTGTCGGCCGTCACGATGACCACGTCGTAGCCCTGGGACTCGGCCTTCTTGGCGAGCGAGCCGATGACGTCGTCGGCCTCGTAGCCGGGCAGCTCGATGACCGGGATCCGATAGGCCGCCAGGGCCTCGCGGATCTCGGGAAGCTGCGCGGCGAGATCGTCCGCCATCGCCACGCGGTTGGCCTTGTACTCGGCGTACGCCTCGTGCCGCAGGGTCCGTTGCGGCCCGTCCCACGCGGCGGCCAGAAGGTCGGGGCTGTGCTCCCGGACCATCTTGCGGAGCATCGTGACGAAACCGTAGACGGCGTTGGTCGGCCGGCCGGCGGACGTCGAGAGGCGCTGGATCGCGTGGTAGGCCCGATGGATGTTCGACATCGAGTCGACCAGATAGAGCGTCGGGCGGGCCGAAGGCATGGAAGCCGGATTCTATGCGGCGCTGCTTGCGCGTCGTCGGGAGCGCACGCGAAACGGCCCTTTGGCGCGCCTTTCGCGCGAGATCCCGCCTTCCCGCCGCTCGCATCGGGCGTCCGACGGCGCGACGAACCGGAAAGCGGTCAGGAGTTTGCGCGGAAGGAAAAGGGGGGGAAAAACAAAAACGCGCGACCCGTTACCGGTGTCGCGCGATTCAATATTCCTATTCTAGGAAATTGGCACGACGCTGTCAAGAGAAATTCTTTCGCGCATGCGCGCGCGGGAAAACTCTTTCCGTTCAGCGGGATGGCTTGACCGCGAGACGCGCTCAGAAGCGCTTGCGGACGAGCGCGAGGACCTGAGAGCGCAGCCGCTGCGACTCTTCCTGGAGGATCGCGGTCTCGCGCTGCATTTCGGCCACGAAGGCGGCGTCGTCGATGGAGGACAGGTTGATGCCGACGTTCAGCAGGGCCCCCTCGACGCAGGCGTCGAGGAGCAGCGAAGCGGCGCCGACGTCCGAGACGGCATTGGGGTTCCCCTTCTCGGCGAGCTCGGGCAGCGCGGCGAGCAGCCGCACGGCGGCGCGCGCCGTGCGCATGGGCACCTCCGCGGCCCGGCGGTTCGCGAGGGCGATCCGGTGGGCGCGCGCGGCTTTCTGCTCTTCGGTGTCCTTGGGCGCGCGGCGGGCCGCGACGACCTCGTCGTAGGCCGCGGAATCCTCCCCGGCCAGTTCGCAGGAATTCCGCCCGCGCGAGCTCGCCCGCCTCGGCGATCGGCCGGACGGCGTCGTGCGAGGCGGCGTATTTCTCCTTGGAGAGCGTGAGGGCCGCGACCATCTGCGCGAGCGAGGCGCCCATGGCGCCTCCGATGGCGGCGGCAGTCCCTCCTCCGGGCGTCGGCGCGTCGGAGGCGAGGGCATCGAGGAATCCCTGAAGCGAGAGCTGTGAGAAGTTCGTCACGTCCGGCCCTTCACGACGCGGCCGCGCAAGACGACGGCGTCGACCAGGTTGATGCCCCAATGATAGATGAGGTGGCGATCGTCCGGGGCGTCCAGGACCAGCAGATCGGCCGACTTTCCCGCCTCGAGGGACCCGACTTCGCCCGCCAGGCCCAGGGAGGCGGCGGCGTTCAGCGTCATGCCGGTCAGCGTTTCCTCGACGGTCAGCCCCGAGTCGAGGCACGCGTGGGCGGCCACCGCCGCGAGCGATTCGGTGCAGCAGGTGCCCGGGTTGGCGTCGGAGGCCACCGCCACCGGCACCCCGGCCTCGACGAGCGCCCGGGCCGGCGCCCGGCGGGAGCGCATCCACCAGGCCGTCCCGGGAAGGACGACGGCGACCGTCCCGGAGCGCGCGAGGGCCGCGATCTCCTCGGCCTCGATGAAGAGGAGGTGGTCGGCCGAGGCCGCCGAGAGCTCCGCCGCGAGCATGGCCCCGCCCGAGCGGGCGAGCTCGTCGGCGTGGACGCGGAGCCCCATGCCCTCTCGCCGCGCCGCCGCGAGAATGGTTCGGGATTCCTCGACGGTGAAGACGCCCTTTTCGCAGAAGACGTCGCAGAACGCGGCGAGTTTCTCCCGCGCCGCGCGGGGAACGATCTTCTCGGCCACGATCCGGACCCACTCGGCGCGGTCCGCCGGCGAACTCGGGCGGGACTTCGTGCGCCGCGAGAAGGGTCGGCACGAGGCGGGGCAGGCTCGGCTCGGCCGAGAGCGTCCGGAGAAGCTCCAGGGCGCGGATCTCGTCGGTCTCCGTCAGCCCGTACCCGGACTTGGCCTCGGCCGTCGTCGTTCCGTGCGCGAGCATCGTCTCGAGGCGTTTCCGAACGGCGGAGGCGAGCTGCTCGCCCGAGCCCGCGCGCGTCGCCCGGACCGTGGCGTTGATCCCACCGCCCTCCGCGGCGATCGTGGCGTAGCTCTCGCCGGCGAGGCGGCGGGCGATCTCGGCGGCGCGGTCGCCCAGCCAGACCGGATGCGTGTGCGCGTCCACGAGACCCGGAACGACCGCGCGCCCCCGCGCGTCGAGAACGACATCGGCCGAGCGGCCCGCGAACTGCCGCGCGTAGTCGCTCTCGCTTCCGACGAACACGAGCCGGCCGTCTTCGGCGCGGACCGCCGCGTCCTTCAGTCGGAGGATCTCGCCCTGCGCCTTTCCACGCCGCGCCTCGCGGCCCAGCGGCGTCGCGAGGCAGCCGATGTTGCGGATTTCGAGAGAGGACGGCAGGGCGGCTCCTTGGTGTCAGTCTGCCGGTGCCGGCGCCGGCGACGGCGTACGCGAGTCCTCGATCGAGCTCGTTGCGCGCGTCGGCGTCCGGAACGATCTCTTCGCGCCGATCGCAGTCGAGCGGCGGCGCGAAGACGTACCAGTTCATGCGCGTCCGTTGAACGAGCCGGCGTGTCGTGTGTCCCGTCTCGCGGTCGACCATCACGGCCTCGAAGCGCCCGTCCGTCGACATGACGGCATGCCACTCCACGGGAGGGCTGCGCAGGCCCGCCTTCGTGGCGTCGACGTAGTTCGTCTGGATCAGGGCCGGGTCGAGCTGGGCAACCACGTCCCGGCGGCCCATGATGTTGGTGAAGCCGGCGTCCGAGAACTCTTCGACGGACCAGCCTTCCTTCGCGCTGGACTCGCTCCAGCCGACGCGCACGGGGCTTCCTCTCCGGATGGCGGCGAGGAGGGCTTCGCGGCGGCCCTGGAGGTCTTTGCCGTTCGCATCATTGGCGAAGACGAAACGCCACGCCGAGGGGCCGCAAGGCTCGGCTGCGGCCGGGGCGCTTTCGGGCCGGCAGCCGGCGGAGATTCCGCTCGCGAGAAAAAGGACCGGAAGGACGAGCCGGCGGGCGCGCGCCCCCCGCGTCATCCGGCTGTTTCTTCCTTGTTCGCCTTCCGGGTCATGTAGGACAGGGGGCGGTCCTTCTCGTCCTCGTCGCGGTCGAAGTCGAGCACCTGCTGGAAGAGCTCGATCATCTTCTGCAGCTGCAGGCGGAAGTTGGCGCGCTGCACTTTGAGCTCCGCGATCGCCTTTTCGATGTCGGCGGAGCGCTGGAGGGCGTTGTGCGTCAGCCTCTCCGCCGAGCCCTGCGCCTCGCGGACGATGAGCTCGCCTTCCTTCCTCGCCGAGGCGCGCATGTCCTCGGAGGCCTGCTGCGCCGAAAGCAGCGTCTGCTTGAGGATGCGTTCGCGCTCGCGGTGCTCGTCGTTCTCCAGCTCGAGCGACGCGGATCCGCGTCTCCAGGTCCGATGTTTTCGCGCGCGAGGGATTCCATGTCCTCTGCCACATCGGTGAGGAACGTCTGGACTTCGACGGGGTCGAGTCCCTTCCAGCGGCGCGAGAACTCGCGCTTCTGAATTTCGAGCGGACTGGATCGGGGGCGCATGGGAACCTCCTTCAGGGCGCGAGCTGGGCCGAGTAGGCCATTCGCGTCAGAAACCGGATCAAGAGAAAGATGATCAGCAGAACGAAGATCGGCGAGAGATCGATGTTGCCCGTGCGCGAGGGCGGCAGCAGCCGGCGAAAGGGGCGAAAGATTGGCTCGGTGACGCCCCAGAGAAAACGGACGATCGGGTTGCGGGGATCGGGATTCACCCACGATATGAGGACGGCGATGATGACGACCCACTGCACGCCCGTCAGCAGCCAGATGAGGGCGTCGAGGATCGCGCCCGCGGCCGAACCGCCGACGTTCACGAGACTCTCCGTCGCAGCGGGGTCACGCCTGCGTCCTCGGTCCGAACAGCGCGGTCCCGACCCGCACCTCCGTCGAGCCCTCTTCGACCGCGACGGCGAAGTCGTGGCTCATCCCCATCGAGAGCTCCGGGAAGCGGCCGCCCGAATCGCCGGACGAGGCCGTCGCGAATCCCGGCGAGCCGCCGGAAGTAGGGCCGCGACTTTTCCGGGTCGGCATCGTACGGCGGCACGGCCATCAGGCCGCGGACATCGAGGTGGACGCAGGCCAGGGCGGCTTCACAGAGCCGATCGACGTCGGCGGGCAGGGCTCCCGCCTTGGACGCCTCTCCACCGAGATTGAGCTCCAGAAGCACCGGCAGCATTTCTCCCGTTTCGGCCAGCATCGCTTCGAGCCGCGCCGCAAGTCTTTCCCGGTCTAGTGTTTCGACGACTCCGAACCATTGTAGCGCCGTCCGGGCCTTGTTCGACTGCAAAGGTCCGATCAATCGCCATTCGAGGTCGGGAAAGTCGGCGCGGAGGGCGGTGATCTTGGCCACGCCCTCCTGGACCCGGTTCTCTCCGAAGCGAACGATGCCGGCGCGCGCGGCGAGCGCGACCGTCTCGGCGCTCTGAGTCTTCGTCACCGCCATCAGCGTGATCTCGCCCGGGCGCCGGCCGGCGCGGGAAGCCGCCCGCGCGATCTCCGCCAGAACGTCCTCGCGCCGCTGCGCGATCGTCCCGGCTTCGGGGGTCATCGCTCCCGGGTGACGGCCTCGGCCATCGCGCGCTCGCTCGCGTCGGCGCCGAGGTTGGCGAGCCGGTCGGCCTTCTTGTTGTCTTCGCGCGGCACGTGGCTGATCGAGAAGCGGCGGAATCGCCTTCGCGCGCTGGAGCGCCTTCGGCGAAGAGAGGCTGGAGGTTCGGCGCCTTGACCCTGTAGCGGCCCAGCATCTGCTGGACCAGGAGCAGGCTGTCCGAGGCGATCGAGACGTCGGAGGCGCCCCGCTCGGCGGCACGCTTCAGAGCGAGGAGAAGGGCGCGGTACTCGGCGACGTTGTTCGTCTGGTGTCCGAGCGCCTCGAAGTGCTCCTCGGCCGGAAGGTTTTCCTCGGCCGACACGTACACGCCCGCGCCTGCCGGTCCGGGGTTGCCGCGCGCCGCCCCGTCGATGAACGCCCGGAATCGCATCGAGCTCTTAGCCGTCCCGCGGACGGCGGTTCATGAGCTCTGCGGCTCGTAGTAGAGGATGCGCTTGCAGCTGTCGCAGTAGATGATCTCGCGCCCCTGCTTGAGGATCTGCATGGCGGCGGGCCGGATCTTGACGTGGCATGCCGAGCACGAGCCGCCGACGGCGAGGACGACCGCGAGCCCGTGCTTCTTGTCGATCAGGCGGTGGAACTCGGCGCGGTCGCGGGCCGGAATCCCCGCCTCGAGCTGCGCGATCTCGTCCTTCGCGCTGACGAGCTCTTCGTTGATCGTCCGCTGCTCGGCGCGCCAGTCCTTGAGCTTCTCTTCGTGCTCCTCGGTCTCCGACGGCAGATTCTTCTCGCGGGCATCGAGGTCGGTGCGCGCCGTCTCGATCTCCTCTTCGAGCTCGAGAAATCGGTCCTCGGTCGCCCGGATCGATTTCTCCACGCCGTCGATCTCGTTGAGCGCGGCCGAATACTCCCGGCTGGACTGCACGTTGCGGAGCTGGGTCTGGTACTTCTTGAGCTTCTCCCGAAGGTCCGCGAGCTCGAGCGTCGGCGCGCCGCCTCTCGAGCTCGGCCTGGGTCAGCCGCGCCTTCAGACCGGCGACCACCTCGACCTTGTCGCGGTACTCCCGGTCGACCTCGATGAGCTCGGGCGGGACCGTGTCGCGTTTCCGCTCGCGGTCCCTCACGAACTGGATTCGGGTCTGGAGCCGGTAGAGCTGCCCGAGGAGGTCGCTCATCGCGACACCTCGAAGGCGCGACGGTCGATGCAGAGACGGCCCGAGATGGAAAAGGGTGTTCCGGTTGTGGAACACCCTTGCGTTGCCCGCGAGTTTTGAAGTCGGTTTCGGATCAAACGCCTCAATCTTCCGCCCTCGTTGGTGGGTCCACCCGGATTCGAACCGGGGTCTGACCGGTTATGAGCCGGTGGCTCTGGACCGCTGAGCTATGGACCCCGATGAATATAACAAAGGGGTCCCGGGACAAGGAGGCAGTAGGCAGACGGCAGGCGGCAGGTGCGAAATCAGCGTCCTGCCTCCTGTTTCCTGCATCCTGCCTCCGGGTTAACGGATGGTCTCCAGAAACGGCTTCAGCTTCTTCGCCCGCGACGGATGCCGGAGCTTGCGCAGCGCCTTCGACTCGATCTGGCGGATGCGCTCGCGGGTCACGTTGAAGGACCGGCCGACCTCCTCGAGGGTGTGCTCCGAGCCGTCCCCGACGCCGAAGCGCATCTTGAGGACCTGCTCCTCGCGGGGGGTCAGCGACTTCAGCACGCGGCGCGTCTGGTCCTGCAGGTTGGAGACGAGGACCGCGTCGATCGGCGAGAGGACCTGACGGTCCTCGATGAAGTCGCCCAGATGCGAATCCTCTTCCTCCCCGATCGGCGTCTCGAGCGAGATCGGTTCCTGCGCGATCTTCATGATCTTGCGGACCTTGGAGACCGGCATGTCCATGCGCTTCGCGATCTCTTCGGCGTTGGGCTCCCGGCCGAGCTCCTGCACGAGCGAGCGCGAGGTGCGGGTCAGCTTGTTGATCGTCTCGATCATGTGGACGGGGATGCGGATCGTCCGCGCCTGGTCGGCGATCGCCCGGGTGATCGCCTGCCGGATCCACCACGTCGCGTACGTCGAGAACTTGTAACCGCGGCGGTGCTCGAACTTCTCGACGGCCTTCATCAGGCCGATGTTGCCTTCCTGGATGAGGTCGAGGAACTGGAGGCCGCGGTTCGTGTACTTCTTCGCGATCGACACGACGAGGCGGAGGTTCGCCACGATGAGCTCGTGCTTGGCCTGGTCGGCCTCCTCCTCGCCCTCCCGGACCATGCGGAGCGTCTTCTTGACGTCCTCGTGCTCGACGCCGAACTTCTGCTCGAGCTCGCGCAGGTTCTTCTTGTACTTCGCGATCCGGCGGCGGTAGAAGTCGATCCGCGTCGGGTTCTTTTCCTTCTTGAGCGTGTTCGTGTCCTGGCGGATCGTGATCTCGGGGACCGACATCTGCCGGTCGATGTCCTTCAGGATGCCGATCGCGCGGTTGAGCACGGCGGGCGTGAAGTCCGCGGCGCGGATCAGCTTCGCCATGTCGGCGATCTTCTTGTCGATCGAGGCTTCGATGCGCGCCAGGGTCTTGGTGCCCTTCTTGATCGTGCGCGCCTTGAACTTCATCCGCTTGATGTCTTTGTCGAGCGCGCCGATCTTCTTGAAGCTCCCGAGGATGCCGTCGATCCGGCGAGTCGCGCGGTCGTCCAGCGTCTCTCGAACCTCCGGCTCCTCTTCGTCCTCCTCGTCCGGAGCGTTGACGAGCTCGTCGACGATGCGCGTGTCGCGGCCGGCGTTCTCGAGGAGCTTGAGGATCTCCTCGAGCACGATCGGGTTGTTCGCGAGCGCCTGGTAGATCTTGGCCTCGCCCTGCTCGATCCGCTTGGCGATGCGGACCTCGCCCTCGCGGTCGAGCAGCTTGACCGTCCCCATCTCGCGCAGGTACATGCGCACGGGGTCGTTGGTCTTCTCGACCGCCTCGCGGGCCTCGTCCGCCGTCTCCGCGGCTTCCGCCGCGCGGCGCCGGGCCGCGCGATCCGGATCGGTGACGATCTCGATGCCGACCTCGAAGAAGCGGGCGTAGATTCCCTCGAGGTCCTTCGGCGCGGCGGTCGCCTCGTCCGAGAGGATCGTGTGGATCTCCTCGTAGAGGATGTAGCCCTTCTCCCGGCCCGCCTTCAGGAGAACCCCGACCTCAGGGAACTTTTCCTCAATCACCAAGTTCGTTTCCTTTCCATCGCGGAGCGCGGCCGAGCGCAGCTTTCCGACGCATGATTTCCTGTTTCCGGCGCATCAACTCCGCCAGATCTCGTCAGACCCCTCACCCGCCCGATCGATTGCCCTCTGAATCTCCGCGCTTTCCCGCTCGAGGTAGTTGCTTTCGAGCCTCTTGAGGAGTTCCTCGACGCCTTTTTGCGTCGGCTCGGCCTCTTCGAGCGCGAAACCGGAGATGAAGCTGCGTTCTTCCTCCGTAAGGTGTTCGATTTGCCGTTGAAAATCAACAACTTCCGACCCGGAAGACCCCTCCCGGAGGGCCGAGACCACCTTCCGAACCCTCTCGTCGGTGAGGTGATCCGGATTCAAAGTGCTTAGAATCAGAGAGTTGAGCTCTCCTCCCGCCGTCAGGGCCTGAAGCAGCTGCTTCTCCGCTCCGGGCAGGACCACAGCGGATAACGCGCCCGCATTCCCGGGCGTTCCAGGTGTCGCCAGACTCATGTCCCCCACACTCTTAGAACGCGTAATCGACGGCTGAAGGTTCGCCTTGTCCGCCCCCCAGAGCACATCGACCGGGACCGAGACGGCCGCGGACACCTTCCGGTACTCCTCGTAGCGGAGGATGCGGTCGGGGATCGCGGCCAGGATCTCGAGGATTTTGGCCACCCGCTCGCGCTTCTCGGTCGGCGTGAGGCCGGCGGCATCCGGCTGAACGTCCTCCAGAAGCCACGTCAGGAAGTCCGGCGCTTCGTCGATCCGCCGGGCGAGGGCCTCCGGCCCCTGTCCACGAAGCAGGTCGTCGGGATCCTCGCCCTGAGGAAGCCGCGCGACCCGGGCTTCGAACCCCTGCCCGAGCAGGAGGGCCAGGGCGCCGCGCGTGGCGTTGCGCCCCGCGGAGTCTCCGTCGTAGCAGACGATCGCGTGGCCCGTCAGCCGTCGCAGCCGCTCCACCTGCTCGGGCGTCAGGGCGGTTCCCATCGAGGCGACCGTCTCGGCGACTCCGGCGCGCAGGAGCGCCATGTGGTCGAAGTACCCCTCGACGAGCACGACGCGGTCGCGCCGGCGGATCGCCTCGCGCGCCTGGAAGAAGCCGTAGAGGAGCCGCTTCTTCGAGAAGATCGGCGACTCGGGCGAGTTCAGGTACTTGGGCTCGCCCTCGGGCGAGAGGGCGCGCCCGCCGAATCCCACCGCGCGGCCGCGCTCGTCGCGGACCACGAAAAGCAGCCGGTCGCGGAAACGGTCGTACGCGCCCTTGGCCTCCGGGCGGGGCTGGAGCAGGCCCGCCTCGACCAGCAGGCTTTCGGGAAAGGCGGGGGAGAGCGCTCTGCCGATCGAGTCCCAGGCGTCGGGGGCGTGGCCGAGCGTCAGCTCCTGCCAGAGCTCCTTCGGAACTCCGCGCCCTTCGAGATACGTCGCCGCGGCGTTGCCGGGCTTGTCCAGGCGTTCCCGAGTAGAAGCGCTCGGCGGCGGCCACGGCCTCGAACAGTTTGTCGCGCCGGTCGTCGCGCGGGCCGCGCCGCTCTCTCCGCGGGATCGTGACGCCGAACCGCCCGGCGAGGGCCTCGACGGCTTCGGGGAACTCGAGCCGGTCGATCTGGCGCACGAAGTGGATGACGTCGCCGCCCGCGCCGCACCCGAAGCAGTGGTACAGCCCCTTGTCGCGGTCCACGGTGAAGGAGGGAGTGCGCTCGTTGTGGAACGGGCAGAGTCCCTTCCAGGAGCGGCCGGCTTTCTTGAGGCGGGTGTGGTCTCCGATCACCTCGACGATGTCGGCCGCCATCCGAAGCTCGGCGAGCACCCGGTCATTGATGTCGAGATCGGAAGCCAAACCTTCAACCTACCTCAGTTCCAGGCCTACCTCAGCTCCAGAATCGTCGCCCCGTTTCCGCCCTCGCTCTTGTCCGCCGAGCGCAGCTTCTCGACGGCGGGGTGAGAACGGAAGTGCTCGCGGATCCCTTCCCGCAACCGGCCGGTGCCGTGCCCGTGGATCACCCGCAGCCGCGAAGCTCCGGACACGAGCGCCTGGTCGAGCGCGCGCTCGGCCGCTTCGATGGCCTCCTCGACGCGCTGGCCGATCAGGTTGACCTCGACGGTGGGGCCGCTCGACTCGGCGGCCGGGATCTCCACGGACGACTTCCCGCTTCCGGACTCTCGCCTGTCGCGCTTCCGGCTTCCCGCGCCCATCGGCTCCAGATCCGACCGCTTCACCCGCATCCGCTTTCCGCGGAACTCGAGGTGCGCCCACTCGCCGTCGAACGCCACGACGCGCCCTTCGCTGCCGAGGCCTCGCACCCGCGCCCTGCTCGCCGACTCCGACCTCGCGCGAGCGGAGCTCCTCGGCCTCGCGGGCCTCGGCGATCACCCGCTCGGTCTCGGCCGAACGCTCGGCTTGCTCGACCACGCGCGCCGCGGAGGCCTGCGCGAGCCGGGCGGTCTCGTGGCGAGCGAGATCGAGCTCCTCGGAGACTTTGCGGGCGAGCTCCCGGCGGGCGCGCTCGAACCCCGCGAGCCCCTCGGCGAGCATCTTCGCCTTCTCCTCGGCGAGCTCCCTCCGCTCGGCCTCGAGCTTCCCGGCCTCGCGGGTGGCCGCGGCGCGCTCGCTCGCGAGCTCCGCCTCGAGGCGCCGCAGCCGCTCGAGGGCCTTCTCGGCGTCGTCTTCCGCGCGCTCGCGCCGTTCCCAGGCTTCGCCGAGGATCTGCTTCGAACGCTCCAGAACGGCTTCGGGAATGCCCTGCTCGCGCGCGACGGAGAGCGCGCGGCTGCGGCCGGCGAGGCCCGGATGGAGCCGGTAGTTCGGACGTCCGGTCGCCTCGTCGAACTCCATCGCTGCACAGAGCGCGTCGGGGCGCGAGGACGCGAAGGTCTTGACGCCGGAGAGGTGCGTGGTCGCGAGAGCCCGGCCCCCGCTTTCGAGGTACGCCTCGAGAAACGCCACGGCGAGGGCGCTGCCTTCCTCCGGGTCCGTCGCTCCACCGACCTCGTCGATCAACGCGAGCGTTCCGGGCCCGGCCCCGGCCAGGATCCCGGCGAGCGTCTCCATCGAAGACGAAAAGGTCGAGCGGTCCGAGAGGATCGCCTGGGCATCGCCGATCTCGGTGCGAATCGCGCGAAAGACCGGCAAGCGCGTGCCGGGCTCCGCGGGGATCGGGATGCCGCACTGGGTGAGCATCGAGAAGAGCCCGGCCGTCTTCAGGACGACGGTTTTTCCGCGGCGTTGGGGCCCGAGACCACCAGGAGGTGCTTTTCGGGCGGAAGCTCGAAGTCCAGGGGCACGGCGGCGCGGCCTTCGCGCGTCTCCCCGAGCACGCGGCGCCGCAGGCCTTCGTAGCCTGCGTCCAGAAGGGGATGCCGCGCCGCGCGCAGCGTCCAGGCGCCGTCCTGCGAGATCTCCGGCAGCCGCCCTCCTCCCATCTCGCCGAAGGCGACCTTGGCCTCGAGCGCGTCGAGGGCCGCGAGCCCGTCCACCGCGGCCTCGAGCTCGTCGGCCTGCGCGAGGACCTCGCGGCCGAACTCGGAGAGCAGCCGATCGACTTCACGCCGCTCCTCGGCCGAGGTCAGGGCCAGGTCGTTGTTGGACTCGATGACCTCCATCGGCTCGACGAAGACCGTCTGGCCCGAGCCCGAACGGTCGTGCACGATCCCCGGCACGCGCCCCCGTGAGGACGCCAGGACCGGAAGGCAGTCGCGGTCGTTGCGAAGCACGACGACGGCGTCGCCGAGCGCCTCGCGCCGCTGGTCGAGGAGCTTCTCCAGAAGCCGCGAGACCTCGCCTCGCCGCCGGCGCAGGCGCGCGCGGATCGCGGCGAGCTCCGGCGACGCGTCATCTTTGAGGCCTCCGTCTTCGGCGAAGAGCTTCGCCGCGCGCCCGAGCAGAGCGACGAAGGAGGGGAGGCTCTCGCCGTGCGCGGCGAGGATCGGACCGTCGGCTTTGGCGAGCGCCCGTCGAACCGCTTCCGAGGCGCGCGCCGCGCGCACGATCGGACGAAAGTCCTCCGGCGCCCCCGAGCCGCCGGCGCTTTCGAGCGCGTCGAGCGCGGGGCCGATCTCCTCGAGGCCGGCGAGGGGAAGGCGTCCGTGACGGATCTGGAACCCGGAGGCCTCCGCCGTCTCGGCGAGGAGGGCGGCGACGCGGGATTCCTCGAGGGCGGGGGCCAGAGACAGAACCGCCGCCCGTCCGGGCGGCGTTCGAGCCAGAGAGGATACGAGCCGGAGGACGACGCCGAACTCGAGCGACTCGAAGTCGGCGCCGTCTCCGTCTCCCGGGGTTACGGCGTCGCCCGACGTTCCTCCGAAAGCTTGCGGAGCATTTTCTTGCGGGCCTGAATCATCTTGCGCTTCCGCTTGGC
>CAVVML010000024.1:0-43714 GCA_963749265.1 uncultured Acidobacteriota bacterium | reverse complement strand
TCCGGGGCGACTGATTCGCCGACCGCATCTATAATTTGTCGAAATCCGATGCTCCAGGTCCTGTACGAAACCGAGGGGCGGACGCAGGTCTTCACCCTGTCGAAGGACGTCGCGTTCATCGGACGCGCGAACGACAACGACATCGTCCTGAACGACTTCTCGGTCTCGCGCCGGCACGCGTTCCTCAAGAAGGAGGAGGGCGGCTGGGTCCTCTACGACAACCAGTCGACCAACGGCGTGCAGGGTGAACGACCAGGCCGTGCCGCAGGCCGACGTGCGCGACGGCGACCAGGCGCTGATCGGCACCTTCATGCTGCGCTTCCGCGACGAGCCGACGGTCGGCCGGCAAGGGCGGGCGCGGTCATCGACTCGACGTCGACGCGCATCCGGCCGATCGCCGAGTTCAACCAGGACTTCGGGCTCGAGAAGAGCGCCGTGCCGCTCGTCCGACTCGACCGCCGCAGCGGAGGCGCGCGGCGCTGGACGTCGCGCTACAAGAACCGCGTCTTCGAGATCCTCGTCCAGGTCGCGAAGGCGCTCATCTCGGCCGACGACCTCTCGGCCGTGCTCGACAAGGTCATGGACCTGATCTTCGAGTTCCTTCCGGCCGACCGCGGCTACCTGCTGCTCGAGCAGGCCGACGGGACCCTGACCCTCTCGGATCTCGCGCTTCAAGATCGAAGAAGCGCACGACCTCGGACGGCTCGACGCCGTACTCCCGGACGATCGTGGACATGGTCGTCAAGCAGAAGGTCGCGATCCTGACCTCGGACGCCCAGACCGACGAGCGCTTCGAGAGCGGCGACTCGATCCGGCTGCAGCAGATCCGCTCGGCGATGTGCGCGCCGCTCTGGAGCGGCTCGGCGGTGATCGGCGTCATCTACGTCGACTCGCCGCTGCACGCGGGGAGCTTCTCGGAGCAGGACCTCGACCTGCTGACGGCGCTCTCCAACTTCGCGGCCGTCGCGATCGAGCGGGCCCGGCTCCACGACCGCGTCGCCGAGGAGAAGCGCATCCGCGGCCGGCTCGAGCGTTACCACTCGCCGCAGGTCATCGAGGAGATCATCACGGAGGCGGACGGCGACCGGGGACCTCAAGGCGGCGCGGACGAAGGTCGTCACGATCCTCTTCGCCGACATCGTCGGCTTCACCGGCTGGTCCGAGAAGATGCCGGCCGACGAGCTCTCGCGGCTGCTGACGGAGTTCTTCACGCTCGCCTCCGACGCGGTCTTCGCCTGCGGCGGCACGATCGACAAGTTCATCGGCGACGCGGTCATGGCCTTCTTCGGCGCCCCGCTCGAGCAGCCCGACCACGCCGAGCGGGCGGTCGCGGCCGCGCTCAAGATCCGCGAGGGGATGGCGGAGTGGAACACGGAGCGCGCCTCGCGCGGCGATCCGCCCCTCGAGGTCCGCATCGCCGTGAACACGGGCGAGGCGATCGTCGGCGACATCGGGTCCGAGCGCCGCGTGGACTACACGGTCCTCGGCAACGCCGTGAACGTCGCCGCGCGGCTCGAGGAGTTCGTCGCGCAGCCGGGCGACATCGTCGTCGGTCCCGAGACCTTGCAGGCGGTGAAGGATCGGTTCGAGGTGGCCCAGCTCGGCTTCTTCGCGCTCAAGGGCCTCTCGGCCCAGGTGCCGCTCTACAAGGTCCTCTCCGCGAGAGATCCGGAGCCCGAGGGCTGACGATTCCGCGAGCGCGCCGCCAATCCCGGCGTGCGCGTGTCAGAATCCCGGCGTGGAGCGGCTGCCGATCGTCTTCGTCACGAGCCGCGCCGAAAAGGCGCGGGAGGCCGAGCGGCTCGGCTTCGTCGATCGAGCGGCTGGACGTCGACCTCCCCGAGCCGCAGGCCCTCGATCCTTCCGAGATCGTGCGAGCAGAAGGCGCGCTCCGCGTACGCGATGCTGTCGCGGCCCGTCCTCGTGGAGGACAGCGGCCTCGCGATCCGGGCGTGGGGAGGGTTCCCGGGCGCGCTCGTCAAGTGGGTCGAGAACGAGCGCCGGCATCGCCGCGCTTCCGCGCATGCTCGACGCGTTCGAGGATCGGGGCCGCGACCGCGATCTGCGCCATCGCGTACTGCGACGGGGGCGAGATCGTGACGGCGCGCGGAGAGGCCCACGGCTCCATCGCCGCGGCGCCGCGGGGAGCGGAGGTTTCGGATGGGACACGGTCTTCGTGCCGGAGGGCGGCGATCGGACGTTCGCCGAGATGGCGCCCGCGGAGAAGGACCGCATCTCGCACCGCCGCCGGGCCTGGGACGCGCTCGCGCGGCCGGCTGCCGATCGCGCAGAGGGCCTGAGGATGCGCCGTTCCGCCGCGTCTGCGGCTGATCTCGGCCGCGGCGCTCGCGTGGGCGTGCGCGGCCGCCGGCGCGCGGAGCGCGACGGCCGCGGCCGGCGATGCCCGGACCTTCCCGACGAAGTCCGGGGCGCGCCTCGAGGTCCAGACGTTCGTGTCCGGTCTCGAGGTGCCGTGGTCGCATCGTGTTCACGTCTCCCGACGCGCATGCTCGTCACCGAGCGGCCCGGGCGGGTCCGCGTCGTCGAGAACGGCGTGCTCGCGCCGAAGCCGCTCGCGGTCCTCGAGGACGTCGAGGCGAAGGGCGAGAGCGGCCTGATGGGCATCGCCGCTGGCGCCGGACTACGCGACGTCCCGCTTCGTGTACCTGGCCTACGCCTACGACGCTCCGGACGGGCCGCGCGTCCGCGTCGCCCGCTACCGCGACGACGGCGACGTCGCTCTCGGGGCGCACCGTGATCATCGAGGGGATCCCGGCCGCGCGGAACCACGCGGGCTGCCGGATCCGCTTCGGCCCGGACGGCAAGCTCTACGTCACGACGGGAGACGCGACGGACCGCAAGATCGCGCAGGACCTCAAGTCGCTCGGCGGCAAGACGCTCCGCTTGAACCCCGACGGCTCGATTCCCGCCGACAATCCGTTTCCGGGCTCGCCCGTGTTCTCGTACGGCCACCGCAACGCGCAGGGCATCGACTGGGATCCGCGGTCCGGCGCCGCAGTACCAGACGGAGCACGGGCCCTCGGGCTTCGACGGGCCGGGCGGCGGCGACGAGGTCAACCTCGTCGAGAAGGGCAAGAACTACGGCTGGCCCGTCGTGCATCACCGGGAGTCCGGCCGCGGGCATGGTCTCGCCGCTGCTCGAGTACACGCCCGCGGTCGCGCCGTCGGGAGCCTCGTTCTCGACCGGGACCGCGCTGCCGTCGCTTCAGAGGCGATTTCTTCTTCGCCAACCTTCGCGGCGAGGTCCTCATCCGCGTGCGCTTCGACCCGAAGGACCCGCGGCGCGTCCTCGAGACCGAGGAGCTCTTCCGGGACGTCTACGGGCGCCTGCGCGACGTCGTCGTCGGCCCCGACGGGGCGCTCTACGTCGCGACGAGCAACCGCGACGGCCGCGGACGCCCCCGTCCGGGCGACGATCGCATTCTTCGGGTTGTCGAAGTCGCTCCCGTGCATTAGATTGACCGCCTCCCAATGGAACTTGCGGAGGTTGTCGGACAGCTGGCCGTCCTGCGGCGCTTCCCGGTGCGCGCGCTGGGCGGAGAATCGCCCGACGAGTGCCTGGTCCAGGGCTCGGGCCTGGCCGGGGACCGGATCTACGACGTGTTCGACGAGACGCAGGGCGCGCTGCTGAGCTCGGCCGACGCGCCGTTTCTGCTCCGCTACCACGCGCGCTTCCTCGATTCGATGGTCCGGGGCACGGAGCTCGCGGCCTGGGTCCGCATCATGACGCCGGACGGCGCCGAGGCGCCGCTCGACCGACCGGAGCTGGCTCGAAGACGTCGCGCGGCGGTGCGGACACCCGGTCAGCCTGCGCACCCGCGCCGACGCGGAGGCGGATCCGGCGCCCGCTCCACCTGATCTCGGTGCCGACGGTGCGGTTCCTCGAGAAGCAGTACGGCGGGACCGCTCGAGCCCGAGCGGCTGCGCTCGAACGTGCTCCTCGATCTGCCCGACGGCCGTCCCTTCGAGGAGGACCAGTGGCTCGGACGCCAGCTCTGGATCGGCGACGTGCTGCTCGAGATCGTCGGCGGCTCGGAGCACTGCGTCGTTCCGAGCCTCGACGGCGGAGACGACCGAGCGCTCGCCCGGGATCCTCTCGGCGATCGCGCGGGGACGCGGCGGCCAGATCGGCGTCACGGCCCGGGCGCTCGCCGGCAACCGGCTGCGCGTCGGCGATCCGGTCGCGATCGTCGACTGATACACTCCGGATCCGTCACGACAAGGAGTCCGGCAGAGAGCATGTCCCGACCGATCCGCGTCCTGATCGCCAAGCCCGGCCTCGACGGGCACGACCGCGGCGCCAAGGTGATCGCGCGCGCGCTGCGGGACGCCGGCATGGAGGTCATCTACTCGGGCCTGCGCCAGACGCCCGAGCAGGTCGTGGCCGCCGCGATCCAGGAGGACGTGGACGTCATCGGCCTCTCGATCCTCTCCGGAGCGCACAACGTCCTCTTTCCCGAGATCATGAAGCTGCTCGGCGAGAAGGGCGGGGAAGACATCCTCGTGCTCGCCGGCGGCATCATTCCCGACAAGGACATCGCGCCGCTGAAGGCCATCGGCATCCGCGAGATCTTCCTGCCGGGAACGCCGACGCAGACGCTCGTGGAGTTCATCCAGCGCGAAGCGGGAGCGAAGGTCGGGCGGGCCTGACCGTCGTCCCGATGGATCGGCTTCCCGACCCGCGTCGACCCCAAATCCCCGGAGTTCGAGGAGCGGTTCCGCGCCATGGAGGCCCTGACGGCGCAGCTCCGCGAGGAGCTCGCCCGCGCGCGGCGCGGCGGCGCGGGCCGCGAGCGCCACGCCGAGCAGAAGAAGATGTTCGTCCGCGACCGCGTGGACGCGCTGCTCGATCCGGGCTCTCCGTTCCTCGAGCTGTCGCCGCTCGCGGCCCACGGCATGTACGACGGGGAGGCGCCCGGCGGCCGGGCTCGTGACGGGGGTCGGCCGCGTCTCGGGACGCGAAGTCGTCGTCGTCGCCAACGACGCGACGGTCAAGGGCGGCACGTACTTTCCGATGACGGTCAAGAAGCACCTGCGGGCCCAGGAGATCGCCGAAGAGAACCGGCTGCCCTGCGTCTACCTCGTGGACTCCGGCGGCGCGTTTCTGCCGCTGCAGGCGGACGTGTTCCCCGATCGCGAGCACTTCGGCCGCATCTTCTACAACCAGGCGCGCATGTCGTCGAAGCGCATCCCGCAGATCGCCGTCGTCATGGGCTCCTGCACCGCCGGCGGCGCGTACGTGCCGGCGATGTCGGACGAGGCCGTGATCGTCAAGGGCACGGGGACGATCTTCCTCGCGGGCCCGCCGCTGGTCAAGGCGGCGACGGGCGAGGACGTCACGGCCGAGGAGCTCGGCGGCGGCGACGTGCACACCCGGATCTCGGGCGTCGCGGACTATCTCGCCGAGGACGACGCGCACGCCCTCGAGATCGCGCGCACGATCGTCGGCAACCCTCGGCACGCAGCCCCAAGACGCTCCCGGCCGACATCGCGGAGCCCGAGGAGCCCGCCTACGACCCGAAGGAGATCTACGGGATCCTGCCGCGCGACCTGCGCAAGCCCTACGACGTGCGCGAAGTGATCGCGCGGCTCGTGGACGGCTCGCGCTTCGACGAGTTCAAGGCGCGCTACGGGACGACGCTCGTCTGCGGTTTCGCCCGGCTGTCGGGGTTTCTGATCGGCATCGTCGCCAACAACGGCATCCTCTTCTCGGAGTCGGCGCTGAAGGCCACGCACTTCATCCAGATGTGCGCGCGCCGGAAGGTGCCGCTGCTCTTCCTTCAGAACATCACGGGCTTCATGGTGGGCAAGGAGTACGAGCGCGGCGGCATCGCCAAGGACGGCGCCAAGATGGTGCACGCCGTGGCCAACGCGGCGGTGCCGAAGCTGACGGTGATCATCGGCGGCTCCTTCGGCGCCGGCAACTACGGCATGTGCGGCCGGGCCTACGGCCCGCGCTTCCTCTTCACGTGGCCGAACGCCCGCATCTCCGTCATGGGAGGGCCGCAGGCCGCCGTCGGTCCTCTCGACCGTCAAGCAGGACCAGCTCGCGCGCGCCGGCAAGCCGGCGCATGACGGCCGAGGAGGTCGCGGAGTTCGAGCGGCCGACGCGCGAGAAGTACGAGCTCGAAGGCCACCCCTATTACGCGACGGCCCGCCTCTGGGACGACGGCGTGCTCGACCCCGCGGAGACGCGCACGGCCCTGGCGCTGGCGCTCTCGGCCTCCTACAACGCGCCGATTCCGGAGACGGAGTTCGGCGTGTTCCGGATGTAAGCTCGCCATGCGTCCTCGTCCGTCTCTGCTCGCGGCCGTTCTCGTTCCGCGCTCCGCGCCGCCTGCCGGCGCCCTGCGCTTTTCGGTCGAGGTCGCGGGCGTGACCGAAGCGCGCGTGACGATCTCCGGCCCGGAGGCGGAGCTTCCCGCCGGCGCCGTTCCGCGGCTCCGTCTCGATCAACGGCTCCGCCGGCCGAGCTCCCGATCTCCGGCGTCGTCACGCATTCCGGCGGGAAGTTCCGCCTGCCGGTGACGGTGCGCTACGCCGAGCTGCCGGAAGCCTGGACGGAAGGCTTCCGGCACCGACACGTTCACCTACCGCATCCGCGGCGCGACGCGGGGCAGCCGCCCCGCGAGTGGACCGGCACGCAGGCCGTTCGAGGACGTCGAGGTCGCGGGCGAGAGCTCGGACCGGTTTCTCGCGCTCCAGGACGTGCGCCTGACGGATGTCTCGCTCCTCTCGAGCGAGGCCGTCGGCGAGCTCATGCTCGTCAACCCGCTCGGCTTCGACGTGAAGATCGCCGAGACGACGTACGTCCTCCTCGCGGAGGGCGAGCCGGTCGGGCGAAGGCTCGGCGCGCGGCTTGATCCTGCGGGGCGAGCGCAAGAACACGCTCCGCCTGCCCATCGCGATCGATCACGCCTCGCTGCTCTCCGCCGCCGGCCAGGCCGCTGGTCGCCGGCGGCGATGTCGCGGTCCGGCTGAAGGGCAAGCTCGTCCTGCGCCTGAAGGGCGGCGACGTCGCGGTGCCGCTCGACCTTTCCGGGCAGCCTGACGGGCGGATCGTGAGCGGCGGCGCGCGTACCGGAACCTCCGCCTCGCGAGAGGACGGCGCCGTTCTGCGCGTCACGCTCGCCCGCCCGGACGTGCGCAACGCCTTCGACGACGTTCTCATCGAGGAGCTGACGCGGGCCTTCGCGGAGGCCGGCGAGCGACTCCGCCATCCGCGTCGTCGTGCTCGCGGGCGAAGGACCCACGTTCTGCGCCGGGCGCCGACGTGAACTGGATGCGCAAGGCCGGCGGCTACACGAAGGCCGAGAACGAGGCGGACGCCGAGCGGATGGCGCGGATGCTGCGCGCGATCGACTCCTGCCCCAAGCCGGTGATCGCGCTCGCGCACGGGGCCGCGATCGGCGGAGGCGTGGGCCTCGTCGCCGCCGCCGACATCGCGATCGCGGCCGAGGGCACCGTCTTCTCGCTCGCCGAGGTCCGGCTCGGGATCCTGCCGGCGGTCGTCTCGCCCTTCGTCCTGCGGGCGATCGGGCCGCGGAGCGGCGCGGGACCTCTTTCTGACGGGCGACCGTTTCGACGCCCGCGAGGCCCATCGGATCGGACTCGTGCACCAGGTCGTGCCCGCCGAGGAGCTCGGGGCCGCCGGCGATCGCAAGACGGCCTCGCTCCTCGCCTCGGGACCGGAGGCGGTGATGCGTCGCCAAGCGCCTTGATCGCGGAGGTCGCCTGGAAGTCGCCCGGACGACGTCGCGGCGCCGACCGTTCGGACGATCGCGGAGCGGCGGGCGTCCGCCGAGGCCAGGGAAGGCCTCACGGCGTTTCTCGAGAAGCGCAAGCCGTCCTGGGCGGCGAAGGGAAAGTCGCCGGGGAGAGAAGAAATGAAAGGGACTCAACGCCGGATGGTCTGCGAGAAGTGCGGCAAGGTCTTCTTCTCCTGGCGGCCGGAGGAGCTGCCGGGCGCGCAGGTCAAGTGCTACTTCTGCGGCCACACGTTCGCGGACGAGGCCGCGAAGCGGCCGCCCCTGCCGCACCGGCGCCGGCTCCCGCGCCGGCGACGCGTCCGCCGCCGCTCCGGCGGCGCCGCCGCGGACGCCTCCGCCGCGAAGGAGCCCTCGTGAAGCTCGCGGCGCGCCTCGCCGCCGTCTGCCGTCTGTCCTGGCGGTCGGCGGCACCGGCCTCGCGCCTCGCGGGCAGGATCCCGCGCGGCGCGGCTGATCGAGAAGCTGACGGGCCCCTCCTCCCGCATGGAGGCGGACCTTCGACGCCTGACCGACGACATCGGCGGCCGGTCACGGGAAGCGCCGGCTACGAGCAGTCGCTGCAGTGGGGCATCGACGCCTTCCGGCGCGCCGGCGTCGATTCCGTCAAGCTGGAGACCTATCCCGTCGCAGCTGAAGTGGGAGCCGGTCTCGGCGCTCGGCCTCGGTCGTCGCGCCGGTCGCGTTTCCGCTCTCCGTCGTCTCGTTCGGTCTCGCGCCGTCGACGTCCGGGACCGCTGACGGCGCCGCGTCGTGGACGCCGGCATGGGCACGAAGGCCGACTTCGAGCGGCTCGGCGCGTCCGCGAAGGGCGCGATCGCCCTCGTCCGCTCGAAGCCCATGCAGTCGTTCGACGACCTCTTCGCCGAGTACCTGGCCGCTCCCGGCGATGATGCAGGCGGCCGTGGACGCAGGGCGCGGCCGCGATCCTCTTCCTGTCGACCCGGCCGCGGGAGCTGCTGTACCGCCACACGATCACGTGGGGCACGCTCGCGCCCATCCCGATGGCCCAGGTGGCCCGCGAGGACGGCCTGCGGCTGGCGCGCCTGCTCGAGACGCGGGAGAGCGGAAGCGTGCGCGGCGACGCTCGACATCCGGAACAAGATCGGCGGCCCCTGGCAGGCCGCCAACGTCGTCGCCGAGATCCGCGGCTCCGAGAAGCCCGAGGAGATCGTGCTTCTCGGCGCCCATCTCGATGCCTGGGACCTCGGAACCGGCGCCCTCGACAACGGCGTCAACTGCGCGCTCGTCACGGAGGTCGCCCGCGCCATCGCGTCGGGCCGCGGCCCGCGCCGGACGGTCCGGTTCGTGCTCTTCACGAGCGAGGAGACCGGGCCTGCTCGGCTCGCTCGGGTACGTGCGCCGGCACAAGAGACGAGCTCGACGCCCATGTCGCCGCGCTCATTCATGACATCGGCGACGGCAAGGTCGTCGGCTATTTCACGAACGGACGTCCCGAGCTGGACGCGCCGGTCCGCGCGGCCCTGGCTCCGGTGGCCGGCTGGGGCGCGGACAACACGAACGACGAGGCGATCCTGGGCACGGACAACTTCGACTTCCTGCTCGAGGGCGTCCCGAACCTGATCGCGATCCAGGAGACGGAGCGCTACCTCGCCGACTATCACGCCTCGTCCGACACGTTCGACAAGGTCGACCTCGAGCTCGCGAAGCGCAACGCCGCGGTCGCCGCGGTCGCCGTGCTCGGACTCGCCAACGCTCCCGGCGCGGCCGGGCGCGCGCCAGACCCGCGCCGAGATCCAGAAGCTGCTCGTCGAAGCGGGCTCGAAGCGCAGATGAAGCTCTACGGGCTCTGGAGCGACGTGGGAATCGGGCGAGCGCGGCCGGGCGAAGTGATCCGCCGCCTCCTCATCGCCAACCGCGGCGAGATCGCCGTGCGCGTCGCGCGGACGGCGCGCGAGATGGGGATCGAGACCGTCGGCGTGTATGCCGAGGCCGATGCCGGGGCGTTCCATACGCGCAACGTGGAGCGCGCCGTTTCGCTCGGCCCGGGAACGCCGGCGCAGACGTACCTTTCGATCGAGCGGCTGCTCGAGGCCGCGCGGGAGAGCGGCGCGGACGCGGTCCACCCGGGATACGGGTTTCTCTCGGAGAACGCGGACTTCGCGCGCGCCGTGATCGAGGCGGGCCTGACGTGGGTCGGGCCGCCGCCCGCCGCCATCGAGGCGATGGGAGACAAGCTGCGCGCCCGCGCGGCCATGGAGAAGGCGGGCGTGCCGGTCGTGCCGGGCTCGCGCCGCGACGGCCGCGCGGCGACGCGGAGCTCCTCGCGGAAGCGCGCCGGCTCGGCTTCCCGCTCCTCATCAAGGCGTCGGCGGGCGGCGGCGGGAAGGGCATGTCGCGCGTGACGCGCATCGAGGACCTGCCCGGCCGCGCTCGCGGAGGGCCGCCGCCTCGCGCGAGGCGGCGTTCGGCGACGGCACGGTGTACCTCGAGCGCCTCCTCGAGGGCTGCCCGCCACGTCGAGTTCCAGGTCTTCGGCGATACGGCGGGGAATCACGTGTCGCTCTTCGAGCGCGAGTGCAGCGTCCAGCGACGACACCAGAAGATCCTGGAGGAGACTCCGAGCCCGGCGCTGAACGAGCCCCTGCGGCGCGCGATGGGCGAGGCGGCGGTCGCCGCGGCGAAGGCGGTGGGCTACGTCGGCGCCGGGACGGTGGAGTTCCTCGTCGACGAAGCGGAAGCCGCTTCTACTTCCTGGAGATGAACACACGGCTGCAGGTCGAGCACCCGATCACCGAGGAGACCCTGGGCTGCGATCTCGTGCGGGCCCAGCTCGAGGTCGCCGCGGGAGCCGCGCTTCCCGCGCGTCTGGACGGACGGCTCGCTCCGGCCGCGCGGTCACGCGATCGAGCTGCGGCTCTATGCCGAGGATCCCGGTCGAGTTCCTGCCCGCGCTCGGGCGCGATCCTCGTGTACCGGGAGCCCTCGGGCCCCGGGATCCGCGTCGACGCCGGCGTCGAGGAGGGAGCGTCGTCGGGCGTCGACTACGACCCGCTGCTCGCCAAGCTCGTCGTCTCCGCGGCCGACGCGCGAGGCGGCGATCGCGCGGGCGCGGCGCGCGCTCGAGGACTGGATCGTCCTCGGCGTCGAGACGAACGCGCGGCTGCTCGCCGCGGTCCTCGGCGTCGGAGGCGTTCGGCTCGGGCCGCTACGACGACGGACCTGGTCGCGCGGCTTCCGCCGCTCGACGAGCCGCCGAGGCGCCGGATGCGGCCTGGATCGCGGCCGCGCTCGCGCCGAATGCGGGCGGAGCGGGACCGGCGCGCGGACGCGGGAACGTCCGCGCGGGATCCCTGGACCGCGTACCCCTCCTGGAGGGCCGGCGCATGAAGACGATGCGGCTCGTGCCATCGCGGGGCGCGCGCGCGAGGTCCGGCTCGACCGCGCTCGGCCTCGCTCGACGGCCGCGCTGTGCCCTTCGACATGCCGGCCGAGCCGCGGGACGGGCGGTCGTCCGCGAGATCCTCGTCGACGGCCGGCGCTTCCGCGTCGCGACCGCCCGCGCCGGCGATCGGATCTGGGTCTGGTGCGAGGGCGCCGTCTACGAGTTCGAGACGCCGCGCGCGGGCCCGGCGCGCGGCGGCGGCCGAGCACGTCGGCGGCCTCGCGGCGCCGATGCCCGGCCGGGTGCGCCGCCTGGTCGCCATCGCCGGGAGCGCGGTCGCGAAGCGGCGACGTGCTGCTCGTGCTCGAGGCGATGAAGATGGAGCATGCGATCCGGGCGCCGCACGACGGCGTGCTCGAGCGCCTGCACGTGGCCGAGGGCGACCTCGTCGAGGCGGGCGCCGAGCTCGCGGAGCTCTCCAGAGCCGGAGGCCGCGGCGAGGATAATCGGGACATGACGAGCGACTCCTGGGAAGATCACGCGATCCGGCGGCCGCACCTGCCCGAGCGGGTCACCGTCTACGAAGTCGGGCCCGCGCGACGGGCTCCAGAACGAGAAGGAGACGCTTCCCGTCGAAGTCCGGGCGGCGTTCGTGGACCGGCTGGCCGACGCCGGCCTGCCGCGCGATCGAGGCGGGCTCCTTCGTGTCCCCGAAGGCGATCCCGCAGCTCGCCGACACCGAGGAGCTCTATCGCCGGATCCATCCGGCGAGCGGCGTGCGCTACCCGGCCCTCGTTCCGAACCTCCAGGGCCTCGAGCGCGCGCTCGTCGGTCGGCGTCCGCGAGATCGCCGTCTTCACGGCGGCGTCGGAGACGTTCAACCGCAAGAACATCAACGCCGGCGTCGACGAGTCGATCGAGCGCTTCCGGCCGGTCGTCGAGCGCGCGAAGGCCGAGAAGATCCGCGTCCGCGGCTACGTCTCGACGGCGTTCGGCTGTCCCTACGAGGGCGACGTCGCGCCCGAAGCCGTGCGGGAGGTCGTCCACAAGCTGCTCGACCTCGAGTGTCGACGAGATCTCGGTCGGGGACACGATCGGCGTCGCGACGCCCTCCGGCGTCTACGACGTGATCGAGGCCCTCTACGAGTCCGGAGTGACGCGCGGCGTTCTCGCCCTGCACTTCCACGACACGCGCGGCACGGCGCTCGCGAACGTCTACGCCGGACTCCAGTGCGGCGTCACGACTTACGACGCCTCGGCCGGAGGGCTCGGCGGATGCCCGTACGCTCCGGGCGCGTCGGGCAATCTCGCGACCGAGGACCTGCTCTACTTCCTCGAAGGGCTCGGCATTGCGACCGGCGTCACACTCGCGAAAGTCGTCGAAGCGTCGCGATTTCTCGCCGAAGCATCTCGGCCGGCGGCCGCCGGGACGCTATCTGGCGGCGGTCTGGGGAGAAACGCCGTTGACAGGTTGAGTCGATCCGGGTAACCTCCTGACTCAACGAAGGTTAACCCAGTGGCAAAACGCATTCTCCTGGCAGACGACAGTCTAACGATCCAGAAGGTCGTCGAGCTGACGTTCTCCGACGGCGAGTACGACCTGGTCTGCGTTCCCAATGGGCAACGCGCGCTCGAGAAGGTCGCCGAGAGCGCGCCGGATCTGATCCTCGCCGACGTCGTCATGCCGGAAAAGAACGGCTACGAAGTCTGCGAGGCGATCAAGGCGAACCCGGCGACCGCGCGCATTCCCGTCATCCTGCTCTCGGGGACGTTCGAGCCGTTCGATCGCGACCGCGCGGAGCGTCTCGGCTGCGACGCGATCGTCTCGAAGCCGTTCGACTCGCAGCAGCTGCTGCGCCAGGTCGAAGCGCTGCTCGCGCGCGCGCCGCAGGACGTTCCCTCGGCCGTCGACGATGGCGATTGCCCTCACGGCGACCCGCTCCGGCGCTCCGCCTCCGGCGGCCGGCTCCGCCCGAACGGGCCGCCGGCCGAGGCCGGCTTCGCGTCCGACGACTTCACGGGCTCGATCCCGCGGCCCGCGGAAATCGCGGGCGGCCCCGACCTCTTCGAGGAGGAGTACGGACAGGCCGACGTGGAATCGGCGATCGCCGCCTTCGAGAAGGCCCACCCGGAGTTCTCCTACGTCGAGGACGGCGCGGCGACGGCCGCGATGACGCCCGAAAGCGGGGACGGAGCCGAGCACGCCGGCCGATGATGCCCGCGCCGATGAGACGAAGGACGCCAGCCCTCGCGGCCGAAGCTCGCCGGGTGGCTCCAGGAGGAGCGCGACGCGGCTCCGGCCGCCGAGCCGCCTCCGCCTCCCGCCCCGGCGCCCTTCTGGGTGCCGCGCGAGGCGGAGCCCGAGCTCACCCCGATTCCGTTCGGCGCCGACGACTCCGGCTCGAGGCGCCCGTCGGTCGAGTCCGTCGAGCCGATGCGCCGGATTCATGCGCGCCGACGAGGGCCCCACGCAGCAGATCCCGCTGGCGGCCGACTACGCCGCGCTCGGGCGGCCCGGCGGGCCGCTCCGGCGACACGGGACGAGGACGACGACGACGACACTTCGCCGCGGGACGCCGTCGAGGAGCACACGGCCGAGATCCCGATCATGTCCGCCGCGTCTCGCGCGCCGCCGCCGCCGACTCGCCGCGCCGATCCGACCGGCGTCCGCCGTCCCGAAGAGGTGCGGCCGGTGCCGGCCGAGATCGAGGAGCTCGCCCAGTCGACCTCGATCGGCCAGCTCAAGGAGATGCTCTCGTCGGTTTCGCGCAGCGAGGGCGGGCTTTCGGACGACGAGATCGACCGGCTGGCGACGCGCGTCGTCGAGCGCCTCTCCGAGAAGATCGTGCGCGAGATCGCCTGGGAAGTCATCCCGGACGTCGCCGAGCTCGTCATCAAGCAGCGCATCAAGGAGTTGGAGGCCGGCGCCGAGTAGGGCCGCTCCGGGGTTCTGATATATGAAAGGGCTCCAGAGAGCCCTTTTTTCATGTCCGAAAAGCAGACACGCAGTCGTCGAAACGCTCGAGAAGACCTTCGACCCGGCGCACTTCGAGGAGCGCTGGTACTCGCACCTGGGAGAAGGAGGGCCGGTTCCAGCCGCAGGGCCCGGCCGGATCTCCGCGGTTCGTCATGGTCATCCCGCCGCCGAACGTCACCGGGCGCCTCCACATCGGGCACGCCTACGGCCGGACGATCGAGGACATCCTGGCGCGCTGGCAGAGGATGTCGCGGCCGCCGGGTCCTCTGGCTTCCGGGCACCGACCACGCCGGCATCGCGACCCAGATGGTGGTCGAGCGCGAGCTCGCGAAGCAGGGGATCCGCCGCCGGGACCTCGGGCGGGAGGAGTTCATCGAGCGCGTCTGGGCGTGGCGACGGGAGTCCGGCGACGCCATCCTCGCCCAGCTCCGGCGTCTCGGGTGCTCGCTCGACTGGAGCCGCCTGCGGTTCACGATGGACCCCGACCTCTCGCGGGCGGTCCGCCACGCCTTCGTGCGGCTCTATCGCGACGGGCTCATCTACAAGGGGCGCTACGTCGTCAACTGGTGCCCGCGCTGCGAGACCGCGGTGTCGGACCTCGAGGTGGTGCACCGGGAGACGAAGGGAACGCTGTACCACGTCCGCTACGACGTGCCCGGGAGTCGAGGGCGGAGCGGTGGTCGCGACGACCCGGCCCGAGACGATGCTCGGCGACACGGCGCTGGCGATCCATCCCGACGACCCCCGCACCGCGGCGCTGCGAGGCAAGACGGCGATCCTGCCGATCATGAACCGCGAGATCCCGATCGTCGAGGACCCGATCCTCGTCGACCGGGAGTTCGGGACCGGCGTCGTGAAGGTGACGCCGGCCCACGACGCCAACGATTTCGCGTCGGCGCGGCGGCTGAACCTCCCGGCCGTCGTGGTCATCGGCGGCAACGGAAAGATGACGGCGGAGGCCGGGGAGTACGCGGGTCTCGACCGCTTCGAGGCGCGCAAGCGCGTGATCGCGAGGCTCGAGGAAGAGGGGCGGCTCGTCAAGACGGAGCCCCACGTCTACAACCTCGGCTACTGCCAGCGCTGCGACACGATCATCGAGCCGTATCTCTCGGCGCAGTGGTTCGTGAAGATCCAGCCCCTCGCCGATCCGGCGATCGCGGCCGTCGAGAAGGGGGACGTGCGCTTCGTGCCGGAGTCCTGGACGAAGACGTACTTCGCCTGGATGCGGGACATCCACGACTGGTGCATCTCGCGGCAGCTCTGGTGGGGCCACCGCATCCCCGCGTTCACGTGCCCGAACGGCCACGTCACGGTGTCCGACGAGGACCCGGCGGCCTGCGGCGAGTGCGGCTCGAAGGAGCTCACGCAGGACCCGGACGTGCTGGACACCTGGTTCTCGTCCCAGCTCTGGCCGTTCTCGGTGTTCGGCTGGCCCGACGAGACCGAGGACCTCGAAGAATTTCTATCCGACGGACGTCCTCGTCACGGGTTACGACATCCTCTTCTTCTGGGTGGCCCGGATGATCATGGCGGGGCTTCGGTTCACGGAGAAGGCGCCGTTCCACACCGTCCATCTGCACGGCCTCGTGCGCGTGGGCGGCGAAAAGATGTCGAAGACCAAGGGCAACGTCATCGACCCGATCGAGGCGATCCAGGAGTTCGGCGCCGACGCCGTGCGGTTCACGCTGGCTTCGGCGGCGTCCTCGGGGCCCACCGTCTCGGTGGAGCGGGGGCGCATGGCCGGCTCCCGCAACTTCGCGACGAAGGTCTGGAATGCGGCGCGCCTGTACCTCCTCTCCCTGCCGGAGGGCGGCCGCCCGGCGAAGACCTCGCCGGCCGGACGCTGAGCCTGGCCGACCGCTGGATCCTGTCGCGCTTCGAGGCCACCGCCGCCGACGCGAACCGCCACCTCGAGGCCTTTCGCTTCGACCAGGCGTCCGACGCGATCTACTCGTACGTCTGGCACGAGCTCTGCGACGGATATCTCGAGATGGCCAAGCCGGCCCTCGCGGGCGCGGACACCGACGACCGCGGAGACCGCCGCGCCGCGTCCTGCGACGCTGCCTCGAGGGCTCGGTCGCGCTGCTGCATCCGATCATGCCGTTTCTGACCGAGGAGATCTGGGAGAAGCTGACCGGACGCTCGGGCACGCTCATCGTCTCGCCGTACCCGGCCGGCGACGGCGCCCGGGATGCCGAGGCCGAAGCCAGCGTCGAGGCCCTGCGGGCGGTGGTGACCCGCATCCGGAACTTCCGGACGGAGCGCGGAGCGACTCCGACCGAGCCGGTGACGCTGACGATCGATCCGGCCTCGCCCAATCGGGCGCTCGCCGCCGCGGTGCAGGAGCTGTCGCCGCTGCTCATCCATCTCGCGCGGCTGGATCGCCTCACGTTCGGGCCCGCTCCGGACGGGGCCTTCCAGGACGTGGTGTCGGGCCTCGCGTCTGGGCCTGTCGCTGCCGCGAGGGGCCTCGGTGGAAGGCGGCGCCCGGATCGAGAAGACCGCGGCGGCCGCGGATGCCGAGATCGCGACCCTTCGCGCGAAGCTCCAGAACCCCGAATTCCTGGAGAAAGCCCCGCCCCCGGTGGTCGAGAAGGTGCGGACGCGCCTCTTCGAGCTCGAGGAGAAGCGGGCGGCGCTCGCGCGGTCGTGATCACCTTCTCCGACGGCTCGCTCGATCCGAATCGCCTGCGGGTTCTCGAGAACCTCGTCTGCCTGCGTTCGATCCCCTCGTCGAACGCGCTCGCGCGCGATCTCATCGACATGTACTTCGACGAGGAGCAGAAGCTGCGCCCCACGGTCATCGCCGCCGAAGCGCAGCCCGGGGCCTACGGCCGCAACGGGCGATCCTGGGCGGCCCCGGCGGGGCCAGGGTCTCTACTTCACGATTCTGCGGCGGGCCGCGGAAGGCGAGCCGCTGTCGGTCGTTCCGATCGCGTTCGCGCGCTGGATCCGCGACGTGCTGCACCAGCAGACCGGGGTGCCCGTGGCGCTGAAGTGGCCGAACGATCTCTACGTCGGCCGGCGCAAGCTCGCCGGCGTGCTCACCGAGTCGCGGACGCAGGGCGGCGAGACCGGCGTGGCCGTCGGCGTCGGGATCAACGTGCTCGGACGTTCGGAAGCGCTGGCGGTTCCGAACTCCACGACCATCGAAGAGGAGACCGGCCGGGGCATGCCCCTCGCGGGCCTCCTGCAGTCCCTGCTCGAGCGGCTCGACGCGGAGCTCGCCCGCCCCCGCTGGGAGGAGGAGATCCGGGCCTGGGAGCTCGCCTCGCTCCATCGGCCCGGCGACGTGCTCACGATCCGACGCGCCAACGAGGAAGTGCGCGGCGAATACCTCGGGCTCGATCCGGCCGGATTTCTGCGCCTCAAGACGGAGGCGCGGCGAGACGATCGTGTCCGGGGGCGAGGTCGCGCAATGGTGAAGGCGGCCGCCGATCCGGCGGGCGCCCCGCTTCTCGCCGTCGACGTCGGAAATACCAACACGGTGCTGGGCCTCTGGCGCGGAGACGAGCTCGCGCGCTCCTGGAGGCTGACGACGCGCCGCGACGCCACGGCCGACGAGATCGCCCTCTCGATCCGGGGGCTCTTCGCGGCGGGACCGGCACCCGAGGAGCTCGAGCCGATGCGGGTCATCGTCGCGAGCGTCGTGCCTTCGCTCAAGTTTCTCGCTGCGCCAGGCTCTTCGACAGATCCTCGAACGGGAACCGCTCTTCGTCGAGCCGGGAGTCAAGACGGGAATGCCGATTCTCTACGACATGCCCCAGGAGGTCGGCGCCGACCGCATCGTGAATGCCGTGGCGGCGTTCGAGCGGCTGGGCGGGCCCTGCATCGTGGTCGACTTCGGGACGGCCACGACCTTCGACGTCGTGACCGCCGAAGGGCGAGTATGCCGGCGGCGTCATCGTGCCCGGGATCTCGATCTCGGCCGAGGCGCTCTTCGAGAAGGCCGCTCGCCTCTGGCGCGTCGAGATCCGGCGGCCCGAGCGCGTCGTCGGCAAGACGACGGCCGGCTCGATCCAGTCCGGCCTCTACTTCGGCTACCTCTCGCTCGTGGACGGCATGATCGATCGCATCGCCGCCGAGATCGGCGGGAAGCCGAGCGTGATCGCCACGGGCGGCCTCGCCGAGCTCTTCGGCGGCGGATCGGAGCGCATCGGCGAGATCGACCCGCTTCTCACTCTGCGGGGCCTGCGGCTGATCGATGAGCGAAACCGGGGAGGGTAGGGAGTACTACGCGGCCGCCGAGGCCGCGTTCGTGCGTCGCCGCGGCACGCCCTTCCTCCTTTCGCCGAAGGATTTCGCGCTGCTCAAGGAATGGCGCGCCCTCGGCGTGCCTCTCGAGGCCGTCGAGTCCGGGATCGAAGAGGCGTTCGCCCGGCGCGAGGAGCGCGGCGCCGTCGGCCGGGTCAACTCGCTCTCTTACTGCCGCGACGCCGTGCTCGAGGCCTGGGAGAGGCGAGCCGAAACGGCGCGGGGAAAGGGGAGCGGGAGCGCGGCGGACGCCGTGGACGCGGGCGGAGCCGCTGCAAGCGCCTCGCGGCGGATCTCGCAGCGGTCGCGGCGGCGCGCCGCCGACCTCGCGGCCGAGCTCGAAAGCGCGGCCCGCTCGCTGTCGAGGCTCGAAGGCTCGGGGAAGTCGCCGGAGGAGATCGAGAGCTCGCTCGCCGGCCTCGATCGCCGGCTGGCGAAGGCGCTCGCCGAGGCGCTGCCCGGAGACGGAGCGCGCGCGAGTTGGACGCCGAGGCCGAGCAGCATGCTGGCCGGCGCCGGCGCGCGGATGGACGCGGTCACTCTGGAGAAGACCTCCCGGGCGCTCAAACGCCGGCTCCTCCGCGAAAGGCTGGCCCTGCCGCGGCTGTCGCTGCTGTGACCGACCGGACCGACCGGACCGACCGGATCGTCCGCATCGAGAAGCTCGCCCCGACCGGAGAGGGGATCGCCCGCACCGAAGACGGCGTGGGCTTCGTCGAGGGAGCGCTGCCGGGCGAGCTCGTCGCGACAAATGTGTATCAGGTGAAGAAGAGATTCTGGCGGGGCCGCGTCGTCGGCCGTGCGAGAGCCGTCCGCCCGAGAGGATCGAAGGCGCCGCACGCCGACTGCGCCGGCTGCGACTGGGCGTTCTTCGAGCGCGGCGGCGGCGCGCGAGGCGAAGCGGGAGCTCTTTCGGGAAACGATGCAGCGGCTCGGCGGCCTCGACCCGGCGACGTTCGGCGAGCTTCCCGGTCGACGCCTCGCCTCCCGGGCTACCGGCTGCGCGCGCGGCTGCACGTCGATTCGGCGCCGCCGCGCGCCGAGATCGGCTACTTCGCGCCGGGGACGCATCGGCTCGTGCCGGCCACGGCCTGCGAGGCGATCGCACCGGCGACGCGAGCGCTCTTTCCGTCGATCGAGGCGGCCCTGCGCGAGTCGGGCGCCGAAGCGAGCGAGGTCGCCCTCCTCGAAGACGTCGACGGGCAGCGCGCGTGTCGGCCGCGTGACGGTGTCGGGTTCGCCAGCGGCGCCGCGGCGGAGCTGGCGGCGCGGCTCACGACGCGGAGGCCGACTTTTCCGGCGTGCGGGTTCTCGAGGCCGCCGGCGAAGTCCTCCACGAGGCGGGCGAGGCCGCGCTCGACCTTTCGGTCGGAGGCCGGACCTTCCGCGTTTCGGTCGACACCTTCTTCCAGGGAAACCGCCACCTCGTCGGCGCGCTCTACGCGGCGGTCGCGGCCGAGGCGTCGCGGCGCGCCGGAGGGCCTGGCCCTCGACGCGTTCGGCGGCGTCGGACTCTTCGCGGGCGCGCTTCTCGATGCGGGCCACCGGGTCGTCTCGGTGGAAGCCGACGGCGGCGCGGCGTCGGACGCCGCCGCCACGCTCGCGCGCTGGGAGGACGGCCGCCGTTGCGAAAGCCATCGAGGTCGGCGTCGCGCAGTTCCTCCGGCAGGACGACGCGTCGCTTCACCTGCGTCGTGGCCGATCCGCCGCGCGCGGGCCTCGGCAAGGAGCTCGCGCGCGAGCTCGCGGAGCGGACCGAGGAGGTCTTCGTCTACGTCTCGTGCGACCCGGCCACGCTCGCCCGGGACCTGCCGGCCATCCTGGCCGAAGGATTCGCGATCCGCACCGCAACGCTCTTCGATCTCTTCGCGTTCACGCACCGCGTGGAGGCCCTGGTCTCGCTCGAGCGCGCCGCGTGATCCGGCCCGTCCTCGCCGGCGGCCGTGCGCCGGCGGCGACGGCGGCGATCCTGCTGGTCGGGGGCACGCTGGCCGGGTCCTTCTCGACGAGCGGCGCGGCCGCGTCCGCGAGCGCTCGTGGTCGTTTCGGGCGTCGGCGATGGCGATGGCGCGGCGGTGCGCCGAGGGCATCGGGAGGGCGCCGCCTTCCGGCTCGCGTTCGGGGCGTTCTGGGCGGGCGCCGGGTTCCTCTCGGGAGCCGCGCGGATCGCGCGTCCGGCCGCCGTGGCGACGCGGACGCACTCCGAGCTTCCTCCGTCCGTGACGTCGGCGGCGGTGCTCGAAGGCACGCTCGCCGATTTCTGGAGCGGCCGACCTCCTCGGGCGCGCTCCACTCTCGCGGCGGTGCGCGTGCGGGACGGTCCGTCATGGCGGCCGTTTCCGGCCGAAGTGACCGTTGTTCGTCTCGGGAGAGACCCCCGTCGCGCGCGTCGCCGACCGGGGCGACCGGGTTCGCGTCACCGGCCGGCTCGAGGGCGAGGACCTTCCCGCTTCCGATCGCGAGCTTGCCGGCGCCTGGCCGCGCTATCGGTTGTCCGTGAAGAGCGCGCGGATGGTCGAAAAGCGCTCGTCCACTCTGGTCTCGGCGCTCACCTGGCCCAACCGCGCGCTCTTCGAGGCGCTTCCTCGGACCGGGACACCCGGGTTCCGAGCGCGACGTGCGCGGTCCTCTCGCCGCGCTCCTTCTCGGCCGGACCTCGGAGCTCGACCGCGGGCTCGTGGCGCGCTACCGGCGGGGAGGCCTCTACCATCTGCTGGTCGTCTCCGGCCTCCACGTCGTGCTGGAGGCCGGGCTCGTGTCGTTCGCGCTCTCGCTTCTTCGGATCGAAGGCAAGCGGCGGGACGCTTCTGCTTCTCGGATCGGTCTTCCTCTTCGTCCTGGTCGGAGGCGCGAACCCGCCGGCCGTGCGAGCGGGCCTCGTGGTCGGTGTCTTCCTCCTGACCCGCCTCCTCGAGCGTCCCATCGGTTCGGCGCAGGCCATCGGTCTCTCGGCGCTCGTCCTGTTCCTGGCGGATCCGGCGGCGATGTTCTCGGTCGGCACGGTCCTGACGTTCGCGGCGGTCTGCGGCATCGCTCTCTTTTCGGCCCCGATCCGGGAGCGGCTCCCGTCCCGCCCCGAATGGCTGTGGTCCGGGCTCGCGGGCACGCTCGCCGCGGAGGCCGCGACCGCGCCCGTCCTCTTCTGGCGCTTCAATCTCGTCGCGGCCGGCGCGTGGGTGACGTCTCCGGCGGCGATTCCGCTGTCGGCGGGCTTGATCGCGGTCGGCGGCGCGCTGCTCCTGTTCTATGCCCTCGGGATTCCGGCCGGGCTCCTCGAGAGCCTCTTCGCGCTCGGGCTCGCGAGGCCTCGAATGGCTCGCGGAGCGCTCGACCGGAGCCGCGTTCCTGCGGCCGACGCCTCCGCTGTGGGCAATGCTTCTGGCCGGCGGTCTGCTCGGGGCCGCGGCGCTCGGACCCGCGGCGTCTTCCGGCGGTCGTTCGCCGTGAGCGCCGCCGCGGTCTTCGGCCTCTGCGCCCTGCGGCCCGGCCCTTCCGGCCCCGAGCGCGGCCTTTCGATCGAGGCCCTCGACGTCGGCCAGGGAGACGCGATACTGCTTCGCTGGAAGAGGAGGGCGATTCTGGTCGACGGCGGGGGACCCTTCGATGTGGAGGCCACAGAATTCGGACGGACGCGGGTGCTGCCGAAGCTTCTCGACCGGGGCGTGACGCGGCTCGATGCGGTGCTCCTGACGCACCCGCATCCGGATCACGCGCTCGGCCTCTTCGCCATTCTCGAGGAGCTCCCGGTCGGGGAGCTCTGGCGTTCCGACGGAGCGGACGAAGGCGGGTTCCACGCCGATCTGACGGCCCTCGCCGATCGACGCGGAGTCCCGACGCGCCTTCTTCGCACCGGCGACGCGCTCGAGCTCGACGGGGCGCGCATCTCCGTTCTGCACTCGGGCGGCCCGATGCGCAAGAACGACGGCGTCAACAATCAGTCGGTCGTCGCTCTCGTCGAGCGCGACGGGCGCTCCGCGCTGCTGACGGGCGACATCGGGAAGCCGGCGGAGGACGCCCTGCGCGAGGCCGGCGCGGCGCCGCGCGCCGACGTCCTGAAGGTCGCGCACCACGGAAGCCGCACGTCGACGAGCCCGGCCTTCCTCGACGTCGGTCGGGCCGAAGCTGGCGCTTCTCTCCTGCGGGCGCCGCAACCGGTTCGGCCATCCCGCGCCCGCGACTCTCGAGACTCTCGCTCGCCGCTGCGTACCGCTGCTTCGGACGGACACGCGGTCCGACTGCCGGGTCGAGCTTCGCCCCGAGGCGACCCGGCTGGCCTGGAGAGGCCGGGAGAGACCTTGAGCGGGGAGTCTGCGGGGAAGCCGGACTTGCTCGTGATCGTCGGGCCGACGGGCTCCGGAAAGACGGACCTTGCCCACGCCGTGGCCCTGGCTCGGGAAGGGGAGATCGTCTCCGCCGACGCCTTTGCGGTTTACCGCGGTCTCGATGTCGGAACGGCCAAGCCGCCTCCGCGTCCAGCGGTCCGAGGTCCGGTACCACATGCTCGACGTCGCGGGACCGGAGGAGCCGTACTCCGCCGGTCGTTTCGCCGAGCGAAGCGCGGCCGATCGTCGACGACGTCGCGGGGCGCGGGCGCCTCCCCATCGTCTGCGGCGGCAGCGGCTTCTACGTTTCGGCGCTGCTGACCGGCCTGCCGCCGGCGCCCGCGCTCGCGGAAGGCCTCCGCCCCGCCCTGGCGCGCTGGGCGCGCTCGAGCGGCCCCGAGGCGGCCCACCGCTTCCTTGCGGTCAACGATCCCGTTTCGGCGGACCGGATTCCCGTCGCGAACCTGAAGTACACCCTGCGCGCGCTCGAGGTCCTGCTCTCGACCGGCTCGGCCGCGTCGGCGCGCTCGATTTCCGGCGACGGCTGGGCGGAAAAGTACCGGGTGCGAATGCTCGGGATCCGCCCTTCCCGCCCGCAACTCCATGCTAGGATTGAAGATCGAGTCCGCCGAATGCTGGATGCGGGGTGGGGCGAGGAGGTGCGGCGGCTCCTCGAAAGCGGTCTCTCCCTGGATTCGAATTCCTTTCAGGCGATCGGGTATCGCGAGGTGGCCGAGTGGATTCTCGGACGCACCTCGAGAGAAGAGGCCGAGTTGAAAATCGTGAGCGCGACCCGGGGCCTCGCCAAGCGGCAGGCGACGTGGTTCGCGCGTGAGCGCGGGATCCGCTGGTCGAGCCCTGAGGAGGGGTTGGACGCAGCGCTCGCGCTCCTTACGGGGAAGGTCGACGAGGAGACGCGATGAACAAGGCGCCGATCAACGTTCAGGACTCGTTTTTCTACAACCTGCGCAAAGACAACGTGCCCGTGACCGTCCGGCTGACGTCCGGGGAAGAGCGCATGGGGCGCCTCCGCCGATTCGACAAGTTCGCACTCGTCCTCGAAGTCGAAGGTCGCGAGGAAATGATCTACAAGCACGCGATCGCGTCGATCCGGGCGGAGAGCCTGCCCGCCGGATCATGATCCGGAGACAAGCGTCTACGGACCGCCTCGTCCGCCGCCCCTGACCCGGCGACGCTCCGCCCTTTCGCGAATGCGTCGCCGTTTCCGTCTCCGCCTCCGTTTGCCTCCGTCATCTCGCGCTCTTCCCCCTCCTCGTCGTCCTGGTGGCCGCCGCCCGCTGCGCCACGGCGCCCGGGCCGCCGCGCGATTCCTTTCCGCTGGATCCGAGGGAAGGCCTGGCCGGACCCTTCGACGAATCGGTCGCCGAGGGCTGGAAGGCCCTGCTCGCCGGCGACACGTCGAGCGCCGAGCGCGAATTCCGCCGCGCGGAATCGTCGCGCCAGGCCGGCTCGGCGCGCGCCGGAGCCATCGGGTCGATCGAGGCTCTCGTGCTCTCGCGGCGCTCCGAGCAGGCCGTCGGGAGCCTGCGCCGATTTGCTCGCCGAGGGCGAGCCGACGGCGCGCGCTTCTCTCGGCCTGCGGCGAGGCGCGCGCCCGGACCGCGGATCCGGTGGGCGCCGTCGAGCTCTACGACCGCGCCGCTTCGGCGGCGCCGAACCGTCCCGGCCTCGCCGCCCGGGCCGAAGAGCTGCGCAAGGCGGCGGCCGACGCCCTCCTCGAGGAGGCCGCGCGCAGCGCCGAGGCCGGACGCCGGGAGGAGGCGCGCCGCCAGGTCGCGCGCGCGCTCGGATGGAGCTCGCGCTCCGTCCGAGATCCTCGTGCGCGCGGGAGACGTGGAGTGCGAGTCGGGCGACCGCGAACGGGCGCTCGAGTACTACCGGGAGGCGATCGCCCTCGGCGGCGTCGACACCGCCGCGCAGCAGAGGGCCGGGCGACATCGCGTTCGAGCTCCACGATTACGCGGCGGCGGCGAGCATCTTCGACGGGCTCGCGGCCCGCGATCCGCGTTTCGCGGCCCGGGCCGCCGAGGCGCGCCTCGCGTTCCGGATCTCCAACTGGCCGGATGCCGAGCGCGAAGCCGCCCTGTCCCGCCGGCTGACCCGGAGCGGAGCGGCGCTGCTCGTCTGGTGGGTCTTTCCGGAGGTGCGCGAGGCCCGCGTCGAGTCCGCCGGGGTCGTGGCCACGGACGTGCTCGAGCGCCGGGACAGCCGGGCCATGATGCGCGCGGTCTCCCTCGGCCTTCTGGAGGTCGATCCCAACACCCATCGCGCGCGGCCGGACGCGCCGCTGACGCGGGTCGCGGCGGCCCGGATGATGCTTCTGCTCGCGTCCCGGCTGGCGCGCTCCGGCCCGATGCCCGGATGTTTCCAGGGCGCGCCGGGCCCGGGAAAGGGAGGCAAGGAGGCGATTCGCGTGGCGGCGCGGTGCGAACTCCTGTCAGAATCGGGGGGCTCGGTCGTCGGCGGCGCGGAGTTCACCCAGGGACTGGATCGCCTCCGCTCGCTCTTCCCGGCCGGGGAGGCCATGAAACGTGATTGATGCAGCCGTGTTTCGCCGTGTCGCCCTCTTTTCGGAGCTCGAGGCCGGGGAGCTCGAAGCCCTCGCCCGCGCGTTCTCGCCGCGAAGCTACCCGCCGGGCTCGCCGATCATCCGGGAATCCGAGCCGGGAGACCTCTTCTTCGTCATCCTCCGAGGGGAGGTCAAAGTCTTCGTCGATTCGCCCGACGGCCGGGAGGTCGTGCTGTCGCACCTGCAGGCCGGCGACTTTTTCGGCGAGATGGCCCTCCTCGAGGGCGAGACGCGGAGCGCGTCGGTCGACAGCGCTGACGGACTGCGAGCTCGCCGTCCTCGCGCGGGCGGAGTTCCTCGCCGTGCTCGAGCGGGACTTCTCGCTGACGCGCAAGATCCTCCAGACGCTCTCGGCCCGGCTGCGCAAGGCCAACGAAGTCATCGAGTCGATGGCGCTGCTGGACGTGGGCGGCCGCCTGGCGCGCTACCTGATCCGCCTCGCCGACGAGACCGGGCAGCCGGCCGTCGAGGGCTACTTCGTCGTGACCCGGCCGACCCACCAGGAGATCGCCAACTCGATCGGCGCGACCCGGGAGACCGTGACCCGGATGCTCAAGCAGTTCGAGGACGCGCAAGCTCATCCGCACCAAGGGGTCGATGGTCTGGGTCCCGGCCGACGTTCCGGCCGGCGCCCGCGAGAACGAATGGAGGCGCCGTTGAGGGGTCCCTGGACCCTTCCCAACTTCATCACCCTCCTCCGGCTCGCGGCGCTCCCGTTCTTCCTGGTCTCCATCGCCGACGGCCGCTTCGGCATCGCCCTGGCGATCTTCGTGGTGGCCGGGATTTCCGACGGCGTCGACGGCTACCTGGCGCGCCATTTCGACATGAAGTCGGCCCTCGGCGCCTACCTCGATCCGATCGCCGACAAGCTGCTGCTGATCTCGTCGTACCTCTTTCTCGCCATCCCGTCCTACCCGGCTCGCGTCAAGGTCCCCGTCTGGCTGGCCGTGATGGTGCTCTCCCGGGACTTCCTCCTGCTCCTCGTCGCCCTGCTGATGATCCTCACCGGCGGGAAGCGGAAGTTCCCGCCGAGCTGGGCGGGCAAGGTCACGACGGTCACGCAGATCGTGACCGTCCTCTTCGTCCTGTGCGCGAACGTGTGGAACTGGCCGCATGCCCATCCTCTGGATCGCGTTCGGGGCCACGGCGACCACGACCGTCATCTCCGGCTTCGGCTACGTCTACAGCGTGGCCCGCGAATCGGCTCCCGCCGCGACGCGTCCTTAGCCCATGATCGAGCTCCGCCTGCTCTCGCGCCCGGGCTGTCATCTGTGCGAGGAGATGCGGGCGGAGGTGGACCGGATGCTCGCCGGCGACGCGCACCGCTGGGAGATCGTCGACGTGGACTCCGACGACGAGATCGCCCGGCGCTGGGGCGACTCGATCCCGGTGCTCTTCGTCAACGGCCGGTTCTTCGCCAAGCTGCGGGTGCCCGAAGCTCGCGGCGCGGCTGCGGCTGCTGCGGGCGGCGGCGGGGGAGGCGCGAGAAGTGATCGCCGCGATCGTCCTGCGCTCGCACTCGCGCTCGCTCCCGCGTCCGCCCAGGGCGTCCTGCTCGAGGAGCTGACCTGGGTCGAGGCCGAGAAGGTCCTTCGGCCCGAAACGGTCGTCGTGATCCCGCTCGGAGCCGCTTCGAAGGAGCACGGGCCGCACCTCAAGCTCAAGAACGACCTGATCCTCGCGAACGATCTGAAGGAGCGGGTCCGGCAGCGCGCCGACGTCGTGATCGCTCCGACGATTCCCTACAGCTTCTATCCGGCGTTCGTCGAGTACCCGGGCTCGACCAGCCTCTCGCTCGAGACGGCGCGCGACACGGTCGTCGAGATCTGTCGCGGGCTCTCGCGCTTCGGACCGAAGAGGTTCTACGTGTTGAACACCGGCGTCTCCACCGTGCGCGCGCTCGCGCCGGCGGCCGAGATGCTCGCGGCGGAGGGCATCCTGATGCGGTACACCGACCTGCTGAAAGCGCTCGGGCCAGTCGAAAAGCAGATCTCTAGGCAGGAGGGCGGCACGCACGCCGACGAGATCGAGACCTCGATGATCCTCTACATGAGCCCCGGCGACGTCGACATGGGCAAGGCCGTCAAGGACTACCACCCGGGAACGGGAGGCCTCACGCGCGACCCGAAGGCGGAGGGCATGACCTACTCGCCGACGGGCGTCTTCGGCGACGCCACGCTCGCGACGAAAGAGAAGGGCCGGATCGTGACCGAGGCGCTCGTCGACGCGATCCTCAAGGAGATCGAATCTCTGGCGATGGAGAAGCCGCCTCTCGCGAAGTGACGCTCGATCGGTGCGGTCCGTATACACTGACAGCGTGCACTTCCCGCAACTCGTGCAATTCCGGCACGTCGCGGCGCGCAGCGTCGCGGCGACCTGCATCCTGCGCTTCACAGTCCTTCTCGTGTTCGTGTTCCTCGCCGCTCCTGGCGCGGCGCAGACCTTCAGCATCCTGCATTCCTTTTCGGGCCGCGCCGGCGGTCCCCACGCCGGCCTGACCCCCGCTTCCGACGGAAAACTCTACGGAACGCTCTCCTGGGGTGGTCTCTATGGGCTGGGCTCGATCTACGTCCTGACCCCCGACGGACTCGGCGGCTATGCATACTCCGAGCTCCATGCCGCGACGCCGTCGGATGGCGTCGAGTTCCTCGACACGCGGGTCCTCGCGGCGAGCGACGGCCGCTTCTACGGCATTGCGGGGTACCGACCCAGCTCCGGCGGCATCTACCGAGTGGACGAAGCGGGTGATTTCGAATTGCTGCACGCTTTCGACTACGGGACTGAAGGCGCCCAGCTCGGCACGCTCATCGAAGTCGGTGGTGCGTTCTACGGTGTCGCGAGGAACGGAGGAGGAGGCCCCAACATCGGCACGTTGTTCCGCATGGACACGGACGGCGTCGTCACGGTCCTGCATCGGTTCGGAGAACCGGAAGGTGGCGGTCCGACGGGACCGCTCCTCGCCGCGAGCGACGGGTTCCTGTATGGAACGACGTCTCAGGGCGGAGCCAACTCATTGGGCAGTGTGTTCAAGTCCGATCTTTCCGGCAACGTGTCCGTCGTCCACAGCCTCGCGGAGGGCGAGGGATCTTTCGCGGGCGCGCTCGTCGAAGGCGACGGCGGAGTCTTGTACGGCACTTCGGCCGGAGGCGCGTTCGGCCACGGCACGGTGTTTCGCATCGATCCCTCCGGGACTCTGTCGACGCTCCATGAGTTCACAGGGGACGCAGGCGGATCGGCTCCGGCGCTGGCTCTCCTTCGGACGTCCGACGACAGTCTCTACGGGACCACGATAGTGGGAGGCCCTGCCGGGCAAGGAACGGTCTTTCGCATCGATGCCGCCGGGACCTTCGAGATCGTGCATGGATTGACGTTTGCCGACGGCAAATGGCCCTACGGCACGCTGATCGAAGCCGACGGCCAGCTGCTGGGAACGGCGTGGGGCGACGGTGATGGGGGAGTCGGAACCGTCTTTGCCGTGGGCACAACCGGCGAATTCGAGGTCGTCTACTCGTTCCGCGGGTCGCCCGAAGGATCGTTCCCGTTGGGAGGACTTGTTCAGGTATCCGATGGCGACCTCTACGGCCCAACCTGGACGGGTGGAGACCGCGGCTACGGAACGATCTACCGCATCGATCTAGTCGGCAATTTCGCTCTGATTCATGACTTCGACGGATCAACCGACGGCGGAAATCCCCAGGGCGGTCTGCTCGAGGGGAGCGACGGGGCGCTGTACGGCACGGCCTCCACCGGCGGAACAGGCATGGCGGGAACGGTGTTCCGGATGGATCTTTCCGGGTCGCTGACCACGCTGCACTCCTTCACGGGCCTGGACGGCGGCATTCCGAGCGACGGCCTGGCCGAGGGAAGCGACGGCCGCTTCTACGGGGCGACGTATGCGGGCGGCCTCTCCGACTACGGGACGCTCTTTCGTGTCGATTCCTCGGGTCAGTTCTCCCTGCTTCACCAATTCAGCGGCGCGGAGGATGGCGGTCATCCTCTCGGCGGGCTTCTCGCGGCCTCCGACGGCCATGTCTACGGCACGACGGTCGGAGTGCCGCTGGATGCGGGAACGCTGTTCCGGGTCGACGTGTCCGGCGGGTACGAGGTCCTGCATGAATTCGCGCCTTTCAATCCCGAGGGGCACGGCCCCGTCGGGACTCTTCTCGAACGCTCCGCCGGATATCTCTTTGGAACGACCCGCCAGGGGGGAGAAAACGGCCGAGGCACGGTCTTTCGTTTGGACCCGCAGGGCGAAGTGAGGACCCTCACGTCGCTCGGCTCTTTCGACAGCGCGCCTTCGGGCGGCCTGGTCGAGGACGAGAACGGAAACCTGTACGGCGTCCAGGTCGGTGATCCCTTTACCTCCCGCGGCGCGGTCTTCCGCGTCGATACCAGCGGCGAGTACAAGGTCCTTCACCGGTTCAACGGAAGCGACGGATGGTCGCCGCAGGCGCGTCTCGTGCGCGCGAACGACGGCAAGCTCTACGGCACGGCGTACGGAGGAGAATTCGCCGGCGGGGTCGTCTACCGAATCGATCCTGCGGCCATCATCTCGCTCGATGGGGCCACCCCGGGCTCGGGTCCGGCCGCCGGAGGAACGAGCGTCCATATCTTCGGATCGGCGTTCCAAGCCGGAGCCTCCGTGTCGTTCGGCGGCACGCCCGGCTCGAGTGTCATTGTCGTCGACAGCTCCGAGATCGTGGCCGTCGCACCCGCGCTCTTTCCCGGAGCGGCCTACGACATCCTCGTGGTCAACGGCGACTTCCTCGATGCCACGCTGCCGGATGCCTGGGTCGCCGACCCTCTCGACGTGCCCCCCTCCTCGCTCTACTACGACGCGATTGTCCGGATGCTCGGCGGCCTCGTCTCGGCCGGCTGCGGAAATGGCAACTACTGTCCCGACGCGCCCGTCTCGCGTGCCCAGCTCGCGGTCCTTCTCCTGAAGGCGAAACTCGGCCCGCTCTATGAACCGCCGTTCGCGAACGGAAGCGTGTTCGTGGACGTGCCGTGGGACTCCTTCGCGGCGGCCTGGATCGAGGACCTCGCATCGCGTGGCATCAGCGCCGGCTGCGGTTTCGGGAAGTTCTGCCCGGACGCGCCCGTGACGCGGGCCGCGATGGCCCCGCTCCTCCTGAAAGCGCTCCTCGCAGCGTCCTACACGCCTCCCGAGGCGACCGGCGGTGTGTTCTCGGATGTGCCTGCGGATTCCTTCGCGGCCGCGTGGATCGAGGCCCTCGCGATCCGCGGCCTCTCCGCGGGCTGCTCCGCGGACCCCGCCCTCTATTGTCCGGGCGCCGCCACGACCCGCGGACAGCTCGCGGCCGTTCTCGTCCATGCGTTCGAGATTTCTCCCGCGGTTGTGAGCGGGGGCCCGGTTCGCTAAGATCCGCCCCTATGCGGGCATAGTTCAGCGGTAGAACGCCAGCTTCCCAAGCTGGATGTCGCCGGTTCGATCCCGGTTGCCCGCTCCAACTTTTCATTCAAGGGGCGACTGCCGCGATCTTGACGACGGGCCGGTTCGAAATGCCGGCGGTAGGGGCGAGCAAGGAAATGACAACAGTGTCGAACGTGCTCAGGACGATCAGGGTTCTTCCTCTCGCGGTCGTCCTCTGCAGTCCCCTCGGGGCCGAGGAGCGCACCGCGACGCTTCGCTTCGAGCTTTCCTTCCCACCGACCGTCCGGGCCGAACCCGCCGACGGGCGCGTCTTCGTCATCCTGACGCGCAAGTCCGAGCCCGAGCCGCGTCTCCAGTTCGGCAAGTCCGGCGGGCAGTACAAGTCCTCGCCGTTCTTCGGCGAGGATGTCGACGGGCTGAAGCCCGGCCAGCAGGCCGTCATCGGCGGCCGGTCCACGGGTTATCCCGTCGAGCGCCTCGCAGAGCTGCCCGCAGGTGACTACTACGTCCAGGGAATGCTGAACGTCTACACGACCTTTCATCGCGCCGACGGCCATGTCCTGAAGATGCACATGGACCAGTGGGAGGGCCAGGATTTTCCTCGTCTCGCCCGGCAACCTCTACAGCGAGCCGAGGAAGATCCGTGTCGATCCGGCTTCCAACGAGCCGATACGGATTGTTCTCGATCGGAAGATCCCTCCGATTGAGATGCCGAGAGATACACCGTGGGTCAAGTACGTCCGCTTCGAGAGCCCGCTGCTTTCGAAGTTCTGGGGGCGCCCCATCCTCATCGGCGCGACGATCCTCCTGCCAAAGGACTACGACCGCGACTCCGGCGTGCACTACCCGGTCAACTACGAGCAGGGGCACTTCTCCACGCAGCCGCCGGGCGGATTCGTGGAACGCGCCGAGCCCAAGCCTGACGCCACCGAGCGGGAAAAACTGCGTGCTCGCCGGGCGGAGGAATTCTCGAAGGCCTGGCAGTCGGGCTCGTTTCCGCGGATGCTGTTCGTGACCTTCCAGCATCCGACGCCTTACTACGACGATTCCTACGCGATCGACTCTCCCAACATGGGCCCCTACGGCCAGGCCATCACGCAGGAGCTCATTCCCTACATCGAGACCCATTTCCGCGCGATTCCTCAGCCCTGGGCGCGGATACTTTCCGGCGGCTCGACGGGGGGATGGGAGTCGCTCGCGCTCCAGATCTTCTACCCGGACTATTTTGGCGGCACGTTCTCCTATTGCCCGGATCCGGTCGATTTCCACTATTTCGAAATGGTCAACATCTACGACTGGGACAACGCCTGGTTCCGCAAAGACGACTGGCGCAAGACGCCGATCCCTGGCGAGCGCCAGCCGGACGGCCTGGTCCTCTCGACCATGCGCGAACAGCTGAAGTACGAACAGGCCATGGGCTCGGGTGGGCGTTCCGGCGAAGACTGGGACTGCTGGCAGGCCGTCTACGGACCACTCGGAGCGAATGGCTATTTCCAGCCGCTCTTCGATCCGGCGACGGGAGACATCGACCACGGTGTCGCCGCGTACTGGAAAGAGCACACGGACCTCAACGCGTACCTCCAGCGAAACTGGAAAGAGGTCGGGCCGAAGCTCGCCGGCAAGATTCACATCTGGACCGGAGACATGGATACCTACTACCTGAACAACGCGGTTTACCTTCTCGAGGACTACCTCAAGACGACGACCTCGCCTCCCTGGGGCGGATCGATCACCTACGGACCCCGCGAGCCGCATTGCTGGGCGGGGCCCTTACCCCTCGAAGAGCGACTGAAGATGATGGCCGGCTACGTCGCCGCCACGGCGCCCCGGGACGTGGATCGGCCGTGGTGGCGAGAGTAGCTACCCCACACGGATCAAGCGTCGCTCGCGCGATCGGAACCACCCACACAATCACTCAACGCACTCACCGCGGTCGGATGTTCTGGTTGTGGTGGAAGACGTTGTCGGGGTCGTACGTGGTCTTCACGTCCACCAGCCGGTCGTAGACGGAGTCGCCGTACGCCTCGCGGACCCGGTCGGGGTCTTCGTCGCCGCCGAGGAAGTTGACGTACACGCCTTCGCGGAAGCGGCCGAGGGCGGCGAAGAACCCCCTCGCCCAGGCGGTGTCCCGGTCGCCGAAATCCTCGCCGGGCCGCCACACACCATCGAGGGTGATCGCGTGCGACGCCTGCCGGTTCCCGAACGCCGTCCCGCCCTCGGCCACCCGGCTCACCGCCCCCTTCAGATGGAACATCGCCACGTACGACCGCGGCGACGAGCAGGAGAACGCGTGCTCGGCGATCACGTCGATGAGGTCGTCGCGGAGCTCGGGGAGGTGGGTGGACTTCCAGTAGTAGTTCCAACCGTGGACGACGGTCGAGTCGAGCGCGCTCTGGAATCCCACGTACGGCGTGGGCCCGACCAGGTCGAGGAGGGGAGTCCGGGATGCGCGGAGCGGGCGGAGCACCTGCTCACCGTCCTCGATCGGCCCGGCGTAGCAGGTACCGACCATCACCACCGGGCGCCAGTGCAGATCCTCGGGGATGACCGGTAGCGGCGGCGCGGCGCCGAACCTCACGACCGTGCCGAGCTCGTCGGGAGCGTCGCGGACGAAGTCGCGGTAGAAGCGGAGGACCTCCCCGGCGTCGGTCGCGTCCCAGAGGATGGGCCCGGCCAGGACGGTGGGCCCGACGGAGTGGAGGCGGAACTCGAACGAGGTGACCACGCCGAAGTTGCCGCCGCCGCCTCGCAACGCCCAGAACAGGTCGGGGTGCTCGTCCTCGGACGCCCGCAGCAGCTCGCCGTCGGCCGTCACGACGTCGACGGCGAGGAGGTTGTCGACCGTGAGGCCGTGCTTGCGCATCAGCCAGCCGACGCCACCGCCGAGGGTGAGCCCGGCGACTCCGGTGTGGCTCACGATTCCGCCGGTGGTGGCCAGACCGTGCGCCTGCGTCTCGTGGTCGACGTCGCCCCACAGCGCACCACCCTGCACCCAGGCCCTGCGGTCGGCGGGATCGACCCGCACGGCCCGCATCGCCGAGAGGTCGATGACGATCCCGTCGTCGCAAACGGCGGTGCCCGCCACGTTGTGGCCTCCGCCCCGTATGGCGATCTCCAGATCGTGGTCGCGGGCGAAACGCACGGCCGCGACCACGTCGGCGGCCCCGATGCATCGGGCGATCAGGCGCGGGCGCCGGTCGATGGCACCGTTCCAGACTGCACGGGCGATGTCGTAGTCGGCGTGGTCGGCACTGATCAGCTGGCCTCGGAACCCGTCGATCTCCACGACGGTTGGCTCCTTGCCTCCGTGGCCGACTTCCGCGGTCGTCGGTGTCGTCATCGTGTCCTCCTCTCTCGATGGCCCATCGGACCACCGCGGACCGCGGCCGTGAAGTCAAGAATCTGGACTTCACAACCGAAGGCGGGTGCGCAAGACTGGCGTCGTGAGGACGTACGGCCAGTACTGCCCCATCGCCCGTGGCGCCGAGATCTTCGCCGAGCGCTGGACACCGCTGATCATCCGCAACCTGTACCTTGGCTGCGGAAGCTTCAGTGAGATCCTGGAGGGCGCGCCCGGACTCTCCCGTACCCTGCTCTCACAGCGGCTCAAGCAGCTCGAACGGCTCGGTGTCGTCGAGTCGGCACCCAAGCCCGACGGGCGCGGGCACCACTACGAGCTCACGTCTGCGGGCCACGACCTCTTCACGGTCTGCCAGTCGCTCGGCGAGTGGGGTGCGCGTTGGCTCGAGATCGCCCCCGAGAACCTCGACCCCTTTGTGGCCCTGTGGTCGATGTGCAACGCGCTCCGCCGAGACCGGCTCCCGGATCGACGCGTCGTCATCCGCTTCGACTTCACCGGCCGCCCGCGCCGTGAGCGCTATTGGCTGCTCATCGAGCTCGGAGACACCGAGATCTGCAAGACGTACCCCGGCCTCGACGAGGACCTCTACATCACGGCGGAAGCCGAAGCCTTCGTCAAATGGCACGCCGGCCAGCTCACCTGGGCCCAGGCCACCCGCGAGGGCCGCATCCAACTCGACGGCTCCCCGTCGCTGGTCAGAGCCTTCCCAACCTGGAACGCCCGCAGCATGTTCGCCCACATCAGGCCCGTCTCCCGCACCGCCACGAGCCCCGCAGGCTGACGGGACCTCGGGGGTCGTGCAGTCACGGTGTACTCGAAGGATGATACTCGGTAGGAAACCATCGGACTCTATCGAAAGATGGCAATTCGCGAATCGCCACTGCCAGCACTGGTTTCAGTTGAGTCCGTGACTCACGGTGAAGGTCCATCACAAAGCATCGCAAAGTGCCTTCTCATCTGTGTCCCGAGCTGGATGTCGCCCGTTCGATCCCGGTTGCCCGCTCCAATCTCGAGCCCGAACGATCGCGCGTGGTTCGAGCGTCGAATGCCGGACCAGTCGCGACCGTTCCCGTACTGAGATTTCCGAGAAGCATCACCTCCCCTGACGAGGATTCGGCGAAACCGGCTGATGCCGGCTCCTGGGCGAGCGACGGCTCCGACCTTATCCCGCGAGCTGTCGGTGGCGACCACGATGCCGGCGTCCGGGGCCCGCCGGCCGGGCGCGCCTTCCGTGGAGTCGGCAGGCGCTCGTTCACTTCGAGATCCTGAGCTTCTCGGCGCCGGTGATTCGACGAGGTCTACCGGTCCCGGTCAGCTCCACTCGAGCGGATGGTGGCGATCAAGGTCCTGCCCGAGGAGTTCGCTCTGGACGCCGACCGGCGCGAGCGGTTCCGGCGCGAGGCGACGGCCGCGTCCCGCCTTGAACCATCCCAACATTTGCACCGTCCACGACCTGATGGAGGTGGCCAGGCGAAATCTGATCGTGATGGAGCTCGTGGAGGGGCGGACTACGCCACGAGGTTCTCTCGAAGGGCCCCCTGCCACCGCTGCAGGTGGTCTCCATCGCCCGCCAGATCACCGCCGCGCTGGGCGAGGCGCGCCCAAGCGGGAATCCTGCATCGCGACGTCAAGAGCGGCAACATCATCCTGACCCCCCGAAACGAAGTGAAGGTCCTGGACTTCGGGCTGGCCAAGCAGCAGTGCCCGGACCGGCCGGCGGCGGCTCGGGACCGGAGCTGACTCGCGAGGGGATGGCGCTCAGGAACGCTGACGTACATGTCGCCCGAGCAGCTCCTCGGCAAGCCGGTCGACGCGCGCAGCGATCTCTCGCGCTGGGCGTCGTGATGTACGAGATGCTGACGGGCCGTTTGCCGTTCTCCGGCGGCACGGCCGTCGCGGTCTCGGACGCGATCCTGCGACAAGGCGCCGCGGCCGTGGGGCGAGATCGCGGCGCCGGAACACCAGAAGGCGGTGATCCTGCGGCTGCTGGAAAAGGACCCGGCTCGGCGCTTCGCGAGCGCCGCCGGAGCTGGGCACGGAGCTCGAGGCCATCGAGAACGAGCTGGCGCCGGCCCGGGGACGGCGGCTCTCGAAGAAGGCCGTGTGGCTCCTGGGGGCCGTGGCGCTGATCGTCGCGGCGCTCGGCGCATGGCTGTGGCACCGCTCGAGCCGCGCGAGGTGGGCCCGCGAGACCGCCACGCCCGAGATCGCGCGGTTGGTGGCCGCGGAGGACTTCGCGAAAGCCGCCGCTCTGACGCAAGAGGCGCGCGGCGTGCTTCCGCGAGACCCGGCGCTGGAGAAGCTCTGGACGGAAGCCACGATGGAGGTGTCGGTCGCGAGCGACCCGCCCGGGGCCGACGTCGGCTATCGGTCGTACGGTGGCGGCGCGCGAGACTGGCAGAGTCTCGGCAGAACTCCGCTTCTCAAGGTCCGCGTTCCGAAGGGCTTCTATTTCTGGCGCATTGGAGAAGGCGGGGTTCGAGACCGCGTATCAGATTGCGCCGACCTGGATCTACAACATCCCGAGTGAGCGGGAGATCGTCTGTCGGCTCGCGCCGGCCAAAGACGCCCCGAAGGACATGGTCCGAGTCCCGGGAGGGTCGATCGCGTTGGCGATGCCCGGACTCGACCACCTCCCGGACGTGGCGCTCGAGGACTATTGGATCGACCGGCACGAGGTCACCAACGCGGAGTACAGGAAGTTCGTCGAGGCCGGCGGCTACTCCAGGCCGGACTTCTGGAAGCAGCCGCTCGTCGAGAACGGGCGCACGCTGTCGTGGACCGAGGCCGTGGCGCGCTTCCGGGATGCGACCGGCCGTCCCGGTCCGGCGGTCTGGGAGCTCGGCACCTATCCCCAGAGGCACGGAGGAGCAGCCGGTCGCGGGTGTGAGCTGGTACGAGGCCGCGGCGTATGCGGAGTTCGCCGGCAAGAGCCTCCCGACGATCTATCACTGGAGCCACGCGGCGCAGACGAGAGCCGCAGTCACTGATCGTGCCGCGGCAGCAACTTTTCAAGGCTCAGGGACCGTGGCCCGCCGGAGGCGACGGCGCGCTCGAGCGGCTTCGGCACGACCGACATGGCCGGCAACGTCAAGGAGTGGTGCTCGAACCAGAGCGGCGACGGCAAGCGCTACATCCTGGGCGGCGGTTTCGGAGAGCCGCCCTACATGTTCATCGACGCCGGGACGCGCAGTCCCCCTGGGACCGCCGATCGAACTACGGGTTCCGCTGCGTCAAGCTCCACGTCGCCCGCCCCCGCGGCGGCGGCGGGCTCGATCGAGATCCCGTTCCGAGACTTCTCCAAGGAGAAACCCGTCTCCGACGAGGTCTTCGCCGCGTATCAAGGGTCTCTACGCCTACGACAAGGGCGACCTCGCCGCGCGGGTCGAGGAGACGGAGACCACCGAGGACTGGACTCGGGAGAAGGTCAGCTTCAACGCCGCGTACGGCGGGGAGCGCGTCATCGCCTATTTGTTTCTTCCCAGGAACGCGTCGCCCCCCTACCAGACGGTCGTCGACTTCCCGGGCTCGGGCGCCATTCACACGGACAAGTTCACTCTTTCCGTCTATGCCGACTTCATTCCCAAGAGCGGGCGGGCGTTCATCTGCCCCGTCTACAAGGGCACGTGGGAGAGGCGGGACGAGCTGAAGTCCGACTATCCGGATCCTTCGGCGTTCTGGCGGGATCACGTCATCGCCTGGTCCAAAGACGTCGGCCGCTCGATCGACTATCTGGAGACCCGGAAGGACATCGACTCTCGGAGCCTCGCCTACGTGGGCCTGAGCTGGGGAGGCGCCATGGCGCCGGCGATCCTCGCCGTCGAAAGCCGTTTCCGGACCGCCGTTCTCCATGCCGGAGGCCTCGAGTTCCAGCACGCTCTTCCCGAGGCCGACATGTTCAACTTCGTCCCCCGCGTCAGGATCCCCGTTCTGATGTCCAATGGACGCTACGACCATTTCTTTCCGGTCGAGTCCTCCCAGATTCCGCTCTTCCGTCTCTTGGGGACGCCGGAGAAGGACAAGCGTCACATCGTCCACGAGTCCGGGCATGCCGTGCCCCGCAAGGAGTTCATCCGCGAGACCCTCGACTGGCTCGACAAATACCTCGGGCCCGTGAAGTCCTAGGTCACAGCGGTTCGATCCCGGTTGCCCGCTCCAATCTTGACCCAACGTTAGGCCGTCAGGGTCTGCGCCGGTGGGCGAGGTCAGTGACAACGGCAGGCTAATTTGCCTGCGTGGCAGGATCGTTGCCGCGTTTCACGACTGCAAAGCCGACGGTGAAGAGAATGATGCTGAAGACAATCAGAGAGAAGACTCCCGGCGTTAGGTTCTCCGCCCCCGGGACGCCATACTGAAGCGGCAGCGCGGAAAGCACGCCGGCCGCGATGCCGCGCGGTATCGCGATATCCACCATCCGCAACTGTCGCGGGCTCAACCCCGTGCCTCTCAAGGACAGCCGTACCGCGGGAATTCGGAACAGAAGCAGCAGCACGGCCGCCACGGCACCCAGCGCGATCAGGCGCGGCGAGATGGGGAACATCAGGCCGATGAGCGTGAAAAAAAACGACTTGATGATGAAGATCATGTTGCCCCGGATCGTTTCGGCATTTGCGTCTTGCGCCCAGTCGTATTCCCCGGCGCCCCGGCCGAAGCGTTCCATGATCGACTTCGCGTTGCCGACGATCATGCCGCAAATCAACACCGCTACGGCACCGTTGCCGTTCGCGTAATCCGTCAGGCCGTAAAGGACGAGCATCATCGCCAGGAACACGGTGTAATTGTGCGGGTGTCCATGCAGCCGGGGCATGATCGGGATGAAGGACATGCCGGTGATGACCCCGAATCCGGCCCCGAGCCCGACTTCCCGGCCGAGCGTAACGAATGGGCGGCTCAACTCGACCGCATCTCCGGTCATCAAGTCGATGATGACCATGGTGACGACGATGCAGAGGATGTCGGTGGCCGCCGTTTCGACCTCCAGCACGCGATGCGACGCCGGTATCCACTCCGCCACCGGTGAGCGTGGGCGTGATCACGAGGGAGCTCGCCCCGCCCACGATCGCCCCACACAAGATCCACCCCAACAGGCTGGCCGGCTTCACGAGGCCCAACTGGGTCGCGCAGAAGAAAAACAAGACAACGGCGAGCACGGAGAAGAGAAACCCCAACACGGCCAGAAGAAGAGCTCGCGGTGCCGCCGAGGCGACATCCGCGAACTTCATCTTCAGGGCCCCGCTGGAAAGGATGACAACCAGCGAGATCGCCCCGACGAACGGAATGCTCGGTTTCAGCGCGGTTGGGGGCACGATTTGGAGCACCGGTCCGGCGATGATGCCGGCCAGCACCAACCAGATGACGTCCGGAATCCCGGTCTTGCCAAAAATGAATTCTCCGAGCGCGCCCAGCAGCAGCAGTACGGCGATCTCGACGAGAAACTGTCCCACCGAGCTCATGAGACACACCGTGTCACGTTGCGAACACGGGAGGGCGGGGGCGGGTGAGGGTGCCGCCTTCCGAGGATCAGGAGGGGAAGGGCAGTGATCAGCATCGGCTCAACGTCTCTGAAGGCAAGGCCGATCATACGCTCGGCCTTGGCCGTGTGATCGACCCTCTCTACTCGCAGAGCGCAGCTGAATTTCGCCGGTTCGATCCCGGTTGCCCGCTCCACTCAAGTCCTCGACCGGAGCCTCGCGAAGCCTGGAAGAGCTACGACCTGGTCCACATCTTGCGACGCGCGCCCGACGGGCAGAGCTGACGAGCCGCGAAGATGAATTTTGAGCATCGCCCGACACGACTTCCGCGGCTTTGCCGCGCTCTTCGCCAATGGTACGGTGGTGACGTGATGCGGGCACGCCTGAGACCGGTCATGACACGGATCATCGATCGCTTGCCGGAAGAGCAGCAGTGTGCTCTGTGGCACTGGATCGATCACCGGAAGCATCAGGCCAGGCGTCGAAAGGTCCAAAACGTGGGTGAGGGAGCCAACGCCGTCACGTATTCCCTGAAGGGCTTCGACGAACACCGCTGCATCTTCGTGCACATACCGAAGGCGGCGGGGATCAGCGTGGCCATGGCCCTCTTCGGCAACCTCGCCGGTGGACACGCCGCGGCGCGCGACTATCGAGTGGTGTTCGGCCGGGACTTCTGGCGGTATTTCAAGTTCACGTTCGTCCGCAATCCGTACACGCGGCTGGTCTCGGCGTACGAGTTCCTCAGGAACGGCGGCCATCCCGCATGGCCCACCGATCAGCGTTTCCGAGATGAGGTCCTCAGCAATTACGTCGATTTCGCGGATTTCGTGCTGCGGTGGCTGAAGCCGCGCCCGCAGCGGCCGCAGTCGCATTTTCGCCCCCAGCACGAGTTCCTGGAGCTGGGCGGCCGGCTCGTGATGGATTTTGTCGGGCGCGTCGAGCGTATCGACGTCGATTTCGCCACGGTGTGTGACCGACTCGGCATCCAGGCGCAACTGGGACGCCTGAATCCAACCATTGAAAAGCACGGGACACTCGGAGACTACTACTCCAGCGACGCGGTCGAGCGGCGCGTCCGGGACTTCTATGCGAGAGACTTCGAGCTGTTCGGATACCCGCCTCGGCCTCCGACCCAGCCCTCATGAGGGGAGAGCCCGCCCACGGCGGGGGCGGACCTGAAGAGCTCGTTCCGGGGTTGTCCGCTCCAAACTTCCCTCCGCGCTTCGAGTGAGAGCGGGCATGCCCGCTCGGCCGTCACGTGATACAGAAGCGCCACGATATGGCGATCCCGCAAGCTCCAGCCCCGGCCGCACCTCCGAAATCGGGACTGGCTCGCGAGATGGGGCTGCTCGGCCTGGTGGCCACGGGTGTCTGCTCCATGATCGGCGCGGGCATCAACGTCATCCCGTTCATGATCCAGCGTCACGTGCCCGGCATCGGTCCGAACGTGCTGCGCGCCTTCATCTTCGCGGCCCTGCCGGCCGTGCTGGCGGGCCTGGCGTACGCGGTGCTGGCCTCGGCGATGCCGCGCGCCGGCGGCAGCTACGTGTACGCGAGCCGCGGGCTCAGTCCCTACCTCGGCTTCGTCGCCTCGTTCTCGCAGTGGTTCTCCCTGTGCGTGGCGATCGGCGTGGTCTCCTACCTCATCGTTCCGTTCCTGCGCGACATCGCCGTGGCCGCGGGATCGACGGCGGTGGCGGCCACGCTGGAGACCGGACCGATCCGGCTGACGATCTCCCTCGCGTTCCTCTGGGCGGCGGTGTTCGTGAACGTCCGCGGCGTGAAAGCCTACGAACGCCTGATCGTTCCGCTGATGTTCCTGACGTTCATCCTCGGCGGCGTGGTGATCGTCGCCGGGTTCTCCTTCGACCATGATGCGTTTGCCGCGGCGCTGCAGGCGCGCGAGGGCCGCGCGGTGGCCGCCGCCGAAGCGCCCGCCGCTCACGCTGGCGGTCCTGCTGCCGGCGTCCGCGCTGATGTTTGCCTCGTTCATCGGCTTCGATTCGATCGCGCAGGCGGGGGGCGAGGCCAAGCATCCGGGACGCAATCTGCCGCTCGCCATCGGCATCGCCGTCGTGTCGGTCGGCCTCTTCTACATGCTCTTCACCGGCGCGGTGTATCACGCCGTGCCGTGGCAGTTCATCGCCGCGGAAGCCCAGCAGCGCGACCTGACAGCCCCGGGTCTTCTCGGGTATCTCCTGCCGCCGGCGTGGACGGTCGTGATCGTGTCGGCTGCGGCCGTCGCGCTGATCAAGGATCTGCCGGCGATGCTGCTCGCGGTCTCGCGCCTGATGTTTGCGTGGGCCGAGGACGGGATCTTCCCGCGCCGGATCGCGGCGGTGCACCCGCGCTTTCGCACGCCGCACGTGGCGATCCTGGCGAGCGCGGTCATGGCCACGCTCGGCATCCTCGGCAGCCACCTGGCCGGCGATTTCTTTCTCGGCGTGGATATCCTCGTGACCTCGATGCTCGTCAACTTCCTGCTGATGGCGGTGTCGGTGCTGACGCTGCCCGGGCGCAATGCCGCGCTCGCGCGGGACGTCACCGTGCTCCCGTCGCGCGCGGCGCAAGTGCCGCTCGCCATCGCCGCCATCGTCGTGCTGGCGCTGTTCCTCGGCGTGCACACCTGGAGGGATCTGACCGCGCCGGTCGCCGCGTGGTATTTCCGGTCGACGCCGCTGTGGCTTCTGGTGATGGCCTCCGGCACGGTCATCTACCGCCGCGAAACGCAGAAGCTGCGCCGGCAGGGCGTCGACCTCGACGCGCGCTTCGCGACGCTTCCGCCCGGATAGGACGCATGAGCACGGTCACCGTGGACCGAATCGCGCTGGCGCCCGGATCTCTCCATCTCCCGCGTGCTCACCGGCCTCTGGCAGATCGCCGACATGGAGCGCGACGGCCGCGCGCTCGACCCCGAGCCCACCGCGCGCGGCGCTTCGAGCCTACGTCGACGCCGGCTTCACCATCGTTCGACATGGCCGATCACTACGGCTCGGCCGAGATCGTGGCGAGCCATCTGCGCGACGGAGCCGGCGGTGCGCGCCGGTGCAGCTGTTCACGAAGTGGGTGCCGAAGCCCGGGCCGCTGACGCTCGGCGACGTGCGCGCGGCGGTCGAGCGGTCGCTGCAGCGGCTTCGCACCGACCGGATCGACCTGCTGCAGTTCCATGCCTGGAGCTACGCGGATCCGAGCTGGATCGACGGCCTGCTGCATCTGCAGGCGCTGAAATGCCGAGGGGCTGATCGCGCACCTCGGCCTGACCAACGTGGACGCGGCGCATCTGAACATGGTGCTCGCCACGCGGCATCGAGGTCATCTCGAACCAGGTCTGCTTCTCGCTGCTCGATCGGCGCGCGGCCGGTCGCGCTGTCGGACGTGTGCCGCGCGCGCGGCGTGAAGCTGCTGGCCTACGGAACGGTCGCCGGCGGCTGGTTGTCGAATCGGTGGCTCGGCCAACCCGAGCCCGACTGGGAACGCAGCGGCACCTGGTCGCAGATGAAGTACGGCCGCTTCATCCGCGTCGCCGGCGGATGGGATGCCCTGCAGCGGGTGCTGCGCGCCGCGGATGCGCGTGGCCGCGGCGGCACGGCGTGTCGATCGCCAACGTCGCAGTCTCGCTACATCCTCGAGCAGCCGGCCGTGGCCGGCGTCATCATCGGCGCCCGGCCCGGCGAGCGAGAGCACATCGCCGACAACCTGCGCGTCTTTTCGCTTCGCGCTGACCGGCCGAAGATCGGGAGGAGCTGGAGGCGGCGCTCGCCACGCTCACACCCGATTCCCGGCGACTGCGGCGACGAGTACCGCAAGCCGCCGTTTCTGACGGCCTCGGGCGATCTGAGCCATCACCTGGAGTCGTTCCCGGCGCCCTACGCGGTGCAGCGCCGCGCCGACGGGCGCATGCTCTGCCTGAGCGGCACGCCATGGGAGCCGCTGGCCGGGTTCTCCCGCGCGACGCGGCGCGGCACGCGCGTGCATCGTCTCGGGGACGACGGCCACGCACGGCGATCGCGCGATCGGCGGGACGGATCCCGCCGCGCAAGCGCACTTCGCGATCGACAAGATCGAAGGCGCGCTGCAGTCGCTCGGCGCGAAGCTCGAGGACGTCGTGCGCACGCGCGTGTTCGTGGCGCGCCTCGACGACTGGGAGGCCGTGGCGCGCGCCCACGGCGAGCGCTTCGGCCACATCCAGCCCGCCAACACGCTCGTCGCCG
>CAVVML010000023.1:0-194994 GCA_963749265.1 uncultured Acidobacteriota bacterium | reverse complement strand
TCACAGGCTCGACGAAGCTCGCACCAAGGAAGACTTCACGCGTCTTGGGGCCCTCAAAAATCGCTGGCCTTCAACCTCTCGGGGCACGTGCTCCACTCGCTCTTCTGGCAGAACCTCACGCCCAAGGGCGGCGGGGGGGCCGAGGGCGAGCTGGCCCGGCGATCGCCAACGACTTCGGCAGCTTCGCCAAGATGAAGCGTCAGCTGACCGAGGCGGCCTCGACGATCATGGGCTCCGGCTGGGGCGCCCTCGTCTGGGAGCCGCTCGCCGGAAAGCTCCTGACCACGCAGATCTACGACCACCAGTCCAATCTCGCGCAGGGCGGCGTGCCGATCCTCGTGCTCGACGCCTGGGAGCACGCGTACTACCTGCAGTACCAGAACAAGAAGACCGACTTCTTCGAAGTGGTCTGGAAGGTGTGGAACTGGGAAGACGTGGCCGACAGGTTTGCCGCGGTGCGTTCGCTCGACGTTGCGATCGCGGGCGCCACCAAGTGATCTTTTAGCTGCCCTGTTCGGGCACGCGTTTCGCAGTCCCCGTTGGTCATGCGGCGATTCGTTCGCGAGAACGGTCTCTCGCTCGCCCTGTTCGGCCTCTTTCTCGTTTTCCTCGTCGCGCAGAGCCTGACGGGGCTGCGGGTCTACAACGGCGACGCCGCGGAGCACGGAGAGCGGCCGATCGGTTACGCGGCGTACCTGGGATCCGGGCACTTCATCGAGTCGGTGTTCGAGAATTGGGAGAGCGAGTTTCTCCAGATGGCGGCCTTCGTCGTCCTGACGATCGCACTGAAACAGAAGGGCTCATCGGAGTCGAAGCCGCTCGAGGAGAAGACCGAGGCTCAGAAACCGAAGCGCAGGAAGGATTCGCCCTGGCCGGTCCGCCGGGGCGGCTGGATCGAGAAGGTCTACGAGAATTCTCTGACCATCGCCCTCGCCTTTCTCTTTGCGCTCTCTTTCGGGCTCCATGCGCTCGGAGGCGCGGACCATGCGAATCGCGAGCGCGCCCGGCATGGCGAGAGACCCGTCGGGAGGCTCGAGTACGCGGGAACGGCGCAGTTCTGGTTCGAGTCCTTTCAGAACTGGCAGAGCGAGTTCCTCGCCGTCGGAACCCTCATCGTGCTCTCGATCTTCCTGCGGCAGAAGGGGTCTCCCCAATCCAAGGAAGTCGAGGCCCCTCACGCGAAGACGGGAACCTGACTCGGGGAACCGAGAGGAGAAGGAAGCCGGGCGGACGCGCCCTGGGGCGCGTGCCGCTCGGCGGAAACTGGGAACGGTCGAGCTCGGCGCGTCGGCGCGTCGGCGCCGCCCCGCCCGAAAGCTTACGGAACGGGCGTGGGAGAGTCGACCGTCGAGGTGGTCGTCGTCGTTTCGGTCATGGGCTGCGGGGTACCCGTGGACGAGGGAGCCTCGCTGGTGGTGGAAGTCTCCGTCGTCGTCGTCGTGGTTTCGCGTTTTTGGCATCCGAGCGCGAGCGCAGCGGTCCCCGCGATCAGAAAACCAACCATGGTGAGCGTCCTCTTCATTGCGCTTTCCTCCTGAAGGGACCCGTCGCCGGGCCCGCGGCTCCCCGCTGCAACCCCCGTGCCGGCTCGGGACCCCTCCCCTAGTCCTCGGCGGAAAGGCCCTGCCGGGGAGCAGGCCGCCCGTCGAGGGCATGGCTGATGTTCACGGCCGCCGAGATCAGCGCCAGGTGCGTCAGGGCCTGCGGAAAATTCCCCAGGGCCTCGCCGGTGAGGTCGATCTCCTCGGAATAGAGACCGAGGTGATTGGCGTAGCCCAGCATCTTGTCGAAGGTCAGACGGGCTTCGTCCAGACGGCCCGCGCGGGCCAGGGCCTCGGCCAGCCAGAACGTGCAGGTGGAGAACGTGCCCTCCTCTCCGTCGACGCCGTCGGGAGCGACGCGGGGATCGTAGCGGCGAACGAGGTGATCGCTCTCGAGCTCGCGCTGGATCGCATCGAGGGTCCCGAGCATCCGCGGATCCGAAGGCGCGACGAAGTGCACGAGCGGCGCGAGCAGCATGGAGGCGTCCAGGACCTCCCCATCGAGCCGCTGCACGAAGGAATTCTTCTTGCGCGAAAACCCCCGCTCCATGATCGTCGCGTAGATCTCGTCGCGGGCCGCGGTCCAGCGCGGCACGTCCGCCGGAAAGCTCCGCTGCGCGGCCAGCCGCAGCGCCCGGTCCAGGGCGACCCAGCACATCAGCTTCGAAAACGTGAACTGCTGCCGGCCGCCGCGGACCTCCCAGATGCCCTCGTCGGGCTCGCGCCACTTCTCGCACACCCAGTCGGCCAGCCGGCGCATCGTCATCCAGAGCTCGTGCGAAGCGGGCTCGCAGTACTTGTTGTACAGATAGACCGCGTCCATCAGATCGCCCACGATGTCCAGCTGGAACTGGCGAGAGGCGTCGTTGCCGGCGCGCACCGGGCGGGAGCCCTTGTATCCCTCGAGATGCTCGAGGATCGTCTCGGGCAGCTCCGTGCGCCCGTCCACGCCGTAGAGCACCTGCAGGCTCGCGTCGCCGCCCAGATCGCGAAAGCGCCGCTCCAGGAACTCGATGTAGTGGCGGGCTTCGTCCGTAAAGCCCACGCGCAGGAAGGCGTAGACGGTGAAGGCGGCATCCCGCACCCAGGTGTATCGGTAGTCCCAGTTGCGCGGGCCTCCGATCTTTTCGGGCAGGCTCATCGTGGGCGCCGCGATGATGGCCCCCGTGGGGTGAAACGTCATGAGCTTCAGCGCCAGGCAGGAACGCTTGACCATCTCGCGCCATCGGCCCTGGTAGTGGCTCCGCGAGATCCACTCCTGCCAGTAGCGCAGCGTGCGGCGAAATTCCCGGTTGCACCGCTCGGCGAGGCCGTCCAGCGTCGGAGGGGCCTCGGACGACTGAGCGAGCAACACCGGAATCTCCTGGCCTTCGCGCAGGACGAACTCCGCGGACGCCGAGTGCTCGCCGAGCGTCAGTGGCAGGGGCGTCGCGAGGTCCACGCAGAAGGCACCGGCGACGAAGCGGCACCCCGACCCGGTCGCCTCGGGCTTGCCGCGCTCCCGGCCGTAGTCGAACGCCGGATCGCAATCCAGGCGGAACGGGAGCTCGCCGCGGATCCCCCGGACGATCCGCACGATCTGGTGCTCCTCCTTCCTCTTGGGCCGCGGCTCCAGATGGATGGGCATGAAGTCCACGACCTCCCCGACACCTTCGGGCGTGAGGAACCGGGTGACCAGGACGTTCGAGTCGGGCAGGTACATCTGGCGGCGGCGGAGGGCGTCGGAGGTGGCGGTGATCCGGAAGGATCCTCCGCGGGTGTCGTCGAGGATCGAGCCGAAGATGCTGGGCGAGTCGAAATGCGGAAGGCAGAGCCAGTCGATCGTCCCGTCCAGGGCCACCAGCGCGACCGTGTGGAGGTCGCCGATGACGCCGTGGTGCTCGATGGGCGGGTAACTCATCCGGCGGTCCTCTATCTCGCGGCCGCGGCCGGCTGGTAGTCCGCGACGAGGGGATAGTCGGCGAGCTCGTGGTCCGCCGCGGCCCGAAGAAAGGTGTCGAGCCACCGGTAGATGTCGCGCTCGCGCACCGTGCGCCGGAGCCGGCGGAAGCGAGACCGGCGCGCGCCTTCAGGCATGGTCAGCGCCGTGCGCAGCGTCTCGGCGACTCCCTCGACGTCGTAGGGATTGACGAGCAGGGCGCCTCCCTGCAGCTCGGCCGCGGCCCCGGCGAACTCGGAGAGGACGAGGACGCCGTCGCCCTCGATGTGGGAGGCGCAGTACTCCTTGGACACCAGGTTCATGCCGTCCTTCAGAGGAGTGACGAGAGCCACGTCGGCGGCCCGATAGTACGCGGAGAGCCGCTCGCCCTCCAGGCTCCGATGCACATACCGGATCGGCGCCCAGCTCCCGCGCGTGAACTCGCCGTTGATCTCGCCGACGAGACGGTCCACGAGCGTCTTGTGCTCCTGGTACCGCGGGATCTCCTCGCGGCTCGGAACGACGATCTGGATCAGGGTCACCTGACCCTGCATCTCGGGATGCCGGCGCAGGAGCGTGCGGAACGCCTCGAGTTTCTGCGGCACGCCCTTCGTGTAGTCCAACCGGTCGATCCCGAGGACGAGCTTGCGGCCCGGCTCGCGCTCGCGAATCTCCTGCGCGAGCGCCGCGACCTCGCCCTCGCCCCGCCCGCCGCTCGAACTCGGCGGAGTCCACCGAGATCGCAAACGCGCCGACCCGCAGCTCGCGCTCCCCGAACCGCAGCGTCCAGACGGCGCCGCGACCCGAGACTTTCACCTCGGGAAGGAGCAGACGGACGCACTGAACGAAGTTCCGGCGGTCCCGGACGGTCTGGAACCCGACGAGGTCGAAGTCGAGGAGCGAGTGGAGCACCTGGAAGCGCCAGGGCAGCTTGACGAACACGTCCAGGGGCGGAAACGGGATGTGGAGGAAGAACGCCGTCCGTAGAGAAGCCTTCCGGGCCGCGAGCGCCGTGGCCACCCGCATGAGGTGGTAATCGTGGACCCAGACGAGATCGTCCGGCGCCGCGACCCCCAGGATCGTGTCGGCGAACCGCTCGTTCACGGTCTCGTACGCCGCCCAGTACGACGGGTCGAAGTTGGCCAGAGGAATCAGGTCGTGGAACAGCGGCCAGACGATCTCGTTCGAGAAGCCGGCGTAGAAGCCGTCCCGCTCCGCCGCCGTGAGCGGCACCGGGAGAAGCTCGTAGCCGAAGCGATGCTGCGAGTCCTCGAACAGCGCGCGGGCGTCCGGGAGCTCCTCCTCGGTGGCTCCCGACCAGCCGATCCATCGCCCCCCGCGGTTGCCGAGCACCGGCCGCAGCGCCGTGACCAGGCCGCCCGAGCCGGGCTCGACCTGCCACTCTCCGTTCTCTCCGCGGACCGCGGTGAACGGAAGCCGATTGGAGACGACGACCAGGCTCATGACGAAGACGGCGAGCAAGCGGCATTCCACTCACCGAGGAAGGCGAGGACTTCCCCGGGAGGCTGGAGCCAGGCCGCGGCGCGAGTGGGGCGAGGCTCGGGTCGCACGAGCACGGGCAGGCCGCGGCCGCGCAGAGCCTCGAACGCATCCTCGTCGGTCCGATCGTCGCCGAGATACGCGATCGCCGCGTCGGTGCCGAGCTCGGCGAACGCGCGGTCGACGACCATTCCTTTGTGGAACGCCTTCGGCCGGAGCTCGAGCCCTCCGTCGAAGGGCAGGAGCTCGAGGCCATGGTCCACGGCCGCCGGAGCGAAGCGGCGCGCGAGCATTTCGCTCGCCGTGGCGTAGAGCCCGGGATCCGCTCCGCGCCAGTGAATCGCAAGCCCGTAGAGTTTGCGCTCCAGCAGGGCTCCGGCGCCTTCGCGGCAGAGCGCGCCGCTGACCTCGTCGAGGAAGATCGAGGAGTCTCGCTCGGGAGCCGGACCGGCCCAGCAACCCTGGCGCGTTTGACGTTCGAGGCCGTGGGAGCCCCAGAGGTCGGCGACATGCTCGAGCCGCGCGAGCCGCGCGAGATCGCTCACGCCCCTCCCGCTCACGATCCAGATCGCTGTGGGATTCGGCGCGAGAGCGAGCTCGACGAGAGCGGAGCGCATCCCCGGATAGGGCTCGGCCTGGCGCCGGTCCTCGGCGAAGGGCGCGAGCGTTCCGTCATAGTCAATCAGGATCGCTCGCCGGCGGGCGGCCTCCACCTTCGCGAAAAACCATGCGAGGTCCGGCCCGGGTCGGAGCAGGACCGGCTCATGCGGTTCGGCCAATCGAATGTGCGTCGTCGTGAAGTGAAGAAAGCCCCGGCGGAAAGTCCGCCGGGGCTGCCGATGCTTATTCCGTCTCGGGCTCGCCCGACTGGCCCGGCTTGCGCTGCGCGCCGCCCGGGGTCTGAGAGCCGCCCTGACCCTCACGCGGGTTCTCCGGCTCGCTGCCCTCGCGGCCGCCCTGCGGGTTCTGACCCTGCCGGCCGCCCGGCAACTTGTCGTCGCGCTGGCCCTGTCCGGGCTCGTTCTTCTTGTCGTATTCGCTCGACATGACTTTCCTCCCTGGATACGCCTTGATACGGGCCCAATTGCCCGCGCCTCAAGATCTTGCAGGATGCGTGCCGGCGCTCGTCACGGTGGGCGCGTGGCAGGCAAATTGCTCGTTCGTATTCGGGAGGTGAACTCATGAACTGTGCTCATAACGGCTGCCGCTGCAACGACGCGACGATCGAGCGCGACGGCAAGAACTACTGCAGCGAGCGCTGCGCGGACGCGACTCTCCAGGGCCCGGCTTCCGCCAAGGGCTGCCCCTGCGGGCATCCCGACTGTGCCGCGGTCTAGTCCCGACGCTTCGAAAGGGGAAATTCGTGCGACCCATCTGGAACGGACACATCACGTTCGGTCTGATCTCGATTCCGGTCGCGCTGCATTCGGCGGTGGAAGCGTCGGAGCGCGTGTCGTTCCGCATGCTCCACCGCAAGGATCGAGCGCGCATCGTCTACAAGAAGTTCTGCAGCAAGGAAGGCAAGGAGGTCCCCAACGACGAGATCGTGAAGGGCTACGAGCTCGAGGAGGATGAGTACGCGCTGGTCGAAAAGGAAGACATCGAGAAGGCCGAAAAGGAAGCCGGGGGTGGCGACGACATGGAGGTGCTCCAGTTCGTCGACATGGGCGCCGTGAATCCCCTCACGTTCGATCACCCGTACTACGTGTCGCCCCGCAAAGGCGGCGAGAAGGCCTACGGCGTCCTCCGGGACGCTCTGCTCGACGCGAAGCAGGTCGGCATCATCCGGTTCCGCTTGCGCAAGAGGCCAACCCTCGGCGCGCTTCTGCCAGGTCCCAAGGCGATCGCGCTCGAGAGCCTCCGGCCCTTCGAAGAGCTGCGGGATCCTTCGCGCGTCGGTGTCCCCGCCCACACCAAGAAGTCGGCCGAGGTGAAGATGGCCCGGATGCTGATCGACCAGATGTCGGGCGAGGGGTGGGATCCCGCCGAACACCCGAATGAGTACCGCAAGGCGCTCAAGAAGCTGCTGGCCTCCAAGAAGCGGTTCGCGCTGGTGGAGAGAGCGGAGGGTCAGGGCAAGGAGCGCGCGGCCGAAAACGTGGTCGACCTCATGGAGGCCCTGAAGAAGAGCCTCGGACAGCCGCGGCGAGCCGCGAGCCGGGCTGCAAGCCGACGCCGCGGCGCGGCCTAGCATCGCCCCGGGCTTCCGTCCGATCAGCGGCCCGTCCGATCAGCGAATCGTTTCGATCTCCACGCGGCCGCGGCGACGCGTGACCTCGACGTCCACCTCGGTTCCCTTGCGTGTCAGGCGGAGATCCACGACGGCCGGCCCGACGCGCAAGTCCTCGATCGCGAGCGATTCGAGAATCGGCGGAAGAACCGGCCGCTCGAAGAGGATGCGCCGCTCCGGAGCCAGGATCGAGATCCCGAGGCTGGCCTGGAGCATCATGAAGACCGAGCCGGCGGCCCAGGCCTGCGGCGCGCAGGCCAGGGGATAGAGCGTCGGACCTTCTCCCGCGCGCCTTTCGAATCCGCAGATCAGCTCCGGCAGTCGGGCGAACTCGACGGCTCGCGAAAGGTCGAAGAACGCGTGCAGGACGCGCGCGGCCTCCTGCCGGAGACCATAGCGGCCGAGCCCCGCGGCGATCACGGCGTTGTCGTGCGGCCAGACGGACCCGTTGTGGTACGACATCGGGTTGAAGCGAGCCTGCCCCGAGGCCAGCGTCCGCACGCCCCAGCCGGCAAACGAATCGGCGGCGAGGAGCGTGCGCGTGAGCCGGCCGACTCTCTTCAACGGCACGATCCCCGTCCAGAGAGCCTGGCCGGCGTTCGAGGTCTTCACGCGGCAGGGCTTCTTGGCGCCGTCGAGAGCGAGGGCGTAGGTTCCCAGCTCCTCGTCCCAGAAGCTCGCTTCGAAGGCTTCCTGCAGGCGCGCCGCCTCGTTTTCGAGCCGGCGGCCGAGGTCGGCGCGGCCCAGGACCGCTGCGAGGCGGGCGGCGGCGATTTTCGCGGCGAAGACGTAACCCTGGACCTCGCAGAGCGCGACGGGCCCCTCCACGGGCGAGCCGTCGGCGTGGAAGACAGCGTCGTGCGAGTCTTTCCAGCCCTGATGGACGAGGCCCCGCGGAGATTGGCCGGAGTACTCCACGAAGCCGTCTCCGTCGGAATCGCCCCAGCGATCCATCCACTCCAGCGCCTTCTCGACGTGGGGCCACATCTCCCGGGCGAATGCGAGATCTCCCGTTCGATCGAAGTGCGCTCCGGCGAGGATGACGAAGAGGGGCGTGGAGTCGACACTGCCGTAGTACCGGCCGAAGGGCACCTCGCCGAGGTTGGCCATCTCGCCGCGGCGGGATTCGTGGAGGATCTTGCCCGGCTCGGCGTCGCGGAACGGATCGACCGCGCGGGCCTGATGCTCCGCGAGGAAGCGCAGCACGCCGCGGGCCGGAGCCGGATCGAGCCACAGGAGCTCGAGGGCGGTCAGAATGCCGTCGCGGCCGAAGGGCGCGCTGAACCACGGCACGCCGGCGAACGGATAGGCGCCCCAGGCCGTGCGCGTCATCATCATCCGGAGATCCGCGGCGGAGCGGCGGAGCCAGGCGTCGAACCTCTCGCTGGACGCGCGGACGCGCGGGGAATCGCGCAGGGCCCCGTTCCGGGAACCCGCGCGCGGCGTCGGAGACTTCCCAACGCGACAGACCGCCTGCCAGCTCAGCGTCTGCTCTTCGCCGGCCGAGAGCGCGACGTCGAATTCGAGCTTGCCGCCCGAAACGCGCGTCGCCGCCGGCGTCGCATCGACGCGCAGACGGCGCACGATCCCGTCGAGCCCCCCATAGGAGAGCAGGAACGAGCCGTCCCGCCACCGCGGGGGGAACAGCCGTCCGCGGGCCTGGCGGGGTGTCCCGCGCACCTCGAAGATGTCGGCGAAGTCGGACTCGATCTCGAGCGTCAGCCTCAGGCGGAGCGCCTCCGACGCGTAACTCCGCAGCAGGACCCGGACCTCGAGGGTCGCGGGGCCGAGGCGGCACTCGCGCACGAGGTGCACGCTGCCTCGCGTCAGCGACGCGCCGTTCCGAAGGAGGTCTGGATTCGTCAGGTTCGCCACGAAGGCGGCGTTGTCCTCGCGGACTTCGGATGAGAGCAGGAACGGCCGGCCGCCCTCCAGGCGAAGCGCGAAGCGAGACAGGAAGCGGGTCCCGGCATGGTAGAGGCCCAGCTCGTTCGCGCCTCCGGGGGAGATGTCGCCGGAACGATCGAGGACGACGAACGTTTCGTCGGCCTTGAGGATCCGGCTGCCGACGTCGATCCGCGAGGATGCCGCGCGAATCGAGAACGGACTCTCGGCCTCTTCGGCGACGTCGCGCGGTTGGTCGGCTTCCATGCTCAGGCGGCGGATCCTCCGGCGAGGACCAGGTCGTGCGAACGCGAGATGAGGTCCTCGTAGATCGCGACGTAGTCGGCGGCCATCCGGCCGACCGTGAAGCGCTGCTCGAAGGATCTCCGGCACGCGGCCCGGTCGATCGAGGACAGGCGGCCGACCGCCGCGACGGCTTCGGCCACGCTCTGAACCAGGAATCCCGTCACTCCGTCCTCGAGGATCTCACGCACCGAGCCCTCATCGTAGGCGACGATCGGCGTGCCGGCGGCGAGGGACTCGATCAGCACGAGACCGAAGGGCTCCGGCCAGTCGATGGGAAACAGCAAGGCCGTCGCTCCTCCGAGGAAGTCGCTCTTCTCGTCTTCCGCGATCTCGCCGATGAACTCGACGTGCGGGAGAGTCAGGAGCGGTCGGATCTGGCGCTCGAAGTATTCGATGTCCGCGCGATCCACCTTGGCGGCGATGCGCAGCCTCTTGCCGGCACGGCGGGCGATCTCGATCGCCCGGTCGACACGCTTCTCCGGAGAGATGCGGCCCAGAAACGCGAGGTAGCCCCCGTCTCCCGAGCCTTCCCGAACGAGCTGAGGCGGAAGCCCGTGGTGGACGGTGCGTTCCCACCCGGCCTCCAGGAACGACTGCTGCGAGCTCGAGATCGATACGACCGGCACGTCCCGGAACTCGCGGTAGACGGCCGCGAGGTCCGGCAGATCCAGGCGCCCGTGGAGTGTCGTGACGTGCGGGATTCCGGTCCGGCGCGACAGCGGAAAGTGCAGGTAGTCCACGTGGAAGTGAAGCACGTCGAACTCGGAGGCCCGCTGGAGGACTTTCTCGAGCAGCAGGACGTGATGCGCCAGAGGATCGACGCAGGAGCGATCCAGACGCAGAGCCCGCGGCGAGCCCGGCACGAGACGCGCGGACGTCACCGAATCTCCGCTGGCGAAAAGCGTGACGTCGTGGCCCTGCGCCACGAGCTCCTCCGTCAGGTACGAGACCACGCGCTCGGTGCCGCCGTAGAGCCTCGGCGGCACCGGCTCATAGAGCGGCGCGACCTGGGCGATCCTCAGCGGGCGGCCTCCCGGCCGGGCCGTCGCGGTCTTGCCGTCGGGCGATGCCGACAGTGAGGGCGAGGACGAGGCACACGTAGATTCCACGAGGAGTCTGTTAGCAGGATCCGTGCCCGTCGCCGCCGCGCAGCCGCCCCCGCGGCACTCTCCTTGCACATTCTCGAACCGCGTCCGGCATGCGGCCGGCGCGTGCGCGACAAGGAGGAGCTCATGCGTCGAACTCGATCTCGAATCTTCACGCCGACCCTGATGGCGGCGGGCCTGATGGCGGCGGGACTCGCTCTCGCGGGCTTCGCTCTTGGTCAGAACGCGGACCCGAACTCCGCGGGTCCGACGAAGAACGACTACCGCCTGCGCGTCGTCGAGCCGGCGGAAGGCGCCATGATCAAGGGAGACTCGATCCAGGTCGTCGTCGATCTGCGTCCCTTCCCCGAGGTCGGGGCCGAGCGGCGGGACGTCAACTCGATGCCGCGTCCCCGTGTGGACATCTTCCTCGACAACGAGAACAAGGGCACTCTCCAGGAAGGCCAGAACGTCATGACGCTCGACGCCCTCAATACCGGCGCCCACAAGCTGGTCATTCTCGCGAAGAACCAGAGCGGCGAAGTCATCGACCGCAGGGAGATCAACTTCACCGCCGAGCCGCGCGCCACCGTCGCCCAGTCCAGCGTCGAGACGCACCCCGCGCCGGCCACGGATACTCAGGCTTCGGTCCCCGCGCCGCGGGCGCCTGAGCCTCCGACCGCGCGCGTGCAGGCCGTTCCTCCCCCGCCGCCCGCGCCGGCTCCGGCAGCGCCGATGCCGCGCGAGGACACGACCGCGACGAGAACAGCCCGGCTGGAGACACTCCCCGAGACGGCGAGCTCGACCCCCTTGCTCGGAGCCACGGGCCTCGGATTGATCCTCACCGGGCTGCTGATTCGCCGGCGCAGCATCCCGCATTGAGTATCTCGACGCGGCTCCCCCGCCGACGATCCGCATCGCGCGTCGGCGGGGGAACCCGCGCCGGGATCGGACTCGCAGCCGCCCTCTCGGGCGGCTTTCTTGTTTGAGCGACGCTCGTGACGTGAGACCCGTTCGCGTGGATCGACCCGGGGCTCCGTAACGGGTCGTGTGGCGGGCCTTGCCGGCCGCCTGAAGTGCGAAGCGGGCCCGCCTCGAAGCGGGCCCGCCTCCCCCCGGCCGCGCTCCGGCTGAGCGCTAGCCGATCTCGACTCCTTTTCCGAGAGGGCGGGCGCCCTTCAGACGACCCGACGCCCCTGTATCAGGTTGATGATCAGGACGACGACCGCGATGACGAGAAGGATGTGGATGAATCCGGAAAGCGTGTACCCGGACACGAGACCCAGGAGCCAGAGAACGAGAAGGATGACGAAGATGGTCCACAACATGGCTGTCCCTTTCCGGGGCATGCTCGGGCCCCTGGCAGCCGTACAGCGAATCTCGTGCCAGATGTTTCGCGGCGCGGGCCCGCCGAACGCTCGTTCAGCGCTTGCGGGTGCGCTTCGAGGCCGACGAAGACGACGCGCGTGTCGCGGGAGTGCCCCGAGATCCCGCGACCGCGGCGGGCCGGGGAGCCTCGGGAAGCAGCTCGTCCAGCACCTCGGGACGGATCGTGTCGCCCTCCGTCATGACGTGGGCGCGATGCACGACGTTCCGCAACTCCCGTACGTTTCCGGGCCACGGATACGCCTCGAGCGTGCGCAGCGCGGCGGGATCCCAGGCCTGCACGCCGGAGCGCTCCTGGTCCTCGATCTGCTTGCGGAAGTGCTCCGCGAGGAGCGCGATGTCCTCGCGCCGCTCCGCCAGCGGGGGCAGCGCGATCGGGAACACGTTCAGCCGGTAGTAGAGATCTTCGCGAAGCTTGTTCTCCTTGATTGCTTCGAGGGGATCGCGGTTGGTGGCGGAGATGAGCCGCACGTCGACCCGCAGATCCTGCACCCCGCCGACCCGGCGGAGCGTCTTGGCCTCGAGCACCCGGAGCAGCTTGACCTGGAGCTCGGGTCCCATCTCCGTGATCTCGTCGAGCAGGAGCGAGCCGCCGTTGGCCTCTTCGAAGTAGCCGATGCGCCGCTTGTCCGCCCCGGTGAAAGAGCCGCGTTCATGACCGAAGAGCTCGCTCTCGATGAGCGTCGGCGAGATCGCCGCGCAGTTGAACGCGACGAAGGGTGCGGTCGCCCGCCGGGAGAGGCGATGGATCGTCCTCGCCACGACCTCCTTGCCGGTACCGCTCTGGCCCGTGACGAGGACCGGGGCGTTCGAGACGGCGACGCGACGGATGGCCTCGAAGACTTTGACCATCGAAGGCGACTTGCCGATGAGCTCGCCCAGCTTCCCGGTCTCCTGGAGCTCGGCCCGCAGCGTGTCCACCTCGGACTCGAGCGAGCGCCGAGCCGAGAGTCTCTGGAACACGACCTCCAGCTGAGCCGGCCGCAGCGGTTTGAGCAGATAGTCCGACACTCCGGCGCGCAAGGCCTCCACCGCGCTGTCGAGCGAAGCCTGGCCGGTCAGAACGATGCCGTCGCGATCCGGTTTCGCTTCGCGCGCCGCGCGGAACACCTCGAGCCCGTCGCCGTCCGGCAGGTTCAGGTCGACGATCAGGACCTGCGGGTCGAACTCCTCCAGGACCCGCGCGGCCTCGCCCGCCGTACCCACCGCCTTGGGCGTCGCGCCGAGGTCGCGGAGCGCGCTCTCGAGGCCCCGGCGGATCGCGACGTCGTCCTCGACGACGAGCACCCTCATGGCTTCAGCAATTCCGCGCGCCCCTGCTCGAAGAGCTCGAACGCCCGATGGAGCTCGCGCCGGGCCGTCGCGAGGGCTTCTTCGGGATCCTCGCCGCGCGCCGCGAGGCGCGAAGCGCGTTCGAGGTGGAGAGACGCGCCCGAGAGCGGCGTCGCCAGGTCGTGGAAAAAGCGGCGCAGATCGAACGCGGGATCGGGCGATTCGGACTTCACAGGGTTACTCACTCCGGGCACTCTTTGTGCATACAATCAGCCGTGACTCCAGCCGCGATCGTATGACAGATCCCGTGTCGCCAGCAGGCACTCCGCTTCCACCGATCCGGACACGGGCGACCAGCCGTACCGTGCGGAGCTCGCTGCGCACGCGGATCAGGATTTACGCGGTGGTCGGGCTCCTCGTGGTCGGCGGCTGGCTCTACTACACGATCCAGGCCGTCCTCGGTCTCTACGACGCGACGCTCCAGACGACGCTGTACACCGACCTCCGCCAGAGGGTCACGGACGCGATGGCCCAGGTCCAGGAGGCTTCCGACAGCCTGGATCGCTACCTGCGGGAGGGACAGGGCTACGACCTGTCCCAGCATTACGCGAGCCGCACGGAGCTGAAGGGCTCCCTCGGCGCGATCCGGCGCCAGCCGCTCCCGGTCGTGATCGGGGGAACCTTCCGACGCGCCGAGGCCGCCGCCGAGGTTTACGACACCGCCTCGGAACGCGCGGTGTCCACGCGATCCGCGCTCGAACCGGGGCGGAGGCTCGAGATCCGGGACAACCAGGCCCTTCCCGCCGCCAGGACTCTTCGCGAGATGCTGGCTCAGCTCGAGCGGGAGTTCGCGCGGCGGCAGGACTTCGGAGAGCTGACGCTCAAGAGCAGCCGCAACGCGGCGACGGCCGCGCTCGTCATCCTCGCCGGCCTCATCCTCACCGGACTCGTCCTGCTGCTCGCCGACCTGAACCGGCGCATCCTCACGCCCTGCGCGGACGCGGCCCGAGCGCTCGCGGATCTCGTCGCCGGCCGCTCGCCCGCGCGGCTCTCCGAATCTTCCAACGACGAGATCGGCGCGCTCGGCAGCAACTTCAACGCGGCCTCCCGGGTGTACTTCGAGCGGGGCCGGGCGCTGGAAGCCCGCGACATCGAGTCCTCGGTGAACGCGGTGCTCGTCGCCGCGGCGACCGTCAACGACCTCGCGGGATTCGGCACGAAGGTCCTGGGACGGGTCGTCGAGGTCACCGGCGCCTCGAGCGCGGTGCTCTACCTCGCCGACGGCAAGGGCGACCTGCAGCCCGCGGTCTCGGTCGGCGGGGCCGAAGCGGCCGGCGGCGCCGGGCGGGACGAGGCCCGCCGCGCCATGCGAGAGCAGAAGCCGGTCCTCGTCTCGGTGGATGCGCAGACACCGACCGTCGACCTCTTCGACGGCCGCATCCTGCCGCGGGAGAGCCTCCACGTGCCTCTGCTCTACTTCGGAGAGGTCGTCGGCGTCCTCGGCCTCGGCGCGGTGTCGCCCTTCACGGACAGGGCGCGCAACACCCTGACGGCGATCGCGCCCAGCCTCGCCGTCGCCCTCGCGAACGCCTCGGCGAACGAGCGTCTCACCGAGCAGTCTCGCCGCCTCGCCGATCAGAACGAGCTCCTCGAGGAGCAGCGGAGCCGCATCGCCCGCACCGCGGGCGAGCTCCAGCGCGCCTCGGCTCTCAAGGACCGATTCCTCGCCGCCGTATCGCACGAGCTCCGGACGCCCATGACGGTCATCCTCGGCTTCACGGGCACGCTGCTGCGCGGCACGCAGGGGCCCCTGACCGACGCCCAGCGGGAGAGCCTCGAGAGAGTGCAGCGCAACGCCCGCCTGCTGCTGGGCCTCATCAACGACGTCCTCGACATCTCGAAGATCGAGTCGGGAAAGGCCGAGATCAAACGGGAGGTCGTCTCCGTGGCTTCGCTGCTGAAGCAGGTCGAAGCGGATTTCGCCGAAACTGCTCGGCGCAAGGGCCTCTCCCTGAAGACCGCGGTCTCGGGCGAGCTCGACTCGATCGTCACCGATGGAGCGAAGCTCACGCAGATCGTGGCCAACCTCGTGGGCAACGCGCTCAAATTCACCGACAAGGGTTTCGTCGAGGTGCGTGCGGAGCCGCGCGGCCGGAACCGGTGGGCGCTCGTCGTCACCGACTCGGGCATCGGGATTCCGGACGACGAGCACGCCGCGATTTTCGAGGAGTTCCGCCAGGGAGAGTCCCAGAGCCACCAGGGACACGGCGGAACCGGACTGGGCCTCGCCATCGTCCGTAAGCTGGTGACTCTGCTGGGCGGCGCCGTCTCGGTCCAGAGCTCGGCGGGCGAGGGCGCCACGTTCTCCGTCAACCTTCCGCGGGAGCTCTCGATCGAAGCGCCGGCCACGCCGGCGCTGGCGGCGGCGGCGTCGGCTTCGGCCCGCTCCGCGGTTGGCCGACGGGTCCTGGTCGTCGACGACGACGAGAGCACTCGTCGGCTGCTCCGTTTCGAGCTCGAGCCTTACGGCCTGGAAGTGATCGAGGCGCCGGACGGGACCCGCGCCCTCGCCATCGCCCGCGCGCAGAGGATCGACGCCATCATCCTGGACGTGGTCATGCCCCGCATGGATGGATGGTCGACCCTGCGCGCCCTCAAGGACGCCGAGGGCACGCGCGACATCCCCGTGCTCGTGTATTCCGTCGTGGAGAATCGCGCTTTCGGCTTCGCTCTCGGCGCCTTCGAGCACCTGGTCAAGCCGGTGTCGGGTCAGGCCATCGTCGAGGCTCTGCGCCGCGCGGGCCTCCCCGGCGGCGGGGCCGACGTGCTCGTGGCGGACGACGACCCGGACATCCGGACTCTGCTCGAGAGGGAGCTCGCCTCCGCCGGGTTCCGCGTCCGGACGGCGCGCGACGGTGCCGAGGCGCTCGAGGCGCTGTCGCGGCAGAAGCCCGCGGCCGTCGTCCTCGATCTGCTCATGCCCGAGCCCGACGGGTTCGAGGTGCTCTATCGCATGCGCGACGACGCGGCCCTGCGCTCCCTGCCCGTCGTCGTGCTCACCGGCAAGGACCTGACTCCGGCGGACTACGCCCGCCTGAACGGGTCCGCTCAGCGCATCCTGCGGAAGGGCGCCGACATGGGAAGACTGGTCCGCGACGTGCTCGCGAGCCTGGGAGAATCGGCTCCGGCGGCGTAGCGCCCGGGAGGTCCGCGACACGCGATGGCCCGCATCCTGATCGCCGAAGACTCGCCCGACATCCGGGCTCTCGTCGAGCTGCTGCTCGCGGCGGAGGGTCACCAGATCTCTTCCGTCACCGACGGGCGGGCCGCCGTCGAGGCCGCTCGGCGCACGCACCCCGATCTCGTCCTGATGGACCTCTCGCTGCCGCTGCTCTCGGGCTGGGAGGCGGCGCGTCAGATCCGCGCGGACCCGGCGACGGCGGAAATCCCGATCCTCGCGGTCACCGCCCACGCGATGCACGGAGACCGGGAACGGGCCCTCGCCGCGGGTTGCAACGGTTTCATCGCCAAACCGATCAACGAGGAAACCTTCGCCTCGGACGTCTCGGGCTTTTTGAACGAGCGTCCGTCTCTGCGCGCCGGGCCGTCGTCCCGTTTCGACCCCAAGGCGAGCGAGCCCGGCCGGATTCTCGTCGTCGACGACCAGCCGGACGTGGCGGCGTTGCTTCGGGAGGATTTGTCGGCCGACGGTCACGAAGTCGTCTTGGCCACGACCGTGGCCACGGCCGAGTCCCTCGTGGAGGACGAGCCGTTCGAGCTCGCGATCGTCGACGTGATGCTCGGCGCGGATTCCGGTTACTCGCTGACGGCCTCGCTCACGAGCAAGAGCGCAGACTATCTTCCCGTGCTGCTCGTGACCGGCGGGACCATCGACCGGGAGCGCGGGTTCCATGCCGGCGCCGACGACTTCATCGGCAAACCGCTCGAGTCCGTGGAGCTGCGGGCCCGCGCGCGATCTCTCATCCGCGTCGGGCGGGCGATCCGCGAGCAGCATCGCGTGGGGCGGGAGAGATCGGAGGCCTACCGCAAGCTCGAGGAGCTCGACCGGCTCAAGTCCGGTTTCCTCTCGACGGTGTCTCACGAGCTCCGCACGCCGCTCAACACGATCATCCTCCTCGCCCATCGCCTCGAGAAGGTGCCGGCGAGCGCCGCGGATTCCGAGCGGCAGGCGCGCGACGTCCGGCTGCTGCGCGAGGCGGCCGAAACGCTCCGGCAGATGATCAACAACATCCTGGATCTCGCGAAGCTCGACGCCGGGCAGCGCGACCTGCATCCCCAGGAGGTCGACGTCGCCGCACTCCTGCAGGAGAGCGCGAACCTTCTCGAGCCCCAGGCGCTCGAGAAGAACCTCGAGGTGGCCGTCGAGGCGCACCCCGACCTGCCGCCCGCCGTCTTTCTGGATCGCGGCAAGATCTCGCGGGTGCTCGTCAACCTGCTCGCGAACGCCGTCAAGTACACGGCCTCCGGCCGAGTCGTCGCGGCGGCGCGGCCGTGGCAGGGGTCGGTGACCTTCGAGGTGCGCGATACCGGATCCGGCATTCCGGCCGATCTCATCGCCAAGGCGTTCGAGCCCTTCCAGCAGATCCGGCCCCGCTCGGGCGAGGCGCCCCGCGGCACCGGCCTGGGGCTCTCCATCTCGAAGCAGCTCGTGGAAGTCATGGGGGGCGACCTCATCCTCCAGAGCCGCGAAGGCGTCGGGACGACGGTGACGTTCACGGTCCCGGAGCTGCCCCATGCCGGCTGGGATCCGGGGGCCGAGACGCCGGCTCCGGCCCGCCCGACCGGCGGCGTGAGGCTACGCCCGCCGGTGGCCGCGCGCATCCTGGTGGTCGAAGACGACGAGGCCTCACGATACGGGCTCGCCGCGCTCCTCGAGTCGGAGAGCTACGCGCCGGAAACAGCCGGAAGTCTCAAGGACGCCGACGCGGTTCTTGCGGATTCCTCCATCGACGCGGTCATCCTCGATGTCACGTTGCCCGACGGCGACGGGGCGACCTGGCTCGCCCGCCGCAAAGAGCGCCAGCTCGACACGCCGCCTGTCCTCGCTCTCACGGGCGTGACGGCGGACGAGGACATCCGGCGCATCCGGGCCTCGGGGGTCCGGCAGGTGCTCACGAAGCCGGTCAACGTGACCCAGCTGCTGCTGGTCCTGAAAGAGACGCTCATCGCCAGTAAGCCGTCGTAGGCGACGGGACAATAGGCCGTCGTCAGCGGTCGCGGGCCGACGGAGAGCGGCTCAGGTGGCGAAGTTGTCGACGGTCGCGAGACCCAGGACGAGGAAGACGACGAAGGCCAGCCCCAGCACCCCACCCGCGGCCTTCGCGGCCGCGAAGGGGACGAAGAGCAGAAGCATGAGCCCGATCGCGAGGCACGTGAGCGAAACGCGCAGCATCCACATCTCACACCTCCGATGACGCCCGGGAAAAAGACGGGAGCGGACCCGAAGGGCCCACCCCCGCCACGAGGCTCAATCGGTTTTGTGTCCGAGGCTCACTTCATTCCGTGATCGGGCTCGATCGTCGTCACCTTGTTGCCGTTGGGCAGCTTGGTGTAGGTGACCTTGACGCGCTGGCCGACGGCGAAGTTCCCCTGCATGCCGACGCCCTCGTCGAGGTCGAACGAGAAGTCCTTGTCGCCCGGGCCCGTGACCTTGATCTTCTTGCCGGGCTCGTAGTCCTTGACCGTGCCGACGACGACTTCGGATTTCGTCTTCGCGTCCGGTCCGGGACCGGACTCCTTCATGACCGACTCGGTGTGCGCCCGCGGAGCCGAGGCGGCCGCCTGAGTGTCGGCGCTCGCCGCGGAGAGGACCGTCACGCGCTCGACCCCGTCCGTCGACTTGCTGTAGCCGACGCGAGCCTTCTGTCCGACCACGATCGTGCCCTGAACGCGGGCGACCTCATCGAGGTCGAAGGAATAGTCCTTCCCGCCGGGGCCCTCGATCTTGATCTTCTTGCCCGGCTCGTAGTCCTTGACCGTCCCGATGACCCATTCGGACTTGGTCTTGACGTCCGGACCCGGACCTGTCTGCTTGGTCGTCGTTTCGGTGTGCTGCTTGTCCTGGGCCGGCGCCACGCCGCCCGCACCAAGCAGCAGTCCCAGCGCGACGGCCGAAATACCGGGAATCTGCCTCTTCATTTTCTCTGACCTCCTGCGGCCCGTGAGTGGGCCTCGCGTGGCTCTTGTTTCAAGAACCGTGCCCGGTGCCCGTCAACCGGCTCAGTAAGCGTTGTGGGCCACGAGCACGGCACCGGGCCGTCCCTCGATGACCCGGCCCTGCCAGGAGCGCGTGGAAGCGCTGACGAGGGCACGGCCGAGAACCTTCTCCGCGAGGAACCGGGCGGTCCGTCGCAGAACCGCGGGGTCCTTGAGGATGCGGTGGTGGCCGAGACCCCGCGTTTCGAAGAGAACGGTGTCGGGCCAGGACTGCGCGAGCGCCCGCGCGTCGCCGATGGGAATCCGAACGTCCCCGCGGTCGTGGATGATCAGCGTCGGAACGCCGGGGCCGCGGTCGACCAGGCGGTAGGTCGCCAGGGGCGCTCCGTAGCGGCATTCGAGGCGCCGGCACATCACGGCGACCGCCTCGCGGGGCAGTCGCATCCAGCGCGCGTAACGCCGCGCGAACGCGGAGGGATCGGCCGGCGGCGAGAGGAGGACCGCCGCGCTCCCGCCGACGCCGGCGCGCAGAGCGAGCGCGCAGGCCGCCGCGCCGAGAGAGTGGCCGATGAACGCCACCGGGGAGACCCAGCGCGCGACTCGGCCGAGGGCATCCACGAACTCCGGCAGCGAGGCGAATCGGCCGGTCGACACGCCGTGGCCCGGAGCATCGAACGCGGCGACGCCGAAACCCGCGCCGACCAGGGCGTCGACGAACGGCGTCAGCCGGCCGGCGTTCGAGCCCCAGCCGTGGGCCAGAAGAACGCGGGGCCCGCGGCCCCATTGCCAGATGGCGATCTCGCCCAGCGGCCCGCGGACGAACGAGCGGTCTGCGCTCTCCAGGAGCTCGCGCTCGCGGCGCGTCGTGTGAAAGCGCGGCGGCCGGCGAAACGCCATCTCGGCGCAGATCCCGCCGACGTTCTGAGAGACCGCGGAGACGGCCCGAAGGAAAGACCGTGCGATCACGATCGGCTTCGAACGCCGCCGACGCGGCCGGTGGGCTTTCCGGTGGGATGGCTTCTCCACGGCGCTCGGCATTGCGAGTTCTGCGCCAGCTCTGGAACGGCCATTGCATTGCCCCTGCTCGGGCCATTGGTGTCCCGCGGGAGGGTTTTTCATGGCACGCGCCACGCACGCTCGTTCGAGACCCAGATCCACCGCCGCTCGCGCGAGGAAGTCCGCCACGGCTCGCGAGAAGCACGCGGAAAAAGTCGGTTACGCCGTCGTCGCCCTGGGCTACATCGCCCAGGTCGCCGTGCTTCCCTCCTTCGCGCACGCGAAAAGGAACTCGAGGCTCGTCGCCTTCGTTTCGGGGGATCGGCGCAAGAAACAGACTCTGCCGCGCCGTTACGGCGTTCCCGACGAGCACGTCTACGGATACGAGGACTACGCCGAGTGCCTCGAGAACCCCGAGGTCGACGCCGTCTACATCGCCCTGCCCAACCACATGCACCGGGACTACGCCGTGGCCGCGGCTCGCGCCGGAAAGCACATCCTCTGCGAGAAGCCGCTGGCGGTGACCGCGGGGGAATGCGAAGAGATGATCGAAGCCGCCGCCGAGGCGGGCGTGCGTCTCATGACGGCATACCGGCTTCACTTCGAACGGGCCAATCTGAAGGCCGTCGAGATCGTGCGCTCCGGCAAGCTCGGGGAGCCGCGGATCTTCCAGTCTGTGTTCACCATGAACGTCGAGGAGGGCAACATCCGCCTCAACCCGCCCGACCAGGGCGGCGGCCCCCTCTACGACATCGGCATCTACTGCATCAACGCGGCGCGCTACCTGTTCCGGGCCGAGCCCTCGGAAGTGCTCGCCATGAGCGCGTCGATCGGCGGAAAGCGGTTCGCGCAGACCCCGGAAATGCTGAGCTGCACGCTGCGTTTCCCGGTGGAACGCCTGGCCACGTTCACGTGCAGCTTCGGCGCCGCGGACACCGGGTGGTATCAGGTGGTCGGAACCCGCGGCGACTTGCGGATGGATCCGGCGTTCGAGTACGCCGAACCGCTCGTCCAGCGGGTCACGATCGACGGCAAGACCCGCGAGACCCGGTTCGGAAAACGCGATCAGTTCGCTCCCGAGCTCCTCTACTTCTCGGATTCCGTGCTCGAGGACCGCGAGCCCGTACCGTCGGGCCGCGAGGGGCTGGCGGACATCCGCATCATCCGCGCGCTCCTCGAGTCGGCATCGACCGGCCGGGTCGTCAAACTGGACGAGTTCGAGCGCCGCCGCCGGCCGACGATGGCCCTCGAAACGCGGCGGCCCCCGGTGCAGAAGCCTCGGCTCGTGCACGTCGCGGGCCCGTCCGGAAACTGAAAAAGCTCAGGACCCGGCCTAGGCGGCGGCGGATGGAGGCGGCGAAGGCCTCCCGGGCACGCCGAGGAGACGGACGATTTTCTCCTCCAGCTCGCGGAAACCGAACGGCTTCGCGAGACTGTCGCTCGCGCCGCGCCGCAGGGCCTCCTCGATCCGGCCCCGGTTTCCGGACATGACGATGACCGGAATCGCGCGGCCCGCCGCGTGGATCGCGGCGATGGCGTGCTCCCCCTGGACGAGAGGCATGCGCAGATCCAGGAGGACCAGATCGAACGGCGTCCGCTCGAGCTCGGTCAGGAGGTCCTCGCCGTTGCGGGCCGCGACGACCTCGTAGCGTCCGGACAGCAGCGTGGAGAGACCGTCGAGGATCCCGGGGTCGTCGTCGGCGATGAGAATCCGCTTCAATGCGTACGCGCCTCGGCCGGGAGCCTCGCCGTGACGCAGGTTCCGCGGTTCACCTCGCTCTGGATCTCGAGCGAGCCTCCATGTTTCTCCACGATCGCACGGGCCGCGGCGAGCCCGAGTCCCGGGCCCGGGAAATTTTCGCGGGGAGCGTTGCTCCCGCGAAAGAACCTCCGCGCCACGAAGGGGATCTCTCTCGCTGGAATCCCGATGCCCTGATCCCGCACCTGGACGCAGATTTCCCCGGGGTCGACTTCCAGGCGAAGCTCGACGACGCCTCCTCGCGGAGAGAACTTGACGGCGTTGTCGAGGATGCTGCCGAAGGCCTGCTTCAGCCTTCGCCGGTCGCCCACCGCCGTCGCATGTTCCGGTCCGCGGTAGCGGAGAATGTGGCGAGTCCGCGCCGTGGGAACTCGCAGCATCTCGTTGCGCCCCTCCGTCAGGCGGCGCAGCAGGAGCGCGAGGTCGATCGGCTCGGGGCGGAGCTCGGAATCGCGGCGGCCCCCGGCCTCGGAAATCTGATCGATCATCTCGGCGAGCCGCTCGAACTGGGATTCGATGCGGCTGTGGAGACCCGGGTCCGAGGCCTGCCGGGCCTCGGCCGCGCGTCGCTGGACTTCCACCAGCATTCTCAAGGCCTGCAGGGGCGTGCGGAGGTCATGGGCGATGGCTCGCAGGAAATCCTCTCGAGGCGCTTCCGGCGCCGACTCCGGCAAGGTGGCCGGCCGCGCTTCGGCGCTCATGCCCTCGCCTCGCCGGCGGCCGCGGGGCGGCGCCGATGCAACTCTTCGACGGCGGCCCGCAGTCGCGCCTGCGCCCATCGCGGGAAGTGACGCTCGGCGAGCAACAGGCCGATCCACACCCTCGGGTCGATGCGGAGCCCGTCGGCGCGGCAACGGGAGAGCCACTGCGACAGCTCCGGCAGAGGCACGACTCTCAGAGAGGGGTTCCGCGACGCGGACTCCGGCACGCGGGCGTGGGGCGCGAGGAGGATCGTGGCGCGCCCTCGTGCTCCCGTGGGAATGCCGTAGCGGGACATGACGACGAGCTCCGGCGCGTCCAGGCCCGTTTCTTCCTGCAGGCGGCGATGGAGCGTGGAGAGAGGGTCGAGCGGCCGGGATCCGATGAGCCCCGGCAACCGGACGAGCTGGCCGTCCCTGATGCGCGAGGGGTCTCCCGCGCGCGGTTCCACGAGCAACGGAACCTGGCCTTCCGGGGTGATCCCGACGACGACCAGAGATTCGGATGCCAGGACCGGATCCGGCGCCAGGTCCATCGGCGCCGTCGCGGCCTTCGGGTTCATGCAGCCTCCCGAGAGCATGAGGCGCTCTCACGAATCCAGGGAGCAAGGCGCTTGCCATCGCGGGGGCCCGCCCGTCCGCGGACGGCGCGAAATGCGGTGCCGATTGAGGATCTCCTGCCCCGATGGGCGCGCCCGGGGCATAGAGATTGCAAAACTGCTCCCCCGCGGCTCGATGGCCGAGCCGCGATCGTTCCCGGCCTGGCAAACGGGAACACAAGGAGCATCCCGCTCGCCCGAAATACCACCTTGCCCCGGAGGAGATGCCATGTCCCACCCTCGTCCCCGCAGATTCCGCCTCGGCGCCGTCATGTTCGGAGTCGCCCTCTTCGCGATCACATCGTTCGCCGCGGCACAGGGAGCCCCCGGGTTCCACATCGGGCTCTCCGGCGGCGCCGACTTCCCCGTCGGAGACCAGGAAAGCGTCTATGACGTGGGTTGGAACGGAACGCTCATGTTCAGCTGGATGTTCGGCACCTCGCCATTCGGGATCCGGCTCGACGGCTCGTACCAGGAGCTGAAGGTGAAGAGCGAGCTCGAGCCGCTCTTTCTCGACGGCAAGGCCCGTCTCATCGATGGAACGTTCGATTTCGTCTTCGGGCCGCACTTCGGAGGGTTCCAGCCCTACATCCTCGGGGGCGTCGGAATTTACGATGTCCGCTTCTCGGGGCAGGACGTCGTCAACGGCGGGCTCGAGTTCGAGGTGTCGGACACGCGTTTCGGATGGAACGCCGGCACCGGCTTCGCCTTTTGCGTCTCCGGCGACGTCCATATCTTCCTCGAAGGCCGGTACCACAGCATCGACCTCGATCTCGACCGGTTCGTCGAAACGAACAATCGGTTCGATGTCGTGACCGCAAATCTGGGCGTGGTTTTCTAGCGACGTCTTTCGGCCGCCGCTCAGTCGACGGGAGCGGGAGCGAGGTCGGTGTTCGCCGGTCCGTTCACGACCTTGCCCCGCTTGTCGAAGCGGGAGCCGTGGCAGGGGCAGTCCCACGTCTTCTCGGCGTCGTTCCAGCTGCACCATGCAGCCCAGGTGCGGGCAGACGGCCGAGAGCGCGTGGAGCTTTCCGTCGGCATCGCGGTAGACGGCGACCTTGGTAGCGCCGCGGCGGACCACCGCCCCCGAGTCGCGCGTGATCTCGCGCGTGGAATCCACGTCCCCGGGAGTGACCCAGTCCACGTACTGGGCGGCGACGTTGACGTTTTCCTTCAGGAACCGGCCCGCGGCCTGCGGCAGCTTTCGCGACGGGTCGTAGAGCTCGGTCCAGGGGTTCTCGCGGCCCAGGATCAGGTCGGTCAGCAGCATGCCCGCGATCGTGCCGTGCGTGATACCGATGCCGGAGTCGCCGGTCGCGATGAACACGTTTTCGTCCCCGGGATTGCGGCCGATGAACGCCAGGCCGTCGAGCGTCTCCAGCACCTGGCCGCCCCACCGGTAGGCGAAGGACTCGATCATCGGGAAGCGCTCCCGCGCCCAGGCCTCGAGCCGGCCGTGGCGCTCCGCGATGTCGTCGGCCTGCCCGGTCTTGTGATCCTCGCCGCCGACGATCAGGCACTCTCGGCCCTTCCCGACGGCCTGAAGCCGCACGTAGTGAAACGGGTCTTCGGTGTCCCAGTAGAGGGCCCGGGGCACCGAGCCCTCGGGCACGAGGGCGCCGACGACGTACGTCATGTAGGGCGCCTGTTTCGTGTGGATCGCGACGCGGTCGTTGACCGGGCTGTTCGTCGCCACGACGACGGCCCGGGCCGTGATCTTGCGGTCCGCGCCGGTGACGCGGGCCGGCGCTCCGGCCTCGATGCGCTCGGCGTGGAACCCGCCGAAAACGCGTCCTCCCCGGCGGCGAACGGCGCGCGCGAGCCCCGAGAGATAGCGCAGGGGGTGAAATTGGGCCTGGCGGCGAAAGCGCAGGCAGGGGCCGGTCTCGAACGGCAGGCCCGCTCCCGAAGCCATCGCGACGTCGGCTCCGGCACGCCCGGCGGCGGCGAACTCCTCCTCGATCTCTTCGGGACGACCCTCTCGTCGGTTCCGTCCGGCGAAAAGAAATCCGTCCACTCGCTGGAAGTCGCAGGGGATCTTTTCTCTGCGGGCGATCTCCTCGATCCGATCGATCGCCGCGGCATGGCTGGCGGCCGCGAGCTTCGCGCCCTCCGCGCCGCGCATCCGCTCGATGTCGCCGTATCGCCGATCAAGCGCCGTCACCAGGTGGGCGCTGGTCGCCCCGGTCATTCCGCTGCCCAGCGGGCCGTCGTCGACGACGACCACGGACCGGCCCTCGGCGGCCAGAAGATACGCGGTGGTCAAACCCGCGATTCCGGCCCCGACCACGCAGACGTCCGCGCGGACGTTGGTCCGCATCGACGGGAGCTTGAGCGGCTCGAAGCCGTCCCACCAGACCGGCTCGTTCTTGGGCTCGGACGATTTCGTCATGACTTTCCGAGAATGCAGCCGCTGTGCCACAGGACGGTGGCCTCTGGTTCCCCGGCACATGACTTGCACAGCGTTGCGGCCAAGTGCTGCAAGCTGTCCGAGCGGAGGAACCAATCGACCACAGTGGTTTTCGAGGGGACGAGTTCTGAGCCTGCCCATCGTGGGGTCGGGAACAGGACCGGGCGGCCCGAGGAGCGCGAACACCCCGCAGACCCTCGGCACGCTGGGCCGCTACGCGCTCATGGAGCGCATCGGCGCCGGAGGGTTCGGCGCCGTCTACAAGGCCTGGGACGCGCAGACGAACCGCGCTGTCGCGATCAAGGCCTGCACGCTCGGAGAAGAGATGCATCCGCGTTTCCTCCGCGAGGCCGAGCTCGCCGGAGCGCTGCGACATCCCAACATCACCGAGGTCTACGAGAGCGGCGTCGAGGGAGACACGCCCTTCATCGTCCAGGAGCTGCTCGCCGGCGAGGACCTCTCGGCCTTGATCGCCCGCCGGGAGCCGGAGCGGCTATCCTCGAAGCTCAGGATCATCCGGGGCGTCGCCGACGCCATCGAATACGCGCATAGCGCGGGGGTGATCCATCGCGACATCAAGCCGGCCAACGTCCGGGTCCTCCCGGACGGGACGGTCAAGCTCATGGATTTCGGTATCGCGAAGCTGCTCGGATCCTCCAACAACCTGACGAAGAGCGGGATCGGCGTCGGGTCCATCGGGTACATGTCGCCCGAGCAGGTCTCCGGGGACCCGGTCGACGAGCGCAGCGACATCTTCGGTCTCGGCGTGCTGGCCTACGAGCTCCTGAGCTTCCGGCCGCCGTTTCGCAACGACAACCTCTTTCGTCTGCTCGAGATGATCGTCAAGGAGGATCCCGACCCTCTGACCGAAGTCGCGGACGTGCCCCCCGCCGTCGCGGCCGTGATCGCTCGCGCAATGGAGAAGGAGCCCTCGAAACGCTTTTCCTCCGCCGCCGAAATGCGCGATGCGCTTCCTCCCGGCGAAGACGAACCCGAATCGGAACGCTCCCCCATTCTCGTGGTCGAAGACGACCGCGCGGTGCGCGAAGGACTGCGCGGACTTCTCGAAGAAGAGGGCTATCGAGCGCTCGGAGCCGCCGACGGGCGGGAAGCCCTCGAGATCGCGTCGGATCCGGACACGGCGCCCGGCCTCATCCTTCTGGACCTGCGCATGCCCGTGATGGACGGATGGCAATTCCTGGACGCGTGGAGAGCCCGAAGACCGGCCGCGCGATGCCCGGTCGTGCTGCTCTCGGGTCTGTCCTACATCCGGGACGCTCCCGGCGTGGCCGACTTCCTGTCCAAGCCCGTGGACGCCGAGCGCTTGCTCGCCTGCGTCCGGCGGCTCTATGGAGCGCCCGTACCTCGCTAGACGCCTTGTATGGACCGGTCGCACGGGCCGGCTTCTTGCACATTCCGGGGACATGCTGATCTTCGAGGCCATTTTCGCGTTTCTGCGGCGCTCGCTCGGAAGCGTGCTCCGGGCCATGTTCGGGTGGGCAACGCTCGCGCTGTTCGGAGAGGTCCGCGAGAAGGAGCGTCCGCTCCTGACCATGGTTGTGGCGGCGGCCGCGGTCTGGCCGTTCCTCCTCGTGGGCACGATCTTCCCGCGACCCGCGGCGCTCGCTGCTGGCCGTCACGCCGGTCCCGGAAGGCGCGCCGGAAGAGATCGTGCGCGCTCTCTGGATCGGCCTGACGATCCTGATTCCTCTGGGCGTGGGCTGGGCACTCTCCCGGCGAAACGAGGGACGCAGCGACCGGAGCTGGTGGAAGAGCCTGCTGCTGGGGTTCCCCACGACCCTGGGTCTCGGCCTCGGATTTCTCTTCGTTTGCGTGGCGGTCCCCATCCGCAAGGTCTCCGCGCTGGCCGCGGGCCGAAAGGAGGAACATGTCCCGCTCGCGATCCCTCCCGAGGACTACGAGGAAACCGTCGCCCGCCTCCGCGAGGCGCTCGTGCGCGGAGGCATCCCGGTCGAGCCGCGGACACCTCCCTGGGGCACGCGCCTGCTCGGCCGCATCCTCCACGTGTTTGCGGGCGCCGTGCTCCAGGCTTACCAGCCTGAGAACCTCGCGTATCTCTGCACCGACGAGATCGAGACGACGTTCTACCCCAACGGCGTCCGCCTCTACGGGAGCGAGACGATCATGGCCCGGGCGCACGCGCTGATTGCCGAATCCGCGATGACGACGCCGGCGCTCCTCTGCATGTCGCCCGAGGGACAGAAGCTGGAAGAACGAATCAAGGTTCTCTGGGGCCGGAGGAACGAGAAGACTCTGCGTCTCGACGCGGACGTGCAGGCCGTCGCCCGCGAGCTCGCCGATACGCCTTTCGGATTTCGAGACTGGGAGACGCTCTACCGCGAGCTTCTGCAGGTCGTCGTGGCGTCGCGCGGCGCGTCGAAACTGATCCAGGCGGCCCTGGCGCGCCGGGGTGAGTCGCGCCGGAGCTCCACCCGGCGGTTCCGCACCGCGGCTCGCAGGGCGCGCGCGTTCGGCGGCGAGAGGCTGACCAAGGTCGCGGCCGACCGGAGTCTCAAGGTGATCGAACGGGTCGCCGACCAGGTGCTGAAGCTGTTCGCGAGTCGCTGAGCGCCGAGGCGGCTGCGCCTGCGCGGCTCCGCCGGCTAGTCGATCTTGCGGATGCCGACCTGCCGGTCGAAGCCCGGCAGGATCGCCTTGATGAACGCGTTCTCGAGCAGCCCTCCGAGCACCTCGAAGAAGTTCGTGCCCGCTCCGCCAACCGGCCCCTCGATCGAGGCGTTCGTCGCGACCTGGTCCTTCTTGCGGTTGGTGAGGATGGTCGCCGCCGCGTCCACGACGCTCTCGTAGACCTTCTTGAAGAGGCTCTTGCCGGCCTCCTGCCGCGAATCGTAGATCTCGATGTCCTGGAAGAGCGGCTTGACGTAGCCCTTCATGTAGTTGTCGTGCACGCCGACCTCGGAATAGACCTGAAGCGTCCCGGCGTACACGTCGAACTTGCCGTAGGCTCGGAAGAGATCGTTGAGGTCCGGCAGCGGCGTCGGGCCGACCTCGACCTTGGCGTCGAAGTCGACCTTTCCTTTCCCGGGGCGGAACGAGGCGGTCGACACGAGGTCGCCCTTCCCCATGAACTTTCCGCGGACGTCGGCTCGCGCCGTGCCGGAGCCCGGAGTGTTGGAAAGGCCTTCGACGGCCGCGTTCGTGTGCTCGACGAACAGGCGATAGGCGGGTTTCCGGGTCCGGTCGACGAGCTCGAGCGTCGAATCCACCAGGCGGAAGCGGTCGAGGCGGAGATTCCACGGAAGCTCCTCGGCTCTTTCGGGCCCTTTCGGCGTCTTTTTCGCGACGCGCGCGATGCCGGACTCCGGAGCTCCCTCGGCTCTCTTGAGATAGCCCAGTTTCACGCGCTCGACGACGATCTCCGGCATCGAGAGATTGCGCACCTTCGCGGCGTACTCGACTTCTCCGGAAGCCGAGAGTGTCCCCCCGGAGACGAGAACATTCCAGTGGCTCGCCGCGGGTCGGAAGGAATCCAGGGGAACCGAGGCCAGCCGGAATGCTCCCTTCACCCCGGTATACGGGACCGCCAGAAAATCCGCGTGGCCCCGGAAGTCCACCTTTCCCGTGCGCGCGAGGACGGCGTTGGCCTCGACCTGCGATGGATACGTGCGTTCCTTGGAGTGGATGTTGCGGATGTTCGTGGCCCTCGCGTCGAGGGCTGAGAGCTCGAGGGGCCGCTCGGGGTCTTCGTCGACATAGGTCAGGGCCCCGTCGCGAATCCGGAGCTCGTTGATCTTCAGGGGATAGATCGCCTCGACGGCTTGCTGCCAGCCCTTGCGATTCACGGGAACCTCGTCGGAGAGCTCGCTCCGCAGCTGCGGAAGGTTCACGTACGCGACCGGCCGATCGACCGCGAAGTCAGCGACGACACGCAGAGCCAGAAGCTCTTTCCAATGCACGCTGGCGTGCAACCGGGGAACGAGCAGGATCGCGGGCTCCGGGTGCGCGGCCTGACGAATCACGAGATCCCTCAGCGTGAGAGAAAGCCCGAGTGGCTGGAACCGCACCTGGCCGATGCGCGCGGAGTAACCGTGCAGACTGGAGTTCATCCGGCCTTCGATGGAGCGCCGGAGGGGCTCGTTGGGTACGAAGCCCACCGCCGCCAGGAAGACGACGAGGGCGGCCAGCGCGATTCCGACCTTTGCCCATGGCCGCAGCTTCCTCGCCCGCGGGCGTTGCAGGCGCCGTCGCGGAGGCGGAATCTCGGCGTGCGGCTTTCGAGCCGCGGTCGAACTCATGGGATCTGCCTTCGCAAGCCGAATGCCAGCCGGCCCCTCCGTTTCCCGTCGGGGCCGGTGGCCGTCGCGTCAGTGGTTTCGGTCGTGCCCCGCCACTTTCACGAGCTTGTTGTACAGACCGAGGATCAGGAGCGTCGGGGCCCACTGTCCGATGAAGTTCGAAACGTTCTTGGTCTTCTTGTTTCCCGAGAGCTGCAGCCCCAAAGAGAGCGCCATCGATCCGACCGAAGCCCACAGCCAGACGTCCGAAGGCAGCTGCGCCGTGGCCGACTCGAGCTTTCGCGCGATGGACCCTTCCCTCGGCGTCTCTTTCATTGCTCCCTCGACGAAATTCTCGGCTCCCTCGACGAAGCTCTCCGCTGCGTCTTTGACACGGGTTTCCATGAAAAGGCCTCCCTGTGATTCGGATGTCGCCGGCCGCATAGGCCGGCGCGCTTTCCACCCGTGCAGGCCGCATGCCACGCGTTTCGGCCGACCGGCCCCGTCGGGAATCTGCACAAAAACAGCGGGGGGCTGGCACGCTGCGTGCACGAACGGCACGCTGGGAAAGCATTTGAATCGCCGGAAGGAGAGCCGATGAAAAACGCGACCATGGCGGTCCGCTGGACCGAACCGGAGGAGAAGCTCGACCGGCTGTACCAGCTGATCGAGGACATCGAAGTGGCGATGCTCACGACCCGCCGTCGGGATGGCTCGCTCGTTTCGCGGCCGATGGCCACGCAGCGCCGGGCGGAAGGCGCGCACTTCTGGTTCGTCACGGAGGAGGGCTCCCCCAAGATCGAAGAGATCGTGCTGGATCCCAACGTCAACCTCTCCTACTACAAGGCGCGGACGAAGGAGTGGGTGTCGGTCTCCGGATCGGCCCGCATCCTGCGCGACCGCGCCAAGATCCGCGAGCTCTACGAGCCCTCGTGGAAGGTGTGGTTCCCCGACCAGGGCGGAGCCAAGAACGGCGGGCCCGACGATCCGCGCATCCTTCTGATCGGCCTCGAGGCCCGCTCGGCGCACTTCATGAAGGTCGACAAGCCGGCTCCGATGGTTCTCTTCGAGTACGCGAGCGCTCTCGCGCGCCGGGAGAGACCCAAGTTCGGAACGGTGGAGACCGTCGGGCGGGACGCCCTCAACCTCGGCCGGACCCGCGACCCGCAGCCTCCACGATCGCCCGGAGAAGAGCCGGCTCGTCCGTGAGCAGGCCGTCGACCCCGGCGCCGACGAGCACCTCGAGCCGGCGCCGGTCGTTGATGGTCCATCCCACGACTCGCTCGAAGGCCCCCTCAAAGGCCTCGGTGTCCCGGGCCCGAAGCATGCGGCCGACGTCGTACCGGTAGCCGGGCCACACGCGGCCGCCGAGCCCGAGGCTCACTTCCCGCGCGCCCGTCGCGGTCAGATCCGAGACCGGCGGAGCCGGCAGTTCGAGGTCCGCGCTCACGCGCAGATGCTCGGAGCCGCCGCCCTCGCAGGCGGCGGCGAGGGCGCGCACGATCGGACCGCGCGGGCACAGGAGGTGGATCGTCATTCCCGCCTCGGATTCCTGCCGGAGGCGGCCCACCAGCGCCGCCGCCGCGGAGGTCTCCTCGTCCGCGAGCTTGATGTCCAGGAACAGGTGCGCCCGCCGCGCCTGCCGCGCCCACTCCAGCAAGTCCTCGAGCCAGTCGATTCCTGCGAAGGTCTGCGCGCCGGCCGGGCCCTCGGACTCGTAGCCGTAGTGCTGCGCCAGCTCGACCGCGCGCAGCTCGCGGACCGGCCGTCTCCAGCGCGAGCCCAACTCCGGGACCCGCGGCCGATAGGCCAGGCCTTCTCCGCCGAGCTGCCGCGCCAGAGCCACGGAGTCGTCCGGATCGGCGTCGTGCCACAGCACGAAGCGCCCGTCGGCGGTCGCCGACACGTCGGCTTCGACCGTGTCGGCCCCGAGCTCCAGCGCGCGGCGATAGGACGCCACGGTGTTCTCGGCTTCGAATTTCGCGGCGCCGCGATGGCCGATCACGAGGCACGGCCGACTCGCGTCGGCGGGCGGAATTCCGGGCCGCAGGATTCCTCCCAGGACCGCGGCGGCGCGATGCCAGAGATCGCCGCAGCCGAGGCGGCTCATCGCGGCGCCGGAGGCGCCACCGGCGCGTTCGGGACCGTGGGAGCCGTCCGGCGAAGCGCGAAACGCTCCATCGTGTCGAAACCGGTCCCGTCTTTCTCGAGGCCGCGGACTTCGACTTCGAGAGCGTCCGTGCCCGGGCGAAAGCGGAGGTAGTGGAAGGCGCGGATCCGGCCTCCCTCGAAGAGATCGTCGGCGTGCCGCCGGCGGGCGCCTTCCCGCAAGGCCGCGCGGGGCCCGCCCCCTCCGCCCGCGACCAGGAACGTCTTTCCGTCGCGCACGAAGCGCTCGTAGTTGTGAACGTGGCCGGAAACCATGGCGAGGGTCTTCGAGGACTGCATGAACGGCGGCACGAAGTCGCGCTGAACGTGGATCGTGTCGGACGTGACCCGGCTGTTGGTGAACGGCGGATGGTGCAGGAGCACGAGCGTGCCCGAAATCGCGTCGTCCGCGTCCCACTGCGCGAGCCGCCGCCGGAACCACGCGAGCTGCTCCCGCCACGCCGCGGGAGGCAGCCAGCGCAGGTTCGAGTCGAGAAACACGAGCCCCAGGCTCCCGTAGGTGGCGGCGTACCAGTGCCTCTCGCGCAGATGCGGAAAACGTCCGAAGAAGTTCGCGAGCGCGGGCCTCCGCGAAAGCCAGTACTCGTGGTTTCCCAGCACCGGGTAGGCGGCAATCCCGGCGGCCTTCAGCGGGGAGCACAGCCGGTCGAACTCGTCCCAGGCCGCCGAAGACGAGCCGCAGAAGACGAGATCGCCGAGGAAGGCGACGAAATCCGGGTTTTCCTCGGAGACCTCGCGGAGGATGGCGCGGCGCTCGCGCGGGTTGGACTCTCTCCAGACCTCGAGGCCCGACGTCGGCTGGAGATCGCCCACGATCGCGAAGGCCCCGCGTCGCACCTCGAGACGCAGCGGCTCAATCGGCTCGAGTGCGCCGGCGTCGCGCCGGACCGGATCGGCGGTCATGCGCGCCGGCTCGGTTCCCCGGCGCGCGGCACGCTTCTTGAACCACCGGCGTGCATGAACACGAACCCGCCTTCTCCGCCGCCGCCGGTTAATGAGCCGCCGGCCGTTCCGGAACCGGTGATCGACGAGCCCGGACGCCAGATCCCGGCCGTGGACCCTCGACTGCCCGGCCAGCCACGCACGATTCGCGAGCCCGGCGAGGATCCCGAGAATCCCCGCGGTCCGGGCGTCGCGCGACCCGCGTAGATTTCCTTCACGAGCTGAGGCGGGCGCCTTCGCCGCCCGTCTCGAGCCGCCGAATGGCGCTCCGAACGAGCCGGCCGCCGGCCCATCGCGCCGCCGCGCGGGCGATTCCCGGCCGACTGACCAGATGCCGGAACGCCGCGCTCCATCCGAAGCGCTGCCGAAAACGATCCTTCCACGCCGCCGCATACGCAAGGGGAACGTCGTCCCAGGTCAAGGCGCCCGAGAATCCCTTTTCGAGCGTCGTCGCCGCGAGGATTCCGGACGCGAGCGCGCAGGCCAGCCCCTGGCCCGAAAACGGGTCCACGACACCGGCCGCGTCTCCGACCATCAGCGCTCCGTCTTGCGTCGGAGGCTTGGCCGCGAGGTAGACGGGACCGGCGCCCTTAAAATCCGTCGATGGAGTCAGCCGGTCGAGCGCGCGGTCGAGGACTCGATTCGACTCGCGGGCGTGTGCGACGACCGAGTCCCATCCCGGTGCGAGCCGCCTTCGCGTCGAGTCGTCCACCATGCCCGCGAAATGCACCCCTCCCCCTTCGATGCGCGAGAGCCCGCAGTAGCCGCCGGGAAACAGGTACAGCCCCACTCGACCGGCGAGGGCGCCGTCCTCGTCCGGCGCGAACTCCCGGCTCCATCCCACGAATCGCCGGCCGCGGCCCTGGCGGACCGGACGCGTCCGTTCGCGGTCCATCGCGTCCCAGCGGCCCCAGGCCGCGACCACGCGGCGCGCTTCGACCCGGCTCTCGCGCGGCCCTTCGGAGAAGCGCACGCGAAAGCCTCCGGGCGAGGGCTCGACACCGCGAACGACGGCGCCGAAACACGATTGGGCGCCCTGCGTATCCGCCCACGACGCGAGAAGGGCATCGAGCCGTTCGCGCGAGAGGCTGAGAGCCGCTTCGGGAAGACGGAACGGGATCTCCGGTCCGCCTGCCACCGCAAAAGTTCCCCGCCGAATCGGCTCCGCTTCCGCTGCGATCCCGGCGCGGAGGCCGAGGACGTCCAGCGCCTCCGCGGCCGACGCCGAGAGAAAATCGCCGCAGACCTTTCGTCTCGGGAAGCGATCCTTCTCGAGGATCAGGACCCGGCGCCCGCCACGGGCGAGCAAACCGGCGGCGGCGGAGCCCGCGGGCCCCGCGCCGATCACGACGACATCGAAGGACGGCATGCCCTCCCACCCGCCAGGAGCATGCGAAACGGAAAGATGCGCTGCGCCCGGCTATGGGGCTCGACCTCGCGCGCGACGGCGAGGGCCTCGTCGGGCGTGTAGCCCTGGCGGACCGACGCCACGCCGTCCTCGACCGAGACGCGTGTCCGGAAGATCGCCCGTCCCGCGAGCGCCACGAAGAGCTCGGCGAGGCGATGCCGCCGGACGTCGAGCATCGCGAAGCCCAGCCGCGCCACGCGCCGGACGTCGACGAGAAAGTCGCGGTTCTGCGCCGGCGAGAAATGATGGAGGAACAGAGTCGACACGACGAAGTCGAACGCCTCGTCGCGAAACGGGAGGCGCAGACCGTCCGCCGCGACGGGACGGATCGCGTACGCCGCGCCCGTGACGCGGCCGATCGCGAGATGCCTCCATTGCAGGTCCATGGCCACGACGCGGACCACCAGCCCCGACTCCCGCAGACGCGTGGCCAGCCGCCACGCCACGGCCCCCGTGCCGGCGCCGACGTCCAGAATGGAGATCGCGCTGCGGCCGAGGGCTTTCGCCCGGGCCATGAGGTGCCGCTCGAGCGCACGCGACGCTCCCCAACGGCGATTCACGACGTCGAGATCCTCGAGCGACCGCCGCATCTCCTCGACCGGAAGGTCGGGGTCGTCGAGGCGCTCGCGGCTGGGACGGCGGGGCGGGATGAACGGGCTCATGAGGCGACCTCTCCCGTGCGAATGACCAGAGCGCTGTTCTTGGAGCCGAAGCCGATGGTGTTGCAGAGGGCGTGCTCGAACGACGCCGGGCGCGAGGCGTTCGCGACGTAGTCGAGGTCGCACTCGGGATCCGCGCTCTCGAGGTTGATCGTGGGCGGCAGGAACCCGTCGCGCATTCCGAGCAGGGTCGCCGCGACGCCGGCCGCGCCGCAGGCGCCTTGCGGGTGGCCGATCATCGACTTGATGGAGGAGCCCGGCACCCGCTCCGCGGACCGGCCGAACACCCTGCGCGCCGCCTGGGTCTCGACCCGGTCGTTCAGGTCGGTGCACGTGCCGTGGTACGCGACGTACCCGACCTCCTCCGGCGGAATGCCCGGCCTCGCGCAGCGCCAGACTCATGGCGCGCGCCGGCTCCTCGCCGGATTCGTCCATGCGGACGCGGTGGTGCGCGTCGCAGGTGGAGCCGTAGCCGCGGATCTCGGCGTAGATGCGCGCCCCGCGCGCCCGCGCGCGGTCGCGATCCTCGAGCACGAACATCCAGGCGCCCTCGCCGAGGACGAAGCCGTCGCGATCGGCCGAGAACGGGCGGCTCGCGCGCGCGGGCTCGCACTCGCGCGCCGTCGAGACGACGCGCATCATCAGGAATCCTTCCATGATGCCGCGCACGACCGTCGCGTCCACGCCGCCCGCGAGCACGACGTCGCGCGGTTCCGAACTTCATCGCACGGAACGCGTAGCCGAGCGCGTCCGTGGACGAGGCGCAGCCGGTCGAGATCGACCTGCGAGATCCCGCGCAGGCCGAACTGCATCGAGATCTCGGACGACAGTGTCCCGATCGTTCCCGAGGCGATGGCGTAGACGGAGGCCTTCTTCGGCCTGGTTCGTGTAGTACAGGTGGTACATCCGCTCGGTGAACTCGATCGGGCCGCCGCCGGTTCCGAGCACCACGCCCATGCCCGCCGTTCCTCGAGCGAGAGGCGCTCGGGATCGATCCCGGCGTCCTCCAGCGCTTCCTCCGACGCGGCGATCGCGAGCGGCACCGCCCGCGAAACATGGCGAATGGACTTGGCGTCGACGTGGGCCGCGAGGTCGAAGCCCTTGATCTCGCCGGCGATCGTCGCGGCAAGCCCCTCGGGATCGAACAGCGAAATGCGGTCGATCCCGCTGCGTCCCGCCTGGAGCGAGCGCGCGTACGCTTCCCTGCCGTTGCCGTTAGGCGCCAGGCAACCGATGCCGGTGATCGCGACGCGTCGTTCCACGCCGATTTTTTTCGAGCTCTACCTTCTACCGTCTCGCGTCTCGTGTCTAGCGTGAGCCGGTTTGGCTTCCCGGCGGCCGTCCCGGAGTCGGGGTCGGGACGCCCCGGCCGGGCGTCATCATGTACTCCGCGCCACCGGTCACAGTGGGCCGAGGCGTCGACGCGGCCGGCCCGGCCGGTGTCGTGGACATCGCCGCACCCTCCTGCGTCGACGCGTAAGCCTTAGAGGGCGGAGCGCTGGAAGCCGAGCCTCCCTGGGCGGTTTCGGAGCCCGCACTGTATGGAGCGATCGAAGTGACGCGCTCCCGGCCGACGCTGTTCTCCAGCCAGGCGACGGTGACCATCTGCCCTTCCGCGAGGGAGTCGTCGACGCGAGTCCCGGCGTCGACCGGCAGGCTGATCTCGGCGCCGTCCTCCGCCACGAGCACGATCTGCGAATTCTTGGCGTAGCTCTTGACGGTTCCGGTGGCCGTCCGGATGAACCGGCGGCTGAGCTCGTCGTTGGGCGCGCTTTGAAACGCCGCGGCCGCCAGAATCGTGCCCGCAGCAAGGGCCAGGCCCCACATCCTCTTCATCACCCACCTCCTCCGATCGCGTATCGGGAACCGACGGAAAACGGAGATACAAAACTCGTGCCGCGGGCTACGACCCGTTTCCCGGGCCGCTTCCCGAGGGCGAACCGCTCCCGGACGGGGCCGCTCCCCCCGTACCCGACGGGGCCGCTCCCGCCGGCGCGGACCTCGGCGTGCCGTTGGGCGCGGTGTTCGGCGGAGCCGAGCCAGGTTGGCCGGGCTGCGCGAGGACGGGCGTGCCGTTGGGGCCGATGTTGGGCTGCGCGGCCCCGGGCTGTCCCGGCTGCGCCAGAACGGGGGTTCCGTTGGGTCCGGTCGCGGGCTGGGTCGCCGCCGGCTGTCCCGACGTTGCCGTCACCGGCGTGCCGTTCGGACCGATCTGGACCGGCGGCGCTCCCGTGCTCATCACGGGTGTTCCATTGGGACCGATGGCGGGAGTCCCGGAGCCCGCGACGCCCGGCGCGAGCGTCGGCGTGCCGTTCGGGCCGATGACTGTCGGGGCTCCCGTGCCGGTGACCGGAAAGCCATTGGGCCCGATAGGGGTTTGCGCCGCCTGTGCGCGAGAGAGGTCCGTCGAGGACGGCACCCGCGGCAGGCCGTCCGTACCCACGAGCGTATTGTTCGGGTCGATCGGGGCGTTCGGGTTCACGAGGTTCGGATTGATCCCGCCGCCGTACGCGCCCGCGCCGTAGGCTCCGCCCGCGTTGCCAACGCCGGTGTTGGGGCCGTTCGCGGAGTTCGCGGAGGCCGGGGTCTGCGCCGAGGAGGCCATGCCGTCGCCGGTCGGGCCGAGGACGAGGACCTCTCCGGGCTCGAGCCCGACAGTCGGAGCGCGCCGCGCACGATCCGTCGGACCGCCGGAGAGACGGGTCGCGCGCACCGTCATGGTGGGCGCGCTCGTTCTCGTTTCCGTCCCCCGGTCGGAGACGACTCGGACGATCATCTCCGTCGGGACGCCCGTGAGGGGCCCGGCGGGATAAGGGTGATAGGTCAGGACCGATCCGCGAGCCACCGGCAAGTCCGTGGCGAGGATCTGACGTCCGTCGGACAACTCGATCCGGTATCGCGCGCTCGCGGCCGCCGCGAAACCCGCGGCGAAGAAGGCGAGCGCCATCGAAACGACGATGCGAGAGGGGCGCGCCATGATGGACCTCCGCCTCTCGTAAGTTGCAGGATGGGTGCCACGATGGACGTCGACGGCGCAACGCTGGCAAGCCGCGTGCATTCTCCCGGAGCGGGAGGTGGCTATGGGCCTGGTTCTACTGATCGTCCTCGTCCTTCTCCTCGTGGGCGCCATTCCGAGCTGGGGCTACAGTCGGAACTGGGGGTACGGTCCGAGCGGAATCCTCGGCGTAATCCTCATCGTCGTGGTCGTGCTGCTTCTCACCGGACGCCTGTAACCTCCGCCGGGTCGCGCGTTTTTCTGATCTCGCCTGCCGGCACTTCGGGCCGGCGGGCCGAGATCCTTCTCCGGGACGCCGCGCGGTTCGACCTCGCGCTCCGGCTTCGCTCCCCTCAGGGAGCCAGCCTCGGGGAGGCGTTCTCGTTCCTCTCGGGTCTCTACTTCCGCGGCAAGCTGGCGTACGCGCGCCGCTTCGCGCCGGACGCCTCGTTCGTGATTACGTCGTGCGCCGGCCTCCTCCACCCCGAGACGGCCGTGCGCCGCGAAGACCTCCGGCGTTACGCCCGCGTTCCCATCTCGCTGACGGAACCCGCCTACCGGCGGCCCTTCGTTCGCGACGCCCGGCGCCTCCTCCGCGAAATGCCGGCCGACGCGGCGGTCATTCTCCTCGGCTCGATCGCCACCGACAAGTACTGCGGCGTGCTTCTCGAGGTGTTCGGCGACCGCCTCCTCTTTCCCGCCGCGTTCGTGGGGCGTGGCGACATGAGCCGGGGCGGCCTTCTCCTGAGGGCCGCTAGCGACGGAAACGAGCTCGAATACGTGCCGGTCGCAAACGCCGTCCGCCACGGGCCCCGGCCGGCGAAGCTGGATCCGGCGACCCGCGTGCGCGTGGGCATACGTCCGCCCGACCCGGAATGAAAGTCCCCGAGGCGCCCGAAGACGCCGAGGTCCGCGTCGGCGGCAAGACACTGACGCTCACGAACCTCTCGAAGCCGTTCTGGCCGAAGCTCGGCCTGACGAAACGCCACCTGCTCGCCTACTACACGGACATCGCTCCCGTGCTCCTTCCCCACATCCGCGACCGGGCGATGGTCATGAAGCGTTATCCGAACGGCGCGGAGGGCGAGTTCTTCTTCATGAAGCGGACCCCCTCGCCCCGTCCGGACTGGCTCCGGACGTGCCCGATCGAGCACAGCTCCGGCAGCGTCATCGACTTCCCGGTCATCGACGATCTCGCGGCGCTGCTCTGGGTGATCAATCTCGGCTGCATCGACCTCAATCCCTGGTACTCGCGCTGCGACGACACGGACCGCCCGGACTTCCTCCACTTCGATCTGGATCCGGTTCCCGGGGCCGATTTCGAGCGCGTCCTCGAGACCGCGCGCACCGTGAAGGAGGGACTGGACGTTCTGAAGATGCCGGCCCACGCCAAGAGCACCGGCTCCCGGGGCATCCACGTGTACGTGCCGATCCGCCGCGGGCCCACGCAGAAGCAGGTGTGGACGTTCGCGAAAGCGTTCGCGCAGCAGATGGAAGCTGCCCGTCCGAAAACGATCACGGCTGAGTACCGGAAGGACCGGCGGCCGAAGGGCCGCGTCCTCGTCGACTACAACCAGAACGCCTGGGGCCGCACGCTCGCCTCGGTCTACTCGGTCCGGCCGACGAAGACGGCGTCGGTCTCCGCGCCCGTGACCTGGGCGGAGGTCGAGAAGGGTTTCTCCATCGAGGATTTCCGCATCGACAACATGGCCGAGCGGATCCGCGAGGTCGGCGATCTCTGGAAACCCGTCCTGGCCGCGAAGGGCCGCTTCCGCCTGGAGTCGCTTCTCTGAGCGGACGTCCGCGCGTCGCGCGTCGCGCTTCGCGTCAGCCTTCGAGGACGGAGCGGACGACCCGGAGGATCTCGGACGTGCCGTAAGGCTTGCGGACCGAAGCCTGCACTCCGGCCTCCTCCATCGCCGCACGCTGCTCGGGTTCGATGTTTCCGCTCGCGACGATGCAGCGCAGAGCCGGATCGCGCTCCCGCATCTTCAGAAAGGCTTCCCAGCCTCCGAGGCGCGGAAGCCCCAGATCCAGCAGCACCGCCTGGATCCGGTCGGCGTTCTCCGCATGGACCCGGACGGCCGCGATGCCGTCGAGCGCCGCGAGGACTTCGAAGCCTTCCTCCTCGAGGAACTCGCGGATGGGGGCGAGCAGCGTCTCTTCGTCCTCGACGAGCAGAATCGTCGGCCGCTCGCCCGAGATCGGCTTGACCGCGGCCGTCGGACGCCGCAGGGACTTTCGCCGTGCGCGGCTCGCAATCTCCTCCACGCCCGGCTGCACATCGGGGACCGCGATGTAGATGCGGAACGTGGTCCCCTTGCCGACCTCGCTCTCCACGTCCACGTAGCCGCGATGTGAATTGACGATGCCGTAGACGACCGCCAGGCCCAGGCCCTGGCCTTTCGAGCCCTTCGTCGTGAAGAAAGGCTCGAAGATCCGGCGGCGCGTATCGACGTCCATGCCCGCACCCGTGTCGGAGACGCAGAGCTCGACGTAAGTCCCGTCCGGGGCCTCGGGAAACTTGTTCCGCAGCGTCTCCGCCGAAACCACGTCGGTGCCCAGCGTCAGAACGCCGCCCTGGGGCATCGCGTCGCGGGCGTTGACGGCCAGGTTCAGGATGGCCTGATGGAGCTGGTTCGGATCGGCGTGGATCAGAGGAACTTCCTCCGCCAGCTTCGTCGAGACGCGGACCTGCTTGGGCAGGGTCTCGCGCAGCATCGAGGCCAGCTCCTTCATCACGACGTTGACGTCCGTCGCCTCGAAGGCGATGTCGGTCTTGCGCGCGAAGGTCAGCAGCTGGCGGACGACGGCCGTTCCCCGCTCGACCGCTTTCTGAATCGAGGACGTGCTCTCCGCGCGCTTCGCGGCCTCGAGCTTGTCGCGTCCGAGGATACCGACGTGGGCGGAGATGATGTTGAGGAGGTTGTTGAAGTCGTGTGCGACGCCTCCCGCGAGCCGGCCGATCGAGTCGAGCTTCTGCATCTGCCGGACCTGCTCCTGCAGCCGCGCCCGTTCGGTGACGTCGCGGAGGTTGGCCTGCGTCACCCGGCGGCCGCCGAGGTCGTAGGTGTTCGTGATCGCCTCCACGAACACGCGCTGGCCGGACTTCGTCCGCAGCACCACTTCCTGCTCGAACCCGAAACCGCCGGCCAGATTGGCCTCGAAGCGGCTCCGGGCCGCCTTGGGATCGTCGTAGAGGCCCAGGTCCCAGGGTTTCTTCCCGAGTATCTCCTGGCGGGAGTACCCGAGGAGCTCCTCGAGGAACGGGTTGACGTCGAGCAGCTGGCCGGTCGTCGCGTCCATCAGCCAGATGCCCTCGCGGGCGGTCTCGAAGATGCGGCGGTAACGAACTTCAGAGGCGCGCACCGCGACCTCGGCGCGTTTGCGCTCGGTGATGTCCTCGAGGGCGAGCAGCAGGAGAGGCTGAGGCTCGCCGGGCACCCGCACCCGCCGGGCGTTGATTCGGAGCGTTTTCTCGCCGACGCGTTCGATGTCGACCGTCAGCTCGTGGTCCTGGATCGGAGCCTTCTCGCGCGCCGCCCGCTCGAGCAGCTCGCGGAATTCGGGCTGCGCCACGTCGACCCCCCAGAGCTCCAGAAACGCCCGGCCCTCCGTCTGCTTCGCGGTGGACTGGAACATGCGGTAGTACGACTGGTTCGCCGTCCGGACGTGGAGCGTCTCGTCCAGGACCACGAGGGCCTCGCGCACGGTCTCGACGAGAGCCTCGGCGTACTCGCGCGCCCGGTTGACCTGCTCGAGGCTCCGCTTGAGGAGGTCGATGTCGAGGAACGCGATCACCGCGCCGTCGACACGGTTCTCCATCGTGAGATACGGACGGGCCCGCATGAGGTACCAGTGGCCTTCGCTGTCCTGGACCTCGCGCTCGTGGCCGCTCATGCTGCGGATGACCTCCGCGGCGATCTCGCCGAGGTCGTCGACCATCACATTGGGCTTGATGTCCCGAATCGGACGCCCGACGTCCGAGGGAATGAGATTCAGGAGCGTCTCCGCCTGGGGCGTGTAGCGCCGGAGCCGTCCCTCCGGCCCCAGCATGACGATCGCAACGCTGGTGCCCGTCAGGATGTTCTGCAGGTCGTTGTTGACCTGGAACAGTTCGGCGTTCCGGTTCTGGAGCTCCTCGTTGACCGTCGTCAGCTCTTCGTTGGTGGACTGCAGCTCCTCCTTCGCGGTCTCGAGCTCCTCGTTGGTCGACTGGAGCTCCTCGTTCGAGGACAGGATCTCTTCGTTCGCGCTCTTCATTTCCTCGTTCGAGGCTTCCTGTTCCTCGATGATCGATTGCAGGTAGTCCTTCGTCGAGGTCAGCTCCTGTTCGAGCTTGACGATGGCGTCATGCTCGCCCCGTCCTCCGCGCTTCGCCTTGACCTCGGGTTGCGGGACCCGCGCCGCTTTCCGCTTCGGGTCGCCTTCCTCAAAAAGGACCAGGAAGTGATAGACGCCGCTCCCTTCCTGTCGCATCGGAACGATCTCGAGGTTCAAGTTGCGGAAGTGTCCGTCCTGCCGGATGTGGAGGCCCTCCTTGCGGACCGGCCGGCCCGTGCGGCGGGCCTTGAGGATCGAGCCCCGAAGCTCGACGAGGAGCCCCTCTCGCGCCATCTTCAGGATGTTGAAGCTCGCGGCTCCCGGCGCGGCTTCGAGATACGGGCTCGTCTTGCCCCGGAACTGGATGATCTCGAAGACTTCGTTGATGAGGACCCCGGCGGGCGCGTAGCGTCCGATGACCAGCCGATCGGCCTCCTTCTGGAGATCGATCGGCGGCAGGCCATCCGACACGGGAGGCGCCGCGGCACGGTCGTCGGTCCGGTGCCGCTGGCCGAATTCCAGCACCTGGCGGGAGGAGCCCGGCCGCTTGGCGAAGATGCGATGGTTGCGGTCGACCGGAACGAAGAGATCGCCGAAGCCCGTGATCGTCTCGGCGTTGCCGAGCACGAGGTATCCCTGGGGACGGAGCGCGTAGTGAAAGATCGGCACGACGCGCTTCTGGAGGAAGGGCTCCAGGTAGATGAGCAGGTTGCGGCAGCTGACGAGATCCAGATTCGAGAACGGCGGATCGGACGTGACGTTCTGCCGGGCGAAGACGCAGACGTCCCGGATGCTCTTGGAGATCTGCCAGCCGCCGTCGGTCTTGAGGAAGAAGCGGCGGCGCCGCTCGGGCGCCACGTCGACCATCGCGTTTTCGAGGTAGAGGCCGGCCCGCGCCTTGTCGAGCGCCGAGTCGCGACACGTCGGTGGCGAAGATCTGGATGGGCGGGTTGCTCGTCCGATTCCTGGAGGGACTCGAACAGCGAGATCGCGATGGAGTAGACCTCCTCGCCGGTGGAGCAACCCGGCACCCAGATCCGGATCGGCGCGGCCTTCGAGCGGCTCCTTCAGGAGCGCCGGAAAGACCACGCGCTTCAGGCTCTGGAAGACTTCCGGATCCCGGAAAAACGCCGTGACGGTGATGAGGATGTCCTCGTGGAGGGCGTGCACTTCCCCGAGCTCCTTCCGCAGCAGCTCGTAGTACTTGCGGAGGCTCGCGACCTTGCGGAGGGCCATCCGCCGGGCGATCCGGCGCTTGACGGTCGTCTGGCGGTAGTTCGAAAAGTCGACCCCCGTCGTCGTCCGGAGAAGGTCGAGCACGCGCTGATGATCGGAGCCTTCTCTTCCGACGGCGGGCTCCGCGGCCAGCGCGGGGACCGGCCGGATGTAGGGATGCCGGGCCATCTGGACGAGCTCGAGCGCGATCTTCTCGGGGGAATGGACGAAGTCCACCGCGCCGGCGGCGATCGCCGAGCGGGGCATGTCCTTGAACCTGGCGGACGCCTCGTCCTGGGCGAAGGTGACCCCGCCTTCGGCCTTGATCGCGCGCAGGCCGAGCGCGCCGTCGGACATGGTTCCCGAGAGCACGACCCCGATCGCCCGGCTCTTGTACTGCTCGGCGAGAGACCGCATGAAGTGGTCGATGGGCATCTCCCGGCCGCGCCCGGTCGCCCGCTTCGTCACGCGGAAGGAGCCGTCGACGAGCTCGATGTCGGCGTTGGCGGGAATGACGTAGACGTGGTCGGCCTGGACGCGCATGCCGCCGCGGACCTCGTGGATCGGCATCGTCGTCGAACGGGCCAGGATCTCGGTCAGCATGCTCTCCCGCTTCGGGTCGAGGTGCTGAACGAGGACGAACGCCATCCCGGTGTCCGCCGGGAGGTGGTCAGGAGCTTCGTGAACGCCTCGAGCCCGCCGGCCGAGGCGCCGATGCCGACGAGGGGGAAGCTGTCCGAGCGGGCGACGCGCGACGAGACGCCGACGGCGGACGTCTACGGCCGGACAGTCTTCGGGAGACCGCGCGCGACGCGCTCCGGGACTTCGGCTTCTGTCGACGTCGTTTCAACTCGACGACCCTTGCGACGCTGAAGTTTGGAGCCCCGTCAGTCTATTGCAGCGCGCGCGGGGGAGGGGGACGAATCTCTCAGTCCGCCGCGGTGCGCGAGAGGAGGAGCCGGCGAAGGGATTCCACGGCCTTCTCGGCCTCCTGCGCCTGGACCTCGAAATGGCTGGCGAGCGAATCCAGGCGGCGCTCTCTGGCCTGGCGGACCAGTTTCCGGCGCAGCGAGGCCCTCTCCTCGATCGCGCGGAGGGCTTCCCAGAGAGCCGTCTCGACTCCGTCGTTCTGCGCGGAGAGAAGTGTTTCCGGGGAAAAAGCGTGTCCCGTGCGGCACCGGAATCGGAGCAGATCCCCCTCCTGGATCTCCCAGAGGACACCCCGGCAGTCCGGACAAGAGATGGCGGACTGCACGCCGGGCTTGTTCTCTGTCTCGAGCGCGTCGCGGTCCAGACGCGCGATCCGCGTCTCGTGGTCCATCTCCGGGCTGGAAGGCGGAGCGTCCTCGACGTCGACTTCTTCCTCCGCGAGGCGGCCGATGAGGGGGCCGAGAGCGGCGGTCGGAACGACGTGATCGACCTCCAGGTAGCGCATCGCGTTCCGAGGCATGTCGCCGCAAAACGCCTCGCCCGGATCCTGCACCACCGCGACACCCCCTCGGATCTTGACCGCGATGAGGCCGGCCGTTCCATCGTCGAGCGAGCCCGAGAGCACCACCCCGATCACCCGGGGGCCGTACGCGCGCGCGGCGCTTCGGAACAGGACGTCGATGGAGGGGCGATGCCGGTTCTCCTTCGGACCCCTGACGACGCGCACGCGGCCCGGCTCGACCGTCAGGTGCCGATCCGGGGGGGCCACCCAGATGCGCCCCGGCTCGATGGGGTCGCCATCTTCCGCCGCCCGCGCGGGAAGAGGGCCCGAACGATCCAGGACGTGCGCGAGGGCGCTGGGCTGGTCGGCCGAAATGTGGAGCACGACGAAGACGGCGGCCCGCATCTCCGGGTTCAGACCGGCCGCCATCGCGCGGAGGGGCTCGACTCCCCCGGCGGATGCGCCCACGACGATGATGTCGCGCGTCGCCATCGCGTCACGTCCTCGCGCGCGAGCGGGCTCCCGATTCGAGTGCCAGACGGCTTTCTTTGCGGACTTCTTGGCCGGTTTCACGAGCTTCGGGTTCGCGAGCATCTTTCGGAGAAGCGCCGGCGGATCGCCGTCGGCCGCCTTCTCCATGTTGCCGCCCTCGTCGCGGGCGATCTCGACGAGCAGCCGATCCGAGACGACGGAACGCGGCTCCTCGTCGGCGATGTTCCGCTTGCTGGCGGTCTCGTCGCGGTGCTTGATCAACAGCCAGGGATTCCGCGTCTCGCCGCGGCGCTTTCCCATGCGGACGAGCACCCATTCTCCCTGGAGCTTTTCGCCGTCGAGCCGGAACTTGAGCTCGCCTTTCGCGAGCGCCGCGTCGACGGCCGGATCGACCGGAGTCCACGTCCCGCGGTCCCAGATCATGACCGTCCCGCCGCCGTACTCCCCTTCCGGGATCACGCCCTCGAACTTGTTGTACTCGATCGGGATGGTCCTCCGTCGGCATCGCCATCCGCTTGTCGGCGGGGTTGAGCGACGGGCCGCGCGGCACGGCCCAGGAGAGCATCACGCCTTTCCATTCGAGCCGGAAGTCGTAGTGGAGCGCGGTCGCGCGGTGCTTCTGGATGACGAATGCGAGTTTCTTCGTGCGGGAACTGGAACTCTTGCCACGAGCCGACCGGGGTTTCCCCCGCGGCTCCGGAGTCACGCCGAAACGGCGCTTGCGGCGGTATTGCTCGAGCGGCAAGTTGCCTCCCGTCGGAACCCTTCAAGAAACGTGCCCTCTGCGCCGAAAAATCCCTCGGCGAAAAGGAGAAGGCCGGCGGAACTCCGCCGGCCTTCGGGGCGAAACAAGGCTCCGGTGAATGAAGAGGACCTACGCTTCTTCCTCCTCCATTCCTTCCGTGCCCTGGGATCCCTTCCGTGCCCTGAGATCCCTGCCCTTCGAGCGCTGGCCCTGAGAGCCCTGGCCCTCGGAGCCCTGACCCTGACGACCGCTCGTTCCGCGGCCGCTCTCGAACTCACCCTGCTCGTTGCGGGGCTTCGGATTCCCGCCCTGGACTTCCCTGACCGCTGCGGCCACTCTGGCCTTCGCGGCTGGTGTTGCTCTGCTGTCCTTTGTTCGAACGATTGTCTCGATCCACCATGGAATCCTCCTTTTTCGGGGAACTTCCCCGCACTGCTCGAAGTTTCAAGAAGCATGCCCGGCGTCGAGTGGCACGGCCCTTGCCTTCGTCGATGCCGGGAGGATCATTCCGATGAACGAGCAGATGGAGAATCTTCTGTACGAAGCGCTCGAAACCGAGATCGGCGGCGTACAGGTGTACACGAACGCGGTGCGTTGCGCGCAGAACGACGAGCTGAAGGAAGAGTGGGAGAAGTATCTCGAGCAGACGATGCGCCACGAGCAGATCCTGCGCGATGTCATGGAGACCCTCGGCATGGATGCCGAGAAGGAGACGCCGGGACGCAAGGTCGTCCGCCACATCGGCGAATCGCTCGTGCAGGCCATGGTGATGGCGCGCGAGGAAGGCGAGCCCGAAGCCGCGCAGATCGTGGCCGCGGAGTGCGTCGTCCTCGCGGAGACGAAGGACCACCAGAACTGGGAGCTCCTCGGGGAGATCGCGAAGGAGCTCGACGGGCAAAGAGAAGAAGGCGATCTCCGAGGCCGCACGACGAGGTCGAGGACGAAGAGGACGAGCACCTGTACCACACGCAGGGATGGAGCCGCGAGCTGTGGCTCGATCACCTCGGGCATGGCCGCGGTGCTGCCTCCGCCGGAAGAAAAGAAGGACGTCAAGACGGCGATCGGCGCCGCGCGCGCGAAGCAGTCGCGCAAGGAGATGACGCGCGGCCGCAAGGGCCGCGGCGCCCAGGCCGAGCACTGAGCTCGCGAATCCCCGCCGAGACTATCCGGATCTCCGATGACCGTCGTCGAACGACTGCAGTCGTCGGGGATCCGTCGTCTCGGCTCGCCGAAGCGCGGCTTCCGGTACCGACGGTCCGACGGCGGGCGCGTCTCGCGCGAAGAGCGAGCGCGCATCGCCGCGCTGGTGTTGCCCCCGGCATGGACCGACGTGTACGTCAGCCCGTCTGCCGTCGTCCGCCGTACAGGCGATCGGCCGCGACCGCGCGGGCCGATGGCAGTACGTGTATTCCGAGAGGCAGACGCGGCTCCGCGAGGCGCGCAAGCGCGCGCGCCTCCTTGCGTTCCTCCGCGCGCTGCCCGCGCTGCGCACGCGTCTCGCCCAGGACCTGCGGCGGGAAGGCTTGTCGCGCGAGCGTGTCCTCGCGGCGATGGCCCGGCTGCTCCTGCGCGGATTCCTCCGGCCGGGAAGCCAGGTCTACGCGCGGGAGAACGGCTCTTACGGCCTCGCCACGCTTCGTCCCAGACACGTTCGCGTCCGAGGCTCTCGCGTCACGCTCGACTACCCGGGCAAAGGCGGCAAGCACCAGCTGCGGGAGATCGAAGACGCGGCCGCCGCGCGCGTCGTGCGCGCGCTCCTCGCCGATCCGGGTCCCGAGGTGTTCCGCTATCGCAACGGCGGAGATGCCTGGGTGAACGTGCGGCGGAGAAACCTCAACGCGTATCTCGGCGAAATCACCGGAGGCCGCGTCACCGCCAAGGACTTCCGGACCTGGGCCGGAACGCTGTTCGGCGCCTGCGCGCTCGCCCGCGCGGGCTTTCCCGACCCTCCCTCGGCGCGGGCCCTCCGATCGGCGCGTCGCGGAGGCGATGCGCGAGACCGCGGAGCTCCTCGGGAACACGCCGGCGGTCTGCCGGGCGTCCTACGTCAGCCCCGGAATCCTCGAAGCGTTCGAGCAGCGGGCGCCTGCTGGCCGATCCCCCGTCTCTCGAGCATCTCGTCCGCGCTTCGCCGCGGGTTCTCGCCGACGTCGAGAAGCGTCTCGCCCGGCTGATCGCGAACGGGAGCGGCTGAAGCTTGTAGCTCAGCGCAGGACTTGCCGCGCGGCGCGGCGGCCGCTCGCGATCGCCGCCGGGAACCGTGCCGCTCTCGATCCGCGGACGTCGGCTTCCCCCGCGAAAAAGAGCGTGCCGCGGACCGGCCGGGCGAGGCGGTCGGGCGCGTCGGCGCCTCCGACGGCCTGATAGCTGTAGGCGCCGCGCGAAAACGGATCGGCGGTCCAGTCGTGGCTGTCGGCCGCGACGAGAAGCCGTCGCGCGCGCGCCGCCGGTGATCCCGAACAGACTCCCGAGCTGGCGCAGCGCCGCGTCCAGAATCGCCCGTGCCGGCCTCGCTCGCGGAGCCGCGTCGCCGGCGGACCTCCCGCCCAGAGGGTCAGCATCGGCACGTCCACCGGCGCGGCCGTCCAGAGCGTCTGGAAAGGCCCCGGCCGCGTGCACGAACGCGGCTTCCCCCAGGGCGTCTCTCCAGAACGATTCGCGGAAGCGCAGGACGAGCCGCACGACGTCGCCCATCTCGACTCCCGACGAGCGCGCGTCGGATCGGGGCCGGCTCGGGATCGAACGCGACGGCGCCGCGGGAGCCCGGCGCCGCCTTCAGGACGCCGACGGGAAGCGTGATCACCGCCGCCCGGGCGCGAAAGAACTCGCCCGACTCGGTGACGGACGTCGACCTGCTTCGGACGCCACCGGATCTCCCGCACGACCGTCGGACCGGCGGATCTTTCCGCCCGCGCGCTCGACGCGCTCCTCGAGCGAACGCACCACGGCTCGTCGTAGCCCGAGAGGATCCGGAACTGCGCGCGCTCGTCCGGATCCGACGGGCCCCTCTCCGGCGGTCGAGAGCGCCCGCACGCTGGCGCGCTCGAGCGGCGCGGCGTCGTAGCCCTGGACCATCGACGACAGGAGGCGGCGGTCCGATGCCGCGAGCTTGCGCCGCGAGGCGAGGAACTCGGCGACCGAACGATCTCGACCCGGACCCTTCGACGGCATCCTTTTCGTCAACGCCTCGAAACGCCGCCAGACGTCGCCCATGTCGCGGAACGACCCGCGCCGCCACTCGCGATGCTCGGCCGGCAGCCGGACCGACCACGAGCGCCGCTTCGCGGACGATCTCGAAGAGCTCCGGGCTGCGGCCGTGGATGAACTCGGCGCCGAGCTCGACCGGCACCGGCCATGTTCTCGGTCTGCGCGTCCAGACCCGGCCCCCGGTCCGTCGGCGCGCTTCCAGGACGAGCACGCGCGCTCCCGCTTCGCAGAGCTCGGCGGCCGCGGACAGGCCGGCGGCTCCTCCACCCACGATCAGGAAGTCGCACGCTTTCATGGAAGTCTTCGCAGCAAGGCCGACGCCAGTTTTTCCAGAAACGCCGTGCGCGTGTCAAAGTGAGTCGCGGCGAGGCCGACACGCGCTCCTCGGAACGCCTCTTGCATTACCCAGCGCGGGCAAATCGCCCAACCCGGCGGTCGAGGATTCGGCCGCGACCAATAACCAAGGGGAGTTTTTCCATGGCACGGGCAACAGGTGGAGAATCGAAGAGCGGTAACGGCGGTCAGGGAATGAATCGCGCCGGTTCCTCTCGCCGGAACCAAAGCGGGACGGGAGCACGGAGCGGAAACAGCGGAACCAGGACGGCCGGCAGACCGAGAGCGGGAAGCACGAAGAAGAAGTAGCAGACGAGTTTTCGTTCGAAGAACGCACAAAGATTTTCGATTCGCAAATCAATCACTCAGGAGGTTCGAGACATGGGCGAGCGTCGATTCGATCGTGGAAGAGAGGACGAGGGAAGGTACGGCCGCTCCGACGAGGGATTCGAGAGCGGCGGAGCAGGTCGCTACGGACAGTCGAGCGAATCGCAGGGACGCGGCTCCTACGGGCAGGGGCAGCGCGGTCAGGGCTCGCGGTACGGTCAGCAGAGCCAGGGACGTTACGGACAGGGCTCGTATGGACAGGGTTCTTACGGCCAAGGTTCCCAGGGTGGATACGGGCAGGGCTCCTACGCACAGGGCGGGGGCTACGAAGAGAGCGATTACCCCGAGTAGGAGGGCGGCTTCGAAGGCCGGTCGCAGGGCTTCGGGTCTCAGGGCCGGGGCGGGCAGGGCTCCTCGTGCGTCCGGGCGAGCAGTTCGCGGCGGTCCGGGCGGCTCGAGCTTCGGCGGCGGCCGCGCCTCCGGATCCGAGGGTGGAGGCTGGGGCGAGCCGTGGCAGGGCCGGAGCGGACAGCAGGATTGGGGACGCATGGAAGACGAGCGGTATCGGGGAGAGTCCGAGTGGGGCCAGACTCGCCAGTCCCGCGGCGGATACGGACAGGGATGGCAGGGGGGATACGGTCAGGGCGAAGGCGGCTTCGGTCAGGGTGGATACGGCCAGGGCTTCCAACGCGGTATCGGCCAGGGTTCCCAGGGCGGATTCGGACGAGAGCTATCGCGGCGGATTCAGCGGCGGGCCGAGCTCACAGGCCATCGGCCGCTGGGGCCGCGGGGAGGGCGCCGACTACAGCCAGCAGCGCTACGCGGGAAGCTACGGTCTCGGCCGCGGTGGGGAGCGCGGTGAAGAGCAAGGAGAGTCTTTCGGTTCGAAGCTGGGCCGCTTCTTCGGAAAGGGTCCCGAAGGGCTATCAACGTTCCGACGAGCGCATCAAGGAAGAGCTCAGCGATCGGCTCGAAGAGCACGGCGACATCGATGCCTCCGAGATCACGGTCATGGTGACGTCCGGCGAAGTCACGCTCGAAGGCACCGTCCCCGACCGCTGGATGAAGCGGATGGCCGAGGACGTCGCCGAAGACACCGCCGGGTGTCAAGCAGGTCCACAACCGCCTGCGCATCGAGCAGGGCAACGGTTCCGAAACGTCGGGGTCCTCGTCGAAAGATACTTCCAGAACGGCGTCCTCGTCCGGCATGACTTCGGGCACCTCGTCCGGAATGACCTCCGGCTCCGGCTCGTCCAGCTCGTCGTCCGGAACTACCTCGGGTTCCGACAAGTCTCGTTCGCGCAGCAACGCCTGATCTGTCGGCGTTCTGCTTTGGTCCGGAAAGGCGCCCCCAGTCGGGGCGCCTTTCATTTGAGGCGTTTCGCGGGAACGCCTCTTGCAGGACCCATCCCGTCCGTGCGCGGAGCGCGGACGCGTGGCCGGCGCCCTCGGCCGGTGTCACAAGGAGAGGCCCGCATGAGCCGCACGGTTCCGGCCAGCGATTCCCTGAACGGGAAGGTCATCGTCATCACCGGCGCCGCGAGCGACTTCGGCCGCGGTGCGGCGCTCGCGTTCGCGCGCGCGGGCGCCGTCCTCGTACTCGCGGCCCGGCGAAGCGAAGTCCTCGACGAGGTCACCCGCTCCTGCATCGCCGAGGCGCGGCAACGCCACGGCGGTGGAAACGGACGTCTCGGATCCGGTCGACGTCGCCCAGCTCGCCCGTGAGGCGATGTCCGATACGGTCGGATCGACGTCTGGATCAACAACGCGGGAGCCGGCGCGGTCGGGAGGTTCGACGCGATTCCCCTGCACGACCACGCGCAGGTCATCGAGACGACGCTCCTCGGGACGCTCTACGGGAGCTACCTGGCGATCCGGCAATTCCGCAGGCAAGGCAGGGGCACCTGATCAACGTCGGCTCGGTCATCGGGGAAGGCGCGCGCTCTACGACGCGTCCTACGCGGCAGCGAAGCACGGCGTTCTCGGGCTCAGCGCCGCGCTGCGTCTCGAGCTCGCGGAGAACGAAAAGAACCAGGACATCCGCGTCTGCACGCTCTTGCCGGGCATGCGCGGCACGACGTTCTCCCCGCGCGCCGCCCACGATAGCGGCCGCGCGATGACGCCACCGCCCGGCGACGGCGCGAGGGACGTGGTCGAGGCTCTCATCGCGCTCGCCCGGAATCCCCAGGACGAGATGATCGGAGCCCGCCCGAAAGAGTTCGGGCGGCGCGGATCGCCCCTCCCCTGCCCTCGCCGAGAGGTCGAAGCCGAAAAAGGTCCCCGGCGCCGGCCCGTTCGGACCGGCCGAGCGGAAGCCTGACGCGCCCAAAACTACCGGTCACTCCTTGTGTTATGTTTCGGGAAACCGAATGCATCGGGACCGGCTCAACCAACGGGGTGAGCGTGGGCGATGAGATGGTGCTCCTGACGGCGACCTGCCGGACCTGCGGCAAAGTCGCCGAGGTGGGCTACATCCAGGGGCGTGCGCGTGTGACCGTGACGGGTTACCGCTGCGGATACTGCGGAGCCGACGACGCCCAAGCCGCCCGCCCGCTCCGCCGATCGCGCGGAAGAGGATGCCACCCAAGTCTTCCCCCGCCGCCGGAGACCGTCCGAGCACGCCACTCGCAGCTGACGCCGCCGGGTGCAGGGCTGGCTTTTTTTTTGCAGGGATAACACGCTCTTTCCAAGGAGGTCGTGTGTACAACCCTCGCGCCTGGCTCATGGCCCATTGCCGGATCTGCGGAAAGCGATTCTCGACGGGGATCCGCATGGAGACGGCGACGCGATACGGGACGAGAGGCTGGAACGTGAAATGTCCCCACTGCGGAGCCACGCAAAAGGGATGAGCCGGAGACCGGCGCTCCGGCTCCGGCCCTCGAGCAAACTCCGCTGAGTCTTTGAACTGTCGCTCCCGAGTCACCGCCGTCCTCGAGACGCTCATGAGGAAGGAAGGCAGGAGAGAGCTCGCATGAGCACGGACGACCAGGGCCAGGAAAAGCCGGACCTCGAGGGACCGGACCGCGACCTGCCCGTCGCTCCGCCGTCGCTTCCGGGCGTGTTCTCCATCGACGTTCCCGGGCTCGACACCGACGCAAGGCGATTCGAGGCGATCGTGGAATCCTCCGACGACGCGATCATCTCCAAGACGCTGGACGGCACCATCACGTCCTGGAACCGGGCCGCCGAGCGTCTCTTCGGGTACACCGCGGACGAGATCGTCGGGAAACCGATCTCCGTGCTCATGCCGGAGGAGCGGCACGACGACATGGAGTCCATTCTCGGCCGCATCCGGCGCGGCGAGCGCGTCGAACACTACGAAACGGTTCGGCTTTCGAAAACGGGACGGAAGATCGCCGTGTCGCTGTCCGTGTCGCCGGTCAAGGACGCGGTCGGCCGGATCGTGGGCGCCGCCAAGATCGCCCGCGACATCAGCGGCCGGAAGGAGGCCGAAGCCGAGCGGGAGCGGCTGCTCCGGGAGGCGCAGCAGGGGGTTCAGATGCGCGACATCTTTCTTTCGGTCGCAGGTCATGAGCTCCGGACGCCCCTGAACGCGCTGAAGCTCCAGCTCTACAACCTCGAGCAGCGCCTCACCGCCCTGCCGGAACGCGGCATCGTCGAGAAGGCCCAGAAGGAGGTCGATCGGCTGGCATCTCTGACGAATCGGCTCCTGGACGTGGCTCGAATGGCCGCGGGAGGCTTCTCGATGGAGCCGGCGAGCATGGATCTCGTGGAGCTCGTCCGCGAAGTCGCCGCGCGGATGGAGGCCGACGCGGTGGCGGCCGGCTCGGCGATCCGCGTCTCCGGGTCCCCAGCGGTCGTCGGCACCTGGGACCGCAACGGGTTGGATCAGGTCGTGACGAACCTGCTGTCCAACGCCATCAAGTTCGGCCGGGGGCAGCCGATCGACCTCATGGTCGAAACACGCCGGGACCTCGCCGGGGTGCGCGTGCGCGATCTGGGAATCGGCGTCGCACCGGAGGATCGCGAACGGATCTTCGAGCGTTTCGAGCGCGGCGTCTCGGAACAGTCGTTCGGCGGACTGGGACTGGGCCTGTGGATCGCGCGACAGATCGTCACCGCCCATCGCGGACGCATCGGAGTCGAAGCTTCCGACGCACCGGGAGCCGAATTCTTTTTCTGGCTGCCGACGACATAGGGAGGATTCTTGAGAGTCCTCGTGGTCGACGACGATGCTCCCTCGGTGGACGCGCTCCGGTTTCTGCTCGAGTCGGCGGGACATCGCGTCGACTGGGCGGGGAACGGCCGGGAAGCGCTCTCGCGCCTGCGCGAGGCGAACGGCTACTGCGTCATCCTGCTCGACATCATGATGCCGGTCATGAACGGCTACGAGTTCCGGGAGGAGCAGCTCAAAGACCCGAAGCTCGCGTCGATTCCGGTCATCGTGGTCACGGCCGACGGGCGTGCACGCGAAAAGGCGAAGCAGATCGGAAGCGACGTGTTCTTCCAGAAACCCCTGGCGCCGCGGGAGCTGCTTCGCGCGATCGGACGGTACTGCCCCCCGGAATCCCCGGCCTGAACCTCCGGCTCAAAAAAGGGCCCCGGCTGCCGAGGGCAGCGGGGCCCGTGGGGATGAGGCCGATCGTGAACGCGTCGAGCTAGTTCGGGAGAAGCACAGTGTCGATCACGTGGATCACGCCGTTGCTGCAGAGAATGTCCGCCTTCGTCACGCGCGCTCCGTCGACCGTGACGATTCCGTTCTCGGAAGAGATCGCGAGCGTCTGTCCGTTGGCCGTCGGGGCCGAGGTCATTCCGCCGACCTGCGCCGCCAGGACCCGGCCCGGGACGACGTGGTACATGAGGATCGCGGTGAGCTTGGCCTTGTTCTCGGGCTTCAAGAGACTCTCGACCGTGCCGGCGGGGAGCTTGGCGAATGCCGCATCGGTCGGGGCGAACACGGTGAAGGGTCCCGGGCCTTTCAGCGTCTCGACCAACCCGGCGGCCTGAAGAGCCGCGGCCAGGGTCTTGAAGGAGCCTGCGGCCACCGCGGTGTCGACGATGTCTTTCTGCGACGCGGGTGCGGTTGCGGCGGCGGGCCCGGACGCCGCGACCAGAGCCAGCAGAACGCCGGCCAGAATCGATTTGCGAAGAGAACCGTTCGCTTTTCATTTTCCTTTTCCTCTTTCTTGTCTTTCCTCTCGTTTCGCGGGAACCCGGGCGGAAGGCGATCGTCTAGCGCGCCATCACCGGCGACGCCGTTCCAGCGTCGCTGGATGCCCTTCCAGAGAAACGCCTGGTAGGCGCCGGCCAGCCCGACCAGCCCGTACACGACGGCGCTCGCCGCGGAGACCTCGCCGAATCTCAGGCCGAAGAGCGTCGCCACCAGGTCGAAGCGCGCCACCGCGACGAGACCCCAATTGATCGCGCCGACCACCACCAGAACCGCTGCCACGACATCGAGTCGTTTCATTTCGTCACCTCCTGTGCTTGCACCATAGTTCAAAATCTTTTGACTTGAGTGAAAAGCCGGAACCATACTGAAACTCGTGTGCGCCACGGTCAAAAGGAAGCCTTCTTTTTGACTGCGGCTCAAAGAGGAGGGGAACGTGCTGTCGGCGACGCTCGAGCAGGGTCTTCGGGTCTATGCCATCGGCGACAAGCTGCGCGCCCTCCGCCTTTCGAAGAAGATGGGGCTGGTCGAGCTCGGCCGCCACACCGGCCTCTCCGCGGCGCTCCTCTCCAAGATCGAGCGGGGCCGTCTCTTTCCTACGCTTCCGACCCTCCTGCGGATCGCTCTCGTGTTCGGCGTCGGGCTCGAACATTTCATCGCCGGGGACAGCAAGCGCAACGCCGTCGCCGTCGTGCGAAAGCGAGACAGACAGCGCTTCCCCGAGAAGCCGGGCGCGAAGGACGTCTCCTTCTTCTTCGAGTCTCTGGACTTCACCGCCGTCGAGCGCCGGCTGAACGCGTACTACGCCGAATTCGAGCCCGTGCCGGCCGAGAAGGCGCGCCCGCACCAGCATGCCGGCGTGGAGTTCCTCTACGTTCTCAAGGGGCAGCTCGCACTGCGCGTGGCGGGCGAGGATCATCTTCTCGACGGCGGCGACTCCGTCTACTTCCACTCGACGCGTCCCCACAGCTACCGGCGGATCGGCGCCAAGCCCTGCTCGGCTCTCGTCGTGTCCGTACCGTGACCGCGGGCCGCGTCCTTCTGACCGGCGCTTCGGGATACGTGGGCGGCCGGCTGCTGGCGGAGCTCGAACGGCGCGGCGTGCCGTTGCGTTGCTTCGTCCGCCGGCCCGATTCCCTGCGCGGCCGCGCGGCGCCTTCCACCGAGATCGCCGCCGGCGACGCGCTCGATTCCGCATCCGTCGCCCGGGCCCTCGAGGGCGTTTCGACCGTTTACTACCTGATCCACTCGATGGGCGGCGAGGACTTCGCTGCGCGGGACCGGGAGGCGGCCGAGATTCATCGGCGAGGGCGCGCGCGAGGCGGGTGTCCGCCGGATCATCTACCTCGGCGGTCTGGGAGAGAGCGCGGTCGGCCTCTCGGAACACCTGCGCAGTCGCCAGGAGACGGGCGAGATCCTCCGGCAGTCGGGCGTTCCCGTCGTCGAGTTTCGCGCCTCGATCGTGCTCGGCTCCGGCAGCCTCTCGTTCGAGATGGTCCGGGCGCTGGTCGAACGGCTGCCGGTCATGATCTGCCCGCGCTGGGTCGCCGTCGAAGCCCAGCCGATCGCCGTCGAGGACTTGATCGCCTACCTCGCCGGGGCGCTCGATCTGCCGGAAGGCGCCGAGCGGATCTACGAGATCGGCGGACCGGACCGGGTGACTTACGGCGACCTGATGCGCGAGTACGCGCGCCAGCGCGGCCTCAAGCGGGTCCTGATCCCGGTACCGCTGCTGACGCCGCGACTATCGAGCTTGTGGCTCGGCCTCGTCACCCCGCTCTACGCCCGCGTCGGGCGAAAGCTCGTGGACAGCCTCCGCAACCCCACGGTCGTCCGTGATCCGGCCGCGCTCGCGGCCTTCCCTGTCAGGCCGCGGGGCGTGCGCGACGCGATTGCGCGGGCGCTTCGCAACGAAGACGAGGCCTTCGCGAGAACGCGCTGGTCGGACGCCGTGTCCTCGTCGGGTCTGACCGACCGCTATGGCGGCGATCGCGTCGGCACGCGCCTGGTCGACAGCCGCACGACGTTCGTTCCGGTGGCGCCGGCCGACGCGTTTGCGCCGATCCGGCAGATCGGCGGAGGCGGCGGCTGGTACTACGGAAATTCTCTCTGGAGACTGCGCGGGTTCCTGGACCTGCTCGTCGGGGGCGTCGGCCTGCGCCGCGCGCGGCGCCGCCACGACGAGCTCAGCCCGGGCGATGCCCTCGACTTCTGGCGGGTCGAGTCCTACGAGCCCGATCGTCTGCTGCGGCTGCGCGCCGAGATGAAGGTGCCGGGCCGTGCGTGGCTGCAGTTCGAGACGACGCCTGTTCCGGGCGGCACCGAGATCCGACAGACCGCCAGCTTCGACGCCTCCGGGCTCTTCGGCCTCGTCTACTGGTACGCGCTGTACCCGCTCCACCGCTTGGTTTTCGCCGGCATGCTCCGCGCCATCGCGGACCGCGCTCGGCGGTCCGCGGCGGCTACGAAGACTCGGGAGATCAGCAGTGGCTCATGAGGCCGATCAGAATGATGATGGGGATTGGAATGCCGATCAGCCACAACAGTATCGAGCGCATCGTCAGATCCTTCCTGCGGGCCGAGGCACCGCATCCATGTCCCGATCCCTCTGCTTCCCGCCAAGGGTGGCGGCGAAGCTGCCGCAGAAAGCGCCGATGATGAGCGCGGCGAAGAGCCAGTAGAGCGAGTTTGCGGTCGTCTTTCTCAGCGCGTCGATCGCCTGCCGATCACGGTTGACGACGTCGGTCACGCGCGCCTCCGCCTGAGACCGATCCAGGCCGGTCCTCGCGACGACGAGTTCGACGAGACGACCGCGGTCGTCCGAGGCGATGTCGGGGAGGGCCAGAGCGGCCGCCAGGATCGTCGCCACCTCCCGACGCGCCTCGGCGTCGCCGTCTCCGAGGGCCGGCTGGGCGCTCCGAAACAGCGAGTCGACGTAGTAGTCGTGGGGACCGGAGGCAGGATTGCTCAGCCCCTCCTTGGCGATCGAGGTCGCCATGGAGGACAGGAAGATCGCGGAAATCACGAGGCCGACGGCCCAGACCAGAAACCCGTGCGCCGTGTCTCGAAAGTAGACCTCGTGTGTGTGAATGGCCACCCACTTCGTCCGAAGGCGACCGGCGAGGTAGCCGCCGAGCGCGCAGGACAAGGCCTGGACCAGGATGATCCAGACGACCGCGGCGGGGGCGATGCGCGAAACGCTCGAGCCGGAGCTCGGCCAGGGCGACACTGAGGACAGGCCCATGCCGGCGCCGAGGGCCATCAGGCTGAACGAAAGTGCCGCGGCGACGAACGCGCCCGCCACCACGGCGGCCCAGGAAACCCCCGAGCTCGTCGCTTCGACGGGCTGTGCGTCGGTCGTCGGGGATCGAAGAGTCATCGTGGACATAGGGAGACTGCCTTTCTTTCTTCGTTCGTGATCTGGATTGGGAATCGACCGAGCGAGGCGAATACTGAGATTGCACGAGATGTGCCAGGCGCATTCACAGCACGGACGGGCGCCGCTAGCCCGTTCGCCCGCTTCTACGAGCCCGCGGCGACACTCACCGCGCGCGGCTCTTCTTCACGAGCCGGATCTTGCGATCCTTTTCTGCTCGCGCGGCCTCGGACGCGCTCTTGACGTCCCGCACCTCTTCGAGAGGAGGAAGCTGGGCCTCCAGGCCGAGGGCTTCGAGCCACAGCTCCCGGCACCATCCCCGCGTGTGGTAGAGGTGCTCGTCTTCCTCGTCCTCGACCTCTTCGTAAGCCTCGGTCAGCGCGGCCTTCACGGCTCCCGTCGCCTTCTCGGCGAATGCTCCGATGAGCGACCAGTTCGCGTGGTCCTTCGTCTCCGCGTCGCCGACGCACTCGCAGGCCACGATCTGGGCCGCCTTCGGAGCGTCCTTCAAGGCCTTCTGCATCGCAGAGACGAGCCCTTTGCCCTTGTCCCGAACGATGAGACGGCCGGGCGTCGTCGCCTCCGCGTCGAGGCCGAGCTTTTCGAATACTCCACGAACGATCTCGACGTGCCTCTCGGTCTGCTCGAGGTACTTCGTCCACTCCTTCTTCAAATCCGCGTTTCGTGCGCACAAGAGCGCCACGCGATAGACCTCGACCCCTCCCAGCTCGGTTTCGAGCGATTGATAGAGAAGTTCCTTCGCCTGCTCCGGCACCGCGGTATCCCGGGTTTTCATTGAGAGCCTCCGCGCGACGTCGCTGCAAGGAACGTACCGCGGGGCTCGCTTCTTGCAGGACGCTCGAACGTGAATCCACGTTCGAACAGGAGCCCTCAGATGAAATCGCGCAAGCGCGGCCACCGCCGCTCGAAGAACTCGTCTCGACCGATCGAGTCGCCGACCGTCCTGGTTCGACAGCCGCCGCCGGCCGTGCCCTCGAACCGCGCCGCGAGCAGCCCATCCAATCCCCATCTCGCCGCCGGTCAATCCTCCGATCCGGCGCGCCCGAGCAATCCCAAAGCCGCGGACCTCGCGATGCATCGCGAGGACTCGGCCGGCCACGTCCTGACGACGAACCAGGGCACGCGCGTCAACGACAACCAGAACACGCTGAAGGCGGGAGAGCGCGGGCCGTCGCTTCTCGAGGACTTCCACTTCCGCGAGAAGATGACGCACTTCGACCACGAGCGGATTCCCGAGCGGATCGTGCACGCGCGCGGCAATGCGGCGCATGGTTATTTCCAGGTCTACGAGAGCCTCTCCCGCTACACGAAGGCGGCGTTCCTGCAGGACCCTTCGGTCCGGACGCCGGTCTTCGTGCGGTTCTCAACCGTCGCCGGCTCTCGGGGCTCGACCGACATGGCGCGCGACGCGCGCGGCTTCGCGGTCAAGTTCTACACGGAGGAAGGCGTCTTCGACCTCGTCGGCAACAACATCCCCGTCTTTTTCATCCAGGACGCCCTCAAGTTCCCGGATCTCGTCCACGCGGTCAAGCCGGAGCAGGACAACGAGATGCCGCAGGCGGCCTCGGCGCACGACACGTTCTGGGACTTCATCTCCCTGATGCCCGAGTCCATGCACATGATCATGTGGGTCATGTCCGACCGCGCCATTCCGCGCAGCTTCCGGATGATGGAGGGCTTCGGCGTCCACACTTTCCGCTTCATGGACACCGCCGGCGCGTCCCGCTTCGTGAAGTTCCACTGGAAGCCGCTGCTCGGCATGCACTCGGTGGCCTGGGACGAGGCGCAGAAGATTTCCGGAAAGGATCCGGACTTCCTGCGGCGCGACCTCTGGGAGGCGATCGAGCAGGGCCACCCGGCCGAGTACGAGCTCGGCGTCCAGATCGTCGAAGAGTCGCGCGAGCACGACTTCGACTTCGACCTGCTCGACCCGACCAAGCTCATTCCCGAGGAGCTCGTGCCGGTCGAGCGCGTCGGGCGGCTGGTCCTGAACCGAAACCCGGACAACTTCTTCGCCGAGACCGAGCAGGTCGCTTTCCATCCCGGTCACGTCGTCCCCGGCATCGATTTCACCAACGATCCGCTCCTGCAAGGGCGGCTCTTCTCCTACACCGACACTCAGCTGAAGCGGCTCGGCGGACCGAACTTCCACGAGATTCCGATCAACCGCTCGACTGCGCCCGTCCACAACAACCAGCGCGATGGTCACATGCGGCAGACCATCAACCGCGGCAAAGCCAACTACGAGCCCAACACCATCGGCGGCGGATGCCCGATGCAGGCGCGTTCGGCGGCCGGCGGCTTCGTCACCTTTCCCGAAGCCACCGAGGGCATGAAGGTCCGGGCTCGCTCCGAGAAATTCTTCGATCACTTCAGCCAGGCGAGGATGTTTTTCCAGAGCCAGTCGGAGCCGGAGAAGGATCACATCGTGGAAGCGCTGCGGTTCGAGCTCGGCAAGGTCGAGCGCCTTCCGATCCGGCAGAGGATGGTCGCGTTGCTCGCGCGGGTCGACCCCGATCTGGCCGGGCGCGTTGGCGAAGGCCTCGGCTTCCGAGAGATCCCCGCGCTCGAGGAGCCCGTCAATCAGAGCATCCCCGCAGACGGAGACCCGGCGGACTATCAGCCCCGGTCCTTCGGGCGCGCCCGTCGCGGAATCCCCGGCGCTTTCGATGGCCAACTCGGTCAACGGAGTGGTCGCGACCCGAAAGGTCGCGATCCTCGCCGCCGACGGCGTCGACGGCGCCTCGCTCAAGCGCATCCAGGAAGCGCTGCTCGCGGCGAGCGCGCGGGGCTTCGTGATCGCTCCCCGCCTCGGCACGCTCGAAACCGACGACGGCGATGCCATCTGGATCGATCACAGCCTGCTGACGGCGGCGTCGGTGCTCTTCGACGCCGTCTACGTGCCCGGCGGCGTGGACAGCGTGGCGGCCCTGCTCACCGATCGTGACGCGCTCGACTTCGTGGCCGAGGCGTACCGCCACTGCAAACCCATCGCGGCTTCCTCCGAGGGAGCCCGGCTCCTCGAGGCGAGTCCGGGGGTTCTGCCGGATTCGGCGGGGAACGGAAACGGCGGCGATGCCGCCGCGGATGGGGTGCTGGTCGACACGAGCGCGGCCGACGCCGCGTTCGCGAAAGCCTTCATCGCCGCCCTCGGGCGCCATCGATTCTGGGACCGGTCCCGAAGAAACCGTCTTGGCGGGAGCGCACGCGGACCTCGACGAGACGCGCGGCCGCGCGCCGCTGCCTCGGGCGCACCCCCGACCGGAGAGGCAGGTGTAGCGAGCGTTCACGCAACGCCGGGCCGCACGGTGATGCCTTGGCGGAAGCGTGTGGGAGTCGAACCCACCCGTCCCGGCTCGAGGCCGCGACGCCGACGGATTTGAAGTCCGCGAGGGTCACCGGACCCCGTGCGCTTCCGCAGGGGAGCCTATAACGGCCGTTCGGCCGGCCCGGCTCTTGCAGGAAAATCCGGCCGAAAGGACAACTGTGCATGAAGAACAGACCCAGACCCAGACTGGCATCCCGGACGGCGCTCCCCGAGAAAAGGCCCTTTCTTTCGGACATCCAGACGCTTCGGGAACGCGCGCGGCAACACATGGAGAAGGGGGCCGTGACCGAGGGTTACCGCGCCGACCGCGAGACGGTCATCAAGATCCTGAACGAGGCGCTGGCGACGGAGATCGTCTGCGTCCTCCGCTACAAGCGGCATTACTTCATGGCCGCGGGCATCCATGCGCAGGCGGTCGCCCAGGAGTTTCTCGAGCACGCCAACGAGGAGCAGCAGCACGCCGACCAGATCGCCGAGCGCATCACGCAGCTCGACGGGGAGCCCAACTTCTCGCCGGACGGGCTCGCGTCGCGGAGCCACTCGGAGTACGTCGAGGGCACGACGCTCATCGACATGCTCAAGGAGGATCTGGTCGCCGAGCGCATCGCGATCGAGTCCTACGGGGAGATCGTCCGCTACCTCGGAAACGATGACCCGACGACGCGGCGCCTGATGGAAAGCATCCTTGCCGTCGAGGAAGAGCACGCCGACGACCTGAAGACGCTGTTGGAGACATTCGCCAAATAGGCGAGCGCTCCGAGCGCTTCGGGTTCAGTCCGGGGCGCCGCCCGCGGCGGCCTCGCGCAGCCGGAACCGCTGGATCTTTCCGGTCGCGGTCTTCGGCAGCTCCGGAACGACGGTGACCCAGCGCGGGCACTTGTAGGCCTCGAGGCGCTCGCGCGCGAACGCCCTCAGCGTTTCGGGAAGACCGGCGGCCCCGGCGCCCTCGCGGAGCGCCACGAACGCATGCGCCTTGACGAGCCCGTCGCCGTCCTGGCGCGCGACGACCGCGCACTCCAGCACGGCTCCGTGCGCCGCGAGCACGGCCTCGACTTCGACGGGCGAAACCCAGATGCCGCCGATCTTGAGCATGTCGTCGCTTCGCCCGGAGTGCCAGAAATAGCCGTCGGCGTCCTCGCGGTACTTGTCGCCGGTCCGGATCCAGTCGCCGGCGAGCGTGCGCTTGGTCGCCTCGTGCTTGTTCCAGTAGAACGACATCGTGGAATCCCCGCGCACGAGGAGATCCCCGATCTCTCCGCGGGGCACGTCGGCTCCGCTCTCGTCGACGAGCCGCACGTCGTACCCCCGAACGGGCCGGCCGCTGGAGCCCGGCCGCGCGTCCCCCGGATGGTTCGAGATGAAACAGTGGCAGATCTCGCTCGACCCGATGCCGTCGAGGATCTCGAGGCCCGTCCGCTCGCGCCAGCGCTCCCAGACGCTCGCCGGCAGAGCCTCGCCGGCGCTCGCGCAGGTGCGGACGCTGGAAAAATCGGCTTCGGCGCCGCTGTCCATCGCGGCGAGCATCCGCGCGTACGCCGTCGGCACTCCGAAAAAGAGCGTCGGGCGGTGCCGGCGGACCTGGTCGAAGACCGCCTCCGGCGTCGGCCGACCGGCAAAGAGCACGGCCGCCGCTCCGACGTCGTACGGAAAGTACTGTGCGTTGCCGAGCCCGTAGGCGAAGAAGAGCCGGGCGATCGAGAAGCAACGGTCGGTCGGCCGGATGCGGAGGACGTCCTCGGCGTAGGTGCGACAGCAGACCCACGCGTCGTGCTGGAGGTGTACGACGCCCTTCGGCTCGCCCGTCGTGCCGCTCGAGTACAGCATGAATGCCGGGCCGTCGCGGTGTGTGCGGGCGTAGCCCGGCCTCGGATCCGCCGCGCGGAGGCGGTTGGAAGCCTCGGAGACGGTCCAGGCCTCCGTGTCCTCCGGCAGGCGCGGGTCGGTCGCGCACGCCGGGTCGAAGACGAAGAGCCGCGGCTCGGAGTCGTCGAGAATCTTTTCCAGGTGCGCGGGCGTCAGCTGCGTGTTGAGAGGGACCGCGACGGCGCCCGCGGCGATCGCGCCCCAGAAGACGACGGAGAACACGGGCCCATCCGGAAGAAGGAGGGCGACTCGGTCCCCGGGATGGACCCCCTCGCGCCGGAGGGCTGAGGCAAAGCGCCGCACGCTGTCGTCGAGCTCGGCGTAGCGCATCTCCCCCGCGTCCGTAACGATGGCCACGCTCCCGCCGCGGCCCTCCGCGACGTGCCTCCCCACGAACCACGCCGCCGCGTTGAAACGGTCCGGAAGGTGGTCGGCGGCGCGCAAGGACGCCCTACTGGAAATCGAAGCGGCTCATGGGGCCTCCCGGAACAGGACGGAAACTCTATGACAACCGGGCCCGAAAGAAACCTCTCGGGCTTCCTGCCGGCTTCGGTTCGGCGTTGTAGCATCCGTGGCGCCGCATCGACCCCGGAACGCTTTGGCGGCGAAGGAGGCAGCAGGAATGGTCAGCAAGCGACGGTTCGCGGTGTGGCTCGGGACGATCTCGATCCTTCTACCCTTCCTGGGAAGCTGCCGGCGCGCCGAGACTTCCGCTCCGACCGCCTCGAAGACCACGACGCTTCTCCTCGCGGCATACACCACGCCGCGCGAAGCCTACCGGGACGCTCTCCTGCCCGGATTCGAGAGCGCCTGGAAGCAGAAGAGCGGCGGGGCCATCGAGTTCCGGACGTCCTACCAGGGCAGCGGCGCTCAGGCTCGCGCGATCATCGGCGGCTTCGAAGCCGACATCGCGGCCCTCGCGCTGGCTCCGGACATCGACCGGATCGCCAAGGAAAAGCTCATCACCCATGACTGGAAAGCGCGCCCGCACGGCGGCATGGTCTCGAACTCCGTCGTCGTCATCGCGGTCCGCAAGGGAAATCCTGCGGGAATCAAGGACTGGACGGACCTCACGCGCGCCGGCCTGAACGTTCTGACTCCGGACCCGAAGACCTCCGGCGGCGCCATGTGGAACATCAACGCGATCTACGGCGCGGCGCTCCGCGGCCACGCCGGAGTCCCGGCCAACGACCCGGCTGCGGCGGCGAAGTTCCTCGCGAGCGTGTTCAAGAACGTCTCGATCATGGACAAGGGAGCGCGCGAGTCGATCACGACCTTCGAGAAGGGCGTCGGAGACGTCGCGATCACGTACGAGAACGAGGTCCTGACGGCGCAGGCCGCCGGCGAGCCGCTCGAGTACATCGTCCCCAAATCGACGATCCTGATCCAGAACCCGGCCGCCGTCGTGGACACGTCCGTCGAGAAGCACGGCACGCGGGAGGCGGCCACCGCGTTCCTCGATTTCCTGGTCACTCCCGACGCCCAGCGAGCCTTCGCCAAGTTCGGTTTTCGTCCTGTGGATCCCGACGTCGCGAAGGAGGCCGAGGCCACGTTTCCGAAGGTCGAGGATCTCTGGACGATCGACGATCTCGGCGGCTGGCCGAAAGTCCTGGAGGACATCTACGGTCCCGCGGGCGTCTGGACGAAGGTCTTCGCCGACAAGAGCTCTTCGAAGTGAGTCCGGCGCGGGCATCCGGCGCGGCGCCCGCGGCCCGGGTACCGGCCCCGCCGACTTCCGAAGGCGCGCGGCCACGTCCCTGGGGACGCTGGGGACTGCGGGCGACCGCGATCGCCTATCTCGGGCTCGGTGTCGCGCTTCCGCTCGCGGCGGTGATCGAGCGCGGCTTCTCCACGGGCCTGAGGGAGTTCTGGCGATACGTGACGGCGCCGGCGGCGGCCGAGGCTCTGCAGCTCACGCTGATGATGGCCGCCGTGATGACGGCGGTCAACGTCGTGTTCGGCGTCGCGACCGCGTACGTGCTGGCCCGCTGGGAGTTTCCGGGGCGCGGGCTCCTGAACGGGCTGGTCGACCTGCCCTTCGCCATCCCGACGCTCGTCACCGGGCTGATGCTCGTCGTCCTCTACGGCCCGGCGGGCTTCCTGGGACGGTGGCTCGAGGGCCACGGCATGAGGGTGATCTTCGCCCAGCCGGGAATCCTGCTGGCGCTCCTGTTCGTCTGCTACCCGTTCGTCGTACGCACGGTCCAGCCGGTCCTGCTGGGGGCGGAGCGATCCGAAGAGGAAGCCGCCTGGACGCTGGGCGCGTCGCGCTGGAGAACCTTCTGGCAGATCACCCTGCCCGAGATCCTCCCCGCCGTCCTGACCGGGGCTCTCCTCTGCTTCGCCCGCGCCCTGGGCGAGTTTGGATCGATCGTGATCGTGGCCGGCAACATTCCGGGAAAGACGCTCACCGCACCGGTCTACATCTATGGAGAGATCGAATCCCAGAATGCCCGGTCCGCGAGCGCGGTCTCGATCATTCTGCTGGCGATCTCGTTCGCGATGCTTCTGCTCGTGGACGCCTACAGCAAGCGTCCGAAGGCGGCTCGTGGCTGACGCCCCCGGGCTCGAAGCCGCCGACCCTCGCGAGGGCCGCACGAAACCCCGCGGCATCGAGCTCGTGATCGTTGCGGCCGTCCTCGCCTACGCCGGGATCCTCCTCGTCGGCCCGTTTGTCGGGCTGTTGTGGGGAGCGGTCCGCGCGGGCGCCGAGCCCTTCGGGAAGGCTTTGACGAATCCGGAAGCCCTGCACGCCCTCAAGCTGACGCTCCTCATCGGGCTCGCCGCGACGGCGATCAACGCCGTCCTGGGCACGTGCACGGCCCTGGTCCTCGCGCGCCACGACTTTCGCGGGAAGCGCATGCTCAACGGGCTCGTGGACCTGCCCCTGGCCACTTCGCCCGTCATCGCCGGGTTCATGATCATCCTGCTCTTCGGGCGCGGCGGATGGCTCACGCCGGCGGCGTCGGCGCTCGGGATCTCGATGGTGTTTTCGATCCCGGGAATGCTCCTCGCGACGACGTTCGTCTCGCTGCCGTTCGTGACGCGCGAGCTCGTGCCCGTGCTCGAGCAGATCGGCACCGAGTCGGAGTCCGCGGCCTACACGATGGGAGCGAGCGCGTGGACGGCCTTCTGGAGGATCACGCTCCCGGCCGCCCGCTGGGGCCTCCTCTACGGAGTCTCCCTGACGTTCGCCCGCGCCATCGGCGAGTTTGGCGCCGTCCTGGTGGTCAGCGGCAGCATCGCCGGTCTCACCGAAACGGCCACGCTCTACATTTACCGCGCGCTGGACGAGCGTCACCCGATCGACGCGCACGCGGTCGCGCTCGTGCTGGCGCTGTTCTCTTTCGTGCTGCTGCTGGGGATGGAGTTTTTCCGCCGCCGGCGTCGCCGTTCGACGAGCTCGTAGCTCCGGCTCCTAGTTTCCGCTTCCGGGCGTCGGGCGGCCCTCCACGATCTCGCGCGCCGCCTTCGCGTTCGGATAGTCCGGCTCGACTTCGAGCGCCTTCGCGTAGAACTGCCGGCCGAGCTCCTTCTGTCCGGTCGAGAGATAGGTCTCGGCGAGACTGTCCCAGGTATTGCCGGACTGCGGATAGAGCTCCGTGTTCAGGCGGAAGACCGCGATCGCGGCGTCGGCCTGCTTGCGCCCGAGGAAGGCGTAGCCGAGCTCGTTGATCGCCTCTTCCCGCACCAGGGGCGACTGCGGATCGCTCTTTCGGATGCCCTCGAGCATCGCCGTCAGCGACTGCGGGCCGCGCTTCGCCGCGACCTCACCGAGCACGGCGCTTCCGATCTCGCCCAGCGGATCGTTGGCCCGAAGGTACGCGTCGAGAGCCCGAGGATCCGATTCCGCGTCCCTCGCGAGCTCGGACATCGCCCGGCGGTAGTCCGCCGGGATCGCCTGGAGGAGGCGCCGTCGTTCCTCCTGCGGAATCCAGCGCCCCGCGGCCATCACGCCCTCGGGCTCGCGCAGCCTGCGCGCATCCTCGAGCGGATTCTGGCGGCTCAGGATGAGGTCGGCCCGCTTGCCCACCGAAATCGTCCCGAACTCGCTCTCCTTCCGCAGCAGCCGAGCCGGATCGACGGTCGCGGTCTTGATCGCGGCGTACGGCGTAAAACCGAGCTCCTGGAAGATCTCGATCTCGTCGAGCAGGCAGAACCCCGGCACGCCCAGCCACGAGGCATCGGTTCCGGCGAGGATGGGCACGCCGCCCGCGTGCAGCGCCTTCACGAGCTGCCTCTGGAACTCGTAGCTGAGCGCGAGCCCGGGGATCACCACCGGCTCGAACCGGGTGGCGTACGTGTTGCGCGCCGGCTCGAGCTTCTCCCGCATCGACGGCGCCATGTACGCGAAGTTCGGGTCCTTCAGGTACGCCCGGACATCGGTCGCCTGGCGCACGATGTTGCGAAACGCGACGAGCGTCGGGACCACCGAGATGCCGGCCTCCTTCCTCATGGCGACGGCCTTCGGGATCTTCAACGCGTCGAAGGGAGGCACGAGCGTGTTCGAGCTCGGATCGTCCTCGCGAAAGAACGTGTAAACGTATTCCTCGGCGTGGGCGATGGACTGCCCGGCGGCGAGCGTCGCGGCGAAGCCGGGCTCGCGGGCGACGTGGCCGATCAGGACGAGGCCCTTCTTCTTCGCCTCGGCCGTCAGCGCCGGGTACTCGGCCGCGCCGACCTGGTTGTAGATCTTGATCCCGTCGTAGCCCGCCGCCGCGATCTTGTCGACGTCCTCGACCGCCGCTTCGGGAGTCCGCGGACGGTCGAACGTCGGGCCCGTCGAGTAGATGGCTGGCCCGAGAAGCTTTCCGTCGGAAATGCGCCGGCGCCACTCCAGATACTGCGGGCGGCCGTTCAGGTTGAAGACGGTCGTCACGCCGTTGACGACGTAGAGAGTGAGCTCCTCCGGCGTGGAGACGTGGACGTGCATGTCGGCGAGGCCCGGCGTCAGGTAACCGCCGCGGGCATCGATGACCTTCGCGCCCTGCGGCACCGCGGTTTTGCCGGTCGGCCCCACGGCAGCGAACCGGCCGCCGGAAACCACCACGGTTTGATCGCGCAGCACCCGGTCGGAGTCCATGGGCACCACGTTAGCGTGCACGAACGCGGTGACGTCGGAGCTGCTGCCCGAAAGGCTGAGGACCGCGGCGAGGATGAGCCCGAAGGCATGGACGATCGGCATGCGTGGAACCTCGCCTTCAAGCTACGCAGAAGACGGGCCGAGGTTCCGCTGAACGTGATACGGCCGGACTCCCCGGCGAGGAGCCCGGCCGATAAGAACCGAAATCGGAAGCTTACGGAGTCTTCGAAACGACGTCCCGGAGGATGGGCGGTTGACCCATGTAGTTCGTGATGCCCACCTTTCCGTCCTTGATCGAAGCCTCGGCGGCGAGCGTCATCTTGCCCTCGCCCTTCGTCTCGCCCTTCTTCCACCGCATTTCGACGACGGACAGGTCGTACTTCTGCGCGGTGCCCGGCGCGACCGAACCGGCCATCGAGATGGGGCGGTTGGTCGCGACGACGACCTGACGGCCCCCGTCCGGCAACTCGGTGGAGCGGGCGTACATGAGAGCGTCGCCCATCCCGGACTCCGCCGTCTTGATGTAGCCGACCTGGGGCAGGTTCTGCATTTCCTTGACCATCGCCTGCGACCCCGCGGCGGCGAGGACCGACTTCAGGACCTCCCTCTCGCCATCGGTGGACCAGCGGTTGATGACGATCTCGATGATCCCCGTCCCGCCCGTCTGGATGCTGAAGGCACGCGCCGTGAAGGTCTCGATCGGCTTGTTTCCCGACTCCGGCCGCTGGCCGCCGACCTGCGCCTGCACTGAGGCCGCGGCCGACAGGAGAAGGACTCCGAGGATCCCGAGGATTTGGAACCTAGTCTTCATCGAATGCTCCTTAAAAATGATCCAGAACTCTATCCCGCCCGCGCGCCCGGCGCATTAAACCAAAGGGCTAGAGAGCTCAGAACCCCGGCGGCCTCTCCCCCGCCGCCCCCGCGGCCCGCTCGAGCGCGATGCCCGCTGTGCCGATCGTCCCCTCCTCGAAGAGCCGGCCGATCAGGGAGACGCCGTGCGGGACGCGCCGAGGCTTCGCGAAGGTCGGCATCGGATTCTTGGGATCGGGAGCCCAGTCGTTGCGGGCCTCGGTGACCTCCAAAAATCCGGTCCGGACGACGACCGCCGGATGTCCCGTGAAGTTCGTAATAGTCAAGATCTCGCTGCGCAGCGGAGGCGCGAGGAGAACATCCACCGTCTTGAAGACGCGCTCCATTTCCTGCGCGACCTTGCGACGCATGCGGTCGGCCTGGACGTAGTCGACCGCCGACAGAAACCGCGACTGCCGGAAGAGGTTGGGCCAGGCATCGGGAACCTGCATCTTGAGCTGATCCATGCCTCCCGAGAATCCCATCTCCTCGAACGCCGCGGCGCCCTCGGCGAACAGAACGGTATTGAGGGAGTCGTATGGCCAGTCCGGGAGCTCGACGGGGACCGCCGTCATGCCGAGCTTCTTCATCGTCTCGAGCGCGGCTCGATCCACGTCCGTGGCCGGCGCCTCGTTCATCCAGCGCGCGATGTACCCGACCTTGAGACCTTTCACGGGACCGTTCGCGTCGAAGTCGAGGTGGCTCGGGACGCTCGAGAGATCGCCGGGGTCCGGGCCCGAGATGACCTGGAGCACGAGCATCGCGTCCTCGACCCCGTGCGTCATCGGGCCGAGCTTGTCGAGGGTCCAGCAGAGCGTCATCGCTCCCGTGCGCGGAACCTTGCCGAAGGTCGGACGCAGTCCCGCAACGCCGCAGCGCACGGCGGGGTCGACGATCGAGCCGCCCGTCTCGCTGCCGATCGAGAAAGAGACGAGCGCCGCCGCGGTCGCCGCTCCCGGGCCCGCGCTCGAGCCGCCCGAACCTTCTTCGAGAAGCCAGGGGTTCATCGTCTGGCCGCCGAACCAGACGTCGTTCAAGGCCAGCGCGCCGAGGGACAGCTTGGCGAGAAGCACGGCTCCCGCGTTCTGCAGACGCGCGACGACGACGGAGTCCGCGTCCGGAACCCGGTTCCGGTAGGGCTCGGCGCCGTACGTCGTCGGGATCCCCTTCGTGTCCAGAAGGTCCTTCACGCCGAAAGGAATCCCGTGGAGCGGCCCGCGGTACTTGCCCGCGGCGATCTCGACGTCGGCGCGTTTCGCCTGGATCAGCGCGACGTTCTTCGTCAGCGTGATGACGCTCCGAATCTTCGGGTCGAGCCGTTCGATCCGCTCGATGTAGATGCGGGTCAACCTCTCCGAAGTCAGCGCGCGGGATTCGATCCAGCGGGACTGCGCCGTGACCGGAGCGAACGCGATCTCGTCATCGCGCCGCGGCAGCGGGCCGACGCTCGCGTTCGAGCGCACGAACCGGTCGCGCGTCGGTCCGGGCGCGACGCCCGGGATCATCGGGTTCCAGATCGTCGCCGGAGCCAGGGTCTCCTCGAGCGCCAGCTTGCGCGGGCCCGTCCGCCGCTCCATCGTCGAGGCCATCGCGCGCTGCCAGCTCCCGGCGATCTGCTCCTGCTGCGCGGGCGTGAACTCGATCCGCACCAGCTTCTGCGCTTCGGCGATGGTGCCCGGCGTGATGGGCGGGCCCACCGGCGGCGCGGTGCCGAAGGCGGGAGGCGCTCCCGCGGGGCCGGGCGTCGGACTCGCGGGGGGATCCGGGCTGGCCCCGACGCGGCCTCGCGGCGGCGGCGCCGACGACGCCCGCAGCTGTGCGGGCGAGGAACTTCCGGCGGGATTGCGGCATGGATCCCCTCCTCTTTTGGGCGTAATCCTATGCCGCCGCTCGAGCTCGTGAGGGATCTGCGTCCCTCGGGCGCACCGGCCTAGCTGAGATACCCCGCCCGGACGGCCTGGAGCACCGCGCGCGTGCGGTCGCGAACGCCGAGCTTCGAGAGGATGCTCGAAACGTGGTTCTTCACTGTGCCTTCGGCCACCCGGAGGGCGTTCGCGATCTCACGGTTGCTGTAGCCCCCGGTCATCAGCCGCAGGACCTCGAGCTCGCGCTCGGTCAGCGGATCCGCGGGCTCGAGCCGCGGAAACGTCGGGTCGGGGCCGGCTTCGAGCCCGCGCACGATCCTTTCCGAAGCGATCGGGTGCACGGCGGTGCCGCCGGCGGCGACGTCGCGGATGGCGCGGACGAGCTCGGCGAGCGAGATGTCCTTGAGGAGGTAGCCCTTCGCGCCGGCGCGCAGGCCCTCGAGGAGGAGCTCGTCGTCGTCGAAGGTGGTCAGGATGATCGTCGGCGGCAGGGTGCCCGCGGAGGCGAGCGCGCGGAGCACCTCGAGGCCGGACATCCGCGGCAGCCGCATGTCGAGGAGCACGACGTCCGCGCCGGAGAGCGGAATGGCATGGACCGCCGCGGCGCCGTCGGCGGCCTCGCCCGCCACGGCGATTTCCGGATCGAGCGCGAGGAGGCTCCGAATGCCTTCCCGGACGAGCGTCTGATCCTCGACGAGAAAGACGCGGATCACGACGACGCGCCCGCCGCCGGCAGCGGCAGTATGGCGTCCACGCGAAACCCCTCGCCGGGAGCCGTGTCGAACGAGACCGCGCCGCCCCGCTGCTCGAAACGCTCGCGCAGGCCCGCGAGACCGTGGCCGTGAGCAACGCCTCGGGCAATATCGGTCGCCCCGCACCCGTCGTCGCGGGCGCGGATCCGGATGCCGGCCTCGGAGCGCTCGATCTCGAGCCAGAGATTCTCGGCCCGCGCATGCCGCACCGCGTTCGTCACGATCTCCTGGGCGCAGCGCAGCACGACCTCGCCGACGGCCGGATCGTCGATCGCGAGAGACGACGAGGCGTCGACATGGATGCGCGGCCGGGGAATGCCGTCGGCGAGCTTGCGGAGCGCGGCCGGAAGGTCGAGGCCGTCCTCCCGAAGGGCACCCACGACGCCGCGCACGTCGCCGAGGAGGAGCTTGGTCACCGATTGGGCGGTGTCGATCCGGGCGCGCGCCTCTCCGTCGGCCTTGTGGCTCGCGATCTCGAGATTGAGGGAGAGCGCCGTGAGGTGATGGCCCAGCAGGTCGTGCAGGTCCCGCGCAATCCGGGCGCGCTCCGCCAGGCGAACGCTCTGGGCCAGCAGCTCACGCGTCGCTTCGAGCTCGGCGTTCGCGGCGGCGAGTCCGAGTCGGAGAGCGGTCTCTTCGGCGAGAAGGCGGACCGTGGCGACGGCGATGAACTGGAACGGCAGGTAGGCGAAGGCGAGCACGACGCCCCAGTGCCATCCCCAGTGGAGCCACATGAGCCAGAGCAGACCGGCGCTCTGCGCCGCGATCCAGGTCGTTGCGGCCGCGCGCGGCAGGATGGGCCCCAGCTGGAACGCGGCGAGCACGAGCAGAGCGCCCTCCAGGCCGAAACACGGAGGCAGCGCGACGAGCGCGAAGACGGCGGCGGCTTCCCCCGCGACGAGCAGCAGGACACCGAGGCGCTCCGCGGCGGCGCGGCGCGCGGTCGCGCGCCAGAAGGCCGCGCCGAAGAGCAGCAGGACCGCGATCCAGGCGGCGAGCGCGAATCCGTCGCGGGCCTTCGGCGGAGCCGCGACCTGCAGGACGAGCACGGGGAGACCGACGGCGAGCCAGACCGCGAATCCCCCGGCCCGCAGGAGCCGCCGATAATCCTCGCGATAGAGCATCGCGGCCGAGTATAGGCGCGCGTCGAGGAGGCGGCCCCTGCCGGAAGTCACGGTTCTGGACCGATGTTCCGTCATGACCTCCGGCACATGCGCTCCGCCGCCGGCCGCCGTACCGTCTCGACTCGAAAAGGAGACGTCATGAAGAAGAAGCTCGTTCCCGCGCTCATCGCTCTGCTCGTGGTGGCGGCCGTGGCCCTCGGAAGCCGCGTCCTCCGCGGCGACCAGAAGCCCGGCCAGGAGGAAAAGAAGGCGCCCGACGTCACGCTCTCGGGCACGGTGGTCGACATGCACTGCTACGTCACGCACGGGATCCACGGCGGCGACCACACCGGCTGCGCCAACGCGTGCATCGCGCGCGGAGTGCCCGCGGGGTTTCTGACCGACGACGGAGTGCTCTATGTGCTCTTCGGGGAGACGCCGCACTCGGTCAAGGAGACCGTGAAGGACCTGGCCGACGTGCCGGCGAAGGCGACGGGAACCCCCGTCGTGCGCGGCGGCGTCCAGGGGCTCCAGCTCAAGTCGATCGAGAAGACCGGGCCCCCGCGGCGAAATGACACGGTAGCCCCCCTCCCGCGCCGGAAAGAGCTTGGCGGGCGATTTGCTTGTCCTCGGCTGAGGCGGTCCCAACGAGTCCGAAGGGGCCCCCGACGAAGCGAAAAACAAGCGGAGGCGCCCATGAAAAGACTCGACCTCTCGTTCCCGGAGTTCGGTTTCATCGTCGCGACGCGGGCCGCCCTCGGCGCCGGGATCGGGCTGCTCCTCTCCCAGCGGCTCCCCCGCCGTCGCCGGAAAGCCGTCGGCGCGACGCTCGTGGCGATCGGCGCACTCACCACGATTCCCGCGGCGTTCGCCATTCGCGAAGCGCGCCGACCTGCCCCGAAATCGGACGCAGCGGCCTGACCGGCCCCGCTTCAGGAGACACGACCATGCCCGTCTGCGAGGTCTGCCAGAACGACTACGACAAGGCCTTCGAGATCATTCTCGCGGGCCGCCGCCACGTGTTCGACAGCTTCGAGTGCGCCATTCACGGGCTCGCTCCGAAGTGCGAGCACTGCCACTGCAAGATCGTGGGCCACGGCATCGAGTCGGGCGCCCGCTATTACTGCTGCGCGAACTGCGCGAAGCTGTCCGGCGAGGAGGGAGCGCGGGACCGCCTCTCCTGATCGCGATCCACACGCGGTGATCGATTCGGCGTGATAGAAACCCGGCGGGGGTTTGCATGCCCTACGTCGCCGTCGGACGCGAGAACTCGGGAGACATCGAGCTCTACTACGAGGATCACGGCTCGGGAAAACCCGTCGTCCTCATCCATGGCTGGCCCCTCTCCGGACGATCCTGGGAGAAACAGACGTCGGCCCTGCTCGAAGCCGGGTACCGCGTCGTCACCTACGACCGCCGCGGGTTCGGGGAATCGAGCAAGCCGACGTTCGGCTACGAGTACGACACGCTCGCCGGCGACCTGCATGCCCTCCTGACGGAGCTCGACCTCCGGGACGCCGCTCTCGTGGGCTTCTCCATGGGAGGGGGCGAAGTCGCCCGCTACGTCGCGAAGCACGGCACCGAGCGGGTGACCAAGGCCGCCTTCGTTGCGGCCATCCCGCCCTTCCTGCTCAAGACCGCGGACAATCCCGAAGGTGTCGACGGCCCGGTCTTCGACGGCATCAAGAAGGGCCTCGCCGCCGACCGGCCGGCGTTTCTGGCCGGCTTTCTCCAGAACTTCTACAACGTCGACGTCCTGGGCGGAAAGCGCGTGAGCGACGAGCTCGTGCGGCTGTCCTGGAACATCGGGTCGGGAGCCTCACCGACGGGCATGCTGGCCTGCGTCTCGGCCTGGCTGACCGACTTCCGGAAGGACCTCGCGAAGTTCGCTCTTCCCACGCTCGTCGTACACGGCGACGCGGACCGCATCGTTCCGCTGGAAGTGTCCGGACGCCGGACGCACGCCGCCGTCAAGGGCAGCAAGCTCGTCGTCCTGAAGGACGCGCCGCACGGGCTCAACTGGACGCACGCCGAAGAGCTCAATCGCGCCCTGGTCGACTTCCTGAAGGGCGAGTGACCGACTCGGTTCGGCGGCTCGTTCTCCGCGCCAACGCGGCGTTGCTGATCCTCGCGGGCGGAGTCTCGCTCCTGCTGGATCTTCGAGCCTACTTCTTCGGCGTGGGCCCCCAGAGCCGGCTCATCGCCGACGCCCCGCACACCGTCATCGGCTTCGTCGAAGCGCACGGACTGGCGCTCATCCTCGGAGTCCTGCTCGCGCGCGCCGTCCCGTCGCGGTCCTGGCACTTCACCGCGGCGGCAGTTCACCTCCTGCTCGGCGCGTCGAACCTGATCTTCTGGCAGGGCTTCGTCGCCGGGAACATGCTCGTGGTCGGCTACGTGACGACCGCGTTTCACGGCCTCTTCGTCGCGCTCGAGCTCATCGCGGGCCTCTCGGCGCCCCGGAGCCAAAGGCCGTACCGCTGCGGAGCTGAGCGCCGACCGCCGCGCGGGTATCATCCCGCCCGTGGCGACTCGATCCCACGCTCGCGGTGGATTCGCGGCGCGCGTGAAGTCCTCGTCTTCGGCGCCGCAGCCGGGCTGCTCATCTTCGTCCTCAAGCTGACCGAGTACCGCTTCCTCGTCCTCGAGCACTCGGTCGAGATCTACGTCGGCGTGATCGCCGCGCTGGCGGCCGCGGTCGGAATCTGGCTCGGGCGTTCCCTGAAACGGCGAAAGGCGTCGGAGCCGTCGCCGGCGCAACCCTCGGAGCCATTCGCTCCCGACGCCGCTCGGCTCGCCCAGCTCGGCCTGACTCCACGCGAGCTCGAGATCCTCGGCCTCATCGCCTCGGGTCTCAGCAACCGGGAAATCGGCGAAAAGCTCTTCGTCTCCGAGAACACCGTGAAGACCCACGCGAGCCGCCTCTTCGACAAGCTCGGCGCCCGCCGCCGCACCCAGGCCGTCCAGATGGGCAAGGCCGCGAGGCTGATTCCCTGACCTCCGAAAGCATGATTCTCGGGGAACGAGGCCAAAATCACCCGAAAGGGTGACGACGTTCACCGGCCGCGTTCGTAGTCTCGGGAACGGGAGAAGAGACTCCCGCAAGGAGGTGGACTCGTGAGGAAATCGGTCCTGATCTTCGGCATCAGCTCGGGCGTGATCGCGATCGTTCTGATGCTCGCGACGCTGCCCTACATCCAGAACCACGACTCTCGGCAAGGCCGACATCTTCGGCTATGCCTCGATGGTCCTGGCGGCTTTGCTCGTCTTCTTCGGCATTCGCTCCTATCGGGAGAACGAGAGCGCCGGGCGGCTGACGTTCGGACGGGGGCTCCTCGTCGGGGTGCTGATTACGCTGGTCTCGTGGGCCTGCTTCACCGTCGCGTTCGAGTTGATCTATTTCTGGATCGTGCCGGATTACGGCGAAAAGTTCGCGGCCTGCATGATCGAGCGCGCCCGGGAGTCCGGCGGGACGCCGGCCGACATCGACAAGGCACGCTCGCAGGCCGCGATGTTCCGGCGGCTCTGGGACAACCCCTTCACCAACGCCGCCCTGACGTTCGCGACGTTGTTCCCCGTGGGCTTCGCCGCGGCCGCGATCTCGGCGGCGATTCTGCGAAAACGGTGACTACCGGGCGCCGGCCGGGGCGAGCAGGGCCTGGAAGCTCCCAGCCGCCGAAGTCTGAGGCGGCTCGGTGACCGCCGGCGGGGCATGGACCATCTCGAGAGTTGTACGGCGGCATTCCGGGACAGTTCTGTCGGCCGGCACCCGGTGTCAGGACGACTCGCGGACTCGTGTGACCTTTGCCACATTCTTCCTTCCCGGACACTCCCGCCTTCGGTCGAAACCCTCATCCGCTCCTGCCGCGAGGCGTAAAATCGAACGACACGGTCCATGACGAACGGGAGGGCGTCGGTAATGCGACGCGACGACCCATGCGTTTCATCGTCCCGCGGCGCTTCTGGCTCTCGGGTCTGACGGTTTTCGCGGCATTGAACTGTCCGGTCCCCGCGCAGACACTGTCCCACGGCGGCCGTCCGCATGCGGTCGCCAGTCGCTCGATCCCGCAGGGCGGCTCCTGCGGACCCACGGAGATCACGCAGTCGGCGACCCAGGACATCATCAGCGGGAACTCGGTCACCTGTGTTGACCCGGTGAGCGGCTTCAACTTCGAAACGCATTTCGCGCGCGCCTTCGACCTGACGAGCTTCGGCATCAACGGGGCGTTCGCGGTCTGCGAGGTCGAGGTGGCGGTGGAGGGCGCGCTGTCGGTTGGCGGGAGCCAGCCCTTGAGCGTCTACCTGTACTGGACCGAAAGCGGCGCATTCCCGGGCGGCGCCCTCACGGCGATCGGACAGGCAACCGTGATCCTTCCGGACCAGGACCAGTCGTACGCCATCATTCCCGTAACCGGGACGGCGCCTCCCGGCTCGGAGCTCGTCGTCGACGTCGCCTCCGTCGACGGATCCCTCGAGCTCGCCGGGTTTCTCATCGGATCCAATTCCGACGGGCAGACCGGACCCGGCTACATCACGGCGCCGGCCTGCGGCATCGTGACTCCCACGGACCTCGCCGACCCGGACATCGGAGCCCCCGACATGCACATCGTGATCAACGTCCGCGGCGACGAGACGAACACGGCCCTCGCCGCCGCCCCCGTGCGGGTCGACGCGCACACGGCCTCCGGGGTCGTGTCGAACCTGAACGGTGTCTTCGAAACCGGGGAGACGGTCCAGGTGGAAACCTCCTGGAGCAATCCCGGCGACACGACCTATTCCCTCACCGGCAACGCCACCAGCTTCGACGGGCCTCCCGGCCCCTCCTACGCGATTTCCGCCGCCACGGCCGACTACGGCACGGTCGCGCCGCTCGCCACGAGCAACTGCTTCGACGCCACGGGCGGCTGCTTTCATCTCCAGATCACAGGCGCGCGGCCCGCGCCGCACTGGGACGCGACGCTCGACGAGACCGTCACCCTGACGCCGCTGGCGGGCGGAACTCCGGCGCCGTTGCACGCGTGGACGCTGCATGTCGGCGAGAGCTTCCCGGACGTGCCGACGGGCCATCTGTTCTATGCGTTCGTGGAGACGATCTTTCACAACGGGGTGACGGGCGGCTGCGCCGCCGCCCCGAACTATTGCCCGGGCGATTCCGCCCTCCGCAAGCAGATGGCCGTGTTCGTGTTGAAGGCGAAGGAAGGGCCCCTCTACGCGCCTCCGCCGGCAACCGGAGTGTTCAACGACGTCCCGGCCTCCGACCCCTTCGCTCCCTGGATCGAGGAGCTCTTTCACCGCGGCGCCGTCGCCGGCTGCAACACGCCGGGAGGTCCGAACTATTGTCCGAACGATCCGGTCCTGCGCCAGCAAATGGCGGTGTTCCTGCTGCGCACCCTTCTCGGGTCGGGCTACTCGCCGCCCGATTGCGCGAGTCTTTTCGCCGACGTGCCCTGCCCGGGGCTCTTCGCCAATTGGATCGAGGATCTCGCCAACCGCGGAATCGGCGCGGGCTGTGGCGGCGGCAACTTCTGCCCGACGAACCCGAACACGCGCGGGCAGATGGCGCCGTTTCTGACGAAGACCTTCGGTCTCACTCTCTACGGCCCGTGAGCCGCCGGTCCTGATTTCGAGCTCGCGGAGGGCGGCCACTCGATAGAATGCCCTCGGTCCGGCACTTCCGGGGGATGTCATGGAGACGAGCGCCGTTTCGAAGGGGATCCGGGATGTTCTGCCCGCGATCCGCGCGCGTCGGGACGAGATCGAGAAGGCGCGCCGCATGCCTCGCGACCTCGTGGATCAGATCCGCAAGACCGGCGTGTTCGCCCTCGGCGTACCGCGCTCCGTCGGCGGCCTGGAAGCGAACCCCCTCGACCTCATGCGGGCGGTGGAGGCTGTCGCGAGCGCGGATGGCTCGGCCGGCTGGTGCACGATGATCGGATGCGCCGGCAACCTCGCCGCCGGATACATGCCCGAGGCCGGCGCGAAGGAAGTGTTTCGCGACCCGACGGCGCCGACGGCCGGGATCGCGGCGCCCACCGGCGCGGCGATCCGCGGAGACGGCGGCGTGCGTGTGAACGGACGTTGGTCTTACGCGAGCGGGATCACGCACTGCGACTGGGTCTTCGCCGGCTGCCTCGTCATGGAGAACGGCCAGCCGCGCATGACGCCGCACGGTCCGGAGATCATCCACGTCTGGCTGCCGGTCGCGAACGTCACGATCCAGGACACCTGGTACGTGAGCGGCCTCTGTGGAACCGGCAGCAACGATTTCAGCGCGACCGATGTCTTCGTCCCCGAACAGCGGATCTTCGCATTGCTCGATCCGGCGGGGCACCGCAAGGATCCCCTCTACCAGATGCCGCCCGTGGGCATGTTCGTCTATCAGGTCGTCTGCGTGAGTCTCGGGATCGCACGGGCCGCGCTCGACGAGCTGACCGAGATTGCGCAGAAGAAGGCGCCCACGCTGTACACCCAGGTGCTGGCGGACAAGGCCGCGACGCAGATCGACTTCGCCCGGGCGGAGGCAGCCCTCGGCGGCGCACGGGCGTTCCTCTTCGAAGCGGTCGAGGAGATCTGGGAGACGCTTCGTTCCGGCAAGACGCCGACGATGCGCCAGATCGCGACGGGCCGGATCGCCGCGAGCCACGCCGCGGACACCGCCGCGCAGGTGGCGCGGACGGCCAGCACGCTGACGGGCGGAAGCGCGATCTACGCCGCGTCTCCGATGCAACGCCACGCGCGCGACGCCGAGGCCGTCCTGCACCACTTCACGGTCGCGCCCCACGTCTGGGAGGAGGCCGGCCGCGTCCTGCTCCGCCGCGAGCCCACCGTGCCGGTGTTCTGACACATGGCCCGTTTCTTGAAGGGTCTCTCCTCGAATCCCCAAGGAGGTCGACATGTCCGATCCGAACCAGCCCGAGAACGACAACACCGAACCGCGCGACTCCGGAGGCTTCCGGGAAGACCCGGCGACCCAGGGCCTGAAGGATCCGCCCTTCATCCAGCCGGGCGAGGACTCCGGCGAGTGGACGCGGGGCGGCGGAACGGACCCGAACGAGATTCGCGAGGCCCCGCGGCGCGGCGGTGACGCCGAGCCCAAGGGCTGAGCCCTAGGAGCTCGCCGCCCCGGACAGGCGCGCGCGGGACAGCGCGAAGAGCGGTTCGACCGGTTTCTCGCCGAGAACGTTGGCGGCGACGAGCTCGCCCAGGGCCGGCCCGTGCTTGAAGCCGTGGCCCGAACCGCCGCCGACCAGCCAGACGTTCGCCGCGCCGGGATGGCGATCCGCCACGAAGTGCTGATCGCCCGAGTTCTCGTACTGACAGACTCGCGCCTCGAGCAGCGGGCTCCCCTTGAGCGCCGGAAACCGATAGCCGAGAAAGTCCCGGGCGGCCTGCATGCCTTCGGCGCTCGGCACGCGCTCGCCCGACGTCGGATCGAAGGCGGGCCCGCGCGTGTCGTCCGCGACTTTGAAGCCCCGCCACTGGTTCCCGGGGATACCGTAGAAGATCCGCTCCCCGCGATCGATCCAGACCGGGAACACATCCTCGGAGAATCGTGAGTCGCCGGCCGGCGTTCCGAAGAAGTAGACCTCCTGGCGCGTCGGCCGGATGAAATTCCCGAGCACCTCCGGAAAGAGCTTCCCGAGCCACGGGCCGCAGGCGAACACGTAGACGTCGGCCGTGAGCTTCGTGCCGTCGGGGAGCGTGATGCCGCTGAGTTTTCCTCCCTCGATCGGCGCGGGCGCCGTGGAGAGTTGCCGGTATTCGCCGCCTTCCGCCAGGAATCCTTCGAGGACCGCCGCGCAGGCGAGACGCGCGGTCAGGTAGCCGGCGTCCTTCTCGGAGATCGCCCACGCGATCCGTTCGAGGTGGATCTGCGGATACCGCTTCGCCACCTCGGCGGTCGTGAGCTCCTCGAAGGCGATGCCGCTCTCCCGCAGGAGCGGCAGCGACGCCTTCTCGTACGCGTCGTCCTTGCCCACCATCCAGAGGGCGCCGGTGCGGTGATACAGACGCCGGCCCCAGCGCTTCTCGTTCTCGCGCCAGAGCTCGAGGGCCCGGGCGACCATGCGGACGTAGACGCGGTCGGGTCCGTAGGTGGCCCGGATCACCCGCGTCTCGCCGCCCGAGCTCGCGCGCGAGTTACCGGGGCCCCAGGCGTCGAGCAGCGTGACCTTCGCGCCGCTCCGCAGCAGGAAGAGCGCCGTCCACCCGCCGAAGGCTCCGGCGCCGACGACGACGACCCTCGGGGACGCGCGCGCCCGGCCGGCCACGGCTCGCGCGACCGATGCCGCCGGCAGCATCGCCAGGAGCGCGCGGCGAGAGATCCGAGACACGGCGCCTATTCTAGGGAGAGGAAGCCCCGGCGACTTCCCCTCCCTCGTCGGTCGGCCCGCGCAGCGGGCCGCTCAAAGTCCGAGCCCGCTTAGAACACCGTCCGGGCCGTGATCCCGAAATTCCTCGGCGGATTGGTCAGGTAGCCCACGCGGGCCAGCAGTCCGCGCTCGCGGTCGAGCGCCAGGAAGGCCCGCTCGTCCGTCACGTTGTTCACGAAAAGAGAGATGTCGAACATGTCGAAGCGGGTGCCGATCCGGAAGTTGAGGATGTCGTAGGCCGGAAGCAGCGGATCGAAGACGAAGTTGTCCTGCGTCAGCGGCCCGCCGATCGTGTTCCCCAGCGCATTGGGATTGTTCTGCAGGGGAACGACTCCGAATCCGGGCACGTCGTCGCCGACCTGCGTGTAGCGCGATCCGATGTGCTGGAACGTCCCGGTGATGTACCCCGTGAGCTGATCCGTGAACTTCTGCTGGTAGGTGGTCTGGACGCCGGCCTGGAACGTCGGGACGCTGGGGAGGCGGGCGCCCTCCCGAATTCCGGACACGATGATCGGGTTGCCGTTGGCGTCCTCGGCCGTCACAGTGGACCGTATGGTCGCGTCGTTGTAGCCGAGCGACACGGCGAAGTCGAAACCGCCGAGGACCGCGCCGAACTCCAGCTCTCCGCCGATGCTCCGGGCGCTGGGAACGCTGAAGATGATCCGCGACGAGCACTGGCCCGCGGTGACGGCCGCCTGCAGGTCGTTGATGTCGATGTAGAAGCCCGCCGCGTTGACGTAAGCCTTCCCGCCCAGGAACTGGTTCTTGATGTCGACCTCGTAGTTCCAGGCCGTCTCGTCGTCGAAGCTCGGCCGGTCCCCGAACACGACGAGATCGTTGTCGGAGCAGAGCGGTATGTTCAACGGGTCGTTGATGCCGCCCAGCCGGAACCCTTTGGAGACGACCGCGCTGATGTTCGTCTGAGAGCCGGCCTGGAAGGTCGCGATGAACCGCGGCGCGACCCCGTCCGCCTTCGTGGTGCCGACGTTCTCGACCAGCTGAGTGCCGGTGTTGTCCTGCGCGAATATCCCGTCGAAGATCTGCCGCTTGTCGTCCTCCCAGTTGTAGTAGCGCAGGCCGGCGGTCAAGATGATCCCGGGAAACAGACAGAAGCTGCCTTCGCCGAAGAACGCGTACTGGCGCGTCTTGTAGGTCAGGTTCGAGTAGAAGAGCTCGTCTTCGGCAGCGCGAAGCCCCTGGCTGGGAATGCCGCTGAGCTCGGTGAATCCACTGACGTCGAGACTCTGCGCATAGTGCTTCTGCGTGTAGGCGTAGTACCCGCCGCCGACCCACTGGAGGCGGTCGTTGCCTCCCGACATGCGCACTTCCTGCGTCCAGCCCTGGGCCACGGTGACGTCGTCCAGCGGCGAGTCGAGCGTATAGATGTTCTCGGGGAGGCCGATGGAGCCGCCGGTGATGCTCGAGGTGAGCGCTCCCGCGTCGCGCACGACCAGGATGTCGCGATAGACGTAAGACGTGATCGAGGTCAGCAGCATGTTGCCGAAGTTGTAGTTTGCGACCACGTCGCCGAGGTAGAAGCTGTCGTCCATCGGCTCCCCGATCTGCGTGAACAGCTCCCGGGGCCCCAGCTCCACCGGCGGACGCGTCGTCGTGAAGGGGTTGGCCAGGATGTTGTAGGCGTCGATGCGGTTCCAGCCGTTCGACTCCACCTTCTGGTACATGAACCGCGGAGTGATGCTGAGCTCATCGGTCGGCGAGATCTCGAAGGCCGCCCGCACGCCGGCGCGCTGGCCGGTGTTGACGTTGCTGTCCACGCTGAAATCGGGCTGCACCGCGTCCATGTAGCCCGCGAAATGGTCGTAGTACCCGACCAGGCGCATGGCCGCGCGGTCCCCGATGGGAACGTTGAGGCCGAACTTGGCCCCGCCGCCCGTGCTGCCGCCGTCGATCCCGGCGAAGGTGGCCTCGCCGAAGAACTGAGAGGTCTGGAGGGCCGGCTGGTTGCTGATGTACCGGACGGTGCCCGAAAGCGAGCCCGAGCCGAAGAGTGTTCCCTGGGGCCCGCGAAGAACCTCGACGCGGTTCATGTCGAAGAGGTCGATGTTGGGCGTGAAGAGGAGGAACGAGATCGTGGACTCGTCCAGGTACGTCCCCACTTCCTCCTTGGGGCCCGGCTGATCTCGCGCGATCTGGCCCGAGGAGACGCCGCGGATCGACACCTGGCTCTGGCCGGGACCGAGGTTCTGCACGGAGACGTTGGCCGTGTTGGCGGCCAGCTGCTCGAAGTTCGTGATCCCGTTCTGCTGCAGCTCTTGCTCGGTGTCCGCCACGAGCGAGAAGGGCGTGTCGTGCACCGTCGACTCGCGTTTCTGGGCCGTGACGGTGACCTGCTCCGCGACCCGCACTTCGAGGGTGAGGTCGACGACCTGCCGGCCGCCGGCTTCCACGCGGACACCCGCTTGAGTGGCCTTCAGGTAGCCCTGCGTATCGACCGTGACGGTATAGGTGCCCGGAGCCACGGACGCCTCGTAGGCGCCGGTCTCGTTGGTCCGCACGGTGCGCGTCTCTCCGGTCACCGTATTCCGGATCGTGACCGGGGCCCCCGGCAAAGGCGCGTTGTCGGCGCCGACGACGGTGCCGGCAATCCTGCCGGTTGCGGGTTGGGCGGAGAGAGGTCCGGCCCGGAAGACGAAGAGCGCCATGGCAGCGAGGAGGGCGATTCGGAAACGGAGCATGGGCAACTCCTTTCGAGCCGAACGCAACTGGCCCTTGGGCGGGCGCTTAATGCTCTCTTAATACGGCAGCTTCGCCGCGCGTGTCAATGAATTCCGAACGCGCCGGTTCAGCGAAGAAGCGCGCGCAGCTTCCGTACGCCCGATGAAATCTCGCGGACGTCCGTGCCGCCGAACCCGAGGACGAAGCCCCGGCGCGACGGCCTGCCGATGTAGCAGGAGGACAGCGGCATCGCCCAGAGGCCCTGTCGCGCGGCGCGGACGGCGACCTCGCGATCGCCTTCGTCCGCCGCCCTGGAGAGCGTCGCGACCAGGTGCATGCCGGCTTCGTCCCCGCGCACCTCGAGCTGCTCCCCGAGCTGGGACCGGATCGCGTCGACGAGCGCGCGGCGTCGCTCGCGGTACAGCGCTCGTGTCTTCCGCAGATGCCTCGCGAAGTGCCCTTCCCGGATGAAATCCGCCGCGACCGCCTGTGCAAACGTCGGCGGAAAGATGTCGGTCGCGTCCCGGACGGCGGCGAAGCGCGGAACGAGGTCCGGCGGCAGGACGAGGTAACCGAGCCGCAATGCCGGAAAGAGGACCTTGCTGAAGGTTCCGACGTAGAGGACCCGGGCGTCCCGGTCGAGCCCCTGCAGAGAGGCGATCGGAAGGCTCTCGTACCGGTACTCGCTGTCGTAGTCGTCCTCGATGATCCAGGCGCCGCTTCGCCGGGCCCAGTCCAGAAGCTGCACGCGGCGCGAGGCGCTCAGGACCACGCCCATGGGGTACTGGTGCGACGGCGTGACGTACGCCGCCGACGCGTCCGGGCACATCTCGATTCCGGCGGAGACGTCCAGGCCTTCCTCGTCGACGGGGACCGGGACGAGGCGCGCATTCCGGAGGCGGAGAACATCCCGGGCTCCCCGATACCCGGGCTCCTCGACCCAGACCGGGCTGCCGGCATCGATGAGAACCCGGGCCGCGAGGCTCAGGGCCTGCTGTGAGCCACTGACCGCCATGACCTGGTCCGCCTCGCAGCGGACGGCGCGCGACGTTCGCAGGTACTCGGCCACGGCCTCGCGAAAGGGACGGTGCCCCATCGCATCTGCGTAGTGCATCAGCCGAGGCTGGCGGCGTGCGGCCCGGCCCTGTCGGCCGAGGAGCCGCGACCAGACCTCGTGGGGAAAGGCGTCCACCGCGGGCTCGCTCACGCGAAAGGCTCCCCATCCGCCCAGCCAGGGATCGCCGGCGGCGGTCGAGCAGGAAGTCGGTCTCGCGCGAAACCGGGCGCCGGCCGCGAGCGGTCGAGGCGCCGGACGCGGACCGCGACGGACCCGGCACGCTCGCGACGAACGTTCCGGAACCGGTGCGGCCGAGGAAGTAGCCCTCGGCGACGAGCTGCTCGAACGCGTTGAGGAGCGGCAGCCGGGATACGCCGAGCTCGGAGGCGAGCGCGCGGGTCGAGGGGATCCGCTGGCCGGGCCGCAGCCGTCTCTCGAGGATCGCGTCGCGAAACCCCTCGTAGATCTGGCGGTACAGCGGGGTCGCCGACCTCCGGTCGAGGGTCACGAAGGGGACGATCCCCGGGGCCGCTCTCCTCACGCGGCCATCATAGTCATAGTGGTCATCCCAAATCGATCACAAATGGCTATTGGCACTGACCGCTTGGAGAGCCAGACTTCGGCCCATGAAGACGAAACTCCTCCTCGCCGCCGCCGTTCTGATCGCCGGCCTGCTCTCTCCGGCGCACGCGCGCCCCCCTCAGGACAATCCCAAGCCCACCCCCGTCCCGAACCTCTCCGGGCTTCACGATTTCGACCAGAAAGTCGGAAAGTGGATCGCCCACCACAAGCGCCTCAAAGAACGCCTCGCCGGCAATCACGAGTGGGTGGAGTTCGACGGAACGCAGACGTGCTGGCTCCTCATGGACGGCTACGCCAACGTGGACGAGAACGTCATGCGGATACCCGGAGGCGAATATCGCGGAGTCACCCTTCGGGCGTACGACCCGGGCACCGGACAGTGGGCGATCTGGTGGCTCGATGGGCGCAATCCCTTCGGCAGCCTCGAGCCTCCGGTCAAAGGCCGCTTCCAGAACGGCGTCGGCACCTTCTACGCCGACGACACGCTCCGGGGGAAGCCCATCAAGGTGCGCTTCGTCTGGTCCGACATCACGCCGACGTCCGCCCACTGGGAGCAGGCCTTCTCCCCCGACGGCGGAAAGACCTGGGAGACCAACTGGATTACGGATTTCCGGAAGGCTCCGTGAGAATCGGCCTCTCCCTTCGCACGTGCGGCCTGGCGCTCGTCCTGCGGGCCGCCGTCCTCCTCTCCGCCGAGCCACCGGTGCTCGAACCCGGATCTCCCGGTGTCGACGCGAGCGCCATCCCTGAGTACACGAATCTCTTCGATGTCCTCGAAGTGCGGCCCGACGGCACCGAGCGGCTCGTCGGAACCTGGGACGATCGAGTGGAGATCGTGAAGCGCGACGGCCGTTCCGTCCTTCGCCGCATCCAGAATTCGAAGACCGCCACCGGGACGAGCACGCACCTCGACGAAGTCGATCAGAAGACGCTGCAGCCACTGCTCGCGCGCTATGCGGCGAACGGGACCGTCGTCTCGGACTCCACCTGGGAGGGACGGCGGCTCACGACCCGGGACATCACGACGCCCGCGGGCTCTGCGGCCGGCGATCCGCTGCCCGTCTCGCTGACGGTCGAGTTCCCCAGACCCGTCTTCGACTGGCATCTCTGGGGTGTGCTCCTGTCGTCATTTCCCCTCGCGGACGGCTACGAAGCCGCGTTCCTCGCCCACACGACGTCGGATGCCGAAGCCCCGCTGCTTCGCCGGTTCGCGTTCCGGGTCGTCGCGCGCGAGACCGTCGACCTCGGCGACCGGGGCCGGGTCGAGTGCTACGTCGTGCGCGTCGACGCCGCGACGCCCTGGACGTTCTGGATTTCGACCACGCGCCGGCCGGCGCCCGTCCTGAAGCTGAAGATCGAGGCCCGCGACGGAGTGGTCTGGTGGTGGAAGCCGCCTGCGAGCCGGGAGGCCTCATGAAGCGCCGGACCCCGCGCATCCTGTGCGGCCTGCTGGTCGCTCTTCAGTGCGCCTCGGCCGCGACCTCCCAAAGCCCGGTCCCTGCGGGACGGCCGGACGGGCAACGCGACTTCGATTTCCACATCGGCAGCTGGAAGACGCATCTGCGCCGGCTCCAGAAGCCCCTGACGGGGTCCACGACCTGGGTGGAGTACGAGGGCACGACGGTCGTCCGGAAGGTCTGGGACGGAGCGGCCAACCTCGTGGAGCTCGACGTCAACGGCCCCGCCGGCCGCATCGAAGGCCTCAGCCTCCGGCTCTACAACCCGGAGTCCCGCCAGTGGAGCCTGAACTTCGCCAGTCGCCGGGGAGGCGTCCTCTTTCCTCCGACGATCGGCGGATTCCAGAAGGGCCGCGGCGAGTTCTACGCGAAGGAGGAGCTCGACGGCCGGCCCATCCTCGTTCGTTTCGTCATTTCGGACATCACGCCGAGCTCCTGCCGTTTCGAGCAGGCCTTCTCGGCAGATGGGGGAAAGACATGGGAAGTGAACTGGATCGCCTCGGACACGCGGGTGCACTGATGGATCCCGAGCGGCAATTCGATTTCCTCGAGGGCGATTGGGACGCGTCCTGCCGGGTTCCGACGAAGGACGGCTGGGAGGAAGCGCCCGGACGGATGACCGCGTCGCGCACTCTGGACGGGCTGGTCTCTTTCGAGCTCTTCGAGGGCATCTACCACGGCGGCGCGCTCAAGGGTCTCGGGCTCCGCGCCTTCAACCGCCAGACGCAGGAGTGGGAGCACACGTGGACGGACACCCTCTCGCCCGGAAACTTCCACGTCTGGAAGGGGGTCTTCCGGGACGGCAAGATCGACCTGTTCGGCGAATGGACCGAAAACGGCCGGCCGGTGCTCTCCCGCCTCACCTGGTCGAAGATCCGCGAGGACAGCGCGCACTGGGAGAGCGCGCGGTCGTCCGACGGTGGGAGAACCTGGGAAATTCATTGGGTCATCGACGTCCGCCGGCGTCGCTGAACTGACTCGGCCTGGACTATCCTATCCTTCAGGCGGGAGCTCGTCCGCCGATGATCCGGTCCTTGTTCGTGCTCGCCCTCGCGCTCCTGGCCTTTCAGGCCGGAGCCGCCTCGGCCCAGGCCCAGTGCCCCGCGGGAACGTGGGCGCCCCTCGCTCCCTTGAACGAGCCGCGGCAGGAGCTCGCCGCGGCCGAGCTCGACGGCAAGGTCTACGCCGTCGGCGGGCTCGGCGGCCGATCGAACGCGAACGAGATCTACGACATCGCGACGGACGCGTGGACGTTCGGAGCCGACCTTCCGGTGACGACCGATCACTCCTGGGCGGTGTCGTTCGGCACGCGCGTCTACGTCGGCGGCGGCAGCAGCAACCGCGTGTTCTTCTACGAGCCGGCCTCCGATGCCTGGACGGAGGTCGCCTCCTCCACGTTCGTGCACGGGGGAACTCCGGTCGCCGCGGTCATCGATGGCCGGATCTTCGTCGCGGGCGGGGCCGGCGGCGGGATGGCCGGCAACGAGCTCGAGGCCTACGACCCCGCGGCCGATCGGTGGTCGACGCTCGCACCGATGAGCTGCGCCCGGAACCACATGGGCGGGGGCGCGATCGATGGCAAGCTGTACGTCGCCGGCGGGCGTCCGGGCAATCAGTCCTGCCTCGAGGCCTACGATCCCCCGTCCAACACGTGGACGCCGAAGGCCTCGATGCCCACGGGGCGCTCGGGTGTCGCGGGCGCCGTCGTCGGGAGCTGCCTCTACGTCTTCGGCGGTGAAGGCAACCCGGCCGATCCCAACGGTATCTTTCACGAGGTCGAGGCCTACGATCCGGCGACGGACTCCTGGGTCGATCTGCCTCCCATGCGCACCGGACGCCACGGCATCTATGCGGCCGTACGCGGCAACGTCGTCTACCTTCCGGGCGGAGCCACCGTCGAGGGTCTCGGCACGACCGGCATCCATGACGCGTATGTGATCGACCTCGCGGGCCCCGCCCCGCGGCAGCCCATCGTCCTCACGAGCCCGCGCCCACGCACTCCTGGCCCCCAGCCGCGCGAGTGAATGGGAACCTGCAGGCAGGTAAGAATTGGTGGAGCTGAACGGGATCGAACCGTCGACCTCCTGAATGCCATTCAGGCGCTCTCCCAAACTGAGCTACAGCCCCACACCGGAAGAGGGCGCGAAGAATAGCACGGGGTCAGGGAAGGCGTAAAACCGTGCTCACGCCACCGGCCCGCGGCTCGCCCAAAGGGGCTCGCGCCGCGAACTTACCTTTGCTTCGTGCGTAGCAACGGCCAAGCGTGAGCCCCCTCAAAGTCCCGACTCTCCCGCAGCTTCGCCGCTACGCGATCGCGCGCAGCCTTTTCAAGGCCACCAGCCTGCCCCGGGCCATTGCGCGCCTGGGCTTTGTCCAGGCCGACCCGATGCGGGCGCCCGCTCGCGCACAGGATCTGATCCTCGCGCAGCGGGTCCGGAACTATCGCGCCGGCGAGCTGGAGCGCCGCTACCCGCGCCTGGCAATCGAAGAGGCCTTCTTCTTCAACTACGGCTTCCTGCCTCGCGAGGCCATGGCCCTGCTGCATCCGCGCGGGAATCCGCGCGCCTGGGATGCCTGGGACGCCAGGATGCGGGCGCGCGCCCGGGAGGTGCTGGTCTTTGTGCGGGAGCATGGTCGCACCCGCCCCAGGGACGTGCAGTCGCATTTCGACCATGGCCGCATCAAGCGCTGGGGCGGCGATCTGAATATCAGCACGCATCTGCTGGAGGGCCTGCACTATCGCGGGCTGCTGCGCGTCGCGCGGCGCGAGGCCGGCACCCGGATCTACGAGGCGATCGAGCACCCGCCGCAGGAGGACAGCCCCGAGGCCCGGCTCGCGCGCGCCGGCCAGTTGCTGGACATGCTGGTGCAGCTCTATGCGCCGCTGCCGGCAGCCAGCCTGGGTTATCTGTGCTTGCTGCTCCGCTATGGAGTGCCGCACCTGGCCGCCGAGGCGCGGCAGGTCCAGGAGCAGGCCAAATCCCGCTATGCCCATGCCCAGGTCGACGGCCGGCTGTGGCTCTGGCCCCGGGGCGAGAAGCCCGCGGCCGCCCGGCACTCGGTCGACGACAGGTTGCGCTTCCTCGCGCCCTTCGACCCCGTGGTCTGGGACCGACGGCGCTTCCGGTTGTTCTGGGGCTGGGAGTACAAGCTGGAGGCCTATGTGCCGGCCCACAAGCGCCGCATGGGCCATTACGCGTTGCCCATGCTCTGGGGCGAGCAAGTCCCGGGCTGGGCCAATCTGAAAGTGGTCGGTGGCCGGCTGCAGCACGAGCTTGGCTTCGTCGGCTCGCGGCCGCGCGGCCGCGCCTTTCCGCGGGCGCTGGACGAGGCGTTGCAGCAGATGCAGGACTTTCTGGAGCTCTAGGACTCGTCCGGATTTCGTCGGCGTCGAGACTTCCGGCGGCGATTTACTTCTTCGTGTCTTTGCCTTCCAGCACGGTGTTCCAGGTGGTGCCGTCGGGCGACACCTCGAACCGGAAGTCATAGGCCGTCGTCGAAAGCACCTTGATGGTGAGTCGCCCTTTCATGGTCTGTGGGCCCACCCTCGTTTCGCTCTGCCAGATCCATATGTCGCCGTCCAGGTTGCCCCTGGCGTGGGAGGCCTCGCCCAGGGTGTTGAAGGAGTCGTAGGTATACGTCCTCTCGTTGCTGTCGTAGCCCATGTAGGACGTCTCGGTCCCTTTGCCCACGGCGCCACGGAACTCCGAGTGGGTCACCAGGAAGAATCCACCGTCCATCCACTGAACGTGGTTGGTCGCCGTGAATTTGCCGCCCGGGCCGAAGGGCCCCGGCTTGATCTCGCCTTCTGCCTTCCATGTGCCGACAAAGTAGTCGAGCCTCTTCAGCTCGGGCGCGGGCTTCGCGATCTCCACCTCGGCTCGGGCCGACAACGCCATCCCGAGCAACGGCGTCATGCAGGCGAAAACAGGGAAACGCATCTTCATTGGTCTCTCCCAACAAATCGAGCGCCACAAATTTCTTCTTCAACGCGGCCCAAGGGTCTCCTTCAGGAACTCGACGATCTTCCCGGCCGGAGCGGCGCGCTTCGCCCTGTGACGGGGCGCACAACGTCGCACGTCACCGGCCGGGCGGAGCGTGCGCAAACCAAATGTTCCGACGTGGTCGACGGCGACGGCGTCGCGGCGAGGAGCCGCGCGCAAATCATCAGGCCCGCGAGCATCGACGCCAATGTAACGAACTTCGAGCGCGCGTTCGCGACGAACTGGGGCATAATCCTGAGCCAGACACACTTAGCCCATGTTTTCCGACTCCACGGCCGGCGGCGCCGCAACACCGCGCACCGGATCCTCCGGCGAAGCGCTGCGGCTTCTCGTCGTTGATGAGAATCCGCGCGACCGCGCTTTGATCGTCGAGTCGCTGAAGGCCGGATTCCCCGGCTGCCGGCTCTTCGAGATCGAAGATCCCTCGAGCATCCTGTCCCTGATCGACACGGCGGCGTTCGACGTCGTCGTCACGGACCACCGTCCGAGCTGGATCGACGCGTTCCACCTCCTCGGCCGGATCCGCGAGAAGAGCCTCGACGTGCCGGTCCTTCTCTGCACGGGCACGGGGAGCGAAGAGCTCGCGGTCGCGGCCATGAAGGCGGGCTTCGACGATTACGTCCTGAAGCATCCGCATCACTTCCCTCGCCTGGTCCCGGCGATCCGCTCGGCTCTCGAAGAGGCGATGCGGAGGCGGATCGCCCGCGAGGCCGAATCGCGCTACCGTACCCTCTTCGAAGGCGTCCCCGTCGGCCTCTACCGCGCCACGCTCTCGGGACAGGTGCTCGACGCCAACCCGGCGCTTCTGCAGCTTCTGGGCTTTCCGTCGCGCGAGAGCCTCATGGCCATGAACCTGCGCGACGTCTACGTCGACCCCAAGGCCCGCCGGCAATTCCTGGACCGGCTCGAGCGCGCGGGCGAAGTCCACGACATGGAGCTGCAGTGGAAGCGCTACGGCGGGCAGATCATCACGGTCCGCAAGGGGGCCCGCCCCGTCCGCGACCCCTCGGGAAGGCTCCTCCACTACGAGGGGGTCGTCGAGGACATCACCGAGAGGAAGCGCGCGCGTCAGGAGCTGCAGGAGTCCAACCAGTTCCGGCAGGAGATCATCCACGGCGCCGGCGAGGGCATCGTCGTCTACGACCGCGACCTGCGATACATCGTCTTCAACCGCTACATGGAGAAGATGACCGGCCTGCCGGCGGAGCGCGTGCTCGGCCGTCGGCCGCTCGACGTCTTCCCGTTCCTCCGCGAGAGCGGCATCGACCAGCTGCTCGCGCGCGCGCTGGGCGGCGACACCGCATCCTCCGAGGACGTCCCCTACTCGATCCCGGAGACCGGCAACGCGGGCTGGGCGCTCGCGACCTACGGCCCGCACCGCGACTCGGCCGGCCAGATCGTGGGCGTGATCGGCATCGTCCACGACGTCACCGAGCGGCGGCGCGCCGAGCAGGCTCTGCGCGAAAGCGAAGAGCGCTTCCGCCTCATGGCCGACGCCGCGCCCGTGATGATCTGGACGGACGATGCGGAGGGCATGACGACCTACTTCAACAAGCCGTGGCTGGATTTCACGGGGCGCACGCTCGAACAGGAGATCGGCCTCGGGTCGCGGGACAACATCCACCCCGAGGACCTCCCCCGGTTCGTCGAGGTCTACACGGCGGCCCAGGCCGCGCGAAGACCCTTCCAGACGGAATATCGGCTGCGCCGGCACGACGGGGAATACCGGTGGGTGCTCGAGACGGCGATGCCCCGCTCCACCGCGGCCGGCGAGTTCGAGGGATTCATCGGGTCGGTCATCGACATCTCGGAGAGGCGCCGCGCCGAGGAGGCCGTCCGCGAGAGCGAGGAGCGCTTCCGGTTCATGGCGGACGCCGCGCCGGTCATGATCTGGCTCGACGACGTGAACGGCCGGTGCACGTACTTCAGCAAGCCGTGGCTGGACTACACCGGCCGGCCGCTCGAAGCCGAGGTCGGCCTGGGCTGGTTCGAGGGCGTGCATCCCGAGGACCGCGAGGCCATCCGCGCCGGCGAGGCCGCGGCCCGCAAGAACCTCGAGCCCTTCCACATGGAGTACCGGCTCCGCCGCCACGACGGCGAGTACCGCTGGATCTTCGACACCGCGCATCCGCGCTTCACGCCCTCCGGCGGTTTCGCGGGATACATCGGATCGTCGATCGACATCACCGATCGGCGCCGCGCCGGGGAAGCGCTCGCCGAGAGCGAGGCCCGCTATCGCACGCAGGTCGAGCACGCGCCCGAGGCCATCGTCGTCTTCGACGTGGACACCGGCCGATTCGTGGAAGCCAACGAGAACGCGATCCGGCTCTACGGCCTCTCTCGCGAGGAGCTCTTCCGCATCGGCCCGGCCGACCTCTCGCCGCCGACCCAGCCCGACGGCCGGCCGTCCGCCGAATCCGCCGCCGCCAACATCCGCGAGGCTCTCGAGGGCGGCACCCCCGTCTTCGAGTGGACGCACGTCGACGCCGCCGGCCGCGTCGTTCCCTGCGAGGTGCGCCTGGTGCGCCTGCCTTCGGCCGCGCGCCGTCTCGTGCGGGGCAGCGTCGCCGACATCTCGGAGCGCAAGCATTCCGAAAAGGTGCGCGCCGCCCTGTACGAGATCGCCGCGACCACGAACGCGGCCGAAGACCTCGACGAGTTCTATGCCGCCATCCACGGGATCGTCGGCGAGCTCATGTACGCCCGCAACTTCTACGTCGCGCTGCACGATCCGGACGCCGACACGCTCTCCTTCCCCTACTGCGTGGACGAGGTCGATCCGCCGCCGGTCACACGCCCGCTCCGCAAGGGTCTGACGGAGTACGTCCTGCACACGGGCGAGCCTCTGCTCATGCCGGACGAGGACTTCCCGGCGATGATCGCGACCGGCAAGGTCGAGTCCGTGGGCTCCCCCTCCGTCGACTGGCTCGGCGTGCCGCTGACGAGCCGGGGACGGACGTTCGGCGTGCTGGTCGTCCAGAGCTACGACCCGCGCTTCCGGTACGGGCCGACCGACCGGGAGGTCCTGACGTTCGTGTCCCAGCAGATCGCCGTCGCGATCGAGCGCAAGGGCGCGCAGGAGGCCGTGCGGGAGTCGGAGGAGCGGTATCGCCTGCTCTTCGAGCGCAACATGGCCGGCGTCTATCGCGTCGCCCTCGACGGGCGGATCCTCGAGTGCAACGACGCGATGGCCCGCATCTACGGCTACACCTCGCGCGAGGAGCTCGTCGGGCGCAACATCGCCGAGCTCCATCCGGACGAGGGCATGCGCCAGGAGTTCCGGGAATCCCTCTTCCAGTTCCGCACGCTCGCCAACCTGGAGCTCCGAGGCCAGCGCAAGGACGGCAACCCCGTCTGGACGCTCGAGAACGCGGCGCTGCTGGCCGACGAGCGCGCGGGCGACGTCATCATCGAGGGCACCGTCACCGACATCACGGACCGACGGATGCTCGAGGAGCAGCTTCGCCAGTCGCAGAAGATGGAAGCCATCGGCCAGCTCGCGGGCGGCATCGCCCACGACTTCAACAACCTCCTCACGACCGTCCTCGGCTACAGCAACATGGCGCTCAACAGCCTGTCGCCGCACGAGCCCATCCGGGAGGAGATCGAGGAGATCCAGAAAGCCGGCGAGCGCGCGGCGAACCTGACGCGACAGCTCCTGGCCTTCTCGCGCAAGCAGCTCTTCGAGCCGAAGGTTCTGGACGTCAACGTGCGGATCGTCGAGTCCACCCGGATGCTCGCGCGCCTGATCGGCGAACGGATCCGGCTCGTCACCCAGCTCGACCCCTCCCTCGGGAGCGTCCGGGCGGATCCCGGCCAGATCGAGCAGGTCCTCGTCAATCTGGTCGTCAACGCCCGCGACGCCATGCCCGACGGCGGCACGCTCACGATCCGCACGCAGAACGCCGAAGTCGACATCGTGTCCTCGCGCCGCCATTTCGGGGCGCCTCCGGGCTCGTACGTCGTGCTCTCGGTCGTCGACACCGGCGTCGGGATCGACCCGGACACGCAGAAGCGCATCTTCGAGCCCTTCTTCACGACGAAGGACAAGCCGCACGGGACCGGGCTCGGGCTCGCGACGGTCTACGGAATCGTGCGCCAGAGCGGCGGACAGGTCTACGTCTCGAGCGAGTCCGGCGAGGGAGCGACGTTCGCGATCTACCTGCCGCGGGTCGAGGAGGCCCTTTCGCCGGTCGCCGTCGAGGCCGTGCCGCTCGGCCCGGCGCGCGGCTCCGAAACGATTCTGCTGGTCGAGGACGAAGGCCCGGTCCGGGAGCTGACCCGACGCTGTCTCGAACAGCGCGGCTACGCCGTGCTGCCGGCCGCGAGCGCCGAGGAGGCCGTCGACGTCCTGGCGGCCCACCGGGGCCCGCTGGACATGCTGCTCACCGACGTCGTCATGCCCGGCGCCTCCGGGCCGGACCTCGCGCGGCGGCTGACCCGCGAGCGGCCCGACCTCCACGTGCTCTTCGTCTCCGGCTATCCGGACGACTCCCCCGGCTCGGCCGGACTGCTCGAGCCCGGCTCGGCGTTTCTGCAGAAGCCCTTCACCGCCGACACGCTGGCGCGGAAGGTCCGCGACGTTCTCGACGCGCGGGCCGCCCTCGGCGCCGGGATCGGCTGAGGCGGCGATGTTCGGCGCCGTTTCCGACGACGCGCGCGAGCTGCAGCCCATCATTTCGCTGCTGCGGGCGACCCTCGAATCGACCGCCGACGGGATCCTCGTCGTCGACCGCGACGGACGCATCGTGACCTCGAACCGGCAGTTCGCGGTCATGTGGCGCATCCCTCCCGAGGTCCTGACTTCGCGCGACGACGAGCGGGCGATCGCCTTCGTCCTCGACCAGCTTCGGGATCCTGAGCAGTTCCTCTCGAAGGTCCGCGAGCTCTACTCGACTCCGGAGGCCGAGAGCTTCGACCTGCTGGACTTCAAGGACGGCCGGCTGTTCGAGCGCTACTCGCGCCCGCAGTGGGTGGAGGGCCGGGCCGTCGGCCGGGTCTGGAGCTTCCGCGACGTCACGCTGCGCAAGCGGCTCGAGGAGGAGCTCCGCCAGGCGCAGAAGCTCGAGGCCGTCGGCCGCCTGGCCGGCGGCATCGCCCACGACTTCAACAACCTCCTGACGACGATCCTGGGCTACAGCGATCTTCTGCTGCGGGGACGTCCCGACGATCCGGAGCTTCAGGAGGACGTGGGCGAGATCCGGAAGGCGAGCGAGCGCGCCGCCGCGCTGACCCGGCAGCTTCTGGCGTTCAGCCGCAAGCAGGTCATCGAGCCTCGCGTCCTCGACCTCAACGCCCTCGTCGTCGAGTCGAGCCGCATGCTCCGCCGGCTGATCGGCGAGGACATCGAGCTGTCCACGAGCCTCGATCCCGACCTCCCGAGCGTGCGCGCCGATCCCATCCAGATCGAGCAGGTGATCGTCAACCTCGCCGTCAACGCCCGCGACGCGATGCCGGGCGGCGGACGACTCTCCATCCAGACGACGGTCCGGCGCGTCGAAGAAGGCCGCGCGCGGCCCGGCGACCCGGCGGCCGGCGACTGCGTGGCGCTCGTCGTGTCCGACACGGGCTCGGGCATGGACGCGGCGACGCAGGAGCGGATCTTCGAGCCGTTCTTCACGACGAAGGAAAAAGGCAAGGGCACGGGCCTGGGCCTCTCCACGGCCTACGGCATCGTCAAGCAGAGCGGCGGCGACATCCGGGTGACGAGCATGCCGAGCTCGGGCTCGACTTTCGAAATTCTCCTTCCGGCGGTCGAGGACAAACCGGACGACCACGCGGCGAAGGCCCCGGTCGGCCGCGTTGCGGCGCCGCGCCATGCCACGGTGCTCCTCGCCGAAGACGAAGACGGCCTGCGGGCTCTCAACGGCCGGGTGCTCGAGGCTCGCGGCTATCGGGTTCTCGCGGCGTCGAATGCCGCCGAGGCGCTCCTCCTCGCCGAGCGTCAGCCGGAGCCTCCCGATCTGCTCGTGACGGACGTCGTCATGCCGGGAGCGTCGGGACGCGAGCTCGCGCGCCGCCTGCGCGATCGGCATCCGGGTCTCAAGGTGCTGTACGTGTCGGGCTATGCGGAGGACGCGCGCATCGAAGACGACGCGAGCTTCCTGCAGAAGCCCTTCACTCCGGAAGGGCTCAGCGAACGGGTGGCCGAGCTCCTGACGACCGAGGTCCGGCAGCTCCTGACGAGCATGGCTGGCGAGAGCGGCCGCGGACGCGCGTCAGTAAAAGTCGGAGCAGCTCAGGTAGTAGCCGCAGGCGCGGTTCGGGCAGAGCAGCTTGCACTTCTGCTCGAAGAGCGCGGCCCCGCAGTTCGGGCAGACCCGCGAGGGCTCGGACGGAGCCGGCGCGCGCGTCTCGGGCGAGGCGTCTCGAACGGGCTCGGCGGCTCCCGGAAGCTCCACGAACCGATGATGCTCTCGCCGGCGCGATCCGCCAAGCGCTACTTCGGTGAAGGCGACGGAGACGGCGACGGGCTCGGCGTTGTCGGCGGAGCGGGAGTGGTGCCCGAGTCGATCTTGAGGACGAGACCGGCCGGCGTCCGCAGCACTTCGATGGGAGTCGTGTCCGGAGTGGGCGGCGCAGGCGCCGGAGCCTCCGCGCCGCCGTGAGATTCCGATCCGTGCGGCTTGCCGCCGCAGCCGTTCAGGAAAAGCGAGGCGAACGCCGCCGCGGCGAGCCCGAGCGTGAAACCGACCCTCTGCGGACGCCTCATGCGTTTTCCCTCCGGATGCCGCGCGGATTCTAACCTCCCTGCCCTCTTCGACAAATTTTGTCGCTTGGAGGCGCCGCGTGCGTCCGTCGATTGACGCGCGTTCCATGAAGGCCCTTCGCAAGTCTTTGAAGAATCAGGCGGCAGCCCGAGGCGCGGTCGCTGGTATGCGTCTTGTACTGAGCCGAAGCCCAAGAAGAGTGCCGGCATGGGAGTTCCGGCATGACGGAGAGGGGGGAATCGGCCGGTTCCCCCCTTGTTTTTCCGTCGCGAGAGCCGCGCTGCGGATCTGCGCCTTCGGCGCACCGGCCTGCGGCTCGCCCGAATGCGGGCTCGACCGCAGGCCTGATCCTCCGCTTCGCTCTCGCTCCCGCGACGCGAACCTCCTCCCTCCCTTCGGTCGGGAGACTATTCGCGTCGCGAGCAGATGTCGCAGTGTGGCGAACTAATGGGCGCCGTCGACGAAACGAGCAAGAGGCTTGAGGTGCCGTCTCTCTCCCGAGAGGTGCATAGAGAGGGAATCGCCCTGGTCCTTCTCGTCGAGGACGCGGAAGGTGGCGCGGGCGGCGGCGATGGCGGCGGGGCTGGTGTAGGGAATGCGGACGCGGAACTCTTCGGCGTCCGGCGACAGGCGGCGACGGATCTCGGCCTCGAGGCGGGGAATCCCCTCTCCCGTCAGAGCCGAGACGCGGACGCCTCCGGACGCGCCCCCGAGCCCGCCGGCATCGGCTTTGTTGGCGACCAGGAGCACCTTGTCGGCCGAGACGCCGAGCTCTTCGAAGGTCTCGGCGGCGACGCGCGACTCCTCGTCGGCCCGCGGCGAGGACGCGTCCACGACGTGGAGCACGAGATCCGCGTCCCGGATTTCGGAGAGAGTCGAGCGAAACGAGGCCACGAGAGAGGTCGGCAGCTTCCGGACGAAACCGACGGTGTCGACGAAGATGACCTCGGAGAGCTTGGCCGAGGCCGCCCGCCCGGCGCGGGCGTCGAGCGTCGCGAAGAGGCGGTCGGCAGCATAGGCCGAGTCGCTCGCGAGCCGGTTGAAGAGCGTCGTCTTGCCGGCGTTGGTGTAACCCGCGATCGCGACCTGCCGGTGACGCTTCCGACCGCGGCGCCGCACGAGCCGGGCGACCTCGATCTTCTGGAGGTCGCGCCGCAGGCGGGCCACCCGGTCGCGGATCCGCCGGCGGTCGAGCTCGAGCTTCTGCTCGCCGGCGCCGCGTCCGCCGATGCCGCCGCCCAGACGCGAGAGATGGCCGTAGCGGCCGGCCAGCCGCGGCAGAAGGTACTGGAGCTGCGCGAGCTCGACCTGCGTGCGCGCTTCCCGCGAGCGCGCGTGCAGCGCGAAGACGTCGAGGATCAGGCCGGGCCGATCCAGCACCCGGATGCCGTCGCCCCAGGCCTTCTCGAGGTTGCGCACCTGTCCCGGCGCGAGCTCGTCGTCGAAGACCACGAGCGATGCGCGCTCGCTGCGGGCGGCCGCGCCGATCTCTTCGACGGCGCCCTTGCCGATGTAGGTCGCCGGGTCGGGAGCGGCGCGCTCCTTGACGAACCGGGAAACGACCTCGCCGCCCGCCGTGTCGACCAGCCGCTCGAGCTCGTCGAGGTGATCCTCGGCCACGCCTCGCGGGAGTCCCTTCGGCGTCACGCCGACGATCAAGACTCTCTCGCGGACGGCCTTCGGCATCCGCGACCATTGTAGCGACTCTGTGGTATTGCTAGGGCGAATGCACGCTCTCCTCGGCGAGCGACTCGACGCCTTGTATCGGCGCTACGGGCCGGAGACCGTGGCCACGGACCCGATCGTCTTCGTCGGCCGCTATTCCGATCCCGAGGATCGAGAGGTCGTGGGTTGGATCGCGTCGGCCTTCGCCTACGGCCAGGTGCCGGTCATCCAGGCCAACGTGGGCCGGTTGCTCGGCCGCGCTCGGACCCCGGCCCGCCCGGGCCCTGGACGGCGTCCGGAGCTTCCGGGAGCTCGCCTCCGACACGCTGGCCGGGCTTCCGCCACCGCTTCCACGGCCCCCGCGACGCGGCCGCGCTCCTCTATCGCGATCGCCCGCGCCCGCGAGGCCGGCGGAGGCCGCCTGCGCGGCTTCTTCGAGAGCGCGCAGCGCCCCGAGGATCGGGACACCGGGCCCCTGCTCTCGCGCGCCGTCGCGCGGATCGAGGCCTTCGACTACCGTCCGGTCCTCGGCGTCCGGCGGCTGCCCGAGCGCTCCCCCGTGCGCTTCTTCTTCCCGAGCCCGGCGTCGGGCTCGGCGTGCAAGCGCTGGAACCTCTACCTGCGCTGGATGGTCCGGCGCGACGACCTCGACTTCGGGCTGTGGAGCGGCATTCCGGCTTCCCGCCTCGTCGTCCCGACCGACACGCACGTCCATCGCATCGCGCGAAGGCTCGGACTGACGCGGCGGCGCACCGCCGACTGGAAGGCCGCCCGCCAGATCACGGACGCGCTCGCCCGTTTCGACCCGTCCGATCCGGTGCGGTTCGACTACGCCCTCTGCCGGATCGGCATCCTCGACATCTGCGTCCCGGCCACCCGCCTCTGCCGGTGCCCCGAGTGCCCGGTCCAGGAAGCCTGCGCGGTCGGCCGCCGGCGGCGCGCCGCGGGGCTCGCCGCCGGACTCCCCGCGGGGACCGCGCCGGCCCTGGGGCTGTCGGCATGAAGACGCGCTCGCTGCTCACGCTGGTCTTCGCGGTGGCGGCGGCGGCGGCCGGGGCCGTCTGGGTCAAGTCTCTCAAGCCGCCGGACTCGCCGGCGGGCTCGCTCCAGTTCCTCTCCGCGGCGCCGGAGCTCCCGATCTTCGACCGCCAGGGCAAGAAGATCGACCTCACCGAGGAGAAGGACAAGATCCTCATCGTGCATTTCTGGGCGACCTGGTGCCCGCCCTGCGTCGAGGAAACGCCGGAGCTTTCGAAGTTCTGGGAGCAGTACAAGAACCGCGGCGACGTCGCGCTCTATGCGATCTCCGTGGACAAGGACTGGAAGACGATCGACAACTTCATCGCGAAGAACCCGAGCTCGCTGCCGCTGTATCACGATCCCAAGGAGGCGACGGCGAAACGCTTCGGCTCGTCCCAGTACCCCGAGACCTACATCGTGAACCGGAAAGGCCGCGTGCTCTTCCGGGTGCAGGGCGCGGTCGACTGGTCCAACCCCGAGGTCCGCAGCCGCATCGACCAGATCCTCGCGTCGTAAAGGAACAGGCCGCCCCTACGACCGGGGGCCCGGGCCGGGCGGGCGCCGCATCAGCCACAGAAACAGCGCGACCGCCGCGAGCGAGATTCCCAGACTGCCGTAGAAGAGCGCGACGTCGAGGGAGAGGCGCCCCACGGCCGGCTTGTCACGACGTCTCCGGCTGTCTCTACGGCGCGCCGCCGGGCGATCCTCCGCCCGTGGCTCGACTCGCAGACGACGGCGCGGCGAACCCGGACGCCGATTGCGCCGGAGCCGGCGGCTTCTCGACGGGCGCCGTTCCGCCGTTGACGCCGATCGACCAGACGTAGTCGCCGAGCGCCCGCGTCACGGCCTCGGGGCTCGACAGGAATTGCTTGGCCTGCGCGTCCCCGCCGAGGATGCGCGCGAACTCGGCGCGGTCGGACGCGAAGCTCGGGGCGTCCCAGAGCTGGCCCAGCGGCGAGTAGCGGTGGCCGTCGTCGCCTTTCGGGAAGTTGGTCGGCATCCGTGTGCCCGGGCATCCACTCGTCGGGCCGGCGGATCCAGTCGGCGATCCAGTCCTGCCGCAGGCGCTTCGCGGCCATCTGCAGGTTCGGCGCGAGCGAGGCCCGGTCGACGCCGGGACGGTTCATGTCCTCGATCGAGCGCGGGTGGCACTGCGCGCACTTGAGCAGCTCGAACACCTTCTTGCCCGCGGCCCAGCTCGCCGGGATTCTCCGCGCCTCCCGGCGAGGAGGAACGGATACTGCGCCCGGTCGAGCGAGGCGAAGTAGTGCGTCAGGTCGTTGAGCTCGGCGTCGGTGAAGCCGAACGTCGGCATGTGGACCTCGAGCCACGGCCGGATCTCGCCGGTCTTCGGGGCCTGGAGGAAGCCGAAGAGCCAGTCGCTCTGGACCTTCGCGCCCTCGCCCTGGATGATCGGAGGCGCGAGCGAGGCGTCGGCGACGAGCGAACGGAAGGAGCCGCCGAAGCCCTCGATGACGTGGCAGCCCTGGCAGTTGTGGTCCTTCACGATCCGCCGGCCCCGCTCGATCGCGGCTTCCGACGGCGACAGCTGCTTGACGACCTGGGGCGCCGCGTTGAGCTGCTGGAACCCGAGGACCGCGGTGACCGCCTGTTCGAGCTCGCGCGGCGAGAGCCGGAAGTTCGGCATCCGCAGCTTCTCCTCCCAGCCTCGGGCGCGGTCGCGGTCGAAGATGCGCGGCTCGTGGAGCTTGGTGTGGAACCAGTCGTGCCGCGTGTGCGGGATGTGGATGAAGCCGAAGTCCAGGCGGTGGACGGCCTTCGAACCCTCCTCCGTCAGCTCGGTGCCGATCGGCTTGGCGTCCTCGAAGCCCGGGATGGCATGGCACGCGTAGCAGCCGTAGTGCGCGATGAGGTTCCGCCCCGCGTAGACCTCCTTCGCGTGGACGTCCATCTTCGCGAGCTCGGCCTTCGCGTCGAAGAGCGTCTTCGTCGACATCTGGAAGTAGAGGGCGACCGAATCCAGGACCTTCTCGTCCGTCTTCGGCAGCGTCTTGCCGTCGAAGCCCTCGGGCGCCTTGAGGGTCGAGAGGTACTCGGCGATGTCGAGGGCGTCCGACTCGGTCAGACGGAGGTTCGGCATCTTGGTGTCGGGATTCCACGCCTTCGGGTCGCGGATCCAGTGGTAGATCCAGTCCCGCGAAGCCTTGGAGCCCACGCCCGACAGGTTCGGCCCGAACTGCCGGTAGGTCCCGGTGAGATCCCGCTGCGCTTTCGGATCCGCCTCGTGGCAGCCGAAGCAGCCTCTCTCCGCGATGAGCTTCTCGCCGCGCGCCGCATCGCCGCGGCCGGAGACGGGAGTCACGTCGACGGGCGCGGGACCGTTCGTAGAGATACGAGACGATGGCGTTGACCATCGTGTCGTTCTCGATCCTCCCCTGCTCGTTCATCTTCTGCTGCGCGGGGTCGGGCTTTCGCGGGCCCGACACGTCCACGAAGTTCTCGAGGTAGAAGAAGGTCGGCATCTTCGTGTTGGCGCGGAAGGCCGCCGGGTCCATGACCCAGCGGGTCGTCCAGTCGCGCGGGACCTTCGCGGCGACCCGCTCGAGCGAGGGACCGACCTTCGGCAGGTGCTGCTTCTCGAGGCCGTCGATGCGGTGGCAGCCCCAGCAGCCCAGGGACTCCACGATCCGCATGCCGGCGTCGAGCCGGGGCGCCTCCGGGAAGTTCGTCTCCTTCGCGTGACAGCGGTAGCAGCCCGCCTCGGCGTACTGGAGGGGCAGCACCGGAGTCTCGTTGAAGCGGTCGAACTCCCAGTCGTACTTCCTGGTCCACGCCGCCTTCTGGACGTCGTTCTCGGGCGAGTGGCCGGCCGACCAGAAGGACGTCGCGCGGTCGCGCCCGCCGTGGCAGGGCGTGCAGCCGAAGGACTGCGCGGGGTGCATCGACTCGCTGCCGACCATGCGGTGCATGCGGGGATGCGTGCGGAAGATGTCGTCCTTGATCCTCGGATCCTCGAACCCCTTGCGGTCCGCGGCGATGTGGCAGGTCGTGCAGCGGTCCACGCGCGGGATCCGCATGAAGTTGACGTTGATGAAGTGGTCGGGCAGCTGGACCTGCTGGATGCGCAGCGACGGATTGACCATGTCGAGGATCGGCGAGTTGCGCAGGTTGAAGAGCGCGTCCTGCTTCAGGCTCGTGAACTTCGAGAGCGCCAGCCGGTACTCGGCGGTCCGCTTCTCGATCGTCGTCTCGATGTCCTTCTTGCGCACGTTGATGAGGTCGATCTCGGTCTTCGCCGCGGCCTCCTGCTGCTTGAGCTGCGCGAGCCGCACGGTCCTCTCGTCGAGCTCCTTGCGGAGGGCATCGAGATCTTTCCTGGCCGAGGCCGCCGCCTTCGGCTTGTTCGCGAGCGCGTCCTCGTACTTGTAGAGCGCCGCGTCGAAGGCCGCCTTCGTGAACTTGTAGGCCTGGTCGGCGGCGAAGATCTGCGGGTCGAGCGCCTTCACCTTCGCCTGCGCCCGGCTCAGGTTCCCGGCCTGCTGGGCGATCTCGGCTCGCGAGGCCCGCAGATCGCCGACGAGCTTCGTGTGCTCCTTGTCGATCGCCTTCCGCCGCGCCGCGAGCGCCGATTCCCGGGTGAGTGTCCGGTCGAGCCGCATGAACGTCCGCTGGATCGTCTTCCAGTCCCGGCGGTAGTCGGCGATGACCATCCAGATGAAGACGGCCGTCAGGATCACCGCCGTCCACGTGAACGCGCGGTTCAGCCTCGGGATGTCGTAGTGATGATCGATCGGCTCCGCGGGAGGCTTGCGGGGCATGGGCTACCGGATCCTCATATGTTGAACGCGAACTCCGGGATCGCCACGATGTACTTCAGGTTGAAGATCCATCGCAGGTACATCTTGATCGGCAGCGACATCATCATGAGCCCGAGCGACACGCCGATGAGGTACCGCGGCATGTCCATCTTCTCGAAGAAGCGGCGCAGGAGCGTCTTCGAGAGCACGAGCGGCAGCACGGCCACGTAGATGCCCACGAGGACGAGGCCGAAGATCTCGCGGATCAGCCAGAAGTTGGGCAGGCTTCGCTTGAAGACCTTGATCCAGATGATCTCCGAGAGGTTGATGTTGTTCAGGGGCACGAGCTTGTTGATGTCCCAGAACTCGTAGGGACCGAAGAAGTTCCAGTTCGGCCCGCGCAGGAAGGTCCCGAGCACGATGAGCACGCACCAGAGAACCAGGAAGCCGACGAGGAAGATCGTGATCTCCCAGCGGCGCTCCTTGAACGTGAAGTAGCCGTTGCCCTTGGGATTCGTGTCGATGTACGGGATCGCCATCAGCCCCACGATGATGAGCGACGGCAGGACGACGCCCGCGAGCCACGGGTCGAAGTAGACCAGCATCTCCTGCAGCCCCAGGAAGTACCACGGGGCCTTGGCCGGGTTGGGCGAATCGGTCGGGTTCGCGGGCTCCTCGAGCGGCGCCTTCAGGACGATCGACCACACGATCATGACGGCCATGACGACGACGAGGCAGATGAGCTCGACGTAGACGAGGTCGGGCCAGGAGAAGACCTTCTGCGACGCGTCCTCGCCCTCGATCGGCGGGCGACCCTCCGCGATCCGCCGGTCGTTCTCGTAGGCCTGGCTCATCGCGAACCAGAAGAAGAAGCCGACCAGGAAGATCATCCCGACGATCGGCACGTTGTCGGGGAGTGTCGCGACCTTGTTGAAATTCGGATCGAGGTACGAGAGCCCGATCCCGCCCGCCACCAGGGCGAAGAGGATGAGCCCGCCCTTCTTCGACCACGCCGGCGCCCAGTGGATCATCAGGATCAACCCGATCAGCGCCCCCGAGACGAGGTACTGCGGCGCCGACAGGAAGTCGATGGCGTTCTTGATGAACTGGATCAGGAACATGGGCTATGCGGTCCGGCTCACGATTCCGAGCGATTCATGAGCGGCGTTCCCGCGGTCGGACCGCGAGCGGGCCGCTGAGTCCGAGTCGCGTTCTTGACGAACTGGATCAGGAACTCGGCAACGGGCCCGAAATGCCGCCGTCCTTGCGGACGCGCCAGAAGTGGACCGCCATCAGGAAGGCCGCGATCAGCGGGATGCCGACGCAGTGCAGCACGTAGAAGCGCAGGAGCGCCCCGGCGCCGACGAAGCGGCCGCCGAGCAGCCCGAACCGCGCGTCGTTGGTCGACGTCACGAGCTGGATGTCGCCGATCTTCAAGAGCGCCGTCCCGGGGCCTTCGATCCCGAGCAGCGGCGTCGCCGAGGCCATGTTCGAGCCGACCGTGATGGCCCAGATCGCGAGCTGGTCCCACGGCAGGAGATACCCGGTGAACGAGAGCAGCAGCGTGAGGACCAGGAGGATCACGCCGATGACCCAGTTGAACTCGCGGGGCGGCTTGTAGGAGCCGGTCATGAAGACCCGGAACATGTGGATCCAGACCGAGATGACCATCGCGTGCGCGCCCCAGCGGTGGACTTCCCGCATGATCCCGAAGGGCACCTGTTCGCGCAGGTCCAGGATGTCGACGAAGGCGTACTCGACGGTCGGGCGGTAATAGAACATCAGGAGAAGGCCCGTGAAGGTCAGGACGAGGAAGAGGAAGAACGTCACGCCGCCCGCGCACCACGTGTAGCGCATCTTGACGCCGGACTTGCGGGTCTTGACCGGGTGCAGGTGCAGGACGACGTTGCCCAGCATCGCGAGCACGCGCTTGCGGTTGGTGTTCGGGATGCCGACGCGAAAGATCGATTTCCAGAACTGGCTCGAGACGATCGCCTGCTGAATGTCACGCCAACGAGAACCCAATCGAACCTCCGGTCGCGGTCTATTTCGGGACGGGCCTAGGCCATCTTGACGAACGCCTTGGGGTCGGTCCACTGGCCGCGCTCGTAGAGGTAGCGCGTCGCCTTGTCGACGATGATCTGCCCGTCCTCGCCCGAAACGGCGATCTCGGCCCGCTCCAGCGGACGCGGGGCCGGCCCTTCGAAGTTGATCCCGGATACGTAGTAGCCGGAGCCGTGGCAGGGGCACTTGAACTTGTTCTGCGCGGCCAGCCAGTTGGGGGTGCAGCCGAGGTGAACACAGACGGCCACCAGGGCGTAGATCGAGTTGGTGTCGCGGACGATCCAGACGCCGTACTTTTCCTTCCAGCGCTCGTCCACGCCGAGGCTGTAGGTCGACGGGTCGCCGGCCTTGAAGCGCGTCGGCGGCTCGAAGAGCACGTTCGGGAAGAGGAACCGGACCGTCGCCGTGAGGCCCACGGCCGTGGCCCCGGCGAACCCGGTCCAGGCGAGCGTCATCCACTTCAGAGTGGAGCGCCGGGTCACCCCGTCGAGGGAGACGTCCTCCGGGGGCGTGGGAAGGCTGTTCGGAGCCGTAGACATTAAGCCATCAAATCTCGGGGCTTGAGCCTACCAAAACCGCGCGACTCCTCCAAACAGACCCGCGGTCACGCGTCACGGCTTTGCGCCCTCGCCGCGCGCCGCTTCGGCCGCGCGGCGTGCCGCGTCCCGCACGCGGAGGTTCGGATCGTCCTTCGCGAGCTTCTCGATCTCGGGCAGCGTGCCGGCGTCCTTCAAAAGTGTCAGCGCCTTCAGCGCGTTGACCATCGCCGCTTCGGCCTGATCGCTCGAGAGCTGCGGCGCCTGGCGCGCGAGCGCGGAGCGATCGATCATCGAGCGGAGCACCGGCAGGCCGGAGGTGTCGCCCAGCTCCGCCAGGGCGATCGCCGCGTTCCAGCGCACGTCGGCGACCTTGTCCTCGGCAAGCACCTTCAATCGAGGGATCGCACTGCGGGTCGCCGAGCTGGCCGAGGACGTACGCCGCCATCTTGCGCGCGCCGGCGTCCTCGGAATGAGACGCCTCGAGGATCGTCGGGAACGCGGCCTTGTCTCCGATCTTTCCGAGAGCCCAGACGGCATAGAGGCGCGTATCGGGATCGGGGTCCTTCGCGGCCGCCTCGAGAGCCGGGAGGGCGGAGGCCTCGCCGAGCCGGCCCAGGACGAGCACGAGGTAACGGCGCACCGGAACGTCGTCCGGCCGCTTGCCCGAGAGGCCTTCGAAGATCCGGAGAGTCTCCGCGGTCAGGTCGGCGCGCTCCTCGGGCGGCAGGTTGGGCAGCGAGCGGGACAGCTCGAAGGCGGCCTGCCAGCGCCGGTTGGCAGTTCCGCCCCGGACCTCCTGGAGGTAGTCGCGCGGGCTGCGCCGCTCGAACGTCATCAGGTTGAACACCAGGAACACACCGACGGCCGCCCCGACGACCAGGAGCGGAAGCAGGAAGAAGCGGGCGATCAGGCGGCCCGCGCCGCGGGGCTCTTCGGTCGATTCGTCGTTTTCGGGAGGCGGAACGTCGCGCGGCTCGGTCACAGGGCCGGGAGGTACCGCTTGGCCTGAGTAATCGGGTTCGGGACGAAGATCGCGTCCTTCTCGCAGACGGTCTCGCAGAGGCGACAGGAGACGCAGGGGCCGGCGTCGACCTCCGCGATCTTGTGGAAAGTCTCGTGCATCGGGTCGTCGATCAGGTAGATGCAGTCGAAGGGACAGATGTCGATGCAGAACTCGCAGCCGGTGCAGAGGTCCCGGTCGACGATGGCCTTGGGGATCTCCTTCGGCTTGACCTTTTCGACGAGCTCGCCTTTCTGGTCCTGGATGCAGGAGACCGGGCAATACCGGGCGCAGACCGAGCAGTCGATGCACCGGTCATGGTGAATGACGTACTTCTCGCTCTTGTCGCCCGTAATCGTGTGCGTGGGGCACTTGATTTCGCAGACCCCGCACCCGATGCAGGTTTCGGTGATGAAATGAGGCATAAAGCGTTCCGCAACAACCCGTTAGCTTCCAACGGGCCTCTCCCGCACGCAAGTTACCACAAGCCGCCCGGGAGCGCAGCCCGCGGCCTTCGGAGGCGGGCGCGAACTTTCGCCGGCGGAATGCGTTAGCAGAGACAGGTAGGAGAAGTACGCGCGATGAACAAGGAAACACGGGCCATCGTCCTCGGGCTCTTCGTGGTCGTGGTCTTCGCTCTCTGCCTGTCGGCCTGGCGCGGACCGGCCCGGGAGTTTCGGAACATCAAGGGATTCCAGGTCGAGGTCAAGAAAACCGAAGGCGACGAGACTCGCGCCTTCCATTTCACGGTTCCGGTCGCGCTGCTCGCCCAGCTCACGCGGCTGGCCCACATCGACGACGCCCTCGATGGCGACATCCGCGCCGCCTGGGACAAAGGGGACATCACGCCTCGCGAGCTGCTGGACGCCGCCGACGAGAGCCGTCCGGACAAGCCGAGCGTGATCAAGAGCGACGACGCCACGATCGAAGTGCGCCAGGACGGCGACGCGATTCTGGTCGACGTCCACGACGACTGGGACCACGACGTTCACATCCGGGTGCCCCGGACGCTCGTCGAGGTCTTTTCGGACGACCACCCGATCTCGACCCGCGACATCATCCGGCGGCTCGACGAGCTCGACCCCGGCGACTACGTCACGATCCGCGACAAGGACGACGAGATCACGATCACGGCCCAGCCGAAGAAGGGGCGGATGCGCATCTCGTGGCTCGAGGGTTTCTGCGATTTCCCGGCGCGTTCGTTCGGCTAGGCGCCGTCCCGCGCCTTCCGACGCTTCCTCAGGCTCGCCCTCGCGCCCCGCCTTCGTGCGGCGATATCCTCCCGGGGTGGCCAACCGCCTCGCGCTCGAGTCCTCTCCGTACCTCCTCCAGCACAAGGACAACCCCGTGGACTGGTATCCCTGGGGAGCGGAGGCGCTCGCTCGGGCGCGCGCGGAGGACAAGCCGATCTTTCTCTCGATCGGCTACTCGACCTGCCACTGGTGCCACGTCATGGAGCACGAGTCGTTCGAGACGGAGCGCGTCGCCGAAGCGCTGAACGGGGACTTCGTCTCGATCAAGGTCGACCGCGAGGAGCGGCCCGACGTCGACGACATCTACATGCAGGCCGTTCAGATGATGACCGGCAGCGGCGGCTGGCCCCTCTCGCTCTTTCTCACGCCGGAGGGAAAGCCGTTCTATGGCGGGACGTACTTCCCGCCGTCCTCGCGCTGGGGACGGCCCGGGTTCCTCCAGATCCTCGCGGCGATCGCCGAAGCCTGGAAAACGCGCCGCGACGAGCTCGAGAGCTCGGCCGGGGAAATGCTCGACCACCTCGAGACCAGCGCCGCGGTCTCGCGGACGGCCGGGGCCGGAGCTCCGCTGTCGGCCATCCTCGAGAGCGCCCATGCGGCGATCGCCCGCCAGTTCGACCCGGTCGAGGGCGGCTTCGGCGGCGCGCCGAAATTTCCCCCCTCGATGCGCCTCGAGCTGCTCCTCCGCCGCTGGCTGCGCACCGGCGACGCGGAGGCGCGCCGGATGGTCGAGACGACGCTCGACCGGATGGCGGCGGGGGGAATGTACGACCAGGTCGGCGGCGGCTTTCACCGCTACTCCGTCGACGCCCGCTGGCTCGTGCCGCACTTCGAGAAGATGCTCTACGACAACGCCATGCTCGCGCGGGTTTACACCCTGGCGTATCGCGCGTTCGAGAGGCCCGACGACGCCCGCGTGGCCCGCGAGACGCTCGACTATCTGCTCGCCGAGATGACTCCGCCGGGCGGAGGATTCTTCGCCGCGCAGGACGCCGACTCCGGCGGCGAGGAAGGCACCTTCTACGTCTGGAATCCGCGATCGCTCGCCGAGGCCCTCGGCGACGCCGAGCGGGATGCTCCGATTCTGGCCGCGCGCTTCGGGGTGACGGAGGCCGGGAACTTCGAGTCGAGCGGCGAGACCGTGCTCTCCGTCGTCCGCTCCGTCCCCGAGCTCGCGAAGGAGTTCGGCCGGACCGAGCAGGACATCGAGCGCATCCTCCGGGAGGGCCGCGCCCGTCTCTACGCCGCGCGGTCCAAACGCGTCCCTCCCGGGACCGACGACAAGCTGCTGACCGACTGGACCTCGCTCGCGATCTCCGCCTTCGCGCTGGCCGGCCGCGTCCTGCACGAGCCGCGGTACGAGGCGGCCGCGCGGGACGGCGGCGGATCGGATCCTTTCCCGCTGTGTTCGCGACGGGCGGCTTCTCCACCGCGAGAAGGCCGGCAGAGCCGACATCCCGGGCTTCGCGACCGACTACGCCTTTTTCATCGAGGCCCTCCTCGATCTCTACGAGGCGACGTTCGAGCCGCGCTACTTCCGGGAAGCCGTGCGCCTGCAGGCCGTCTTCGAGAAGGAGTTCGCGGGCGCCGGAGGCGCGTACTATCTCTCGGCGGCCGAGCACGACGGCCTGATCCTGAGGCCCGCGGAGTCCTACGACGGCGCCACGCCGTCCTCCAATTCCGTCGCGGCCATGAACCTCCTGCGCCTGCACGCGTTCACGGGCGAGGACCGCTACCGCAAACGGGCCGACGAAGTGCTCGGCGCATTCTCCGCCCTGGCCGAGAAGGCCGCGCCGGCATTCCCGAGGCTCCTCTCCGCCGCGGACTTCGCGGCCGGCGGCGCGCGCGAGATCGTCCTGTCCGGAACGCCGGGCCGGGCCGACTTCGACGCGCTGCGCTCGGCGGTCTTCGCGAGCCCGGGGCTCAATCGCGTCCTCGCCCACGCCTCGCGCCGATGCGCCCGAGGAGCTCGCTCCCCTGCTCGAGGGCCGCGTGGCGGAAGGAGGCGATCCGGCGCGGGCTCGGGCGCTTGCGTACGTCTGCGAGAACTTCGCGTGCCGGGCTCCCGTCGAAGATCCGGCCGCGCTCTCGGCCGCGCTTCGGGACTGATGGCGGAGCGCCGCGGGTCCCTGAAACGGCCGGGCCCCGCGGTGATCGTGGTGCTCCTCTACGCGCTGCTCTTCCTGGCCGCTCTCTTCTGGATGCGCGGACGATGACGACGGGTCTCGTCTACGACGAGCGCTTCCTGCGGCATCGCGCGCCGTATGTCCATCCCGAGCATCCCGGCCGCCTCGAGGCGATCCATGCGCGTCTCGAACGGGATGGTCTGGCCGCGAGCGGACGCGCCATTCCGGCGCGAGAGGCGACCGACGAGGAGCTCCTGCGCATTCACACGCCGAGCCTTCTCGCCCTCGTCGGCGAAACGGCGGCGCACGACTTTCTCCAGCTCGATCCCGACACCTACACCTGCCGTGATTCCGCCCTTGCGGCGCGTCTCGCCGCCGGAGGGCTCGTGGATCTCTGCGCGCAGGTCGCTGGCGGGACCGTGGACGACGGATTTGCCCTCCTCCGGCCCCCCGGCCACCACGCCGAGGCCGACCGGCCCATGGGCTTCTGTCTCTTCAACAACGTCGCGGTCGCGGCGAAGGCTCTCCAGGCCGCACGATCCGCCGAGCGCGTGCTCATCGTCGACTGGGACCTCCACCACGGCAACGGCACGCAGCACTCCTTCTGGGAGGACCCGAGCGTGCTGTACGTCTCGACGCACCAGTTTCCGTTCTATCCGGGCACGGGTGCGATCGAGGAGGTCGGCGGCGGCGCCGGGCGGGGCTTCACCGTCAACGTGGGCTGGGGCGAAGGGATGGGAGACGCGGAGTATCTCGCGGCGTTCGATCGCGTGCTGCTGCCGATCGCCCGGAGCTTCGCGCCGGACTTCGTCCTGGTCTCGTGCGGATTCGACGCGGCCGACGGGGACCCGCTCGGCGGAATGCGCCTCTCCCCCGCCGGGTACGCGGCCATGACGGCGCGGCTGCGCCAGCTCGCCGGCGGGAGGCTCGTCCTCGCGCTCGAGGGCGGCTACAACCTGGACGCCATCGCGCGCTCCGCCGAGGCGTGCCTGAGGGTGCTCCTCGGCGAAGCGGCACCGGACATCCGAGGCGAGCCGTCGCCCGCGGCCACCCGCGTGCTCGACCGCGTCCTCCGCGCGCAGCGGCCGTTCTGGCCGGGCCTCTGAGAGTTGAGTTGTTGAAGTGTCGAATTGTTGAGGTGTCGAAGTCGCCGACTCAACAGCCCTTCGACATTTCAACCCTTCAACATTTCAACATTCCCTACTCGAGCACCAGCACGTCTTCGGCCGTCTGACCCTCTATCTCCACGTAGCGTCCCGCTCTCCATTCCGGCAAAAAGCTCCGGTAGCTGCCGGAGAAGACGTTGCCCGACTGGCCGGTCGTGATCACGTATCGCCCGCGGATCGGCTCCGACAGATCCACGACCTGCCGGTAACCCGGGCCGTCGTCCATCTGGAACGACCCGTCCTGCTCGAACGAGCCGACGTTGACGGTCGCGCCGTCGCCGCCCTGGCCGATCTCGAGATCGAAAAAGCGTCTCAGGAACGGCACCTCGTGGAACACGTCGTGAGGGAAAACCGCCCGGTGGAGGCGATCCCAGCGCCAGCCGGCGGGATCTTCGCCGAGCCGGGCGCGAAGAACCTGCAGGGCCCGTGCGAGGCTCGCGGCCTGGAACGCCGCGCACGATTCGACCTCCGGCGTGCGGCGGTCGTCGCACCACGCCGAGTCGCGGCTCAACGCATCGATCAGGAAGCGGCCCCGTGTCGTTCCGCGCGGAACATCGCCGAGCTCGTCCTCCGGCATGCGCGCGAGCTCGACGAACCAGGCCGCGTAGATCGCGGCCTCGACGGATTCCGGCGCCATCTCGCCGTTCCATTGCGAGAGCCGGCGAAGCGCACTCTGCGACGCGGCGTCGGATCCCTCCGTGCGCGCCAGCAGAGGCAGCAGGGCGCGCGCCTGGAGAGAGACGCGGTCGAGCTGGAGCGCCGCGACCTCGTCGGGCGTCAGGCGCCCGCCCGCCTCGATTCGCTCCGCGATCCGCGCCGCCCGGAACGGCTCGATCCAGGTCAGGCCGAAGGGATAGGGATCCCGCGGGGTCACCCGATTGTTGGCCGTGACGATGTATCCGCGCTCGGGATCGAGGACCCGCGGCAGGCTCGCGCCGGGGAGGATCCCGCTCCAGTCGTCCTCACCGGACCCGGAAACGGGCAGGAGGCCGTCGGCCCTCGGCCGGATCGGCATCGCGCCGCCGGCGGCATAACCAATGTGGCCCTCGATGTCGGCGTAGACGAAGTTGAGAGAAGAGGCCCGGATCCCCTCGACGCCGGCCAGGAATTCGGGCCAGCTGCGAGCCCTGGCGATGTCGAGGAAAGCCTCCGTCGATCCGGGATCCGGGTCCAGCCCGGTCCAGCGCAGCGCCACGGCCGCTCCGAGCCGATCGGCGCCGCCGAGCGCGTCGGTCACGATCGGCCCGTGGACGGAGCCCCGCACCTTCAGCTCCACGTTCGCGCTCCCGCGGACGCGGATCCGTTCGACTCGCTCGTCGAAACGTTTCCACTCTCCCCGGTGTCGATAGCGCGAGGCATCGTCGGGGTCGACGTGTTCCACGAAGAGGTCCTGCACGTCGGGCTCGAGCGAGGTCACCCCCCAGGCGATCCGGTCGTTGTGCCCGATCAGCACGGCGGGGACGCCGGGAAGCGTCGCGCCGGTCGCCCGCAGGCCGGGGGCGTCGAGGGAGGCGAGATACCAGACGGACGGCGTTCCCAGCCCGAGATGAGGATCGTTGGCGAGGATCGGTTTACCGCTGGCGGTCCGGGAGCCCGCGAGGACCCAGGAGTTGCTGCCGAGATTCCCGCCGGCCCCGATCCCGAGCGCCGCGAGCGGCGCGAAGGCCCGGTCGACGCGGGCCCAGTCCAGGAGCCCAACGGGGACGGGAGGGTTCTTCGCCGAGGCTCCCGGCGCCGGCCAGTCCGTGGCGGACAGGATCGTCGGCTCGGAGCCCGCGCGCGGCAGAAGCTCGGCGGCGCGCTCCGTCCCGACGGCATCGACGAAACGGGCGCGACGGATCTCGCCGCGCGCGTTGCCGGCGAGGTCCCACGCCATCATCTTTCCCCAGACGAGCGTGTCGGCCGGCGTCCACGGCTCGGGCGTGACCCGGAGAATCCGGAACTCGATCGGCCGCGCGGAGTCCTCGGCCAGAAACGCATTGACGCCCGCGGCGTACGCCTCGAGGATTCCCCGCGTCTCGGGTGAGAGCTGCGACTCGGTGAGCTCCGCGGCGCGCCGAAACCCGACCGTGCGAAGAAACCGGTCGGTCGATACCAGGCCTTCGCCGAGGACCTCGGCGAGCCGGCCCGAGCCGACGCGCCGCTCGAACTCCATCTGCCAGAGGCGGTCGCGCGCGTGGACGTAGCCCAGCCCGTAGATCGCGTCGGGAATGGAGCTCGCCCGGATCGTCGGCACGCCGCGGGCGTCCGTCTCGATCCGCACCGGGGCGGCGTGGCCGCGAGCGCGTACGGTCCCGCGGGTCTTCGGAAACGTGCGCCAGACGAGGAACGCCGCGCCCGTGAGGGCGACGAGGACGAGGCCGGCGAAGATTCGGAGAGCGGTTCTCAACCCTTGTTTACGCGCGGTTCCGCGCGGCGTGGGAAAGCCGCGCGAGCTCGCGGTCATGGACGCGGGAGAGCAGGATCTGCGCTGCAAGAGCGCCCAGAAGGCAGAGGAACATGTCCCACTGCGTGTCCCAGACGTCGCCCTGCGTTCCGAGAAACGCCATCGCCGCTTCTCCCGATGCGAGGGCCGTCCACCATTCGACGAACTCGTAGAACGCCGAGATCGCGAGGCAGACGCAGGTCACCAGGAAGAAGAGCCAGCCGCCCGGCCGCAGCGGCGTCTTCCGCAAGAGGATTTCCCGGGCCACGATCGCCGGCACGAAGCCCTGCACGAAGTGGCCCAGGCGGTCGTAGTGATTCCGCGCCAGACCAAAGAGGTCGCGCACCCAGAAGCCGAGGGGCACTTCGGCGTACGTGTAGTGGCCGCCGAGCATCAGGATGAAGGCGTGCAGCAGGATCAGGCGGTACGCGAGGGGCGTGAGCGGGAAACGCCTGTACGTGGCGACCAGCACCGCGGCCGCCGCCACGGCGGGCGCGACCTCCAGGATCCATGTGTAGCGGTCTTTGGGGCCGATGCCCGAGAGGACGAGCAGAGCGGCCCCGACGGCCAGGAGGACTGCGGGCTCGCGGCGCCGCGAACCAGTCCGACTCAGTTCAACCAGTCCGTGACGATCCGCAGCGACTTGGTCTTGGCCCAGTCCGCCGCCTTGACGTTGAGAGGCACCGGGCAGACGAAGTCGTGGGAACCGCCGCCGAGCATGCACACCTTCGAGGCCATCGAGATCTGCGTGCCCGACTCGTCCAGAAACCGGGTGAAGATCTCGACCTTGTGCATCTGGCCGTCGGAGTTGGAGGCGAGGAACGTCCACTCGCCGACGACGGGATCCGCGCCCTCGGACGAAGCCAGCGTCAACTTCACGGACGTAACCTTGGCCGCGAACTGTTTGGGCGCGTATTGGAGGGCGGACAGCGCGACGACTTCCCCGGGCGGAGGAACGGAGATGACGGTCTGGGTCCGGTGCATCAGCGGCGAAGCGACCGAGGTCGAGGCCCAAAGAAGCAGGACAGGCAGAACGAACCGAGGGCGAGAGATCATGCGCTTCTCCTCGTCAGGCGTCGGGGACGCCGTCTTTAATTTCCGGGTTGCCCGAAATCTTCGCCGAGTATATCCGTCACGTCGTAGGACCCGGCGGCGAGGTGCAGAGTCAGCGCGCCTTCTTCGAAGACCGTGCGCTCGAGAGAGAGGTCGATGCCGGGCGGCATCCAGTCGTTGAGGTTCACGACCATGATCCGGTCGGGGCGGTACCAGGTCAGCAGCCCGGCGGGCGCCCGTTCCACGAGGTAGGTCAGCAGCTGATCGGGAATCGGGATGAAGGAGAGGGCCTGCACCCGGTCGAGCACGAAGGCGAGGAAGCCATCCTTGAGGCGGAGCTGCGAGAGCGTGGCCCGGGCCGAGAGCGGCACGCCGAACCGGTGGACGACGAGGGTCGCCGAGAGCTCGCCCGGCGTGACGCGGATCTTCAGGTCCTGGAGGTCGGGGATCTCATCGACGAGCCGGTGCACCAGGGCATTCAGGGTCCGCTCGTCGAAGGTCAGCGCGAGGCCGCTCCAGCGAACCTTGAGCCCGTCGTCCTCGCCCGGGGAGGGCGCGAGGGGCGTCGCCGCAGCTTCCTTCACGTGCATATTTTACCAAGAGGAACGCAGTCTTACTGCGGAGATCAGACGAGATAGCCGGCGGCGAACCCGACCTGCGCGGCCATCATCATGAGGTACATGTGCGTCCAGGCGGGGTGGTTTTCGGTCGTCGCCAGCTCCTCCGGCCGCCGGAGGAGCAGACGCGCCACGTAGACGCCCCAGGCCCCCAGCCCGAGCCCCAGGGCCGTCAGGAAGGCCCGATTCCCGGTCAGGCGGGCATCCCCCGGCAGCCACGTGAAGAGGGGGATCAGGAGCCACGGCAGGACGAAAAACGGGGCCATCATCCTGGCGGCGCGCGCGACGCCGAACCGCACTGGAAGCGTGATGCAGCCGTGAGCGCGGTCACCTTCCATGTCCGAGAAGTCCTTCGTGGAGGTCGCGCCCAGGAGAAACAGGGCGAAGATGCCGCCGATCACCCAGGCCTCCGCGAAGAGCGCCGAAGCGACGAACGACCACCCGGCCACCTTGAGGAGGCCGCCCCGGGTCACGGCGATCGTGAAGTTGGCCCAGAACCAGTGACGCTTGGACCGTCCGAACGCCGGGAACGAGTAGACGAACGTGGCGAGCGCTCCGACGACGTAAATGAAGAACGCTGCGTGGAGGTGCAGCGGCGCCGTCATCCGCTCCGTGAAGCTCTGGTGGGGATACGGAACCACGAGCCAGGTCGGCAGGATCGCCAGGAGATACAGGACTGCGGCCATGCCTGCCGCCCGCCGGATGCCGACCTCTCCGGTCACCAGCGGACGGTCGGGCTTGTTCTTGCGATCGATCTCGAGATCGGCGATCTGGTTGATGATGTTGGAGGCCGCGTTCATCGCGGAAGCGCACAGAGACCCGATGGCGACGGTCAGCACGACCGCCCAGGTCACGCGCCGCGCCGGATCGGGGTTGTGCGCCGACCCGAAGGCGCAGACCGCGCCGGAGACGATCCCCAGAAGCGGCGGCACGAGCGTGAAGGGGCGCGCCAGGCGCAGGTAACGCTTCACGAGGAGCCCGGCCCCGCGAACCGCAGCGCGAGCATCGCGCCGACGAAGGTGTTGAACGCGTTGGCGAACTCGTGGTCGAGGCGAAAGAGGAAGCGGCGTCCCATCGCCGCGAGCACGCTCTCCGCCATGGCGCCGAGGAATCCCGCGAGCGCCGCGGCGAGCACGAGGCTCATCGGTATCAGGCGGAGGCTCTCCCCTGCGAACGCGATGGCGGCCGCCCCGAGGAGGCTCGCGGCCGTCCCGGGAATCGAGACGGCGCCGGGCGTGCCGGCGGGGACGGCGCGAAAGGAGATCGGCGAGACGGGCCGGCGTCCGAACAGCGTGCCCACCTCGGTCCCGAGCGTGTCGGCCAGCGCCGCGCCAAATGCCGCGACGAATCCGACCGTGCGCACGCCGAGCATGAGGAGGACGGCGGGCACGAGGCAGTTGGCCGCGACGTGCGCCGCGCCGCGGCGGCCCGTGTCGGCCTGCGCGACGCCGAGCGCCGCCTTGCGCCGGTAGCCGAGCTTCGTCGCGACGGTGCCGGCGAGAAAGAACGCCCAGAGCAGCCCGTACGCGCCCCACCCTCCGAAGAGGAGGATCACGAAGCCGGCGATCCCGCCCGCGACGGCGCCGGAGCGGCGGACGACCCGGAACGCGCCCATGACGGCCGCAGCGCCCGCGTTGACCGCGAAAGCGGCGAGGACGTGGCTCGTCGGGATTTCGCCAATGCGGAGAAGCGGAGGCGGGAAAACGAGGCTCATCTGGTACACGGCGAGGGCCGTCGGCAGGGCGCCGACGAGGTTGTCGTCGATTCCCGCGTGCACCGACTCGAGAAACGCGTAGATGGCGGAGCCGATCATCAGGATGGCCACGGAGTCGACGGCAGGATCGCGCCGGCTGACGAAAAGGAACACGAGAACCGAGGCGGCTCCCCCGACGGCCCAGTTCGAGAGCAGGCCGACCCAGGTTTTCCCGCGGTTCCACGGCAGCGTCGGGCCCCCGACGGTCCGGCCCGCGATGGAGGCCGCCGGATCCCCGAACGCCATCATGGCCCAGACGGCGGCGGCGATCGGGATCTGGTTTCCCGAGAAGACCAGGATGAGCAGGGCCACCATCGCCGGGTAGGCGACGATGCCGGCGTCGTGCCGGGCGGACGGGTCGCGGTAGATGCCGCGCGCGAACCGCGGCAGGAGAATGACGTTGGCGAGGAGGGCCGCGACAGCGCACGCAGCGGCGAGGCGCCAGTCGAGCCAGCGCAGCGTGAGCGCGAAGAGGCCGATGCCCGCGTGGATGGCCTTGCGCTTCCACTCGGCGGCCGTCAACGGCGTGCCTGTTGTCAGCGGCCCGCGCTCGTCGTGGACCCGGTTGACGTTGGTTTTCCCGGCTTCGCGTACTTGTCGTACCAGGCGAGGTAGCGCTCGAGCCGGTCGCGGACGTAGCTCGGCTTGCGGATGCCGTGATGCTGGCCCGGGTAGATCACGAGCTGCGTCGCAACCCCCAGGCTGCGCAGCGCCTGGTACATCTGCTCCGAGCCGACGATGGGCATGTTGAAGTCTTCCTCGCCGCAGAGAAAGAGGGTCGGCGTCGTGATCCGGTCGGCGTGGACGAACGGATAGGAGACCTTGAGCCATCCCTCGATGTTCGTCCAGGGTTGGCCGAGCTCTTGCTCGTACTCGCGGATGTACTGGTCGCTGCCGTAGCCGGCGAGGGGGTTGGACGAACCGGCGCCGCTCGTGGCGGCCTTGAACCGCTGCGTCGAGGCGATGACGTAGTTCGTCAGCATGCTGCCGTAGCTCCAGCCTCCGACGGCGAGCCGGTCGGGATCGGCGATGCCGCGCGCCACTGCATCGTCGACCGCGGCGAGGACGTCCTGCGTGTCCACGTTGCCCCAGTCGGCATAGATCGCGGTCTGGAACTTCTCTCCCCGCCCGGAGCTTCCGCGGGGATTGGGCGCCAGGACGACGTAGCCGTTGGCCGCAAACCACTGCCACTCCTCTTCGAAGGAGCACTCGAACTGGCCGACCGGGCCCCCGTGGAGGCGCAGGATCGTCGGATACCGTTTCTCCGCCACGTAATCCGGCGGTTTCACCAGGAAGCCGTGGATCTCGGTTCCGTCCTTGCTCTTGAACTTCGTCTCCTCGACGGCTCCCAGGCGCACCTCGGCGAGCCAGGCGTCGTTCTGCTTCGTGAGCGGACGCGGCGCGCCCTTCTCGACGGCGTAGATCTCGTCCGGCCGCGCGGCCGTGCCCATCTGGACCGCGATCCGCCCTTTGGCGGCGCTGAACCCCGCGACGACCTGCCGGCCGTTTACGAGGCGCTCGACGGGGCCGCCGCCGGCCGAAATGCGCGCGAGACCGATGGCCTGGTCCTCTTCGAGCGTGAACAGAATCGCGGAGCCGTCCTCCGTGTATTGCGGCGAGAGGACGTTCAAGTCGAGGTTCGCCGTGAGGACCTTCGGGGCGCCCCCGGACGCGGGCACGACGGCCAGGCGGTGCAGGCCGTAGTAGATGAGCTTGTCGAGCCCGCCCTGCACGTAGGCGATGGACCTGGAATCGGGGCTCCAGGCCAGGCGGCTGCCCCAGTCGGGCTGGTTGTCGGAGCGCGCGTCGGTCGTCAGGGCCCGCGGCACGGCGCCCTGGCGCGGCTCGATCGCGTAGATGTCCCAGTTGTCGGTCCGGTCCGCCTCGTCCATGCGCTTCGAGACGAAGGCGATGGTCTTTCCGTCGGGAGACCAGGCCGGGAGCTCCTCGTCGTAGTTGCCGGTGGTCAGCACCTCCGACTTGCGAGTCGCGACGTCCAGGATCGAGAGGTGATTGCGGAGCTTCGTGAGGTAGCCGTCGCCGTCCGACTTGAACTGGTAGCGATCGATGACGATCGGCTTCTTCGACTTCTTCTTCCCGGGTTTTCCTTCCTCGGCTTGCGTGTCGGGGTCCGGATCGGAAACGACGAGGACGAGCTTCCTGCCGTCCGGGGACCAGTCGAAGTCCTCGACGCCTCCCTTTTCCTCGGTGACTTTCTCGGCCTCGCCGCCGGTGCGCGGAAGGAGCCAGACCTGGGAGGCGTCGTTGTCGTCGTCGCGGCTCGAGAGGAAAGCCAGATACTTGCCGTCCGGACTCCAGCGCGGCGAGGTCTCGGAGTCCTTGCTCGTCGTCAACCGCACGGACTCCTGGCCGTCCCACCGCGTCATCCAGACGTCGGAGGTATTGCGGTCCTCCTTGAGGTCCGGAGTGCGGACGCTGTAGGCCACCCAGGTTCCGTCGGGCGAGACCTGGGGGTCGGAGACGCTCTTCGTCCGGGCGACATCCTCGAGGCTGAAGTTGCGTTTCGCGGTCTGGGCGAACAGACCCGCGGTCAGGAACCGTGGACGCGGCGAAGGCGACGAATCAGTCGACGCATGATCCATCCCCCTGAAAGCGCCACACAGTCTAACTTCGACGCTCTCTCTTCCGGCCTCCGCCTCCGGCCTCCTGCCTCCTGACTTGCGGTCACGCCTCCGGGCGCGCGCGGCGGGCCAGATACTCGGCGAGAGGATCGCGGAAGTGGCGGATGGGCCGGCCCGTCAGCCTCTCGTACTTTCCGGTGTCGAGCACCGAGTACGCAGGACGCCGGGCCGGGCGGGCGAGAGCCTCGGCGGTCGTCGGGTCGACCGCGACGTCGGAGCGGCCGGCGAGCCAGAGGATCTCGCGCGCGAACTCGTTCCACGAGACTTCGCCGCGGTTCGCGAAGTGATAGACGCCCGAGGCGCCGGCTTCGAGGAGAGCGAGGACTCCCTCGGACAGGTCCGTCGTCGAGGTCGGCCGCCCGACCTGGTCGACGACCACGGACAAGCGCGTCTTTCCCGTTTCGACCTGTTTCAGGATCGCCTCGACGAAGTTCCAGCCCGATCGCCCGAAGAGCCACGACGCGCGAACGACGAGGCTGCCCGGCAGCCGCATCGCCTCCTCTTCGCCGGCGCGCTTGGACCGTCCGTAGGCCGACGTGGGATGGACGGGATCGTCCTCGCGGTAGGGCTCCTGCCGGGCGCCGTCGAAGACGAAGTCGGTCGAGATCTGCACGAGCTGCGCCCCGACGTGGCCGCACGCGTCGGCGAGGTTCGCGACGGCCTCGGCGTTGACCTGGAACGCCCGCGGGTCCGATCTCGCAGTCGTCGACCTTCGTGAAGGCCGCGCAGTTGACGAGGACGTCCGGCCGCAGCTCGCGAAGCGCCCGCGCGACCGCGCTCGAGTCCGTGATGTCCAGATCCGCGCGCGGCCGCGCGAGCACGTCGTAGCCCGCCGCGGTGAGCAGGAAGACCAGGTCGGAGCCCAGCATCCCGAGGCTCCGGTGACGAGCACCCGCCGGCGCGCCCGCGGGCGCCGGCCGGGAGGCCGCGAGCACGGCCGCGTGGGTTTCGGAGGGAGCGCCTGCGTCCGGCATGAGGCGTCCGCTGTGGGGGCCCGGGCTAGCCCGGCTCCTTGGCGGTCGCGGAGGAGGTCGCGAGCCGCTGCGCGTACTGCGAGCGGTAGAACTCGCGGTACGCCGCGTCGCGCTCCTTGATCGGCCGCCACCACTCCTCGTGGTCGCGATACCAGCGGACCGTCTCCGTCAGGCCCTCCTCGAACGGCGTCGACGCCGAGAAGCCGAGCTTCGCGAGCTTGGACGCGTCCAGGGAGTAGCGGCGGTCGTGGCCCGGCCGGTCGTCGACGAAGCGGATGAGCGTCTCGGGCTTGCCCAGCTCGCCGAGCACGCGGCGCGTGATCTCGATGTTCTCGCACTCGTTGCCGCCGGCGATGTTGTAAGTCTCGCCGGGGCGGCCCGCGTCGAGAAGGAAGTCGACCGCGGCCGCGTGGTCCCGCACGAACAGCCAGTCGCGCACGTTGCGCCCGTCGCCGTAGAGCGGCAGCGGCTCGCCGTCGATCGCGTTCGTCGCGAAGAGCGGGATGAGCTTCTCGGGGTACTGGTAGGGGCCGTAGTTGTTGGAGGCGCGCGTGATCAGGACCGGGACGCCGTAGGAGGCCCAGTAGGAGTACGCCAGCCGGTCGCCCCCGGCCTTCGAGGCGGCGTACGGGTTGCGGGGATTGAGCGGCGACTCCTCGGTGAAGGAGCCCGCGGGAATCGTTCCGTAGACCTCGTCGGTCGAGATCTGGATGAACTTCGAGACGCCGCGGCGCCTGGCTTCCTCGAGGAGGACGAACACTCCGCGCACGTCCGTCTCGATGAACGAGGCGTCGCCCAGCAGCGAGCGGTCCACGTGGGTCTCGGCGGCGAAGTTGATGACCGCGTCGCAGCCTTCCATGGCGACGCCCACGACGTCCGGATCCACGATGTCGCCTCGGACGAACCGGTACTCGGAGGCCGGCCGCTGCGCGACGTCCGCCAGGTTCGCGGGATTGGCGGCGTACGTCAGCTTGTCGAGGTTGACGACCGAGACCTTCCCCGCCCGCGACTGCAGAACGTGGCGGATGAAGTTGGACCCGATGAACCCGCAGCCCCCCGTCACGAGAAGCTTCATGGAGTCACCAGCAGACGGCGACGAGTCGTCTCATACGATCCCGATCTCCGAGTTGTCGCCGACCAGGAACCGGTGGACGCGGGGCCGCTCGGCGCCCGGATGGATGCGGACGTTCTTTCCGATCAGCGAATCCGCGATGCGCACCGGGATCCTCTCGAGGCGCGCGCCCTCGAGGACGATCGAGTTCTCGATCTCGCACCGGTCGATGAGGCAGCCCGCGCCGATCGACGTGTAGGGGCCGACGAAGGCGTCGCGGATCTCGGCGCCGGGTCCGATGATCGCGGGCCCGCGGACCGTGCAGCTCGAGAGCCGCGCCCCGGGCTCGATCACGACCTTGCCCTCGACCTGGCATCCGTCGCCCGCGCTCTCGATGCCCGCGGGCCGTGAACGTGTCGAGGATGATCCGGTTGGCCTCGAGCATGTCTTCGATCTTGCCCGGTGTCCTTCCACCAGCCCGTCACGAGGTGGGGATGCACGCTCTTGCCGTGGTCCACCAGCCACTGGATCGCGTCGGTGATCTCGAGCTCCTGCCGGGCGCTCGGCCGGATCGCGTGGACGGCCTCGAAGACCGTGTCGTCGAACATGTAGACGCCGACGAGGGCCAGGTCGGACTTCGGCTGCTTCGGCTTCTCGGTCAGCCGCACCACCCGGCCGTTCTCGAGCTCGGCCACGCCGAACTGCGACGGGTTCGGTCACCCGGGCCAGGAGGATCTGCGAGTTGCAGCCGAGCTTCCGGTAGTCGTCGACGAGCGTCGTGATCCCGTCGGCGATGACGTTGTCGCCGAGGTACATGACGAAGGGCGAGCCCTCGAGGAACTTCTCCGAGATCAGCACCGCGTGCGCCAGGCCGCGGGGCGCGTCCTGCGGGATGTACGTGATCCGCGCCCCGAAGCGCGAGCCGTCGCCGAGAGCGGCCTCGATCTCCGGCCGCGTGTCTCCGACGACCACGCCGATCTCGGAGATCCCGGCCGCGACGATCGCCTCGACCCCGTAGAAGAGGACGGGCTTGTTGGCCACCGGGACGAGCTGCTTGGCGCTGCGTGTAAGTCAGCGGGCGCAGGCGCGTGCCCTTTCCGCCCGACAGGATGAGGCCTTTCATTGGGGACGGATCATACCGAACCCCCTAGAACCCGAGGAGCGCGTCGATCGAGCCGTTGACGTCGAGGATCGTGCCGATGTCCTTGAGGTTCACGACCAGCCGGTAGTCGTTGCGCGGCGCGGGCGGCAGGCGCAGCTGCCGGACCTCGAGAAAGACCGTGTAGCACGAGCCCTTGTAGGTCAGGAGGCCCCGGTCCTCCTGCCACGTGTTCGCCGTCGCGTCGTAGGCCACCGCGCGCGTCGAAGCGGAAGTACTTGCCGAGGTCGACCCCTCCCGAAACGCGGAGCTGGTCGGAGTTGAAGTTGAATCCGGGAATCGGGTTGTCGACGACCGGCCGCGCGCCGAACCAGCTCGCGTTGACGTAGTTGGAGCCCCAGGTCGCGCCGGCCGTGACGCTCGCGGTCGTGAGCTGGTTGGCGTAGGGGTCGTAGGCCAGCCGGCCGTCGACGTGGAGGAGGCCCGGCCGCGAGATCCGGAGGAGCGCCTCGTAGGGCCCGGTCTTCCGCTGCTCGAACGTCGGCGGCATGGGCACGAGCGTCTGCGGAAAATCGAAGGCGTAGGTCTGCGCGATCTCGAGCGAGGCGATCTCCTCGGCCGAGCCCTTGACGCCCTCGGTGCGCGCGAGCAGGCGGTTGACGATCGCATAGCGGATCTGGTTCCGGCCGAGAGCGTTGTCGACCTCGTCGAAGGCGGGGATATGGTCCGGATTGTCGACGTCCGAGACGTACTGATAGTCCACGCGCGGCTCGATGATGTGCTTGAACTTGTCCCACGAGCCCGATCGACGTGTCGTAGATGCGCGAAAACGAGGGACCGACGAAGGAGACGCCGCCCTCCGCCGTAGCTCCGCGTGAAGGCCTCGCCCGTGAACTTGCCGCCTGGAACCAGGACCGAGTCCGTGTACTGCGTGACGCGCCCGCCCGCCCGCGCCGTGAGCGACAGCCAGGGGATCTCCTTGAACGGGAACGAGAAAATGGGATACGCGTCGAACCGGCCATAGGTGCCCTTGGTGAAGTCCCGGCCGCGGTTCATGTAGAGCCCCGAGAGCGAGGAGAGCAGCGAGAGGTACAGGCCGGTGTGCCCGATCTGCGCCGTGCGGTGGAAGAACTCGACCGTCGGAAACCTCTCCTGGATGACGGTCGAGGAGTAGAACGTCTCGCTGCGCTCGAAGCGGACATTCAGCGAGTCGGCGCCGAAGTTCTTCGTCAGGAAGCCGCGCGAAACGATCTGGCGGGCGGAGTTGAGCGCAAAGCTGCGCTCGTAGTCCTGCAGGTACTGCTGGTCGGAGTAGTCCCGGATCGAGAGGACTCCCCGGAAACCGAAGGGCAGGTCGTCGGCCACGTGGTCGAGCCGGAGCTTCCAGCGCGTCGCCGGCTGGTCGGTGTAGACGCCTGGCCTCTCCGCTTGGCAGAAAGCACGCTCCGTTCCCTCCGTCCGGAGGGATCTCCGAGAGCGGCACGCACACTGTGGCGTTCTGGTCGCGGATGACGTAGCCCTGGAACAGACCCGCCGACTCGTCGGTCGGCCGCCAGCGGGACTCGAGCCCGCCGCCGACGGAGCCGTCGGTGTAGGCGTCGAGGTGAATCGTCTGGTCCGTCGGCCGCCCCGTGACCCAGAAGTAGGACAGGCCGAGGAAGAAGCCGCGCTGGTTGCTGTAGCCGATCCCGGGAACGAGCATGCCCGAGGCGCGGTCCTCTTTCGTCGGCCAGATGAGGTAAGGCGAGTAGAGGAGGGGCACGTGTCCCGCGCGGAAGGCCACGTGCTTCATCCGCGCGTAATCGTCGAGCGTCACCGTGGCCTCGGCGAGCGTGAACGACCAGTCGGGATCGGGCATCTCGCAGGCCGTGAAGACCCCGTCCTTGATCCGGTACGTCGCCGGTCCGATCTTTTCGATCGTCGAGCCGACGATGTGGAAGGTCGGCGGCAGATCCGCGGTCGCGTCCTCGAGCACGCCGGTCTTGGTGTCGAGGTGGAACGTTCCGCGGGATCCCGAGAGGCGCGTGGGCCCCTGGTCGATCACGACGTGGCCCGTGAGCACCGCCGTCTTGGTCGGGAAATCGTACCGGGCCGCATCCGCCGTGATCTTGAGGTCCTGGTACTCGATGACGACCTCTTCGCTCCCCTCCCAGAACTGGTCCTTCACGAAGTGCACCGGGTTCTTGGTGTAGAGGCGGACCTCGCCGCCTTTCTCGGGCGTCTTGAACTTGATCTGGAAGTTGGTGCGCTGGTCGAAGCGCGACGCGAAAGGATCGGGCTCCTTGGCGACCTGGGCGAGCGCCGCGGACGCCGAAACGGCCAGGACGGCGAGTCCCGCTGCGAGGCCCGTCGCGAGTCGCGCGGCGAGGCCCGTCGCCGGGAGGCGCTTCACGCGTCCATGGAGCGGACGCTCGCGGCGACCCGAAACGCGGCCTCCGTCCTGGCGCGAACCTCCTCGGCGGTCACTCCCGGGGCGAGCTCGACGAGCTCGAGCCCGGCCCCGGCCTGGAGGACGTCGAAGACACAGAGGTCCGTGATGATCCGGTGCACGCAGCGCCGCCCCGTCAGAGGCAGCGTGCACCGCTTGAGGATCTTCTTCTCCCCCGACTTCGCCGTGTGCTCCATCGTGACGACGAGGCGGCGGGCGCCGGCCACGAGATCCATGGCGCCGCCCATCCCCTTCACCATCTTGCCGGGGATCATGTAGTTCGCGATGGAGCCCTCCTCGTCGACCTGCATGGCGCCGAGGATGGAGAGGTCGATGTGGCCGCCCCGGATCATTCCGAAAGAGTCCGCCGACGAGAAATACGAGGCGCCCGGCCGGATCGTCACGGTTTCCTTGCCGGCGTTGATCAGATCGGGATCGACCTCGTCCTCCCGCGGATACGGCCCGAGTCCGAGGATGCCGTTCTCGGACTGGAGGATCACCTCGATGCCGGGCGGAATGTGATTTGCGATGAGGGTCGGCATGCCGATGCCCAGGTTGACGGTGTAGCCGTCCCGGAGCTCCTTCACGGCCCGGCGGATGATGCCTTCGCGGTCGAGCATCTCAGGCCCTTCCTGGCTTACTTATTGTCCGCCGCTCGATCCGCTTCTGCCGGGGAGCGACGACCAGGCGGTTCACGAAGACCCCGGGAGTGTGGACGCACTCCGGATCGAGCTCGCCGACCTCGACGAGCTCCTCGACCTCGGCGATCGCGATCTTCCCGGCCGTGATGGCCATGGGATTGAAGTTTCGAGCCGACTTCCGGTAGACGAGGTTGCCGAGGCGGTCGCCTTTCCAGGCCGCGACCATCGAGAAATCGCCCACGATGCCTCGCTCGAGCAGGTAATCGCGGCCGTCGAAGCTCCGCGTCTCCTTGCCCTCGGCCACGAGCGTGCCCGCGCCCGCCGGCGTGTAGAACGCGGGGATGCCGGCGCCTCCGGCCCGCATCCGCTCGGCGAGCGTGCCCTGCGGCACCAGCTCGACTTCGAGCTCGCCCGAGAGAAACTGCCTCTCGAACTCGGCGTTCTCCCCGACGTAGGAGGACACCATCTTGCGGATCTGCCGGGCGCGCAGCATGAGCCCGAGCCCCCAGTCGTCGACGCCGCAGTTGTTCGAGACGACGGTCAGGTCCTTCACGGCCCGGCGGACGAGGGCGCCGATCAGGTTCTCCGGAATGCCGCAGAGGCCGAATCCGCCGACCACGAGCAGGGCACCGTCCGGCACGTCCCGCACGGCCTCGTCGGCGGACGAGACGACCTTGTTGATCATCGCTGCCGCGATGATAACCGAGGGAAGTTGAGAGTTGAGGGTTGAGAGGTTGAGGGTGGGTCAGATCACGGGATGCGCAACGGCGATGAACTCCGTGACGTCGAGGTCTGCGCTCGCGCCAGGGAATTTCGCCAGGCGATCTCGCCTCTTCGAGGCCTCCGGCGAGACCGGAAGCGTCTGTGTGTCGATCTCGCGGACGCGATACCCGGACGCCTCGAAGAGGTCGATCAGCGTGGAGCGCGTGAAGAAGCGGACGTGCGTCCCCGAGAGGATCGAGTACGGGACGTAGTCGAAGCGGCCTCGGATGAGGTCGTCCACGATGGACCAGTGGCCCACGTTAGGCACGGAGGCGACGACGACGCCGCGCTCCGAGAGCCACGGCCGCACGCGCACGAGGGCGTCGGAGGGATCGACGAGGTGCTCGAGCACGTCGCCGAACAGGATCGCGTCGAACCGGCCCGAGAGCTCGAGTCGCCTGCGGGACGTCCTCGAGGCGGACCGCGAGCACCTCGTCGTAGGCGCCGGCGGCCGCCGCGGCATCCGCGGCGTCCGGCTCGATGCCGACGATGCGCCGGACGCCCCGCGACCGAAGAGCGCCGGCGGTGGCCCCGCGAGAGCAACCCACGTCGAGAACCGCGCCGGCGCCGTGCGGCACCTTCGCCGCCAGATCGTCGCGCGATGGACGCGTCCATGGCTCCGTAACGGTGCACGTAGGCTCCGGGATCGATCGCCGCCGTCAGGCCCCGCCGCGCGGCCTCGCCGGGGACGTCGCGAAGCCGCAGCGCGCCGGGAAGCGCCGCGAGGACCGAGCGCCGCACGGCGAAGACCGGAGACGCGGGCGACGTCGCCGGGCGGAGCGCTCCCCCCGAAGCCTCGACGAAGGCGGCGGCCTCCGAGAGCAGCGTCGGCGTCAGGTAGGCGAAGGGAGGCGCGGTCCGGCCTTCCTCGGATTCGGCCTCGTTCGAGACCGGCAGGGCGAGAGCCAGATCCGGGCGCGCCGCGAGGCACCGCACGAGACGGAGACCCGGCCCGGGCAGCAGGTAGGCCTCCGGGTCGGCCTGCACGAGAACGATCGGCGCATCCCCCGACGGCGTCGGAAACGACGGGGTCGCGACCCGGAAGCTCGACGCGCCGCCGCGCGGGAAGACGGCGGGCGTACCGGGCCGCGAGACGCCAGGCCCACGCGGCTTCGGCCTGGAAGCGGGGAACGCCGCCGAGAACGAGGTCGAACGCGTCCCCCGAAGGGACCGTCAGGCCGTCTCCACCAGCATCGCCGTGGCTTCGCCGCCGCCGATGCAGATCGCCGCGATGCCGCGCTTCTTGCCGCCCTTGCGGAGGGCGTGGATGAGTGTGGTGAGGATGCGCGCGCCCGACGCGCCGATCGGATGCCCGAGCGCCACGGCGCCGCCGTTCACGTTGACGCGGTCGGGCGGAAGCGACAGCTCCTTGATCGCCGCCATGGCCACCGCGGCGAAGGCTTCGTTGATCTCCCAGAGGTCGATGTCGGCGACCGAGAGCCCCGTCTTCTTGAGGAGCTTCTGGATCGCGCCCACCGGAGCGGTCGTGAACCACTCCGGCGCCTGCGCCACGCCGGCGTGCGCGACGATGCGCGCGATCGGCTTCCATCCCTTCGCCCGGGCCGTCTCCTCCGACGTCACGACCAGGGCCGCCGCGCCGTCGTTGATCTTGGAAGAGTTCGCCGCCGTCACCGTGCCGTCCTTCTGGAATGAGGGCTTGAGCGTCGGCATCTTCTCGAGCGGAGCGCTGAAGGGCTCCTCGTCGGCGTCGATGCGGAGGGGGTCGCCCTTCTTCTGCGGAACCTCGACCGGCGCGATCTCGTCGGCGAACGCGCCGCTCTTCGCGGCGGCTCTGCGCGCGCTTGTAGGACTCGAGCGAGAAGGCGTCCTGCTCCTCGCGCGTGAACTTGTACTTCGCGACGCAGAGCTCGGCGCAATTGCCCATGTGCTGATCCTTGTACGGATCCCACAGGCCGTCCTTGATCATCGAGTCCACGAGCGTGCCGTTGCCCATGCGCAGCCCCGTGCGGGCCTTCTCGAGCAGATACGGCGCGTTCGACATGGACTCCATGCCGCCCGCGACGGCGATCTCGTACTCGCCGGCCTGAATCGCGTTGCCGACGTCCATGACGGCCCGCATCCCGGAGCCGCAGACCTTGTGGACGGTCACGCACGGGACCGAGTCGGGGATCCCGGCGCCGAGCGAGGCCTGGCGGGCGGGCGCCTGTCCCTGCCCCGCCTGGAGGACGTTGCCGAACACGACCTGCTCGACCTCCTCGGGCTTGACCCCCGCGCGCTCGAGAGCGGCGCGGATGGCCACGGACCCCAGGGCCGGCGCGGGCAGCGAAGACAGCTTGCCGAGAAACGACCCGACGGGCGTCCGGGCCGCCGAAAGGATCACGAGATTCTTCATAGGGCGCGGATTCTAGCCGTTGTTCTCCCGGGAAGAACTATGCGCTCGTCAGGCTCGACGGATTCCTACCTGGCCGACTCGAGCTTCCAGCCGCTTCGGATCGTCGTGGCCTGGCAGTAGGTCTTGAGGCAGTCGACGTCGTTCAAGCACGACAGGATGGACTGACAGGCCTGCGCGGGCGAGGAGCCGTCGGCCACGTCCACGTTCTCGACGCACTTCCCGGCGAAACCGGGGTTGGTGAACACGCAGCTCGCTTTCGGCGGAGGCGGCGGTCCGGCCGGAGACGGCGCCGGCGCCACGAGCGACCAGCATCAGAAGCGCGAGCGCCGAAGCCAACCAGAAGGTCCTTCGCATGCGTCCCTCCTTTGCGTCCGGAACGAATCATAAGCCGACCCTCCGGGTTACTCTGTCCGCCATGGCCCGCATCCAGACAGGCCGGATCCTCGCCGTGGATTTCGGGGAAAAGCGGATCGGCCTGGCGACGTCGGACGCTTCGGGACGCCTGGCCACGCCGAGGGTCACCCTCCACCGCAAGAGCGACGAAGCCGTGCTCGACGAGCTGGCCCGCTTCGCGGCGCAGGAGGAGATCGCCGCTCGCGGTCTTCGGCATCCCCCGCTCGCCCGAGGGAGTCGAGAGCCCGCTCGCCGGACGCATCCGGTCCTTTGCCGCGCAAGTTCGAGCGGAGAGACCGGCCTCCCCGTGCATTTCCACGAGGAGACCCTGACGTCGAACGAGGCGGCGCGGCGCCTTGCCCCCGGGCGCGTCGAAGGAGGACCTCGACCGGGAGGCCGCGGCCGTCCTCCTCGAGGACTATCTTTCGAGCGCTCCGCGGGGGTCGCGTTGACCCTTTCAAGCGCTCCGCGGGGGTCGCGTTGACCCTTCAAGCGCTCCGCCGGAGTCCCGTTGAGCGCTGGCCGACGGATCCTCCGTCTCGGCCTGCTCTTCGGCCTGCTGCTCTTCTCCGTCGCGTTCTACCTGTACTTCCGCATCGAGCATCCCCGCAAGCCGACATCGCCGAGCGAGGCCGTCATTTTCTTTCCCTTCGGAACGCCGACCACGGAGATCTTCCGCCGGCTCTCCGACGAGCGCGTCGTCTCGCCCGCATGGCTCGCGGAGGCCTGGTACCGCATCGCCGAGAGCGCCACGCCTCTGCAGGCCGGCGAATACCGTTTCTCGCGCCCGACGCCGCTCTCGGAAGTCATCGCCCGCATGGCCCGCGGAGACGTCGTCCGCCACACGATCGTCGTTCCGGAGGGCGCTGACCGCGAGGAGACGTTCGAGCTCTTCTGGAGCCGCAGCATCTCCCGCAAGCAGGCCTTCGAGAAAGCGTTCACGAACCCGGAGCTCATCGCCTCGGTGGCCCGCGGCGCCCCGGACCTCGAGGGATTCCTGTTTCCCGACACCTACGTCGTGACGCGCTCGACCAGCGCGCGCCAGATCGTCGAGTCGATGCTCGCCAACTTTCGAAAGCACTTCACTCCGGAGATGCGGGAACGCGCGGCGGCCATGCGCTTCTCGATCCGCGACGCCGTCACCCTCGCCTCGATCGTCCAGAAGGAGACGTTGCTGGCCAGGGAGGGGCCCGTGATCGCCGGCGTGTATTTCAACCGGCTCCGGCGCGGAATGCGCCTGCAGGCGGACCCGACGGTGACCTACGCGATGAAGCGCGACGCGAAGTGGACCGGAACCCTGTATCGCTCGGACTACGGCTACCCGTCGGTCTTCAACACCTACCTCCACGGAGGGCTGCCGCCCGGCCCGATCTGCAACCCCGGAGAGGCCGCGCTGAAGGCCGCGGTCACGCCCGGTGAAGTCGGAGTTCCTCTACTTCGTCGCCGACCGGACCGGCGGCCACACCTTCTCGAAGACCTTCCAGGAGCACCTCGACGCGATCGCCGCCGCCCGCCGGCGCGAACGGACGCCGCCCGAGGAGTACGGCCCGTACCTCGAGGATCCCTCCGCGCAGTGACGGCGGCCACGCCGGCCGCGCGGCCGTCCTTGACCGACCGGGGCGAGCGCGCCACAATCGGTCAAACCCTCAGGATGCCGACAGAAAAATTGCCTCGCCCCTTCGGAAGCTACCTTCTGACGGCGGCGCTGGGAGAGGATGCCCTCGGGCGGCAGTTCCGCGCCCGCCGCAACGGCGAGAGCCCCGGCTTCGTGCGCCTGCGCATTCTCGACGCACCCGAGCTGTCGGGCGACGCGCTGCTCGACGCGATCGAGGAGAGCGGCGAGACCCACGGATTCCTGAAAAACCCGGCGGTCGCCCGGGGCGTCGACATGGATGCCGTGGACGGCGTTCCCTACCTCGCGTGGAACGAGGCCAACGGCAGGACGCTCACCGACCTCCACCTCAAGTGCCGGGCTCTCGGCCACCGTGTGCCGATCGAGCACGCGCTCCTGATCGCCGAAAAGGTGGCGACGGCCCTCGATCACGCCTACAACACGACCATCGACGGGGACCGCACGCTCCACGGGCTCGTGTGGCCGGGATTCGTCGCGATCTCCGACGACGGCGAGATCCGCCTCGCCGGATTCGGGCTCGCGCCGGGAGTTCTTCCCGCGATCGCGCGGCCGCGGCTCGCGAGGAGGTCGGACCCTACCTCGCCCAGGAGGAGCGGCGCAGCGGAACGGTGGGCCGAAACTCGGACGTGTATTCCGTCGGCGTCACTGCTGCTCGAGCTCCTCACGGGTCACCCGCCGCCCGCGGATCCGCTCGCGCTCGTGAAGGGCACCGCCCCGGGCGGGCCGCCGCCGCTGCAGCCCGAGATCCTCTCCCTCCTGCGGATGACCCTGGCGCCGGCCGAGAGCCGCTATCAATCCAGCGGAGACCTGCGGCGCGAGCTCGGCAAGCTTCTCTTTTCGGGACCGTACTCCCCGTCGACGTTCAACCTCGCCTACTTCCTGAACGATCAGTTTCGGGAAGAAATCGAGAGCGAAGCGCGCGCGCGCAAACGCGAGGCCGCTCTGGATACGGGCGTTCCGGCCGCCACGAGCGCCGTTCCCGAGCCCCTCCCGCCGGATCCCGCGCCCGCATCGCCTCCGCCGCCTCCCCCGCCCGAGCCCGCCCGCGTCTTCCGGCACGGGCCCGCGCCTCGCGGTCGCCGAGACGCGTCGGCCCCGGACGCGGGCGCCGCTCATCGGCGGGATTCTCGGAGCGATCGCCGTCGCCGGCGGAATCTACGTCGTGTCGCGGCGCGCGCCCGATTCGGCCGGCGTGCTCCGCGCGGATCGCGCTCCGACGCCCGCCCCGACGCGGACGCTGCTCCCCGAGCTCCAGCCGACTCCGTCCGGTCCGACCACCGGGATGACCGAAGAGCAATTTCGCGACGAAGTCACGCGCCGCGTCGCGCTCGAGACGCAGCGGCTCGAGTCGGAGATGCGAGCCCGCAATGCCGTCACGCCGGTGCGGCTGACCGGGGGGCCGGCGCTCCGCCCGACTGCGGCGATGCTCCTCGTGGTCGCTCCGACCGCGCGCCCGGTGCCGACTTCGCAAGCCCTTCGCTGTATCCGCAGCCACAGCCGCAGCCCCGGCCGCAGCCCCAGTCCCAGCCGTCGCCGCGGCCGGCTCCCGCAGCGGCCCTCCCCCGACCGCGATTCCCGAGCCGGAGAAGCCGGCGATCGCCGCGATGACCCTGGCGGCCGCGCCGGAAACAGCGGCGGCCCCGCCCGCCGTGCGCGAAGGCTCGGTCGTGTCGGTCGAGGAGCTCGATGCCCCGCCGAGGATCGCGACCGTGGTGAAACCGACCTATCCGCCGCTCGCGCTCAAGGCCCGGATCGGGGGAATCGTCGTCCTGCGCGTGCTCGTGTCGGAGAAAGGCCTGCCACTCGAAATCCAGGTTGCGCGCAAGGCTCCGGCCGGTCTCGACGACGCGGCCGTGGCGGCCGTGCGCCGCTGGACCTTCACGCCCCCGGTCGCGGGGGGCGTGCCGGTCCGAACCTGGATGATCGTCCCGATTCCGTTCGAGCCGTGAAGAAGTTGAGTGTTGAGGGTCAAGCGTTCAGCGTGACACGGCGGATCGCCGTTCGACCCGTAACATTTCATCCGCTCACTTCCTCGACTCTCAACGCTCAACGCTCAACGCCCCGTTCAGTGCGTCTGCGCCGGCGGCGCGTAGTCGATCGTCTTCAGTCCCGGCGCCTTGGTCCGCAGGAAGTCCTCCATGACCTTGTCCTCGGTCCACATGATCTCGGTCCCGTCGACGTAGTAGGTCGGCGTGGACTTGACGCCGAGCCGCTGGCCTTCCTCGAGGTCCTTGCGGACGTCGGCGAGGCTCTCGTCGCGCAGATAGCAGGCTTTGAAATCCGCCTGCGGAATCCCGGCGGTCTCGGCGAAGGCGAACGCCAGCTCGTCGATCCCGGACACCGTCATCGTCGGCTGCAGCGAGTAGACCTGCTTCTTGAAGGCGAACATGCGAGCTGGCTTTGCCGAGGCGGAAGATGCAGTCGCCGGCGGAGGCGGCCTTCATCGACCAGGCGTGGTTGAACCAGAGCGGGAAGAACTTGTAGTAGCGCTTGTAGGACAGGATGCCGGCGTTGGCCTCGAGAAGCGCGTCCATCTGCGTGCCGCGGAACTTGCAGTAGCCGCACTCCATGTCGGCGAACTCCACGATCGTCACGGCGCCGTCGGGCTTGCCCTCGAGGCGGTTCTGCGAGAGGTCGATCCGCTTCCTGCGCTCTTCGCGCGGATCCATCTGGAAGTCCCAGAGATTGCCGTTGAAGAATCGGGTCCCGTCCGGCGTGACGTAGCCGGGCATCCGTACGGGGCCCCAGCCGGATTCCACCGCGATCCAGACGGCCTTCAGGCCCGCGGCGTCCCGCTCCGGCGCCAGCGACGCCTTCGCCCGCGTGCGATAGATGTTGGCCGAGCGGCTCTCCATCCAGGCCAGATCGGCGGCGCTCGTGACGGGCTTCGGGGTTCGGGTTCGTCAGCGTGTCGCCGTCGAAGAACCACTTGCCGTCGTCCGAGACGTACACGATCCTCTCGACGGCGAGCTTGGGATACTTGCCCGTCCGCTTGATCTTGTAGCCCTGGAAACCCGGCAGACGGTCGACCGCTTTCTCCACCGTGACTTTGGAGGCGGGATCGTAGGCGAGGTAGTTCTGGATGTAGGCGGGCAGCCGCGTCTCCACGGCGCTCGGGGCGGCCCCGCCCTGAGCGGCCGCTGAAGAGTCGACGAGATCCCGAGAACCAGGACGAGGAGGCAGATGGCGAACGCACGAATCTTCATCGTTTCCCTTTCCTTAGCGATGCTCAATGGCTCGTGGGCTGTGTCTGTTGTAGCAGATTCAGCGACTGCTGGACCCCCGGCTGGCCGGGCTTGATGCGGAGGGACTTCTGGAAGAGCGCCAGGGCCTCGTCCCGGCGCCCCAGGCACGTCTTGAAGAGGGCGAGAGCGTTGAGGGTATCGGGGTCCTTGGTGGAGGGCTCGAACCGCTCGACCGCCAGCAGGGCCCCTTCACAATCCTTTGACTGGAACCGGACGAGGCCGAGCTCGCGGCCGATCCTTTCGTCGGCCGGGTACGCGGTGGCGCCCCGCTCCAGGACCTCCCGGGCCCGGGCGGCCTTGCCCGCGTCGTCGTACTCGCCGAACCAGCGCAGGACCGTTCCTTCCGGGTCGGCGTGGCCGGCCTCGAGCGAGCCGAACAGCCAGTCGATCGCCTCGGCATCCTGGCCACGCGATCGACTGAGGACCGCCAGGTTGAACTGCGGCGACGCGTATCCCGGCCGCAACTCGAGCGCCTTGCGGAAGGCCGCCTCGGCGGCTTTGAGATCCTTCGAGTTCTCGCGCAGGTAGACGCCGAGATTGTTCCACCCGCCGTCGGTGAGGCCGGGACGCGAGCCTCCGGTGGGAGCGAGCTTCGTGGGCTCGCTCCCCGAGAGGTACCCCAGGTTGCGCAGGTTTTTCGCGTACTCGTCGGCGTCCTTGTCGGACATGGCTTCGGCCTGCACGCGGCGCACCACGGTCGTCGCGAAGACGTCCTTTCGCGGAGGCGCGGCGAGGTCCGTGAAGGCGCTCCGGATGGCGGCGCCGCGCACGGCACGGTCCACCGGCAGGCCGAGGAGCGCCGAGATCGTGGGCGCGACGTCGTACACGGTGGCCTTGCCCCGGGGCAGCCCGCGCTTCACCCGCGCGCCCCAGGCCGCGAAGACGCCGTCGATCCGGTGCCAGAAGGCCGCGGTCGCCGGGTTGAGCGACGAGCGCTCGCACGGCCGATCGGCGCCCCACTTGAACCCGTGATCCGAGTTGACGACGAGGGTCGCCCCGTCCTCCTCGGCCCGACGCATCCACTGTCCCAGCAGCTTGTCGATGAGCGTGTAGTAGGCGTCGACCGCTCCGTGGAACCGTCGGAAGTCTTCCTCCGAGACGCACTCCATGCGCGGCGGCACCATGGACGCGAAGACATGGCCGATGCCGTCGGTGCCCTCCAGGTAGAAGGCCATGAGGTCGGGCAGGTTGCGGTCGTAGAGGTCGCGGGCGATTCGCTGCTGGACGCGCGTCGCGCCGAGGATGCTGGCGAGAGCCACGTACGGGTTCTCGAGACCCCGCGCGCCGGCCCGCGTCGACGTGATCTCGGCGAGCGGGGCGTCGATGAACGGCGCGAGGTCGGCATCGGAGACGCGGCCGTCGCGCGCGATGATCTGCTCCACTCCGGCCGTCAGGGAGACGGGATACGCCACTCCGGCGCGGGGCAGGCCCTGGAAGAGGATCGGGCTCGCATGGTCGGTGACGAAGAAGCCCGGACCTCCTCGGCGGGATGCGTCGCCCACCAGCCGACGACGCCGACTTTCAATCCCGCGGCCGAGGCGACGTTCCAGACCGCGGGCACCGCGCGGGAATCACCGGAGATCGGCACCTTCTGGCCGGTTTTGGCGTCGACTTCCTGGAAGTCGAGGACCCGATGCACGTCGGGTCCCACTCCCGTCGCCACGGTCGTCCAGACGATCGGCGACAGCACCGGCATGAAGCTCGTGAGGCTCGCCGAATACCCCTCCGCGGTCAGTCGCTTCCAGTTCGGCATCTTGCCCTCGGCCGCGAGGCGGTCGAGAAGCTCCCAGTCGAGGCCGTCCAGGCCGAGCCAGATGACGGGCGCGCGGCCGCCTCCTCCGCTTACGCTTGCGTTCGCCCGCGGAGTGCGCGAGGCCGCGTCCGTGGTCTCGATCCCGGCGGTGGGAGCGGAGGCCGGGCCCGGGGTCGCTTCGGGGAGGGCCCGGCGCTCTCCTTCGCGCGGCCGCAGCCGACGGCGCCGGCCGACGCGAGCAGAAGGACGGCCGCGCCGCCGGCGAGAAACCGCCCGCTCGTCATCAGCGTCCGCCGGTGGGACCCGGGACTTTTTGCAGGCGACCGTCGATATAGTTCTCGGCCACTCCGGTGTCCGAGCTGAGGAAGGCTCCCTCGTAGAAGAACACCGGCGTCCCGTTGAGGCCGAGGCGCATGGCGAGCTCGACGTCCGCGCGACCCGCTGGCGCGCGCGGCCGCTCGAGAGCTCCTCGCGATACGCGGGACCGACGCCGGCCGCCTCGGCCACGTCGGCGCCGGCCTGCGCACCGAATCGGGCGTCATGGACGACGCCTGCGGAAAGACGGTCTGCTCGTAGCGTGCGTACAGTGGCGGCGACACGTTCGCGAGCGCCGCCGCCGTCTCGGCCGCGGCGAACGCCCAGTCGTGGACCTTGATCATCGGCAGGAAGCGGTACTCGACGGCTCCGCCTCCATGCGACCAGGCGAAGTCGGCGACCTGCGGCGCGCGCAGCCGGCACCGCTCGCACTGGAAGTCGACGAAAGCGGTGACGTAGTACTTGCCGTCTCGCGGCCGAACGCCCGGCGACTCGGCGAGCATCCGGCGGCGCTGCTCGTCCGGCGCCACGGAGAGCGGGCGGAATTGCCCGAGCAACAGCGTGGCTCCGTCCTCCGACACGTAACCCCCAACCCCGGCCGAGGCGCCTTCGGCCAGGCGGAGCGACGCCCGGAACGGCTTCAGCGGCCCCCGGGTCTCCTTGCCGACCTGATCGTGGCGGGAACGCCGAAGGCGTCCTTCAGGACGCTCTGGAGGACCGGCACATCGGTCGCTTCCGAGAAAGGACGCCCCTTGCGCGTGTCGTCGTGCAGGAACTCGCCCACGAAGACCTCGTCCTTCGCCGGATCGAAGAGCGTGATCGACATTTCGTTTCGGTTCTTGAGAGAGCACGAGCGTTCGACGCGGTAGATTTCGAAGCCCGCGATCTTGACCTCCGGCACGGGACTGACCGTGACCCGGGTCTCCGGGCAGATCGAATACCAGCCCGCGAAGTAGCGGGAAATCCTCTCCCGGGCCGGCTCGGCGGCTCCGGCCCGGCCGGAGCAGACCAGGCCGAGATGAGGGCAAAAAGCGCTAAGAAGCGAAGTCCGACGCATTCGGGCAACCTTAACACGGGGAGGGGGTTACGGAATTTCCGGAGACCGCGGGCCACCTGGTCCCGGGCTTTTCGCCCGGGATCTCAGGGATGTTCCAGGCTCACGCGCATCGCCCGAAAATCGATGGAGACGCGGAAGTTCTGGAAGAAGAATTGCCGAGAATGCCGTCCTCGAGCGCGCCGTCGTCCTCCTTGACGACCAGGCCCTGGAATTTCACGGCGAATCGGAGAGCCCGATCGTGACGCCGTCGACGCGCGACCACTCGGCCTGGCTCTTGCCCAGGCCGTAGAGGGTCTTGGGGTAGAACTTTCCGCTCACCGAGAGCTTCGCGCGCACGACGCCGTGTGGACGTCAGCATCGTCGGCTCGCTTCCGGTGTCCAGGAGCATCTCGTACCACCCGTAGCGGTTGATCGACGTCCGGGCGAACAGCCGGCCGCGGGCGACGAAGAGGTTTTGTGTCGGATCCCGCCGCGCTCCGCGGAAATCGACGCGCGTCACGACATGCGGCGGGCGGCGTAGTCGATCCGACGCGAAACTGCTTGACGAGGTGGAGCCCGAGAACCATCGGGACCGGGAACTCGCCCCGCGACGTCACGAACGCAGGGCGTCATCGGGCATCAGCATGACCGGAACGTTCTCGACGGCGAAGCCCGCGAACTCGAGCCGGTCGATGACGCCGAAGGTCAGCGGAAACTCCTTCGTGTGAAGGCCCCGGCCGAACGCCTCGAATCGGGGATCTCGCGCACGCCCACCGCCTTGCCGAAGGACTCCGTCAGGATCGTGTAGGCGGCGCCGGTGTCGAGGATCGCCGCGGAGTCGGTGCCGTTGACCTTGACGGGCACGCGGATGAGATCGAACCCCTGCATCGAAAACTCGGCGTCGTGCGTCTCGCCGTCCGCCGGCCCGGCGTAGAGCGGCAGGTTCCGGATGGCCTCGAGAAAGTTCAGGTAGCCGGGCAGCAGGCCGTAGCCGTCGCTCCGCGCCGCCTGGGCGAACTCGAGGGCGAGCTCCGGCTCGTCCCAGAAAATGTAGGCCTGGGCGAGCACCCACTCGAGCTCCCCGCGGCGGACGGACCGGCTTTCCTTGTCGATCGCGCGGTTGAGCACCGGCAGGGCCGCGTCGAGGTCCCCGCGGGCCAGCAGCGCCTTCCCGAACGCCGCCAGATATCCGGGGTTGGAGTCCGAGATCCGCGCTCGGCATCGCACGGAAAAGACTCTCGAGCTCGAGATATCACCCCGGCCGAGAGCCTCCTCCGGATTGAAACCGAGGCTCGCCGGGGGCTTGACGTTCTCCGACGGGAGGACCTGCACCGACAGATCGCGCGAGGCACACGAGAGCGAGAAGGCTGCGAGGGCCGCGAGACGAGATCGCCCAGACGGCGACCGCGAAGCGACAGGCTGAGCGTCTTAGCGCGCCGTTTGGCGCGACACCTCGTGGTGCGCCGCTCGCCGCGAGGCGCTCCGCGCGCCGCGCCGGAACCGGCGCTTCCAAGATCGCCTCGTCGGTCCCGTCACTCAGCGAGACGCGGCTCTCGTAAACGTTCCCGAGCGCACCGCAATGCGCGCCTTCTCGAGCGTGCTCAGCGTGCGCGGCTCGCGGTTCCAGACGTTCGCGCCGTAGCCCTGACGCGTGATGAAGTCGAAGTCCACCTGCTGATAGGAGATTCCCGCCGGAAGGAGCTCGCGGCGGAAATGCCAGACCTCGCGATAGTTGCCGTCGGCGTTCGTCAGCTTCGTCCCGGTGCTCGTCATCCGGTCGTAGATGCGGGCCGAGGCCGCGGAGGAGGCCCCGCGAAGCGCGTTCCGGACGTCGAGATCGCTGTACATCGACATGCCCTTGGGATCGTTGACGTCGTCGCCGGTGTTGATCGGCTTCCGCCCCGCCCATGTCGGCGGACCGAGAAGGACGAAGACCATTCCCCGATCCGTGAGGCTCCCCCGCGTCTCGTCCTGAGAGAACCGCGAGTCCGCGAACGCGACGCGCCGCTCGAACTCGATCCGGGCCTCGTTCTCGGGGGTCTCGGACTTGGGATCGCGGCCCTTCCAGAACTCCGTGATGTATTCGGAGCGCGAGGCCGGATCCGAGAGACGCTCGTAATCCATTTTCTGCTCCGCCGGTGAGCAGGAACCGGACCGGCCCCTCGGCCCAGTCCTCGCCGGCCTCTTCGGCGCCCTTTTCGACCGGCGCCTGATACGCGCGGTAGGACGCCGCGAGCGTGCCCGTCTCCGCCGGTTTCTGCGCGGCGACGTTCATGCCGTGTCGCGTGTCTTCGAGCGCGGCGATCACCTTCGGGGGATACGCGGCCGGATCGAGAGTGGCGTTGGGCTGATACGTCAGAAACGTTTCGAACTTCTCTCTCGCCTCGTCCGTGCGGCCGAGCGCCGCAAAGCACGCGCCGCGATAAAACGCGAGGCCCGCCGGAAGCTGGGCGCGATACTTTTCGTTGCCCGGCTTCTCCGCTTCCGCCGCGAGCGCGTCGAGCGAGGCGAGGGCTTTCTCGTACTGAGCCAGCCGGAACTCTTCTTTCGCCTGGAGAAAGATACGGACGCATTGATCGTCCGCGAAAGCGAAAGAACCGAGAAGAACCAGGACCGAGGCGAGAATGGCGCGGCGCATCGTCCACCTCCGCATCGGATCGATCATACGACTAGATACGAGCGGCGGCGTGACAGGTTGAGAGGAAAGTCGAGGAGATCGAGATGAGCTTCCATCCGCCTTCCGCTCGCCTCCGCACGACCCAAGACTTTCGACTTTTTTTCGTTCAAGTTTCTGTCCGCGGCCTTCAAAAAAATGGGGCGGCCGAAGCCGCCCCGGGGGACAGGTACTTACCGGAAAACTTAGAAGGTCACTTTAACCGCCACGCGGAGGAGCCGCGGGTTCGTCTGGAAAACCTCCTTGCCGAAATCCGGGTTATCGGCGCAGGGCGCGGTCGAGGTGGCTGCGCAGTTCCCCGTGCCCGGCTCGACGCCCGGCTGACCGTAGAACGGGCTCGTGGTATCCGTGACGATGGCGCCGTTGAAGTTGAAAGCGGTGTCGTACGCGGTCGTCGTCTGGCGGTTCAGGACGTTGAAGAGGTAGACCTGCGGCGTGATCGTGACCGGTCCGACCGTCGCGTTGTACGCCGAGCGAGAGGTTCATGTCGTAGTCCGTCGGCGTCCGGCCGAAGGTGCCGCGCTGCTCGAGGTAGAGGTTGCCCGGATAGAAGTCGTTGAACCACCCGAGGCGGGTGGTGGGCAGACCGCTGCGGACGTAGAAGCCGAGGCCCATCGAGAGACCGAACGGAGCGTTGTACACCCCGTCGATCCGGGCCTGCACCGGCCGGTCGAGCTCGAGGTTGCCGTAGTCGTTGAAGGTGAACTGGTAGTAATCGTAGTCGGCGTTGATGCCGGGGTCCGTCTGACCCGTGGCTTCGCGGATGGCGCCCGAGTAGTTGCCCTTCAGCGACGAGTACAGGAACGAAGCCTGGGCCCAGATCTCGTTGGTGAACTGCTTGCGCGCGATGGCCTCGATGCCGCGGAAGATGCGCTTGGCGTCGCCGATCGCGACGCCGCTCGCGGAGCACTCGCCGGCGTTCGGGTCCGTCGGGTTGCCGGAGCCGTTGCAGGTCGGGAAGAAGCCCGACGCCGCCTGGCCGTCGCCGCCCGGGTTGAAGAGAGCGCAGGTGTTGGGAGCGACAGCACCGTTGAGATCGCAGCGGTCTTCGACCGTGCGGCCGAGGGTCCGGTAGGTGCCCTTCAGGCCGACCGAGAGCGTCGGATCGAGAGCCTTCTCGACGCCGAGCGTCAGCTCGTCCTGGTAGGCCGCCTTCGTGAGAGGAGTTCCGTTCTTCACGCCGTTCGTCCAGCCGTCCACGGGCTCGCCGGACGCGGTGCCGCCCTGGAAGTTCTCGGTGCGGGGGACGCAGCCGGCATTCGTTCCGTCACACTGCGGTCCCGAGAACTGAACGATCGAGTTCGGGTCGTAGTTGTAGGTCTGGACAGCGGAGTTGGCCGTGAAGACGCGGACGTTGAGGTCCGTGGGAGAGAGAAGAAGAAGCGGCCGGCGGACGCGTAGAGTTTGGAAGTGCCGTCGCCCGCCCAATCCCAGACCACGCCGATGCGGGGCGACCACTTGTTTTCATGTCGAACGCCTTGAAGGGCCCGGTGGTCGGATCCAGACCGTAGAAGTTCTCGGCGTCGTAGCGGACGCCGGCGTTGAGGGTCAGCGTCGGGATGATCCGCCACTGGTCCTGGATGAAACCGCTGTAGCGCTTGGTCGGCGTGCTGAACGACGAATGGTCGATGATCTCGTAGTTGTCGGTCGTGCCGTCGGCCAGCAGGTCGTGCTGGTAGAAGACCTGCCCGGTCGTACCGTCGGCATTCGTATAGAACGGGGCCACCGAAAGATCGCAGATGCTCGCGCCGGTCTGCTGGCAGGGACGGACGCGGACGCGCTGCCCGCCCGTGAAAAAGGTCGTACCCGAGGTGGTGTCATTCTGGTAGTCCCCGCCGACCTTGATCTCGTGGTTGCCCGCGTACGCCGTGAACGACCCCGAGTAGGCCTCGCGAAGAGACTTGTTGTTCACCGTCGGGCCGAAGACGTTGCCGAAGCCGCCGAAGACCGTGAAGTTCGTACCGGTCGGGTCCGTCGTGTAGTCGCGGAACTGGGGCACGTCGAGGCCGAACGGCTTCGTCGTGTAGCGGTCCCGGTGCTGGGAGTACTGGAACGTGAAGATGCCGAACGAGCCGAAGAGCTGGTTGAGCCGCGCGCCGTAGTCCGGTCCGCCCGTGTCCTGACGTCCGTTGTAGGAGGTCGGGTCGGGGCCCGCGGGGGGGGCGATCGTGCCGACCTGCGCGAGCGCGCCGTTCAGCTGCTGGGCGTCGGAGAAGACGCTGCCGACGATCGAGGTGCCCTGGAGCGGGTTCAGCGTCAGCTTGCCCGAGTACTTGTTCTGGACGAACGCCTGCGGGAACTGCTCGTTCGCCCTCGGCCCGGAGATGGGCTCCACGTTGTTGTTGGCCTGGACGCGATCGTAGGCGCCGAAGAACCAGACCTTGTCCTTGATCATGAAGCCGCCGAGGTCGGCGCCCCACTCCTGGCGGACTTCCTTCGCGAGGAAGTAGTTGGGGCCGAGGCCGACGACCTGGTCGGCGGTGCCCGTCTCCGAGAACCCGGGCGTCTGTTCGATGTCGACGTCGGCGCGCATGCCGGTGTCGTTGTAGTAGCCGAACACGCCGCCGTGAAACTCGTTGCCGCCCGACTTCGTGATCACGTTGACCACGCCGCCCGTGTTGCGGCCGTACTCCGCCTGGTACCCACCCGTCTTCACTTCGACTTCCTGGATGAACTCGCTGTTGATGTCCTTGCCCTGGAAGCCCTTGATGACGTTGGTCGTGTTGACGCCGTCGATCAGGAACAGGTTCTCCGACGAGGTCGATCCGTAGATCGAGATCGCCAAAGACCGCCCCTGCGTCTCGCCGAAGTCCGCCTGCACGCCCGGCTGCGTGAACACCATGTCCGCGTAGTTGCGGCCCAGAGGCAGCTTCTCGATGACCTTCGCGCGAGTAGTTCGAGCCCTGCGTCGTCGATGCCGACGTCGACCATCGGCGCCTCACCGGTGACGGTGATCTCCGCCGTCGTCGACAGCTGCAGCGACAGGTTCACCTGCGCCGTCGAGTCGAGCGCCACCGTGGCGCGCTTCTGGACCTTGCCGAAGCCGGCCAGCTCGGCCGTCACGGTGTACGGTCCGGGCGGCACGCTCGGGAAGCGGTACCGGCCGTCCGCCGACGTGACGGCGGTGCGCGTGCCCTGCAGGTTCGGGCTCGCGAGCTCGACGGTCACGCCCGGCAGGGGCGCGTTGCTCTGATCGGTGACTGCCCCTTCCACCGTACCGGTCGTCTGCGCGAAGACGGACACCGGGACGAGGAGAAGAAGGCATACCGAGAGAGCCAGGGTAAATCGGTATGCGGACTTCATTCCTGATCCTCCTTCGAAAACAGGGCGTCGAACAGCTCGGCCCTGCTTCGGAGGCGGAACAGAGCAAGTCACGATCCCTAAAATCCGCCAAGGCGGAAGTCGTTGGCAGGATGGAGGAAAGGCGATTCTCGGATGCGCGTCGCTCACCGCGGCGAAGCGGTCGGATTGGATCGCCGTTCGAGGGCTTGAAGCGTTTGGGACGAAGGGCACAAAAAAGGGGGCGGCCGAAGCCGCCCCCGAGAAAAACCCGATGACGCGTTCTTAGAAGGTGACCTTGATCGCGGCGCGGAGAAGCCGCGGGTTGTTGCGCGTCGTGATCTTGCCGTAGTCCGGGTTGTCCGTGCAGGGCGCCGTGGCCGCCGCCGGGCAGGTTCCCTGCCGGGTTCCACGCCGGCCTGGCCGTAGAACGGGCTGGTCGTATCCGTCACGAAGCTGCCGTTGAGGTTCCACTGCGTGTCGTACGACGGTCGCGATCTGCTTGTTGATGACGTTGAAGAGATAGAGCTGCGGAGTGATCGTCACCGGCCCGACGTTCGCGTTGTACGCGAGCGAGAGGTTCAGGTCGTAGTCCGTCGGAGTCCGGTCGCCGGTGATGATCCGGGTGTTCGTGCCGCGCGTGTCGAGGTACAGGAGGTTCGGGTAGAAGTCGTTGAACCAGCCGTACCGCGAGACCGGGAGACCCGCAGCGGACGTAGAAGCCGAGCGCCCATCGAGAGACCGAACGGAGCGTTGTACACCGCGTCGATGCGGGCCTGCACCGGCCGGTCGAGCTCGAGGTTGCCGTAGTCGTTGAAGGTGAACTGGTAGTAGTCGTAGTCGGCGTTGATGCCGGGGTCCGTCTGGCCCGAGGCCTCGCGGATGGCGCCGGAGTAGTTGCCCTTGAGCGAGGAGTACAGGAACGAAGCCTGCGCCCACAGCTGGTTGGTGAACTGCTTGCGGGCGACCATCTCGATGCCGCGGAAGATGCGCTTCGCATCGCCCACCGGAACGCCGCGTCGCGGAGCAGTCGCCGGCGGTCGGGTCCGTCGGGTTGCCCGAGCCGTTGCAGGTCGGGAAGAAACCCGACGCCGCCTGCCCATCGCCGCCCGGGTTGAAGAGAGCGCACGTGCTGGGAGCCACCGTCACCGTCGAGGTCGCAGCGGTCTTCGATCGTGCGGCCCAGGGTGCGGTAGGTGCCCTTCAGGCCGATCGAGAGCGTCGGATCGAGAGCCTTCTCGACGCCGAGCGTCAGCTCGTCCTGGTAGGACGCCTTGGTGAGGGGGGTCCCATTCTTTTCGCCGTTCGTCCAGCCATCCACGGGCTCGCCCGACGCGCTGCCGCCCTGGAAGTTCTGGGCGCGGGGCGCGTTGCCGGCCTGGATGATCGAGTTGGAGTCGTAGTTGTAGGTCTGGAGCGCCGAGTTGGCCGTGAACACGCGGACGTTCAAGTCCGTCGGAAGCGCGAAATAGAAGCGGCCGGCCGAAGCGTACAGCTTCGAAGTGCCGTCGCCCGCCCAATCCCACACGAGGCCGACGCGCGGCGCCCACTGGTTGGTCAGATCGAACGCCTTGAACTCGCCGATGGTCGGGGTCCGGCGAAAAGCCGAAGAACTGCTCCGCGTCGTAGCGGACGCCGAGGTTCATGGTCAGCGTCGGGATGATCCGCCACTGGTCCTGGATGAAGCCGCTGTAGCGCTTGGTCGGGGTGTTGAACGGCGAAGCATCGATGATCTCGAAATCATCGGTGGTGCCGTCCGCCAGCAGGTCGTGCTGGTAGAAGACCTGGTGCGTTTCTCCGCTGGCGTTCGTGTAGAACGGCGCGGACGCGAGGTCGCACTCGTTGGCGCCGCCGTCCTGGAGGCAGGGACGGATCCGGACGCGCTGAGCGCCCGTGAAGAACGTCGAGCCGAACGTGGCGTCGTTCGTGTAGTCGCCGCCGACCTTGATCTCGTGGTTGCCCACGTAGGCCGTGAACGATCCTGCGAAGCTCTCACGCTTCGAGGCGTTGTTGACCGTCGGACCGAAGACGTTGCCGAAGCCGCCGAGGGCCGTGAAGTTCACGCCGTTGGGATCCTCGGTGTAGTCGCGGACCGCCGGCATATCGAGGCCCTGGGGCTTGGTGTTGTAGCGATCCGCGTGCTGCGAGTACTGGAACGTGAAGATGCCGAAGGAGCCGAAGAGCTGGTTCAGCCGGGCCGCGTAGTCCGGTCCGCCCGTGTCCCGGCGGCCGTTGTACGAGAACGGGTTGAGGCCGTTCGGCACGCGCGATCGCGCCGAGCTGCGTCTGCGAGTCGGAGAAGACGCTGCCGATGATCGAGGTGCCCTGGAACAGGTTGAACGTCAGCTTGCCCGAGTACTTGTTCTGGGTGAACCCGATCGGGAAGTTCTCGTAGGCCCGCGGCCCGTCGATCGGCTGCGTGTTCTGGTTGACCTGGACGCGGTCGTACGCGCCGAAGAACCAGATCTTGTCCTTGAGGACGAAGCCGCCGAGGTCGGCGCCCCACTCCTGGCGCACGTCCTTCTCGAGGAAGCTGTTGGGGCCGACGCCGGGGATCTGTCGGCGTCGCCCTGCTGCGTGAAATCGGGAGTCTGCACGACGTCGACGTCGGCGCGCATGCCGGTGTCGTTGTAGTAGCCGAACACGCCGCCGTGGAACTCGTTGCCGCCCGACTTCGTGATCACGTTGACCACGCCGCCCGTGTTGCGGCCGTACTCCGCCTGGTATCCACCCGTCTTCACTTCGACTTCCTGGATGAACTCGCTGTTGATGTCCTTGCCCTGGAAGCCCTTGATGACGTTGGTCGTGTTGACCCCGTCGATCAGGAACAGGTTCTCCGACGAGGTCGATCCGTAGATCGAGATCGCCAGAGACCGCCCCTGCGTCTCGCCGAAGTCCGCCTGCACGCCCGGCTGCGTGAACACGATGTCCGCGTAGTTGCGGCCCACAGGCAGTTTCTCGATGACTTTCGCCGAGTAGTTGCGGCCCTGCGTCGTCGACGCCACGTCGACCATCGGCGCCTCACCGGTGACGGTGATCTCCGCCGTCGTCGACAGCTGCAGCGACAGGTTCACCTGCGCCGTCGAGTCGAGATTGACGGTCGCCCGCTTCTCGACCTTGCCGAATCCCGCCAGCTCCGCCGTGACCTTGTAGGCTCCGGGGGGAACCGCCGGAAAACGGTATCGGCCGTCGGCCGAGGTGACCGCGGTACGCGTCCCCTGCAGGTTCGGACTCGTCAGCTCGACGGTCACGCCCGGCAGCGGCGCGTTGCTCTGATCGGTGACTGCCCCTTCCACCGTACCGGTCGTCTGCGCGAAGACGGACACCGGGGCTACGGCAAAGAGAAGAAGGCACACCGAGAGAGCCAGGGTAAATCGGTACGCGGACTTCATTCCTTTCCTCCTTCGATATCGGCGCTTCGACCTCGAAGCGCTTCGAAGTCGGGAAGGAAAGCAAGGGACAATCCTCAGAATGTGCCAATGTTCAAGTGACTGAGAACAAAGACAAAACACATGGGCGGGGTCTCGTCCGCGAGAGATGCGGTCTCGTCCCTTTGGATCCGCATACGAGTCCTTGAACTTTCCGAATCGGAGACAAAAAAAAGGGGGCGGCCGAAGCCGCCCCCGAAGAATCGACCGAAAAAGGACTTCTAGAAGGTGACCTTGAGCGCCACGCGGAGAAGCCGCGGGTTGTTGCGCTGGTTGATCTTCAGGTAGTCCTGGTTGTCCGGGCACGGCGCAATGGCCGCCGCCGGGCAGGTTCCCTCTCCGGGAGCCAGGCCGGCCTGGCCGTAGAAGGGGCTGGTCGTGTCCGTCACGAAGCTGCCGCCGGGGTTGAACGTCGCGTCGTAGCTGGTCGCCGTCTGACGGTTGATCACGTTGAAGAGATAGACCTGAGGAGTGACCGTCACCGGCCCGATGTTCATGTTGTACGCCAGCGAGAGGTTCAGGTCGTAGTCCGTCGGAGTCCGGTTGTCCAGGAAGGCCGAGCGATCGTTCGTGCCGCGCGTGTCGAGGTACAGGAGGTCCGGGTAGAAGTCGTTGAACCAGCCGAACCGCGAGACCGGGAGACCCGAGCGGACGTAGAACCCAGCGCCCATCGAGAGACCGAACGGAGCGTTGTACACCGCGTCGACGCGGGCCTGCACCGGACGATCGAGCTCGAGGTTGCCGTAGTCGTTGAAGGTGAACTGATAGTAGTCGTAGTCGGCGTTGATGCCGGGGTCCGTCTGGCCCGAGGCCTCGCGGATGGCGCCGGAGTAGTTGCCCTTGAGCGAGGAGTACAGGAACGAAGCCTGCGCCCACAGCTGGTTGGAGAACTGCTTGCGCGCGACCAGCTCGATGCCGCGGAAGATGCGCTTGGCGTCGCCGACCGCGAAGCCCGTCGTCGGGCAGTCGACAGCCGTCGGGTCCGTCGGGTTGCCCGAGCCGTTGCAGGTCGGGAACTCGCCCGACGCCGCCTGGCCATCGCCGCCCGGGTTGAAGAGAGCGCAGGTGCTGGGAGCCACCGAGCCGTCGAGGTCGCAGCGGTCTTCGACCGTGCGGCCCAGAGTCCGGTAGGTGCCCTTCAGGCCGACCGACAGCGTCGGATCGAGAGCCTTCTCGACGCCGAGCGTCAGCTCGTCCTGGTAGGACGCCTTGGTGAGGGGGGTCCCGTTCTTGACGCCTTCCGTCCAGCCATCCACGGGCTCGCCCGAGGCGCTGCCGCCCTGGAAGTTCTGGTTGCGGGGCGCGGCCGGTCCTGGACGATCGAGTCGAAGTTGTAGTTGTAGGTCTGGGCCGCCGAGTTGGCCGTGAATACGCGGACGTTGAGGTCGGTCGGAAGAGCGAAGTAGAAACGGCCGGCCGAAGCGTACAGCTTCGAGGTGCCGTCCCCCGCCCAATCCCACACGAGGCCGATGCGCGGCGCCCACTGGTTGGTCAGCTCGAAGGCCTTGAATTCGCCGATGGCGGGGTCCGGGAAAATCCGAAGAAGCTCTCGGAGTCGTAGCGGACGCCGAGGTTCATGGTCAGCGTCGGGATGATCCGCCACTGGTCCTGGATGAAGCCGCTGTAGCGCTTGGTCGGCGTGTTGAACGGCGAAGCGTCGATGATCTCGTAGTTGTCGGTCGTGCCGTTCGCCAGCAGGTCGTGCTGGTAGAAGACCTGGAGCGTTTCTCCCTGGCCGTTCGTGTAGAACGGAGCGGCCCCGAGGTCGCACTGGCTCTTGCCGCCGTCCTGGAGACAGGGGCGGATGCGGACGCGATTGCCGCCCGTGAAATACGTCGTGCCGAACGTGGCGTCTTTCGAGTAGTCGCCGCCGATCTTGATCTCGTGGTTGCCCACGTAGGCCGTGAACGAACCGGCGAAGCTCTCACGCTTCGAGGAGTTGTTGACCGTCGGGCCGAACACGCTGGCCGAAGCCGCTGTCCGAAGTCCCGACGAAAAACACGCCGTTGGGATCCTCGGTGTAGTCGCGGATGCCAGGAACATCCAGGCCGAAGGGCTTGGTGGTGTAGCGATCCTTGTGCTGGGAGTACTGGAACGTGAAGATGCCGAAGGAGCCGAACAGCTGGTTCAGCCGCGCCGCGTAGTCCGGTCCGCCCGTGTCCCGGCGGCCGTTGTACTGGAACGGCGAGGTGCTCGTCGGGAACGCGACCGCGCCGTTCTGCTGCTGCGCGTCGGAGAACACGCTGCCGATGATCGACGTGCCCTGGAACAGGTTGAACGTCAGCTTGCCCGAGTACTTGTTCTGGACGAAGGCCTGCGGAAAGAGCTGGCCGAACGTGTTGTCGTTGTCCAGGTCCAGCATCTGGAGGTTCCGGTTGACCTGGACGCGGTCGTACGCGCCGAAGAACCAGATCTTGTCCTTCATGATGAAGCCGCCGAGGTCGGCGCCCCACTCCTGGCGCACGTCCTTCTCGAACACGTTGTTCAGGAAGTACGCGTCGCCGGTCTGCGAGAAGTTCGGCGTGGCGAAGTTCTCGATCTTGCCGTTCTCCTGGTCGGCGCGCATGCCGGTGTCGTTGTAGTAGCCGAACACGCCGCCGTGGAACTCGTTGCCGCCCGACTTCGTGATCACGTTGATCACGCCGCCCGTGTTGCGGCCGTACTCCGCCTGATACCCGCCCGTCTTCACTTCGACTTCCTGGATGAACTCGCTGTTGATGTCCTTGCCCTGGAAGCCCTTGATGACGTTGGTCGTGTTGACGCCGTCGATCAGGAACAGGTTCTCCGACGAGGTCGATCCGTAGATCGAGATCGCCAGAGACCGCCCCTGCGTCTCGCCGAAGTCCGCCTGCACGCCCGGCTGCGTGAACACCATGTCCGCGTAGTTGCGGCCCAGAGGCAGCTTCTCGATGACCTTCGCCGAGTAGTTGCTGCCCTGCGTCGTCGACGCCACGTCGACCATCGGAGCCTCACCGGTGACGGTGATCTCCGCCGTCGTCGACAGCTGCAGCGACAGGTTCACCGTCGCCGTCGAGTCGAGACTGACGGTCGCCCGCTTCTCGACCTTGCCGAATCCCGCCAGCTCCGCCGTGACCTTGTAGGGCCCGGGGGGAACCGCCGGAAAACGGTATCGGCCATCGGCCGAGGTGACCGCAGTGCGCGTCCCCTGCAGGTTCGGACTCGTCAGTTCGACGGTCACGCCCGGCAGCGGCGCGTTGCTCTGATCGGTGACCCCTCCCTCCACCGTACCGGTCGTCTGCGCAAAGACGGACACCGGGACGAGGAGAAGAAGGCATACCGAGAGAGCCAGGGTAAATCGGTACACAGACTTCATTCCCTTCCTCCTTTTGAAACTCGTTTGTGAAGTGAGATGCCTCACGAACAGCGATGAGATAGCAATGTTATTGCCAGAAGACGCCAAGAACTTGGCGCACTGTAACTCACTGTCCCACCTAGAGAAAGGGAATTGTGTTGGGAAGTTTTAACCCGCTTTTTGGCGGATTATTGGATAGTCGTACGGATTATTGAATCCGCGTCGCCGGGGAGGGTCGTGGGGGCGCCGCCCCCCGGGGTCCCTGCGGGACGGCCCCGTCGCGTCCTGGCGGACGACCCCGTCCGCGTCCCGGCGGACGACCGCCAGCAGCGCCCCCCCTCGACCACCGTCCCGGCTTCCACGGCCACCCGGGTCACGAGGCCTCCGCGAGCGCAGCGAATCTCGTTCTGCATCTTCATGGCTTCGAGCACGAGCAGGAGCGCTTTCGCTTCGACGCGGTCGCCCGCGGCCACCGCGACCTCGACGACGCGGCCCGGCATGAGAGCGCGGATCTCCTCCTCCCCCGCCTGCCCGCCCGCCTGCTCCCCGGCGTGCACGAGCCGGTCGCGCAGCGGTTCGGCGAGCGCGATTCTCCGGACGCGTCCGCGCGTCGACACTTCGACTTCTCCGGGCCCCGCGGCTGCGAGCCGGCCGCAGATCTGCCGGCCGCCGTCGAGCAGGAGCGAGACGCGTCCGTCGGGCAGGCGCGCGAGCTCGCCGCGCTCGACCACGTCGCCGCGCCGCACGACGCAGCGGGCACCCTCGAGCTCGACCTCCAGAGTCTCGGGGCCTTCGGGTCCGCGATAAACGAGACGCAGCCGGCGCATCAGCCTTCCTTCGGGGACCAGTTGAGACGCAGGCGGCGCATCAGTCCCGGAGCGCCTCGCGCCGCGCCGTCGTCCGCCAGATGGAGCCGGCCGACGAGACCGCGGGCTCCGGGACCGCGGGATCCTGCGCCGTGAGAGCGGCGGCTGCCAGACAGACTTCTTCGGACGTCGCCGGCTCCTCGGGCAGGAGGCCGTCGGCGAGCCGGCGATCCAGCCACTGAACGTCGAAATCCGCTTCGCCGAACTCGCGATCCCGGACGAGCGCGCGGAAGAGGGGCAACGTCGTCTCCACGCCCGCGATCTCGTAGTCGTCGAGGGCCCGCGCGAGCCGGGCGATCGCCCGGGGACGATCCTCGGCGTGCACCACGAGCTTGCCCAGCATCGGGTCGTAGTCGATCGGCACGATCGAGCCCGTTTCGACGCCGACGTCGTTGCGTACTCCGGGCCCCTGCGGCAGCCGAAGGGCCCGGATCCGTCCCGGCGAGGGCGCGAAACCCCGCCGCGGATCCTCCGCGTACACGCGGCACTCCAGGGCGTGGCCACGGGGCCGCAGGTTTTCGGGCGAGAACGGGAGCGGCTCGCCGAGGGCAATCCGGATCATCGCCGCCGCGAGGTCGACGCCCCAGACCTCCTCGGTCACGGGGTGTTCGACCTGCAGCCGCGTGTTCATCTCGAGGAAGTAGAACGACCGGTCGGGCGCCAGCAGAAACTCGACGGTGCCGCAGGAGGTATAGCCGACGGCGCGGGCGGCCGTGAGCGCCGCGGCAAAGAGGCGCTGGCGCAGGTCTTCGTCGATGCCCACACGCGGCGACGGGCACTCCTCCACGACTTTCTGGTGGCGGCGCTGGATGCTGCACTCGCGCTCCCCGACGGCGGCGAGACGGCCCTGACTGTCGCCGATGACCTGAACCTCCACGTGGCGGGGCCGCTCGATGAGCTTCTCGGCGTACACGGCCCCGTCTCCGAACGCGGCGAGGGCTTCCGCGGAGACCCGCTGCAAGGCGGCCGAAAGGTCGGCCTCGGCGTCGACACGGCGCATCCCTTTTCCGCCGCCCCCGGCGGAAGCCTTCAGCAGGATCGGATAGCCGGCCTCCCGGCGCGAACTCGGCGAGCTCGACGAGGCGCTGCCGCGCCGCCGGCCGGCTTCCCGGTGCCGGGCACGATGGGCACTCCGGCCTTCCGCATGAGCTCGCGGCTTCCCTGTCTTCGAGCCCATGGCCGCGATCGCCTCGGGCCTCGGGCCGACGAACGTCAGGCCCGCGTCCGCGCAGGCCCGGGCGAAGGCGGCGTTCTCGGCGAGAAAGCCGTAGCCCGGATGCACCAGGCTCGCGCCCGTCCGTCGCGCCGCCTCGAGGAGGGCCGGCACCGAGAGGTAGCTCTCGCGTGCGGGCGCCGGGCCCAGGCGCACGGCGTAGTCGGACATCGCGACGTGCGGCGAGGCGCGGTCGGCGTCGGAGTAGACGGCGACGGTCTCGAGACCCAGGTCGCGACAGGCGCGAAAGATCCGCACCGCGATCTCGCCGCGGTTGGCCACCAGCAGGCGCGGGCGACTCATGGCGGCGGATTCCCCCGCTCACAGCGGGATGTTTCCGTGTTTCTTTCTTCGGCAACGTCACGCGCTTGCCCTCCAGGAACTGGAACGCCGCGATCAGCCGCGCGCGCGTCTCGGAAGGCTCGATGATGTCGTCGACATAGCCGCGGCGTGCGGCGATGTAGGGATTCGCGAAGTTCTCGGCGTACTCGGCCGTCCTTGGCCGCACGCGCCTCGGGCGGCGCGTCCGCCGGCAGCTCCCGCCGGTAGAGGATGTTCACCGCGCCCTCCGGCCCCATGACCGCGATCTCCGCCGTCGGAAACGCGAAGTTGAAATCCGTGGCGATGTCCTTGGAGAGCATCACGCAGTACGCGCCGCCGTATGCCTTGCGGGTGATCACGGAGACCTTGGGCACCGTGGCCTCGGCGAAGGCGTACAGGAGCTTCGCGCCGTGACGGATGATGCCGCCGTACTCCTGCTGCGTGCCGGGAAGAAAGCCCGGGACGTCTTCGAAGACGAGCAGCGGGATGTTGAACGCGTCGCAGAAACGGACGAAGCGCGCGCCCTTGACGGACGCGTCGATGTCCAGGACGCCGGCCAGGTGCATGGGCTGGTTGGCCACGACGCCGACCGAGCGGCCGGCGAGGCGGATGAAGCCCACGAGGATGTTTTTCGCGAAGCCGGCGTGCACCTCGAAGAAGGCGCCCTCGTCGGCGATGCGGCGCACGAGGTCGCCCATGTCGTAGGGCTTGTTGGGCTCCTCCGGAATGAACGCGTTCAGGTCCTCGCTGCTCGAGCCGGAGTCCCGGGCCTCCCGGCGCGGCGGGTCGTCGAGGTTGTTGGACGGGACGTAGGAGAGCAGCTCGCGGATCCCGGCGAGGACGTCCTCGTCGCTCGGCCGCACGAAATGGGCCACGCCCGAGACGCTCGAGTGCGTGCGGGCGCCGCCCAGCTCTTCCTTGGTGACCTCCTCGTGGGTGACGGTCCGGATGACGTCGGGTCCCGTCACGAAGAGGTACGACGTCTTCTCCGTCATGAACACGAAATCCGTGATGGCCGGCGAATAGACGGCTCCCCCGGCGCACGGGCCGAGGATCGCCGAAATCTGCGGGACGACGCCCGAGGCCCGCGTGTTGCGCAGGAACACCTTGGAATAGCCGGCGAGCGAGACGACGCCCTCCTGGATGCGGGCGCCGCCGGAGTCGTTGAGTCCGATGATGGGCGCGCCGTTCTGCACGGCGAGGTCCATGACCTTGCAGATCTTGTCGGCGTTGGACTCGGAGAGCGAGCCGCCGAAGACCGTGAAGTCCTGCGCGAAGACGTAGACCGGCCGGCCCTCGATCGTGCCGGCCCCGCAGACGACGCCGTCACCCGGAATCTGGGTCTTCTCCATGCCGAAGTCGCGGCTCCGGTGGACGACGAAGGGATCGAGCTCGAGGAACGAGCCCGGATCCAGCAGGAGATCGACCCGCTCGTGCGCCGTGAGCTTGCCCTCGGCGTGCTGCCTCTCGATGCGCTCGCGGCCTCCGCCCTCGAGCCGCGTCTCGCGGAGGGCCTCGAGGTCGGCGATGCGTTTTTCGAGGGTCATCGGCCGCGAAAGCGGAAAACGGCTCCGCCGGCCGGCGCGATCACAGGACGATGCCGCGCTGCTCGGCGAGCTTGCGGCGGATTCGCCGGAACAGCTCGTGGCCGTCGACGCGGCCCGAGGCGATCTCCTGGCGGGCGGTCTCCATCATCCGGCGGGCTTCCTCGTCGAGGGTGCGCTCTTTCTCGGCCTCGCCCTCCAGCGCCGCGTACACGGCCGTCCCGGAGGGCTCCCGGAGCCTTCTCGGCGAAAAGCTTGCGGCCGGCGATGCCCCTCGCGGCGCGGCCGGCCACGAAATCCTTCTTGACGTCGGCGAGGCTCATGTTTCTCGGGGCGATGTTATTACACGCTTCAATAGACTGGGCCCCGTGCAGTGGGACGACGCAGCCGTGGCGAGGTGGCTCGAACCTCTCTCCTCCCGGAGCGGGGAGCTCGCCGAGATCTTCGGCGAGCGGCGGCGCGAGGTCTCCGTCGACGTGGACGGATGGCCGCCTCGGCGACGTGCGGGTGCGCCGCGAAGAAGGCGTCTCGGCGCGCTGGCGCTTCGGTCGCGACGAACGTCTCGCCTTCGTGGCCGGCGCGGAGGAGGCCTCGGTGCGCGAGGCCGTGCGTTCGCTGCGGACGATTTCGGGGCGCGAGCCTCTGCCCATCCGGAATCCGCGCGCTTCGAAGTCGGGCCCGCCCGAGGAGAGCGACGCCGAAAACGAGGGAACCGCCTGGGTCGACCTCCAGCGCTGGAGCCGGCGACTGACGGGAATCCTCGGCCGCCACGCTCCGAGGCACCGTTTCCTCTGGCGCGTCTGCGAGACCGAGCGCCGCGTCGTCGCCTCGGGGCTCGCGGCGCCTTCGCCTTCGTCTATCTCGCGGCGGAGGCTGGTCTCGGTCGAAGGCACGCTCACGGCCGCGTCGCGCCACGGGGACGAGCAACGGCCGATCGCCTTCCACGCGCCCGACGCCGAGGGCACGGCCGACGAGCTCAAGGCCGTCCTCGTGGCCGCCACCGCGCCCCGCGACCGGCCGTGGCGCCCGGCGACGGCGACACCGACGTCGTGCTCGCCCAGGGCTGCGCCGCCGTCCTCTTCCACGAGATCCTCGGCCACGCCATGGAGGCCGACGCGGCCCGCTCCGCCCCTCTCGTCCCCGCTGCGCGAGGATGCGCGCGTCGCCGTCGCCGAGCTCGACGTCCTCGACGACCCCCGGCGCCTCGATCTCTTCGGCGGCTATGAGCGCGACGACGAGGGCGTGGCCCCGCGCGCCGTCAAGCTCCTCCATTCGGGCCGCGTCGGATCGCGCCTGACCGACCGGAGCCACGCCGCCCGCGGCGGCTCCAGCGGCCACGCCCGCCGGGCCGGGCCCGCCGAGGCGCCGATGCCCCGCTGCTCCAACGTCGTGGTCCCCGCGGGGTCGGCCACCTCCGAGGAGATCGCGCGCCGCCTCAACAACGGAATCTGGATCGAGGATTTTCGCGGCGGATCCGCGCAGGTCGCCGCCGGCACGTTCCGCCTTCCGTTCACGCGCGCGCGCCGCGTGCGCCGCGGGCGGTTCACGGAGGAGCTGGGCGCCGGAGTTCTCGCGGGCCGGACGCTCGAGGCCCTGCAGGGCGTCGAAGCGGTTCTGGGGCGCGAGGCGCGCCCGTGCCGGAGCCTCGGCTGGTGCTCGCGGGACGGCCAGGTGGTCCCGGTCCAGGGAGAATCTCCGGACGTTTTGATCCGCGGGCTGTCCGTTCGATCGTCGCGATGAAGACCACGACCTGCCGACGAGGCCGCGGCGCTGCCCGGCCGCCTGGAGGAACGCGCGCCCGGACGCTGGGAGCTGTATTCCAAGTCCGCCGAATCCTGGGAGCGCGTGTCCACGCCCGAGGGATCGCGGCTCGCCTGGAGACGCGAGGAGGGCTGGGCCGCGCGCGCGTGGGAGGACGACGGCCCGCGCTTCGCCGCGGCCACGAGCCCGGGCGAATTGCTCGCGGCGCTCGCCGACGCGCGGCGTTTCGCCCCGGAGACGAGCCGCCGCCGACGTGGCCGAACCGTGCGGCGGAACCGGCTTCGGCGACGCCGGCGGAGCGGCCGCCCGAGCTCTTCGACGAGCTCGGCGCGCGCTCTGAAGGACGCGACGAACGGCGCCTGCACGTTGTCCCGCCTGGCCGTGCGGAGGGGCGCGCTGGTCGAGCGCGTGCGCAATGCCGGCGGCCTCGACGTCGGACAGACGCGGAGCGAGCTCGACGGCGTCGCGACGGCCATCGCGCGGCGCGGCGAGCGTGCGTCCGAGGTGCGGATCGCGTTTCGGAGCTTCGAAGGCCCGGACCTTCCGGCGCTCGCGCGCCGGCTCGGAGACGCCGCGACGCTTCCGCTGGCCGAGCCAGCGGCTCCGCCGTCGCGAGGCGAGTGGCTGCTCGATCCCGTCGTCGGAGCGGCGTTGCTCGCGGGGATCGCTCCGATCTTCACCTCCGAGCGGCCGCCGCGCTGGATCGCGCGGGGAGCGCTGGCCGCGCCGGATGCGGGCGTCGCGGACGACGCCACCCCCGACGCCCCCTTCGACGGCGAGGGCGTGCCCAGCCGCCGCGTCCTTCTCGTGGAGGAAGGGCAGCTCGTCGGCGGCCTGCGCGACCTCCGCGCGGCGCAGCGGCGCGGGCTCCCCTCGACCGGCCACGGCGTGCGTCCTTCGTACCGCACGCCGCCCGCCGCGGGCCCGCGGCGCATCTTTTTCGAGACGAAGACGCCGAGAACGCCGGCGGAGCTGCTCGCCTCCGTGAAACGCGGGGTCTATGCCTCGGCGCTGATCTCCCCTCCGCGGATCGACGTCGTCGAGGACCGATTCGAGATCGAGTTCGCCGGAATCGCCGTTCTCGCGGGGCGGGCCCGGGGACCCGTTCCCGGCGGCGCGCGTCACCGGCCGCCTCTCGGAGCTGCTGCGACGGATCCAGGCGCTCTCGACCGATCTGCAGTTCTTTCCGCTCCCCTTCGCGGCGGGAGCGCCCACCATCCTGATCGAGCCGGCGAGCTTCGAGCAGAAGCCAGGCCTGACCGCCCGGCTAGCTGGGCTCGACCTCCTCGGGCGGGCCGGCGTGGGCTCCGCCTCGGGCTGGGGAGCCGCCTCGGGCGGCATCTGGTCGTTCTCTTCCGGAGCGACCGTCGGCACCTCGCGCGGTGGCGCGGGCGTGACGGCGGCCGGCGGGGGGCGTGTGCCCCGGACGGGACGGGTTCCGGTCGGGCGCGGTCGCGGCAGCATCGGCGATTCGGGCGGCGGCGTGCCTCGCGGCTTGCGGCTCGTGGACGCCCCCGCGGGGCTCTTTTACGCCTATCACCGGCGCTCCGGGACGCCTCCCGATCCCGGGCCGATCTCGCGGCGGCGCCGCTCGCCGTCTCCCCGGGGCTCACCTCGGACGCGTCGAGAGCCCGGTCCACGGCGACCTGCCGGAACGCCGGCTCCTCGTGGAACGCGGCGTCGCGATCGAGCGTCGCCCGCGCCAGGTCCCGCTCGTAGGTCGCGAGCGACGCGCGGTAGAGCAGGTCCGAGTCGATGACGAGAGGATTGCGCTTGGGATTCCGCATGGAGGGATCGATCCAGAACGCCTTGGCGTACTGGGCGATGGCGTCGTCGGACTTCCCTTCTTGCTCGTAGAGGCGGCCGAGCCGGAAGCGGGACGGCGGAAATCCCGGCTTGCGCGCGATCGACTTCTTGTATGCCGAGATCGCGTCGCTCACTTTGCCTTCGGTCTCGCGCAGCAGGCCGAGGTTGTACAGCGAGAGGAAGTTCGACGTGATCGAGCTTGGCGGCCAGCTCGTACTGCTCCGCGGCCTGCTCGGGAAAGTGGCGGAGAGCGAGCAGGTTTCCGAAATCGTTGTGGAGGTTCGCGTCGTTGGGAGACTCCTCGAGCTTCTTCTCCGTCGCCACGATCTCGTCGTCGAGCGCGTTGCCCGGGATGAGGTACTTTCTGTAGAAAGGGTCTTGAGCCGACTTCGCCGACGAGTCCTGGGCCTGAATGGAGCCGGAGATGCCCAGCGCCGGAGCCAGAGCCAGACAGCGTCCCGATCGCGATCCACCGTTTCATGCGGTCCCTCGTTTCTTCTTGGCGATCAGGCGCACGCGGCCCTCTCTTTCGGCGACCTCGAATACGACGTCGGCCGAGCCGAACTTCTCCCGAACCTTCCGCCGCTCGCGCTCGAGACCCTCCAGAAAGCCCTCCAGGCGGTAGCCGCTCACGTCTTCTCCGCGGGCCTTCTTGGCGGCGACGTACCGCTCGAAGAGGTCCCGATCCGGATCGGCCGGGACGGCGCCCCGCTCCCCTTGTACGGAGGTAGCCCGGCCCGCGTTGGGGGTCGGAGGGGCCGCCGGAGCCCCCGCCGAGGCCTCCCGGAAGTGGCCGTAAAGGCCCGGGCGGCGGCCGGACTCCTTCTCCCGCCAGCAGGCGCTCCCATCGCTCCACCAGGGCGAAAAAACGGCCCTGGAGGGTCGAGAACCGGTAGCGCTCGGCCGCGGACATGGAGTCCGAGGCGTTGAGCCGTCGGAGCATCTCTTCGACGTGCCGGCGGCCCTCGACCGGAGGCTTCGACGCCGAGCCGTACAGGAAGGCGTCGCACTCCGCCGAGAGCCGCTTGATCGACTGCTCCAGGACCAGGAGCTCGCGCTCGAAGCCGGCTTCGCTCAACGAATTCCCCGCGTTTTCGCCCGGATCCGCACCGTCTCCTATAGTAAAGGAACCGTGAGCGACTCGAGCCCTGCCCGGCCGGCCGGCCGGCCCCGCACCCCCCTCCATGGACGCGCTCCTGCACGCCCCGGAGGCGGAGGAGCCGCTGCGTCGCTTCGGACGCGACCGCCGTCAAGGAAGAGCTCCGGAGCGCCATGGCCGGCGGGGAGACGCGCCCGGAGGCGCTGTGGGACACGGCGCGCGCCGCGCTCGCGCGACGCTTCGCGCCGACGCTCCGACGCGCCATCAACGGGACCGGAGTGCTTCTGCACACGAACCTCGGCCGCTCTCCGCTGCCGGAGGTCGCGCGGGTCGCGATCCTGGAAGCCGCGTCGGGGTACTCGACCGTGGAGTACGACCCGGTCCGCGGCGCCCGCGGCCGGAGGCAGGACCACGTGCGCCAGCTCGCGAAGGACGTCTTCGGCTGCGAAGACGCGATCGCCGTCAACAACAACGCGGCGGCGGTCCTGCTCGCCCTGGCGGCCCTCGCGCGGGGCCGCGAGGTCCTCGTGTCCCGCGGCGAGCTCGTCGCGATCGGAGGGTCGTTCAAGATCCCCGAGATCCTCGAAGCCTCGGGCGCGCGCCTTCGGGAAGTCGGAACGACCAACCGCACGACGGCCGACGACTACCGCAAGGCCTTCTCGCCCGAGGTCGCGCTGCTGCTTTCGGTCCATCCGTCGAACTACGAGATCCGAGGCTACACGCGGCGCCCGGCCCCGGCGGAGCTCGCCGGCGCTCGCGCGCGAAGCCGGCGTGCCGTGGCTCCACGACCAGGGCACGGGCTGCGTCGGCGGCGCTGGAGGAGTTCGGCGTGCCGGGCGAGCCCACGGTCGCCGAGTGCCTCGCCGCGGGCGCAGACCTCGTGACGTTCTCGGGCGACAAGCTCTTCTCGGGCCCGCAGGCGGGCTTCCTCTGCGGCCGCGAGGAGCTCGTCAAGCGCGCGGCCGCGCATCCGGTGGCCCGCGCCGCGCGTCTCGACAAGCTGGCGCTCGCGGGGCTCGCCGCGACGCTCGCCGCCTGGAAGACGGGCGGCTGGCGGGCGTTCCCCGTCTACCGCGCGGCGGGCGCGACGCTGTCCGAGCTCGAAGAGCGCGGCCGACGGACTCTGCGCGCGCCGCCTTCGACGGGCGGCTCGCCGTCGACGTCGTGCCGTCGCGCGCGGCCTTCGGAGGCGGCACCAGCCCGGAGAAGCTCTTCGAATCCCGGGCGCTCGCGCTCCGGCACCCCGAGATCTCGGCGGACGGCCTCGCGGCGGCGCTGCGCGCCGCGACACCTCCGATCGTCGCGCGGCTCGAGGACGGCACGGTGCTGCTGGACCTGCGCTCGATCGCGCCGGAAGAAGATGCCGCGGTCGCGGAGGCGCTGCGGTCGCTCCGCGAGACCCGGGACGAGCCCGTCCGGCGCGGATGCGATAATCGATTCGATGACTCGACAATCCGGATCCGGATCGACGCGGGCGGCCTGGCTTCTTCCCGTCGCCGTCCTGCTCGCCGTCTTCGTCCTGCGCGGGACGGCCTGCAAGAAGAAACCCGGATCGACGCAGCCCGTCGTGACCCCGGCTCGAAGAACGGATGGATCACGCCTCTGCTGACGGCCCCGCCTCCGCAGGCGACGCCCGCGCTCTGGCGGAAAGACATCACCCGCATCCCGACGCTTCCAGAGTAGCCGGGTCGCCTTCGACCGCGCGGAGTAACGGCTCAGGCGTCTCCGAGGCCGTGCTCGCGGAGCTTCGCTTCGAAGCGCCGCGGCGAGAGGCCGGCCGTTTCCGCGGCCGCCGTCCGGTCGCCCTTCGCCCGCTCGAGCGCGCGCCGGAGCCACATGCGCTCGGCCGCGGACGCGGCGCGATCCCGCGCCTCCTCGAGCGACTCCTCCCGCGAAGCCGGAGGCAGGACGGGCTCGGGCCCCAGGCGCAGATGTCTCTCTTCGATGCCGTCGTCGTCGGCGAGGATGATCGCCCGCTCGAGGCAGTTGCGCAGCTCGCGCACGTTGCCCGGCCAGTCGTACGCGCGGAGCCGCTCGCGCGCCGCGGGCGCCAGGCGGACGGCGCGCTTGCCGAGCTCCTGCGGCAGGTGCTCGAGGTACCAGTCGATGAGCGGGTCGATGTCTTCGGGCCTCTCGCGCAGCGCCGGGATCCGGATCGGGAAGACGCGCACGCGGTAGAAGAGGTCTTCCCGGAAAAGGCCCTGCGCGACGAGCTTCTCGAGGGGCCGGTTCGAGGCGGCGATGATCCGCACGTCGACCTGGATGGGGATCGTGCCGCCGACGCGGTGGAAGGAGCGCTCCTGCAGAACGCGAAGGAGCTTTCCCTGCGTCGCCGGCGTGAGCTCGCCGATCTCGTCGAGAAACACGGTCCCGGAATCGCCGAGCTCGAACTTGCCCATGCGGCGCGCGGAGGCCCCGGTGAACGCCCCGCGCTCGTGGCCGAAGAGCTCGCTCTCGAGGAGCGACTCGGGGATGGCGGCGCAGTTGATGGCGATGAAGGCTCCGTTGCGGCGGGCCGACAGCGCGTGGATGGCGCGGGCGAAGAGCTCCTTGCCGGTGCCGCTCTCGCCCTCGAGCAGCACGGTGGCGTCGGTGGCCGCGACGCGCTCGGTCTCCGCCCGCACGGTCCGGATGGCGGCCGACTCTCCGACGATCGGCGGCATCGCGCGCGACTGGGCGTCGGCGAAGAGCAGCGACTCGCGCGACTTGGCCCGCCGCTCGATGGCCCGCGCGACCCGCAGCCGGAGAAGGTCCGGCTCGACGGGCTTGGTGATGAAGTCCTCGGCCCCGCGCTTCATGGCTTCGACGGCCGTCTCGATCGAGCCGAAGGCCGTCATGACGAGCACGGGAAGCGTCGGGTCCAGAGCGACCGCGGCGTCGAGGACCGCGAGACCGTCGGCGCCGGGCAGCCGCCAGTCGGTCAGCACCAGGTCGAACCGCTCTCCGGCCCGCAGTCGCTCCACCGCGGCCGTCCCGGTGGCCGCGCACTCGACGCGCAGACCCTCGGCCTTCAGCATCTCCTCGAGCATCGTGCGCAGGGAGTCCTTGTCCTCGACGATCAGGATGCGCGACATGGTCTGGACAAAGTATGAACCGCCGAGCTCTGAGGACCGTGCATCGCGACTCGGAGGCGCGTCCGGCCAGCGCAGTCGCCCGGCGGACCCGGCGTCTCAGCGGCTGGGAGGCTTGGGCTGGTTGTCCGGGCTCGTGGCCCCGGGAATGTAGCCGGTCTTGCCGTCGGCGGGCGCCTGGGAGGGCGCATTCGCGACGGGAGCCGCGTAGAGCACGCCGCGCCCGTAAGGGGTGGGCCGGGGCGCCGGGGCGGCCGCCGTGCCTCCAGAGGCCGCCGGCGCCGAAGCGGGACGGGGCGTGGGCGGCGGGCGGCTTCGGGGCGGCCCACTGCGGGTTGAAGCGCAGCGTGGCGACCGTCTTCTGGCCCACGTTGATGGTGGTCGTGAACTCGACCGTCTGGCCGGATGCGATGCTTCCCTTCGAGAGGTACGCGCTCCGCCGAATCGATCGGCTCGCCCTTTTCGTCGATGGCGGCCACCGTCATCCGAACGCTTTCCGCCGGAGTCTGCGTGGGATTTCGGAGCGTTCCCTTGACGGTGAGAGCGTCCCCTCTCAATTCCTGCGTGTAGTCCGCGACCTCGACGCGCGCGGCGCCCGGGGCTCCGGCCGGCGCGGCCTCGCCCTTGGCCTCCTCGGGAGTTCCGAGGTCCATCGGGTGGGAAACGTCCGCGTCGGTGATGCGGACCTTGGCTTTCGGGCCGGAGGTATCCGCGCGTGGCCCGGGCGGCCTCGGCCGGTGTGGACGCCGGCGCCGACTCGGCGCGGCGCGCGGAGCGGCCGCCGCGGCCGCCTGGTTGGCGGCGGCCGTGGCCTCCCGGTCGATCTCGGTCACCGGAACGGAGAGCAGCGTGCCGTCGGCGCGGGTCAGGTACGCCGTGTTGCCGCGGCGCACCCAGGCCTGCTTCAGCGGAACGACGGTGCCGCCCTTGAGGACGACGACGTCGGCCAGAGCCAGAGCCCGCCGCCGCCACGAAGAGCGCGGCGGCGACGGCAGCAGCGACCCTGTGAATGCGGCTCACTGCTGTTCCTTCCAGTTCTGCTCGATGGTGTGGACGCTGCCCGGCGTCACGTCCTGACGGATGCCGCCGCCGGAGTAGAGCACGGTGTCGATTATATCGCCGTCGGGCGAGACCGACTGCTGAATGGCGGCCATGCCTTCGCCCAGGTCCTCCCGGTAATCGTCGATGTTGCCGGCCGTCCCGAAGTAGCCCTGACCCGTCAGGAAGAAGAACCGGTAGCGGTACGAGACGCCGTTGGTGGCGCACGGCGAGACCGAATCCGGCGTGAACGTGACCAGGGAGAGGTAACCCTGCGTGGAGAAGGTGGTCGAGGTCGTCTTCTCGTTCGAGGAGCCGTAGACGAGTCGGAAGCCATTGACGGCGTCCGCGCAGGGGCCGGTGTACGGCAACGGCGCACACCGAGCCCGAGGGCGGCGTCAGGTCGTGCAGGTCGGTCTTGCACGAAGGTCGTCGTCGTCTGGCCCGAATCCACGACGTAGAAGAAGTCCTGAGCCTGCGCGTTCGGGTCGGGCGATGCTCCGCGCGGTTGCCCGTGCCGAACGCGATCCCGAGGAGCGGCGGAGCTCCGGAGCCGCCGACGTAAGACGATGCCCGGCTCGAAGAAGATCGGCTTCTGGCTGGTGCAGGCCGTGCCGGAGACCTCGCAGCCGTCGAAGAGGAGGAACGGCTCGTATCCGTGGAGCTGGCCGCTCGCGATCTCGCCCCGAATCGGCGTCGACGAGGCATCCGGCGTGAGGTCGATGCGCCACATCTGGCCGTTGACGTCGCCGATGTAGGCCACGTCGAGATAGCCGTCGTCGTTGTAGTCCGCGACCGAGGGCGCCGCGGGCATCGGAGCGAAGTCCACGTTGGCGCCGGCGCCGTTCACGCCTCTCTGCATCTTGTAGAGGATCGCGCCCGTCTCGATGTCCACGACGTAGAAGGCGCGGCCCTGGACCACGGCGCCGGTGCCGAGCTTGGTGGCCACGTCGTCGCCCGCGGTGAAGCTGGGATCGAAGCCGCCGCCGAAGATCGCGACGTAGCGATCGTCGAACCCGCCGGCGTCCGCGGTCGGACTGGCCGAGTCGACGACCTTGATCCGCCCGATGACCGGGCGCGACCAGGTCTCGCCGAGGGGCGCGCCGACGGTCCCGCACGCATCCGAGCAGGCCGCGCCGAGCGTCGTCGAAGACCCACATGACCGACGGGTACTCGCGGTTGGCACGCCGCACCCGCGACGCAGCTCGTGCCGGCGCCGTCGAGACAGCCCGGCGAGGCGTCCTTGTTGCCCGTCATCTCTCCGAACGTCGCGGATGCGGTGTTCGTGTCGATGTCGTCGGGCTGCGTCACGTCGAGGGCGTAGTAGCCGTGCCCGCCCTGGCGGAGACCGCCGACGAGGACCGTGCGCCAGGCGCGTTCGGTTTCGTCCGGCGTGCCGGTGAACTCGGGGTCGACCCAGACGTCGGCCGACGCCACGGAGCCGTCCACGAAGTACTGCGGCAGCGGCGGGAAGTTCAGCAGGTTCGTGAACTTGTCGGCGAGCAGGCTCGTCGGCGAGTACGCGAAGATCTCGCGTCCGGTTCCGAGATCGAAGGTCTGGTTGAAGTTGACCGTGTCGCGGTTCCAGACGCCGCCGTCGAAGGCGTGCAGGAAGCCGTCGTTGGCGCCGGCGAACAGCACCTTGCGCCGTTTGGCCTGGCGGTTCGCGAAGTCGAGATAGGCCTCGCCTGTCGTCGACGAGCTCGTGCGCGGCTGCACGTTGGCCGAGAGGTACTGGAAGTACCGCGGCGGCTCGAGCAGCAGAAGCTCGGAGTGGAAGATGTCTCCCATCTTGTGCGCGTAGCCGGCCGGCGGCGACCCGTCGTCGTCGGTGCGCACCTGCGGCGGGTCTCCCGGCGCGGGCGCGTCGTCCTGGTAGAAGTAGGAGTACCGCTGTTCCTCGCCGGTCGCCGGGCCGATCGTCCCGATCGTGGCCGGTCGAATCGAGGCGTCGTTCAGGATCTCGTCGCGGCTGCCGAAATTCGTTTTGCCGCCCCGCAGGAACTGAACCGTCAGCACGCGCCAGATCCTGGTCGGTCGTCGAGGCGGGATCCAGGCCCATGTCGGTCATCAGGGCCGTCGAAGCAGGCGCTCGTGACCGCCGCCGCAGGTGCCGGTGTCCGGCAGGAAATCCTCGCGCGCGTCCGGAACAACGTTCGCGACCGCGCGGGAGAAGATCATCTTGCGCCCCGGCCAGACGGAGATCGCGGGCGCGCGGCCGGCCGGTGAGGCCGCCGCAGGCACGGCGTTGGCCGCCAGGCTCGGAACCGGGTTCGTGTAGCCGAGGACGCGGCCGGCGCTCCAGACCGGCTTGCGGGCCGCCTGGCTGACGTTGTTCGGGTCGGTCTCGTCCGGGAAAAGGACCGGCAGTGATCGACGGGCGTCGGCGTCGGCGTGCCCACGGCGGGCGTCGCGGTCGGGCCGCCGCTCGTCGGCGTCGGGGTCGACGGTCGCGGGCGCAGCGGTGACGACCGGAATCAGACCGTTCGAGTCGAGCTGGTAGCTCTTGACCGTGCCGCTCCAGACGGACCAGCTCGAGAGGTCGCCGTTCTCGTTCAAGTGGCTGGGCACGACGGCGCCGATCTGGGCCGTGTCGCCGAAGCCTCCGGCGAAGGCCGGGAGAGACGGCGACGCGAAGAAGTTGGCGCTCCGCTTGAAGTCGAGGAGGGATTGCAGGACGTCCTTCAGGTCGTCCTCGTCTGTGGCCGCGAAGAGCTGGCCGCCGCTCTCGTCGGCGATGCAGTTCAGGGCCGGGAAGAACGACGGGTTCGTGTTCAGGCCGACGACGTAGACCGGAATGCCCTTGACGCGCACGCTCGGGATCCTGAGCCTGCGCGGCGGCGCGGCGGCCCGAGGCGCTCTCGGGCAGGAGCGATCGCTCCGAGATCGCCGGCCGGACCGCGGCCCGTGGTTCCGCCGGTGCAGGGATCGGAACCGGCCTCGTCGTGTCCGTCGGTGATGAGCACGATGATGTAGTTGCGGCAATCGATCGCCGGATCCGGCGGGCCGCTGTTGGTCGGCGGCTCGAAGACGCTGTTGTTGAAGTAGTTGTAGGCGTCGAGGAGCGCTCCGGCGAGCGGCGTGCACGAAGCCGTGACCGCGACTTCCTTGGCGTCCTCCTCGAGGCGGTACGCGGAGGCCGCGTCCGCCGCCGAGTTGTAGCTGACGATCGAGGTCGTGAAGCGGAGGAGCCGCTTGATCGGCGCTCTCCGGCGAGTTGCCGCCCGGGTAGTCGGTGCCGAGCCACTCGCGGCGGAAGGGCACGATCGGCCAATCCTCGGGCGAAGCCGGTTCGTGCTGCGGATAGACGGCCGGAGGCGAGGCGTCCGGCGGGCCGAGGGCCGCGGGCGCCGTGCCCGGGAAACCCTTGAACGTGTTGAAGTGGGCGAGACCGCCGCAGTCCTGCGAGTAGGGGTCGCAGCCCAGGATTCCGAGCGGGCACGAGGGACCCGCGAACGCGTCGCTCGGGACCTGGCCGAAGGGCCGCGGGCGGTCCTTGTCCGAGATCGCCGAGTACGCGCCCTGGTTGTGGCGATTGCCGATGGTCCCGGTGTCGGACTTGCCGTCCGCGTCGTTGTCGGGCGCGGCCGAGCAGCCGAGGGTCAGGCTCGGGCAGGAGCCCCAGGGCGGATTGCCCGAGGCCACGTCGTCCGCGATGTACTGCGGGCGGCAGGTCGTACAGATCGCCGCGCACGTACTCGATCTCCACCGTCTGGAGGAACGTCGAGCGAGGTGTCCGGATCCGCCTGCGGGTCGTCGAAGCCGCGCATGAAGTTCGGCGACGCCGGCAGCGGGATCAGGTTCGCCGGAGCCGGCTCGCCCGGATCGATGATGCCGTCGCCGTTCGTGTCGACGAAGGAGCACAGGCGGCTGTTGTCATAGGGGCAGGGCGCGCAGACGAGCTGACCGCCGCCCGTGTAGGAGGACGGGATGCCCGGGCACGGGCCCGGCCGGCGGAGGCGGCGGGACCATCGCGAAGAGACCGCGGACGACCGGGGCCAGCCAGTTCGCGAAGACCGGCAGGATGCTCTTCCGCGGCATCGCGCCGCCGGGGTCCGTCGGGACGAGCGTCGGCGTGTTGGTCGGCGTCCGCGTCGGCGTGCGCGTCGCCGTGTGGGTCGCGCGTGTTGGTTGCCGTGTTCGTCGCGGTGTTCGTCGCCGTGCGCGTCGCCGTGTTCGAGGCCGTGAACGTCGCCGTGCTGGACGGCGTGTTCGTGTTGCGTCGGCGTGTTGGTCGCCGTCCGCGTCGCGGTGCGCGTGGCCGTGTTGGACGGGGTGAACGTGTTCGTCGCCGTGCGCGTCGCGGTGCGCGTCGCCGTGTTCGACGGCGTGTTCGTCGCCGTGAACGTGTTCGTCGGCGTATTGGTGCGGGACGGCGTGTTCGTGTTCGACGGCGTGTTCGTCGCCGTGCGCGTGAAGGTTGCGGTGCCCGTAAACGTCCGCGTCACGGTGTTGGTGTTGGTCGGCGTGTTCGTCGCGCGTGAACGTCCGCGTCGCGGTGAACGTGTTCGTCGGCGTGTTCGTGCCGGTGGGCGTGAACGTCGTTGCGTGAACGTCCGCGTGGGCGTTGCGGCGTGAATGTCGCGGTGAACGTCCGCGTGGCCGTCCGCGTGCTCGACGGGGTGAACGTCTGAGTTGCCGTGAAGGTCGCCGTGCGCGTCGACGTCTGGGACGGCGTGTTCGTGGCGGTGCCGGTGAAGGTGGCCGTCCGCGTGAGCGACGGCGTGAACGTGGCCGTCGACGTGGCCGTGGAGGTCGGCGTCGGCGTCGCCGAGGCCGTGTTCGTGGCCGACGGCGTATTCGTGTTCGTGCTCGTCGGCGTGTTCGACGGCGTATTGGTGTTCGTGGCCGTCGCCGTCGGCGTGGGCGTATCCGTCGGCGTCGCGGTGTTGGTCGGCGTGTTCGTCGGGGTGTACGTCGGCGTCTCCGACGGCGTGAACGTCGCCGTGTTGCTCGGCGTGAAGGTCGGCGTGTCCGTCGGAGTCGGCGTCGGCGTGTCGGGCGGCGGGCCGTACTCGTCGACGCGCACGACGACGAGCGGATCGGAGTAGTTGCCGGTCACGATCTGCATCCGCAGCTCGCGGCCGGGACGCTGCGGGCTCCGGTAGATGACCATGCCCTTCGTCCAGGCCGTGCGGACCGAAGGCGCCGCGCCAGCTGCCCGGGATCAGGGTCGCGCCGGGATACGGGAAGCGCGGGTCGGGGTTGACCGGCGGAATCCCGGGCGGGAACGGCCCCTGGTCGGGCTGGCCCAGCTGTGCCGTAGAGCCGCATGACCTTGTGGCCCATCTGCAGAAAGCGGCCCTGCTGGATGTCGGGCCAGAGAGCCGACGGGAAGGCGGAGCTGATCGGGCTGCCGCCCACGAGCGGTCGGCGAAGTACAGCCACTCGACGCCGCCGTTCTCCAGGGCCTGGCCGGCCGTCTTGGCGCCGCCGATCGGATAGCCGCGCGGCGGGTCGCCGGCGTTGGCCAGGGCGGACGTGTCCGCGGCGCCGAACGTCGGGTCGGGGTTGCGGTACGTCGTGAACGCCCAGTTCACGCCCGCGGCGCTCGTCATGACCTTGCGCAGAACGCGCTTGGCGACCGCGAACTTGGAACCGACCGGCGGTGGTGGTGCCTTCGGGATAGATGAAGTCGTCCAGGAACGCGGGCAGCCGATAGGTGTCCGAGAACTCGTTGTTCATGGAGTACGACGAGTCCAGGATGATCGAGGACGTTCGTGGGGGCGCCGGCGTTGGCCTGAAGGAGCTGCCGATCGTCGGGTCGTGCGGGCGACGAGACGAGGAAGAGGGCCACGAACGTGGTCGCCACGCGGTGGCGTTCCACGAATCCGAACAGCCCTCGAGATCTCCGCTGGGTGTCGCGTCGCATGGGGCGTCTCCTCAGAACGGCAACCGGGCCGGAAGAGGCCCGATCTCCGCATCAGCCACGAGTGCCTTGGAGTACTGCAGGAAGGCGTCGTCCTGGGCGCCGGTGGAACGCACCTCGAACGCGTACATGTACTGGGCGCGCGAGCCCTGCTCGTTGATGATGCCGCCCCGGTAGGGCCGGCGGCCCAGGCGGCCCGGGTACATCACGCGCACCTCGATGTCGTCGGTTCCGAGGAAACCGGTCCCCTGGCGGAACCGGTGGCTCGACATGTTGAAGAGGACGGTGCCGAAGAGGTTGGGCGCGCCGGCCGCGCCGAACTCCGGCCGCGTCAGGAAGCCGCGCGGGTCGCCGAGCTCGACGGCGGCCCAGCGGATGCCGGCGTCCGAGGAGTAGAACGCGCGGTTGATGGACCACTCGTTCGCGGCGATGCGCGCCTCGGTCGAGGTGATCAGCATCAGCGCGATCCCGATGACGGTCAGGATCGCGAGAACGAGGATCGCGACGACGAGGGCGGCGCCGCGCTCGCGGCGGTTCTCGGTGTCGGCGTCTCATGCTCGTCACTGGAACGCTCTATCCCTGAAAAGCGTAGTTGCGGAGGTTGACCTTGATCGTCTGCACGCGGCGCCGGTAGTTGCCCGGCGTGATCGGCGCCGCGGTCGAGTTCATGATCTGGTAGCCCTGCGAGGCCGCGCCGCGGTAGGTCGGGTCCGAGTCCTTCGCCTTCGCGAGCAGCGAGACCATCACGCCGTGGAGGCGGGGGCAGTGCTGGGCGAACGCGGTGCCGGCGTGCCCCGCGACGAACGGCTGCTGCTGCTGGAAGTCGCTGTCGACCGGCGCGTCCTCGCCGGTCACGTTGGGAACCCACTCGTCGCCGTCGACGACCGTCGAGACGTTCGGGTCGACGTTCAGGGCCGGCGCGACCGGCGGGCTGGACCGTGAGCGCGTTGTCGGTCGCGCCGGTGATGATCCCGTCGACGCCGTAGGCGACCTGCATGTCTTCGACGTCCTCGGCGAGCCTCACGACCTCGAACGCGTTGCCGCGCCGCGTTCCCTGGGCCAGGAACGGGTGGATGCCGGTGGGATCGGTGTCCGGGATCCGTCGTGATGAAGAAGATGAAGTCGTCCAGAACGCCGGCCCGGCGGATCTTCTGGATCGCCTGGGCCGGCTCGCCCAGACCGGTCGTGGACGGCAGCTCGGTGTTGAAGCGCGGCCCGATCGTGCCGCCGAAGTCGACCGCATTGAAGGTCTGGCCGGCGAGATCCGTCGGGGCCGTGATCACGCCGACGTTGTAGAGCGCCTGGGGATACCGCGTGACGCCGCCGGGCGTCGGATCCGAGCAGGCGACGTGGAGGTCGGTGTTCCCGTCCTCGACGATGACCAGCATCGGTCGAGCGTTCGTGGCGCTCGCGGTGTACGTGTCGACCGCCGCGAACTGCGGACGGTTCGTCGCGTCGTCGTTGACGTGCTGTCCGATGATGGGGTTGCCGGTAATGGGCAGCACGTTGAGCGACTGCGAGCCGGTGCAGCCGTTGCAGCCCGTCTGCTGATCGAAACCGATCAGAGGCGACAGGATGACGCCCCGGATCTCGATCATGTCGGTGCCCTCGCGCACCGCATAGGTCTTGCCGGCCGTGGTGTCCGTGACGGTCACGCCCGTCGCGTTGTCGTAGGAGGCGCCGGCCGGCGCGATTCCCGTGAGACCGCGGTCGTTGTGGTTCAGGACGGCCTGCGTGACGTAGAGACCGCCCGCGCCGGCCATGCGGATGGCGCGCGTCATCTGGTAGATGCCGTAGCGGACGGCGCCCTGCGCGTCGGCCACGTCGGTCTCGTTCTTGTTGATGCGGGCGCTCGCGTCGAAGACGGCGAGCAGGCCGACCATCGCGATCGCGAGAAGCATCGTGACGACGATCATCTCGACGAGCGTGAAACCGGATTCGCGGCGGCGGTTCGTTTGAACGCATGGTCATGGCTCTAGTTGCAGTTGCCCGCGGGATCGGGGTTCCGGAGGAAGCCGGACACCCGCGCGGTGCGCGCGCCGATCCCGAAGTTCGTGCCGCCCGAGGTCGAGCGGACGGTGACGTCGATCCGCTTGAAGTCGCACGGCGTTCCCGCCCCGACGGCCGTGAGGATGAAGTTGTCGCCCGCGGCCAGAGGCGGAGCCGTCGTGAAGTTGTCGACGCTGTAGGTGCGCTCGAGCAGGTTCTTGACGTTCGAGGGCGGAATCCCCGTCGCGGGGTCCGGCATCGTCGTCGGGAGGTCGTTGACGTACGCACCCTGGGCGAGCTGCTGGTTGTTGAACGGAAGGTTCATGAGCTGTTCGAGCCTGTCGCGGGCGAGGTTGTGGATGCTCGTGTACTCGAAGGCGCTGTAGTTGAACCGCATGCTCGAGATGAAGAGCGGCGCGATCCCGAGGAGCACGATGCCGAGGAGAGCCACGGCGATCAGCATCTCGACGAGAGTCAGGCCGGCTTCGCGCCGGCGGAGGCGTTCAGTGCCACTCGGTCCCCCTCCTCCCGGCAGTTGTGTTCGTCGGGTTGGGCTTGAGGACCTCGATCTTTCCGTTGGCGGACACCTCGACGGGCAGATCGTTCTGGGTCCCGGCGCCGACGCGGGCCGCGGATCGTGAAGTAACGGCGGCCGCCTGAGCACGCGGCCGTCCGGCCCGAAGGTGACGACGCGTCGGATTGCGTCGGCCCATACGGTCCGGGAGTCGCCGGACGGCGGGAAGTCGACCCGGGCGGAGATGCGCGCCTCCTGCGACCTTGATCGGCGTCGGGATGACTTCCTCGAACGTCTCGACGAGGTGGAAGCCCTGCGAGCCGGTCGCCCGCGTGATCACGACGCGCGCCGGGAGGTTCCGCTTGACGGCGCGCATCCGGGCCGCCGCCAGCGTGATCGCCAGCTCGCTTCCCGCGCTCTTGACCTCGTTGCGCTGGGAGATCTTCGCGAACCACGGCGCCGCGGCAAGCGCGAGGACGGCGATGATGGCCATCACGATCAGGATCTCGATGATCGAGAAGCCGCGCTCGCGCCTCCGCGAAGACGATGCACACGATGCATGGAGCATTTCGCCACGATGTGGAGCGATTCTCATGCCCGGGACCTCGATTGTTGACTAAGCTGTTAGGCCGCAATTATATACGAAGTCGGGAGCTGTGATCTGGAACAGGCCGGTGTGCGCCTTTTTGTTACCCCTGGTAACGCCTCGGAGCCGTCCGCTGTCGGCCGTCAGCGACAGACCAGCCGCGGCGCCAGAGCTGAAAGCAGATCGCTCGAAAGCTGACAGCTTCCTTCCCGCTTCCCGACCCCCTACACTGGCTCGACACCCCCCATGTGGCCCACCAAGCGAAAGGCATCCGAGCTCGATACCCTGCTGGACCGACTCCACGCCCGGCGCTGGAGAAACGAGGCGGAGCGGGACGAGTTGCTGCAGCACGCTGGGCGCCGCGCCGAACGTCGAACCCGAGGACGTCGCCTGGATGGCCGTCGAGACGGATCCGGCCCTCCGCCAGGCGGGGATCGCCTTCCTGAAGCGGGTTCCCTACGAGGCGGCCTCGGCTGCGCTCTTCCCTCACCTCGGCTCGCGGACCGAAGCCGTCCGCCGCCAGGCCATGAGCGCGCTCGAGCTCCTGGCGGGCGGGGCGTTCCTCGAGAAGCTGCAGGGGTTTCTCTCGCACCAGGACCCCGCCGTGGTCCACGCCGCCCTCGACCACCTCCGAAGAAAACCCGAACGAGCGGGTCCTGCCCTGGCTGGCGAAGGTCTTCTCCACGCTCCCGGACTCCGGCGGTCCGCAAGAAGGCCTTTTCCATCGTGGAGGCGACGGCCTCGGCGCGCACCGCCAATCTCGCTCTGCAGGCGCTCGAGGACGACGACGAGGACATCCGCTTCCGGGCGATCGCGCCTCCTCGCCAAGTTCCCGGACGAGTCGCACATCGGGCCGCTTCTCCGCCACTGCCGCAACGACTCGAGCCGGATGCGCGACGCGGCCATCGCCGCGCTCGGACCGCTCCTCGCGAAGTCCCAGACCTGGAGCGACGAGGTCCTGCCCCTGCTCTCCGACGCGAACCCGAAGGTGCGCCAGCTCGCCTCGAAGATCATCGCGACGCAGGAGCCGCGGTCGATCGCGGACGCCTTCCTGCGCACGTTCCGCGAGCACCTACGGCCCGGCCAAGGACCGCGCGGTCGAGGCGCTGCGCGAGCTCGGGCCGCAGTTCATCCGAGCCTTTCTCGATCGCGGGCAATCGTCCGACCCGCAGGAGGCCGCGCTCGCCGCGTCGATCGCCGTCACCATCCGCTCCCCCGAGGTCGTTCCGCACTGCATCCGGTTCCTCGTCGGGCCAGGACTGGTGGCTGCGCGACCGCGCCGCGATGACGCTGGCCGAGATCCGCGACGAGTCGGCGCTCCCCCACCTGCTCAAGATGCTCCAGGACCCCGAGTCCAACCTCTCCGCGGCGGCCGCGCTCGGCGCGTGGGGAACGCCCCAGGCCCTGCCGGCCCTGCTCGAGGCCTACAAGCAGGCGACGGCCTTCACGGACCTGCGGCTCGAGATCCTCGACGCCTTCGCGAAGATCCAGGACCCGCAAGGTCGGGCCGCTCCTCCAGAAGATCGTCCAGGTCGACCCGAGCCCGCTCGTCAAGGACAAGGCCGCGCGGCTCGTGCGCCAGCGCGCCGGCGAGGCCGACGTCGTCGGCGCCCGCGTCGGCGCGCGTCTTCGCGCCGTTCGACTTCGCATCGAACGCCGAGCCCTCGCTCGCCGACCTGCTCCGCCACGCCCGGGCGGTCGTCGGCCTCGGACCTGCACCTGGGCACGGGCACGGTCCCGCGCCTCCGCATCTACGGCCGGCTGACGCCGCTCCCCATGCCCGAGCCGACCGAGGCGCAGATGCGAGGCGTGGATCCTGCCCGATCCTCGGAGACGGAGCGCGCGGCCGAGCTCGAGACGCGGCGCCAGGTCGACTTCTGCCACAAGGACGCGGAGCTCGGCCGCTTCCGCACGAACGTCTTCTACGAGCGGAAGGGCCTGAACGCGGTCCTCCGCCTGGTGCCCTACGAGATCCCGAACCTGACGGACGTGGGCCTGCCGGAGTCGATCTGGGAGATCACGACCTACTCGCAGGGCCTGATCCTCGTCACCGGCCCCGCGGGCTGCGGCAAGACGACGACGCTCGCCGCCCTGGTCGACCGGATCAACGAGACCGAGCGCGGCCACATCATCACGGTCGAGGACCCGATCGAGTACGTCCACGCGAACAAGGAGTCGCTGGTCAACCAGCGCGAGATCCCGGCGCACTCGAGGTCCTTCGCGAAGGCCCTCCGCCAGTCGCTGCGCGAGGATCCCGGACGTGATCCTCGTCGGCGAGATGCGCGACCTCGAGACGATCTCGCTCGCCATCACGGCCTCCGAGACCGGCCACCTCGTGCTCGCGACGCTGCACACGACGACGGCCTCCTCGACGGTCGACCGCATCATCAACGCCTTCCCGCCCGACCAGCAGGGCCAGATCCGGCATGATGGTCGCCGACTCGCTGAAGGCCGTGATCTCGCAGTCGCTCCTGCCGCGGCGGGACGGACCGGGCCGCGTCGCGGCCTTCGAGATCCTGCGGAACACGCCCGCCGTCGGCGGCCTGATCCGCGACGCGAAGACCTTCCAGATTCCGACGGCGATCCAGACGGGCGCCGGCGTCGGGCATGCAGCTCATGGACGGGGCCCTGCTGCAGCTGGTCCAGGAGGGCATCATCGAGCCGCGCGTGGCCTAGGACCGCGCGCAGCGCAAGGACGCCTTCGAGCCGTTCCTGGCGGAGGAAGGGGCGCGCGGCGTGAGCGCCGCCGAGCTCCGCCGCGCCGCCGCCGGCTCGACACGAAGACGAAGCAGGTCGGCGAGGTCGACGTCCTCTCGGTCGGCACCAACCGGATCGACCGCTTCCTCGCGATCCTGCCCAAGCGGAACGGCTCGGACCTCCACCTCTCGGTCGGATCGCCTCCGGTCGTGCGGATCGACGGCGAGCTCGAGAGGATGCGCTACCGCGTCCTGACCGAAGGCGACTTCTTCAACCTCGTCGGTCCGATCACGCCGCCGCGGATCTGGGAGGCCTACCGGGAAACCGGCGACGTCGACTTCGCCTACCAGATGGGCAAGCAGGCGCGCTTCCGCGTGAACCTCTTCCGGCAGGAGCGCGGCTCGGCCGCCGTCTTCCGGCTGATCCCCTCGCGCGTTCCGACGGCCGAGGACCTCGAACCTGCCGGCGCCGATCGCCGGCCTCTACGCGGTCCAGCGCGGCCTGATCCTCGTCACCGGTCCGACCGGCAGCGGCAAGTCGACCAGCCTGGCGGCGATCCTCGACCGCATGAACAAGCGGCTCGCGCACCACGTCGTGACGATCGAAGACCCCATCGAGTTCGTCCACACCAACGACAAGTCGGTCTTCACGCAGCGCGAGATCGGCCCGGACGTCCCGAGCTTCGCCGAGGGCGTGAAGGCGGCGATCCGCGAGGACCCCGACTGTCTGCTCGTCGGCGAGATGCGGGATCTCGAGACGATGCGCATGGCGCTGACGGCGGCGCGAGACCGGCCTGCTCGTCTTCGCCACGGTCCACACGAACTCCGCGGCCAAGGCCGTCGACCGCATCATCGACGCCTTCCCCGCGGCCGAGCAGGAGCAGGTGCGCATCGTCCTCGCCGAGGTCCTGCGCGGCGTCGTCGCCCAGCAGCTCCTCCGCAAGAAAGGCGGCGGGCGGGTGCCGGCCTTCGAGATCCTCCTCGGCTCGAGCGCGCTCTCCAACGCGATCCGCGAGGGCAAGACCGCCCTGATCAACAACATGATCGCGACCGGCAAGGTCGCGAGGCATGATCTCGATGGATCAGTCGCTGACCGAGCTCGTCCAGCAACGGTCTCGTCGAGCCGGACGAGGCCCTCGACCGGGCGATCGACAAGGAGTCCTTCAAGAAGACGATCGCCGGCGACTCGCGAAGAAGAGAGCGCTACGACCGGGATCCGCAGCGTAAAGACCGCTCCCCCGCCCGGCCGGCTGGACACTTCGACCGTCCCGCCGTGGAGCTCGGCGATGCGGGCCACGATCGCGAGCCCGAACCCCGAGCCGCCGGGCTTCGAGGAGTAGAACGGCAGGAAGATCTTCTCGCGCTCGGCGGCGTCGACGCCGGGCCCGCGGTCCCACACGGAGAGCGCGGTCTCCTTCTCGCCCCGCGCGCCCGCGAGCACGACGGCGTCGGGCTCCTTCCAGCGCGCGTCGGGCGTCGCCTCGGCGGCGTTGCGGAGCAGGTTCGCGAGGGCGCGCCGCAGCAGGACCGACGAGCCGCCGACCGGCGGGAACTCGCCCGTCCCTCCCGACCGTGAGCCCGGGATGAGCGCGCTCGGTCTCGGCGCAGACGGCCTCGGCGACGGATTCCAGATCCACCGGCTCCGGCGAGAACGTCTCGGGCTTCGCGAAGAGAAGGAAGTCGCTCGTGACGCGGCTCATCTCCTGGGCCTCGCGCCGGATCGCGCGGACGTACTCGGCGGCCTTGTCGGGCTCGGCGGAGTGCACGCGCAGGGCCAGGTCCGCGTAGCCGTCGATCGCGGCCGCGGCGTTGCGGAACTCGTGCGCCGCTCCGGCGGAGACTTCGCCGAGATCCGCGAGGTGCCGCACCAGCGCGATCCGGCCCTCGAGCCGTCGGATCTCGGTCAGATCCGAGAAGAGGGCCACGGCGCCGAGGAACCGGCCGTCGCCGCCCTCGGCGGGCGTCGCGGTCACGCCGAGGATCCGCTCCTCCTCGCCGGCGCGGCGCCACCGCGCCTCGCGCCGCCCGGCGACGGCCCGGTTCTCGAGCACGTCGGCGACGAGAGCGCGAAACTCGGGCGCCTCGGCGAGCAGACGCTCGTAGTCCTCGCCGCGGCCGTCGCGCGCGAGCTTGAGGATCTCCCGGCCCGACTCGTTGATCTCGACGACGGCGCCGCCCGGATCCACCGAGAGCAGCCCCGTCGGGAGGTTGCGCGAGAGCGTGCGGGCGGCCGTCTCGAGGTCGTCGGCGCGGTCCTTCTCGCGCTTGGCGAGGCGCTCGAGCTCGCGCTCCTTCTCGTGCAGGGCCTCGATCGTGGACTCGAATCGCGACAGCAGGAACTGCCGCTCGTCGCCCTGCTCGCGCCGTCGGCCGCGTCCCCGCCGCGGGAGCGGCGCCGGCCGCCTCGAGCAGCCGCTCGTAGGGTTTCAGGAGCGAGCGGAGATAGAAGCCCGCGAGGACGACGAGCGACGACCCCCGCGAGCGGCACGAAGATCGAAAGCCGGCGCGCGTAGACGGTGAGCGCCGCGCCTGCGCCGGGATCGACGGCGATCGTGTAGTAGCGATGCCCGGTCGAGAACGCCGAGAACAGGAGCGGCGGACTCGACCGCCACTCGTGGACCACCCGGCCGGCGGGGGGCCGCGGGCCCGGCAGCTCGCGCGGCGCTTCGGGCGGCCCCGGGCCGACCGAGGTGAGCCGGCGGCCGTTCTCGTCGTAGGTGGCGATGAACGCCACGTCCGGCTCGATCGCGCTGCGCTCCATCGCCTCTTCGGCAGCCTCCGGCCGCGCCGCGGAGAGAGCGACCCGCCGGAGGATCTCGGCCGTGCGCCGCTCCGCCTCCTCCCGGCCCCAGGCCACGGCGTTGCGGAAGAAGATGAGCGTCAGGAAGTTCAGAAAGAGGATCAGCAGCAGCGCGACCCAGAGAAAGAGGCGCGACTCCCGCCGGAAGGACTTCGGGACCCGCTCCGCTGGCTCGCGTCATGCGGGCCTCTGAAACAGCGTCCGATACCAGGTCGACGAGAGGCTCGCCGAAGAACCAGGCGAGCGACCGCGCCGAGCGCGAGGAACGACGCCGAATCGGAAGCTGCGTCTTGCGCTGCCGCCCCGCTTCAGCAGGATCCAGGCGAGCACCGACGATGCTCCCCGACACCGACGCGAGAAGCACGGTGACGACGACGCCCGCCGGTCCGAGAAGCGCGCCGACCATCCCGAGCATCTTGACGTCGCCGAGACCCATGCCCTCCTGGCCGGTGATCTTTTCGTATGCAAACGCGAGGAGGAAGAGTCCTCCCGCGCCCAGCGCCGCGCCGAGAACCGCCTCGAGCGGCGTGCGTCGCACCGAGACGAACGAGAGCGCGAGGCCGACGGCGATCCCGGGCAGCGTGATCCAGTCCGGCAGGATCTGGTGGTCGAGTCGATCGCCGCGAGGCGCCAGGCAAGCCGAGCCAGAAACGCCCCGGTCGCGGCGTCGCCCCAGGACGGCGCGGTGCAGGCGACGAGCACCCAGAGGACTCCGTTCGCGAGCTCGACCAGCGGGTAGCGGATCGAGATCGAGCGCGACAGCTCCGGCACCGGCCGCCGAGAACGATCCAGGAGAGGACGGGCACGTTGTCGAACGGCGCGACCCGCGCTCCGCACGAGGGGCAGCGCGAGGGCGGCGAGACGATGGACTCGCCCCGGGGCAGCCGGTGGATGACGACGTTCAGGAAGCTGCCGACGATCAGGCCGAGAAGGCCCGCCACCGCGAGACCGGGCAGAGTCTGGTGGAGCGTCTCGAACGTCACGAAGTCGCGGCGGCCCAGCGGATCGGCTCGCCCCGGTGCCAGAGAACGAGAAGGACGAGCAGAGCCGCGGCCGAGACGGCCGCGCCCGCGTAGAAGGAGTACGGCCGATAACGGAAGACCACCGTGTGCGTGCCGGCCGGAAGAGCCACGGCGCGGAACCAGCCGTCGGCGCGCAGGATCGGCAGCCGCCGGCCGTCCTCCTCCGCGATCCAGCCCGGATAGTGCAGATCCGTCGACGACGAGCAGTCCCGGGCTTCGCCGTCGTCAGCTCGGCGACCACGCGCTCCGGGCCGATCCTCGGCGAGCCGCGCGAGGAGCATGGCGCGCGTCGGAAAGCGTCGCGGTCGATGTGCCGGGCTCCGGCTCGGGGCGGCGGTCGAGCAGGACCTCCCGGGCGAAATCGATCTCCCCGGCGGCCACGCGCTGCCAGGCCCGCGCCGGGTCCGCCTCGATGCGATAGCTCCGCACGAACGAGAGCCGCGGCCGGTAGGGCCGAGCGGCGCGCGGTAGAAGTCCCCGACCTTGCGCGAGCCGAGGTTCTCGGGAGGAAACGGCGTCCAGAGCGCCCGGGCGCTCGCGGCGCCGCGCCGGCAGCGCCGTGTCCGCCGCGATCGAACGAAGCCTGCATCGCCGCCGAGGCCGCCGTCGGCAACGGCGCCGCCGTGCGCACCGTCGGGAATGCGGCAGGTCAGGTTCGTGTAGCCGAGGAGCGCCTCGCGCTGCCGCGCGAGCGCGGCGGCGTCGAACGTCCGTCCCGCACGGCCCAGGCCGCGAGCGGGCCCATCGGCGGCGTGAGGATGCGGCCCGGGATGCGCGCGAGCGCCTCGAGCGCCGGCGGGCACAGTCGGACACCGCTCTCGGGCGCGAATCGGGGAACGCCGGCGACACCCAGAGCGAGGCGCCGCGACGAGCGCCGCGCTCGCCGTGCCGGCGAGCGAGCGCGCCCGCCCAGCGACGGCGTCCCGACTCCCGAGCGCCAGGAGCCCGACGGCCGCGCTCCCGACGGCGCAGGCGAGGCGCACCGGAAACGGCAGAGGCGCGAGCGCCGCGACGCGAGAGCGGCGACGGAGAAGACGCCGACGAGAAGCCGGAGCCGCCGGACTCCGACCCCGACGCGAAGCGCAGCGCGTCCAGGCCCAGGCCCGCGAGCATCGCGACGGAGAACGCCGTCCACGCCAGCCACTTGCTGGCGTATCGCACGCGGTCCAGGGGCGGCAGCGCGCGGAGCCACGACCCGGGCGGGCCGTGGATCGAAAGCAGGATGCCGACCGCAGCGAACGACGGCGAGCAGGAGGACGAGCCGCCGGCGATGCCCCTCGCCGAACGCCGCCGCGGCCGCGACGAGGACGAACGGCGGCAGAAAGAGCGAGGCGAGATACGTGCCGCCGAAGAACGCCGGCGTGAAGCCCGCGAGTCGAGAGCAGGTCGGTCCAGCCCAGCGCGCCGAGGTCGCGCGCGTGCGCGGGCAGCGGCTCCCGCCGGTCCGATCGCGCCGACAGCTCGGCCATCGGCACGAGCACCCAGGCCGCCAGAGCGAGCCCGAGAAGGACCGCGGCGCCGCAGCGCCGCAGAGCCTGACCAGCGCGGCACCGGAACGACGGGCTCCGGAAAGGCGCGCGCGGGTCGACGGCCAGCGCCAGCGCGAGAAGGACCGACGCCGCCGACATCTCGGGGCTTCCCGCCATCGCCTGAAGCCCGACGAGAGCGCCGAGGCCGAGCACCGAGGCGCGCGTCCGCAAACCGGAGCGCGCGAGCGCCGCGATCCACGGCAGGTACGCGAACGCGCCGAAGTGATTCCAGAACACCGAGAACGAGGCGGCGAAGCCCGAGGCGGCGAACGCGGCGGCGCCGAGGAGCGCGCCCGCGTCCGAGACGTTCTCCTCCTTCAGAAACCGCCGCGCTCCCCAGGCCGCGATCGCGAAATGCAGCAGGAGAAAGAGTCCTCCCGCCAGGCCCGGCGAGGGCAGGAGGAAGAGCCAGCGTCGGCGGATAGAACACTCCCGACTGGCCGTTGGCGAGCCACGGCTCGCCCGTTCCGGAGAGAGGGTTCCAGAGCGGGATCTCGCCCGCGCGCAGGCGGTCCGCGGTGTAGAGCTTCAGCGGATAGAAGAAGTCGCCCTGATCGCGGAGGGTCGGCGCCTGGCCGCGCGCGAGGGCCGGGAAGCAGCCAGAAGAGCGCCGGAAGGAGCGCCGCGGCCGCGCAGACCCCCGAGACCAGACGGCGGCGCAGCAGCACCAGGCTATTGTAGCGGCGCGCCTCTAAACAACGACGGCCCCGCCGGAGCGGGGCCGACGCGAAAACGTGCGTGACTGAGATCTGCCGAGACGGAATCGGCGTCAGAACTGCGTGCCTTCCGGCCACTGGACGAACGTGCCGTTCAAGTAGTAGATGTCGTCGTTGAAGTTCGTCGTCGTGCCGCAGAACGCCGCGACGAGCGTCTTGTTGCGGCCGCCCGAAGCGATCGCATAGCTGTCGTTGGGAACGTTGGAGCCGTATCTGCAGGAACTCGCCCCAGCCGTCGATCCTGGGCGCCTGGGCGATGTAGGTCGGCGAGAGGTTCGAGAACGAGTTCGTCGCCAGCGTCATGTCCGCCGTCGTCCAGAGACCGCTCGCGCACGACGCCTGCGGATACGTGTTGTTGTCGACCGCGTACGCCTCGACCGCCGTCGCGAGCGCGCGCATGTCGCTCATCGTCCGCTTCTGCTTGCCGCGCTGGACCGCGTTGAGCAGGTTCGGAATCGCGATGGCCGCCAGGATGCCGATGATCGCGATGACGATCAGCAGCTCGATCAGGGTGAAGCCGGACTCTCGGCGCTGTCTCATGGGCCTTGCCTCCGTCGTCGGTTGCTGTCTTTCTGAGCAAGACCGAAGCCAGAACGAGATCGCTGCAAACCATCTCGTAGATTCAGATGGCTTGTGGACCGATCCGCAATCGCGTGTGCCACTCCGGGTCGCCGCCCCTGACACTCTTCGTCGAGGCACCAGGAGAGCGAGCCAAAAGAAAAAGGCCCCGATTGCTCGGGGCCTCTCGAGAATCCGTCTCGGGAAGGAAGGCTCAGAACTGGGTGCCTTCCGGCCACTGGATGAACGTGCCGTTCGAGTAGTAGATGTCGTCGTTGAAGTTGGTCGTCGTGCCGCAGAACGCCGTCGCGAACGTCTTGTTGCGGCCGCCCGAACCGATCGCGTAGTTGTTTCCGGGAGCGTCCGAACCGTAGCGGAGGAACTCGCCCCAGCCGTCGATCTTCGGCGCCTGGGCGATGTACGTCGGCGAAAGGTTCGAGAACGAGTTCGTCGCCAGCGTCTGGTCGGCGGTCGTCCAGAGACCCGTCGCGCACGTCGCCTGCGGATAGCTGTTGTTGTCGACCGCGTACGCCTCGACCGCCGTCGCGAGCGCGCGCATGTCGCTCATCGTCCGCTTCTGCTTGCCGCGCTGGACCGCGTTGAGCAGGTTCGGAATCGCGATGGCCGCCAGGATGCCGATGATCGCGATGACGATCAGCAGCTCGATCAGAGTAAAACCGGACTCCCGCTTCTTCATGACTTTCGTGCTCCCCTTTTGCAATTGAACCTCTTTTTGTAATCGAAACTCTCAAGGGGGATCAGCAAGAGGCAGGCCAAGGAGCCTTCCAGGCTAACCCGTTGATCTCAAGCGACTTGGGGCATCCCGCACATTTCCGGCCTTACGTCTTTTGTCGCTCGGGCCGGAGTGCGAAGTTGACGCCGGTTGGCACTTCATCAAAAGAAAGAGGCCCCGATTGCTCGGGGCCTCTGAGAGTCCGCTCTCGGGGAGGAAGGCTCAGAACTGGGTGCCTTCCGGCCACTGGATGAACGTGCCGTTCGCGTAGTAGATGTCGTCGTTGAAGTTGGTCGTCGTGCCGCAGAACGCCGTCGCGAACGTCTTGTTGCGGCCGCCCGAACCGATCGCGTAGTTGTTTCCAGGAGCGTCCGAACCGTAGCGGAGGAACGAGCCCCAGCCGTCGATCTTGGGCGCCTGGGCGATGTACGTCGGCGAAAGGTTCGTGAACGAGTTCGTCGCCAGCGTCTGGTCGGCGGTCGTCCAGAGACCCGTCGCGCACGTCGCCTGGGGATAGCTGTTGTTGTCGACCGCGTACGCCTCGACTGCCGTCGCGAGCGCGCGCATGTCGCTCATCGTCCGCTTCTGCTTACCGCGCTGGACCGCGTTGAGCAGGTTCGGAATCGCAATGGCCGCCAGGATGCCGATGATCGCGATGACGATCAGCAGCTCGATCAGGGTAAAACCGGACTCCCGTTTCTTCATGAAACTTCCCTCCCTTTTTGTTGGTTGCCGTCAGAGAAGGCAAGCTTCAGGCCAGATCCCCTTCGTTCATAAGTCCATTATTTCCAGAGTCTTGGAGAAGGACGGACGGCCCGATCCTGTCGTTTTGTGTCAAGCGGCCGCAGGACCGATGACATCTTTCGCCCAGGTCACCGGCCTCACCGAGCGGCCGGCGCGGGCGGGAATCGCGCGTACTCCTCCACCACCTCCGAAAGCAGCGACACGCCGTTCACGTAGTCGCGCAGGATAGATCCTCTCGTCGTTGCCGTGGCGCCGAGCGGTGTCCGTGATGTTGGTGACGATCGGCTGAAAGCCGTACGTCGGAATCCCTTTCTGGCGCAGAAGGGTCGAGGTCGTATAGCCCCCGTAGGTCGGAATCGGGCCGAACGGGACACCCGGGTAACGCGCCTCCGTCACGCGCTTCAGAAGGTCCGTGAACGGCGTCGGGTACGGGCTCGCGGCGCCGACCTCCCCGATCATCGTGGTGAGAACGGTAAAGCCGTTCTGCCGGGCCTCCTGCAGGATCGGCTGAAGGAACGCTCCGGGCGAAACACCGGGAGGCACCGAGATCGCCACGTACATCCGGCCTCGCTCCGGATGCGCCGGGTGGCGGTACACCTGGAGACCAGTCCGCGCGCGGCTCGAGAAAGCTTCCGTAGCGGTTGGGAAGGATCGCGAGCTCCGCGGGGTCGGCGCGCACGCGGTCCAGGTGCCGGAGCGGAATCCGTGAGCGGCGGCGTCAGGCGATTGGCGATCATGTCGAATCCCATGACGACGTGAGGGTGAGGCTCGGAAGAGCGGCGCCGGGATCTTCTTGTGCTTCGCGGCGAAGGCCTTCAGCGCGGGCTCGTCCGGCGTTTCGAACTCCGCGAGCGCGTAGCCCGCCTGCAGCGTCTCGATCCCCCAGAAGACCGGTTCTCGCAGGATGACCTCGGTCGTTCCGCCCTCGTTGAGGACCTGGGCGACGCCCGAAAACCAGTCCGGCCGATTCTCCAGAAGCCAGCGGGCGCCCCACTTCTGGCCGAGCTCCTCGTCGGCCTCGCCGAGAAAGAGGATGTCGGTTTCCGGCACGATGCCCTTCCTCTGGAGCTGCACCAGCGCCAGCGCCTGCGCGAGACCCAGGGACTTCATGTCGTACACGCCGCGGCCGTAGAGGAACCCCTTTTCCAGCTTTCCCTCGAAGGGCTGGGCCGATTTCCAGTAGGGCGCGTAGGCATCGACCACGTCGATGTGGTTGAGGAGCAGCAGAGCGCCGTCGCGGCGGCGGCCCGGCACGCGCGCGAGCACGTTGCAGCGGCCGGGGGCCGGGCAGACGACCTCCGTTTCGATCTCCTCGCACTCGAAGAGGCGGCGGAAGAACTCGGCGCCCTCCACCTCGCCGCGCGCGGCGGTTGTGTCGATGCGCACATACTCCTGAAGGAGTCCGGATCGACTCGTCGCGCAGCCATTCCTCGGCCGGACGCCGCACGTCGGCGAGCTCTCCGGGAGGGACCGCGGGCTTGCGTGAGCACGCCCACACGAGCGGCAGCACGGCCGCCGCCGCCAGGATCCTTTTCATGTTGTCCTCCGACGCGAGTGCGCAACAAGCAGACCCGCGACAATCATCCCGAACACCAGCGGGCCCCAGCGTGAGATTCGGATTCCCGGCAGCTCCTCCCGCCACACCAGCCGCGAAGCGGCCCGCGGGGATCGGCACGGCCGAAAAGCCGAGCTGCGCCGGAACGGCTTCGACGGGAGAGCCGTCGAGCTCGAGTCGTGCGATAGGGCCAGAACGCCCGGAGCACGAAGAGCCAGGTCGGGTCCGGAGCGTCCAGGTCCAGCGTCAATCGCTCGGCCGTCCTCTCGACGACCCGAACCGTGCCGCCGCGGGCGCGGCCCGGCGCCGAGCGACCGCTCTCGAGAACGACTTCTCCTTCCGCGAGGCGGGGGATCGCGCCGAGCGCCTCGACCGGATCCGCGGCCTCGCGCCAGGTCTCGAGCAGGCGGATGTCCGGAAACGCACCGGGGTTCTCGTCCCAGGCCTGGAGAGCGTCTCCGCGGACTTCGCGGTAACCGGCGATCGGCTCCTGATCGCGAAAGCGGATCCCGTGCCGCAGGCCGAGAGCTCCGAAGAACACCGATGAGTCGCGTATCCCGTCGCGCGGCCGGCCACTCGCCGCAGACTCTCGACGCGCGAAAGATCGCCCGCGTCGAAGTCCTCGTTGAGAACGGTTCCCCGCGCCCAGAACACGGGCGTCTGCTGGTACCACGTCCGTCGGGAGAACTCGGACTCCGAGAGCGCGACCCCCGCCTGGGAGCGGGCCAGCTTCGAGGGGGAAGCAGGAACGATTCTCCGAGCGTCCGGTACGCGCCTTCGGGATCGCGGCGAGCGACGAACCGCGCGAAGGCGGTGGGACCGAAGACTTCTCCTTCCGTGAACGAACGGGCGATGCGGCGGTTCGCCGCCACCGGGACGAGCGTCAGAAGCGCCAGCGCCACGGCCTGGCCCCGTCGTGTCCGCGCGCCGAGCGCGTCGAGGGCCACGACCGTCGCCATCCAGAGGAGACCGGCTTCCGATAGCGCGCGAGGAAGGCTGGCCGCGGCGAGCGGCGCGCGGGCCGGATCTCCGCGGATCAGGAAGATCGCGAGGGTTCCGGCGCGTTCCGGCCGGAACGCCGCGAAGGCCGCGAGGACGGCGAACGCCGCGCCCACGGCCAGGAGCGCGCGCTCGAAACGGTCCCGCCGAGGCCGCTCCTTCCAGGCGTCGAACGCGATCGCCGCGAACAGCGCGAGGGCCAGCGTCGCGGCGACGGCGAGCTTCTCGGGATTCCGCAGTGGCAGCGGAGCGGAGAGCGACTTCGCGCTCTCCGGAAGCAGGCTCGGCACCACCGCCGCCGCGAGAGACAGGCAGAGAAGAACGCGCGCGAAACGGGCGCCGCGGGACCGCGACCTCCAGGCCAGAAACACCGCGACGAGCGCGAACGCCCCGGCGTAGAGGGTCGGAAAGATTCCGCTCGGGCGGCCGTTATGGAGCGGATGTCCCCAGAGCGGGCGGACGTCGAGCTCCCAGATGGGACCACCGAGGAGGTGCGGCGCGGCGAGCTCGAGCAGCCTCCAGGGATGAATCGAGAAGAGCAGGACGTCGCCGAGCGTCATCCCGAGCACCGCCCGGTTGGTGTGCGGGATCCACAGCGCCGTCGCCACGATCTGGGGCGCCGCGGCGAGCGCTCCGAGCGCGACGGCCCCCGCGAGAGCACCGGCGCGCCGGAGAGCCGACGCGCGGCTCTTCCTCGAGCGCAATCCAGAGCGCGGCCGAGGCGATCGCCACGGCAATCGTGAAGACGTCCGCGGCCAGGAAGTCGAGAGCGAAGAGAAGCGCGAGCACCGCGAGGCGGGAGGCCGGCGAGCCGGTCCGTCGCGCGGCCGCCCACACGATCCACGGCAGAAGAGCCATCCCCGGCTGGATGTGGGGAAAAAACGCCTCGGCGACCGAAACGCCCGAGAAGACGTAGGTCACCGCCGCGACCCACGCGGCCCCGCGCGAGCGTCCCATGCGCCGCGCACAGCACGAGCATGCCGATCCCGGCCGCGGCCCAGTGCAGGACCGGGAACATGCGCACGGCGAGCGGCAGGGGCAGAGGCGCGAGCAGCGCGCGCAGCGGATAGAGAGCGCCGGCGTTGGGATTCGGGGCGAGAGGCCTCCCTCCGGAGACCTCGGGCGTCCAGACCGGAAGCCGGCCGCGCGCCCAGGCGTCGTGAACGCTCTTTTCGAGCGGAAGGTTGTAGGCGATCAGGTCCCGGCCGCTGAAGTTCCGGCGGACCAGCAACGGATCGGCGTACAGCAGACAGACCAGGGCCGTGAGGAGCACGGCGTCGCGAAGCTGCCTCCGGCGGGGAGCGCCGGCGCCCCCCGGACCCCCGGAGCGCGACCCGCGGGAACCGCTGCGCTCACTCGGCCCGCCGGCGCCGCGCCGTCACGAGAAGAAGCAGAACGCCCGCGAGCGGACCGTACCGCGAGATCTCGAGACCCGGCGCCCTCTCGCGCCATTCGATCCGGTGGGCGCCCTCCGGCACCGGCACGGCGGTGAACGCGAGCTGCGCGGGATACGTCTCGACCGGGAGCTCCGTCGATCTCGACGGTCCGATAGCTCCAGTCGCCGCGGAGGACGAAGAGCCAGGTCGGATCCGGGGCCTCCGTCTCGAGGAGAAGACGCTCCGGACTTCTTTCGCGGATGCGCAGCTTCCCCGGCCGCGCGTGCCCGGCGCGCCGCGCTCTCCGGTCTCGACGACGATCTCCTCGGCGGGCAGCCCGGGCAGCGTGCCCAGAGCGTCGACCGGGCCCGAAGCCTCGCGCCAGCTCGAGGCGAGCCGGATGTCCGGCAGCGCGCCCGGGTTCTCGTCCCAGGAGCGAAACGCGTCGCCGCCGAAACGCCGGAAGCCCGCGATCGGCTGCTGGTCGCGGAAGCGGATCGCGTATCGCATCGACAGCGTCGAGAAGAACGGCCCCGAATCCGTCTGCGACGCGGCGACGACCGCGAGGCGGCGCAGGCTCTCGATCCGCGAGAGGTCGCCCGCGTCGAGATCCACGTTCAACACCGTTCCCCGCTTCCAGATCGTCTGCGTGAAGTAGTACCAGGACTGGCGGTACAACTCGGAGCCCGCGGGATCGGCGCGCATCGACTCCGCGAGAAGCGGCGAGACGGGCCGATAGAGCGTCTCGTCGAGGGCCCGGAAGCGGCCGGCGGGATCGCGGTGAGCGATGGCTCCGTGCGAACGCCGTCGGCGGAAAGACCGTTCCTTCGTGCGCCGTCTGCGCGACCGGCCGGTTGGCGAACAGCGGGACCGCCGTCAGCAGAATGAGCGGGACCGTCCCGGCGGCGCGGCCCCGGCCGGCCGCGAGGTCGGCGGCGATGGCCGTCGCCGCCCAGAGGAGCCCGCCGATCGCCAGCGCGGGAGGCAGCGCGCGGGCCGCAAGGGGGACGAGCTCCGGGGCGCCGCGAGTGAGGGAGACGGCCAGACGCCCGGCGGCCTCGGGAGCGAGGGCCGCGGCGACGGCGAGCAGCGTGAGACCGCCCGCGACCGCGAGGAGCCCGCGTCCGCCGGTGCGGAACTGGCGCCACCGGTCGAACGCCATGCCCGCCGCGAGCGCCAGGGCGAACGTCGCCCCGACCATGAATTTCTCGGGGTAGCGCAGCGGGATCGGTGACGGCAGCGACTTCCATGCGTCCGGCACGAACCGGCCCGCGACGGCGAACACGACGGCGACGGCGAGAAGCGTCCGGGCGAACTTCCATCCCGTCGGCGGATTGCGTTTTCCCCGGAGGAGCCCGGCGAGCGCGATCGGTCCGACGAAGAGCGTGGAGAAGAAATGCCGGACGACGCGCGTGCCCCAGTCCCACGCGGCGTCCGTCGACCAGGTCTCGCCGGTCGGGAAGGGCACGAAAAACTCGGAGAGCCGCCAGATGGGAGTCGAAAAATCCAGGGCGCCTCCGAGCGAGAGGCCTCCGATGATGCGGCGAGTCTCCGGAGCGAGCAGCGCCGTCGCGAGGACCTGAGGCAGAGCGAGCAGGAACGCGGCGAGCAGGCCGAGCCCGAGGTCGATGCCGCGGCGGCCGCGCTCCGGCGGCGGCGTCTCGAGAAGAATCCAGAGAGCGCCGCCGAGCACGGCGAGCGTCAGCGAGAACACGTCGCCCGCGAGCAGGAGCGCCGCGTACACCAGCGCGATCGCCATGACGCGCCGCCCCGGCCGCGTTTCGGGGCGCACGAGCGCCCACAGCGTCCACGGGAGCAGGCTCGCTCCCGGCTGGAAGTTGCTGTAGAAGACCTCCGAAACGATCACGCCCGAGAACGCGAAGCTGACCGCGGAGACCCAGGCCGCGCCCCTCGAGCCTCCGATAGCCCGCGCGAGAAGCAGCATGCCGAGGCCGCCCAGGATCCAGTGGAACACCGGGAAGATCCGCATCGCCGTCGGGAACGGCAGCGCCGAGAGGACCGGCCGGAGCGGGTAGAAAACGCCGGCGTTGGGATTGGGAAGCAGCGGCCGCCCCCCGGACACGGCGTCCCACCAGACCGGCAGGCGTCCCCGGCTCCAGGCGTCGTGCACGACGTTTTCGAGCGGGATGTTGTAAGGAACGATGTCCCGCCCCACGAAGGTGCGGCGCGTCAGCAGCGGGTCCGCGTACGCCACGAGCACGAGGGCCGCGAAGAAGATTCCCGGAAGAAGCCTCCGGACGCGCGCCTTGACGTTGACGTTCACGAGCGCTTTCACGATCGCGCGTCCTCGGCCGGCCTTCTTCGGAGCAGGACCGCGGAGGCGAGCGCGAAGAGCACCGGCCCCCACCGCGAAAGCGCGAGGCCCGGGGCTTCCTCCCGCCATTCGATCTCGTGGCGTCCGGGGGCGAGGCGCAGCGCGGAGAAGGCGAGCTGCGCCGGCGCGGCCGTCGCCTTCTCTCCGTCGACGAGGATCGCGCGGTACGGCCAGAAGCCCCGCAAGACGAAGAGCCAGGTCGGGTCGGGGTTCTCCGTGGCGAGGCGCAGGCGCTCCGGGCTCTTCTCGAGAACCGCGAGGCGTCCCGGCCTCGCCGCCCCGGCCGCGCGGTCTCCGGTCTCGACGACGACTTCCCCCGGCGAGAGGGCCGGGAGCGCGCGCAGGGCCTCCACGGGCCCGGGCTCTTCCCGCCAGCCTTCGAGGAGACGCATGTCCGGAAGCGCCTCCGGGTTCTCGTCCCAGTCCCTCAAGTGGTCCCCGCCGAACCGCGCGAAGCCGGGCAGCGGCGGCTGGTCCCGGTAACGAATGCCGAATCGCAGCGAGAGGCTGCCGAAGGGCGCGCCGGAGGACGCATCCGCCGCGAAGCCCGATGCGCGGCGCAGGCTGCTCATCCGGGAGAGATCCCCGATGTCGGGATCGAGGTTCAGCACCGTGCCGCGATGCCAGAGCGCCGGCGTCGCCCAGTACCAGGCCTGTCGATCGGCCTCGATCCGGTACGGATCGCCGAACGGCACGGCCGAGAGCGGCGACAGGGAAAGGTAGACCCTCTCGTCCAGGGTGCGGAACGCGCCTTGCGGATCTCGCCGCGCGATCGTCCGCGCGAATGTCGTGGGACCGAGAACGCTCGCTTCGTGGGCCGTTCTCGCGATCCGACGATTCGCCGCGATGGGCACGAGGGTGAGGATCGCGACGCCGGCCACGAGCGCCCCCCGCCGGCCGGGCAGGAGCGCGATGCCGAGGACGGTCAACGTCCAGAGGAGACCCGCTTCGGCGAGCGCCGCCGCCACGGAATTGCCGGCGTCGAGAGCCGCGCCGGGAGCGGCCCCCGTCCAGCTCGCCGCGACCGCGCCGATGCGCGCCGGGAACCTCGTCGCGACGACGGCGGCGGCGGCGAGGATCGCTGCCCCCCACAGGATCCAGGCCGGCCGCCGCAGGCCGGAGCGGAACCGGTCGACCGCGAGGCCGGCGAGAACTGCGAGGCCGAGGACGATGGCCGCCGAGAACTTCTCGGGGTGGCGCAAAGGGATCCAGGACGTCTTCTCGCGGAGGCTTTCGGGGACGAACCGGAAGACGATCGCGAGCACGGCGCCGACCAGGAACAACGCGCGGGCGAACCGCGAGCCGGGCCCGCGATCCTTGCGAAGCGCCACCAGGGCAACGACGGCGAAGGCGCCGCAGTAGATCGTGGAGTACAGGGGCCGGAACGCGGCCGAGCTCCACACGTCGCGCTCGTCCAGCGTCCAGAAATTGCCGAAGGGGTAAGGCACGACGAGCTCGGCGAGCCGCCATGGCGAGAGCGTGAAGACGAGCGCCTCCCGAACCGGAAATCCCGTCACGGCCCGATACGTCTCGGGCACCAGCAGCGCCGTCGCGACGATCTGGGGCGCGGCGAACAGCGCGGCGAGCCCGAGACCCGCGACGAGCCGTCCCATCTCGCGGAGGCGTTCCGGCTTTCCGACCTCGCAGGCGATCCAGAGGACCGCGACGAGGAGCCCGATCGCGACGACGAACGCCTCGCCCAGAAGGAAGAGCAGGCCGAACACGATCCCGAAAGGAACCGCGCGGCCCCCGATTCCCCGCGCCGGCCGGGCCGCGGCCCAGAGCACCCATGGGAGCAGCGTCGCGGCGGGAAGATTCGGGAGGTAGCAGACCAGAGAGATCGCGACTCCCGAGAACACGAACGTCGCCGCGGCGATCCAGCCCGCGGACGCGGACGCGCCGAGAGCCCGGAGGGCCAGGAGCATGCCGAGACCTCCGAGAAACCACTGCGCCACCGGGAAGACGCGCATGGCCGCCGGAAACGGAAGCCGCGAAAGAAGCGGACGCATGGGATACAGGGAGCCGGAGCTCGGGTTCGCCAGCAGAGGGCGGCCGCCGGAAAGGTCTTCGCTCCAGACCGGCAAACGGCCGCGGGCCCAGGCGTCGTGGACCATCTTCTCCATCGGCAGGCCGAACGCGATGAGATCGCGCCCGACGAAGTTCCGGCGAGCGAAGAGCGGATCCGCGTAAACGGCGAGAAGGAGAAGGGCGAAGAGGCCGGCCGGGAGGAACGGGAATCGGATTCGTTTCGTCGAGGCCGGCTTCGAATCCACTCCGGCGTTAGGATAAGGCATCGAACCCGAAGTCGGAAGCCGGTGGACCGCCGCGCGGGCCCTCGTTCTCCTCGCGGCGGTCTCCCTCGCGGCGCGCGTCCTGCTCCTCTTCGAGCGGCCTCTGTGGTTCGACGAAATCTTCACGGCGTGGGCGGCGCGACTCCCGCTCGCGGAATTGCTCGCGGCGCTCCGACTCGACTCCGGGCCGCCCGGCTTCTACGTTCTCGAGAAACCCTTCGCCGCGCTCGCCGAGCGTTCCGGCGACGCCGGCTGGCTGCTTCGCCTGCCGTCCTTCGCGGCGGCGCTCGCGATCCTCGCGGCCACGCGCACGCTCCCGCGCGGAGTCTGCCGCCGCGTGTTCGTCGGTCTCGCGTCGTGCGCTCTGCTCCTCACGCTGTACGCGGCGGAAGCGAGGCCCTACGCCCTGCTCGGCCTTTTCGGACTTGCGGCATTTCTGCTGACGCTCACGGGAGACGAGACGCCCTCGCGCCTCGTCGCGGGAGCGGCCGCCGCGGCGGCCGCGCTCTACTGCCACTACCTCGCGATCTTCTCCGTCGGCGCTCTCGTCCTTCTCGCGCTCGCTGCCCGCCGCTTCCGCTCCGCCGTGGCACTCGCGGCGGGAGCGGCGGTGTTCGTTCCCTGGCTTCCGGTGCTGCGCGGGCAGCCGCCCGAAGCCACCGGCTGGATGCGGGAGTCGGTGAGCGGATCTGTCGCCGGATTTCTCTCCGCGCTCGGCGGCGTGGGTCGCGTGCCGGGCCCCTTCGGCGGTCCCCCGCCGACGGCGATCTTTCTCGCAGGCGTCGCCGCGGGGATCGTGCTGCTCGGCGCGGCCGCGCACGTCGCCGTCGCGCGCGGCGACGCCGAGGTCCGCCGGGCTCTCGTCTTCACGGTGCTCGTGCTCGGCGGAGCTCTTTGCGCGGGAGCCTGGAGACCGGTCGCGTTCGCGGGCCGCTCCGAGATGGCCGTGCTTCCCGTCTGGATCTGGGGCGTCGCGCGCGCAGCCGGCGAAAGCCGGACGTCCCGCGGCGGAGGCACGGCCGCCGCCCTTTTCGGCGTGGCCGCGACCTGCGCCGTCGTGCTCCGCCCGGCCGCGATCCCCGCGGGGGACGTCACGGCGGCCCTGCTCGCGACGGCCCGCCCGGCCGACGTGGTCGTCGCGGCGGGCGGGTTCTACCTCCCGCTTCGCCTCGAGGCCGAGCGCGGCCGACTTCCGGCCCGCGTCCGCGCCCTGCCCCGCGAGATCGAGGCGCATCCGGGATGGTTCGTCCCCGCGCTTCCCGCGGACGCGGATGCCCGGGCGATCGAGCAGGAGCTGGCCGGCCTTCCGGAGGGAGGCCGGCTCTTCCTCGTGATCCCGCCGCCCTACGCGACTCCGGCGCTGATGGACTCCCTCCGGGCCTCGGGTCGCGTGCGCGAGCTGGCGCGGAGCCGCGACGTCGTCGTCATGCAGCAGACACGGAATCCGGATTCCCGCGAAGGGCCCTCCGGCCCCGGACGGTCTCGGTAACGAGCCAGACGACGGCGGCGAGCCAGGTTGCCGCAGGCGTCGCGCGGATGGGCCAGGGAATCGCCACGCTTTCCGGCGCCGACGAATGGTACAGAGCGCCCGCCAGCGTGAACACGCCGTAGGCCGCCGAGGGATACAGCGAGCCGAGGGCGATGGGCCAGACGAGGTACTGGACCCCGTAGGACGGCGAGAAACACAGGAGCACGAGAAAGAGAAGCAGGCTCGCGCGCGCGAGCTCCCAGGCGCGCGTCTCCCGAAGGGCCCAGGCGACGGCCGCGAGCAGGATCAGCGCGAAGAGGATCGGCCGCCGCGGCGAAAGCTCGAGAAGGCTCTGGATTCCCCCGCCTCGCTCGAGCACGGGCCCCGAAAGCCGGCCGCCGTAGAGGAAGACGTTGTCCACAATTTTGTCGAGGGCCGCGACGTACGGAAGGAACGCCGCGGCGAACACGGCGTACGGCGCGAGCACGGCCGCGTCCGGCAGGCCGCCGTTCTCGCGCCGCTTCGAAAAGAGGAGCGGGTGAAA